>CAXBMO010000005.1:0-356421 GCA_963977015.1 uncultured bacterium | reverse complement strand
AACTTCCGCACACCCAATCAACGAAACCAAGACCTATGCAAAATTGCAGCCTAAACAACACTATTGGCTGTCCAAAAAGTAAGGGGGCACTACACTTCCTCAATATCGAGCCGAAGGTCCCATTGCGCGCCTCTCCATCTTTTGGGAGCCCGATCTTACGTTCAGGAAGGCAATGCTACTCCCAACCGCCGCCCAGCGCTTTCACCAGCGCGATCGAAGCGAGATATTGGGCGGCGCGCAGGCGAACCGCGGCTTGGCGCGCGGAGAGTTCGGTGCGCTGGGCATCCACCACCTCAAAATAGGCCACAACCCCGGCATCGTAGCGTTGCTGCGACAGTTCGACGGTTCGAGCGGCGGCGGAGACGGTGCGTTGCTGTGAGGCGAACCGTTGCGACAAGCGATCGACAGCGACGAGTGCATCATCGACTTCGCGCACGGCCTGAAGGATCGTCTGCCGGTAATTCGCGACCGTTTCGTCGTAGCGCGCCTCACTGCGCGCCAGCTCTGCCTTGTTCAGGCCTCCTTCGAAGACGGGGAAACTGATTTCGGGCCCCAGTCCCCAAGTCCGGCTCGCGTAATCGAACAGTTGCGAGGTGCTGCCGCTCTCCAGCCCAATGCTTCCATTAAAGCTTACCGAAGGGAAAAACGCGGCTTTGGCGACACCGATTCGCGCGTTTTCCGCGATCATGATTCGCTCGGCCGCGGCGATGTCAGGGCGTCGTTCCAAGAGCTCGGAGGGAACCGAAACTGGGATGCGTGGAGGGGCGAAACCGAGCGGAGATGGCGCAATTCGAAAGCCGGAAGAAGGTTTCCCGATCAGAACCGCGATGGCGTTTTCGAATTCCGAACGATTTTGGCGAAGCCCGATCAACTCGGTTTCCGTGGCAGACATCTCCGTTTCGGCGCGAGAGACATCGACCTCGTCGGTGTCGCCGGCTTCGAAGCGTTTTTGGTTCAACTCGAGCGCTTTCCGGCGCAACTCCACCTCGGCCTCAAAGAGCTCGATCTCTGCATCGAGGGAACGCATGCCAAAATATTGAACGGCGAGTTCACTTTGCAGGGTTAGTTGCAACTGGCGACGAAGCGCTTCGTCAGCCTCAGTTTCCGCCTTGGCGGCCTCGGTTCCGCGGCGGATCTTGCCCCAAAAGTCGATTTCGTAACCCAGATTCAGCGGGAGCGTCAGATTGGTGGTCGTCCGGCCCGTCAAATTGCTCGAGGTGTCGCTGACCGTGCCGGAGCGTCGGCCGCGGGTTGCGGAAGGATCGAAACTGATGCCGGGAAACGCGGCGGAATTGGCGGCTTGGGAGATGGCGCGGGCCTGCTCCACTCGATGCAGTGCGGCGATCATTTCCTGATTTTCCGCCTCCACACGCTTCATGAGATCATCGAGACGCTTGTCGCCAAAGCAGTCCCACCATGTGGCGAGTTTCTCTTTGTCGGCGGGCGTGGCAAGCTTCCAGCCAGGTGGCGCATCAAAGGCTGTTGGCAACTGGCCATTGACGAGCGGACGACGGTAGTCAGGGCCTACCGTACAACCAACCAGCCCCAACAACACGAACCCCACCGTTGAGAAAACGGTGAGGTGGCGAAGGGGGGACGACTTGAAATCTGTCAGGGAAAAAATGTTCACTTGGACTCAGGCTCGGGCTCTGCCAAGGCGGCATTCAGCTTTCGAATGTGCTCTTCCGGGCTTTTCGTTCGGCGGGCAATCAGTTGATAGCCGAGCGGCACCACGACCAAGGTGAAAACTGCGGCAAATGCAACTCCAAAAAGAATCACAACCCCAATCACCACGCGGGTTTCCGCTCCTGCTCCGGAAGTGATGACGAGCGGCACCGAGCCCATCAACGTGGTCAGTCCGGTCATCACGATCGGGCGCAAACGCCTGACCGAACCATCGAGAACGGCCTGGTTGAACTTCAATCCTTCATCGCGGAGTTGATTGATGAACTCCACAATCAGGATTCCGTTCTTCGCCGCCAAACCAATCAGCATGATGGTGCCGATTTGTGTGTAAATGTTTTGGGCCAAGCCGGTGACCCAAAGTCCGAACAAGCCACCGACGACGGCCACGGGCACCGCGAGCATGATCGTCACCGGCTGGACAAAACTTTCGAATTGGGCGGCGAGGACGAGAAACACGACCAGCAGGGCGAGAACGAACACGAAAATCGCGGAACTTCCGGACTCCTTGTAGTTTAGCGACTCGCCCTTGTAACTGATGATCGCCTCTTTCGGGATGACGCGAGCCGCTGCTTCGTCAAAGAAGTCCAGGGCTTCACTGAGCCGGTAGCCTTCGGCAAGGCTCGCTTCAATCGTGATCGCGCGAATGCGGTTGTAGCGGTTCAACGCGCCGGAGTCGGCCACCTCTTCAATCGTCACCAGATTCGAAAGCGGGACCAATTCTCCGGTCTGCTCGGACCTGACGTAAATATTGGTAAGGTCCGCTGGCGTGCGTTTTCGATCATAATCACTTTCCACGATCACGTCGTACTCTTCCCCGCGTTCGATAAACGTGGTGACGGAGCGTGACCCCAACAGGCTTTCCAGGGTGCGGCCGATGTTTTGAATCGAGACGCCGAGATCGCCGGCGCGGTTGCGATTGATGTTCACCCGCAGTTGCGGCTTCGTTTCCTTGTAGTCGTAGTCGACGCCGATGATTTTGGGATTCTTTTTGATCTCTGCGAGGAGCGCGTCGCGCCATTCGGCAATCAATCCATACTCCGGACCACCGATCACGAATTGAACGGGCTTTTGGAGACCGCGGGTCAGGCCCTGCCGCATCACCAGGAAATTCTTCACGCCGGGAATCCCGCCGAGTCGTCCCCGGACTTCATCCATGATTTCCCAGCCGGATCGTCGCTCCGCCCAATCCGAAAGGACCACGATGGTGACGCCTTGGTTGAAATCTGCGATGTTGCCAAATCCACGTGGTGCTCGCACCAGAACCCAGGAAGCTTCCTTGGTTTCCTCGTTCAGATACATCAGTTGCTCCTCCACTTCGTCCATTGTTTCAATGATCGAACCGTAGCTGGTTCCTTCCGGAGCCGAGGTGACGACAAAGAAAACGCCGCGATCTTCCTTTGGGGTGAACTCCTGGGGCAGCGTTTTGTAGAGGAACCAGGCCGCGGCAAAGAATCCCCCGACAATGACGATGGCAAGGATGGGGATTTTCAGCATCGCGCCCAGAATGCGGCGATACACGGATTCAAACCCACGGAATAACCAGTCCACGAATCGAGTCAGCCAGTTGCCCCGTGCCGTTTCCGCTTTCAGCACTTTCGACGCAATCATGGGAGACAACGTCAGCGCCACGAGACTGGAAAAACACACGGCAACGGCGAGCGTGATGGCGAACTCCGTAAACAACTTGCCGATGTCTCCTTCCAGAAACGAGATCGGGACGAACACCGCCACCAACACCAGGGTGGTGGCGATGACCGCGAAGGCGACTTGCCGGGTTCCGCGAAACGCGGCGGCCAGGGGATGCTCGCCGAGCTCAATGCGGTGATAGACGTTCTCCAGCACGACGATCGCATCATCCACCACCAAGCCGATCGCGAGGATCAACGCGAGGAGCGTCAGGAGGTTCACAGAAAATCCCAACATGTTGATCACGATGAACGTGCTGATGAGCGAGACCGGAACGGTAACCGCCGGGATCAGCATGGCGCGAACGTTGCCCAAGAACAGGTAAATCACGGCCACAACCAGCAACACCGCCACGAACAGGGTCATGCCGACCTGTTTCAGCGATTCCTCGATGAAAACGGAGGTGTCGTAGCTGGGCAGAAGGTCCATTCCGTCCGGCAGCTGCGCACGAACCCGTTCCATCTCCTTCTTCGCTGCGCGGGAGACGTCGAGGGTATTGGCCTGGCTTTGCTTGATGATGCCCAAACCGACTCGGGGCGCTCCGTTGCCGCGAAACATGCGCCGCGATTCCTCCGCGCCCAATTCGATGCGAGCGACTTCGCCCAAGCGAACCAGGAAGCCGTCCTCACCGCGAAAAACCACCAGGTTGCGGAAATCTTCCTCCGACAAAAACTCGCGTTTGATCCGAACCGTGAATTGACGGTCGAGCGATTGAATGGTGCCCGCCGGAAGTTCGATGTTCTGGCGTTGGAGCGCATTCTCCACATCGGTCACGGTGAGGTTTCGGGCAGCCAACGCTCTTCGGTCCACCCACACCCGCATCGCATAGCTCGACGCTCCGGAAATGCGCACTCGCGCCACACCGGGGAGCACGGAAAAACTATCCACGAGGTAACGCTCCCCGTAATCGGCCAGTTCCACCGGCGACATCACCTCGCTGGTGAGGCTCAGCCACATCATGACCTCCGTGGCGGCGTCTTCCTTCGTGATTTCCGGCGGATCGGCTTCTTCCGGCAGTTCGTCGAGCAGGCCTGAGACCGCTTCCCGGAGATCGTTCGCCGCATTGTCGATATCCCGCTCGATGTTGAACTCCACCGTGACGATCGAACGCCCGTCTTCGCTTGAAGACTCAATCGACTTGATCGCTTCAACGATACTGATTCGATCCTCGATCAACTGGGTGATCCTCCGCTCCACCACGGGTGCGGAGGCGCCCGTGTAGGAGGTTTCGATCGTCACGATCGGAGGGTCGATATCTGGAAACTCGCGAACCTGGAGTTGCGTGAACGATACGATCCCAAAGGTGACCAGTAGCAGATTCAGGACCGTCGCGAGAACTGGGCGACGTATGGAAACATCCGAAAGAACCATGAGTGCGGGCGTGGCAGCTAAACCGGGTGATTAAAGGGAGCTCGAGGGTTGATAGGGTTCAGAGGGACCATCAAAAGTTCCGGTGATTTCGACGGAGCGTCCATCCACCAGGCCGATCAACCCATCGGTCACAATGGTGTCGCCCTTCGTCAGTCCCGCGAGTACTTCCACAAAACCGGGGACCCGCCTTCCGATCGTGATTTTAACGCGCTTTACCGTCTCTTCTCCGTTTAGCACAAACACAAAATGATCGGAAAGGACCGAGACCAGGGAGCGTTCCGGCACGCTGAGCGATTGTTTGCGGCGCTTCACCAGCGTCGTCGTCATTAACATGCCTGGACGCAGCCGGTTGTTTGGATTGGGAACTTCGGCGCGAACGGTGGCCGAGCGCGTTACCGGATTCACCCGCGTATCAATCTGGGTTACTTTTCCAGAAAACAGTTCACCCGGAAACGCCTCCGTTTCCGCCTGGAGTTCGAGCCCCGACTTCAAGTCGCTCAAAAACGTCTCCGGCACGGTAAAGTCCAGCTTCACGGGATCGAGAATATCGAGCGTCGCAATCAAATCACCGGGCTCGACGAGGGCTCCGGCACTGACGCGGCGAAATCCCAACACTCCATCAAAGGGCGCCTTGATCTGGCGGTCTTGAATCTGCGCTCTTGCTTCCTCAACCGCCTGCCGGGCGATGTCCCGTCTCGTCAGGTGTTCCTCCAGCCTCACCTCGGAGACCGCCCCGCCCTGAACGAGGCCTTCCAAACGCTTGATTTCCCGCTCTTGCTCAGCCTCCTGCGCTTCAGCGCCTCGGAGGATCGCCATTTCCTCCGAATTCTCCAACTGCACCAGGAGCTTACCTTTCTCGACGGCATCACCATCTTCGAAATGGATGGAAGCGACCCGTTCAGTAACGTTGGAAGACAGGTCAATTGCCTCCAGAGCCCGCACGGTTCCGAGAGCTTCAAACTCATCCGCAAACCAGCGATCCACCACCTTCGTGGTTTCGACTTTCGCAGGAGGCGATTGGGTTGAAGCCTCTTTCGCGGCCTCGTCGCTCTTCGTGCATCCTGAATTCGCGACCAAAAGCACGAAAACGATCGGTAATCGCAGATGAGGAGGGAGGTAAGGCAACATGTTGGGCCAAGGGGAGCGCATTGATTGGAATTCTCAGGAATTTCCTTACCTTTCCAAAGGGAGGTGTTCCTCGGACAAACATTCCGTGTTTCTTTTCATGCCTTTTTGCGCAGGTGAAACTTGTGCCGGATTCATCCTTCGAAAACCGGATCGAATACCTAATGAGGGAATTTTTTGGTATCACAGGTGATCAAGTTAGGTTGACGGTTTGAGCAAAATGAGACACTTCTGTCAGCCGAGTCGGGTTCGAACCATTATTTGGGAAAGGGAATTGAGAAGAAAAGTTTACCTCCATAGCTGTGCCCTCCGTTCGTCATGCCGAACGCAGCCTGATCCAGATTGCGTGAATGACTAGTGATCGCAACCGCAGGCTCCCTTTCTGCAATGTCGAGATCGGAATCCTCAGGGGAAATTTCGGCAACGTTGCGATCATTTGGGGCAGCAAGCGCCACTGATGGCACGGATCTAGCTTTGGTTCGCGCCGATGCCGGAATCTCCGCCCCACAAACAGAGCGCGATTGCCCAACTTGGGTTGGGCGGGGTGGTGTCGATTGTGTGGCGGTATTTCAAGGACAAGGCGCTTGAGCAGGTCAAAAGCATTTGGTTCATCATCGCCTATTTGGTGGTGTTTCAGATTCTGTTTCTGGATTTGCCGGTGGTTTATGGTGCCACGATCACTCTTGGGATCGCAATCGTCGTGATCGGGCTGACGTTCTTCATGGAAGGGTTGCGGTTGGGGCTGATGCCATTTGGGGAGACCATCGGGGCGATCCTGCCACGCAACTCCAAGCTCCCGATGATTATGGGCTTTTCGTTTGTGTTGGGGGTGGGGGCGACGTTCGCGGAGCCCGCGATTTCTGTGCTCAAGAAGGCTGGAAGTGGAGTGATGCCGAGCGATGCGCCGCTTCTCTACAGCCTGTTGAATGACTTTTCGACCCAACTGGTGATGTGCGTCGGGATCGGGGTTGGCTTGGCGGTGATGTTGGGCATTCTCCGCTTCTTCTTCGGTTGGTCGCTCAAGCTTCTGATTATCCCGATCGTTCTGATCCTGTCGACGTTGACCCTGGTGGCCTATTATACCCCGTTGCTAAGACCGATCATCGGCCTGGCCTGGGATTGCGGGGCTGTGACAACGGGCCCAGTGACGGTTCCCTTGGTGCTGGCGCTGGGAATCGGGGTTTGTCGGATCATTGGCGATGATGATGATCGTGGCGCGGGGTTTGGTATTGTGACACTCGCCTCGCTGTTCCCGGTGATCGCGGTCTTGTCGTTGTCGTTCTATCACTATACTGCAGAAGACTATTACGGCGCGGCAAACTACAAGAAGGAGTTGATCGTTGCAGTTGTGAATCCTGAGCTGGACGAAAAGTCCGAAGCGACTCCAACGAAGGCAAAGGAAATGCCTCAATTTACGGAAGAAGAGTTTCAGGAATACTTGGAATCCGGAGAACTGGACGGTGCGGAGAGCGAGTATCGGACGGTTTATCGTGGAGGAACGGTCACCCTGGAAGATGGACGCATTGTGCATCGCGGAGCCGAAATCCTGTTGGAAAAGAAGGACTCCAAAAACCTGCTGGAAACGTTCATTGTCGAGCAGACTCAGCAGCCCTGGGATCACCAACTCAAGCTTTTTCGAGAGCTTCGAATTTCTTCCGTGATGGCGGCCCAGGCGATTCTGCCTCTCTGTCTGTTTCTGTTTTTGACCTTGCTGGTCGTTTTGCGCGAGCGCTTGCGCCGGGCGGATGAAATCGCGATCGGCGTTCTTTTTGCCGTGGTTGGAATGGGGCTGTTCGGATTGGGGCTGACACTGGGGCTGACCCCGTTGGGAACCCAGTTGGGAAGCAACATCCCTTCAACCTTTGCCTCCATCAAACCATGGGGCATGGAGGGCTCCGTTCCTGCCATTTATGAAAATGCGATGACGGGCAAGGTCATCGCGATCCTGTTTGCGTACTTTTTGGGATATGGAGCCACGCTCGCCGAACCGGCGTTGAATGCTCTCGGACAGACGGTTGAGACGACGACCGTCGGGGTGTTCAAGAAAAAGGTATTGATGCAAACGGTCGCGATTGGCGTTGGCCTCGGGATTGCGGCCGGAGTTACCCAGATGGCGTTTCCCGCGATTGAACTCACCATGCTGTTGATTCCTCCCTATCTGTTGCTCGTCTTTCTCACCATCATTTCTTCCGAGGAATTCGTCAATTTCGGGTGGGATAGTGCCGGGGTGACCACCGGGCCGATCACCGTTCCCCTGGTCCTGGCGATGGGATTGGGAATTGGTGCGAACATCCCGGGCGTGACCAATGGGTTTGGAATTCTGGCCCTGGCATCGGTTGGTCCGGTGATTACGGTGCTGACAGTTGGATTGATTGTGAATCGAACGAGTAAACAAGAAACCGTGCCTGCAATCGATGGAGCCGTTTAGTCGCCATTCGGATTACTCGCTGGTAACGGCGATTTTGCCCCGCCACAGCACGCATCAGGTGCTGGAGGCGGTTTTGGCTTCGGGCGCCCACTATGCGCTGACGACGAGCGCGCGAGGGAGTTTGATGAACGAGCGCTGGTATCAATCCTTTCTTCCCGCGTTGTCGCCCGAGCAGGAGATCATCACTTTTCTGGTTCCCAATGCGGAGGCGGATACGTTGATGGAAGAGATCGTGATGGTTGGGAAACTGCAACTCTATGGCGCGGGATCGATTTTTGCGACGCCGTGCGAGGAGCTGGTCTGTGCCGAGGATTATCCCCGTTGGGAACCGGGGAAATACACGTTCGAGTCCGTCTCGTTCGATATCAAGTTTCGCAAGGAGCTCGTCGCTCTGGTCCTGATTACGGAGAAGGACAGTGCGGATGGCGTGGCGCGGGCGGCGATCAAGGCGGGAGCGCCCGGGCCCACGATTTCCTATGTTCGTGGTTATGGTCTTCGCGATCGGCTGGGGTTGCTGCGGATTACGAAGACGCATGACAAGGAGCTCGTCACGGCCGTGGTCGACCGGTGCGATGTCGATGCGGTTTTTCAAGCGATGGCGGAAGAGGGCCGGGTTGATCAGCCCGGAAGGGGAATCATTTATCAGATCCCGATCTCAAAAGGGCTCACCAATCTTGCGAGCGTCTTTCATGCCCAGAAGCATTCGGCAAGCATCCAGCAAATCGTCCGCGCCATTGACGAAATGAATGGCGGCACCGATTGGCGCGCCAACCAGCTCTTGATTCATGATCCGAACGCGAGTGAGTTTCGGCAAAACTCGCGGGGAGTGGTCAACGATCGCGTGGTTCTCAACGTGAACTGCCGGCGCAAGGACACCGATGAGTTGCTTCAGGCCGCGCTGCAGTTTGGAACGCCCGGGGCCAGCGTCAGCAATTGGCGATTCGCGGAAGCTGAAGCGAAGCAGACAACGGGCGGGCTCCGAATCAACCGAGAGATCGGAAACCTGGCCATGATCCTTCCTCTTGAGAAGGCAAAACTTCTTCAGACGCATCTCATGGAAACGATTGTGAATCGTGGGATTGAGAAATCGTGCCTGTATACGATTCCGGCCCCGGTCGTGAAGACCTACATTTCCGCCCAGTCCAAGGCGAAGAAGGCACCGTGACGGTTTGGCAGACGTGCGTGGAGAATATCAGGACGGAATGGAGAAGGGCGCTCTGTTTCTGAAAGTCGAAGGAACGCAAATCCTTTCCCCAATCCCCTCATCAACAGATTCGTTCAAGTACAGGTCGAAGTCGGGGCGTCGATCATCGCGGAATCCATATCAACCGTCGAAAGGTTTATGAGGGAATTGAATCGCGACACCTTGCACCCAGGCTAGAAGTCATCATCGAAGGGCTCGTCTGAGTTTTCGGGAAGCATCAGGTCCGGTTCTGTCGAGTCGAACTCAAGTCCTTCCGGCCAGAGTGATGGGAGGGCGTGAGGCTGGTCTTTCCCACACGAATTGATCATTTCCTGCGCGTAGAAGTGGCGGCAGGTGAAGCGGAACCATTCCGCGATTTCCGGGCATTCCGTGACGCCGTCTTCCAGTTGTTCGATCTCAAATCGGTCCGCTCGCGCTTGAAGATATTTCAGACTGAGTTCGAGGCATTGCTTACGGTTCATGGCGTGATCTCTTTCGGGATGGGTGAACCAGTAACCAGGTTCGTGGGCAGTGACTCGAATGGAGGGGGAGAGGCCGTTTAGGCGGGGAGTTGGGTTTTGTGGGTTTGGATGAAGGGTCAAGGATTCCGATTGCGGAATGGCCTTAGGGAGAACCCAATCAAGGTTCTCAGATTCGATGGGGGAAACCACGTTCCAGATTATTGGGAACGGGGAACAGGCTGACAGCTCGCTGCTGTCAATGTAGCCGGGAATGGATTGGCGACTCACGATGAGAATAAGGAAGCAACATCGATTCAACGATCGCCGCGACTCGTCCCAGAATTGGGGATGCTCGATGACAATCCGGTTTCGTTCGAGGAAATGATGATGAGAAGTTAGTGGAAAGAACAACGAGGGATAAACTGGAAGGATAGGTTCCTGAACGTGTCGTATAGACTCTCTTGATAGCCTTCGTAATCTGGACATGCAGGCATAGGAAGATTGATCCAAAATGCGAGCGTAGGATCCTGAGTCAGGGCTAACCGTTCGCGTATACCACCGGACCCTTTTGGATTCGAGAATTCTCTCTTCTCTCCATTTTATTCGTGCAAATTGATTCGAAATATCCTCGACCAATTGTCTGATCCGCTTCAATTCTCGATCAGCGCGGCAATAACTGACAAAGACCGAAACACGGGGACCTCCGGAAAATCTCGCGCAAGAACTTCCAAGATGGGCTGGTTCAGGATTGGACAGGTTCGATCCTTTTTCCCTTATCCAGATCAAAACTCTGGCTTCACGAAGCGACGCGACGATCCAATTTTCCTTGCTGGCTGGAATCTCGTCTCTCCAGTCTTCCAGTGCGTGTTCGAACACGAGCCGAAGAACACGATCTGCCTGACGTGGCGCCAATCTCAGTGATGGGCTGTGCTGCAGGGCCAGCGTTTCGAACGGGAGCCAGAAGTGGAGAAGTTCATCAAGGAAGCTGGATTGATCCGTTTGGTCCGGGCGATCTTTCTCGGCCAGATCGGCGTAGAGAGCTTCTTCCGCGGCGGACAAGGCACCGGACTCGGAACTGTCTTCGGGAAGGGCGAGTCCCTGGGGACCGGATTGGAACGGATCCGTCGGCGACAACGGAAGGTCGCCGTCACCATGGTTGAAGAACCAGTCGTCCCCCCCCTCGTCGTCCCTTGAATCATCCTCATCATTCAGATTTCGGATCTTCTCCTCCAACCAGGCTTGGAGCTTTGTTTTTGCCCTTGCCAGGGTAATGGCGACCGTTCCTCTCGCGATCCCCAATTCGTTGGCCACGTCTTCCTGAGTCCGCTCCTGCAGAATACACCCCCAGACGACCTGGTGTTGGCGCTCACTTAAACCGGCAACATTTCTCCCTTTCCGCAGTTTCGCGATCAACGCGCGAGCCGCTTCAAATTCCGAAGACACTCGCAGATTTAACTGCGAGTGATATTCGGCAACGAGGTCCAACACGCCTCCCTGCCCAAGCAATTCCTCGGCGATGATTTGCTCCAGGATTCGAGAGCGGATCGCCTTGCGTCGAAAATCCAGAATCGCGTAGCGCAGCATCGACAAAACCAGCGCTCGCGGAGAAGTGATGGGTTCTTTTTCGGCGCGTTCGATGCTGCGGCGGAGACGAAGAAGAACCATCTGCATCAAGTCTTCCGCATCTTGGCGATGCGAAGTCTCTGCGAGACAGTAGTTCCATAGCATTGTGCCATATTCTTCGAGGTAGTCGTCCAGAGTGGGGAGCTTTGGGTCCATGCCAGGGAGTCGTTGAGGAATTGAGGGAGGAGAATGGGGGTGGAAGGGAGTTTATCGAGAACTCCACTATAAGTATAGGGCGAAACCCGGCCGAAGTGTGTGTACAAAAATCCCCGGTTTTTTGTAGCGATAGAACAATTCCTCTGCGGAACCATCGTTTAGCGTGGATTCGGCATCTCGTCTTCGAGCGAATCCAGCTTTGCTTCCAGGCTGGGGTCGATGGGGAAATCCTCACTGGTCTCAAAGCGATCAAGCCGCAAATGAGCGGCCTCGGCGCGCTCCTTCCAAACTGCACTCAGCAACTGAAAAACGTCGGGAACTTCGGTGCGACCGCCTTTTCGATTTGCGTTCTTGGTGACAGGTTCCCAAAGCTCGACCTCGGCCCACAATGACCACTTCTGGTTCGTCTCATCCCAGTTCAGCGAATAGTATTCCGTAAACGGTTGCCGCGAGGACGCTTTGCGGTTGGTGAAGTCAAAGTAGACATTCGCGCGGAAGCCCGGTGACTGCGTTGACTTTGGTGGGTGCGCTCGCGTTCGCTTGGGATCGTGTTTGGGATCAGAGTGAGAGTGCGGGGAAGGAGGCATGGTCGGGAAGTTCGGAGGGAAGAAGAACGGAATGGGAAAAGCGGGTCGCTTTCCTTCCTTTAAGGCGCCGCGTTTTCCGAATTTGTAGACACGTCGTCGAACTTTCTCCCAATCCCCGGCTTTCGCGACTGAATGCCCGTTTTCTTGACATCGCGAAGCAAACGCGCTTTGTCTGCGGCAACATCATGGCCAGAATTAACGACAATTACCTCAAGCTCAAAGCCGGTTACCTTTTCCCCGAAATCGCCCGCCGGGTCAACGCCTTCACCGAAGCCAATCCTGAGGCTGCGAAGAAGTTGATTCGTTGCGGCATTGGTGACGTGACGGAGCCATTGCCCGAGGCCTGCCGCAAGGCGATGCACGAGGCGGTCGATGAGCAGGGAAATCGCGACACCTTCAAGGGGTATGGTCCGGAGCAGGGCTACGCGTTCCTGCGCGAAGCGATTGCCGACAATGCCTATGCGGGGTTGAATGTGAGTGCCGACGAGATCTTTGTCTCCGATGGTTCGAAGTGCGATTCCGGCAACATCCTGGACATTTTTGGACCGGGAAACACCATTGCGATCACCGATCCCGTGTATCCGGTTTACGTCGATACCAATGTGATGGTTGGCAATACGGGCGATGCCGATGAATCCGGAAGTTATGAGGGGCTGGTTTACATGCCGTGCACCGCCGAGAACGACTTCGTTCCCGCCATTCCCGAGGAGAAAGTCGATCTCGTTTACCTTTGCTACCCGAACAATCCGACGGGAGCAACCGCGACCAAAGAGCAGCTCAAGGCCTGGGTGGATTATGCGAAGAAGAATGATGCGATTCTTTTCTACGACGCCGCTTACGAGGCCTTTGTGACTGATCCGGACGTGCCGCGCTCCATTTATGAGATTGAGGGCGCCCGCGATTGCGCGATCGAGTTCCGGAGCTTCTCCAAAAACGGTGGTTTCACCGGCGTTCGCTGCGCCTACACCGTGGTTCCAAAGGAATTGACCGGCAAGACGGCTGATGGCACCGACCAAGCGATTCACCCGCTTTGGAATCGTCGCCAAAGCACCAAATTCAATGGCGCCAGCTACATTGTGCAGAAAGGTGCCGCCGCCGTTTTCAGCCCCGAAGGCAAGGAACAGGTTTCCGCGTTGATCGAACACTATCTCGGCAATGCCAAGCTGTTGCGTGAAGCCTGCGAAGCGGCCGGGCTCAAGGTTTTTGGCGGCGTTAACGCGCCTTATATCTGGGTGCAGTGCCCGGAAGGTGTCGATAGCTGGGGCATGTTTGATCGCATGCTCGAGAAGGTGAACGTCGTCATCACGCCCGGGGCCGGATTCGGAGCCGCTGGGGAAGGCTACTTCCGCATTTCCGCGTTCAACAGCCGCGAAAACGCGGAGGAAGTTTGTCGCCGGATCGGTGAAGAGTTGGGGTAGCGGCTCACCGGGCGGTGCTTCTGCGGAAGAACGCTTTGAGGTAGAAAACCGCCCAGGTTGCCAACGCTCCCGCTCCACCCATAAGGAAGAATCCGAACAATGCTCCGGTGATGTCTCGATGGGGAAGCCAGCTCGCAAGTCCTGCCACCAATCCGGTCGTCATTCCTGAAAAGATGACCGCCTTGGAGAGTTGTTGCAGCGGCTTCCACCCGAGAAGGACCAAGCTCTGAAAGAGAGCCAGAACGCCAGCGACCCTCCAGAAAAAGACCGTTTCAGGATTCGCCGTCACCAAGGATATGATGTTGACCTTGATGTCTTGGAGGTATTCCTCAATTCCCAGCGAAAAAATCACCGGAATCGTAAAGAGCATCATGAAGCCGATGACGATGAGGAAAAGCGCGAGCTCGAAGCCGACGAACCACCCGGCAGCGACGAGCAGAAACTGAACCGGTTTGGAGCGGAACATGCTTGGTTGCAGTTGGCGTTTCTAACCGGTGAGAGAGCTGAATTTCGGGCGTCGTTTGCCGGGGCCTGACATTTTTCGAAACAGCCAGATGACCAGGAGAATGACGAGGATCCAAATCCACCAATGCGATTGTGATTTCTGCGGAGCGGAACTCGTGTTGAGACTGGCGATGACTTGAGGTTCGGCGTCCGTTGTCACGGGGGCGATAAATTCGGCTCCGGCGGCTTCGGTGATGTTGCGCAGGGCCATGAGATCGTCACCGCTGCCGACGCTGACAACCTGGATTCCCACTTGTTGAACGGATTCGGGCACTTCGTCGAAAGGGGAGGCGAGAAGGCGCAGCGGGTGAGGTGAAAACCCTCCCCAACGCCCCTTGAGCCAGATTCCGAATTTCCCTTTCGGCAGGTCGATCGGTTCGGCAACCCAGGTGTAACCACTGGTTTTGACCGCGATGCGCTGGGCAATGGGTTGGCCCTTGTCATCGGTCACTCCGAATTCGATTCCCTGCTCGAAATCGTCGAGCCGGCCTTCCGGCGACAGGATGCGAAAGCGGATCGAACCTGATTTGCGGACCCGAAAGGCGAACCAGTCGATGTCGTTGCCGGGATAGAGGTAGAGGGGCTCGGGACGGCCGACTTCGAGCGTTTTACGCACGTCGCGGGAATCGTTCGGCTCGTTGGAATCGAGATCGGGCTCGACGTCGGTCCAGACGGTCGCGGCATCGACGGTATACTTGTTATTCTGCTCCAGGAACGAGGTGGAGATGAGGCCGCGATCGTCGCGCAACCAGAGCGGATTGCCCTCGCGACCTCCCTTGGTTCGGAAAAGGGCGTTGAGACCTGGAGGGAGCTTGCCGTGAAACCAGACAATGGAGGGGCGATCGACCCGCACGGCCAAGTGGTCGACTTCGCCGGAGGCGGCAATGCGGACGCGCATGGATTTGCCGGCGGCGACTTCGGTGGCTTCGTCAACCTTGCTGCGCCGGGGAGAAATTCGCTCGGTGGCTCGCCAGACGATCTGGAAGCGAAATGGCTTTTCGGAGAACCGGGTTTCGTCCTCCGCATTGAGTCGGAGGTAAAACTCGCCTTCCGGAATTGGCATGATCCAACCGTCGGCGATGCTGAGATTCGAGTTCGCATCGAACATCTCCCATTTCAGGTTAAAATCCGGAGGGTCGTAGGCACGAATTTGCAGGTAACCCGGTTCGCTGGCTTTGATCCGAAAAAAGTCGACGTCGCCCTGAGGCATGATTGCAGCCTCGTGCCACGCTCCAAATCGCGTTTCGACGGCTTCCTGAGGCGAGTTGTTGGGTTCGGCAAAGTCCATTTCCGGCACGAATCGCACCCGAAGTTGAAAGGGCTCCAGAGATCCGTAGGCGCCCCAGCGATCCGCGACGCGAATCGTGACGGGGCCGCCAATGGGCGTATGTCCGGAGCCAAGGCCGAGGCTGTTTCCCGATGCGTCGGCGAGCTCCGGCCACAGACTCAGACCTTCGGGCGGGTTGGGCGCGTCCACCGAGATGTAGCCGCGTTTGCCGGGATTCACGCGCAGGAAATCGACCTCGCCAGTGGGGTAAAGGCGCACCGGAATTGAGTCGCTCACCCTCACTTCGCGAGGACGGGAGCTTTTGTCGTTCTCCGGTTCGCTGGAGTCCGTTTCAGCGACGAAGTAGACACGGAATTTGGCCTTGCCGGGCGTGGCCCCGCCGGACCGCTCCCAGATTTTGAGTTCGTGAGTGCCCTTGGGCACGCGAAACTCCATCCGCTTCCGGTCGCGCGATTCGGCGTTGAGGACTTCTGCGAAGAACTCCAAACCTTCCGGGACCTGAAGTGGGCGAATCCAGATGAGACCATCTTTCGGGATTTCAACGTCCCGAGTTGCCTCCCCGTCGGAGATCTCGAACTCCCAATCGAGTTGCAGAGAGCTTTGTTGAGCGGACGCAATGCCAAGGGTGGCGAGCGAACACGCGAGAATGGCAAACCTGTGGCAAAGCCTGAATCGGAGAGAAAGCGCGGTCACGGTTTGGTGGTTGCCAGGGTTCGCATTTCGCGCACGGCCAACAGCGCTTCGTTCAGTTTTTCAGCCGGTTGAGCTTCGATGAGGATCAGCCGCTTCTCGTCGCCACGACCCTGGTTATAGAGATAGCGCCCTGCGGTGACGACGGCCCACGGAGGCAGCGGGGTTTCCTGGGCTGTGGCGGCCTCAATCGCGGTCCAAACCTGAGCGTGGTTTTGAGTGAAGGATGAGGCGCGGACAATACCCGAGTCGGTCGAGAGATAGAGGGCGATTTCGTCTCCCGCCCCGAACTCTTCCTCGTTAAAAATTGCGGCGACGGTGGATTGAGTTTGGGCGGGATCCGTTCCCGGATTCAGAACGAGAACAAAACTGCGCTCTGGACTGCGATCGACCCGCAATCGGTGATTGAGATCCGGCCCGGGTTCATAGCCCAGCCAGTTTTCCCCCATTGGATCCAGGGTAATGGCTGAGACGGGATCATCCAGATCTTCAACTTCGACGACCAACTGGCCGTTTGGTGGAATGTTGTCGAAGCGGATCTTGCCATTCCAGTTCGGACTGCGGGAATCGGTCAACTCGCTTTCATCCACCGCAACCTCAACGCCGCCCAACGTGACCTTTGCGACGGCTACTCCCGGCCGGGAAAACTGGAGTTTGACGAGGTAATCGCGCTTTCGCTGCAACGCTTCATCCTTGGCGCGAATCAGAATTCGGTCGAGTGATTCTGATGGCGTTCCGTCCGTCACGCGATCCAGTTCATCGAGCAGAAGATTGAGCACATGCCGATCGATCCAGTGAAGGACGGCGGTCGATTTGAAGTGGGCAAGGGCGACCATGCGGCGGGCATCCAGCTTGGCGAAGTCTTTCCAAGCCTGGCGGGTTTCGTCCGCCAGTTCAAAGTCGGGCAGGCGTTTGGGAGCCGCATCAATGATTTGCCGATCGACGGTGTTCACCATGGTAAGCCAAGATTCATTGACATCGAAACCGATGACGTCCTCGATCAAGGAACGAGTTGCGACAACCGAGGGAACCCGGGCGGCCGTTGTCCAGATATTGGCCAAATCAACCAACCCGGAATCACCGTAAATCTGGCGGGTCGGCTCATCTCTCACTGCCGCGCGGACCATTTGCAGCGTCTCGCTCCAGTCCATGGCCGCCAATTGTTCCATGGTCGGAAGCGGAAGCAATCCCTGGGAAGCGAGTGAACCCGCATTCTCGTAACTCCAGGCCGCTTGACCGGTCGCGAGGAGAAGAAGGCGGTCGCCCGTTTCGTGAAGAATGGTGGAGACGTCCCGGTTGGCCGCATCCGGCAGGGCACTGGATTGGGAGTCTCGGCTCATCTCCGCCACCGGAATTTGCCAGTATTGGCGCCAAACTGCGTCCTCACTTTCGGCGATCAATTGTTCGCACTCGGCGTTGCGCATTCGCACGATTTCAGCCCACCGCGCGAGCTGGGTTTCGCGCACGGTCAGGAGTTCAAATTGGGCGTCAATCAGGGCATTCAGCCTCTCAACCTGAGGCTGACGTCGAACGCCCACCGCCTTCCACTCGGCTTGATAGACGGGGCGTTTTCGCGAGGAAAGAACCTCGACCTTTTGCAGGAACGGGGGCGCGGTTTGATCCGCCTGCTCGACGGTTTGCAGTTTGAGAACGGCGAAGTCGCGGCGAAGTTCCGCCAGTGTGAGGTTGGCTTGATCCAGCTCCGCTCGTGTTTGACGGAAAGCTTCCAGGGGTTGCTGAATCGCTTGATTGATCACTCTTCGCGTTTGCAGCAGTTTGGCTTGCGTGGCGACGAGGCTCTTGACTTCGGTTGAGCGATCGTAGGTTTTTTCAGCTTGATCGATGTGAAGCTGATAGGTCTCGATCCGCTTTTTGAGGGGAGGAGAGGTTGCTGACGCCGGCTTCCAGGCATCGACCTTTTTGCTCAGTTGTTTCTGAACCAGTTGACTGATTTGTCCGCGCACCGCCAAGGTGGACTCGGCGCGTTCAAGTCCGATGGCGACGGATTGCAGGTCCGTCATCATCCGGTCGACCTTGGCCTGATTTTCCGTGAGTTGCTTTCGGAGCTTGGAGACCTGGGTTTGTTGCTCCTCCAAATTCTTCCAAAGCGCCTGCAGCGCATCGATGTCCGCACTGGGCGAAGGATCTTGAGCGCTTAACGGCAACGCGAAAATGGCGATACCACTCGCTACCAGGGCTTGGAAAAATCTCATGGAGTTAGGGTGGAACAACGAAGCCTGAAAATCTTTTCGATTCCAGCGTTTTCGGCCATAGGATGGCAACGCCTCTAATTCCGGAGTTTCACGATTTCCATGCAGCCAATTCAGTTCTATCACCGCGAGCACAACACGATTGAAACGGAACAGGTGTATGGCGAGAAATGGCTGCGCTGGGCTTATGAGACGGCGGTCGGCCGGGTTGGATTGGAGACATTTGTCAAGCGAGCCTGGTTTTCGCGTTGGTATGGGCGGCAAATGGATTCGGAAAAGACGCGCCCCAAAATCGCGGAATTCATCAGGAACTACGGATTGGATCCGGCTGAGTTTGCCGATGCGGATTCGTTCTCCAGCTTCAACGAGTTTTTTAGCCGCCAGCTGAATCCGGGCGCCCGACCCATTGATGTCGCCGCCGATTCCGCGGTGTTTCCTGCCGATGGCCGGCATCTCGCGATTCTGGATTTGTCGGCGGAATCCGGATTTTACGCGAAAGGGCAGCGTTTCGATCTTCCGTCATTTCTGGGAGATGTGGCATTGGCAGAGCGCTATCAAACAGGCACGGCGGTGTTTTCGCGCCTTTGCCCGGTCGACTATCATCGCTTCCACTTTGGGCTTTCCGGGGTGCCCGGAACGCCGCAGCTGATCAACGGACCGCTGTATTCGGTGAGCCCGATCGCGCTTCGAAGGAACCTCCGCTATCTCGTGGAGAACAAACGCGTGCTGACGAAACTCGAGACGGAGAGCTTTGGGCAGGTTTTGATCTTTGAGATTGGGGCGACAAATGTCGGCAGCATTCGGCAGAATTTCCAGCCGAACGAGAAGGTTCACAAGGGGGACGAGAAGGGGTGGTTTGAATTTGGGGGATCGATGGTCGCGATGTTTTTTGAGCCGGGACGAATCCAGCTCGCGGAGGATCTCGTGAAACACGGAGCTGAGAATCGGGAGGTGTACGCGAAGATGGGAGACGTCATGGGGCACCGGGGTTGAGCTGCGTTCGGTTGGTCCCGAGTGTTGGCGACGAAGACTTCTCGAAAGGCGGTTCGTGTTGAGAACGTGTTCTTAAGCAAACCCCAAAACCCCTACCTATGATCACAGTATCCAGTCAGGAGAAGTCTCGTTTTTGCGATGGAACCTCAAGGCGGAATTTTTTGCGAGTCGGCGCACTCGGAATGAGCGGAATGGGAGGCATGACTCTCCCTCAACTGTTGCGAGCGGAATCCCAGGCGGAGCTCGGTTCATCGACGAAATCCGTGATCATGATTTATTTGGGAGGAGGCCCTTCCCATCTGGATCTCTACGACATCAAGGAGAACGCCCCCAGCAACATTCGCGGGGAATTCAATGCGATGGCCACAAGCGTGCCCGGCATTCGCGTTTGTGAGCATCTTCCGCAAATCGCGCGCAACATGGAGAAGTTTGCGCCGGTTCGTTCCATCGTGGACAGCTTTGGCCAACACAGTTCCTATCAATGTGAGACCGGGCACACGAACAAAAACGAGCCAGCCGGTGGTTGGCCTTCGATGGGGGCGGTTCTCGGCAAGTTCTCCGGCCAAAGCAGCGTCGGAATGCCTTCAGGAGTTTCGATGAACACGCCTCGCAGTGGTGGCGGCTTTTTGGGCGCGGCGCACCAGCCGTTTCTTCCCAATGGCAAGGGGAAGGGCGATATGATTCAAAAACGTGGGCTGGATGCAGAACGTCTCGACGATCGCAAAGACCTGCTCGCGAGTTTTGATCAACTGCGTCGTGATGCGGATTCCGGTGGGTTGATGGAAGGGATGGACGAGTTCAACCAGTTGGCGTTCGAGGTGGTGACTTCATCGCGGCTGATCGATGCGCTCGATCCCAACAAGGCCGATGCAAGCGAACGCGCCCGCTATCTGCAGGGTGTCAATGCGCGCTATCATCGCAATCTCGACCAATTCCTGACTGCGAGGCGTCTGGTTGAAGCCGGGGCGCGGTATGTGACACTGAGCACCGGAGGTTGGGACACTCACAACGACAACTTCAAGCGTCTTAGGGAAGCCAATTTGCCGGTTCTGGACCGTGGAGTTGCGACCTTGGTTGAAGATCTCCATTACTTGGGATTGGATCGCGATGTGAGTGTCGTGGTTTGGGGTGAATTTGGTCGCACCCCCAAAGTGAACGGCAAAGGCGGTCGCGATCATTGGCCCCGGGTGATGAGTGCGCTTCTTGCCGGAGGGGGAATGAAGACCGGGCAGGTGATAGGTTCGACCGACCGGGATGGTGGCGAGGCGTCGTCCCGTCCGGTTCGCGTTGGAGAGATCTTTGCGACCCTCTATCAGAATTGCGGGTTGAATCCGGCGAAGTTGGTTTCGACCGATCTTTCCGGGCGCCCACTTAGTTTGGTGGATCCCTCTCTTAAACCGATGCGAGAGCTGGTTTAAGCGCGAAGATCGGTAATATAGGACGATTTGTGGGCCTTTTGGTGGTTCCTGGAACTTCCAGCATTGCCCAATGTGAGCTTTTTGACCTAAACTTCGTCAAAAAGAGCATGAAGTCCTATCTAGTGAAATTTTCGATACTGCTGGGGACTGTCGGTTTCTTGGCGAACGTTTGTGCTGCGCCGGTTACTCCTCAGAGCCTGCGAGACACCGAGACAAGGATACAAGAACTAACGGAAAGGGCCTTGCCTGCGACGGTTTCGCTCATCCCCGGTGGTGATGCTCGCCGTTTTGGAACGGGAAGCGGAGTCATCGTGACGAAGGGGGGATTGATTCTCACGGCTGCGCACGTCGCGGTTGAGATGAATGAAAAGGTTACCGTGATCTTTCCCAATGGCGATCGGGCTGAGGCGAAAGTGCTGGGAATGGATTTTTCGCGCGACGCGGCAATGGTTCAAATCACGGACGATGGTGAGTATCCCTTTGTCGAGATGGGGGATTCCAAAGATCTGGAACGGAACGATTGGTGTATCGCGTTGGGACATGCCAGCGGTTTTCAGGCAGATCGGACCCCGCCCGTGAGGCTTGGGCGAGTGATCGGCAACGACGAAGAGACCTTTGTGATGTCCGACTGTGCCTTGATCGGCGGCGACTCAGGGGGACCGCTTTTTGATCTTGATGGCCGTTTGGTCGGCATACATTCCAATATCGGATTCAGTCTTTCGCAGAACAATCATGTTCCGATTTCGACCTTTCTCGACAATTGGGGGAAGCTGATCAGCGGGGATCGGTTTGGTGGCGCCCATTTGGGAGGATTTCTCGATAACCCGGAGCGCCCGATGCTGGGAGTCGTTTTGGAAGACACCCCGTCAGGTGGAGCTGCGATTCGTGGGGTAATGCCTGGTTCTCCCGCTGAAAAAGCTGGGCTGGAACCTGGGAATGTGGTGCTGCAGATCGGCAATGTGACCATCGAAGATACGCGGGGTTTAATCGAAGAGGTTGGTCGCTATCGTGCGGGAAACACGCTTCAGGTGCGGATTCGTTCGGGCATGGTCGAGCAGGATGTCGAGATCGAGTTGATCTCCGCAAAGAAGATTCCCGGCTTGCCGGACCTGGAAGAATCTCCCCAAATGCGTAGAGCCCCAAGAGATGCAGAGCGAAAATCGCTGACGAATCGCGAACGACGTGTCCTTCAGCCTGAATTCAACAAACTGATGCGGGGATTCCTGAAGGAGGGTGACTTTCAGATCAGTCGCGAAATGGTCGAAAAATACGGTGGAACCGATGAACTGGCTGGATTCATGATGCGTTTTGGTCGAACGCTCAACGAGAAGGATCAGGCAAAACTCGTTGAGATGTTTGGCGAAGATACGGTGGAACCCGGGAAGTTTAATCCTGACAAGCCGATTTTCGTTGGCGAAGGATTCTTCCGGGAAGTGATGAATGCGTTTCGCCCGTCCGTTGTCTCCGCTTCGGATGCAACCCACCTCGTGTTTCGCGGGCAGGAATGGAAGAGTCTGTGCACGGTTGTTCATGAAGATGGTTATGCCTTGACGAAGGCCAGCGAGATTGAGACGAAGAACAATCAGGCGTTGACGGTGATGTTAAGCAAAGACGAACAAGCGCCTGCAAACGTCGTGAAAACGTTCCCAAACTACGACTTGGCGCTCATCAAGATAAGAACGGACTCCCGACTGGTCGCGGTGGATTGGGATCAACGTGCCAGCCTGCCTCTGGGCTCGTTATTGGCGGCGGCCGGCTCCGGTCCGGATCCCGTTGCGATCGGCGTCGTGAGTGTCCATCCCCGGAGCATGTCGAGCAAGAACAAGGGGTTTTTGGGAATTGGCACGGCGCCCCACTCAGACGGAGTTCGCGTGACCCAGGTATTGTCAGAAGGAAACGCAGGAAAAGCCGGGATTCGTCCGGGAGACATTATCACCAAGGTGGACTCGGAGGTCTGTGACACGCCGGAGAAGCTTATTCGGGCGATCAGCGAATCGGAGCCCGGGGAAGCTGTTGAAATCACGTTCCTCCGGAATCAGAAACGCCGAACCCTGGATGTGACGCTTGGGGATCGTAGCTTGGTGGACCGGGGGATGACAGAGCGAAATCAAAAGATGAATCAGATGGGAACGAAGCTGAGCGAACGTCGCACGGAATACCCCAAAGCCCTGCAGACGGATCTACCGATCAAACCGCAGGAGTGTGGTGGTCCGGTCGTCGATCTGGAAGGTAATGTGATCGGAATCAATATCGCGCGCGCCGGACGCATTAAAACCTTTGCCTTGCCTGCAGATATCGTCGGCAAACTGGTCGCTCAGGAACTGAAAAGTCTCGGGATTGGGGAACCCGCCATCTGAGAATCAGGAAGCCGCTCGTCGATCCATGTAGTTCTTGATGCGGCGAAGCTGCTGAAAGGCAAGCGCCTTGCGGCTCGAAGGATTGGTGACTTCGATCGTCATCAATTGTCTGGAACTCGTTGCCCATGACTTTTTGTAGTCGGTATCTCCTGCAAGGAAGTCATACTCCCGAATTCCCTGTTCAATGCACCACTTGACACAATCTCCGATCATCATTTTCCCGAGGGAGAGATGGGCGAGTTCCGGTAGCCATCCGTTTTGATAGTTCCAGAGCTTGTTATCGTAGAGGAAGTCGTAGCGTGCTGCGGCAAACTTTCCATCGACCTTAAGGAGTCTGAGATAGAGCCAACCTTTTGCCGCAAAGCTATCTGCCAGGGACTTGTGGAACGCGTTGAATTCCTCTGATTTGAACGTGTCTCCCTTTTCTCCCCAGCGTTCTTTATTGAGATCACTGACGATCTGAAGTGCCTCTTGAACTTCGATATCCTTGCCCGCATCCAACCATTCGACTTCATGCTTTTTGTGGAGCCGGTTCCAATGATTGTTGAACTGCTTTTTGAAGTTCTTGGACTTCAAGCTGAGAAACTCTTGCCAACTTTCAGGGAGCGTGATGTGCGGCGAGGGACGTGAAGACAATTGAACGACATGAGTACCCAGTTTGGGGAACTCCTCGACCAGATGAATCAAGGTTGACGATGACTCATCAATCAGGGGGAAACTAATGACATCCCATTTCTTTTGTTCGGCAAAGAGGTGATCCATCAAGGCCGTGAAAAACTGATCTTCGTAATCAGGGCGAATCACGAAGTCTTGATACTCGGCGAGGGAGTCTCCAAGCCCACCCAAAAAGGTGAGGTGGCGGAATGCTTTGCGGGGATAGGTGTGACCCCTTCCAATCATCAAAGGGGCCATTCCGATGAGTTCGCCACTCTCTGAATCTCTTAGTAAGACCGTATAGAGTTGGAAACTCTTGCCATAGGCCTTCCACCAGTTCGACAGGTATTCCCAGGTCATGAAGATGCTGGAACAGGAACATTGCTGAAGGAACGAATTCCAATCATCGCCAAGCTCGAAGAAGCGGTCTTCGTCGCTTACGACTTCAATGTCTGTGGATATGAGTGACGGGTGTTTCATTAGGTACAAGGGGGGAGGGCTCGCAATTCCTGGAGGGCGCGGTTGCGAGTTCCCGGTAGAGGCGTTCGTAACTGGTTACGCATTCCTGAATGCTGAAGTGATCGATAATGCGACGTCGTGCTTGTTCCGAAAGCTTTTGGTAGTCTGCGGAATTCAGGGTAAGTATTTTTTCCCACGCCAGAGAGATTGCGCTCGGATCTTCGATCTCCGTAATGACGCCGGTATCCCCAACGATCTGTTCGCAATCGCCAACGCGAGTTGCGACACAAGGAGTTTCGCAGGCCATCGCTTCGCCCAGAACCAAAGGGAAGCCTTCACTAACGGACGTGAGTGCGAGCAACTTCATTCCTGCATAGAGAAGAGGCATATCACTTCGCGAACCCAGAAAGTGAAAATGCTCGGGGAGTTGAGAGCGTGACAGGAATCCAGCCACTCTTTCGTCGGTTGGCTCCATTTCAGGACCACAAATCAGAAAATGAACTTCGGGTAGACGTTCCTGGATCTTGAGTGCGGCTTCAAAAAATGTCTGGTGATCTTTTTCCGGAGTCCATCGCCCAACGATACCGATGGCGGGTTCTCCATTGGGGATACCCAATTCGTTAAGCAACTGAGCGGCCTCTTCTCGATAGGGCTGATATGCCACAGGATCCGTTCCATTGGGGATAACGATAATCTTTTCGGAACGATAGCCCAGGGACTCATGACGCGCTTTGGCGGTTTCCGAGCAGGAAACGATGATGCGTGGTAGCCAGTGAGAGGCCTTCGCGAGGAGTTTGGTCATCCATCGAATGGACGGTTTGACGCGGGATTCGTCCTGATTGCCCGTGTGGATGGTCCAAACGATGGAGCGAATGCCCGCCAGGAGGCATGCCAACGAACCAAGGAGAGAGGCATGAGTTAGCCACATTTGCACGAGGTCTGGTTGCTGCTGGCGTAAGATTTTGACGAGCCTGGCCATGCCCGGAATCGCGCGAAGCGGATGATTCAATCCCAAGGAAATGAGGGGAATGCCGGACTTGGTGAGTTGCGCACCCAGTTTCCCTTCTCCTTTGAGACTAACAACCGTATGATGGAACCGGGATTGATCTGCATGCTCGAGAAAGCGGCAGAGCATCATCTCAGCTCCTCCAACTTCGAGTCCCGTGATGATATGGATGAGAGATGTTTTTTGCTCCTCCATTTTCTAAGCAGCCAACAGATCAGAATAGACCTGGAAATATCGTGATGCGCAGTCTTGTAGCTTGAAGCGGTCTTCGCTCAGTTGCCGTGCGTTGGCGCTTAAGCCTGCATATTGCAATTCAGAAACAGCAATCGCATTCTGCCACGTCTCTGCCAGGATCGTTGGAGAGCTTGGTGGAATCACAAACCCTGCTTCATCAACGATAAACCTGGCATCTCCGACGTCTGTTGATATACACGGAACCCCACATGCCATTGCTTCGATCAAGGCCATTGGAGAGGCCTCGGATATGGAAGTTAGGGTAAGCCAGTCAAACAGGGGGTAAACCGACTCAATTTTTTCCTGGAAATCAATCCAATGAAGTTTTGTGGCGTCCGGGAGATCCGCAGCACATTCGTGGATTTCGGGATAGGCCTGATCCAATCCCTCGCCGCAGATGACGAAGTGGGCATTGCCTCCATTGGTTTGGAATTCGCGAATTGCCCTCAAGAAGGTGGGAACATCTTTCACCGGGTTCATTCGCGTCACCATTCCGAAAACTTTCTCGTCCTCAGAAATGGAGAGCTCGTTGCGCCAGAAATCTCTCGCCGAATGATCCGGGGTAAAACGATTGGTATCGATTCCATTTCCGATCCAGAGCATCTTGTCATTTGGATAGCCCAAATCACGGTTGTGAATCGCAATGCCCTCCATCGAGCAGGAGATGATTTTCTCAGGAACCAGTTTTGAGGAAAGTCGTAGCGCGGTCTTGAGTGCTCCTTGCTTCAACTTCGACATCGAGGGGGAAACAAGGAGCTCCTTGGAGTGAACTCCCCAGACAACATGCCTGATCCCTGTCAAAACGGCTAACGCGCCGGCCACGGCCCCTGATGTGTGCATCCAGGTTTGCACGATGTCGGGTTTCTCTTTCTTTAAGATCGCAAGAAATCGTCGGCAGAATTTTCCGGACAGCAGAGAAGTTACCTCCAGATCGTAGAAGACGGAAGTTTCTTCGATTCGGTCTTTGAGCGAATTGTCGCCGATGGAAGATGTCGTCGAAACCACGACGTTTTCCGCTCCTAAACTCGAGAGTTGCTCTGTGACATTACAGAGCATTGTTTCGGCACCACCACCTCCGACCGTTGTTGTAAAATGCAGCACCTTCATACCAGAACGCAGACGGATTAAGCGACTCGCTCGTTTCCGCGGATTGCATTGTTCATCGCGATGAGCATTCGCATGGTGCCGGAAGCGGTGACGTCCACGTAATTGGAGCTGTTGCCTGTACTAAAGCGCTTCAGTGTATAGACATCGGAATGAATATTATTGAAGCCTGTCTCGGTCGTGAGTGCGCAACTGAATCCCAGGTCAATGACTTCGCGCCGTGTTTCTCGAGTGTGATCTCCGATGTGGCCGTTTGGATAAGAGAACAACGGTTCTTCAATACCTGCTCGCTCCGACAAAAGATCTCGCGAAGTTACGAGTTCTTCACGCACGGTGGGAAGTTTGCACCGGCCGAGGATTTTATGGGTATGAGTGTGAGCGCCGAATTCAACAAGACCACCAGCCTGCATTTCGCGGACCATTTCCCAGCTGAGCGGAAGATACATTTCCGGAATTTTGGCCGCCGTATTGAGCGAACAACCGAGCCTTTTCTCCAAATGCCCAACAACGTCGTTTACGTCTTCCTGGGGCAGCGCCTTGATCAGCGGTAGCAAACTGAAAAACGCCTCCCGTCGCATGGCTCTTGTTTCGAGTTTCTGATCCACCAGTGTTCCTCCGATCGAAAGTTCCAGGCCCTCCTGCTCGGTATGACCGAGTGCGTATTCCACACGATCCCACCACTGCCAGCTTCCATTCTCCACAAAGTCCGTCGCCAGAAAGACCGTTGCCGGGAGGTTATACTCCTCAAGAAGCGGAAGGGCCAATTCCTTGTTTGATCGATATCCGTCATCAAAAGTGAGGACGACCGATCCGGTTGGAAGAGCTTCTTTGCGTTCCAGTTTTTGCACGGCTTCACGCAGCGAGATGACGCGATAATGGGCTGATAGCAGCTTGCAGATGGCTTCAAAATCCCTGACATGCATGTGAATTCCCTCTGCGTTTCCGATGCCGGACTGCTCGCTTGGTTTCAATTTCGTGATCCCGTGAAGCATGAGAATGCAGAATTCCTCATGTTGAAATTGGCGTAGCAAACTGGGAAGGCCGGACCAGGAAAGGCAGGTCACCACTGAGTCTACAAATTTTCGTTTGGCGTTCATTCTGCGGTAGTGAAAGAATTAAATTTGGTTGACATTACAGGTTTGTTAATTATTTTCGAGCTAAAGTTTGAGAAATTAATAGTGAGAATTGTTCCCATCGTGAGATGGGTGAAAACTCGCTAAGTGCCATTTCACGGGCATTTCTGGAAATTGTGGCGCGGAGTTCCGGGGTCCTGCGTAGGAAGAGAAGCTTTTCCGCCAACTGTTTTGGGGCCTTTGGGGGGACCAACATTCCGTTTACGTTGTCCCTGATGGTGGCCTTGGTTCCACCGACATCAGTTGCCACGACGACGAGACCAAGAGCTTGTCCTTCCATCACGGCTCGGCTCATCGTCTCTCCAGAAGTTGCGAGAACCAGAACGTGCCAGGATTTCATTCGTTCGGCCAGATCGGATTGCTCCATCATTCCGAGAAAAACAACATCCTTCTCAATCCCCAGTTCGCTCACGAGTCGTTCCAGTCTGGGGCGATCGGGGCCGTCTCCGGCTATTTCCAGACTGAGACCGGGCGATTCATGACGGAGAATTTCAAAGGCCTTGAAAAGTGTTTCAAAATCCTTTCCTTCGACCATTCGAGCCTGCATTCCGATGGTGAAACTGCCGTTGTCTGTAGTGGTGGCCGGAGAGAATAGATCCGTATTAATCGCATTGCCGATGACCGAGACTTTCGCCTTGCGATAGAGCAGGCCGAGTTTGCGCGACACCTGGTTCTCGTACTCTGCCGTCAGGTAAACGGTTCGATCGCAGAACCAGTGGTTTGTCAGGGTCAAAAACCAATCCTTGAACGATTTCAGATCATTGGAGTGGTGTTCAACAATCACGAGAGTTGCCTTTCTGTTGAAGAGGCGATAGGCGAGAAGAGCCGGTAGAGGCTGTGTCATGTGACTGATGACAACGTCCGGACGGTAGTCCCTGAGCCATGCGAGCATGCTCATCCAGGAGGAGGCTCCCACTCCAGAGGCTTTCTTGAAGACCTGGTGTTTGATCTCAAGTTCCCGGCATCTGTTGATGTACCGTTCAGGAAGCTCGTCCTTCCCATAGAAACCAATTTGATGGTGTTCCTTGGAAGAATTCACGGCATCAAGAAGCGAAAGAACGGCTTCCGACATTCCTCCAATTCCGCTATAGCTGATATGAGCAAATTTAGACACGATTGGAGAGGGACCGGGATTGCCAAATTTGTTGGGCGGGTTGAGCCAATCTTACACTTAGAAATGATCGTGAAGATACAACGAGCGCGATCGCAAAAGCATAGAAATAGGCATGATTCTCAACCAGGGCCTGACTCAATGGGAAATAGAGAACGAGAGGGATCGTGAGATAGATCGAACGGAGTTGGGACGAAATGGTTTTCCAGCATAGTAGAGCAAGAATCGTGCAGTAGATGGCTGGGCCTATCAGCCCTAGATCGATCCAAAGGCTGATGATTTGATTGTGAGGTTGATAGAGGTTGGTCCCCGCGCCCGTTCCCAATCCGGTAACGGGAGCGCTGGATACGGCTTCCAGGCCATCGGTGAGATCCTTCATACGATCATTGGATTGAAGCCCGGAGACTTCCCCTCCAAAAATCGCTCCAATTCGTTCTTCGACGTTGCTGTCCTTCTTTCCGTTGGCGGCGCCCTTGGCCGCCAACAGGCCGACTCCGATAAGAATCGCGGGTACGGCAGCCGCTGCCGCCAGAAGAATTTTACCCGGGTGCCGATGAAAATTGAGAACGATGTAGGAAATCGCAATGAGGGTCAGGATCATGAGACCTCCTCTGCTCAATGTCGGGAAAACGCCAATCGCCGTCAGCGCGATCATCCCCATGTTTGGCCAGAAACGCTTGTTGAGGACGAGAAAGATACCCAGCATCAAGTTCATGACCACGCAGGCACGGTTGGGATCCCCGGCAAAGCCAGAGAATCGGCCGTCCACAATGGTAAAGTCGAAAAAGCCGAGCCATTCTGCGATCAGCGAAACCACACAGATGACGATGGTAGAAGCGGATGTCACCAAGGCAGGAAGATAGGACGTTCTGTGCATCACCCCTGCTGATGTGAAAAGGATGACAGCCATGAAAACCGCAGCAAACAGGCCGAATACCGCTGTGCTGTGCCCATCCGGATACGTGAATCGTTGCAGGACCGCGGCGTCAACTGCCCTTAGAACCAATAGCAAGACCACCAACAAGGATGTCTTTGTCCAATCGGGTGACTTTCCGATGACCCAAAGAAAGTTGAGTGACCCCACAAAGAGCAGGTAAAGCGCAGGGCGGATCGGGAAGTGGCCTTGTCCGTAAGCCCATGGCAAGGCATTGCTGCAGTAGGGGACAACCAGCAATGCTTGGAGGATGCAGAGCACAATAACCCAGTTCTTCGAAGTCGGAATCTTCGAAACGGGGTGCCTCTGTGGGCCGGTTGGTCCTTTGCTTCCGAACTTCATTCCTGTTATCTGGCTCCCTGCATTGCTGCGCCAATCGTCCGGAAAGCGATTTTGAGGTCCAACCAAAGTGACGCGTTTTTGATGTAATAGAGATCAAGGGTTAGCTTCTCGTAGGCATCCTCTTCCGATGCGCCATACGGATAGTTGATCTGCGCCCATCCCGTCAGGCCTGGCTTGATGAGGTGACGCTTGCTGAAGTGAGGAATTGTCTCTTCGAGTTGGAGGGTGAATTCGGGTCTCTCTGGACGAGGGCCAATGAAGGACATGTCGCCTTTCAGAATATTCCAGAACTGGGGCAACTCATCGATTCGGCTCCTGCGAAGGATCTTGCCAACAAAGGTAATTCGTGAGTCTTGTTTTGCGGCCCACTTGGGACCGGAGCGCTCCGCGTTTTGGATCATGGTGCGCAGTTTGTAGATTTTGAACGGCTTCTTTCTCAAGCCAAGCCGTGTTTGAGAGTAAAAAATGCCACCACCATCCGTAAGATAAATCCCAATCCCGGCCAGGGTGATCAGGGGGAGGGATAGGGTAATTCCGACAAGGCCGATGGCAATGTCGAGCGCTCTTTTGATGTGAAGATAACTGCGGTTGGAGTAACCCGGATTGCTGGATAGAAACCAATCGATATCAATATCCCGAACTGGAATATATCGAAAATTCTTCTCGATAAACCGGCTATATTTCGTGACCGGAACCCCTGATTCTATCGCCTGAGAAAGCTGGGGCGCGTAGTGGGCAATGTCCGAGTCAGGAATCACTAATTCATCAGCGTCTGCTCGTTTGTGGGCGACAGAATCGGATAGGTTGCTTTGCTTGGATCGATCGAAATCCTGAGGGCGGCTTCGAATTTGCAAGGGAAGGAAATGTGACTGCAATTTTTGGCTGGCAAGCCTGCAGAAATCATTCGGCCCGAGAATCAGGATGGTTGGGGGGGCCTTCTTGAGGTGATGCCATATGAAGGTCTTGATGGCAGCTTGGGCGGCAAAAAGTGCCAACACCTGGCCAGAGAGAAAAAGGAAGGGGATCTTGAGAAAGAAAACCATGACGGAGATCGCGCCCAAGCTGGCCCCCGTGAGGGCTGCTGCATAGAAGGACTTTGGCAGCAAGGTTCCGGGATTCCGAATTACCTCGTTTTCATGAAGACCAAGGCACTGAGAAAAGGCCAGAAACAGAGATGAGGATATTACCAATACCCAGAAAGGGGACAGAAACTGTGGGCTGCTTGGATACAAAAAGGTGATCGAAAGGGCTGTGACCAAAAACGCCGATAAGAGATCCATCACAACCCAGTTGTTAGGAAGGGATCTGGCAATGGAGTTGAGAAGTTGGGAGGCGGAATCTGGGGAGCGGGGGAGATTGAGAGGGATATCTCCCGCAGAATCACTCGTTGTTCGGATGAGTCGTGCGGACATTATTGGGAAGGGGGAGTTTTTGGCGGCTGCTCCTGACGTCGGGAAGCGAGCACGAAATAGGAAAACAGCATCGTTGCTGAAATGGCGTAGACGATGGCGGTGGAGAGGGCGATTCCTTCAACGCCAAGAAGTCTGGAGAAGTAGTAGTTACAGGTAACGTTCAAAACCATATTGATGCAGGACGTCACAAAGATGATTTTTGACGCCAGCATCGCGCAGACCACGCGTGCGGAAAGAACCGCGATGATATAGAACGGAACCTGAAAACTGAGCCAACGAAGAATGCTCGCGACGCGAATGGAATCTTGCTGTGTAAATTCCTGACGTTGGAAGAGAGTTGCAACGAGCCAATCAGAAGTAAGGTAAAGAATCGCGACGATCCCAAAAGAAACCAGGAGAATCAGTTTGGTGAACTGGATGACGGTTTTGCGGAGTCTGGCCCATTGTTCGGAGGCGACGAGTTCAGACAAATAGGGGAAAAATGCTTCGGTGGTAGCGGTTGCGGCCAGGGTCAGGCCGATTGCGCAAATTCGTTCAGCATAGGCCAGGGCTGATACGCTTCCGGGCTCCAGCCATGCTGCCATCCCGATGTCAACCAAGGCAACGCTGCCCATCACGAGGCCTGAAAGTAGATAGGGCCAGGAGGTGTTCAGGGCGAGGCGGATATCGGGGGTCCACATTTTTCGAGGACGAAAGAGCGCAAGTACGGACGAGTCTTTGAAATAGCCAAAAACGAGGAGACTCAAATGAAGGGCTGCTCCAGCGAGGATGCCATAGATGAGGGCGATGATGCCGTATCGATCAAAGCCGAACAAGGCGATGACGGTGACGACTGGGATCGTGATCGGGGCGAGCGAAGCGAGTTTGAATTGCTTTCTCGCCTGGAGCAGCGCCGCAAAGAATTGAGACATGCCCCAGAGAAGGGCGAACGGAGCGAGGTGGTGAAAGAGGCGAAGAGTGAGCTCCTGTTTCTCCGGCGAATATTCTTTGGTAAACAAAGGGATGATTTGCTGCCCGAGAAGAAGGACCAGCAATGAGCAAAGAATGATCTGGCCGAGGTAGATCCAGATCGAGGAGATCACGAGATCTTCAGCTCGGTTGATCGATTCCTTTTTTGCCTTGGCGTAGATGGGGACGACGGCATCGGGCATCGCTCCGGCAACCAGAGTCACGACAAAAGTCCAGATGACGAATGCGCTGGTGAATGCATCCATCGCGTCAGACGTGCCGAACCGGCTCGCAACGATGAGCTCTTTGCCGAATGCGACGGCCTTCACGCAGGCCGTCAGGGCACCAACAGTGAAAATGCCAGACAGAATGCGCTGGCTAAGGGCGTCGTGACGCCAAAAGAAGAGACCTCTTTGGAGGGCTGATAACTTTGCTTTGATCACCGATGGAGAAATCTGATTTCTACAGCGGGTAATCTAGCCTAAAAATTATAATAATTATATAAGAAATGCCTAATTTAAGCTCAATGGCTTAAATTAAGGCTATGCAAACAATCTAGCCTTTGGGATTTCCTCCTTCGTTTGCTCCGAACGGAGGTCTCCAATTCTTGATTGGAACGAAGGTGTAAACAGGTTTGGAGAGCAGTCGTGCTTTCCAAAGATCTAAGCAACCATATCGGTTCCTTTGTGGCCAAGCTGCCGGACAGTCTGATTGAGCTGATCGAATTCGATCGGCTTCTTGATGACCGTTACTGGACCACTTGAAAGGATTTTGGTAAGAGTTTCGCTGTCCGGGTAGCCGGTGATGATCACGATCGGGAGGTCCGGGTGGATCTTTTTCAGCTTGGCGTAAAGTTCGTCACCCGGGATATCGGGAAGCTTGAGGTCAAGGAAGACCAAATCGAATTCCTGTTTCTCTGCGTAGGAAATGGCTTCAGCACCAGTGCCAACGACGATCCTGCCGAAACCGGCCTTTTTCAGGAACTGCTTGAACAGCGTTTGAAGGGCGGGGTCATCATCAACCACCAACACCGTAGGCTGGCCGGATTCTTCCTTGCGGAGGATGTCGCGATCCAAAAGGCTTCGCTTAATGCGCCATCGCCCTCCAATTTGGATAGCAGGGAGTTGGCCTCGTTGTACGAGGTAATAAACAGTGGGGAGAGGAATCCTAAGGTATTCCGCGGTCTCCTTCACGGTCATGAGTTCTGGTGGTGCGTCGGCCATTGCAGTTGGGTGGTGTAAATCCTCCGGGGAAAATATGTGATTAGTAATTGCTGATAGAGTTCATTTGGTCGGGCTCACCAGGTCTCTGCAATTAATGGAATTTAATGGTTTTTATGGTATTCAAGAAATTAAGCGGATATGACTCTCATTTGCAAGAACTTTTGCAGTCGAAGGTTGATGAGCTGCCGGGGGAGTCGGTCTCCAATTTTTCTCATCTTAATGTGGTTGCCCTAAAGAGGTTTGGTGAGCCTCCATTACCTCTTGCCCAGCGGCTGTTTTAACAATCTCCTGGCGGGAGAACTCGTCTATCGAAAGTCGATCAATGAGTGCGGCATCTGCCGTTCAATTACAATTTTCAGGAATACGCAGTAAAGACTTAATGGTTAATCTGATAATTTCGGGAGGGGTGATAGGATTTGATTGTTGAGGATTCCAACAAAAATGCAACTCAATCGAGCGAAAAAATTTACTAAAATGGAATTCGTCTCGATCTGCGCGGCTGTCCTGCTGTCAATTTGTTCCACTTGATGGGGGTGGTCGCATCTGTTAGATCGTGAGATTGATGGCGAGCTTACTTTGCGATCCGTTTTTTAAGAAACTTACCTACTCTGGTCCTCCGGATTCCCTATTCCCGCTCACGGAGCCATCTGGATTTCTGAAAATGGCCACGGATAGCTGCCGGGCTTGATCGCGATTGAGCACGAGGGGCCTTCAAGAGGGCTCAATTCGGCAATTCCCGAGGCCAATGGCGTTTTGACCTGCAGTCTGGACCAACCCAGTTTGTTGATGATGGCTGCTGCGGTGGCTCCCCCTTCCACGAAAAGCCGTGTCGCGGCGCCTTGTTCCACAATTGCCTGGGTGAGACGCGAAAGCGGCTCAAGCAGCTGAGCCGGAGTGGCGTCGCCTCGAAAATCGCCAATTGCGATTGCTGCGACTATTGATTGCTCCAACAGCCGGGTGGTCCGCTGGAGCCAGAGGTCGAATTCTTCGTCCGGGGACTCGAAGTACTTGAGAGGCATTGCGGCAACCGGGATCCCTTCTGTTCCGAACTGCTCGGATCGTCCCATTTCCCATGCGGCCGCGCTTCCACAGACAAAGAGCGTTGGCAGGTGTTGCCGGGATGATGGGAACGCGTGGGGATTTCCGGCCTTTCCAAGCAGCGCTTCGAAGAATTCCACGCCGCCGGCGGGCAGGGTCTGCGAACGATCGACTTGCTTGGCCCGTTCCATCATGGCGTCCGAATTCTTCATTTCGGGCAGAAAAATTCCCTTCGCGTCCGGCACGGGTGCGTTGCCAAGCCAATAGACGGGAAACTTCGCTTCATCGTCGCGACCGCCGCCTCGCGCGAGTTCAACCACATCGCAGCTGTTTCGCGGAAAATCCGGGTCGTTTGCGAACGCCGTCAAATGGAGCGGCGTTCCCGCGATGAAATACGCCCCGTCCGAAATCGTTCGGCCTTTCTTGGGATTTGCCGGGATGAGAAGAGAATTCGTGTATCCCAAGGCATCCAGAATCGTGGCAATCTCTGGTGCGACGTGGCCGCGGAGGACTGAATCCGTTTTCTTGTAGATCCAATTGGGTTTGGCGAGGGATATTTGGAGGGCAATGGCCTCAACCTGGGCCAATTGTTGTGTCGGCTGACGACTTTCGGTGCTGATGGCAACGAGGTCAGCCGTCGTTTCCTTCTCGAAATTTCCGGTTTGGACTTCGGCAGTTAATCCCGCTTCCACTGCCGCGCTGGCCAACTCTGTCGCGCCAGACAAATCGTCAGCAATGACGACGATCATGCGTTCGCAGGAGCGCTCACGGGTTCAGTCTCTGGCTTGGGGGCCAGCTTTGTGGCCAGGAAAATCGCCTCGAACAGGCTGTTCGGATTGGCTTTCCCTTGCCAGGCGATATCGATCGCGGTGCCGTGATCGACGGACGTGCGAACGATCGGCAGCCCCAAGGTAATGTTGATCGCTTCGTCAAAAGCCAGGGCTTTGAGAGGGATATGGCCCTGATCATGATACATGCAGATGAATCCGTCGGTCTGATCCCGTCGCCAATTCAAAAATGCGGTGTCGGGGGGAAGTGGGCCTTCAATCTGGATTCCCTTGTCGCGGGCTGCCTCGATGGCTGGGATGATGAACTTTTCCTCCTCCTGGTTTCCGAAAAGCCCGTGTTCACCGGCGTGAGGGTTCAAGCCACAGACAACCAGTTTGGGATCCGTTTCCTTGATCTTGCGAAGGGCGTCGTGACTGAGTTCAATCACTTCCAGGATGCGTTGGGTGTTGATGAGGCTTGGAACTTCGTAATAGCCGACATGAACCGTGACGAAGGAGCAGGTCAGGGGTTCGCTCGTCAACATCATGCAGGAGCGGGTTGTGTCAGTCTCCGCGGCGAAAATCTCGGTATGACCCGGATAATCGATTCCCGCAGCGCGGAGGGCCTCTTTGTTGATCGGGGCCGTGGTGACCGCGTCAACATGACCAGCCTTGGCTGCTTGAATTGCCCGAAGAATGTAGTCGTAACCAGCTTGGCCCGTCTGGGCGCTGACTTGACCCGGGATCAGCTCCTCCGCGTTCATGGAATTCACATCCAGAACCGCAGGCTTTTCATAGAGTTCATGGCTTTTCTCCCATTCATCGGCAGGAATCACGTGCTCGGGTGGTTCGAGACCAATCTCTTCAGCCGCACGTTCCAGAATTCGAGCATCACCAAACACGATTGGCGTGCAGACAGAGTAAATGTCTGGATTGGTTAAAGCGAGAAGGCAGATTTCTGGCCCGACTCCAGCCGGGTCTCCCATGGTGATGGCGATCTTGGGTTTGTGCATCGGTAACTACAAAGCAGGCGTTTGGTGGTGGAATCCACCATCTGTTGGCGAGATTCAATCGGTTTTTCGAACCCGCAAATTGCGAAATCTCACCACATCGCCTTTGCCGTGGTGCTGAATTCCGAAAAATCCCTTCAGGGACTGGGAATCTTCGATGTCAGTAATCAGCACGTCATTGACGAAGGTCTGGATTCGTGGGCCCGAGCAAACGACGCGGAGAAGGTTCCACTCCCTGGGCTTGAAAGCTCCTGCTGAGCGTTTGGCGTATTCAGCGGTGGTTTCGGCCGTGGGATAAAGCCAGCCGCCCAGGCCAATTCCGTAAACACCTCCGGGCTTCCGATGATCGATCTCCAACTGGTATCCCTTGGGTTTCCCGTCGCCGGTGCAACGAAACGCCAATCCTGAATTGAATCCAGATCCTGCTGCGTCGTCCGGCACGCGCACCTCCGCCTCCAGAATAAAGTTGCCAAATTCCTGTTTGGTAACCACCCAGACGTTCTTTTTTGAGTAAACCTGAAGTTCACCATCTTTCGCCTCAAAACGGACGACCTCAGCGCGTGGAGTCCAGCCTGTCGTTGATTCCCCGTCAAACAACGGGATCCACTTCGCTTCTTCAGCCGCGATCAGCGCTGGAAACATTAAAGAGGCGAAAAAAAATGGGGCTTTCATCTCGGCAGCAAACGGGATTCTGCGACGGAAGCAAATTTCTTTGACCACGATCCGGACCAAGGCGAAGTCTAAGTTCCCAAACCCCTCCCGTTCATGATGTCGTCTCCTCGTCCCAAATTCCTGCTTCTCTCCTTCGCGTTTGTCACTTCCTTTTTGGGAATGGTGGCTTCTTCTCAGGCCGAAGAGAAAGCGACGATCTGGAAGCTGAAGAGAGATGAGTCGACGGTTTATCTAGCGGGGTCGGTTCACCTGTTGAGGGAGCAGGATCACCCGCTTCCGAAGGCGTATGACCGGGTCTACAAGGATTCTGATCGCGTCTACTTTGAAGTCGATATGGCCGAAATGGATTCAATGGCCACGAAAATGAAGGTCATGACCATGAGCATGATTCCCGATGGCGGGATGATTAAGGATCTCATTTCGGAAGAAACCTATGCGGAACTCCAGGCCTATCTTGATGAGGCCGGCGAGGAAATGGGAGCCATGGCGGCCATGTTTGAGCGGCTTACGCCCGGAATGTTGGCCATGACGATCACTTCTCTGGAAGCGATGAAAATTGGAGCCATCCCGGATCTGGGCGTCGAGAAAGTCTTTGATGCGAAGGCGCGAAAAGATGGAAAGCCCGTCAAAGGATTGGAGACGACCGAGTTCCAAATCGGCCTCTTTAACCGGCTCTCAAAGGAGGAACAGGACAACTTGTTGAAGATGACGCTTCAACAGGTCGAGGAAACGCCAAAGATGTTGGGCGATATGATCAACACTTGGAAAAGCGGAGATGCGGAAGGTTTGGATCAACTTCTCAACAAGTATTTTGATGATGAGGAGAATGCCACGTTAACCAAGATTTTGCTTCACGATCGCAATGCGAGTTGGATCCAGCCGATCGAAGACGAATTGAAGACACCAGGGAACGCGATGTTTATTGTCGGAGCCGGACATTTGGTGGGCGATCAGAGTGTGATCGAAATGTTGGAAGAGAAGGGCTATCTTCCGGTTCAAGTAAACAGATGAGTTGTTCGAAAACAGATCAGAGTCCGGAGGAAATTGTGGCATGGGCTGTACAGCAGTGTCGTGATCGTGGTTTGCGGAGAACCAAGGCGATGGAAATGCTGCTCGAGTCTCTGGTCGCAAAGTCACGCCCGATGACGCTGAACGACCTTGGTGCCGCCATGGAGGACCAGTGCGACAAGGCAACGGTTTATCGCCTGTTGATTCGCTTGGAAGAGCACGGCATTATTCGGAGGCTCGGACTTCACGAGCGCTCGGCCTATTTTACGATGCGCTATCCTGATCGCCACGATGATTACCTGATCTGCACAGAGTGCGGCAGCATTGATGCGCTGGAAATTTCCTGTCCCGTGGAAGCGTTGGAACGCGAAATCTCGGAGAAATCAGGGTTTCGCAAGCTCTATCACGAGCTCGAATTTTTTGGCGTATGTCCGGATTGCGAAGTGGCTTGAGCGGTTGAAGTTCCGCCATGCCGGACTTCAATCCCAATCAGTTTCCCGTCTCCGACCCCAGTTCCGTTTTCCGTTATCGAGACCGGCTCTATGCGGTCGATCTCCTGGGGGCGGCCATCGTTGAATTTGATTTTTTCACGTGGTTGGATTCGCAGGAGTCAGTTTCGGAAGCCGACATCTGCCGGCATTTCGGGTTCGCGTCTCGACCGGTTGACGTGATGGTTACCTTGTTTGTTGCCAATGGATATCTCAAGCGGGTAGGGGAACAGGTCCAGAACACGGATCAGGCTCGGGAGTTTCTGGTCAAAGGCTCGCCATGGTTTATGGGGCCCTATTACGGTTCATTGAGCGACCGGCCGGTTCTCAAGGACATGATCAAGGTGCTGAAAAGCGGAAAGCCGACCAGTTGGGGGAGTAGCGAACGCGAAAAAGAGGATTGGCATGCCGCGATGGAGCGCGAAGACTTCGCCAAGATGTTCACCGCTGCGATGGATTGCCGGGGGCTGTATCTGGGGCAGCATTTTGCGAAGCGATTGGATGTGGAAGGAAGAACTCACGTCCTCGACATCGGAGGTGGATCCGGAATCTATGCCTGCGTGTTGGCAAAATTGAATCCGGGGCTCAAGGCGACGGTTCTGGAAAAGGCGCCGGTTGACGCGATTGCTCGGGAAGCGATCGCAGAAAGGAAATGCGGGGATCAAGTCTCCGTTGCCGAGGGCGACATGTTTACCGGTCCGTGGCCCGCTGCGGACGTCCACTTGTTCTCCAATGTTCTCCACGACTGGGAGGAGCCGGAGGTGGAGGCCTTACTACAGCGTTCGGCGGAATTCCTTCCCGCCGGAGGACTGATCGTCATTCATGAAGCATTGCTGAATGAAGATAAATCCGGGCCGATTGAGGTGGCCGAATATTCCGCGTTGCTCATGAATGTGACCCAAGGGAAGTGCTATGCGATTTCAGAATACCAAAGTATTCTTGAGAAAGTGGGGTTCGGTCAGGTTCGGTCTGAAATGACCGCAGCGGATCGCGGCTACATGACGGCAATCAAGCTCTAGAGGCTCCAATCCTGGACATCAAAAAACCTGGCGCATCCGGACTAAGCCGGATTGAAGACGCCAGGCCTGAAAAGTCTCACCTCAGGGGGAAGACTCTGGGGTGAGTCTCTGCGACTACTTCTTCTTCGCTTTCTTTACCTTGGCTTTCGCCTTCGGTTTGGTTTTGGGTTTCGCTTTGGACTTTGCGGCAACCTTTGCTTTCGGTTTTGGCTTAGGCTTGGAAGCTGCCTTGGCTTTGGGTTTTGCGGCAGCCTTTGTTTTGGGCTTCGCAGCTGTTTTGGCTTTTGGCTTTGGTGCCGTCTTGGCTTTCGGCTTCGCTGCGGTTTTTGCCTTGGGTTTGGCAGCTGCTTTTGCCTTGGGCTTTGGTGCAGCTTTGGGTTTTGGAGGGATTGGTGATCCGCCTTCTTCAGCAGCTTCGCGTGCGGCGAGAACTTCGTTGCGCCATGCAACCGCCTGTTTCAGGGCTTCTTTGTAGCCAAGTTTGTCTACTGAGAACTTGCGATTCACAGGCTTACCCAGTGCTTCACGAACCGTAACTGTAATGACGGTGCGCTTCTTGCCGGAGCGGTTGGTGTATTCGGTTTTCGAAGCGCCAAGCTCGCCGGTATTGGTTTTGGGTTTGCGGTCGATTTTCCAAAGAGGCTTCGCGAGATGAGCCATGTCATCCAACAACTCGTCGCGATACTCTTTGGCGGCGACGAGGGCTTTGCGTTTTCCTCCGTGAACACGATCACTGAAGAGCTTGGTCTTCAGCACTCCTCCACGCCGGACATGAACCTGCCAGCCGTGGGTTTTGGTCGAATCAATGCGCTTGATGTTCTTGACCGACTGATCGTTTCTTTTCCTTGAGGGCGGGGTTTTTGCCGCCTTCTTTTTTGTTTTTGTGGCCACTTTACTTGGTTGGTTTTGGTTGAGTAGCCTCTTCTCAAAGGCTATCGCACGGGTTAGGCGAGAGCTGTGAAGGGTTGAATTTTCTTAGCTCAAGACGGGGGCAGTAATATTGTGCGACTCTCACGCTAGCCAACCTCCTAGGATTTGGCAAAGAAAAACAGATCAGCACGATTGGAAAGTCGGTTAATCTTTAAATTAAGCCCTCTCAGTCGCTCTAGGTAGGCAGGAACCGTGCAAAGTCGGCGGGAAGAGGGGCTTCCAGTTCCAGGGGCTGGCCGGAGATCGGATGTTGTATTGTTAGTTGCCAGGCGTGAAGCATCAATCGGGTGGAGTCCTCTCGCTGCAGGGTGCGTTTCCCGTAGATGGGATCACCGAGGATTGCATGACCAAGTTCATAAGCCATGTGGACACGGATCTGATGGGTCCGCCCCGTGAGGATGTGACAGCGAATCGTGCTGAAGTCCTCTCCTTCGTGGATGGTGGTCCATTCGGTGATTGCAACCCGCCCATGCCGCTCATCAACAATTGCCATCTTTTGGCGATTGCCGGGGTTTCTCCCGATGAAATTCTCAATTCTGCCGGACGGCTTGCGGACTTTTCCGGTAACAACGCAGATATATTGCTTTTTCACCGTTCGTTCGGCGAACGATGAAGACAATGAATTGTGGGCGATGTCATTCTTCGCGACGATGATGCATCCGCTGGTGTCCTTGTCGAGGCGATGGACGATTCCCGGTCGCTCGACACCGCCGATTCCGGAAAGGTTCCCCTTACAATGATGAAGCAGCGCGTTGACCAGGGTTCCACCCGGGTTCCCGGCCGCAGGATGAACCACCATTCCTTCCGCTTTGTTGATTGCGATGAGGTCATCGTCCTCGAACAGAATATCGAGGGGAATCTCTTCCGGCGTAATGCCGGAATTTTCGGGAGGAGGGAAGGAAATTTCGATGCGATCGCCCGGTTCCACGCTTAGCTTCGGCTTCACAGCCTGATCGTTGACCAAAACATGTCCGCCCCGAATCAAGCTCTGCAGTCGCGAGCGTGAAATTTCGGGCAATTTTTTGACAAGGTATTGGTCTAAACGGTCTCTACAATGGTCGAGTTCTTCGACTTGCAGGACAATCAGTTCTTGCATTTCTTCGGCCATCCTGATTTCTCAAAGGTGGCGCATGTCCGAACCCAACCAATCCCAAATTCTCAATTCTTGTCCCGAATGTGAGCAGGTCATCGATGTGACCCAAGTTCGGCCGTATGAAAAGATCATTTGTCCCCATTGTGAAGAAGCGATTCGAGTGAGGAACGCTTTCAATCACTTCACGATTCTGGGGGAGTTGGGTGAGGGCGGAATGAGCCGGGTATTTCGGGCACAGGATAACACGTTGGGGCGTGAGGTCGCGCTTAAAATTCTGCACACGCATTTTGGCGACAATCCGGGGCTTCAGTCACAATTCGAACGTGAGGCAAAGGTTACGGCTTCGATTAATCATCCCAACGTGGTGAAAGTTTATTCTGTGGGGGCTGATCAGGGCTACTTCTTCATCGCGATGGAGCTGCTGGAGACGGCGAGTTTGGACCAGCAGATCATTGAGCAGGGCAAGATCGACGAAATCAACTCGCTGCGCATCATTCATGACGTGACACACGGATTGGCCGCTGCGCAGGAGCGAGGACTGATTCACCGGGATATCAAGCCTGGAAACATCCTCGTCGACCGTGAAGGCACGGCCAAGTTGGTCGATTTTGGATTGGCCCTGGTGCAAGGGGAGGAAGAGCAGGCCGCGGAACTGTGGGCGACCCCATTTTACGTTCCGCCGGAGAAGCTTGTCGGCCGTCCGGAAGACTTTCGCAGCGATATCTACAGTTTGGGAGCGACGCTCTTCCACATGCTTGCTGGAACGCCTCCATTTGAAGCCAACACCAACTCGATTGACGAGTTGATTGCTCTGAAAGCGCAACCGGTGAACTTGAAGTCAACGGCTCCTCATGTGGGGAGTGAAACGGCGGCGCTGGTTCACCGGATGATGGCCAACAATCCCGAAATGCGGCAATCCTCCTATGCCGATTTGAGTCAGGACATCGCGAAAATCCGCCAAAAAATTGATCCCGGTTTTGAAGTGGAATCGACTGGAACCGGCGGTGTTCCACTTTGGCTCAAGCTGGGAGGGGTTCTGGTTGCAATTGGCTTTGTTGGCGGGATCAGTGCCCTGCTCTTTGTTGGGCGCGAGAAGGTTGAGCATGTCGAGATATCGAATAGCTCTGCGGCAATCGGCCCGGGAGTTGGCGAGGTGATCGTCAGTGCAGAGCAAACGAGGTTGATTCGTCAGTTGGCGACGGCCCGCAAGGCGCTGGCTGCCGGAGAACGAGAGCAAGCTCGAGAACTGTTTGCGGAAGTGGTGGAATCCGAGAAAGCCCGGAAGGATCTGAAAGCCTGGTCTGAATTCCACTTGGGGTTATTGGACCTCCTTGATGATGACGAAGCGGCTTCCATTGCCCATTTCAAAGCCTGTGGAGAGCTTTCCTCAGGCTTGGCGAAAAGTGACCAGGCTATTCTCGCCGCCGCCGCCAAGCTGTGTTCGAATGAAGGGCCGGTTGGTGTCGACTTACTCGAGCAATCGGAGGGCGAAGGATTGGCGTTGCTTCATCTTCCCTTTGGAATCAAGAATTGGCTTCATGACGAATTTCAGCCAGCGCACCGTTTTCTGACGGCTTATTCCGAGGCTACGTTTCCCGGCAATTTCAGCTGGATGGGTAGCTATAAATCCAGTGCGAAGCCCTATTTGGAGGATGCGACGCTGTTGGTCAGTCTTCCCAGGCCGTCTGATGAGATGACTCCTGCCCAGCTCCGGAAACTGATTGCTGAGCTGAAGAAGGCGAAGGAGCAGCTTGGAGGGGAGCGGGGCGGCGGAGTCATTGATCGGCGGTTGTCTAATGCGCAGACGCGACTGGAGGAACTCACTGCGATGGCCAAGAAAGAGGCCGAGGATCGCGACCGAGTGAAGGTTCAGGAAGCCTTCGATGCAACGAGTGGACTGCCTGCCGAGCTCAAATTCTCTGAAGGCGCAGAAATCTGGCGGAACGTGAAGGTGGAAACGGCGCTCGGTAAACGGATTTGCTTGAGCAATGCGGAAAGCTGGGAATCCGCCGGAAAATTCTTTCCCTCCTTCGCTGCCCGGATCGGCATGTATCGTTACGAAGGGGAAATCCGCCGGAAACAGGGCAGCCCGTTTACAGCAAGGATAGTGAGCGCCGACCGCCAAACGCTGGTTGTCGATCTTGGCTTCGGAGATACGACGCTCAAGCTTGCAACGATTGAGCCGACCAGCTTGTTGGATATCGGGAAGGAGACGGTGATCCCCGATCTTCCGGATGAGGGCAGAGAGGCGGCCGCATTTTATGCGTGGCTCGTCGGTGACAAGCGCTACGCGGAACGACTTTCTGAGGAATTGCAGGATTTGCCCGGATTTCTCAGGCGTTGGGATGCACTGACCATCCCGCTGGATTTTCAGTAATCCTCAACAAGTCACGGCGAGGATCGGTGGATCAGGCGTCTTCCTGCTTGGGATCGGACTCAGGTGCGACGGGGGCGTCCTCCTCATCCTCAATCAGGGTTTCCCGGAAATCCGTCCAGAACGAACGGATCTTGTCGCGCTCAGCACGATCTTCGGGGGGATCTTCCTGCCGTTCTGGTCGAACGGCGCCTCCAAACATGGTTCGCGGAGGTTGATTGTCCTTCGCATCTGCATCTGCCGGTGCCCGCATCAATTGGTGGCGCTCGAGAATGGATTTCAGGCTGTCGTCAATGTCGAGCGAGGCCATCCGGTCTGCCGTTGGCAATTCCGGTAGCTTTTTGAGAGGTTCACCTTGTTGATAGTTCTTGGCTCCGCTGTTGAAATTGTCGACCGCGATTCGGTGGGGGCGGAACTCCTTGCGCAGGGTCCGGTGGTCTTCAATGAAGTTGGATGGGCTATAAAAATTGGAGAAATCCCCCTTATAGCGGGAGCGACTCATGCCGATGTTGAGATTTTTGCGAATCTCAAAATGAAGGTGGGCGAGGTACATCCCGCGATTTGTTCCAATCGTCCCAACTTTTTGGCCTCGCCTGACTTGTTCGTGAAGTTTGACGTAGCGCTTGTCCAAATGGCCATAGAGCGAATCAATGTAGTGGACACGACCGTCCGTCGATCGATAGGCATGGCGAACGATGACGACGTTTCCCCAACCGGTCTTGAAGTCATCGGAGTAGACCACGACACCGTGACTGATGGAGTAGACAGGATCTCCGAGGTCGGTATTTCCGCCTCCGCGCCCGTTCCAGTCCTCGCCGAGGTGACCGTTGGGGCGGAAGCCGCGCGCCTTGTAGTAACCGTAGGCATCCGGAAAACCGACTGGAAAATCAAATCCGTCAGACATCGGAGTCATGATGGAATTGCTGGCGAGCGAGTGAGAGCCAAGCAAGCCAAAACCCATGTAGACTATCAACGCGTAAAAGCGTAGAACCAACTTCTGACCCTTATCAGGTTTTGAAGAAATCATTTGTTTGAGTAGATCGGTCTGGGTTGGGAGTTGGTGTGTTGAGGGCCAACCCAGTAATGGTTTTGCAGGGGATGTGGTTTAAAGTAGGAGCAAAGTTAGTTCAGCATACTTAACTAACTAACATTAGACAAGTAGTCATCGCAAACTTTGGCGATTTTTCTACCGTCTTGGACGGTTTTTGTCGAATTTCATTGAGATTCATCTTTCAGCTGAGGTCGAAAATCTGACCAGAACGCTCGAACCTTGTCGCGCTGTTCAGTGACTTCAGGCGGCTCATCGGTTCCCTCATCGATCAGTCTATTTCGGATGAGGATGTCGTGCAAACTCTTGTCCACGGTGGGATTCTCCGGGTCTGAATTGGGAGTGGGAAGCTCCGGCAGCTTTTTCAATCTTGGGCCGGAATGGCGATTGCTGATTCCTGTGTCAAAGCTATTCACCGGGATGGGGTGGCTCCGGTATTCCTTCCGAAGCGTGCGGTTCTGCTCGATGAATGTGGTGGGACTGTAGTAGTTTGAGAGGTCCCTGGCATAGCGGCTATGAATCAAACCCACGTTGATGTTTTTGCGCAGCTCGAAATGGAGATGAGGGGCATACATGCCGCGATTGGAACCAATCGTTCCGAGCAATTGGCCGCGCATCACGCGGTCGTAGAGTTTGACGCTGCGCTCCTTGAGGTGAGCGTAGAGAGAGTCGAGGTAGTAAATTCGCCCGTCGCGGTGCCGGTAGGCGTGACGGACGATGATCACGTTTCCCCAACTGGAACCGTAGTCGTCGGAGTAGACGACGATGCCATGGGCAATGGAGTGAATGGGTTTGCCCAAATCGCCATTGGGATCACCCAGCGCGTTCCAGTCTTCACCCAGGTGATGCCAGGAGCGAAACCCTCTTGCCTTGTAGTAGCCAAATGCATCCGGTTTCCCGACCGGGAAGTCGAAACCGTCGGCGAGTTCACCGGTTCTGGTTTCCTGTTCCACCCCGGGAACCGCGAACATCGGAGCCGCCACCAAAGCCAAATTGGCGAGAACAAAATGTAGCGGTTTGAGGGCGCGTAGCGTCACTGCGTCAGTTCCGGGACGGGATCGTTTGGTAGCTCAGGCTCTGAATCGGACAGAAATCCAAAGTAAACAATACCAAAAATCCCCGCAACTGCGCAATAGATCGCAAAATATTGGAATTTGCCCTTCCTGATGCTGTCGAGCACCCAGTAAACAGCGGCGAGCCCCGTGACGAAAGCAACCAAGGCTCCCACGATGCAATTGGTCATCATTCCCTCGGGAACAGCTTCCAGATCCTTAAACTCGAACACCGCCCCTCCCAGGATTGCCGGAATCGCCATCAAGAAGGAAAACTCGGCGGCCTGGCGTGGATTAACGCCCGACATCATTCCCGTCGCGATCGTCGAGCCCGAGCGGGAAATCCCCGGTAGAATCGCAAACGCCTGGCCCAATCCCATCATCAAGGCGGATTTTGTGGTGACTTCTCCAGTTGGCTCACTCCCGCGCAGGCGGGTCACCAGTATTGGCAACACGAGCAGTCCTCCGGTCACGATCAGCATGCAGGACGTGAAGACCGGGCTGTGGAACGCCTTCTCAAACCACGGCTTGAGCGTCAGGCCCGCGATCACCGCAGGAATCGTCGCGAGGACGAGAAAAAGAACGCTCCGCTGTTCCGGAGTTACCGGGCTTTTGAAAAATCCGACGATGAGCTCGATGATTCGGTGCCGAAAGTAGACCAGCACGGAAAGCAGCGTTCCGACGTGAACCGCCACTGCAAACATGATTTTCGCGGCTTTTGCCATCTCGTCCGCGTTTTCTCCAGCCTCCGCTTCGATCCCAAGGAGTTCTCCGACCAGGACCAAATGACCTGAAGATGAAATGGGCAGGAATTCGGTAAGTCCCTGCACGATTCCGAGGATGATTGCTTCGAGAAGATTCATTGGAAAATTGGTTCCGAGCAAAACGCTCAAAAAGGCAGAGAGCAAGTCGAAAGCTTAAGTTTTGGCGATTGTTAGGATCGGCGGTTATATTTCAGTTTTCGGAAAAAGATTCGTAAGATTTGGGTGTTTGGGGACATAGCGTGAACGCCCTCCCATGAATTTTCGGTCCCTATCCCTGGTATTGCCCCTCTTTTGCCTCGTCCCGATGGAGGCTGCGGATTTCAATCGGGAAGTTCGACCGATACTTTCGGACAAATGCTTTGCCTGTCACGGCCCGGACGAGCACGATCGAAAAGCGGATCTCCGCCTGGATACGGCGGAAGGCGCGTTCGGTGATTTGGGAGGCTATGCCGCGATCGTTCCCGGCAAGTTGGACGAATCGGAAGCCTGGCTGCGAATCATCTCCGAAGATGCAGATGAGGTCATGCCACCGCCCAAAGCGCACAAGGATCTGACGTCTGAGGAAAGAACCATTCTCAAACAGTGGATTGAAGGCGGGGCCGAATTCGATCTGCATTGGTCCTTCAAGGCACTGGAGCGACCAGGCGTGCCCGAGGCGAAAGAGTGGGCTGCCAACGAGATTGATCATTTTATTCTCGCGGCTCAAAAGAAACGCGGACTGAAGCCTGCCGCGAAAGCTGATCCCATCACCTTGGCACGGCGTGTTCATTTTGACCTGCTGGGCCTTTCTCCAAGTCCGGAGGCGGTCGCCGAATTTGCCAACGACCCGACTCCGCAAAACTATCGCGCGATGATCGATCGCTTGCTTGAGGATCCCGGTTTCGGCGAACGAATGGCGGTCTATTGGCTCGACTTGGTGCGCTACGCCGACACGATTGGGTATCACAGCGACAACTCCATGGAGGTGAGCGCGTATCGCGATTACGTCATTGATGCGTTCAATCAGAACCTTCCGTATGACCAGTTCACCATCGAGCAACTCGCGGGAGATCTTCTACCCAATCCAACGATTCAGCAGCGGGTTGCCAGCGGCTACAACCGATTGCTTCAAACGACCGAAGAGGGTGGGGCACAGGCGAAGGAATACATGGCGATTCACGCGGCGGATCGCGTTCGCAACGTTTCCGGAGTTTGGCTGGGGACGACGATTGGTTGCGCCCAGTGTCACGATCACAAGTATGACCCGTTCAGCACAAAAGACTTCTACAGCTTGGCGGCGTTCTTTGCCGATGTGAAGGAAAAGCCGATTGGGAAACGCCAGCCGAATCTCAAATTGCCCACGCCAGAGGAGGAGACCCGAATTGCCGAACTTCGCAAAAAGCTTGCCGAAAACACGCTTGAGAAAGTCCTCGCTCGGGATCCCGCCCTTGCTGCCAAAGTCCGGACCGAGCGCGAGGCCTGGATCGCCGAAACCCGAGCCAAAGTGCTCACCGAGAAGGAAACCTGGCAAACGCCAAAACCGGCCAAGTTCACGGCGAAAAACGGCAGCAAGTTCAAGATCGAAGACTCCGGCCTGATCTTGATCGAGAAGAACCCGCCCAACCAGGAAGTCTACACCGTTGCGGCGGCTCCCACCGGTGCCATCACGGGATTCCGGCTGGAGGTTCTGACCGATCCCAGTTTCCCCAACAAAGCTTTTGGCCGGGACGGGAACTTCGTGCTCACCCATGTTGAAGCGCAGGCCGGTGCGGAAAAGATCACGATCGCGAAGGCCGAGGGGGATGAACCCCAGAATGGCTACCCCCTCGCCCATTCCATTGACGGCGATCCCAAAACGGCAGGCTGGGCAGGCAACGGTCATGTGAAAGGCGATCATCAACCGCTCACGGCCGTCTTTGCCTTTGAGCAAGCCGTCACGTTGGACGAGGCCCAACAACTGAGCGTGGTCCTGCACCATACCTCCCAATTTCCCAGGCACAGCTTTGGCCGCTTTCGAATCTCCTACACCACGAAGGAAGACCCATCTCCCTCCGGCGGCCTCGAATTCCCGCCCGTCATCTTCAACGTTTTGGCGCAGTCCCAATTCAACCCCGACGAGCCATCGCTCATCCGCCACTTCAACTCGATCTCTCCGTCTCTTGCCGAGACGCGCAGCAATCTCGAGACCTGGAAGAAGCAGCTGGAGGCGACCGAAAAGGGAATCCGAACGATGCTGGCAAGCGAGCCACTTCCCAACCCACGAGTCATGCGGGTTTTGCCCCGCGGGAATTGGTTGGATGATTCGGGCGAAATGGTGGAGCCGGCCGTGCCCGTTTTTCTGCCGCATGAACCTGTCAACGATCGCCGCGCCAACCGACTGGATTTGGCGAACTGGATCGTAGCCGACACCAACCCGCTCACCGCGAGAACCTTTGTGAACCGGCTTTGGAAATTGTTTTTCGGCGCCGGAATCTCGAAGAATCTGGATGATCTCGGTGGTCAGGGCGTGCCTCCCAGTCATCCCGAATTGCTCGACTGGCTCGCCGTGGAATTCCTAGAGAGCGGTTGGGACGTCAAACACATGGTTCGGTTGCTCCTGACTTCCGCTGCGTATCAGCAAACGTCGGTCGAGACGGCAGCAATGGCGAAAGCGGATCCGGGCAATCAATGGTTGACCCGGCAACGGCGTTGGAGACTGGAGGCCGAGTTTGTTCGGGATGTCGCTCTTGAATTAAGTGGCCTGCTTGTCCACGAAAAGGGCGGGCCGAGCGTGAAACCCTTCCAACCGGCGGGCTACTGGCAGCATCTGAATTTTCCGCGTAGGGAGTGGAAGCCCGACGAAGGTGCATCCCTCTACCGGAAGGGGCTTTACACATTCTGGTGCCGGAGCTTTCTCCATCCGGCAATGTTGGCCTTCGACGCACCGAGCCGGGAGGAATGCACCACCGAGAGGGCGCGATCCAACATTCCGCAACAGGCGTTGGTTCTGCTCAACGATCCGGTTTTTGTGGAGGCATCGCGGGTTTTTGCCCAGCGGATCGCGAATCAAACGGGCGATCTGCAGGCGAAACTCCGTTGGGCCTGGCTGGAGGCCATGTCCCGCAAAATCACGGATCAGGAACTTGAGATTCTAGCCGGAGTCTACGAGTCGCAGCGTGTCGCTTACGATTCCGAGAAAGGTTCCGCGACCGAACTTCTGCAGGTGGGTGCGGCTCCCGTTCCTTCCGGAATTGATCCCGGTGAGCTTGCCGCGTGGACCCAGGTCGCGCGAACGATCCTCAACGCTTACGAAACAACCTCCAGAAACTGATCCATGAATCCTTTCGCGATCAATCGACGCTCGTTTCTCAATCATGCTTCGGTCGGGATTGGATCCCTCGCCGTCGGGCAGCAACTCCTGGCCGATTCTGATGCCCGCATTCTACATCATGCTCAGCGCGCCAAACGCGTCATTTTCCTCTGCATGGCGGGTGGCCCATCGCACCTGGAGACGTTCGATCACAAGCCGATGTTGGCCAAAATGGATGGGAAACCGATGCCCGAATCGATCACCAAAGGGCAGCCGATCGCGCAATTGCAGGGCAAGCAACTTACCTGCATGGGACCACAGCACGAATTCGTTCGCTATGGCAAGTCTGGCCAGATGATGGCCGACAAGTTCCCCTTCATCGGCAAAGTCGCGGATGAGATCGCCATCGTCCGCTCCCTCAAAACCGAGCAAATCAATCACGATCCCGCCCATACGTTCATGAATTGCGGCACCCAGATATCCGGTCGCCCCTGCATGGGCAGCTGGGTGCTCTATGGCCTCGGTTCTTCGACCCGGGACCTGCCGGGCTTTGTCGTCCTTACCTCCGTGGGCGGTGGCCAATCCCAGCCCATCGCGAGCCGACAGTGGCATAGCGGCTTTCTCCCCAGCAAATACCAGGGCGTCCAATTTCATTCCAAGGGTGATCCCGTGCTCTATGTCAGTAATCCCAAGGGAGTGGCGCGGGCCGAGCAGAAAGCGGTGGTGGATGCCGTCAATGCCCTGAACCGGGAGCGCTACGCGAAGGTCAGGGATCCTGAAATCGCGACGAAAATCAGCCAGTATGAGCTGGCCTTCAAAATGCAGGCTTCCGTTCCGGAACTCACCGACATTTCGAGTGAACCCAAGCAGATCCTCGACCTGTACGGAGCAACGCCGGGCGACGGAACCTTTGCCAGCAACTGCCTGTTGGCGCGACGAATGGCCGAGCGAGGCGTTCGCTTCATTCAGCTCTACCACCGGGGATGGGATCACCACGGCAACGTCAAAGGTGGCATCGAAACCGTCTCCAAGCTGGTCGATCAGGGAACCTACGCCCTCATCACCGATTTAAAGCAGCGTGGTATGCTTGACGATACCCTTGTCATCTTTGGGGGCGAATTCGGGCGCACCCCGATGGCTCAGGGCACCGGGCGCGATCACCACATCAAGGGCTTCAGCATGTTCCTCGCCGGAGGCGGCGTCAAAGGTGGCGTCAGCCATGGCGCGACCGATGACTTTGGCTACAACGCAGTCGAGAACGTCGTCAACGTGCGCGATCTCCACGCCACCATGCTTCACCTACTCGGAATCGATCACCAACGCTTCAGTGTGAAGTTTCAGGGATTGGATACGCGGTTGACCGGCGTGGAACCCGCCCGGGTGGTGCGCGAAATTCTGGCCTGACAGACTCCCCGAATTTTCCAAACCACAGATCGCCTGCTTGACTGTCGCGAGCCGAAATTCAGCTGGCGAGCTCTTTTCGGAATTCCCGAAGTTCTGTTCCCAGCCGGTCGATCTCAACCCGCAGCTCAGCCAGGTGTTGCTCGGTTTGTTCCAGATTTCCGGCTCGAGCCGGTTCATCGAGGGCCAGAGCTTTGTTGTAGGCCGGAGAGGCGGCGTAGTTCCCCACCAGGCCTTTCAATGAGTGCGCTGCGGCGTGAACCGCTTTCGAGTCGTCTTGGTTCAAACCGCTTTGAATGGCATCGAGGAAAGCCGTGGCATCCTCAAAAAACAGATCGATAACCTCTCGCATCAGGTCGGGGTTTTTGAGCGTCGCGCGAAACTTGGTCGCGTCGAAGATGGGGGCTTGTGAGGGGGGGATGGATTCGGTGTCGTCGAGGCCGAACTGCCCTTCCAAAACGCGGTAGAGATCTGCCGACTGGATTGGCTTCGAGAGATAATCGTCCATCCCGGCTGCGAGACATTTTTCCCGGTCGCCGGCCATTGCGTGAGCAGTCATGGCGATGATGGGAAGATGTTCGCCGCTCTTTTCTTCAAGCTCACGAATCGCGGCAGTCGCTTCGTAGCCATTGAGCTCCGGCATTTGGATGTCCATCAACACTGCGTCGAATCTCTGGGTTTCGACGGCATGGACCGCCTGGTTTCCGTTGTTCGCCAAGGTCACACTATGGCCGCGATCCTCCAGCATTTGGGTGGCCACCATTTGGTTGACCCGGCCGTCCTCTACCAGAAGTACTTCCAATTTCCGGGAGGCTAGGGAAGGAGAGACTTTTCGTTCAATACTGGTCCCGGCCGGAAAAAGTGCCTGAAGAATGGCGTCGAGCAGATCGGAGTCTTTTGCTGGTTTGGCCAGACAACGCGCCGGGCCAAAATCTTTGAGGGCTTCCGGGGTGGGGAGGTGGCCGGCGGAAGAGAGAAAGACCAACTTGGGCCTCTGTTCAGGGGGATTTTCCAATATCCGGCGTCCAAGTTCCAGCCCATCCATCTCCGGCATCATCACGTCGAGAATGGCCAAGGGGATTTCGCCGTTGTTCTGCAGCATCTTCAGGGCGTCCGAACCATTGGAAGCGCTTTTGGGAACCATCTTCCAACTGGAGAGCGTCTCCTCCAGGATGTGGCGATTGGTCGCGTTGTCATCCACGACGAGAACCGGCAGTCCTCGCAATTCGTCGGGATCCCTCTCTGTCGGAACCCCGATCAATTTTGCGGCGAAGCGGGCGGTGAAGTGGAACGTAGACCCTTTGCCTTCCTCACTTTCGATCCACATTTTCCCACCCATCATTTTCACCAACTGATGGGAGATCGCCAAGCCCAGACCGGTTCCGCCGTGGGTCCGGGTTGTCGATGCATCGGCCTGGGTGAAGGACTCGAAGATATGTTCCCGCTTGTCCGGGGGAACTCCGATCCCGGTATCGCGAACGCTGAAATGTAAAACCGGGTTGGTGGGCGGGGATTGTTCGGCCAGCTTCACCCGAACCACCACTTCGCCGGTTTCAGTAAACTTGATCGCGTTGCCGACCAGGTTGATTAGAATTTGGCGCAACCGGGCGGGATCGCCGTGAAGAACGTCGGGAACCTCATCTGAAATTCGATAGGCCAGTTCCAGGCTTTTTTCGGAAGCCTGGATCGCCAGCAGTTGCAGAGTGTCGCCGATTGAGTCGCGCAGTCGGAACTCATGCGGATCCAATTCCAATTTGCCGGCTTCGATCTTGGAAAAATCCAGGATGTCGTTCAGGACACGAAGCAGCGAATGGGCGGAATCCTTGACGACTTCGGCGTTTTCCCGTTGGGCCGTGTTAAGGTCGGATTTGAGAAGCAATTCGGTCATCCCAATGACGCCATTCATCGGGGTGCGAATTTCGTGACTCATGTTGGCGAGGAACTCACTCTTGGCTTTGCTGGCGGCTTCCGCGGCATTTCGAGCTTCGCGCAACGCTTCTTCTGCATGCTTTCGCTCGGTTATATCGAGGACGACTCCGCGCATGACTTTCGGGTGACCGTTCGAGTCGTACGTTGCCAATCCGAGCGCCTCGACCCATCGGCAGCCGTCATCTGAACACCTTACCCGATATTGACTTTCAAACGTGGTTTTGCTTTCGAGCGCGGCGTTCAGGGCCTTGTTGGTGGCTGCCCGGTCATCGGGATGAACGATTGCGATGAATTTCTCAAAGCTGGGTGATTCGCCGTCTGGAAACTCATAGATTTCCCGGCACCGCTTGGACCAGACGAGGTGACCGGTGTTCACGTCCCAATTCCAGGTGCCCATCTTGGCGCCGGATACGGTAAGTCGCAGCTCTTCCTCGCGATTTTTCAGCTCCGCAGTGCGGACCCTGACCCGGTTTTCGAGGTTTTCGTTCGCATCTTCGAGGCTGCGGTTTTGGGTTTCGATCGCGGCGAGCATTTCGTTGAACGCCTCGGTTAACAGGCCCAATTCGTCTTCGCCCGGTTTATCGACCCGTATTGAGTAATCTTTTTCTCCGGTTACGTGTTTCGCCGCGGCGGCCAGTGAGACGATGGGTTCGGAAATGACCCGTTGCAGTTGTGCGGAGAAGATGGATGCGGCGACGAGTGAACCGAGGGCGACCAGCCCGAGAATCTGGCCATGTTGCCAGAGCCTTTTGCGGATGCCCAACGTGTCAGAGCGCAGGTAAATGGTTCCGATGCGCTGATTGTCCAGCCATACCGGGCGGGTCAATTCGATCGCCTCCCAGGTGATTTGCGGCGTCGCATCTTTGGGCGCTTGAGGTGGCAGCTCTGTCGCCGTGGCACTGTTGCGGATGAATGAGGCAAGCAGAGTGTCCTCCTTGTCGTAGATTGCCGATGCGCGAATATCTGGTTCAGTTTCGAGTGTCGCCAGTACGGCTTCGGCGTCATTCGCATCCTGGACTGAGAGCGCAAAGTTGCTGTTGGCTGCGACCACGTCCGCAATCGCAGAGAGTGATTTCGCGCGATTGTTGAAGAATAGCCTTCGCTCAAACAGGGCTGACGTCACGGTCGCGATCAGCATGGCGATCCCGGCGGTCATCAGCATGATCAACGTTAGTTTTCCTCGAATGGGGGTATTGCGAAGGCGTTTCATCGAGGGCTGAAGTCGCTCTATCGACCGGAAACCGGTATTCCGGAGCGTTGGATTCTCGATGGGATTCTCAGGCCGTTTCGCTGGGCGGCGTGGGCGTTGAACTCATAGCGAACCGAGCCACTTTTTAAGATGAAATTGAGATGACCGCCTTTCGACGCGAATGGAGAAAAGTCTCCAATCAGAAGAATGGGCCTTCCTGAAAAATTGGAGACAATGGAGTTGGTGCGGCTCGCTTCCGACTTGCTGACAAACACGATGTGGCAGTCGTACAACTCTGCCGGGGTCTTCGCTGTACGGACTTGTAGGGCATGTCCTCCCGCGGTCTCTCCCCGGCAGACGCGGGTAAGCGTGTTGCCAAATGGGTCGTTCCCCAGCACTCCAACGACCAACGGAGTGGTTGCTTTGGGAAACGCTGTCTCTGGCCAGTCGAAACTCTTTGCGAAATTGAGCAAATAGATCGCTTTCAGCTCATACTCCGTTGCGGCTCTCGCGGCTTCCGGGGCTCCGGCCAAACACAGCGCGAGAACGACGCTCAAGACATGGTGTCTTCGACGTTTTTTGGGGGGGGTGGTCTTACCAGCGATGGGGGCCTCTCGTTCCACGAATGCGCAAATTTGGGGGGTTAGAAGCGAAATCGGAATCCGGCAACGCCCCCAAAAGTCTCCTGGGGTACCGCGAAGGGAAGGAACCCCGTTAGGGCGTTGTGGTTGTTGGTTACGTTTCTGATCCCGGCGTAAACTTCGAAATTGTCCGTTGGGGTGTAAAGGAGGTGGAGATTCATCTCCCAAGGGTTCTTCAGTTCGCTGCCCAGGCTCCCTGCGTCAATATTTTGCGGAGTGGATCGCGCCACCAGACTGGGCGTCAGATAGAGATTGTCGCAAATCTCCCAAGTCAGCCCGAGTCGAAAATTGTGAGCGGAAATTCCCTGCAGCCCTGAGATAAATCCAGCGGTTTCCTGCTCGTAGTCAGTATAGGAATAGGAAAACCAGGAGCTGACGTGGTCATTCAGATGCGCTTTCCCGTAAAAGTCCAGCCCGGCATTGTGGCTGTTGCCACTGTTGACCGTTTGGGTCAGCACGCGCGGCATGGTTCCCTCCAAATCCACAAATACCAGCGGGTTCACCACGTTTGGTGTGGAGCCAACATCAGAAATCAGGATCAGGTTGCTTTGCTCTCCGTAGTAAAGGCTCAAGCCCAAATCCAGTTTCTCCTTATTGTAGTTGAAACTCAATTCATGCGATTTCGAGGTCTCTGGCTGCACGTCAGGATTCGAAGTGTTGAGAATGTCGCCCCGGTCGTAGGTGGAGAAGGCAAAATACGGCGCTGGAGAAATGTAGGCTTCCGAGTAGGTGTACTTCGCCGTCAATTCGTCGGTTACCTGGTAGATGACGGCTCCGCGCGGAGTGAAAGATGGATCGTTGATTCGGCTGTCCTTATCCACTCTGGCGCCGACCTGAAATCTCAACTTGGGGGATGCCTGCCAACCAAATTCGGCGTACCCGCCATACCGCTCATATTCCGATTCCACCGCCCGCGAAATTTCCTGACGTGAAGACGGGTCACCGGGAACGGTGTAATATACAAAATTGCCTCCCTGCTTCAAGATGTCGGCATGGCTGCCGGGCCGGGCTCCGCCGGGAATCGTTGATTTTGGCAGGATGTCATAACTCGTATAAATACCGCCGAACAGCGCGGTGAAGTCCTCCGTAAAATCCACCCGCAGGGATTCCTCGATCGAGAAACTGGTGCCGTCTGCATATTTGTAGTCGTCGAGAAAGAAATTCTCCTCATCCTGTGGAAACACGTATCGGCTTACGGGATCGACCTCATACCAATTGAAAATTCCGGATGAAGTCAGGGTGATTTTGTCAGTGATCTCCCAGTCATGTCGCGCTTCCGTCACCCAGGAGTGGTCCCGCCAGATTGCTTCTGGGACGTAAAAGAGAATGGTCGATCCCAAGCCTTCCGAACTACTGCGTTCCGATTCCCGGAACCAGGTTTGCAGCGAAAAGTTTCCGACTTCGAGCTTCGCGAAGGCGTTGATTCCGTAGTCATTCCGATCGAATACCGACCCGGCTCCCTTCGGCCCGGCGATATCCCGGAAATCCTGATACCAACGCGGATATTTCCGATCGAGACGCGATAAATCGGAATCGTGATACTGAAAATAGCCGGTCACGGAAATGGGCTTCGCTGTGTCGAACGATTTTCCGAAGGAGAACCAGGCATCGAGTTCCGAATGGAATCCGCCTTCCGCGCCGCCTTGAACATCGGATTCCCCCGGCTCTGGCGCATCTGCGGTTTTCACATTGATCACCGCACTAATCGCATCCTGTCCATAGAGGGTTGATCCGGGGCCGTAGGTGATCTCAATTTGTTTGGCGGTACGAATGCTGAAATCACTTCGAAAGGGGACGTATTCACCACCGGGAGGGTTGACGCGCATGTCATTGACCAGGACGACGATTTTGTTGTTGCTGGGAATACCACGAATCGAAACCTGGGCGCCCAACTCCGTAAAAAAGTGGTCGGAAACCTCAAAGCCGGGTAAATCCTTCAGCACATCAATCAGATTACGGTAACCACGAAGCTGGATTTCACGCTGGGTCACGACAATCACCGTTCCGGGAGCGGTCGTTGCTTTCTCTGCTCGCTTTGAGGCGGTGGTTACGGTCGCGACACGAACCTGAACCAGTTCGTCGAAATCGAGTTGTTTGAGTTTCTCCAGTTCGCTGGTTGGGGACGCAGGATCAACCGGAGCGTCCTCGCCCCAACTGAATTGAACCGTCAAAATCGCACTCAGGAGCATTCCAGCCAGGCAGCGATGTTGGATGAAGCCGGTGGAAAAGAGATATTGCGCCTGCATAGCTGACTGATTTAAGGGGTGCGCCCAAGTTACCGCGAATGCCTCAGCGGAGCCATTTGCGTCAACGTTCGCATCCTAGTGCGATTCGTATCGGTGATACAAAAAACGCTTGTAGATGGCAATCACAAAGTGCGTGGTGCCTCTGTTATACAACTCAGCTACGGCGTTCGGTGAAGATCATTGTTAGATCCCGAACGTCATTACTGGCCATGATAAAGGGCATTCTGGAAGCTTCAGCGCCTCCTCGCTTGGTTGCTTCGGAGGCGCTTCCTGGAGTGAGCCGCTTTGAGGTTTGGCCGAGATCGCCTCTAGCTCCGGTCGTCGAACCGAATTCGGATCGCACGGCCTCTGAAGCGGGCGTTCTTGCTGCCGTGGACGAGTTTGTCCGCGAACTCTTCGTCCACATCAACAAGGGAGTGGCGTGGGAAAAGATGGAGTTGACCGATGGCGCCGTCGGGAATGCCGCTCTCGTTATAGAGCATGCCGATCAGTTCGCCGGGCCGGATTTTCTCGACCTTGCCGAGGCCAATGAAGACGCGGCGTTTCCCCGGTGGTGGTGGTGAGGCTTGGGAGGGGACCCTGGAGTCGCGGTCTCCGCGGTCGCGATCCCGTTCCCGGCGGGGACCACGATCTCGGTCCCGTTCCCGGCGATCGCGTGGTTCACGCTCTCGGCGGGTATCATCGCGTCGCCGTTCTTTGAATTTTCCGCCATCCTCGGGAATGGGTTGGATGTCGCGCATGGAGGCATCGCACCAGAGCCCGAACAGGGTGCTGGCAACTTTCTTCCAGTCGAATTCCTCGCCGAGCGCATCAAAATCTGGCAGCGCCTCGGTCTCGCCCTCTTCGCCCAGCTGCGAGCGAAGCGTTTCGAGCATCATTTTGGCGCGACCGCGTTCCAAATCCTTGCGACCGGGAACAGGGACCTGCTCGATCTGCATTTTGGCATAGCGCTCGATCGTTCGCAGTTTCTGGTGCTCCCTCTGGGCGACGAGGCTGACGGCGCGACCGGATCGACCGGCCCGTCCGGTCCGGCCAATGCGGTGGACATAGTCTTCGGGATCGCCGGGAAGATCGAAATTGATCACCAGATCCACGTTGTCGATATCGAGGCCACGGGCGGCGACGTCGGTGGCAATGAGGATCGAAATCTGGCCGTCGCGAAAGCGGTTCATGACGCGTTCGCGCATGGGTTGATTCATGTCGCCATGGATTCGATCCGCGGGGAAGCCCTGTTCCTGAAGCGCTTCGCTGCATTCGTCGACCGTCTTCTTGGTGTTGCAGAAGACGATGGTGAGCCGCGGGGTCTCCAGTTCGAGCAGGCGGCAGATCACTTCGCGTTTGGAAGGCCAACGCAAATCGTAAAAGCCTTGGGTGACGGTGTCGGCAGTGCGGACTTCGCTCTTGAACTCCACCTTTTGCGGTTCCTTGCCGTATTTTTTGATCAAGCGCTCGACGTGCTTGTTCATCGTGGCGGAGAAGAAGAGGGTCTGGCGTTCTTCGGGCAGCTGCTCCAGCATCGCCTCCATTTCCTCACGAAATCCCATGTCGAGCATGCGGTCTGCTTCATCCAGCACCACATACTTGATCTGATCGGGTTTCAGGGTGCCGCGTTTCAAGTGATCCAGAACCCGGCCCGGAGTTCCGACGATGACCTGGGCGCCGCCTCTCAAATCGCGAACCTGCTTGTCCATTGCCGCGCCACCGTAGAGCGTTGCTCCACGCAACCCCGGTTTGCTGCGGGCAAAGTCCGTCAGCGCGGTCCCCACTTGCACCGCCAGTTCACGGGTCGGGCAGATAATCAGCCCTTGAGCATAGCGCTCCTTGGCGTCGAGGTTTTGAATGAGAGGAAGGCCGAATGCGGCGGTCTTGCCGGAACCGGTTTGGGACAAGCCCACAAGGTCAATTCCCTCCAAAATCAGAGGAATTGCTTGTGCTTGAATCGGGGTGGGTTGGCGAATTCCGAGGGAATCCAACGTGGTGACCAATCCGGCATCGAGGCCGAGATCGGCGAAAGAGAGAGAACTCATGCGAAAAGCCGCAGTTTCCGGGCCAAACCGAGCTTTGCAAGCTGTTTACCGGTATTCCTTCCGATATTGGAGTGGCGTAATGCCCATGTGTTTGCGGAAGTGACGGGTGAATGAACTCTGATCATAGAATCCGAGATCGATGGAAATTTCCGCGATTTGACGGGTGGTTTTGCGAAGAAGATCACATGCGGCATGGACCCGCATTTTCATGATGAACTGCTGCGGAGTCGTCTTGAGATACTGCTTAAACTTCCGCTCAAATTGGCGAACCGACATTTCGCAGCTTTCAGCCAAGCCCTTGATGGAAAGATCCTCGTGGAAGTGCCGGCGGATGTGGGAGAGGGCTCTTGAGATGTCCTCTTCCGGAGGCAGCCACTCTTGGTGCGATTCGTAGTTCTGGATGGTGCCCATCACGCCGATGACGTTGTTGTCGCGATCGAAAATGGGGCGCTTGTTGGTGAGAAACCAGTCGGGAATCCCTTCGCGATTGATGAACAATTCCACGATCTCCAGCATCGGTTGCTTGGAGCTCATCACCTCCAAATCGTCTTCGCGGAACTTCTCGGCCAAACTTCGGGGAAGCAGGTCGAAATCGGTTTTCCCGAGAATCTCTTCTTCCTGCATAAAGCCATAACGCCGGAGCAACGCGCGATTGGCGGCAAGGAGTCGTCCCTTCTCATCCTTCGCGAAAAAGAGCACGCCGGGAAGGTGGTCGAGAACCCGATAGAAATGGCGGTCTGGATCGATGGCCGCCAGAAAGCTGCTGCGAAGAGAACTCGGGGGTGGATCCAGGCTCATACAGGAAGCTGAAAAGTATTTTGTTGATGTAAGAAGTTAATCGTTTCTTCGCTCCTTTTGGTCTTGCAGTTCTTTTGTAAACCAATCAGAATTTTGAAAAATGAGAATAGTGTCGACCGAAAGGTCGTTGCTCCTCGGTAAAACCACTATCCCAAATTCGCATGAAATTTAATGTTCGTAGCACTGCGTTAGCTCGACTTTTCTGTCTCGCTTCGCTCACTTTTATTGTTGTTGGTCCAGCCTTCGGTCGAACATGGACACGGGCTAGTGACAAGAAGCAAATCACTGCGGCATTTGCCGGGCTTGAGGATGGGAAGATTCTTCTGAAGCTTCCAAATGGAAAAACGATTCCCGTTCCGATGGAAATGTTTACCAAGGCTGACCAGGAAGCGGCGGAGCGTTTTGCGATTCTGGGGGATGACATCCAGGTGAAGAAGGCTTCCAAAACGATTGATGGCCTTTTGGCGAAAACGTTGGCGAGAGAAGGCTTCAAAGGCTTCAACGAAGCGATTCCCGACGACCTGTTTGTTCGCCGCGTTTATTTGGATATCATCGGGAGGATTCCAACCCGGGAAGAATTCCTGAAATTTGCGGAAAGTCCCCGTAGCGACAAACGCGAGGCGCTGATCGATGAACTCCTCACTCATCCCGGTTATGCGAGCCACATGTTCAATTATTTCGCGGACATGTATCGCCTTCATGGAGACGCCGATTTTCCGAATGGGGTCCGGTTCGAGCCTTACATTCAGTATTGGAAAGAGTCCCTCGCCAACAACGTTCACTACGATGAGATGGTCACTCAGATGATCACGGCCAACGGCAACCTGGGACACAATCCTGCAGCTGGGTTCATTTTGCGGGATGCCGGAATGGAGTTCGATGCGTTTTCAAACTTTGGGCAGGTGATGCTGGGGATCGATATTTCCTGCGCGCAGTGCCACGACCATCCGTTCGATGATTGGACGATGGACGACTTCTATGAAATGGCTGCGTTTTTTGGTCAAACCCAACGGACGTTCACCACCTTCCGCTCGTCGGGAAGCATGATGATGGGAAGTGGCGCCGGTGAAATGCCGAATGCTCCGGAGAAATGGAAATGGAATTTCGAGCAGTACGCCTCGAGCCAGGGCATTGATCTGAAAAACCCGCAGCAGGCTCGGCAGTTTCGCTACTATCTCAACTTCCTCGGCTGGAACCTGGCTGATATTGAGGATGCGGAAATGCCCGTTCCCATGAACGTTGAAGATGTCGGCGGGGAAATCTTTCGCCCGAAGACGATGGTCGGAAAGCCCGCGAAAATGAGTGGTCGTTCGCGACGCGAGGCACTGGCCGAGTGGCTGACCAGCCCGGAAAATCCCCGATTTTCACTGGTGATCGCGAACCGCATGTGGAGCCGGGCCTTTGGTCGCGCGTTGGTTGAGCCGGTTAACGATTTCCCGGTTGAGTGGGAGAAGGAGAGCGCTCAGGCGGATGTCGCCAAATATGTTGCCGGAGTGATGCAGGGATTGAACTACGACCTGCGTCAATTCATGCGGACGCTTTACAACACCCGGGCCTATCAGTCGATTGCCACGTTTGAAGAACCCAGTCAGGCGCGTTCCTACACGTTCCAGGGACCGGTTTTGCGCCGGATGCGGGCCGAACAAGCGTGGGACTCTCTCATGTTGTTGGCGCACGGTCCGGAGGTGGACACCGTTCGCGGGCGGGATGGTTCCTACCTGCGCTCGCTTCTGGACGTCGATTTCAATACGCAGTCGATGGAAGACATCTTCACGCGTTATGAGTCCTGGAAGAGCAACTTCCGCAAGCTGGGCTCCGGTATCGTGGACGAGCCCGGACAATTGACACCCCGTGATCCGGAAGTTCCGAGAATGGGCAATCTGGAACTCATTCGAGCTTCCGAGATGATTCAACCGGCCCCGGGAGCGTCGCTCCTGGATACCTTTGGTCAGTCGGATCGCCTGGTGACCGACGAGCACATCTACGATGGTTCCGTCCCTCAGGTTTTGGCATTGATGAATGGTTCCATTACCAATCGCCTGACTGGCAGCGGCTCCAAAGTGGTTGAAGATCTCGAGGATCTCGATGCTCCGGAGGACAAGGTCCGGGCCGTGTATTTCACCATGTTGTCGCGGTTTCCCTCCGACGAGGAGCAGGCCATGGGCGTCGATATTTTGGATGAATACGGCGATGATGGAATTCGCGATCTGGCATGGGCCCTCATGAACAGCCCGGAGTTCCTCTTTATTCAGTAAGCCCACTCAATCAAAAACCTTCACTACCTAAAAAAATGCATATTGCAGAACTAGCCGGAAAAGATTCCGAAAGTCGCCGTTACTTCATGGAGCGGACGGCAAGGCTCAGCCTGGGCGTCGGGCTCACGACGCCTTTTGCCTCCATGTTGAACAATGCGGCTGCTCAGGGAGGGGCGGGCAAGGCCAAATCTCTCATCTACATCTATTGTTCGGGGGGAATGAGTCACCTCGACACATTTGATTGTACGAATAAGAGCGGAAACGTCATGTTCGACAAGGAACAGCCGGTTTCGACCAACGTGGATGGGATTCAACTTGGACCGCATTTCACCAAGTTGGCCAAGCATGCTGACAAGATGGCCATCATCAACAGCATGCACTCCATCAACGGTGCGCATGAGGGCGGCAAATATATTATGCTGACGGGCTACAATAAGCGGGCGACGATTGTCCACCCGCGGATTGGGCCGTTTGCGCAGGAATTGCTCGGTAAGCGGGGGGAGATTCTGCCCGATAGTGTGATCGTCGGCCAAAGTACTTCGAACTCCGGTTACCTCGATCCTTCACTGAGCCCATTACCGATTGCGGACCCCAATGGAGGAGTGCCAAATGCGATGTTGTTGACGAATGACGAACGCTTCAATCGCCGCATGGAAATTGCGAAGAAGCTGGGAACGCAGTTTGTTGAGAAATTCAAATACAGCGGTCCAAAGTCTTACGTCGAGTATTACGACCAGGCCACGACGTTGCTGCAGAGTACGGAACTGGAAGCCTTTGACATTAGCGGAGAACCTAATCGGTCAGACTACGGCGAGTCCCGTGTTGGCTTGGGCTGCCTGCTTGCCCGTCGCCTCGTCGAGCGTGGTGTTCGGGTCATTGAAGTCCACACCGGAGGCTTCGACATGCACGAAGATCTCGAAACGCGTTCCAGTGGCGTTTTCCCAATCCTTGATCAGGCACTTGCGACGCTTCTGAGCGATCTCGAATCCAAAGGCTTGCTCGAAACGACCATGGTTGCGGTGGGAACGGAGTTTGGTCGTACGCCGAATATCAACATGAACGCAGGGCGGGATCACTTCCCGGCAACCTACTCGACCATGCTGGCGGGTGGGGGAATTGTCGGTGGTCAGCGCTACGGCGAATCAGACAAACAAGGTAAGAAGGTTGTGAGCGACGAAGTCACACCTGAAGACTTCCTCGCTACGATCGGCTACGGAATGGGAATTCCTCTTGAGGAAACCATCTATTCCCCAAGTCGCCGTCCGTTCACGTTCGCGGACAAAGGGAAGCCTGTTACCAAATTGTTTGGTTAGGCACCGATAACACTGAATTCTTTCGAAGGGTCGCGGCAACTGTCGCGGCCCTTTTTTTCGGCGATCAATTCCTGCTCGTGCCTGTGGTGCGGCCATGAAAGCCATTCCGCAGCCGGGACGGTTGTCGCCGCCGCCTTACTTCTTTTTCTTCTTGGGAGGGGCAAGTTTGGCGAGCCACTTATCGGCATAGGGCGCATACGCGGGATCGTCTTTCCAAAAACGCCGTTCAGGCTGATTGGGATCGACCTTTCCTTCCGGGTAATCCTCCCCTTTGACACTGGCATTGACGCCCTCTTCCCACGCCAGATAAGCGGCCTTCATGCGATCGGCGACTTCTGGCATTTTGACGGCAAGATTGGTCGTCTCCTTTTCGTCCGCCTTGAGGTCGTAGAGTTCAATTCCATCGTTGGTGACGTGAAGTTTCATCGTGTTGTCGATGATGACTCCGCGACTGCGGTGGCGAAAAAAGAGCGGTGTTTCGCGAGGGCCAATTTCGCCATCAAAAAGTGGCCGGATGCTGACTCCATCAATCGGCTGAAGCATGACCGACTCCGGAAGCCCCACAATGTCCACGAGCGTCGGAAAGATATCGACGGTTCCGGCCGGATAATTCGTGATTCGTGGTTTGATGACGGACGGCCATTCGATAATTCCGGGGACGCGCAGACCGCCTTCATACATGGTGTTTTTGAAGCCCCGGAGTCCGCCAACCGTGTCTTTGCCAAAGCCGGAAAGCCCACCGTTGTCGCTGTTGAACCAGAGCACGGTGTCATCCGCAATTCCCATTTCGCGAAGTCCGCTTCGCAGGGCTCCCATGCTTCGGTCCATTGCGACCAACTCACCGAATTGGTGTTGCTGACCCGAGGGAAGGTCGGCGAACGGAGCGCGATCTTCCTCAGTGGCGATCATCGGCGAATGCGGAGTTCCAAACCAGATCACGACGAACATCGGCCCGTCGCCATCCTTGTTCGCATCGAGAAATTTCAGAGCCTGATCGACGCTGACTTCGGAAGAATCGCCCTTGAAGGATTCAAATTCTCCCAATCGACTCATTTCAGGATCGCGGTCGAAAAAGTTCGTCACGGAAAGCCAGGTATCGAATCCAAACGCTCCCGGACTGTGACTGTCATCCCCAAGGATGGGAACGCCGGGGCCGCGAAGTCCGTTGAGATGCCATTTGCCGAAGTGCGCCGTGTGGTAACCGGCATCGCGAAGGGCTTGGGCGACGGTCTTCTCCTGCAATCGCATGGGGTAGCCGTGATCCTGCACGCCAGAGCGATCATTGGTGCGTCCGGTCATTACTGTTGCCCGGGTTGGTGAGCAGTTGGAGGCGCCTGCGTAAAATCGGTCCAGCCGAAGTCCGTTTGCAGCCATCGCATCCAGGTTGGGGGTCTTGAGATCTTTGTGACCGTAGTATCCGGTCTGTCCCCAACCCTGATCGTCCGTCATGACGAGAACGATGTGAGGGCGATCAGCGGCCTGATGGCTCGCGCTCAAGATCAATGAGAGAACGGCAACAAGAAGGGGGGCTTTCATAGGATGGGGAAAAGATGTTCTTCGCGAAAAGTCGATTCCGCAACCCTTGACGCTGGATTGGTTCACCTCTAACGAAACCGGCAATAATGAAGAAAATTGGAATCATTCTCAACGGTGTCACGGGACGTATGGGCACAAACCAGCATTTGATCCGGTCAATCCTGGCAATCCGGGAGCAGGGAGGTGTCAAAATGCCCTCTGGCGCCACCGTTCAGGTGGATCCGATCTTGACCGGGCGCAGTGAAGAAAAGCTTCGGAAGCTGGCTGAGGCGCATGGCGTCGAACGGTTCACGACGGATCTGGACGCCGCCTTGGCGGATGACTACAACGAGATCTTCTTTGACGCCTCATCGACTCTGCACCGGGCGAAATTCGTCGAAATGGCGGCCGCGGCGAAAAAAGCCATCTATTGCGAGAAGCCGACCGCCGTGGAGTTGGACGAAGCCGTTCGCTTGGCGAACGTGTGTCGCGATGCCGGAGTCAAGAATGGTGTGGTTCAGGACAAGCTATGGCTTTCCGGGCTTCGCAAAGCGCAGACGTTGATCAATCAGGGCTTCTTTGGCGACATCCTCAGCGTGCGGGGCGAATTCGGCTACTGGGTTTTCACGGGACACGATGAGAACCAGCCGGCGCAGCGCCCCTCCTGGAATTACCGCAAGGAAGACGGCGGCGGAATCATCATCGACATGCTTTGTCACTGGCGCTACGTGCTCGACAACCTCTTTGGCCCGGTTGAAGCCGTCAGTTGCCTGGGGGCGACGCATTTGCCGGAGCGAATCGGCGAAGACGGAAAGCCCTATTCCGCGACGGCTGATGACGCGTGTTATGCCACGTTCAAAATCAAGGGAGGCATCGTCGCCCAGTTCAACAGCAGCTGGGACGTCCGGGTTCGGCGCGATGACCTGTTCACGATGCAGATTGATGGATCGCTGGGATCCGCGATCGTCGGCTTGCGAAAGTGCTGGGTTCAGCCACTCGGCGCGACGCCCAAGCCAGTTTGGAATCCGGATATCGATCAACCGATCAACTTCTTTGATGGATGGCAGGAAGTTCCCGATGCGACCCAATTTGACAATGCGTTCAAGATTCAATGGGAGAAGTTCATCCGTCACGTGGTTGAGGACGAGCCGTTCCGCTGGGATTTGATGGAGGGCGCCAAAGGCGTTCAGTTGGCCGAAGCCGGTCTCAAATCCTGGGAAGAGGAGCGTTGGATCAAGATCGAGGACCTCGGGTAAGCGCTATTTGTCCGGCAATCCCTGATAGTCGCGGCAGGCAAAGACTTTCCAGCTTCGGAGCAGTTCTCCGCGTCGGTCGATATCGACGAGGCTGTAGACCTCCCATTCTCGAAACGCTTCGCGAACGTTTTGGGGGGGGGACTGCGACTTCAGTTGGTCGGTCACGAACAAGGCGGATTTCCCGAGAAACTGGGGATCCCGCTGATACGCGGGCCAAAACGCAAACTGGTTCTTCCGCGCGGCTTTGTCGTCCGGCTCGATCGTGTGGACCAGCGGATAGCTTGGATCGGGGCGCATCACCCCAGATTCATCCGGAAAGTAAAAGGCGATGGCGGCACAGGTTTGGTACCGATTGCCGATGAGGAACGGCTTTTCGCCAATTTCTGCCTCAAACCTGGCGACCTGCTCGGCAATGTGTCCGGCAGAGGTTTTCCAGCCGCTCCAACGCTTCTTCGTGTCGAAACTGTAGGGCCAGGTTAATCCGGTGCTGCGGATGACCTCCGGATTGACTGCCAACACGGTCAATACTGCGGAAACCGCAAACGCAGCAATGCTCAGCCGCGCTTTGAGTTTGGTCCCGAAGCTGGCTTGCTCCCAGTATTTTGGCAAAAGTAGGCCAAGGCTGACAAAGCCGGGCGCCGTCCAGTTCAATTCCCCCATTTTCAAGACGGAGAGCCCAAAATAGAAAACGACAATGGGAAGGCCAAACGCGCCGATAAACGTCTCCTCCGGGCTCTTTCGAAAGCGTTTCCACGCGAGGACCGTCGTCCAGGCAAGACCGGCGAAAAAGAGCGGAGAATAAACGCCGAGGTGTTGTCCCAGGTAGCTGAAGATATCGAACGGGTTCCACTCAAACCCGGAAGAGGCGGCGGCTTCGGAGCTCTCGGCTGCCTCAGGTTGATTGAAGTCAACCAGCCCGGTTCGTTCGATCAAATGGACGAAGGTGATCCAGTCATTCTGGGAATTCCAAACCATGACCGGTGTCGTGCAAATCAGGATGGTTCCCAGCATCGCGTAAAAGCCCGGACGCTTGAATTGGACCTTCAACGCGCTGTTCGCGCAAAGAAGGATCACGATCGAAATCACCTGGACGGCGGCGGTGTATTTGCAGAGAAAGCCGAGTCCGATGAGGAAACCCGTCGCGATCCACCAAAGCAGGCTTTTCGAGGATTCCTGGATCGCGTGCCAAGTCGTCGCCATCGCCGCAACCCAGAAAAAGATCATCAGCGGATCAATCGTCAGCAGGATACTGCCTGCATTGAAAATTGGCGTCACATTGAGCATCACGACGGCCCAAAGAGCCGATTGCTGACCGACGAGCCGTGTTCCGAGGCGGAAAAGCAGCCAACTCGTCGCCAATCCCAGCAGCGGGCTCAAAATGCGAACCCCCAACGCCGTCTTCCCGAAGATACTGGTTGTGAAGTTGATGGCCAATGCCACCCCGGGACCTTTCGAGTAGTAGGACCAATCGAGGCGCTCTGTCCAAAGGAAGTAGTAAGCCTCATCTTCGGAAAGCTCGCTGACTGCTCCGATGACGATGCGGCAGAGCGTCAACAGGACCAAAGCGATGAAGAGGTTGCGTTCGAGCTTTGGTGACATTGCGGCTGACTGAATACGTTTTTGGAGGGGTGTGTCAAAACAAAACCGACTGCGGCGGCGATGCGGGTTGAGAACCCTAGCAAACACGTTACAATCGATAGACCTGAAGAACCCCTCGCAAGGTTCTGAAATTTACCCAAAAACCATGCAATCCAGGATTTTCCTTGTTTTCGTCGCCCTCCTAGTTGGTGCCCCCTTGGCGCTGGCGCAAAAAGAAACGCCCTTCGGCAAACCTGTCGACCAATTGTCTCCCGATGAGATTTTGAGATTGGTGCGACTCAGCTACACCCTGCACGATCACGATTTTGATGCCCGGCTGCGCAAGGAATTCGAGATTATTCCCTTCAAACTTTCCCTGAAGCCCAATTACATTCGCTTCAGATTCGACGATCCGGCTCAAGCCGTGCATCTCGATACGAGTGGAGAGCAACTCATTCTGCGGGAGGTCGTGGAAGGCAGTAATGCTCCCGTCGCGTTGGCGCGTTACGGCGAATTTATTCGGGGAACGGACCTGACGTATGAAGATCTGGCGATGCGTTTTCTCTATTGGCCGAATCCCAAAGTCATCGACAAGATGGAGTTGGTCAAAGCGCGCCCGACTTGGAAGCTGAAACTCGACAATCCGGATCAGCGCGGCCCCTACGGTCACGTCATTGTGTGGATCGACAAAGCGAGCGGAGGTCTCATCAAGATGGAGGGATATGATCGCGCTGAAAAGCCCGGGCTGCTCAAAGACTTTGATGTTACCCACGGCAAAAAAATGCAAGATGTCTGGATTGCAGACGTCATTCGTGTGAGATCCTACCTCAATGGTGACAAGCAAGGCACCACTTGGTTGGAGATCCAGGAACTGAAATAACCCTCACCTTATCCTCACATGCGATTTTCATTCACCCCAATTTTTGTCGCGGCAGCCCTGATCGGCTCGTCCACGGCCCAGGCTCAAATCCAACTTTCACCGGAAGAGTTGCTGGACAAGGCCCGAGAGTCCATTGCCTCGATGACGGGCGACTTTGAGGGCTGGTTGATTCAGGGAATCGGAGTGAGAAAATCTCCCTTCGTGCTGCGGACCGACCGCTCCGGCGTCATGACCTACTACTTTCAGAAGCCGACGGAAACGGTTCGGGTGAAGGTAGGGGAGGCGACTGGCAACAATGCAACCTTGACCAAAAAACTTCGGGGAACCGATGTGACCCTGGAAGACCTCACGGTCCATCAATTGGGGTGGAAGGTGACCAATGTGCGGGAAGGCAGAACCGGCGTCTCCAATTGCTTCATCCTCACCGTCCAGAACGATACGGGAAAAGGCGCCTATACCCATGCCGACATCTGGATTCAGCAGAACGCACTCGCCTTGATGAGGCTGGACGCCTACGACCGGGCCGGTTTGGCCAAAAAGCTTGAAGTGCAACTCATTCGCAAAGTCGGAGACCAGCGGATTGCCAGCAAAATGCGGGTTTCGACTTATTCAGGGGGCAGGAAGCGTTCTTCAACTTCGATCCATTTGGATGGGGATTGATCCGGGCTCGAAACGGGTTTAGAAACACCCCGTTTCCCAAACTCGATCAAGGCTCGTGCCCAAAGAATCAAAAAAACTGCTCGAAGTTCAAAACCTGGTGACCGCTTTCGACACGGAAGGCGGTCAACTGGTTGCCGTGGATGGCGTTTCGTTCGAAGTCGAGAGCGGCAAAACCTTGGGAATTGTCGGCGAGAGCGGTTGCGGAAAGAGCGTGACGGCGTTCAGCATCATGCAACTGCTACCCCAACCGATGGGGAAGGTTCTCGGCGGCAAAATTCTGCTTCATGGTGAGAACCTGCTCGAGGTATCCGAGCGCCGCATGCATGAGATACGCGGAAACGATATCACGATGGTTTTTCAGGAGCCGATGACGGCGCTCAACCCCGTCCAGAAGATTGGCCGACAGGTCGGGGAGGTGTTTCAACTTCACCGGCCAGAATTGACGGATGAGGAGGTCCGGGCGGCATCCATCGATATCCTCGACAAAGTCGGAATTCCGGCGCCTGAAATCCGCATTGATGAGTATCCGCATCAACTTTCCGGAGGAATGAGGCAACGCGTCGTCATTGCGATGGCGTTGGCGCTGAAACCGGACCTGGTCATCGCGGATGAGCCGACCACGGCGTTGGATGTCACCGTTCAAGCGCAGATCCTCGACCTGATGAAGGGGCTTCAGGAAGAAATGGGGATGGCGATTGTCCTCATTACTCACGATCTCGGAGTGATCGCGGAAACCTGTGACGAGGTCTTGGTCATGTATGCCGGGCGAGTGGTGGAACGGGGCGCGGTCACCACGATTTTTGGATCTCCGCAACATCCCTACACCCAGGGGCTGATTCAGTCGATTCCGCGGATCGACAACCAACGGAAGACCAAGCTCAAAACCATCGAAGGCAACGTTCCGCCCCTGAATGCCATGCCTCAGGGGTGTCGATTTGCCTCACGTTGCCCGAATCCCCACACCGAAGCGCAGGTCGCGAAGCGACCACCCTTGCGAGAAATTGAGCCAGGTCACTGGATCGAGGCTTGTCCCTGTTTTGCCGCCGACGCATGAAAGAAAACGGATCCCATTTGCTCGAAGTCAACCGGCTGAAGATGTATTTTCCGGTGAAGGGTGGCGTCCTGCTTCGTTCTGTCGCCAATTGCAAGGCGGTGGATGGAGTTTCCCTGTTCGTGGATGAAGGCGAGACGCTGGGGCTGGTAGGCGAAAGCGGATGCGGAAAATCGACCCTCGGGAAGTGCATCGTGAACTTGCTCGAACCAACCGAGGGCGAGGTCGTTTTTGAAGGTCAACGCTTGAATCGCGAGACGCTCCAAAGTCCCAGCCCGTTGCTGAAGCCGGCAACTCAGGCGAAGGAATTCGTTGAGGCCTATCAGCATCGCCGCGAGATCCTGCCCTTGCGCAGGGATTTGCAGATGATTTTTCAGGATCCGGCCGAATCGCTGAATTCACGGATGAATGTGGGGTCCATTTTGGAGGAACCCTTCCTGATTCACAAAATTGGCGACGCCAAGGAGCGTAAAGCGAGGATCATCGATCTCCTGCAGAAGGTGGGACTCAACGAAAGCGCGATCAATCGCTTTCCCTTTCAGTTCTCGGGAGGCCAGCGTCAGCGAATCGGAATCGCCCGCTCCATCGCCCTCAATCCCAAGCTCATCGTCTGCGATGAGCCGGTCTCGGCGCTTGATGTTTCCGTGCAGAGCCAGGTTCTGAACCTGATGATGGACCTGCAACGTGAACTCAGCCTTTCCTACTTGTTCATCGCCCATGATCTTGCGGTGGTTCGTCACATTTCGGATCGCGTCGCCGTCATGTATCTCGGAAAGATTGTTGAGATGGCAGGGGCCGACGAGATTTACGAGAACCCGCAGCACGCCTACACCAAGGCGCTGATCAAGGCGATCCCCGTGCCTGATCCGACGGTTCGCCGGCAGCATGTTCCCCTTGAGGGCGATGTTCCTTCGCCAATCAATCCGCCGCAAGGCTGCGCCTTCGGGCATCGCGTCAATCATCCCAAGTGGAAAGACAGCATCGGGATGGATCTGGAGTTAAAGGAGGTTGGTGACCGGCATTGGGTGCAGCCATGCCCCTGTTGTACCGACGCTGCCTAGGGGAAAATGGAATGACCCGGCCGCCTTCGCGACCGGGTCTAGAACCATGAAAACAAACAACTACAGTCTGTTGTCGTGGTAATGCTAGGGAAGGCGATCTCGATTTCAACCGGAAGATTTTCGAAAAGCCCGGGAATCGGCTTCGGCGTTCACAAAATCAGGGGGATTCAGCTTGGCTTGAGAGCCCAAAAAAGCCCGAAGCGCCAGGTGACGCATCGAGCTTGAAAAGAATGGAGCCGGTGAGGACTTATCCCGCGATTTCTTCCGCGTGGAAGATGGCCCAGTCGTCAAGGTTGTTGAGATTCACGGCATCGCGAAACGAGCAGGTTTCGTCCGTCAGGTTGGTCGCTGCGAAAATTTCTGCGCGAGTTGCATCCTCGTGATTGTAGCCGGTGATGGCTGCGTTGTGCTCTGCGATGTTGCCGAGATTGGTCGCATTTTCCTTCACCCAGGCTTCAAACGCGGTGTAGCTGGGCTTGTTCTCTTTGATGTAGGCAAGAGTGGCGTCCTTATCGAGTCCCAGGGCATCCAGAGTCATCTGGTCATAGCCTGCTCCGCATGCCGGGTAATCAGCATGAAGTTTGCCAGCGGCTTCCAGAGAAACTTTCTGCCAGAAACGGGGAAGGTGCAACGCGCCGAGGGGGCCAGCGGTGCCGGAACTGATGGTGGGTACGATTTTGCTCATTAGTTTGGAGTGTTAGGTTTTTTTGGTTAAAGATTGGGATGGGAATGCCGACCGGGGAACGTCATTTCGGCGATTCCAGACTTGTCCAATTCCCCAAGGCCTTCCGCGGTCATTTTTGCGTACTGAGCTTGGGTGGTTTCGTTGAGAGGCAGGTTGAGCCCCAGTCCCTTGGCAATGTCACCGGCGATCCCGGAATCCTTCGCCGCATGATCGGCGGAGAACCAGCATTCGTGGTCGCGGGCAATCATGTCTTCGGCGTCTGTTTCCAACACCCGGGAGTTCGCTCCCGTCTGGCTGAAAACTTCGCAGATCATGTTTAAATCATGTCCCAACGCTTTGGCCAAGCCCAGACCTTCCGCCAAGCCTGCGGTGTTGATGTTCATCACCATGTTCACCAACGCCTTCACTTCCGCAGCCCGTCCGGGCCCGCCTTCGACGAAGCGCATGTTCACACTCAGGTCATCGAGCAGTTGCTTGTTTGCTTCAAACGCGTCCTGGTCACCAGCGACCATCAGGTAAAGCTTGCCTTCCCGGGCGTGGCTGATGCTGCTGGCCATGCAACCCTCCAGGGTTTTGGCTCCAACTTCGCTGGCTGCAGCGGAAATTTCGCGGTGAATCGCGGGCGAAAGGGTTGCGCAGTTGATAAAGGTTTTGCCGCTCGCTCCCGAAAGGAGTGTGGCATCGCCTTCGAGGAAAATCGCCCGCATGGCGGCATCATTGGTCACCACGGTAATGATGACGTCAGAGTTGGCGGTCACGTCAGGCAACGCTTCGTAGGCGGTTGCTCCAAGTTCATCCGCCAAGCTTGAGGCGGCCTCGCGGTTGATGTCGTAAACGGCGGATACTTTGTAACCAACGTCTTTGAGGTGGCGGGCCATGTTTGCGCCCATGCGCCCAACGCCAACGAATCCAATTTTTTTGCTCATTTCGGGGTTGTCTGGATGATTCAGGGGTCGCTAGCATCACACCAAGAAGGACGACAGCGCAAAGAAAAAGTGCCTGATTGTTCATTCCCAAACGGCCCAATTACTGGGGAAAACGGATCGGTACCGTCCGGACAACTTTTCCGTTCACATCCCGAATCTCCGCTTCTGCCAATCTCGCTTTCCAATCAATGCTGAGGAATCCGAAATTCGCCCCGGTGAAGTTGTTTCCAAGCCGGTAGCGATTGGGTTCGTCGCCGCCTCGATCAAACGTCTGATTGAGCCCGCTGGACGTAATCTCGAAGACGGGAAAGCCGGGACTCTGTGGATCGGAGGCGGGCATCTTCATGATTTCCGCGAGATGACGATCTCCGCTCAATAGAATCGTGTTTTTGGCGTCGGTCTTTTTGAGGAGGTTGAGAAATCTGGTCCTCTCATTCGGGTAGTTCTGCCACCGCTCCCAGAAGTGATCAATTGCCAGAACCTGGATGCTGGAAACGATGACACGAAGATCGGCCGGTTTTTGCAGCTCCCGCTCGAGCCAAGCCCATTGCTCTGCCCCCAGGACAGTCGCGCCATCCCTGGTGTTTTCGGCATAGCGCCCCCGATACGATCCTTTCTCAAACGTCTTTTTTCGAAGCAACTCGCTTCGGAAGTAACGGGTATCGAGAAGGATGACCTGAAGGGATTTTCCCTCGCTCCCCAAGGTGTAGGAATCGTAGATCCCGGGGCGAGACCAAGGGGAGCGCGTTGGCGCCACCGCAAAAGTTTCCAAAAAGATGCTCTGGGATTCCTTTTTCATCGTATATTCCACACCCGCGTCGTTTTTGCCATAATCGTGATCGTCCCAAGTCGCCAGGATTCGGCAGCCGGAAGCCTGAAGGTCCTGATAGCCCGGCTCCGTCAAAAGCTGCTGGTATTTTTGCCGAAGCACATCCATTCTTTCCGTGTCTCCATAGATATTGTCGCCCATGAAAAGGAAGACCTGCGGATGGAGTTTGGTAATCGACGGCCAGATGGCTTGACTTCGGCTCTGGTGACAACAGGAGCCAAAAGCAATTCGTGTTACGGTGTCTGTCTCCGATTCTTGCGCAATGCAGGTGAAGAGGGACGCCACCGAAATCGCAGCGGCTACGAAGTAAGTTGAAATTTGTCGCGACATAAAAACCACATTACGATCTTGGCCAATGGCAGAAACCCCTTCGTCACACAAACAAAATTTCCGAAATCCGGCTGAACTCAAGGCGGAACGGCGAAGTGCTTTGTCCAAGCTGGATCAGATTCAGCTCTACAGGCGCTATCTCAAGTATGAAAACTACCGGCTGAAGGTTCAACACCGCAACGGATTGGGGGGCCTGGAATTTGCCAAGAAGCGAGCTGATTTGCTGGACCATGTGTTGCGACAATTTTTTGCGGATGCAATCGAATCGGTCGATGCGGACCCCAAGCCCTCGCGCGCCCGGAAGAAGAGTTCGCATCCGGTTACGTTGGTTGCCTTTGGTGGGTTTGGTCGTGGAGCGTTGAACGTCGGTAGTGATGTCGATCTCTTATTCCTCTGTCCCGATGACACCACCAAACTGGCCGATGATACGGAAGGGATGGTCGAAGCCATCCTGCAGATGCTTTGGGATGTTGGGTTTAAGGTGGGACATGCCGTTCGTTCGATTCGTGAATCGGTCAAAGTCGCGAATGGTGATCATGCGACCAAAACGGCGATGTTGGACATGCGCTTCATCACCGGGGACCAGTCTTTGTACGACGACTTTGCAGAGCGTTTTCACAAGGACTGCATTGTCGGGAAGGAAAACGAGTACCTCAAAACGCGACAAATTGAGTTTAAGCGGAGGCACGAAAAGTATCACAGCACGGTCTATGTTCAGGAGCCGAACATCAAAGAGGGCTGCGGTGGCCTGCGTGACTATCAGAATATCATCTGGGTCCTCCAGGTGAAGTTTGGGCGGAATGATTTGAAGTATTTGCGAGATGAGAAAATCCTTTCCAAATCAGCCTATCAGGCAATGACGCGGGCTCATGAGTTTTTGATGCGCGTCCGCAATGAGCTGCATTATTCTGAGCGATCGATTACCGACAACCTGACGCTGAGACTGCAAGGGGTTGTGGCCACCAATCTCTGCTATCCCCAACCGAAGATCCTTCGACGAATCGAAGCGTTCATGCGGGATTACTATCGTCATACGCGGGCAATTTATATGCATAGCACCTCGCTCATGCAGACGTTCCGCCTGGCGGAAAAGGAAGAGGAACCCGGGTTGATGAGTTTCCTGGCGAGGAGAAATTCGAGTCAGGAAGACCTGGGATCCTTTGTCAGCCGGGATGGACTCATCTTCCCGAAAGATAAGAACGTCTTTCGAGACGACCCGACTCAGATGATGAAGGTGTTTCAACAAACCCAGCTTCGTCATCTAGAATTGAGCCCCTCAATTCGTCGCCTGTTTAAGAATTGTTACAACCTGGTTGATTGGCGTTTTCAAAGGAACCGGGCCGTCAACGATACGTTTGAGTCGATCCTCAGCCGGAAAGGAGAAGTCGCGAGGATACTCCGCCAAATGCATCGCGTTGGATTTCTGGGGAAGTACCTGCCGGAGTTTGGGGAACTGGATTGTCTGGTTCAGCACGAGTTCTTTCACCGCTTTACCGCGGATGAGCACACCTTGAAGTGTATCGATGTCCTCGATTCCCTGAGTGATTCGAGCGATCCGAAAACCAAGTTTTTTCAAAAGTTGTTCCATGAATTGGAGGACCCGGCTGTTCTCTACATTGCCTTGATTTTTCACGATGCCGGTCGTGCTGAAAACAAGCGCTTTCACACGGACGCAAGTACGGAGATGGCGAGCGATGTCTGCAAACGGCTCAATATTCGAGGGGAACGCCGTCGGCTTTTGATTTTCCTGGTGGACAACCATCTGACGTTCTGGAAAACCGCGACGACACGGAATATCGAAGATCCGGAAGTGATTGCGGAGTTTGCCGGGATCATGGGGAATCGTCAGTATATGGAGACGCTTCTCCTCATGACGTTTGCCGATTCCAATGGCACCAATGAAGAAGCTTGGAATCAATGGAAAGAGATGCTGATGATGCAGCTCTATCGGGCTACCTGTTCGTTTCTGGAGGATCAGAAGGCGTTTGCCCGGCGAATCGAGGACGCCAAGGTGGAGCTTAAGAAGGAGGTCGAGAAGCGGATGAAGAAGGAATACTCCGAGGAACTGAATGCTCTTTTCGAGCTCATGCCGGAGCGTTATTTTCTCTTCCGGGAGGTTACGGATATCGTACAGCATGTGAAGCTGTTTCGCTGGTATACAGAGCACCTCTATCATGCCGATGGGCAGGAGAGCCTTCATCCAGCGATCAATTGGATTCACTACCCTGACCGAGGATTTACCCGGCTCGAAATTGTGTGCTGGGATCGCAAACACTTGTTGATGAAAGTGGCCGGGGCGTTGGCTGCAAAAGGGATCAACATTCTCAGTGCAGACATCTTTACCCGGAAAGACAACCTCGTGCTCGACACCTTCCGAGTCTGTACCACGGATTTGAAGCCGGTTCGTTCCGAGCGAATGCAATCCAATGTGGAGACGTTGATCAAGAAGATGATGGACACTTCAGAGAAGGTTGAAAACGTCGCCAAGATGATTCCCGCACCCGATGGGGCAGGGGACGAACTTGTCGTCAATTTTCCAACGCGGGTGACCATTATTCCGGAGGGTATGAATTCCAAACACACGGTGATGGAGGTTCAGGCATTGGACCGGTTGGGGCTATTGTTTGATGTGTTCTACGCCATCGGAAATCTGGGGGTGGAAATTGATCACTCCAGAATTTGCACCGAAAAAGGGGCTGCGATCGACACGTTTTACCTGACTGATGGAGCCGGGAAGCGGATTTTCGATCCCATCCTGCTGGCTGCGCTTCAGCGGAACGTGGAAAAAGCGGTTGGGATCTGACCCAACCGGGTGACGAGGTGAAGCGTAGCTAAAACGAAAAGGCGATGCTTCATCTTCTCCATCAGATCGTTCTCCGATACCTCGCTCGACACAAACTCATTGCCGTTCTGGATGTGTTGAGCGTTGCGGTTGGAGTCGCGGTGTATCTGGCGATTCAAACTGCCAATCATAGTGCGAATCAGGCGTTCCGATCGAGCATCGACTTAATCGCAGGGAAGAGTCACCTTGAGGTTCGCGGCGCTAGTGAATGGATCCCGGAAACGTGGATCGAACGAGTTGCGAATCATCCGGCCGTGCAGGCTTCGACCCCCGTGCTGGAAGGCTATGCCACGACTCCTTCCATTCCTGGCGGTTACATCCACCTTCTGGGAACAGATCCGTTTACGAATTCGGAGTTTGAAACAGTCGGAGCGCTCGCGCAGATGGCAGAGGGGTTTGATCTCGAAACCTGGTTGTCGCGTCCGGGGTTGGTGATTGCTCATCCCGAGTTGGTCGAGAATGTTGGCGTTCAACCGGGTTCATCAATGGTTGCTGATATTGATGGGAGAACGGTCGAGTTGACGATCGCGGGGGTGCTGCCGGAAGGCGTCGGTTCGAGCTCCATGGCGGTAATGGATATCGGTTGGCTCCAGGAACTCTACGGAAATCAAGGCCGGTTGACCTCCATTCAGATTCTCCTGCACGATCCGTCGAGAATGGAGGAAGCGAGTGAGTCGCTCGCCAGCCTGCTTCCGGAAGATGCTGTAGTTCAGGCTCCGGAGCAACGAAGCCAACAGGTGCAACGAATGCTGGACGGGTTCCAACTCAATATCACGGCCCTGAGTATGGTTTCGATCCTGGTTGGTGTCTTTCTGATCTACAATTCGGTTTCGGCTTCCGTCGTGCGGCGCAGAAGGGAAATTGGGATTTTGCGATCAACCGGGGCGACGCAGCGTCAAGTGATGGGAGCGTTCCTGGCGGAGGGATTGCTGCTCGGCATTCCCGGTGTTGTTCTTGGGATTCCGCTCGGGGCTCTGCTCGCAAGTTTGTTGATTGGCGATGTTAGTCAGACGATTTCGTCTCATTACATTCTGGTCAATGCGACGCAGATTACGGTTGCGAGTCGCGATGTGTTCGTTGCAATGGTCTATGGAATCGGAGCAACGTTGATCGGGGCATATCTTCCCGCGCTGGAGGCTTCCCGCGTCCCCCCCTTGAGTGCGCTGCGACCCAATCGCGCGGTTGAGGCAAAGGATCTTCCCGTTGGAAGGCTCCTCACGTTTGGGCTCGCTGCGCTTCTCCTTTCCGTCTTTTTTTCGTGGAAAGCACTGACGACGGGGCCGGCATGGATGAGTTTTCTCGCTTGTTTGGCGCTCGCGACCGGTGCTTCCCTCGCGACTCCGTGGGTCTGCCGATGGTTGGTGTATTGGGCCTCTCGTTGGAATCAGGGACAAAGCCAAACTGCGATGCTTGTCCGGCTTGCGAGCGACAATTTGGGGCGTTCGCTTCATCGCTCTGCGGTGACGGTCGCTGCGCTGATGATGGCGGTTTCTATGACCATTGGCGTTACCGTCATGGTCTCCTCGTTTCGCAATACAATCGACCTTTGGATCAATCAGGTGATGAAGGCAGATGTTTACGTCACCCCCGCCTCGAGTCAGGTGATCGGATTTCAGGGGTTTCTACCTGGAGAAATCGTCGATTATCTGGAAGCGCTTCCAGAGGTGGCCTCGATCGAGACGTATCGTCAGTCGGTCATCCATTTGCAGGATGGAACGCACTTCATCTTGGGAGCCGTTGGCAATCCGGCCCGCAAAACTCTCCGGTTTCTTGATGGGGAAGCAGATCGCAAGGTTGAGACATTTCAGCTTCCTGGTTACGCGCTGGCAACGGAATCCCTCGCACGGAAACTGGAGCTGAAAGAAGGAAGTCGGGTTTCCATTCCCACTCCGTCTGGGAAACGGGAATTTACGATCGCCGGTGTCTACTATGATTACTCGGACGATCGTGGAAAACTCGTTCTGACAAGGGAGGAATATAAGAGGCATTGGGGCGATGATCGCATTCATTCCTTTTCCGTTTTTCTCAAGGACCCGAATTTTGCGGAAGAGTTGAACCGGGAACTTCGCGAACGATTCAGTGCGAATGAAGAGTTGGCGATCTACAGCAATCAAACCATTCGCGAACGCATCTTCGAGGTTTTTGATCAAACGTTCGCGATAACTTATGTCTTGCGCTCGATCGCGATTCTGGTGGCCGTTTTTGGCGTCAGTCTTTCCCTGGCAACGCTGGTGATGGAGCGTACCCGGGATATCGGCATCTTTCGCGCCATTGGAGCGAGTCGAGCTCAGGTGCGAACGGTTTATTTGGTGGAGGCCGGGTTCACAGGACTGTTCGGTAGCCTGATTGGGATTGCCTGCGGTCTTGGGATGGCGCTGATCCTGACTCTGGTTGTGAACAAATCGTTCTTTGGCTGGACGATTCAGCTTCACGTTCCCTGGGCGGAAGTCTGGGCGACGCCGCTCTGGGTTGTTCCCGTGGCCATTCTCGCCGGCTTCATTCCGGCTTCGGGCGCAGCGAAGATTGAAGTGAGCGAAGCCGTCCGCGGCGAATGAGGGGGCGTTAGGCGGTTTCTTCCGCAAATCGATGCGTCGGGACCGGCATGCCTGGCCGAAAATGCTCGGAATGTGTGATCTTGAAGTCGAAGCCGGAAAGGACGCTGTTCAGCGCGTCGTTGGAGGCTTTTTCCAAAAGCTCCGGAGAGGTTTCAACGCGCATGTTCAGCAGCAACTCGCCGTCCTCCAGCGGCTCGAACAGTTGGTGGGATAGCTCGGGAGATTGATCATCCCTCACCATGTTCACCGCAGCGATTTCAAACGGATCGCCAAGTGGAGTCAGCGTCATCTTGAGGTGGGCGACTTCCGCGCCTTCCTTCCCGAGCGACTCGCGCAGTTGATTCGCCAAATCGCGAAGTAGCTGATTGCCGTCGAATTCCTCGTCGCTGCGGATCTCGACAGTGGTGTTGAGCCAACCGAGCAGCGCTTCGCCATCGCCATAGCGCTGATAGTCGATGTCCAAAAAGCGGGGAACGTTCATCTCGGTTTCGGATGCTGCGTTGAACCAGGTTTCCAGATTGATCTCATCGCGGGCGGATTGCTCGAAAATCTGTGCCTCGGAAAATTCCTTTTTCAGCCCTTCGCGTAAAGTCTTCAGTCGCTCTTCGTCGAGGATGTCGATCTTGTTGATGACGATCATCTCCGCCTCTTCCAGCTGTTTGCGATAGATGTAGCGGACGTTTTCCGAGAACTTCTTGCCCGGCTCCAGGCCGAGGACGCGCAAGGCCCGAACAGGGTCGACCAAGACCGACAACGGGGCCACCTGGTAATCGTCACCATAGATCTTCTGAAGGGGAAGGCTCACTGTGGCGACCAGATCCGTGCAACTCCCCACCGGTTCGGCGAGAAACACGTCAGGTCGTGTCTCCTCGGTCAGGTTTCGGGCCGCATCAATGAGCGAATTGAAGCGGCAGCAGAAGCATCCGCCGGAAATTTCTTCAACGGCGAACTTGTTGGAACGTCCCAAAGCTGAATCGACGAGCCCCTGTCCCTGATCATTGGTAATGAGCCCGACTTTCAATCCTTTGGCGTCGAGCCACTGGGCGAATTTCTGAATGGTGGTGGTTTTTCCTGCGCCGAGGAAGCCACCAATCATGAGGTAACGAGCTTTGTTCATTCGGGATCTTGGTTGGCGTATTTGGGATCGTTCTGCATCAGGTTGATCAGACCGTCGAGGTGTTTGATGTAACCATGAACGTCCAGACTCGACTCCTCAGGTTCGCCGCGAACCGCGTAAAGGTAACCATCGACATAGGGGCTGGAGCGAATGATGCAGGCGTCTTCAGCGAGGGCGGGATTCATGCCCTGAAACTCGCCCTTCAGGGCACAAAAAACGTCACTGGCGGCCTTGAAGCCTTCGACCCAGCCGATCTCCTGTCCCGGTTCCACGGGAGCGCCAATTTCGACTTTGAATTCCGCTTCGACCAGTTCGCCGAGCATGCGCGTGGCAAATTTGGTGAAGCCAACGTGCCAGATTCCTTCGCCTTGATCCGACATCCAGTAGTGCGACTTGGAATACCGAAAGTCTTTGGGGAAGCGGGCCGAAAGTTGGGCGTGTTTATAGCGAACGAGTTCCACGGGGATGCGAACGTAGGGGGAAATTAGTTAGCCTGCAAACTCACGCAGACCAAATCGCCAGACGCGTTTCGCGCATAGACCTTACCGTTTGCCAGGACGGGAGCGGTCCAACAACGTCCGCCCACAATTTGCTCGCGAGTCTCGGGTTCAAAAGCTTCCGGGGATGCCTTGGCCAAAACCAGTTCGCCGCGTTCGCTGAGGATGATCAATGTGCCGTCGTTGTCGGCGATCACGCCGCCACATCCCAGGCCGCCTTCCTTCCATTGCACTTCTCCGGTTGCGAATTCCACACAGGCAAACTGTGTCGAGGGACCGCGATGAGCCGTTCCATCAAATCCGTAGAGGTAACCATCGATCAACACGCTGTTGTTCATGTGATTGCTCATCGATTGGTTTTGGTAAACCTCCTCCAGGCGTGTTCCGTCGAAGCGCAGCAAGGCGCATCCCCGTGCATATCCGGTCGAGAGGAAGATCAAATCGCCATGAACGATTGGAGTGGTTGCGTTGGTTGCAAATGCCGTTTTCCAGGGGGACGTCGCGATGGTTTTTCCCTGAGGATCCAGGATCGCTAGGTCGTCGTTTTTCAGCACCGCAATCCGCGATTTCCCGGCAAAGTCGAAAGCGATCGGCGAGCCGTAACCCGGCTTGAAAGGGGAACTGGCCCATATGCGGCGGCCATCTCGGCGATTCAGGGAAATCGTGGCGCCCGCTTCAAACAAGACTTCCTCGGTCCCGAAAAGGTAGGGAGACCCTGCGAATCCCCATTCCGGCGGGCTTCCCAGTTTGGTCTGCCAAATGCGTTTGCCGCTCTTTGCGTCGTAACAGGAAGCCAAGCCATCCTTGCTCAGGGTGAAGAGATGATCACCGTCAATCGTCGGGGTCGAACCCGGGCCTCCTTCATGAAGATTCGGCATCAATGCTGCGGGATAGGAATCCTGCCAACGAACCTCACCCGTGTTGGCGTCAAAGCACCAAACCGTTTCTTCCTCCCCGTTTGATCCCATGGTGTAGGCGAGCCCGTCGGCCACGGAAACGCCGGAAAAGCCTTTCCCGACCTCGCTTTTCCAGACGAAGTCGATGTCCGAAATGGGGGAAACGGTTTCCCGGGCGATTCCCGATTCATCGGGACCTCGCCATTGCGGCCAGTCGGCAGCTTGCAGGCTGGTTGGAACGGCATTCGCAGAAACCCAGACAATCGCGGTGACGAGAAACCGAGCTGCGATGCTCATTTCAGTCGACCTCCGTGGATTTCGCGGGTCACTCGCATCCGGTTCGCCAAATTGCGATCATGAGTCACCATCACCAGGGCGACACCTTCCGCATTGCTGATCTCGACCAACAGATCGACGAGCCGTTCCGCATTTTCTTCGTCGAGCGCACCCGTCGGCTCATCCGCGAGCAGCAACTTGGGTTGATTGATGAGGGAGCGAACCACGGCGACGCGTTGGCGTTCTCCCCCGGAAAGCTGGGCGGGATACTTGGTGACGTGATCGCGCAGTCCGACGCGTTCCAACAGCTTCTCGCCGCGTTTGCTGGCTTCAAATTGGGCTGCTTTGCTCGGCTTTTCACCGGCGAGAGTCGGGACGAGGATATTCTCAAGAACGGTGCACTGGGGCAGCAAATGGTGGAGCTGAAAAATGAACCCGATTTTTTCACGGCGCAGCGCGGCGAGTTCCTCTTCGCTGCATTCGGCCAAATTCTTCCCTTCGAAGATGATATCCCCGGAGGTGGGTCGGTCGAGGGTGCCGAGAAGGTTCAAAAGGGTGGATTTCCCGCAACCTGATGACCCGACAATCGAAATTCGATCTCCAGCAGAGACGCTGAATTCCAAATTGCGCAAAACCGCGCGATCCTCGTACTTTTTGGTGACCTGTCGTAGCTCAACGATCAACTCGCTCATTGCCTCGACCTTGTCGCTGCAATGCAACGATTTCAAGGCCAAGTCGCAAACCCTGCAGCGGGTTACTGGCAGGGCGTCATGATTCCATCAACCGGGATCATGATAACCTGGCCGGGAGTGATGACGGTGGAGTGATTCATTCCCTTGATGATTTCTCCAGTCGTCGAGTGTGAAAACGCGATCGATTCGAGGGTGTCCCCGCGATGAACCACATACGCGATGCAATATTTCGCGGTTGCCGGGGTCCTGTTGGATTTGTCCCAGCTCAAACGCCCATTTTCCTGGGTTGTCTTGTCTACGGGAAGGTTTTCTGCCGGGATGGAAGGTGGAATGTATCTTGGGGCGGCAGGTGGAGAGTAGCCTTCGTCAGTTCCGGAACGATCCATCGCAACGGGGCCTGATGGCGGAGTGACGGTGTCATCCCTGGTAAAGGGCTTTCTTCCGGAAACCGCGAGGAGTCCCTCTTTGGGAATGCCAAGCGATTGGCCGGGAATAATCGGTTTGTCGATGGGAATGCCATTGGCCTGCGCAAGCTCATCCGCTTCCAGACCATACTTCTGACCAATCCCGTAAAGGGTTTCTCCCGGCTGAACGGTGTGTTCCGCAGGTGTCTCCACGACTTCTGCAATGGGATCTGTTGCTGGAGGCGCCGGAAGGCTGGTGTCGGCCAAATCCATTGGCGGCTCTTCTTCTGAATCACTTTTCGAAGCCGAATCCTCAGTTGCGGCGTCGTCGGTTTGCGGAGCCAAATCCTCAGAGGGCGTTTCGGTGTCAGCCAAATTGGTTGGGCCAGGAGGCACCTCATTTTCCGGGGTATCCAGTGGAATGTCGGGATCGTTCGATATCACACTCGGAGTTTCTTCCTGCACCTCGGCTCCCAGCATCGCGTTCATTTCGGGCGCTGACGGAACGTTGCTTTTCGAATTCTGGACGACCGCAATCGTGACCGGAACTGCAGCCACGACAGGAATCATCACAGCCGCGATTTTACGAGCCAAGGTTGAAGTGGCAGGTTCCTTAAAATCAGAAGGTTCAAAACTCATGGGACAATAGGTTAGGAAACGATAAACTCTTTTCTAAAGATAAAAAGTCAACTTTGCCGGAATGCACCGGATTGTTAGATAACAGCCTGTCTGATGGACAAAACCCCGCTTTTCCGCTCTCATTGCCTCCCATGATGTTAGAAGAACTCCGTGAGGAAGTGTTGAAGGCGAACCTGATGCTCGAAAGTGAGGGGTTGGTGAAACTCACTTGGGGAAACGTGAGTGGAATGGACCGCGACTCGGGTTGCTTTGTGATCAAGCCAAGTGGCGTTGCCTACGCGAATCTCCGGGCGGAGGATCTCGTGGTCGTCGATCTGGAGGGAAAGGTGGTTGAGGGGAGCTACAATCCTTCGTCCGATACCCCGACCCATCTCGTGCTCTATCGGGAGTTTCCTGAAATCGGGGGGATTACCCACACCCACAGTGTCAACGCGGTCATGTTTTGCCAGGCGGGACGGGAATTACCCTGCCAGGGAACGACTCACGCGGACCATTTCTACGGAACCGTTCCGTTGGTTCGGGAGTTAACGCCGGAAGAAGTGGAGGCGGATTACGAAACGAACACCGGCTTGGCGATTGTGGAGTGTTTTCGCGAGAGAAAGATCAATCCCGTTGAAATGCCGGCCGCGCTTCAGCGGTTTCACGCTCCGTTTACCTGGGGCAAAGGCGCGGTCGACTCCGTAAAGAACAGCATCGCTTTGGAGGTGTGTTGCCAGATGGTTCTGGGGGCCTACCAACTTGATCCCGGCGCTCCTGATTTACCGGCGCACATCCTCAATAAGCACTATCTTCGCAAACACGGCCCCGGCGCCTATTACGGGCAAAAGTAGCCGATCAGCGCACTCCCATTCCGGTCACTTCAGCCTGGAGATTGGCGATTTGAGAGGGGACCACCTGCGTTCGGTCGATAAACGTATCGGTCACTGCGGAGTGAACCTGGTCGAGCTCGTAGCGTTGCTCGAATTGAGTCGGGGAAATCAGTGGAAGGTTGCCGGAGGCGGTCGTTTCCGTCGTTTTGCAACTGGAAAGGGCCACGGCGCAGATGATCCCGAGTGTGAATCCTGTGAGTTTCATGCGTGTGAGGCTAAAAAAAGATTGAACCGTGAGGTCAGCCAAGTCGAGAAGAATCCGCGTTTACGGCTTCCGTCGGATGAGGCATGGTACCGGCTAAGATGAATCGAATCCGTGTCGGCGCTGCCGCTCTCAACCAAACTCCGCTCGATTGGGTCGGAAACCGCAATCGCATTGTTCAAGCCATTGGTCAGGCGCGCGAGCAGGGCGTCTCCCTGCTTTGTTTTCCAGAGCTTTCGATCACGGGATACGGTTGCGAAGACGCGTTTCTCTCCATTGATGTCGCCGATCGAGCCTGGGACGTTCTGGAGTCTCTGCAGCAAGAAACCGTCGGGATGGCCGTCGTTATTGGGCTACCCGTTTTTCTGCGGGGTGGATTGTTCAACGCGGCTGCGATGCTGGTTGATGGCGAATTGAAGGGCCTCGTCGCCAAGCAGAATCTGGCCGGTGACGGTCTCCACTATGAGCCGCGCTGGTTCAAAGCCTGGCCCGAAGGGAAACTCGGCAAAACCGAGCGGGGTGGTTACCTCATCGGTGACCAACTTTTCGAAATCGGCAATTCCAAGACTGGGAAAGTGCGGGTCGGCCTCGAAATCTGTGAAGATGCCTGGGTTACGGATCCGCCCGGAATCAAACTGGCCAGGGAGGGCTTGGATATCATTCTGAATCCCAGCGCGAGCCACTTCGCCTTTGGCAAGCAGGATACGCGCAAAGGGTTCATCCTGGACAACTCCCGCGCGTTTTCGTGTGGCTACGTTTACGCGAATTTGATGGGGAATGAGGCGGGCCGCTCGATCTACGATGGAGGCTGCATTTTGGCGAGTGGCGGCCGGCTCCTCGCGGAAGGGCCGCGTCTCAAGTTTGGCGAGGTTCACGTCACTAGTGCGGTTTTCGACCTTCACCAAATCCGCACGCTTCAAGCTCGAGTCGTCAGTCGCGACATTGATCCGGAAACCCATCGCGATCTGCCGGCGGTCGCGTTCGATTGGCCGGAAGTGGCTCCCGAATTACCGGAAGCCATGCCAACCGGACCGATGTCGAAAGAGTCCGAGTTCAGCCGCGCGGTGTCGTTGGGACTTTTCGATTACCTGAGAAAAAGCCACAGTCGCGGATTCGTCGTTTCGCTCAGCGGCGGGGCGGATTCAGGAGCGGTTGCCTGCCTCGTTCACCTCATGTTGAGCCTTGCCCGGGAGGAACTGGGCGACGCCGAGGTCAAGAGCCGGTTGGGAGACTGGCTCGGGAAGAAAGTGGAAGATTGGCCATCGAACCTGCTGACCTGCGTTTACCAGGCCACGCGAAACAGCGGCGAGGTGACGAGAACCGCCGCACGCGAAGTCGCTTCCGCGCTGGGCGCGGGGTTTCATGAGTGGGATATCGAGGAATTGGTCGAAGGGTATTCCGCCCGAATCGCTGAATCCATTGGGCGCGAGCTCACTTGGGAAAAGGACGATATCGCGCTGCAAAACATCCAGGCTCGCGTTCGCTCTCCCGGAATCTGGATGCTGACCAACATCAAGGGCGCGTTGCTCCTCAGCACCAGCAATCGCTCCGAAGCAGCCGTGGGATACGCCACGATGGATGGCGATACGAGTGGTGGATTGAGCCCCATTGCCGGGATCGATAAAGCGTTTTTGCGAAATTGGCTGCGGTGGTTGGAAACGGAGGGCGGCCCGGACATCGAGCCGATTCCCGCGCTCAAATTCATCAACGATCAGCAACCTACCGCAGAATTGCGGCCTCAGGCGTCGAAGCAGACCGATGAGGACGACCTGATGCCGTATCCGGTCCTCAATGCGATCGAATGCGCCGCGATTCGCGACAAGAAAATGCCCAAAGCCGTTTTCGAGCTGATGTGCGTTCAGTTTCCCAAGCATGACGAGCCTCTTCTCAAAGGCTGGGTGAAACGATTTTTCACGCTCTGGAGCCGCAATCAGTGGAAGCGCGAGCGTTATGCTCCGTCCTTTCATCTGGATGACGCGAATCTCGACCCCAAAACCTGGTGTCGATTTCCCATCTTGTCGGGAGGTTTTGAGGAGGAATTGAAAGAACTGGACGGCTGAAATTCAGCCCGGCGGTTTCCAACCCTTTGAACTGGAGGGCGCTAACCTGACACAGAACAAAATTAACAAGTTCTGTTGATAGTTAATTTCTCGAAAGTAACTTTCAGAGGTTTCCTCCATTCAAAATTGCCCCGCCTATGTTCGAGTTTCCCATTTCCATCCGATATCTCGCCGTTCTTTCTTTGCTGGCGGGGGTCGTGGGCCTAACCAGCTGCTCCGTTACAGACCTCGGAAAAAAAGATCTCACAGCCGTCTCGGGCGAACCCTTGAAGCTTCGAGATCTGACCGACGAGGAGACCACCGGTGACCTCAGTGTGAAGGATCAATTTCCGGACTACAACCGAACCACCGCATCCTCCAGCGCCCACATTTTCCTGATTGCCGGCGGAGCGGAATCTCCCAATTATCTCCAGGAAATTGTCGACCATCGGCGCCTGTTGATCCAGTCAGGGCATCCGGCGAGCGGGATTAGTTGTTTTTACGTAAAGCCAAATCCGGCCGAATACGAAGCTCACCGGGAACAGTTTGATCAATTGGCAACCGAAGTGGAAGGCTTCTATCTCGCGGCGCCGCATCTGATCTACCGTCACATGAGGGAGGCGATTAAAGGGGAACCGGAATTTGTCTACTTGTATGCGGCAGGAAAGGGGCGAAAGCCAATCTGGGTGGATCAAGCCAACGGCGTGGAACGTGAGTTGGCGCAACATCACACGGAATACTTTGGCCAATATCGCATTGATCTGGCCGGCGGCCCCAGCGGCCACATGAATTCCCGGATGAGGTTGGAGGCTCTCCGTGATGGAATCGCGATCGAGCATCTATTGTTCACTCCGCGCTATTTGAAGCAGGTTTTGGCGGAATTCCCTGAGGAAACTCCAAAATACGTCGTGCTGCAGGCTGATTACAGTGGTGGCTTTGTGAGGAGTAATTTCGAAGAACTGGCCGAGGATACTCTGACCAACGTGCCAAATCTCGCCGTCCTCACCGCGACCCGACACGATCGTGACAGCTTTCGTGGAACCTCCGGTGAAGTGTACAGCAACTTCGGAGAAATTTTCCTCGATCAGCTGCGGAAAAGCGATGATTCGGTCGCGAATCTCAATTGGCGCCTGATCGCGGACGAAGTTGCAGCGGAAGTTCGGATGCGGGAAGTGGGCGCGGCGATCGCGGAAGAAGTCGCCTCGAGTCCGGTTTACTTTTCGAGTTGGGAAGAGGCTTCATTTGCCGAGGAAACCGCAACTCCCCGGGCGGTGGTCGAGCCGGTTGAGGCGGAGGAAGCCGATTCCGGAAGCTTGGTTAGCGCAACTTTTGAAGGCTGAAAAGCGTTTGCAAACCCACTTGGTAGCGTGGAAGAATGGCGGCTCTGTTAGACCGAACACGCCGTGTATACCCGCTACGAAATCACAGGAAAATTTGAGGAACCCGCAGACTGCAATGCCCTGCTCTATGCGCCGCTGAGCGGGACGCTGAGCTATCGGCAGTCACGGAGTTATGAATTCGACTTTGGCGGTCCGGTTGATCGCCTGACCGAGTTTGTCCGCAAGTGTCTGCTCGATGAGATAAGCCAGGACCTCTCCACCGGGGCTGAGCCTTGGAGTGACTTCGCGTTTGTTCTGGATTACGGGATGAAGCCGGGAGCGCTGGACTTGGAAAAAGAAGCCGTTTTGAACTACTATCGCAGTTTGGAAGACCCTGGATTTGAATTGGAGAGTCTCGCGATCAGGCACCGGATTTATGTTTTCGGCGAGGCCTCAAAACAAGTTGTTCAGCAATTTGAGCGCGACATCGTCAATCGGGCGATTCACAACTGGAACATTCAAGAGAAGTCTTTAGCCGCCTGTTGATCATGTCCTCAAAGACCTATCGCCACATCCCCATTTCCGGCCTGGACGCCGATGCGTTGCTCGCGCTCAGCACCGATATGAAACTCTCGCTGAGCCGGGAGGACATGCTCGAAGTCCAGAAAATCTATCAGAATTGGGATCGCGAACCAACGGATGTTGAACTGGAAGTCATTGCGCAAACGTGGAGCGAGCACTGCAAACACCGGATTTTTGGCGCGGAGATCCAGCACACCAACGATGGCAAAACGGAGACCGTCGATGGACTTTTCAAGACCTACGTCAAAGCGATCACCGACCGGATTCGCGAGCAAAAGCCGGGATTTGTCGTTGCCGCGTTCGACGACAACGCCGGTTTCATCAAGCTCGATGAGAACCTCGCGATTTGCCTGAAAGCCGAAACGCACAATCATCCCAGCGCCATCGAGCCCTATGCGGGCGCGAATACCGGACTCGGCGGCGTGATTCGCGATATTCTCGGGGCCGGCAAGGGCGCCAAGCCCATCGCCAATCTGGACGTCTTCTGCTTTGGACCGCCTGACACGAATGCCGGGGATCTTCGCACCGACGACGTGATTCATCCGCTTGGCATCATGCGAGGAGTCGTGCGCGGCGTTCGGGATTACGGGAACCGCATGGGGATTCCCACGGTTTCCGGAGCGATCCAGTTTGATCCGGCCTACATTTATAACCCTCTGGTTTATTGTGGCACTGCCGGCGTAATCCCGATTGCCGACATCCCAAAAACGGTGGAAGCCGGGATGAAAGTGGTGGCCGTGGGTGGTCGAACGGGGCGGGATGGCCTTAAGGGAGCGACCTTTTCCTCCATGGCGCTCGATGACGCCAGTCACCAGGAAGATATCCAAGCCGTCCAAATTGGGAACCCGATCGAAGAGAAAAAGGTTAGCGATTTCATTCTCGATGCACGCGCGCAGGGCTTGATCGAATTTGTCACCGATTGCGGCGCTGGCGGGTTCTCGTCTGCCGCCGGGGAAATGTTGAGCGAAATTGGCGGTGAGTTGTATCTCGAGAATGCGCCGCTCAAGGAGGAAGGCCTCATCAGCTGGGAAATCTTCATCTCGGAAAGCCAGGAGCGCATGGTGCTCGCCGTCGCCGAGGAATCCCTGCCCCAACTTGAACGGTTGGCTGAAATTTACGAGACGGAGATGTGCGTCCTGGGCCAGGCCGACGGTTCCGGAATCCTCAAGATTCGTCACAATGGCGAAATGGTCTGTGAGCTGGACAATTCCAAGCTCCACACCGCTCCGCGACAATATCGCACCAGCGAGTGGTCTCCCGTTCCCAATGACCCGGCCCCCAACCTGGAGAGCCTCGATCTCAACGAGACGCTCCTGGAAGTGCTCGGCGATTTCGCGATTTGCAGTCGTGCGCCAATCATCCGCGAATACGACCATGAGGTGCAGGGCAACACCTACCTGAAACCATTGGCAGGCGCGAAAGGCGATGCGCCTCAGGACGGTGCCGTCATGCACATTGATGGCAGCGATCAACTCATGGCCATGGGCCTGGCCATTTTGCCGGAGTGGGGAAAAACCGACCCTTACGCCATGGGAGCGGCCGTGGTCGATGAATGTGTCCGCCAACTCGTTACGGTCGGCTCGGATCCCGATCGCATCGCGATTCTCGACAACTTTTGCATGGGGAATCCCGATGATCCCCGCGAACTCGGAGCCTTGGTCGAAAGCTGTAAGGGGATGGCCGAAGCGGCCCTTGCCTATCAGGCACCCTTCGTCTCCGGCAAAGACTCATTTTACAACTTTTTCGAAGTCGATGGCGAATCGATTTCCATCCCGGTAACCCTGCTCCTGAGTGGCATGGGGATTGTCGAAAGCGCAGATCACATTGTCGGCTCGTCGATCACGGGAACCGACTCGGTCCTGATGCTCCTCGGCAAGACAACGGCTGATCTTGGTGGCAGCGTGCTCGCCCGCAAACTCGACCTCGGGGCGCAACCCGTCCCGAAAACGGAACTGGAAGCCAATTTGTCGCTCTATCGGAGCTACTTCGCAGCGGTCAAATCCGGCTGGATTCGTTCGGCCCACGATGTTTCAGAAGGAGGGCTTCTCACCACCCTCGCCGAGATGGCTTTCTCAGAGGTCGCCGGGGTTGAACTGAAACTTGGTGACTCAGTGGCTGAGATGTTTTCCGAAACTCCGGGCCGCATCGTGATCGAGGTCGCGGCATCTGACGCCGCCGAAGTGCAAAAGCATTTTGGAAACTCAGCGCTCGAAATCGGAAAAACGGTTGCGGGCTCCGACCGGTTCAAGGTTTCGGGAGCTATTGACCTTGAAATTGGGAAGATGAAAGAGGTCTGGAAGTCGACGCTCGGCAAATACTACTAGGGAGCGTCCGTCATCAGTTGAAAACGCTCCTCTGGGTGTCGGCCTTCGTTGTGTGAATCACTGAGCCCCCGTGCTTATCTCACGGCAAAAACGAGATCTCAAAAAGGATTCAAGAGTGTCCTCGTTGAAGCCTTGGTCAATGTCGTCCCAGCTTCCGTCGCCGTGCAGAAAACCTTCGTAGGGGCGATAACTCCACGGTCCTTGTGCCCCGCTGTAGATCACAATTCCGTTGGTATCGACAACATAGACTCGGACGGGCCACGCTGCCCACCTTGTCGCCATTGGATCCTTGTGAGGATCCACCAGAATTTCGAACGGAAGACGGACTTGATTCTTAAATCTCTGAGCTGCCTGAATTCGCTCCTCATCAGATCTAGGATCTAATATTTCCCCGAATCCGCCGTTCCCGGGATGTGCCTCACGGATGTAGACGAATACAAAATTGGCAGAATCCTTGAATTCGGAGGCCAGCGAAGATAGCCCCAATGCTGATTCCATAAAAACATTGCACGTCCAACTCGAAAAAAGCAGGACAACATCTTTTTCTCGACGGAGCGATTCAAGGGTAACGAATTCTTTTCTCTGAATGGAATAGAGTCTGAATTCGGGAGCGCGCATTCCAACTCGCGGAGAATGCTTTATACGATGATTGATGAGTTTGTAGGCCATATCGCCAGCCTTGATGGTTTTCCCGGAATACTCATCCACCCAACCCTCGGCCATTGATTGTTCCTCTGAAAGGGGAGGGAAACTGTCTTTCTGCCCGAACAAAACCAAGGGACAAAAAACGAGTAGTACTGCCAAGCAAATATTGAATTTCATATTAGCTGTTGTGATCCGTTGAGAGATGCAACCCTGCTTGAGATGGTTAGTCGCACACAAAAAAAAATGTGCAAATGCTACGATACCCTGTCTGTTTTTATTGACGGGAGCGACTGAGAGACCAAGCTTCTCCGCTGCATAAGCCAATGGAGTGCGATGGGTGCCTGGTGGCCCCCGCGGTCTTCAAAACCGTTGTCGACAAGTGATCCTTGCCGAGGTTGGTTCGATTCCTTCCCACTCCGCTATTTTTTAGACCCTCGCGTGATTCCGAGCGAGCCAGGCGTGCGCGTCTGAGGTGGGAAAAGTTTTTGGGAAGCACCGTTGCCAACAGGCGGCGAGCGATGTGCAAGCTACGCGCTGCAAAAATGCTTGGGAAATGAGATCATGAGTTTCATGACCAGTCATCACATTGTCGTGGGAATCGATTTCTCTCATTGTTCCGCCAATGCCTTGAAGGAGACGGTCCGGTTGGCCGGGGCCAAAGGTGCGGAAGTAACCGCGGTTCACATCATTGATGAGCAAAGCTACGCGCATCTCGCTTCAAAAATTCAACTGACCAAGGCCGAGGTGATGAAGAAAGGGCGTGAAGAACTCGAGTTGTGGGTCGTCGAGCAGCTGGGAAGACCCGGTCCCGTGAAGTGCGAAGTGTTGATGGGGCAACCGTTCCTGGAACTGGTCGAGGCCTGTTATCGTCATGATGCCGATCTGTTGGTGCTGGGCACGCGCGGTCTCACGGGATCCGACGATCGTACGGGCGTTGTTGCCGCCAAGTGTGTCCGCAAGGCGCCCATCCGGGTGATGCTGGTTCGCTACCATCAGGAGGAGCCGTTTTCGAACATCGGAGCTGCCCTTGATTTTTCGGTCACCTCAAAACTGGTCGTGCGGGAGGCCACGGCCATCGCCCGGCAGTTTGGCTCACGTCTGCATCTGGTGAATGTGATTCGGCCCGTCGGCGAAAAATTGGGCGAATTGATCGCCCTGTCGAAGGTGATTCCCCCCGGTGGCGAGCCGCCCTGGCGCGAGGAAGCCGAAGCCGGGTTCCGGGACATCCGGCAAGAATGCGCGGAAGATCTGGAGGGATTGGAAGTCGAGACTCACGTCACCGAAAGCGTTAGTCCATCCAACGGAGTCATTGAGTTTGCGAAGCAACATGACATCGATTTGCTCGTGCTCGCCAGTCGCGGGCGCACCGGACTGAACGTGCTGCTTCTCGGAACGACGGCGGAAAAGGTGATTGGGGCCACTCCGTGCTCAACCCTGGTCATCAAACCGGAGGGCTTCAAGCCGCCCATTGGAGTGTAGTGATCGGTTTGCGCTCCGCGCAGCCTCCCGATTCACGAGACCGCCGTTCCCGGCCATTCGAATCGAGGCAGATATTTCTGGTTATTGCTTCGGAAAGAAAGCTCGCTATCGTCGCCGCACATGAAAAAACCAATGATTGTCTTATCGTGCTTTTCCGTTGTCGTAGCCCTTTCCGCTTGGGCGCAAAGCGAGGAGGCGAGCGAAGGCTGGACGGAACTGTTTAATAGAAAGAACCTTGACGGTTTCACCCAGAAAAACGGCACCGCGACTTATGAAGTCAAAGAAAATACCATTGTCGGCACAACCGTAAAAGGGAGCCCCAATTCCTTTCTTTGCACCGACAAATTGTATGGCGACTTTGAGCTCATTTTTGAAGTGAAGTGTCACAACAGTCTCAACTCCGGGGTGCAAATTCGTTCCAATCAAAAGGACGGAAAACCCGATGGTCGAGTCAATGGACCACAGGTGGAAATCGAGGCGAGCGGATCGAAGGGTGCGGAAGCCGGATACATTTACGGCGAGGCGGTCGGTGGTTGGATGACTCCGAAAGAGGATCTGAAACCTCACAAACACTTCAAGGATGGCGAGTGGAACACCTATCGGATTCTTGCGTCAGGTCCGCGAATTCAGGTTTGGATCAATGGTCAGCAGATCTCTGATCTTGTCGACGAAGAGAAGTTCAAGACACACCCCAAAGGTTTCATTGGCCTTCAGGTGCATTCTGTCGGTAACAATGGCCCCTTTGATGTCGCTTGGCGCAATCTGAAGATTCGCGAGCTGAATTAGAGCATCATCGGGATTGGAGAATCTCCTTCCACAAGAACGAGCCGTTTCCCGGGTTGATTCCGGGAAACGGCTCTTTTGGTGCTCCATCTCAGCGTGGTCAGGTTCGATGACCGGGATGGACTCTGGGTTAGCTGGCTTTGGAAGGTTTCTCCGGCAGTTTCGGAGTCGGGTTCGCCACTTTGGCCTCGGCTTCCGCCACCCGAATTGGGGGTTCCGAAGCTCCATTTGGTTTTCCTCCGTCGGTCAACTGGCCGAAATACTCAGGCAGCTTGACGCCCACGTTTCCGGCTAACTCGTGCAGGGGCGGGAGCGCCTTGACCAGATTCGAGACAAAGTCGGTCGTGCCACCAGTTCCCTTGCCGTTGCTGCCGCCATCCCAGACCGTGACTTTGTCGATCTTCAGGTTGGAGACGGCTTTGACCTGCTCCTCGATCAGTTGAGGCAGTTGTTCGATCACGAGCATGAGGCTCACGAAATCGGCATCTTCTCCGGCTGATCCGTAGAGGTTCCGGATACCTTCGGCTTTCGCATCGAGCTGTGCCTTGATTCCTTCGGCTTCGACCTTGAGGGCCTCTGCTTTGGCAACCAGATCGGCTTTGATACCATCGGCTTCGGCCTGACGAACGGCACGGAGACCGTCGGCCTCACCGGTGCGCTCACGCCGCGTTTTTTCAGCGGCGGCTTCAGCCAGCGTTTCAATGCGCTGCTTCTCGATTTCCGCAGGAACAACGACGTTGGCGTATTGGGTTGCTTCTTCCCGCTTGGCCCGCTGGCGCTCAGCGTTTTCTTCGGCGAGGTAAGCTTCCTTCTTGGCTTCGGCAACTTTCACCATCTCGGCTGCCTGACCACGACGTTGGGCTTCCGCTTCCGCTTCGCGACGAGCCGCCATCGACTGGGCGACCGTGACCGCAGCAATGTTTTCCCCTTCGGTCGCGGCGGCATGCAGCGCGGCCACTTCTGTGCGTTGTACTTTTTCGGCGCTGGCTTTCCCGATCTCTCCATCGCGCTCTTTCTCGGCGACTTTGATCTTGGCATCGTTGATCGCCCGGGCCGCGGCTTCGCGTCCGAGCGCGTCGATGTATCCGGATTCATCGGTAATATCCTGGATGTTGACGTTGATAAGCCGTAGCCCGACCTTTTTCAACTCCACTTCGACGCCGTTCGAGATGTAATCGATCAATTTGTCGCGGTCGGCGTTGATTTCCTCAATCGGCATGGTTGCGATGACGACGCGCATCTGGCCGAAGATGATGTCCTTCGCCAAATCGCGCACCTGTTCCAGGCTCTGGCCCAGGACGCGTTCTGCGGCGTTCTCCATCACCCCGGGTTCGGTCGAGATTCCGACCGTAAAGGTGGAGGGCGTGTTCACGCGGATGTTCTGCTGGGAGAGTGCTCCCTCCAGCCGGATGTCGATGGGGATCGGCGTCAGATCGAGAAACGCGTGATCCTGAATGATTGGCCAGACAAAGGCGCCGCCGCCGTGAGAGCAGCGTGCGCTCTTGGCCCCTCGGTTTCCGATGCGTCCGTATTGAACAAGGATGCGGTCCGGGGGGCAGCGTTTATAGCGACTGGCGAGGGCGATGATCGTTGCGAAAATCGCCAGGATAAAGGTGCCGGCTCCGATAATAAACTCGAAAGCAATGGCGAGCATGGGTTGGGTTTCCATCATGGGTCTTTGGGTTGTGTGTTAAAAAAATCCAGGTAAAGGGTTAGTTCAGGGGCTGAACGAGGAGCGCGTCTTCACCGACAACATCGATCACTCGGACTTTGGAACGGTTGTCGAGTTTCTCCTCGGAACTGGTAAATGCCCGCACCACCATGAGCCTGCCCTGGATCATCACTTCGATCTGGCCAGCCGATTGTTTCTCCGGAGGAATGGGTAGGTAGACCGTTCCGATTTCTCCAATCGCGTTGGTGAAGTTCAAGGTTCCGTCAGACTGCAGGCGGGCAAAGCTTCGCATGATCCAGAAGACGGTCAACATCAGGATGAAACCTGCGATCGTGGCGAAGACCAATCCGAGGAGAACGCCCAAACCGGATTTGGTGGTGATGACGCCAACCCAGCCGAATCCGACAAGGAAGGAAATGATGGTGCGCACCGAAAGCAGGGAAAGCCCGTCATCTCCATGATCGAAATCTCCCGTCGCGTCGGCGTCGAAGTCGAGATCCCCGCCGTGGTCGAGTCCGAAAAGCAAGAGCGTTGTTTGAATGAGAAGGCAGAGCGTCGAAAGCAGCGCAATCCCGTAAAAAATCTGAGTGCCTGTGCCCATCGCATCCCACCAATTATTTAAGTCAGTCATCAAGTCATTGGGTTAGAATTGACGCTAGACTACAGGATCAAGCTATTCCGTAGCCATTATAATCGGATTATCGGATTGGAATGCGATCCCGATTCCGGGATTCAATCCTGAGCACAGGTTCGAAAACCAATGAAGACGTCGTTTCGATCCGGAAAATAGGCTTGGCGGTAGGTGTTGCGAATAATGCAGGAAGACGTCGCGCAGCCGCCACCGCGCGTGGTCTTGTGATCGCCAAATTGCAGGGTCGACATATAAGGATACATGTCGACTTTGAAACCGTCGAACGGGAGATATTGGCTCGTGGTCCACTCCCAGGCGGTGCCGAGCATTTGCAGACAACCGGACGGACTTGCTCCCTGAGGAAACGCGGTAACCGGAGCCGTGCCAAGATACTTGGCGTCGAGGTCCCAGGCTGCGTGATCGACGATTTGGTTGCCCCAGGGATAGAGAAACGCCCCGGGGCCACGGGCGGCTGCTTCCCATTCGAATTCGGTAGGGAGACGGCGCCCGGACCATTTGCAGAATGCCTCCGCTTCGCGGAACGAGAGATGAAGCGCCGGAGCTTTCAAACGCAGCGGTTCCAGTTGATCGAACCGTCGCATCCACCATTCTCCGTCCCGTTTTTGCCAGTAGATGGGATGTTTGGCGGCGGACTCGCGCAGCCAGTATTTGCCGCCAAAGCTCCAGTGGTCCGGATTCTCGTAGCCGCCGTCATCGACAAACTCAGCGAATTCCTGATTGGAAACCAGGGTCTTGGAGATCTGGAACGGTTCGAGTCGTTTGGTGAACCCGGGGCGTTCATTGTCGAAGCTGAAGGTCGCGTCCGGCGCATTCTGATCGTGAGCAGGAATGCCGATGAAGTAGTCTCCGCCGGGAATCTCCGCGTCCCCGGAATCAATTGTGGTTTCGAGTCCGTCCGGAGCCAGTTCGGAGAAGGGTGGGGCAGGATAGCCCAGCGTTTGTCGCGACCAGATGAGCGACTCAAGATGCATGCACTGGTGGGCGATGCAGTACTTCGTCAGGTAGGCTTCCTTCCCGGTAAGCTCGGATTCGCGATCGAGCTTGGAACGCGTCTCGTCGATGACGCGACGATAGTAATCGAACGATTCGGTTTTTGGCGGGACGACGCCCTGGCTCCAGCGTTCGCGATGCGGAATCTCGAACGAATCCCAGATCTCGTCGTAGCCCGGCATGCGGACCTCGCCGCCGTAGAGTTCTCGCAGCAAAAAATACTCAAAGAAGAACGCGGAATGGCCCATTTCCCAGATGGGCGGATTGATGCCACGTTCATAAGGCACGTGGAGCTGTTCGTCGGTCAACGTGTCAATGAGGGCAACCATGCGCGAGTCGGCTTCATCGAGACAGGAGAGGAGTTCTTGGGGGCAGCAATTCATGAAGCGGGGGTAAGTTCAGCGATCAGCTGTTTCCAGGCATCGCATTCGACTTGCGGGTCAAATTGAAGAGCGACGTCCTGGGTTTCACGGTTGAGGGCTGCGGCAAATTCCGGATTTGTTTCCGCCTTGGAAAGAAGGTTCGCGAGACCTGCGGTGTCGCCAACGTCAAAATATCCGGAATACTCCGGACCGAGCAGGCCAACGACTCCATCGATCCGGGATGAAATCACCGGCGTATCATGCACGATCGCTTCCCCGACGACCCGCGCGCCGCCTTCCTGGCGGGACGACACGACGAGAATCCGGCTTTGGGCCATCAAATCCGCGATTCCCTGTTCGTCCAACTCGCCGAGGTAGTGATAGCGCGGGTTCTCTGCCTGTTCGATCTGGACAAGTTCTTCGTAGTGGGGATCGAGTAGGCCGCCGGCGTGAAGAATGCGGATCTTGGACGTGGCGGGGAGAAGGCGCGCGGCTTTGGCGGCCCGGAGCGGATCCTTGACATCGCGAAGGTGACCGACCACGCACACGTCAAAAGTATCGGGATTCGCGGGTTTGTCAGACAAGCGAACCGCGGACTGAATGATGACCCGCGCCTTGTCCCGCGATTCCGGCGGAAGCTGGTTCAACGCCCTGCGCTGAAGAACGACGAGCCGATCCGCCAATTCGATCGATTCGCGTGAGGTCTCATTGGGCGCGGGATAAATGTCGGTTCCCGTCAGAGCCAGGATTACGCGACCCTCCGGATGTTCCTCGCGAAAATTCACGATCGACGCGTGGCTTCGCTCGGCATGAAGCCCAATCAGGATTTTCGGCCCACCGGTGCACGATCCTTCGCACTTTGAGATGACCAACCCCGGCCCGGCGATCATCTCGGCCCATTGGCTCGCCGTGCAGCGATTCCCGGTCCGCGAAACTGCGGCCGATGGTGTAAGGATTCAAATCTTCATGCGTCAGCTATTCTGTCATTTTGTCGTGCGAATCCGCAAAAAGTTTCGTTGGAAACTCCACCGGACCGCCTTACATGAAACTTACGACCATGAGTTCCCCTGACGCTGCCAAAGCAGACGAAAAACTGAAACTTACCTCCCTTTCCTCCTGCGCGGGATGAGCATCCAAGCTTAGCCAATCGGCGCTCACGCAAGTTTTGCGGGGGTTAGTTCAGTATGAAGATCCCAATTTATTGGTGGGATCAGCGACGTCTGATGACGCGGGTATCTACCAGCTCGATGAAGAGCGGGCCCTCGTCCAGACCGTCGACTTCTTCACGCCCATTGTCGACGATCCGTTCATCTACGGCCAGATTGCCGCGACGAACTCGCTTTCGGATGTTTATGCCATGGGAGGTCGTCCCATCACCGCGATGAACGTCATGGGCATGCCGGTCGACCTGGTCAGCAGCGAGATCATCAACGAGATTCTCAAAGGTGGCGCCGAGAAGGTCAAAGAGGCGAAATGCGCCCTCGCCGGCGGTCACTCCATCAAAAATCCGGAGCCCATTTACGGACTTTCCGTTACCGGAATGGTTCATCCGAAAAACATGATGACGAACGCTGGCGCCAAGCCCGGAGATATCCTCGTCCTCACCAAGCCGCTCGGCACTGGAATCCTCACCACCGCCATCAAACGCGGACTGGCCGCCCAAGCCGTCGTCGATAAGGCCGTCAAGCTCATGAGCACGCTCAACACGCCCGGTCAGCGCATTGGCGAAGCGGGCTTGGTCAAGTGCGCCACCGACGTCACCGGATTCGGCTTACTCGGTCATCTCAAATCGCTCTGCGCATCCAGTGGAACCACCATCACCCTCTCCGCTGCCGACATTCCGCTGATCGATCCTGAGATCCTGCGTCTCGTCGAGGAGGAAGAATGTGTCCCCGGCGGAACCAAGGAAAACCTCCGCACGGTCGAGCCATTCATGACGTGGGGCGACTCCGTCAGTGATGCGATGAAGTTCATCCTGGCCGACGCTCAAACCAGTGGCGGACTCGTTTGCGCCGTTCCTGAGGCGAATCTCGACGCTGTTCTAAGGATTCTCGAGGAAGAAAGTGCTCTGTGTCAGGCCATCATCGGCAAGGTCGGTCCAGCTGATCCTTCCAGCGAGAAACTCATCCGCGTGGATTGATCGCCCGGCGAAATCATCGCTTGCGACGCGCCTAAATCACTCCATTCTGGCCCGGCGTGTCCGAAGTCTCACACAGCCCCAAACTTTCTCTCGTCGTTCCCCTCTACAATGAGGAGGACAACGTCGAGCCCATGCAGCAGGAAGTCAGCGAGGTTCTCGACGGGATCGACTACGAACTCGTCCTCGTCGATGATGGTTCTTCCGACGCGACTGTCGAACGCATCCGGAAGGGCGAGCGTGTTCGCGTCCTGCGTCTCGACAAGAACACCGGCCAAAGCGCCGCCATGTACGAAGGCATGATGCGGGCCAAGGGCGAACTCATCGCCCTCATCGATGGCGATCTTCAGAACGACCCCAACGACATTGCCAAGTTGATGGCCGCTCTCGAAACCGAGAACGCCGATCTCGTCTGTGGCTACCGCGCCAATCGCAAAGACACCGCCTTTAAGCGGATGCAAAGTCGCATCGCCAACGGTGTCCGCAGCCGCTTCACCGGGGATGGAGTCCGCGATACCGGCTGCAGCCTCAAAGTCATGCGCCGCGAATGCCGCGAAGCCCTCGTGCCCTTCACCGGCATGCATCGTTTTATCCCGGCATTGATCAAAAGTGCCGGATTCAACGTTATTGAGCAGCCCGTCAATCACCGAGCCCGCAAGCACGGCGACAGCAAGTACGGCGGAGGCCTCAAACGCGCCAAACCCGCAACGGAAGACATGTTTGGCGTTCAATGGCTCAATTCCCGTCGGTTTCGGGTCAACGTGACCGAAGAATAAGCCGCGTTTGACGGCGCTGGAACGCGGATTGGCCCGTCCCTTCTAATGACCCATGCCGATCAAACCCGAAAACGTCGATCATTATCTGGAAAGCGGTTGTGGCCGATGTGAACTCGGAGGAACTCCCCAATGCAAAGTGAATTCCTGGGTTCGCGAACTCCACCTGCTGCGAGACATCGTGCAACAATCCGGGTTGGCTGAGACGCTAAAATGGAGCGCGCCATGCTACACGCATCATGGCAAAAACGTTTTGATGCTGAGCGCACTGAAAGAGAGCGTTGTCCTTTCATTCTTCCGAGGGGCACAATTGAAGGATCCCCAGAAACTCCTGGAAAAGCCTGGTGAAAATTCCCGATTCGCTCGCTATCTCCGTTTCACGGATGAACAAGCGATTGACTCACGAAAGGATGCGATTCTTAGCTTCATTCAACAGGCCATCGAACTCGAAGACGCCGGCGAAAAGATGGAGTCACCCGAGGATCCGCCGTTGGAATATCCGGAAGAGCTGATCTCAGCCTTCAAAACACATCCCGACTTCGAAACCGCCTTTGCCGCCCTCACACCGGGTCGTCAACGAGGCTACCTCCTCCACTTCTCATCCGCCAAACAGTCCAAAACCAGGTCCGCGCGAATCGAAAAATGCAGGCCCAAGATCTTTGAAGGGAAAGGTTGGAACGAACGGTGAAAAGGTCCCGGAGTTTGGCTGATCCGAACAGAGATTTGAGGCAAGGATTGCATGAACACAAGGGGGCAAAGGCGAAGCGATGTTACCTTGGGTATTTGAAAACGTCATGTCCGACAGCTCTGAAGGAGTTGCGGACGGTGTTCCGTTTGAAATTGACTTGGTGGTGCACTAGCATTTTCCTGAAATGGATCACGCAATTATTGAAAAGGAAGCATTGCAACTCTCTGATACAGAGAGGGCGGTTTTGGCGGATCGCCTGCTGGAGAGCCTTTCAATGACACCTTCAGAGATTACAGAAGCGTGGATTCAGGAGGCGGATGATCGGATGAAGGCTTTTCGCGATGGAGAGATTGCCGCTATTGACGGCACCCGGGCGATGGCTGAGCTCCGTTCCAAGTTCGCCAAATGAACTATCGCTTCCTCTCCCCTGCGCTTCAGGAACTCGAGGATGCGGCCGAGTTTTACGACGAGAGGGTGATGGGATTGGGAGCAGATTTCATCGATGAGGTTGATGCGGCTATCGGGAGAATTCTTCATTACCCAGAAGCTTGGGCGAAGATTGCGGATGATTACCGTCGTAGCAACCTGCGACGGATTTCCATACACTCTCATCTACACGATTGTGGGTGACGAGGAGGTAATCATTGTTTCGGTCTTTCACCAAAGTCGAAAGCCGCAATCCTGGAGAAGAAACGTAAAGCAATAGCATTCAAAGGTTGGCGACAGGATTGTCGCCTCTCCTTGACGATTGTCAGGCGACGCGACTGAGGATTTCGCCACCTGCTTGGAAGGAGCGGATGTTTTCGCAGACGGCGTCCAGGAGGCGAATTCGGGATTCATAGGATGCCCAGGCGGTGTGAGGCGTGACGAAGAGGTTGGGGATGCTCGAATCGAGGAGTGGATGGCCTTCGGCAGGTGGTTCCGCGCTGAGGACGTCCAATCCAGCGCCGCCGAGGTGACCGCTCTTGAGAGCTTCGAGCAGGGCGGTTTCGTCGATCAGTTGGCCGCGCCCGGTGTTGATGAGGAAGCTGCCCGGCTTCATGAGCTGCAGGGTTTCTGCGTTGATGAAGCGTTCGTTGAGCGGAGTGAGCGGACAGTGAAGGGTGACGAAATCGGCATTGGCGAAGAAGGAGTTGTGAGGCAGCCTCGGGACTTCGCCTTCAAAGCTGGCGCCTTCCCGGCCGAGGGCGATGACTTTCATGCCGAGGGCTTTGCCGAGGGCGGCGACGCGTTTTCCGATGGTTCCCAAGCCGACGATTCCAAGGGTTTTGCCCGCCAGTTCGATGATGGGGTAGTCGAGCCGGGTGAACATGGGCGACTTTGCCCACTCTTCGGGTTCGGCGGCGAAACGGTGGACGTTGGTGGCGAGATTGAGGATCATTGCCAGGGTGTGCTGGGCGACGCCTTCGGTGGAGTAGCCGCTCACGTTGCTGACGGGGATCTTGAGTTCGCGGGCGGCCTGGAGATCGAGGTTGTTGGTGCCGGTTGCGGTGACGACGATGAACTTGAGGTTGTCCCGGCACGCTTCCAGGATTTCGCGATCGAGGACGGCTTTGTTGACCAAGACGATGTCGGCCTCCAGGCAACGCGGAAGGCGTTCTTCCGGTTTGGTGACGCCGTGGAGCGTGAGGTCGCCGAGGGCTTCGAGCGGAGAAAAGTCGATGTCGCCAGCATCAAGCGTGGCGGAGTCGAGATAAGCGATTCGGGAATTCATGTTGTGGTGACAAATTTCAGCTTAACATTGGGAGGATGAACTACACTCGCATCTCCGCCATTCTCGCCTTTCTTGCAATCGCTCTTGGCGCTTTTGGCGCACATGGATTGGAGAAACACGCGGAAATCTTCAGTCGGATCGAATTCTGGGAAACGGCGAGCCACTATCATTTGATTCATGCGGTTGCTCTTTTTGCAATCGCATGGCGAGCAGAATCCGTTCCGAAAGGTCCATGGATTTGCCTGGCCGTCGGAATTCTGGTCTTCAGCGGATGTCTCTACCTGTATTGCCTGACCGGGGCCGCGATTTTTGGAGCGATTACCCCAATTGGAGGCGTCGCATTCCTGGCGGGTTGGCTCTGGTTCGCGATACGGGCCAAAAGCTGAACCCGAGGGAGCGTTATTTGGGCAGAAGCGCGATGACTTGATCGGTGATGTCGTCGGCTCCGGGAAAATCGAGCAGCTGGGGCGTTCCATCGCGCGTCGCGCCGGAGCTATCGAAAACGAGGGCGTACTTGCCATTGTTGGCCTTGGTGACGAGATCGCCCACCTCATTGGCAACTTCGGTCAACCCCTTGAGCCGGAGGTCGTTGAGGCCCAGTTGAGTTCTCGATTGGGTCTGAATCATGCTTTGCTTGATTTCATCCGCCTTTTTCTGGAGCTCGAGAAGCTTTTTGAAAGCATCTTCCGTCAATTTTCCATCGGGTCCTTTTTGGGATTGAAGTCCTGCCGCGGTCTCTCTCAGGCCTTCAAGCTCCTTCTGCTTGGCGGCGATGACGCTGGCAGCGTTCTCGCCTTCTTTTTTCAGCGATGCTTCCAGCTCCTTTGCTTTGGGATGAGCGAGAATGGCCTTTTTGAAGTCGACCACAGCGACTTTAAAGTCTTGGGCTGAGGATTGACCGATGCAGGCCAGAAGAATAAGGGATGAAAAAAGAGGTAGGAGCTTCATAAACGCTAACCTGAGCACCCAAATCTCCATGCGGTCAAGTGTTCGTGAAAAACGTTGACGGTAAGTTTGCGCTGTTGTTTCGTCAGCGCTCTTCTTCGGGACAGAAATTTCATGAAAAGCGCACTAATTACAGGGATCACCGGGCAGGATGGCTCTTATCTTGCCGAGCTTCTGCTCGATAAAGGCTATGAGGTGCATGGAATCATTCGGCGGAGTTCATCGTTCAATACCGAGCGGATTGATCACATCTACCAGGATCCCCACACCGCCAATCCGCGCCTGACCTTGCATTATGGCGATCTCAGCGACAGCTCTGCCTTGGCGAAGTTGCTCTACAACCTTCAGCCCGACGAGATTTACAATCTGGGAGCGCAAAGCCATGTTCGCGTTTCGTTTGATGTGCCTGAGTCGACCGGAGACATTGTGGGATTGGGCTCGTTGCGGATTTTGGAGGCGATTCGTGAGGTCGGTTTGGTAGAAAAGGTTCGCTATTATCAGGCGTCCTCGTCTGAGATGTTCGGAAAGGTTCAGGAAGTGCCGCAGGTGGAGACCACCCCGTTTTGGCCGCGTTCGCCTTACGGATGCGCGAAGGTTTATGCCTACTGGCTCACGGTAAACTATCGGGAGAGCTACAATCTCCATGCCAGTAACGGGATTCTCTTCAATCACGAGTCACCCCGCCGTGGCGAAACGTTTGTGACGCGCAAAATCAGCCGGGCTGCGGCGCGGATTAAAGTTGGTCTGCAGAGTGAGCTTTATCTCGGGAATCTGGATGCGAAACGCGATTGGGGCTACGCCAAGGAATACGTCGAGATGATGTGGATGATGCTGCAGCAGGACACCCCTGACGACTACGTCGTCGCGACCGGCGAAACGCACACTGTCGAGGAGTTCTGCAAAGAAGCCTTTGGTCGTTTGGATTTGGACTACAAAGAATTCGTGAAGCTCGATGAGCGCTACCTGCGACCTGCTGAAGTTGAATTGCTGGTTGGTGATCCCGCGAAAGCCAAGAAGCAACTTGGTTGGGAGCCAAAGGTGAAGTTCAAGGAGTTGGTGCAAATCATGGTCGATTCCGATCTCCAATTGGCGCGCGAGGAAAAGGCGTATGAGGAAGCCAGGGCCGGAGTTGCGAAGTAACGGAACTCTGCGAAGGTGGACGCTCTGCTCGAATCAATTTACGTCGCGGGCCACACCGGCATGGTGGGGGGGGCCCTGGTGCGGGCGCTGGAAAAGAGGGAAGACTCTTCCGTAATCACGGCCACTCGCCAGGAAGTCGATCTGACCGAGCAGGCTGAAGTTCGTGAGTTTTTGGAGCAAGCGAAGCCGAAAACCGTGGTGATCGCCGCCGCTCGTGTCGGCGGGATTCACGCGAACAATACCTATCCGGCAGATTTCATTTATCAGAACCTGGCCATTGCGAGCAACCTTGTGCACGAGAGTTTTCAAGCGGGAGTTGAGCGGATTCTCTTCCTTGGAAGTTCCTGCATCTACCCGAAATTGGCGGAACAGCCGATGCGCGAGGACGCGTTGTTGACCGGGCCTCTTGAGCCGACGAACGAGGCGTATGCGATCGCCAAAATCGCTGGGTTGAAGCTGTGTGAGTTTTATCGGCGTCAGCACGGAGTGGTGTATCATTCGGCCATGCCGACCAATCTCTATGGGCCGGGTGACAACTATCATCCGGACAATTCGCACGTCATTCCCGGGATGCTGCGCCGTTTTCATGAGGCTGCGCAATCGGGGGCCGAGTCCGTTGCGATTTGGGGGAGTGGAAAGCCGCTTCGCGAATTTCTTTATGTGGAGGATCTTGCTTCAGCCTGTCTCCACCTCCTGGCGTTGGAAGATCCACCAAATCTGGTCAATGTTGGCTCGGGCGAAGAGGTGTCGATTGGCGATCTGGCCCAATTGATCGCGCAAGTGACCGGATTTGAAGGAGAGATCAAGCAGGATGGTTCCAAGCCGGACGGGACTCCGCGAAAGCTGATGGATTCCTCGATCTTGCGCGAAACGGGGTGGAAACCGGAGTTCAACCTCGAAAACGGGCTACGCCACGCTTACGCCGACTTTTGCCAATCGATCCAATCGGAAGGCGTCCGAGAGGTTTGACGGACGAACGCCGCGCAGATTGGAATCTCTACTTGGGTTCACTTGATTGAGCACACGGAAACCGGAGCAAGGCCGGTTTGGGTGTTCGTCGTTCCCTTGGTTTCCCTGATCACGACTTCACCTCGCTTCGGCACGAAGCACGAAGGTTTTCGCAACGGTCGTTTTTCTCCGGAAGCGGAAAGATGCCGGGGATCTCTAGTAAACGTCGCGTTGGTAGCGCTTGTCCTTCTTCATTTGCGCCACGTACTCAGCGGCGGCTTCGGCAGACATTCCTCCGAATTCCTCGATCGCCTTGTGGAGGGCATCGTCCACGTCTTTTGCCATGTAGACGGCGTCACCACAGACGTAGAAGTAAGCTCCTTCTTCAAGCCACTTCCAGAGTTCCGCACCAGCTTCCTTGATCTTGTCCTGAACGTAAATTTTGTGATCCTGGTCGCGGGACCATGCCAAATCCAATCGCGAGATGGCGCCGGAGGCTTTGTAACCTTCGAATTGCTCGCCATAGAGATAATCGGTCTTGGAATGAGGATTGCCGAAGATGAGCCAGTTCTTGCCGGGAGCATTCGTGGCAACTCGCTCTTCAAGGAATGCACGAAATGGTGCAATCCCGGTTCCCGGTCCAACCATGATCATTGGGGCCGTGTCATCTTCCGGTGGTTTGAAGCCCTTTGCCGCATGAACGAAGACCGGCATTTGGGTGCCGTTTGGTGCGCGATCCGCGAGGTAGGTCGAGCAGACTCCCTTGCGTTTGCGGCCCAACGTTTCGTAGTCAACCCGGGCGATCGTCAGGTGAACTTCTTCTGGATGAACCTTCAGGCTGGAGGCAATCGAGTAAAGACGAGGCTGCAATTTCCCGAGCAGGCCGGTTAATTCCGCCCCGGTCATTTTGACCTCCGGGTTTTCGATAAAAAAGTCGATGATCTCGCGAGCCTCGACATAGGCGTTGAAGTCTTTCGCGCGTTCTTTCTCGAGCAAACCACGCATTTCGTCGCTGTCGGCGCGTTCCGCGAAGTCCTTCATGAACTTCCGTGAAGGACCGGTGATGTTGCACTTCTCGATCAGGGCTTCACGCAGCGGCGCTTCAGATTTGTCCGGCGTAGGCACGACTTCTGCGGGATCGAGCCCCAACAGGGTAATCAATTCATCCACCAATTCCGGATCGTTCTTTGGGACAACACCCAACGAGTCGCCCAACTGGTACTCCAAGCCCGAACCAGCTAAGCTGAGTTCAAAGTGACGAATGTCTTTCACTGAACCCTCGCCGCAAAGGCGTTCGTGAACTTTCAGGGTCGCTGGAAACGGATTCTTGCGGGAATATACGGCAGTTTCGCTCATGATAGAATAGCGCTATACCTCCTAAAAACGAAAACGAAACTCGAAAATCGTTTTTCATGCGTTAGGTCCGATTTCAATCGTCGCGGGAACTTGAAACTTGGGCGAACCGCTTGAAACTGCCGCCCTGTGAATGCCAAACTAACCAACCTCAAAGCGATTGGGTTTGATCTCGACAATACCCTCTACAGTCGAGACCAAGCTGTGAACCGTTGGATTCGGTCCGTTTTTGGGGATGACGAAGCCACGGCCAACGCCGGGATCGCCTATGACAACAGCGGTTTCATCCCGCGTCCCGACTTTTATTCCTGGATTGCGGAGCGGGTCGATTGGGCGGAAGGCTGGAAGGATGCGGAGGCCAGGTTTCAACGCGAAGTCATGAGCATGATCGAAATCGACACCGCGATTCACGAAGCGGTCGAACGCCTCGGCAAGCGCTACAAGCTCGGGATCCTGACGAATGGAGATTCCGGCTTCCAACTGAAGAAATTCTCCAGTCTCGGGATCGACCGGCACTTTGATTCATCCCACGTTTTTGCAACGGGAGACATTGGGCATCACAAACCCGATCAACGCGCCTTTCAGCCTCTCATCGACTCTTTTGGGCTGGCGCCGGAGGACGTTCTGTTTGTTGGCGACAATCCGGAAAACGACATCGAAGGGGCCGCCGCGTTGGGGATGAAAACGTGTTGGATTCAGCTCTTTCCCGAGCATTCCTGTGGCATTGAGCCCGACCTAACCATCGATTCCGTCGCTCAACTGCCGGCGTTGCTGCCTGATTAGAGCACTAGCCTTTCGGCTGATCCCGCCAACCGCCAGGGGAGCGCGGGAGTGATGCTTGATGAGGAGGTGAATCAAAAAGGGGCTTCCACTGCGAAAGCCCCTTTGTCGGAATGAAATTTGTGAAGCGATTAACTGGTCGCTTTCGGCTTTGCTTTGGGATTTGCCTTGGCTGGCCGAGATTCCTTCAGCTTTGCCTTCTGTTCGTCCGTCAGGAGCCCCTGCACGGATTTCCCGAATTCTCCCATGATGGTTTTCATCTCTTTTTTCGCCGCGAGTTGGTCATCGCTCAACGTGACTGCAGCCGTTACGGCATCCTTCATCTCTTTTCCCTTCTTGCCGGCGGTTTTCGCGGCTTCCATGGCTTCCCGTTGAGCTTTCTTTTGGTCGTCGGTTAGAGCTGCCTTATCCTTGGCCGCTGCCAGCTTGGTCTCCGTTGCGGCGGCCAGTTCTTTGATTTTCGCGGTTTGATCGTCGGTCAGGCCAACGGCTTCATAGCGCTTGATGGTTCGTTCGGTCATCGAGACCGGCCCCTTCTTCTTCTCTTTCGCTCCATCTTGAGCGTAGAGCGGCGAACCGAGGGCCATCATGAGGGTGGAAAGAACCAAGAGGATTTTTTTCATAAGGGGATTTTTTAAGGATTACCCCCATGAAATCGCTCAGAGGAGCAACTCAAGTCAAGATCAATCTCACCACCCGGTGGCAGCGGATCAGTGATGCACCGTGAGCTTCTCTCCCTTGGGCTGCCCAATCTCTTCAAGCAGACGATTGAACCAGTGAACGTCGATGTCGAAGGGCTTGCCGCCTTTGATTCTCGAAAAGTCGATACAAGTCATGAGATCGTTGTTGTCTTCATCGAGCCCGGCAACGCCGCTTTTTCCTTCGAGCGCGTACTCGGCCGCGGCGAAGGCGCTCTGCTTGATCAACTCGAGATCTTTCTCAATCGGGGCGGCCGAACGGCCAAAATAACCACTCTTCTGGACCAACACTTTCTCGGCGCCCAATCGCTCTTTGAGTTGGTTGGCAAACCATTTGCCAGGGTTCAACTCGTCAATTCGCGCGTGACCGAACGCGTCGTATTTCACTTCTTCCCCGCTGGATTCCTTTTCGCGAATGATGGCATCGACTCCGGCGCCTTCACTGAGAAACAGATGCACCTTGTCGGTGTCGTCCATCCGCTGGCTGAGGCGGTCACATTCTGCGTCCAAATCGATTCCCATTTCCGGGAGCCATACCGCGTCCACATCCCAGCGATCTTTGCTGATCCGCAATTCGGGGAGCCATTCGTAATGCTCCAGAGACCGGTGATACTCATTGGCGGTCGCCGCGGCCAGCCAGCCACAATGGCGACCCATTACCTCATGAATGATGAGCTGGCGGGTGCTGGTGGTGTTCTCATTGGCGACATTCTCAAAGAACATGGCGCCTTCTTGAGCCGCCGTCCACGCTCCGAGCGTTTGCCGGATCGGGAAGACGTCGTTGTCGACCGTTTTGGGGAGCCCGACCACAGTGAGTCCATACCCGTTGTCCTGAAGATAGTGGGCGAGGTCCGCTGCGGTCGTGTTGGTGTCATCGCCACCGATCGTATGCAGAATGTCGATCCTGTCCTTCTTGAGTTGTTCTGCCGCGACGTGAAGTGGATCCTGGCCTTCCTGGACCAATCCGCGCTTCACGCAGTCATTCACATTAGTCAATTTTACGCGGCTATTGCCGATTGCACTTCCGCCAAATTTGTAGAGCACGTGAAAGCGTTCCCAAACGGCGGGCGGGAAATCAATGCTGCGCCCCAAAAGCAGACCTTGGTATCCATTCAAATAGCCGATCAACTCGGCATCTGGAGCGATTTCTTTGTACTTTTCGATCAACGCTCCGATCGAAGGAGACAGGCAGGGGGCGATGCCTCCGGCGGTGAGAAATGCGATTCGTTTGGGCATTGCGTGCTACTAGCCTCAGTTTGAGCCTTTCGCAAGCGGCGGATTCGGAGGGAAAATCGCGAAACGCCGTCCCAAATGGAGAGAATTCCGGGGCGATGACCGGTGCAACTTTCGCTTGCGACCTCCTGAACCCGATCGTTAGGAAGAGATATGACGATCCCATCTCATGATTGGGAAGCTTGGGCTGGAGGAACTCTTGTTCTCGGGGCCTTTCTTGCCACGCTGGTTTTCATCGTGAGAGGCCTCGCTTCCATGGCAGAGATGCGAAGGATGGTGGATTTGGCCGAAGCGGAGAACGATTCCCTGCGGCGCGAAAACAACAATCAATGTCGGAGAAACGAGAACTTGCGAAAGGAATTGATCGCGGCTGATGAACGCGCGAGTTCCCTTCAACAAAAGGTGTGGGACCAACAGAGCGAGCGCGAATTGCCCAAGGAATTGGTCGATAGCGTGGAGCAAAGTCTGGTCGATATTCAGGCCTTCGCTCGCAAACTCGATGTCGCCAAGCAGCGGGGAGTCTGGAACGTCGGTCGAGGCAAGGTCAAGAAGGCGCCGGAAACGTTGGCCAAAATCATTTCGGTTTCGAACCTGAAAGGGGGCGTGGGAAAAAGTACCATCTCCGCAAACCTGGCGGCGACGATGGCTGATTTTGGGAAAAAAGTGCTGGTGGTTGATCTCGATTGGCAGCAATCGCTCACCCGGCTTTGTCTCACGCGTGATCAGCGGTCGCGATTTTTTGAAAGCGGCTACGCTCCGGTTTGCACCGCGCTGAAGAACTACTCCAAAACCGATACCTGGACGGAAACGGACCTGATGCCGCTTCAGGTGGTTCGGGAAACAGGCGCGACCTTTGATCTCGCGCCAACGCACTTTCACCACATGGACCGGGAAGATGCGGCTTTGCTGACGTCGTTCGCCGAGCCCGCCAAAGATGATGCGCGATTTCTCATTCGGAACCTGATTCGCAAATGGTCTCAGGACTACGACTTCGTGATTCTGGATTGTCCGCCGCGTTTGACGGTCAGTTTTACGGGCGCGTTGGCGGCTTCCGACCTCGTCCTCGTCCCGATCATCCCCGACCAGGTCTCGATCGATGGTGCCGGGCTTCTTTTCTCCGATCCGCTCTTTCAGCTTCGGGAAGTGCTCTGGCCGGACCGCTATCCCCATTTCGCGCTGGTTGGGAACAAGGTTCGCGGAACGATGGTCAGGCAGGCTCGGGCCATGGCAGATTCGGCTCAACTGCAGCTACGCCCGCAAATGCCAGAATTGATCGTCCTCGATTCGCTCCTTATCGAATACGTCGCTTACGGAAACGCCGCGATGAGCGATGCATCGGAAATGCGTGAGTTCGGGATCGACCTGAACCCCCGCGCCATGACCCAGGTCACCGAATTGGCCAACGAAGTCTTGGCGGTTCTCGGTGCAGGCCTTCCCAGTCACCACGGTCGGCGAAGCAATTCTCCGAAGCCCATCTTAGAAAATGCAGGTGGAAGAGTTACAGCGTCGATTGAGAACACAATTTGATCGGCTCGCAGCAGGTCTTTCCAAAGACGAAGTCTCCGAACTCGAGCAATTCATCAACGGTCTCTCGGTGAGAGGGGACGAGACCCTTGCCAAGTTGACAAAGCGATTGACGGGAAAGGCTAAGCCGGCGAATGCGAAGCCCGGGATGGAAGGTTCGGCAAAGGTCGCCTCAGCTCTCGAGGCATTTCGGAACTTGGAGGGCGAGATCGGGACTTGGAGCGCACCGGACTATCATCTTGTCCGGTCAAGAGTCTCCTCGATTTGCGAGCCGCTTTCCAAGTCTGACTTGGCCGGGGTTTCCGAAGTTCTCCTCGGCAAACGGAACACCAGCCTCACCAAAGCGAAGATGATCTCACAGCTGAGTTATCGCCCGATTCGGCAACTGGAACTGCGGTTCATGAATGTGAACGCGTAAGTTGTCTGCAGAAATGACGCTGGACGAAAGTCCTTCTGCGGCTAGGTTCCGGCCATCCTAACATGCACCTCATCAAAGGAAAAGAAGTCGCCGCCTCCGTTTACGAAGAAGTTTCTGAAAATCTGGCTGCGCTAAAATCACAGGGAAAGCTGCCGGGATTGGCAGTTGTTTTGGTCGGCAATGACCCCGCCTCCAAAGCCTATGTCGGGGCGAAAGACCGCAAATGTCAGGAATTGGGGCTCCATTCCGTGAAGCACGAGCTGGAAGAGGATACGTCCCAGGAAGCTCTTCTCGATCTTATCGCCAAACTGAACGCGGATTCCGCGATTCACGGGATTCTCGTCCAAATGCCGCTTCCCCCTCACCTGGATAGCGAGGCCGTCATTCAGGCGATCAGCCCCGCCAAAGACGTGGATGGCCTTCATCCCGCCAACATGGCCAAATTGGTGATGGACGATCCCACCGGATTCGTTCCCTGTACGCCACTGGGTTGCCAACGCATGCTGCAACACGCCGGAATCGATGTCTCCGGCAAACGAGTTGTCATCGTTGGGAGAAGTCTGCTCGTTGGAAAGTCGCTTGCGTTGCTGTTGATGGGCAAAGGGGAGGGGGCGAACGCCACCGTCACTGTTGCGCATTCACGAACCGCCGATTTGGCGGGGGTTTGTCGCGAAGCTGATGTGGTGGTCGCCGCGATTGGGCGCGCCAATTACGTAACGGCTGACTTCGTCAAAGACGGTGCCGTCGTCATTGATGTCGGCATCAACCGCGTGGACGATCCCGAGGCGAAACGCGGCTATCGACTGGTCGGCGACGTGGATTTCACTGCCGTTGCTGAGAAAACGTCAGCGATCACTCCGGTCCCTGGTGGGGTCGGCGTCATGACCATCGCCATGCTGATGCACAACACCGTCCGGGCTTGCCAAATGGCAACATCCGAAGCGGGCTAGAACGTCTTGATGGACGGCGAGGAAAAGACACCGCTGTTCCTCTTCCTTCCACGAAGCCGCCCTTGGGCAAAGTATTGGCTACAGGTGCAGTTCAACTGCACCAAGCAAGAAAGTTCGCTGAAGAAAATGCACCTCTACTTACGCGTGGTTCCCCGAGATGCAGCACTCAGCGCGGATCCTAATCTTGTTGAGATGCTCAGGGCATGTGTCGAAGGCGCTCCGGGAATTAATCGTGTTGATACCATTGAGCCTCACAATCGAGGCGGATTTACAGTTTTAGCCGACCGCGAGGACACGCTTCCAATTGAGATCGATGAATATTTCGAGCAGTCCAAGTTTATGATAGTGATCTAAGCTCGACGATATGAACCTTCAGGATCATACTTACCTTTTCACGATTACCGACCGTTTTGCCATTTTGGGGCGAGGCGTTGTGGTTGTCCCAGGTATCCCATGAACTGAGGGGACTCCAAACGTCCAGAAAGGCGATCCCCTAATCCTTCGAACTCCTCTCGGGGATATTATCGAAACGAATCTGCAAGACATCGAGATGATCAGCTATCGTCCTGGTGCGAAGAGGCTTGAAGCCACCCCATTTTCCCTTCCCAAGGAGATCCATAAGTTTGATGTTCCAGTGGGCACAGAAGTCTACCATGCAGCCAGCGACAACGAACAAACCAACAGCGAACAAGACGCGGATGGTCAACTGCCTGCCCGCGCCGAGTCGAAATCCAAGTGAACATTCAAACCTTAACCCTGATGTCGGAGCGCGCCGTCGGCAGGCAGTGACATCGCTTCGACGGAAGACGCTGTTGATCGAAAGGAAACGGGAGGCGGCAATCAGCCTTCCTCGCCCTCACCCATTTGCTGAGCAAGGTAGTTCTCCATTCCGACCATCTTGATCAGGTCAAACTGAGACTCGGCCCAGTCGATGCTTTCTTCAGACTCGACCACCATCCGCTCCATCAAATCCCGGCTACCAGCATCCTTATGTTCGGTGCAAATGCCGACGCCCTCGTTGTAGGTGGCGACGCCCTTCTTCTCCAGTTCGTAGGAATTCTCGATCTGTTTCTCTGGAGTCTTCCCGACTTTGATCTGGTCGTAGCGGGCGATTTCCGGAGTGCCCTCCAGATACAAAATGCGGTCGATCACTTCCTCAGCGTGCTTCATTTCCTCGATCGACTCATCGTAAAAATGTTTGGCGAGGCGCTCGAGTCCCCAGTCCTTGCACATCTTCGCGTTGATGAAGTAAAGGTTGATCGCTGTTAGCTCGATCGTCAGTCCTGCGTTCAGCGCCTCAATAACTTGGTCGTTTCCTTTCATATTAATCGTGTATTCGGCAGTGTCCTGATCCTAAGCGGCAGTGCAAACGCAAATTGCAGTGAGGCTGTTGCATTGTTGGCAGAATGCAGTGGTTGACTCGGGAACGGGAGGTTCCCCCTTGAGCATTCGTTTGATTTTGCAGTGACAGGCCTGGCAACTTCCGCCGGCACAGGTGCTGAGAGTCACCTCCGCGACCGACTCCGCCAGGTTCTGGACGATCGCGTCGCGAACCGTCGATTCTCTCACATCGTGGCAATGGCACACGATCTTGTCAGCCGAGTTCTCTGAAGCCCTTTCGGATTTGGGAGAAGAATTGGGGTGCTGAATGACCATGGGATTAGGGGGATTGAGACTGAGTCTCATAACTGTTGGATTCGAGAAATCAAATTGATTTTGAGACCCAGTCTCAACTACACGCTCGCTTTCCAAGAATATTTCACCCAATGTTGCAAAGAAACCCTGCATGGTTTGCTGCGACTGCCGCATAAGTTGTTGAACCCTTGCCCTTCTATTCTTGACCTTCCGCTTGCAATCGCAACGATTCAGCCCTTTGATCATGGTCCGGTTTCGGAATCAAATCGGGCTATAGCGCAGTCTGGTAGCGCGCTGCACTGGGGGTGCAGAGGTCGTGGGTTCGAATCCCGCTAGCCCGACTTTTTATGATCTTGGCGAAACCGGTCCCATTCCGCTGAGGTTCGCGTGGCAATGATGGTGACGGTGGGATTGGGGGGCTCGCTTTCCCTGAGCGCGGAGGGCAACTCCGAAGAAATGGCAAAGGCCGCGGGAAGGCCCGACAGGCAACCGCAGCGCAGGTTTGGGATGGACACGGCAAGAGTTCGACCAATCTCGCGTTTTTCGTCTCAGGCTCCAGCTGGGCTGGTCGAGGGCGATTCGACGACTGCGAATAACCAGGGATTACTCAGATCCACACCGCCATACTTCAGAACCACTGCGACTTGGTTGGTGTGCTCGGTTTTTAACGAAATTTGTTCGTTTATTACAAGATTCTTATCCGAAAGCTTGTTGAAATGGAGCTCAACTAAAAACCCACCCCCTTTCAAAAACGCCCCCCTTGGGAGTCAGAGCCCGCTCGTCTCCTGATCAACGTCCCTGTCTTCAACGTGGACTGCCCCCCCCACATCTTCATTACAGAAGCTCCGGAGCCGAGTCAAATTTTGGCAACGGAGGCTCCTGAGACGACTTACGATTCGACCGAAGAGCCGAATTTGGAGGTTGCTGTTCCGACACGGGATTTAGTTCCGCTCCCAACTGGAGTCAAGAGGGGAGCTTCGCGTTGGGTGCTCTCTTCCTGGCAGGATGGCAAAAAGCGGTCGGCAGTTACGCTGAGCCGCTCTGCTTTCAAACGAATGCATTTTCTGCCACCGGCAGCGCCGCTTGAAGCAGGCTTCCTCGCAGCCATCTGCGACCAGCTCAGTTATATGAATCTCTTTGGGAATCGCGCGCCGAGCCACGGCGATGCCGCCGATCCCGAATCCCTTTCTCAAGTTCTCCGAAACGGACGAACCGCGATCTGCCCTGCCGAATTTGGCCGGATGGAGGCGCGGTTTTTTTATGCCCTTTTTTCTCCCCCTTCCCCCCCTAGATGATGAATAGCGAACCTGATAATAACAAAAACAAGCGCAGCCTGATTTCCCGTCTCTTTGGTCAGCGCGAAACCGATTCGACATCCGGCGACGGCAAACGCAAGCTGATGTTTGATGCCCTTGAGCCGCGCATTCTCTATTCGGCCGCCCCGGTGGATGGTGACGCTGCTCCCGAGGTAGCCGAGTCTCCTGAGCCAGCTCAGGAACCGTCCGCATCGACGCCGGAAGACCATTCCGCGACTTCGGCTCCCAATGAGGTGACTGAGGTTGGCGCCGAGGAGTTGCAGGCCGCGCCGGAGTCGGTTTTGGAGACCGAGGTTCATTTGCTGACGGATTTGTTGCCGGATCCAGAGGAGCAGGGTGTGGATGGCGGGGCGCCCCAGGCAGAGGGGAGCGCCAATGATTTAGGGAACGAGTTGATCAGTGCTCCTGCTGAAATCGAGGTTCAGGGAACGACGGGAATGCCGGATTTGTCGGCTGAAGTGTTGGAGGAGATCGCAACTGCGGCGGAAGAACGCTGGCATTTGGCGGGCTTGACGGAGGAGCAATCACTGGCCCTGGCCAACGTTACCTATGAGATCGGGGATCTGGCAGGGCTGTCGCTCGCTCAGTATGACGGGGCGAACAACATCATCCGGATTGACGACGATGCGTCGGGGATGAGCTGGTTTGTCGATTCCACGCCGATGGACGATGTGGAATTCATTTCGAGAGGGCCTGAATCCCGGTTGTTCGCAGCCATTGGGGAGGCTGAGGATCGAGTGGATTTGCTGAGCGTGGTTTTACACGAGCAGGGGCACGCGTTGGGACTGGCGGATACCTACCTGCCCGAGAATTTTGGGGAATTGATGTATGGAGGTTACGCGGAAGGTGAGCGGCGGCTGCCGGTTGAAGGACAGGCCGATGATGCCGTGGTTGGTAGCGTTGCTCATGTGGCGCACGCGGATGTTTCGGTTTCCAACACTGCCGATGATGGTTCCGGCACCGATTTGCGGGCGGCGATCGCGCAGGCTGTGGATGGAGACACGGTTACGCTTGATCAAGTTGACACTTACGACCTGACCAACGGCCAAATCACAATCGACGGAAACGCGATCGGAGGTAACCGGATCATCACGATTGCGGGACAGGGCAAAGGACAGACCTTTATTGACGCGGGTGGGCTAAGCCGGGTGTTCAACATCACGAACGGCGCAAACGTCACCTTCCAGGATCTCACGATCACGGGTGGTTTCCTCACCGAGGGCGATGGCGCGGGAATTTACCACAACGGTGGCACGCTGACCCTGACCCGGGTCGCCGTTTCCGGCAACGAGGTGCAGGATACGGTCGACAACAGCACCAATGCCCGTGGAGGCGGCATTTATAACAACAGCAGGACGATTGTTGCGACCGATTCCGACCTGATCGGCAACAAGGCGAATCGCAATGGCGGGAACGAAACCGCAGGTGGCGGTGGGTTGTTCAGCAATGGTAGCGCGGCACGGACGACGTGGACCGGCGGCGAGATCTCGGGGAACGAAGCACGAGACGGAGCTGGCTTCTACATGTGGAGCGTCGGAGGTGAAGCCACGTTTGAGGGCGTTGATTTCAACGGGAACATCGCGGCCATCAATGGTGGGGCGGCGCGGGCGAATGTGGGGACGACCCTCACCATTACGGGCAGCGGCAGCACCAACTCCCAGATTCGCAACAACACTGCGGACAACGGCGCGGGGATCTACAACGACGGGGCGACGTTGTTCGTGGAGGGCGGATTTGGCGGCACGGATCTGGTTTTCGACAACAACGATGCGGATTTCGACGGCGGTGCGTTGCGAAATCGGGTCGAGGGGCGGGTGACGCTGACGGATGTTACGATAACGAACCACGACGCCCGCTACGGAGCGGCGATCCACAACGAGCAGGCGGGGTCACGGATTGATGGCACGAGGGTGACCATCGACTCCAACCTGGCTCGCGATCGGGCCGGTGGTGTTTACAACGCGCACGAAGGGGCGATCATGAATCTGACCGATTCGATCATCAGCAATAACGTGGCTGAAGACTTTTACGGTGGCGGCATTTACAACCACGGCACGATGACCTTGGTGAATACCGATATTGAGGGCAACTACACCCTGGATCTGAATGGGGCGAACCGGCGCGACGGTCATGGTGGCGGATTCTTCAATGGGGACGGCGGCATCTTGAATCTTGATGCCAACAGTGACGTTCGGAACAACTATGCTTGGGGCCATGGCGGTGGTGGATTCAATCAGGGCGGCACGGTGAACGCGGATGGGAACACTTGGGAGGGGAACTACACCATCTATAACAACTCCGACCGCAGTGGTGGAGCGCTTTGGAACTATCTGGGCGGCATCGTCAATCTGGAAAACGTCACCTTCCAAGCCAATGAGACCAGCCGGCAAAACGGAACCTACGCGGGCGGTGACGGGACGCTTCAGGGATCAGGCGGCGCCGTTTTCAACAGCGATCAGTCGGTTCTGAATATTTCGGGCAACTCCACTTTCACCAACAACCGTGCGGAGTGGGGCGGCGCGATTACGAACAGCTCCAACGGTAGTGTGGTTAACATCATCGGCACATCGACTCAGGCGGTGTCGATTTCCGGCAACTACGCACGTGCCGGTGGGGGAGCGTTGAACAACAATTCCGAGATCTCCGAATTCAATCTCAGCTATGTCACCATTCAGAACAACATCTCCGATGTCGGCGATGGCGGAGGAATTCGTAACAACAACGGAATTCTGCGTGGCGATCACGTCACGATTGATCAAAACGCCGCAGGAGACGGCAACGATGATGACGGTGGCGGGCTGTTTCTTGATAACCGGTCCGATGTGATCTTCACCGATTCGGTGATCTCTAGCAATGTCTCTTGGGATCGCGGCGGTGGCGTCTACATCGAAGGCGAGCCCATTTTGGTGCGTTTCGAGAACACGATCATTACGGGAAACAAGACCGGGATCAACAAGACCACCGCAAGCGGATATTCGGTCGTTCAAACTACCCACACTTATAGTATTGGGGATGTTACCACGGCAACCGGCAGCGGAAACGGGGGCTCTGAAGGCGGCGGGATTTATGGCCGGGAACGCACCGTTTTGGAACTGATTGACAGTACTGTCTCTGATAACATTGCGCGGGATGACGGAGGCGGACTCCACATCAACGATGACTCCAAGGTTTTGATTAGTGGTTCGCTCATTCAAGGAAACTTGGCGGGCTACGACTCCGCGGGCACTGTCCGAACCGTCAACTCACATGGTGGTGGTATCCGAGTGGTCGGAAGAACGAAGCTGGACGTTCACAATTCCGCGATTTTGGATAATGAGGCTACCCAATACGGCGGAGGCTTGATGATGCAGAACGACGTTCAGTTCACGATGACGAATTCGACCGTCGCTGGAAACGTGGCCCGCGATCATGGCGGTGGTGTGGCCAGCTGGGACTGGAATTTGCGCAGCACAGTGGAAAACAGCACGTTTTCCGGCAACTACGCCGGATTTACCCGGGCGGAAGGCGGCGATACAACTCCGGATTACGTCCAGAATCGGAATGGTGGAGGCTGGTACAACCGGCGGGGCATCTCCAACCTGACTCACACCACATTCTCCGAAAACGTCGCCAACAATGGCGCGGGAATCCGGCGCGATGCCCACAACGTGAACGTGGTTGCCTCGGTCGTTACCCAAAACGAGAACAACGCCGGAGCGGCGCGCAATGTGGGCGGCACTCAGGGTGCAACCGCGCTTAACCTGGTCGATACCTACCAGGGCAACACGAATGCCACCCTCAACGCGCTGAGCAACGCCTTCCTGGTGGGAGCCTCCAATGCGGGCTCGAGCGCGGCGACTTCGGCAACCGCTCACGTCCAGGTTTACATCCCGGACGCCGGTGCCTCCAATATCGTGGACGCCGTCACCACGGAAGTCCTCGCGGCGGATCAAACGGGAGCGGGCCGCCCGGCGAACGGCGGAACGACTGCCTCGAGCGATCGCGGGGCCGTCGAGTTGAACGGACTCGCCACCGCCTTGACTCTGGACGCGCTTAATCTGCCAGCTTTAGGCGTTAGCGGAGTCGAGATCAACCTGGATGCCGTGGCCAACTCCACCGGCGCGGGAGATGTTCAGTTCGCGTGGACGGTGAACGACGGAACTTCCGACATTTTCACCGCCACCAACTCCACGGCGGTCGATCCCGCCGAAAACGAAACGGACGCCGTCAGCTTTACCCACACCATTGCCAGCGCGGAAACGGTTTCCGAAACCTGGACGGTGACTCTCACTGTCACGGATTTGACGACCAATCAAACGGTGACGCAGTCCGACACCATCACCGTGTTCAATCCGCTGGCGAGTCCCATGACCCCGGCCGCCGGGACGATCGAAGTCAACACGCTGGTGGAAACCGGGACGATCGAGACCACTTCCGACACCGATGGTTCGGTTTCGCTGCGCGAGGCGATCAACATTGCCAACGCCAGTGGCGCCGGGGATTTTGTCATCACCTTCAATTCCGCGCTCGATACCAGCAACATCGTCACCTCCCTGAGTACGACGGGAGACGAAAACAACAACGCCGGGGAAGACTACGACCTCAGGAAGACCAACGGCGCGATCGTTTTTAAGGGCAATGGCGCCGCGAACACCATCATCGATGGCGGCGGAATCGGCCGGGTCTTCGACATTCAACCTGCGGTCACGGCGTTTTTCAGCGGTCTTACCATCACCGGCGGAGTCACTGTGGACAACGACCACGGGGCGGGGTTTCGCGCTGATGGAGCCACCGTGATTCTGACCAACGTGGAAATCGTTGGCAACCAGGCGATTCGAGGCAGCGGCAACCAAGGTGGGGGTTTTTACGCAACGAGCAGTGGGCTTCGGGGATCTACGGTGGTCATGACCGGCGGCAAAATTAGCGAAAACATTGCCGGCGATCATGGCGGCGGATTTCTTGCGACCGGCAACATCGCGTCCACAACGACCGTCGTCATGGATGGCGTGGAAGTCTCGGCCAACAAGGCCTCGTTCAACGACGATGGTACGGCTGATGGTGGTGGATTCTACTTCACGGGTCAGAACAACGTTCTGGAACTCAAGAACGTCTCCATTCTCGACAACTCCACGAAAGATGACGGCGGCGGCTTCATCCTGGTGGGAAGCGACCACACGGCGACGTTCGAAAACGTCACGATTCAACGAAACGTGGTCGAGAACACCGCGCAGGACACGGATGCCGCCACCAGTTTTGACAACGTTGCTTTCGCGGCTCAGGCGACCAATACCGACCGCGATGGCGGCGGCGGAATGATTGCAGGGACCAACAACACGGTGAATTTCGTCGGCGGATTGATTGGAGGACCTCAGGCGGGCGATGGGAAAATCGATTTCGGCAACTACGCGGACGACGATGGGGCTGGTCTGTCGATCAAGGGAGCGGTTACCGTCAATTTTGACGGCACCACCATTCAAGGCAACTTCAGCGAGGACGACGGTGGTGGTTTGATGCTGGAAGGTGCTGTCACCGTGAATTTTGACAATGGGACGATCACGCAAAACAGTTCCATTAATCAACATGGTGGAGGCGTCGCCGTAAGGGCTGGAACGTTTAATTCCACCAACTCGAGCTTTACCTTCAACCATGCGGGAGATCGCGACTATGTCGCCAATCCCGGCAACCACGTCGGCGGCGCGATCTACGTGACCGGCGGCTCAAAGGTCAACCTGACGGATGCCTCCCTCACAAACAACAATGCCGAAGGTCGGGGGGGCGCGATATACGGCGATCGTTCCTCGGTGATCACCATTAATTCCAGCACGCCCGGGATCAAGACCTCGACAATCTCCAACAACACCACCGTGGAGACCAACGACGACAATCGCGGTGGCGGCGCGATTTTCATCACGCACGCGAATACGACGGTCAATATCACTGATGCGACCATTGCCGATAACCGGTCGCCGCGGACGGGCGGCGCGATCATGCAGCAGAACGCTTCGATCGTCAACCTGACCAGTGTCGACGTGCTGCGCAATGAATCGAACCGGCGGGGCGGCGCGATCTACCTGGCTTCCGATCAATCGAAGTTGACCCTGCAGGACGTCACCTTCACGGGCAACGCGGTTCGCACCGAATACGGCGGTGCAATTTATTCCGCAGGCACGGTGACGGGCGATTCGGTGGTGTTCACGGACAACCGCACGAATTACGATCTCGACACCGCGGCCTCCGTCAGTTCCACCGGTCAGGATCGCCGTGGTGGCGCCATCTACCTGGGTGGCGCGGAGGCTTCTTTCACGGGAAGCAACGTCATCATTGCCGACAACCATTCCTATGGCCGCGGCGGAGGGGTTTACGTGGACGACGGTCTCTTACATCTCACCAACTTCATCCTTCGCGGCAACAGCACCGATTCCGACGGCAATGAAGGCCGGGGGCGTGGCGGCGCGATTTCCACGGCCAATCGCGGGACGATTGTCCTCGTAAACGGGGAAGTGTCCGGCAACACTTCGGATGGTCACGGCGGCGCGATCTGGGGGGAGACGGACGGTTCGTCCCTCACCGCGACCAACGTAACCTTCAGTGGTAACCGGGCCGGCATCAACGGAAATGGCGGTGGCGCCTTCGTAAACGACCGCGATGGCGGCGCAATCTACTTTACCAATGCCTCGACGGTGAACCTGAACCACGTCACCGTCTCCGACAACGGGGCAACCCGGAATGGCGGCGGGATTCAGCGTGGAAGTTCAACGATCACGATCGAAAACAGCATCGTGTTTGGTAACCATCGCGATATCGACAACACCAATCGGGATGGCGACACCAACGGCAACATCGTACTCGCGGGGGAAAACCTGCTTGGCGTCCGTCAGGGCGGTACCTTGAGCGGCGATACCGATGGCCGCATTGTGGTTGATCCCGATTTGGGTGCTCTGTCGGAAAATGGCGGACCCGCCACGCTCAACGCTCTGGCGGCCGCCGCAGGAATTGCGGGGATGCAGAGTCACCTGCCGGCCAGCACCGGTGGGGCGGCCAATGCAGCAACCAATTCGGTCATTGCCGCCGATCAACGCGGCACGACGCGCATCGCGGGGGATGATCCGGCTCGGGATCTCGGAGCCATCGAGGTGAATCACCTTGGCGCGGGCTTCGCTCCCAACACCGCGACGGTGAGCGAGGACAGCTCCGGAGACACCCTCGCTCTGGCTGACCCCAGCGTTGAAGGGGACGCGGGAGATGTCACGATTGCGTCGATCGATACGACGGGGACAACGGGGACGGTTACGGTTGATGCCGGTGGTGATACGGTGACTTACGATCCCAATGGTCAGTTCGAAAACCTCGCCTTGGGAGACTCGGACACGGATTCTTTCGTCCACATCTCCAGCGATGCGGCCGGTAACGACATTGGCCAGTTCCAGGAGGTGGGTGGCGTCGTTGCGGGTGATGCGGTGAACTTCCAGTCCAACGTCGCGGCTCCCGGCGGGTTGGGTTGGACCGATGAGACCACCGGATTCAGCGGCTCGCGCACGGGCACATTCCTGGAGCATCCCAATGGGGCCGGAATTGGCGGCGTGATGGTGGAGGGACCGTTCGTGGATTACAAGATCAACATCACCACGGCAGGAACCTATCGGCTTTACATCCACGCGGCCGGATATGATGGCAGCAGCGACTCGATCTACGCAGGGATTGTCGAGCTTCAGGATGGAACCAGCGGAGCTGGTGATGTGAACCAGGATTGGTACGCAATTCAAACCAACAGCTCCTCCACGTTCACTTGGTATGGCTCGGGGAACCCGGAAAGCACCAGCCCCGGCAGCGGGACCCCGAACACGTTTAACCTCGCAGAGGGAACCTACACCCTGCGGATCCAACCGCGCGAAGACGGTGCAGCGCTCGACGCCTGGGCGTTGCAGGAAGTCAGCCTTGCCGCACCCACCGGCACAGGCCCGGCCCAGTCCCTCTTCGGGACACGGGTCGAAGTGACGGTCGACGGTGCGAACGACGCGCCGACGAACAACGGCGACAGCACGGCTGAACTGGCTCTGATACCGCAAACCGACGCCAATCCATCCGGCGACACCGTTGCCAACCTCTTCGCGACCAATTTTGCCGATGTGGACGATGGGGCGAGCTTTGCGGGCGTGGCCATTGTCGGCAACGCGTCGACGGCGGCGGAGGGAACCTGGGAATTCAATGACAACGTGGGCGGCGGCTGGACGGCCATCCCCACCACGGTCGATGCCACCACCAACGCCACCGTGGTTGAGGACACCTACAGTCTGCGTTTCGTGCCCGCTGCCGGTTACTCCGGCGCTCCGGGCAGCCTCACCGCCTTGCCTTGGGATGGCGTGGTGACCCCGGGAACCGGAAATGCGGTCGACATCACCGGTCAGACTGGCGGCACCGGAACCTTTGCTGACTCGGCCTCCGACAGCGTGACCTTGAGCACCTCCGTCGGGTTCATCTATGTCGATGGTTCGAATGATCTGGTTTTTGATCGGCAGACAAACGTGGACGACACCCTCGTCATCACCAGTGACGGGACCAACATCACCTTCACCGATTCGAGCAACCTGCTTTACAGCGCTGTCGGTAGTGGCAGCGGAACCAACACGGTGACGGTGGCGATCGCAGACTTCAGTGGAGGCTCGCTTTCCGTCAACACCGGCGCGGGGACCGATTCCGTGACCCTGAACGGCTTCACCAGCCTGCCGGGAGACCTCAGCATCACTGCGGAGACGATCAATCTGGACGCCGATGTGACCACGGCCACGGGCGATCAGACTTACAACGGCGCTGTCACGCTCGGGGGCAATGTGCAGGTCAGCGGGGAAAGCGTCACCTTCGAGAGCTCGGTTGCCCTGGGGACGAACGCCTTGACGGTTTCCAACAGCAGCACCTCCACGGCCAGTGAGATCAAGGGGGCGATTACCGGGAGTGGCGAGTTGACGAAGACCGGCGACGGTACGTTGACCATCGACTCTGCCGGAGACGGCACCAATGCGGGTTTCACCGGGGATGTGGTGGTGGATGGGGGTGTTCTTGAAGCTGGGAGCTCCAGTGGAAGTCGGGAATACCTCCTCGGAACCGGTACCAAAACGGTAACTGTGAACAATGGAGGAGAGCTACGGTTCACCTCGTACAACGCGTTTGGGCGGGCCTCGAGCCCGTCGCCGACCAACACGCTTGTCATCAATGCAGGTGGTACGGTTACGAGCAACAACTCCTTCACCGTTCTCAACGATGTGACGCTAAATGGCGGCACTTTGGCCTCCAATGGCGGGGTGAGTGCCGCCTACCAGACCTTCTTCATTGAAGGAGATGTCACCGTTGGCGGAACCACCGCGTCCACCATCACCACGTCCGGTACCAACGGGGCGATTCACCTGAGCGCGGCTACGGTATTCAATGTGGCGGATGTGACGGGCGATGCCAGTGCGGACTTGATTGTAGCTGGGAACCTGATGGACCAGGCCGGCACCGGTGCGGCAGGGGAAATCGTCAAGAACGGTGCGGGCACGATGGCTCTGACGAGCGCTAGCTCCTATTCCGGTACCACGGCGGTGAACGCCGGTACTCTTCAGGTCGACGGCGGGGCGATTTCAAATACGGATTCCGTCGCGATTGATGCGGGAACGCTTCAGGTCATTAACCAAGGTAATGTGAACGTGACCAACGGGGTGACCAATGGCGCGGGCGCGGGTCAGTTGCTGATTGATGAAGGCACGATGACAGTCGGCGACGGACTGGCGCTTGATACGCTCCGGGTTGGCGAAGATGCGGGCACTGATTCCAGCCTGGTGGTGAGCGCTGGCGCCGTTTCGGTTGGAAATGGCACGGAAACCCTCGCCATCGGTAATCGGGATGCCGATGTGACGAACGATGCCACGGCGACGGTGGACTTCTCCTCCGCATCCGGCGTAACCATCAATGTGGCCAGCACCCTGATGGGACGGCTCACCGGTGGGGCAGGGCAGTTCAAGGTGCATGGTGCCCTGCTGTTGTCTGACTCCGGAGCCAATACGGTCAACACTACGACCATGATTGTGGGAGGATCTCCCGGCACGGGAAATGAGAGCAACAATGGGACGAATGTTGCCGACATCATTTCTGAGATTCAGTTCGGCAGCGGCACGAACGATCTCAATGTGGATACCCTGACCCTTGGCGACGGCAAGGCCCAGGGCAAAATTACCATCACCGCAGGTGGAGAGTTGAACATCTCCGGCGACACCGGAGCGGCGACCAATGCCAATCTTGGGTGGAATGTCAACGGGAGCACCGGAAACCAGGCCCACGGGGTGATCGATGCCTCCGGCGCGACGCTGAACGCCGCGTTTGGCACCTTGAATTTGGGACGCCACGTCGGTGGTAGCGGTGCCGGGATCGGGACGTTGATCTTCGATGCGGGCACGGTCACCGCGAATACGGTGGCGCTCGCCACCAGCACGGGAAATTCCTCGGGCACGATTACCCAGCGCGGCGGCTCCTTTACCGTCGCCAACGGCGTCACCGAGACCCAGACCAGCACCCTGAACATCGAGAACGGACAGTTTACAGTCACGGCGGCCGGTCTGCAGGTGGATACCTTGCACATTGCGAAACAGGACGCGAGCAATGCCGGAGAACCCGCGAAGAACGCCACGGTGACGGTTCAAGGCGGGGCCGTGACCATCGGAGACGTCGTGAACGGCGGCCAATTGGAAGTGGGAACCCGTACCGGCAGCGACACCGGGATTCCGGCCGGAGTTGGGACGCTGGATCTGACCGCGGCGGATTCGGTTGCGATCAACGTAACGCAGGTGCTCATCGGTGATATGGCCGGCGGCTCTGGCGGCGGTGGCACATTCGGCACGGTGGATCTTTCCAACGTGGGCAACAACGCGATTACCGCGAGCACGGTCCGGGTCGGCAATTCGGCGACGCACGGCAACGATGCCGTCACCAGCACGCTGACCTTTGGCAGCACCATCAACACGGTGGATGTCGATACCTTTGAAGTCGGCAGCGAGAAGAGCCTGGGCACGGTCGATATCGCTGGAGGCGGGACACTGAATCTGACGGGGGATGCGAATACCGCAGCCAATCTACTCATCGGCGATAATGACGTGAGCACGGGGAACAACGCGGTCGGCATCTTCGACATGACCGGCGCCACCTTCAAGGCGACGCTTGATGAGCTGGCCCTCGGTCAGCATCAGAATAGTAGTGGGAGCGGCAAGGGCACGCTGACCTACAACGCGGGCACCATTACCGCGAACTCCATCACATTGGCGAATGCCAATGACGGCGGCACCTCCTCGAATACGCAAAACACCACCGGCACGCTGAATCACAACGGCGGCGACCTCACGGTGGGCACGATCAACCTGGCGGACGGCGCCTCGACGGTGAACATCACCGACGGAACGGTCACGGTGACAACCGCGTTCAATCTGGATTCGCTCGCCGCAGGAGCGTCTTCGGTGAATCTGAGCGGCGGGGTGCTCGATTTGAGCGGCCAGGACGTCATCAACCGGGCTGGAGCGGAGACGTTCACGGTTAGTGGAACGGGTTTGCTGAAGGATGTGAACGATTTTGGCGTGACCTACAATCAGACTGGCGGCACGTTGCAAATTGGCGCTGACGGCGCGATCGACACGATGACGGTGGACGGTGATTTCAACGTCACCGGCGGCGCGATTGAAATCGCGCTCGATGGCAATGGCGTGAACGATTCCATCACGGTCGAAGACGGCACGGCGGCTGATCAGGCGGTGGATATCTCCAATTCGAATCTGCTCCTGACTCTGAACTACGCGGCGGCGAGCGGCAATTCCCACGTTCTGATCGCGAATGACGGCACCGCGGACGCGGTAACCGGCAGCTTCAGCAACTACCCCGAAGTGGGGGCGACCGGGCTGAGCGAGGCCTTTGACCTGACGTTCGGCACCGATGTTTACACCTTCCAGATCAATTACGCGGGAGGTGATGGCAACGACGTGGTGTTGAACAGCTTCGGCTCGGCGGAGACCAGCGTTGAAAAAGTGGGCAACAACCTTGTCATCACGGACATCAACAACGATTCCGACGATGCCTTGACCATCACCGATGACGGTACGCATTACGTGATTCAGGATGCGAATCTGGCGCTGACGACGTCATCGGGATTCGAGCGGGTCGATGGCAATACGATTCGGGTCGATAAAACGGCGGTGGAAGGACTCATCGTCAACGCCGGGGAAAATGAGACGGCGGCGGGTGATACGGTCACCTTTGGAACCGCACTGACCTTTGACGGGCCGGTGACGGTCAACGCGGAGGCAATCAACTTGAACGGTGGAGCTGTGAACACGGGCACGGCGAATCAGGACTACAACGGCGCGGTCATTCTGGGCGCGGACACGACCCTGACCGGCAACGACGTCACGTTCCAGAGAACGGTCGATTCGGATGGGACGCCACGCAGCCTGGCGACCAGCCTGGGGGCCGCCGGCACTCTTACGTTCAAGGATCACGTGGGGAACACCTCCGAGTTGCTCTCGCTGGATACCGGATCGACCGGGACGACCCATGTCATTGGCAACACGGTGCTGGACAATCTTCAAACCGGCGGCGGCATCATCTTCAATTTTGACGCCTCATTCGATCCCAACACGGCGGATAATTTGGTTCCGGATCTCGGCAGCGCGGTGGGCGGCAGCGCCACGGTGAACGGGCAACCGTTCAACCTGTTGATCGATGATTCGGTGGTGACGTTTGCCTCAAATCCTTCGGCCGGTTTCGCGGGAATCACCGGGGCCTACGTCCTGCCTGGAGCGACTGGGAGTTCGGCGGACAATCAGCGTGGACTTGCGGGGTTGGAATTGCAGACTGGTGGCAATGATGAGGCGCCGCAGGATGTGAATCACACCTTGCTGGGCGTTCCCGATGTGGATGTCAGCGACGTCACCTTCGAGTTCTGGCTCAAGCCGGATGATTTGACCGGGAAAGAGGTGATTTGGGAAACCGGCGGAGGCACGGGAACGGGATTCGGGCTGGATGGCAGCAATCTGATTTTCCAGGTGATTCAGGGCTCGGCGCCCAACAAAGGAACAGTCGTCTATGATCTGGATCTGGATCCGAGCGGCATCTTCGGTGGCGACGGCGTTACTCCTGGCTCAGGTTACGACCCCGCTTCCGATGACTTCATCCAGGTGATCGGGACGCTCGATGTCAGCACCAAGACCGTCGAACTGTTCGTCAACGGCACATCGGTGGGAAGCGATGTCAAGGACGGCGCATTGAGCGATTGGGATGGAGGCGATCCTTCGGGTCTTGGCACCGTCGGCGGTGCCAACATGGGCGGATTTGGCGGCGGTGCGCAGGGATACCGGCCGTTTGACGGTCAAATTGCGGCATTCCGCCTCTACAGCGGCGTGTTGACGAGTGGACCTTCCGGCCAAATCCAAAACAACTTCAACGCGGTCCAAGCTGGTGGTCAGACCGAGATCCAGATCAAGACCACCCAAACCCAGACGTTTGGCAACGACCTTTCCCTTGGTATCGCCACGGTCGTTGAATCGAGTGGCGGAGGCGCGCTGGGCAACGTGACGTTCGGGACCGGCAAGACGATTGATGCGGACCCGGCTGCCGCAGCCCCGGGCTCGCTCACCGTGAACACGGCGGGTGTGACCGATTTCAACGGAATCATTGGCGGTAGCACTCCGCTGGGTGGATTGGCTACGGATAGCGCTGGTACGACGACGATTGATACCACGGCCGTGACGTCGTCCGGCGCAATCGTCTTGGGCGACAACGTTACGACGAGCGCGAATGTCGCGATCGATGGCGCATCGGTGAGTTTCGTGGGAACCTCTACCTTCAATGCTGACGCCACCGTAACGGCGACTTCGGCCGACGCCACCTTCACCGGCGAAGCGACCTTCAACGCGACCGGAACGGTGACGGCTTTGGGCGATGCCACTTTCAATGCCGCCGCGAACTTCCTCGGCGGGTTGGCAGACATCAACGCGGGCGGCAACGCAGATTTCAATGACACTCTGACCTTCGGTGCGGATGCCGCCATCGATGCGGGAAGCAATGCCACGTTCGACGGAGTGGTGACCCTGGGCGGAACCACCACGGTAACGGCAACCAACATCATCGTTGCCGCAGCCGCGACGATCGACTCCGACGTGGGGAACCTCCGCGATCTGACGCTGAACGCCTCCGGAACGACCGATTTGGACAGCATCATCGGCGGATTGGAGGCATTGGGTTCGCTCACAACTGACGCTGCCGGCATAACCCAACTCGGCGCGAACGTGATTGTGGCAGGTTCCGGCGGAATCACGTTCGGCGACCGCGTCACCCTCACCACGGACGTGGATTTGGAGTCCAATCACGCCAGCGGTGACGTGACGTTCGGCTCGACGGTGGACGGCGCGTTCGCCCTGACGGTGAACACTCCGGGTAGCGCGAGCACGCTTTTCCGAGGCGATGTCGGTAGTGGCGTTGCGTTGACTTCGCTTACCACGGATGGGAATGGCTTTGCCCAACTGGGCGGGCCGGCGCCGATTGCCGGCGGGACGCTGTTGCTCAATTTCGATGCGGACGAAGAGACGTTGGCGACTTCGGGGCTGTTCGAGGGCACCAGCGGAGCTACCGTCGATGAGCGGTTCAACATGTCTGGCGCGGGAATCAGTTTTGGTCCCGTCAACGACTCCAGTGTGACCGGGATTCTGAATGCCTACACGCTCGACGGAACGTCAGGAGGCGTGGGAGGCAATTTCCACAACCTGACGGGGAATCCGACCGATGCGGACGCCAGCCTAGAATTCTGGATTCGCCCGACTTCCAACACGGCCACCGGGATGATTTTCGAGGCTGGCGGGTCCGGGGACGGAAGTTCCGTGGTTTACGATGGAGTGAACCAACAGGTCATTTGGACCGCCGATGATGGCAACGTTCAGGGGCAGGTTTCGGCGGCATTGCCGATCGATGGCGAGTTTCACCAGGTGTTTCTTACCTACGACCGGGACAATTCGAACCGGGACATTCTCAGGATCTACATCGACGGGGTTTTTGTCGATGATAACATTACTGCAACGACCACTGACGACGTGTCCAACGACACGGACACCAATTTGATCGACGACTGGGCAGGCTCGGATGGTGCCGGGTTGGGCGCGGTAAATGGAGCGACGGCTGAAGGCAGTCTCGCTACGACGCCGTTCATCGGGGATATCGCCAAATTCCGCATCTATACGAATTCGGTCGGGGCGGCGGGGGTTCTCGCCAATTACGAGGAGGTGGCGAATCACAACGTCCAGGTAACCACGACGGGTGATCAGCTTTTCGGTGGAGCGGTTCAGTTGCAAACCGAAGCGGTGTTGACTGGAAACAACATCACCTTCAACGGCAAGTTGGATTCCAGCGATGCGGACCACGACCGGGATTTGACGGTGAACACGACCGGAGGAGGGGTAACCTTGTTCGCCGGCAACGTCGGTGACGACTTCGAGCTGGGTAACCTGACCACCAACTTCGACGGCCACACCGTGATTTCGGCGAACATCACCGCCAATGGAGCGGATGGGGGAGAGATCCGCTTTGACGACGCGGTGTTACTGGGGACGGACTCGATCATCACCCAGAATGGCGACGCGACCTCGCGCGTGCTCTTCGCCAACACGCTCGATGCAGTGGATGGCGTGGCGGCCAATCTGACCGTCAACACCCCAAATGACGCGGTTACGCAATTTGCCGCCGATGTGGGCTCTGACGCGCTTGATTTGCTTTCGAACGACACTGGGTTGGCCTCGATCACGACCGACTCGGCCGGAACCACTTTGTTCTTGGGCCTGTCCGAAGTTGTTAACGGGGTGGATTTCCTGGCCGATGCGACGCAGGATCCGACCGGTAACGATTTCGCGGGGATTGGGGACTCCACCACATGGCGTTTCACTACGACCGGCGCGGTGGACACGCAGGCTCCTTCGCTGGAGTCGCTGAGCCCGGCGGATGATGGAGTCGATGTCGCCACGAACGCGAACCTGGCGCTGACCTTCGACGAGGACGTTCAGGCAGGGACCGGCAACATCACGATTCATCTCGCGGCGGACGACTCGGTCGTGGATACGATCGATGTGACCGGAGGTCTGGTCACGGTGGCCGGGCGGACGGTCAAGATTGACCCGTCGCTCAACCTGGCCGCGAGCACGGCATTTTACGTCAACGTGGCCGCCGGAGCGATCCGCGACACGGCAGGGAACGACTTCGCCGGAATTTTGGACACGACGACGTGGAGTTTCACCACGGGAACGGGCGACGATGTCACGGCTCCGACGGTCGACACGTTGAATCCGGCTGACGACGCCGGCTCGGTTGCCCCCGATTCGAATTTGGAACTGGCCTTCGACGAGGCCGTGCAGAAAGGCGCTGCCGGGACGATTACGATTCACCTGGCCTCGGACGATTCCGTCGTCCAGACCATCGATGTGAACGATGCGGCGGTTTCGGTGAACGGCGCCACCGTGACCGTCGATCCGCCAACCGGTCTCGCCGCAGGGACGGAGTTCTACGTGAACATCGGCACGGGGGCGATCCGGGACATTGCTGGGAACGACTTCGCGGGAATTGTGGATACAACGAGCTGGAGCTTCACCACAGCGACGGCGGACCGGACCGCTCCGTTGGCGGTTTCGCTGACGCCTGCCAATGATGCGGATGGCGTGGCGGTCGGCGCGAACCTTGAGATGACCTTCGACGAAGCCGTGCAGAAGGGCGCGGGAACGATCACGATTCACCTGGCTTCGGATGATTCGGTGGTGGAGACGATCGACGTGAGCGACGCAATCGTGACCATCAGCGGTGCGACGGTAACAATCGATCCGGCTTCCGACCTGACTGCGGGCACGGAATACTACGTCAACGTTTCTTCAGGCGCGTTCCAGGATTTTGATCGTTGGGACGATCAGACGGGAATCAGTGGGCTGGATTTCCAGGTTGTCGGCAACGTGACGCGAGTGGAGGGACCGGGCGTTAGCTCCTTGCCTGGAATCACTGCGGCTTACGACTTTCCCGGTGGCGCGACGGAGAACGAAGCCGGTGCGTTGCTGAGTATCTCGGGTAGTACCACGGAGGCTTCCTTCACCAACGCTCCGGGCGATTGGACGGATGAGGACGTCAGCATCGAGATCTGGTTCAAGCCGGATAATCTGACGCCTTCCACCCCTGAGGGTCAGATCTTGTTTGAGGACGGCGGCGGCACCGGGTTCGGGTTCTTTATCGACAACAACGAACTGCGCCTGCGCAAGGCGCCGAACGGTGGCAACATCGCTTACAATCTGGACACGGACAGCCTCGGTCTGCTTACCGCTCCGGCGACTAGTGAGTTCATCCAGGCGATTGGCACTTTCAACACCTCGACGGATCAGTTGGAACTCTTTATCAACGGGGTCTCCGTCGGCACGGACATTGCCGCCGGCGGCGACTGGTCGGGAAGCGACCCGGCTGGCGTGGGAACGCGTGGTGGCGCCAACACCGGTGGAATTGGCAACGGCCAGTCCAACACCGAGAGCTTCGACGGTCAGGTTGGGTTGTTCCGCGTCTATAACGGTCAGGCCTTGGAAGAAAGCCAGGTGCGGGCCAACTACGCAGCCGTGGCGGGAGCCGGGAACCTGGTGGTTTCCGTAACCACAAGCGGGGACCAGACCTACAACGATGCGGTCTCGGTGGATTCCATCACCACGCTCAATGCCCTCAACGTCAACACGACGAACACGGTGACGATGAATCAGGACCTGACGGTGAACGTCGCCGGGGCTACCGGACAGGCGACCGGAGATATCACTGGCGGAGCCAACCTGATCAAGGACGGCAATGGCACGTTCACCCTGGCCAGCACGACGGGCAACACGTACACCGGCGAGACCACGATTCGCGAGGGGAGACTGGTTGCAGCGCACAACGATGCTCTCGGCACGACTGACGCGGGCAACGTCACCATCGAAAGCGGCGGAACGCTGGGATTGATCGGCGGCATCACGATTCCGGCTCACGAGACGATCTCTCTCCTATTCGACGGCACGGGTGACGCCACGATCGAAAACCTCAGCGGCGACAACTTCGTGGAAGGACTGATCGATGTGCAACTTGGGGTGCAGGGGGATTTGCGCCTCCTGTCTTCCACCGTGGACGACACCCTGACGGTGAACGGGAACGTCAACCTGCAGCAGGCCGGAATATTGGCCGCAGGTGACGGCGACACTGTGGTGAACGGGAACATCGCTTCCACCGTGGCGGAATATGCCGATCTGGGTGAAGTCGGCCAGGTTCTGAACGTGGGCGGCACCGCGCAGACGGTGAACTTCGCGGGAACTTACGTGAACCCGGTCATCGTCGCATTGGCCGAGCAGGGCAGTGGGACTGGTGGCGCCGATCCCAACGTGGTTGAGGTGCGCATCTTCAATGTGGATGCCGGTGCGGGCACCTTCCAGATTCAGCTCGACGTTCCTCCGGGCGCGAACAACACGAACCCGCCTGCGGAGGAGACGGTGAACTTCCTGGTGGTTGAGGCCGGTACCTACACGCTGGACGATGGGACGGTCATCCAAGCCGGCACGGTCAGCGTCTCCGGCAGCACGGACGAATCGGTCAGTTTCGGAGCGGGCGTATTTGCCACGACTCCGGTTGCGATGACCCAGTTGATGAGTCAGAACGATGCGAGTTTCGTCAAGCCACGGCACCGTGCCGGCGTCAATGCAAACGGATTCAGCTTCTTCCTCGAACAAGCTGAGGGCCAGGCGCAGCATTCCGTGAACGAGACGGTGGGTTACATCGCCATTAGTCCGACCGCAGCGGCGGGGGCGACCACGGGAGCCGGGTTACTCTTCGAAGCCGGCACGACGCCGAATGCGGTGACGCACTCGAATTTCGGTGTGACGCTGCAGAACGCCTACAGCGCACCGCCCATCTTTATCGGCGACCAGCAGACCATCGACGGCGTCGATCCGTCCGGGCTGCGTTTTCGTTACAACGGCAATGGGGTCAATGTCTTCACCGACGAAGATCGTTCTGGCGACACCGAAACCAGCCACGCCGACGAAGTGGTGGGCTTTGTCGCCTTTGCCAACACCGGCCTGCTGCAAAGTACCAACGTGCGGGACAACCAACTGGTGATGAACGGCGCCGGAACCCTGACCCTGAACGGGACCAACGAGTTGCAGGATGGCGTGGAGGTGAACGACGGTGTGGTGCTGGTGAACGGCACGACCACGGCGGAGACGACGGTGATTGGCGGTTCGTTAGGCGGAACGGGGACGATTGTTGGTGAGGTGATCTCGACGACCGGCGAAGTCGCTCCGGGCGAACCGGATGTGGCCAGCGGAGTGGGCACCCTGACGGTTGGTGACGACAATGATGTGAATTTGAGCGGTGACTTTGAGTTCCAGATCAATGGAGACACCAGCGCGGACCTGCTCAGCGTGACCGGAACGACTGGTGACGGAACGGTGACGGTCGGCGGCACGTTGACCCTGACCGAGATCAGCGATGCAGTGGGTGTCGCGGGCGGTGTCACCCCAGGTTCCACCGTTACCCTGATCAGCAACGATGGCACCGACGTGGTGATCGGCACCTTTGCCGGGTTGCCAGAAGGCGCAACGGTGATGGATGACGACGGCGATAGTTACATCATCAGTTATGCCGGTGGTGACGGAAATGACGTGGTCCTTTTTGCCGGGCAAGCAGAGACCAACGTCGCCTTGGTGGGCAATGCGCTGAGCATCACCGATAGCACCAACGATTCGACCGACACGCTGAGCATCAGCTACGATGCGGCGACCAATACCTACACGATTCAGGAAACAGCGAATACGGCGCTGGTGTTGAATACCACGGGCCTGACCAACGCCCAGGTAACGCGGCCGAATGCGCAGACGGTGGTGATCGATGCCAACCAGATCACCGGTGGCATCACCAGCCTCACGATCGACACGACCGGGCCGGATACCACAACACCCGGCGTGGAAAACGATGACACGGTGACGGTGAGCACGAGCAACGGATCGCTCGGCCTGAGCGGCGACATCACCATAACTGCCGATGACGTCGTCTTTGCGGCCAACGCGCAGATTGATCAAAGCGCGGGTTCTGGCGGAGTGATCGTGAACGCGGACCGGGCCATCGCGATGAATGCAGGCTCTGGCATCACCACCAACGATGGCGCGGTGACGCTGACGGCCACCGGAAACGGCGATGGTGGATTTGTTGGGATCGAACTCAGTGACGCGGACATCACAACCACGAGCGGCAACATCGTTTTGACGGGCGAAGGAGCCGATAGCGGAACCGGCAGTTTCCGCCATGGTGTTTTGTTGGCAGGAGGCTCGACGGTGACGTCCACGGATGGAAACGTGACGTTGGCTGGCCTTGGTTCCGGGGATACGGACGACAACGATCATCACGGAGTTGTGCTTGCCGATGCCGGGACGAGAGTCGCTTCAACCAATGGAACGGTGACGCTGGACGGAACCGGTGGCTACGGTCAGAACGACAATGCGAACGAAAGTCGGGGTGTAGTGATCGGCGCTGACACGGTGGTGGAAACGGTGACCGGCGAGATTGATATCGATGGCGAAGGCGGCCTCCAGCGCAGCAATACGGATGAGAATACCGGAGTGCAAATTTCCGGAACCGTCCAGGCGACCGGAACCGGGGGGGCGGTTGATATCTACGGCAGTGCAGGAACGTCCCACCTCAACAACTACGGCATCCATCTCAACTCCAGCGGTAGTGTCACCAGCGTGGACGGCGCCATTGTCATGGAGGGACAAGGAGGTGGCGGTGCCCGGGCTAACACCAATAGCAACCACGGTATTTTTGTAGAGGGCGCCGTCAATTCATCCGGGTCGGCCACGATCACCCTGACGGGATTTGGTGGCGGCAGCAGGAACGACGGTGACGGCAACATCGGAGTGATGGTGTCGGGCACGGCGGCTGCCATCTCTTCCAGTGGCGGGCTGATCACGATCAACGGTGTGGCTGGAGGTCATCCGAATGATGGTTCGACCAACAATGATGGTGTGCGCATCCAAGCTGGCGGGTCAGTGGTTGGTACCAATTCGGCCAGAATCACGATCGACGGCACGGGTGGAAGCGATGCCGACGGAGAAGGCGTGCAGATCACGGGTGCCGATTCCGTGGTTTCGGTGGTCGATGGCGACATCAGCATCACCGGAAGTGGCGAAGACGGGGTGGAATTGTCCACCGGAACCACCGCAGCGGTGGTGGCGAGCGGAATCGGAAATATCTCCATCTCCGGACACGCCAACACGCCTGATTTGGCGGGGGGCAATGTCGGAACCGAGATCAACTCGATCGTGACCAGCGGAAGTGGCAACGTCACCATCGCCTCCGATGACCACATCACCTTCGGGGCGGATTCGGACGTGAATTCGACGGGCGGCACGGTGAAGATCGAGGCGTCCACTGGCGGCGCTGGGGATATCGTGATGGCTGATGGCGCGCTGATTGATGCCGGTGGCGGTAACGTCGATGTTGATGCCGTAGGCGACATCACCCTGGGTGGATTGGTGACGACGGCGGCGGTGACGATCGATTCCGCGAGTGGTTCGATTCTGGACGGCGGCGATACCGATAAAGAAGTGGTCGCGGCGAGCGCGGTGTTGAACGCGGCGCTCAATGTGGGCACGGTCGCCGATCCGCTGGAAACGCAGGTCGCGACTTTGGCGGGCTCGTCGGGCACGGATTTCTATGTCGCGAACATGGGTGCCTTGGATATTGGGGCGGCCGGGATCAATGCCGGGAACGATTTGCAGATCGTCAACAACGACAACATCACCGATTCCGGAACCACGACGGTGGGCGGCGCAGCCCAGTTCACGACCACGGTCAACGATGCGGATATCAATGTGAATCAACTGGCGGTGACCGGTTTGATCGGGCTGAGCACGACCGGTGCCGACAGCGACGCAACGATCGTGAACGCAACGGCGATCGACTTTAAGGCGACCAACGTTGGCGGGAACCTGGCGGCGACGGCCACCACTGGCGGTATTGGGCAAAGTGCCGGTTTGGATGTGGACGGAACCACGGCTCTGGCGGTGGGAACCGACAACATCGATCTGAGCAACGTCGGCAACGACTTCACGGGCGCGGTTTCGATCGTGAGCGCTCAAGACGTGACCCTGGTCGATGCCAACGGAATTGATCTGGGAGCATCCACGATTTCCGGAAACCTGGACGTCACCTCCTCCACCGGAGACATCACCGACAGCGGAACGGTTTCGATCTCGGGAACGGTTGATTTGACCACGAGCAACGGCAACATCATCACCAATCAACTGGATGTGAGCGGCTCGATTGCGCTCAATGCTTCGGGCACGGCGACGATCGTCAACACCACCGGAATCGTCTTCCGCGATTCCACGACCGGCGGAGATCTCACCGCCACGTCCACCACGGGTGATCTGAACATCGGAACAGGCGTCACCCTGACGTCCACCGGTGGCGGAATTTTCCTGAGCGCCGATGGAACACTCCTATTCGATGCGGCAGCCAATCTGAATGCCGCGGGCAACGTGGAGATCAGCCTGGACCAGGGCGTGTCGGATGGAACCGGCGTGATCGTGCAATTCTTTGGCCAGGTCGATGCCGCAGCGGCGATCATCAGCGGCGGCGAAGACCCGGACCTGTTCCGGGTTCAGCCGAGTGCGATTACCGAGATTACGGTGAGAGGTGGCGATCCGAAGACGCTGCCTGGCGATGCCCTGTTGTTGCTGGAGGACATGAGCCTGGCCAGCAGCGGGATCGATGGAACGGGAGCCTCGTTCGGCACTTACACCGCGACCGGGTTTGCGCCAGTGCACTTCAACAGCATCGAGTCCGACGACCTGGTGCCTTCGCTTGCGGGCACCAATGGGGCGTTGCTGACGCATGGGGTGGGGCAGGGGCCGATCGCGGTGTTCCCGGACTTGATCATTCGGGACGCGATTCTCGTGACCGAAGCGGTGGTGCAGTTTGCCGGGCGCTACATTCCGGGTGAAGACCAGCTTACCTCGCTGGGATTGGGCTCGAACATGACGCAAACCTGGGATCGGGCCAGCGGAACCCTCTTGATCAGTGCCGGGCCGGGAGGAGTCAGTGTGACCGCGATGGAGCGAGCCCTACGCAGCGTGGTATACATCAACAAGAACGGGAGCAACCCGACACCGGGCGCGCGAAGCATCTCGGTGGTGCTGCAGGACGGAGTCGATCAGAGCAACTCGCTGGTCAACACCGTCATCCAGAAAGGCGTCGAAACCGATGCGCAAAACGACCCGGCCGCAACCGCCGGGACACAGGCCTCCACGTTACCAGATGGTGGAACCGGTGCCGGAGTCGACGGCGAACTGGCCCAGATTCTGGAAGTGCTGAGCCGATACGGCGATGACGGCGTGTTCGCTGGATTCCAGATTGATGCGGCGGATGGGGCAAGCGGTTACCAATTCCTGAACGGGCAATTGATTGGACCGGATGGCCAAGCGATACGGCTGAATTTGAGCAATCAGGAAGCTGGCGATGCCAGCGTGTTGCCGACCTTGCCGCCGATGTTCTCGCTTACACCGTTCTTTGCCGGAACGTCAGGATATGGATCACAGATTGTGGTGACGATCAGCGATGGAGCTGGCGGCTTCAGCCACACGATGTCGGTGACCGCTGATGCGGCGGGGAATTGGACGATTGCGATGCCGGGAATCGAGCTGGGAGATCGGGCTTATTCGATCACGATCACGGAGGTTCCGGAGATCAGCGGAATCTTCAGCCAGGACAATGCGATCTTCCGGGTCGGAACATTCCGTGGCGGGATCTTGCCTGGATTGACCGATGAAGAGGGACTGAACTTGGGAGACATCTATGGAATGATCATCGATGCGACCAGCCCGGAGGAGGGAATGGCGCAGTTGAATGCGCCCACGATGTAGAGAGCGGGTTGGTGCCCGGAGTCGCTTTTTTGGGGGATGTGAGCGGGCGAAATGTCAGCTCTCGGCCTTGATCAACATCGAGAGAATCTCGTCTTTCAGATCGAGACGTACCTTCTTGAGTTCGGTGACGACGGCGTCTTCCGGAGTTTCGATGCCTTCTTCCATCCGGACGATTTCCTTGTCGATCTCTTCGTGCTTCTCCATCAGATTGCGGAAGTGGTTATCGTTCTGTTTCAGAGAGTGGATGGTTTCGCGGTGATCTGGAAATTCGGTGATGAGGGAGTGATGTTGGATGGGCATGTCCGGAGCAAACCATGGTTGGAGGGGCCGTGCTGCGCCTATCTTGTGGGAAGTCTGTGCAGAATTTGCGCTGTTTGGATGGAAAAGAGTTGGGAACCTGATTTTTGGACCGCGGGGGACGCAAAATTCTTGAGTTCGACGAGATGGCGAATCTCGGTATCAGTAGCTGCTTATGAAAACCCCACTTTCATCAATTGTCCTGCTGGTTGCCGTGTTGGCATTTCAGACGACTGCGGCGGAGGAACCGCAACCTCCGAAGAATTTTCGGGCAATCTTCAATGGCAAGGATCTTTCCGGCTGGCACGGGCTCAATCCGCACCAGGTCGCCAAGCTCGAAGGGGAGAAACGAGAGGCCAAGCTCCAGGAAATGAGGGAGGAGTTCTCCAAAAATTGGAGGGTTGAAAATGGAGAACTGGTCAATGACGGGCACGGCCCCTATGCCACGACCGACGAGGAGTTCGGCGATTTTGAGCTGCTCCTCGAATACAAGACGGTGGCTGGTGCCGACAGCGGAATTTATCTCCGGGGAACTCCGCAGGTCCAAATCTGGGATCACCATCAGGAATTCAATCCTGACAAGCCGACCCGTCGCCCTCATCTCGGTTCGGGGGGCCTCTTCAACAACACACCGGACACGTTGGGGCGCGATCCGATCATGCGAGCCGACAGACCTTTCGGGCAATGGAACACGTTTCGGATTATTCAGGTGGGCGCGCGAACCTGGGTTTGGCTGAACAACAGGGCGGTGGTGGAAGGTGCGGTGATGGAGAATTACTGGGATCGCAGCCTGCCGTTGCCTGCGAAAGGTCCGGTCATGCTGCAAACCCACGGTGGAGAGATTCGTTGGCGAAACATCTTTGTTCGCGAGATTCCCGAAAACGAAGCCAAGGGACTTTCCGCCAGGCGTCCGCTGCCCAACCCGACTCACTATGATGTCGCCTACGGCCCGCATCTGAAGCAGCGGATCCATTTCTGGAAGGCGGAGTCTGAAACGCCGACACCGCTTCTTCTCTTCATTCACGGTGGAGGATGGATGGGAGGAGGAAGGTTGAGCGGGCTCGCCGCATCGTTGAACGATTTTCTCGACGCGGGAATTTCCGTGGCATCGGTGGAGTATCGATTCATTCCCGAAGCAACGGCTGATGGCGTGGTTCCTCCGGTGAAAGGTCCGCTGCATGATGCGGCCCGGGCCCTTCAGTTTGTTCGGAGCAACGCGGTCGAGTGGAACATCGACAAGGAGCGCATTGGAGCCTCGGGAGGATCGGCGGGAGCGTGTTCGTCGCTTTGGCTGGCCTTTCACTCCGATCTCGCGGACCCCGATAGCGACGATCCGGTGGCTCGCGAATCTACCCGCCTCTGGTGCGCGGCGGTAAGCGGAGCCCAGACCACGCTCGATCCCAAACAGATGAGGGAGTGGACCCCGAACAGCCGCTACGGCGGTCATGCTTTTGGCATCTCTGATTTTTCGAAGTTCCATGACCAGCGCGACGAGATTTTGCCCTGGATCGCAGAGTTTTCGCCCTATGCCAATGTCAGCAGCGACGATCCACCGGTCTATCTCTCCTACGGGAGGCCTCCGCAGCTCGGTCAGGAGGAACCGGATCCAACGCATTCCGCGAATTTCGGGGTGAAACTGCAGGAGCATTGTGAGGCGAACGGCGTCACCTGCGAGTTGTATTTTCCCGGCGCGGAGGACGCAACGCACGAGTCGACCAAGGGCTATCTGATTGCGAAATTGAAGGAGTAGATTCTTCCCTCAATAGGTCGCTTCGAAATTTCGAACCCACGATTCCATCAATGAACCTCATTCGATTTACGATTCCCTCTCTCATACTCGCCTTGGGGAGTATCGCTCCTGCCAAGGAACCCATCACTCAAGGTGAAACAGATCCGATGATGAAAGATCTTGATCCCTACCTGATCGAGGCGCTCTACGGCAACGACGCGCAGGGGCAGACCGGACGCTTTGGAGCGGAGGGCGGCATGGTTGAGCTTCTCGCTGAACCGGCGTTTGCCAAGTTGATTGGGAAGCACGATCTCACGCTCTTCAACGGACCGATGTTGGGCGATATCAAACCAACGTCGGCGAAGTTCTGGCTGCGCACGGCGGGGGCGGCAACGGTTCAGGTCAAGGTTGGCGAGCAATCCTCGGAAACGATTCAGACGGAGGCGATGGACGACTTCACCACGGTCGTGAAGGTCGACGGCCTCAAGCCATTCACCGAATACACCTACTCCGTGAACGTGAATGGAAAAACGATTCAACGGGATGAGTTTCATTTTCGAACCGCGCCGGAACGGGGGCAGAAGGTCGAGTTTCATGTCACCTTTGGTTCGGGCTCGCGCTACGTTCCGACGAATGAATATGCGTGGAGCAACATGGCGCGACAGCGCCCGCTCGCGTACCTCGGCCTCGGTGACAACGTCTACATTGACGTGCAGCATCGTCGTGGCGCGCAACGCTTGTTCTACTACCGTCGTTGCCTCAGCCCAGCCTACCGCGAACTCATCAACAGCGTGGGAATGTATGCCGTTTGGGACGATCACGACATGGCGATGAACGATTCATCGGGCGGGGCCGGTTTGGATGCGCCGTGGAAGCGGCCAAACTGGAACGTGTTTCGCCAAAATTGGAACAATCCGCACTACGGCGGAGGAGAAACGATGCCGGGAACCTGGCATGCGTTTTCGCTCGGTGACGTTGACTTTTTCATGACGGATGGTCGCTTTTACCGGGAGAAAAAGGACAACACGATGTTGGGGCCGGATCAGAAGAAATGGCTTCTGGAATCGCTCGCGGCGGCGAAAGGCAAATTCAAGGTGATCGCTTCCGGAACGATGTGGGCGGATGGAGCGGACAAAGGCGGCAAGGATTCCTGGGCCGGTCCTTGGGCGCGTGACGAACGTGATGAGATTTTTGACCTCATTGAAGAGCGGGAAATCAACGGCTTGGTTTTGATCTCAGGCGATCGGCATCGCTCGGATATCTGGAAGATCGAACGTCCGAAGGGGTATCCCCTTTATGAGTTTGTTTCGGCTAAAGTCACCAATCAACACACTCACAAGACCTTCCCCAATGCGGTTTGGTCGTACAATAAGGGGAATTTCTGGGGACAACTGAACTTCGACTTTCGTCCGGACGATCCGGTCCTGACGTTCAAATGCGTCGATATCAGCGGTGAAGTCGTAAAGGAGTTTCCGCTTCCGTTGAGCGAGTTGAGTCACGAACCCTGACTCTTCAACTCCGAAGCGGTTGGCCTATTCCGGTTCCGACCATTCGACAAATTCACGTGCCTCCTCCTCGGTGTCGACATCTTCGGCGAGGCTGAGAATATCGACGATGGGATGGCGAATGCCTTCGGTGGGGCCTTTGAGCCGGCTGTTGTGTTGGAGAAAAATGCCGCCGATTGCTTTCTCCAACCCCGAAATCGTGATGTCTCCATGGCGCAGGCCGCGGGCGAGGCGCAGTCCGTTTGAGATAACGGCCGCAGTGATTCTGGGGCGTTGCAAGGAACCAATCAGACGGAGGTCGCGAGCCAAAAGATCCGCCAAGATCGAGCGGATCATGAGTCTGCGCCGAGGCGCAACGGGATGGTTTCTGGTTCGGTAGGCAAGGTCTAGCAGCTTGTAGAGAAGGGGCAGGCGCAGCGTCTCCGGATGAAAGATGGCCAGGTGTCCCGGCAGAATGCGAAACGGTTCGCCGCCCTGTTCGGGTTGCAGCGAATAGGAGGGCTTCCAGGCGAACGAACCGAGCGCCTCTTTATCCTGTGGCATGCGGACGAAGGGCATCCACATGGCGCACGGTCGGTCGTTCTCGTATTGCTGCCGAAGTTCAATCAATTCGCTTGGCTTTAGAATGACATCATAGGCGATCATCGCCATCGGTTGTTGGCCGTGCTGTTCCTCGTGATCATCGATCGCCGCGTGCAGATTGGTCGCGACGCTCCCGCTGGTATCAACGATTCTCGCTTCAAGCCCCAGGTGGGCATAGACTTCCGCCGGACCGGCGATGGTGATCGGTCCGAAGGCTTCGGACTTCACGATGTGGTCGAACAGGACTTCGATCAGCCTCCGTTCTCCGACCTTGACCTCGGCTCCTTTGTAGACGGCGAGCGGATGGAGGTTTGCTCCCGTCTCCGGAAGAGGGCCTGCAACGTGATCGCTGCCAGCCAAGATAGTGATTGGGATTGGCTGCATTATTTATCGTCTCGGCACAATTCTAGCCGTGCATTGCGCTGATTGCGAATCTGAAGTCATGCCTTGCGTGGACCGGCGAGATAGCGACAGCTTGAGAAACCTCCCGGCAGGTGATACTGGGCTGTATACCGTAAACCCCACCCGGTGATTCTTTTTCGTCTCAGCCTCTTCTTTTCGCTTGTCCTGATCGCGGACCGTGGCGCCGCGACGCCAGTCGACTTCGTTCGTGACGTTCGGCCCATTTTCGAGAAACACTGTTATGATTGCCATGGGGAAAAGAAGCAGAAATCCGGGCTGCGGCTGGACGTAAAGTCGCTCGCTTTCAAAGGGGGCTACAATCATGGGCCTGACATTGTTCCCGGGAATGTGGCGGAAAGCCCGCTGGCCCACTTCATCGGAACCGATGATGAGGATGAGGTGATGCCTCCGGATGGCAAAATGTCGGACGGTGACATTGCGATCATTACGCGCTGGATCGGAGAAGGCGCCGTCTGGCCCGACGGGGTGGATTTGGTTCAACTGGAGGACCGGACCGATCACTGGAGCTTCAAGCCGCTCTCGTCGCCGGATACCGCTGGGGAAGGAGGTATCGACGCATGGATCGACGTGAAGCTTGCGGAAGCCGGTTTGAGCCGATCGGGGCCTGCGACGCCGGTCGCGTGGTTGCGACGAGTGACCTTGGACCTGATTGGGCTTCCGCCAACGCCCGAAGAAGTGGAGGCATTCCTGAAGGACGGAGATCGTGATGCGGTTGTCGAGCGTCTGCTCGCCTCGCCTCGCTATGGCGAACGTTGGGCGCAGCATTGGCTGGATGTCGTGCGCTATGCTGATACGCACGGCTTCGAGGTCAACACGGAGCGGCCCAATGCCTGGCCCTATCGTGATTACGTCATTCGCGCCTTCAATTGCGACACTCCCTACGACCAGTTCATCCGGGAGCAGATTGTTGGCGACGCCATGGGGCAGGATGCCGCGACGGGGTTTCTGGTCACTGCCTCGGTTTTGTTGCGGGGCCAGATTGGCAAGGACGAACCATCGAAGCGGCTCGCCCGCCAGGATTCGCTCGACGAAATCGTCAACAACATCGGGCAGACCTTCCTCGGGCTCAGCATCGGATGCGCACGCTGTCACGATCACAAATTCGACCCCATTTCGGCGAAGGATTACTACTCCATGCAGGCCTTTGTTGCCGGGGTTGACTATGCCGATCGCGAGTTGCGAACGCCGGAAGCGGAGATGGCGCGAAAACAAGTCATCGAACTCCAGTCGCGCCTCGTCGAGATCGATCAGCAGCTTGCCTCACTCGTTCCCCTCGCTGGATCCGGAGCCCGGCGTCCCATGATTCACGCTCGCGAAAACGTGGACCGCTTCGCTCCCGTTAAAACCAGGCGGGTTCGATTCTCGATTCTCGCCACCGATAGCGACAGTTTCCGCGAACCCTGCGTGGATGAACTGGAGGTCTTCAATTCCAAAGGAGAGAATGTGGCATTGGACCGGGCGGGAGCGAAGGTTTCCTCTTCAGGAAACATCATCGTTGCCAATCGTCATGATCTGAAATTTCTCAACGACGGCGAATATGGAAACTCCCGCAGTTGGATGTCGGATGAGAAAGGGAAAGGTTGGGTGATCGTGGAACTCCCGCAGGCCGAAACGGTCGAGCGGGTTGTCTGGAGCCGGGATCGTCAGGGCAAATTCAAGGATCGACTGGCGATTGATTACTCGATTGAAGTGGAAACAGGGAACGGAAGCTGGAAGATGGTTGCCGATTTCGGTGATCGAGCGCCTTTTGATCCGAAGAAGAAGCTCTCTGGCAAATTCACCAGCGATGGACTGGACCCGGATGAGGTCGCGAAGGCGAAATCGCTGGTTAGGGAGCGTGGAACGGTCGAAGCGAAGATCAAGGTCGCGACCAATGCCCAGAACGTCTTTGCCGGTGCCTTTCGCGATCCGGACTCCATTCACCTGCTGAACCGTGGAGATCCCGAGCAACCGAAAGAGAAAGTTGTTCCCGCGGTCTTGAGTGCACTCGGGGATATTGCCTTGCCGCATGGGGCGCCCGAGCAGGAGAGACGGAAAACCTTGGCCGAATGGATCGCCGCTCCAGCCAATCCGCTCACGGCACGCGTCATGGTGAACCGCATCTGGCAAGGGCATTTCGGCAGTGGGCTCGTGCCAACCCCGAGCGACTTCGGACGCAATGGTGTGCCTCCCACGCATCCGGAACTTCTCGATTGGCTTGCGGGCGAGTTCATTCGATCCGGCTGGAGCGTCAAGCACCTCCATCGGTTGATCGTGTTGAGCGACACCTACGGTCAGGCGGCTGCGCAGCGTGCGGTTCCGGCGCAGAAAGATGCCAACGTGCGTCTGCTGTGGCGGTATCCGTCGCGACGCCTCGAAGCCGAAGCCATTCGCGATTCGATGCTTTACGTGAGTGGTAAGCTGAATCTGAAAATGTTCGGACGCGGCTACGATTTGTTCGACAAACGTGGTGGCCTGAGCGGTTTTAAACCGGTGGAGACCTTTGATTTCGCCAATCAACGCCGAATGATCTATGCCCACAAAGTGCGACGCGAGACCGAGGCGGTGTTCGGTGCTTTTGACTGTCCGGACGCGGGACAAAGCACCGCAATTCGACGTGCCTCGACCACGCCGATCCAGGCTCTCAATCTCTTCAATAGCCGTTTCACGCTGGATCACTCCGCAGCCTTTGCCGCTCGAGTAAGGAGCGAAAGGGGCGACGATCCGGCCTCCCAGATTTCCCGTGCCTGGCTGCTCGCGCTTCAGCGTGAACCCACGGCGGAGGAGCTTCGCGAAACGGAACCTCTCGTCCGCAACTACGGCTTGGAAGTTCTCTGCCGGGCACTCTTCAACAGCAATGAGTTTCTCTTTGTGCCATGACTCCTGATGCCGAACACCTTTCACGGACGGGCCGTAGCCTGCTTGATCGCCGCCAGTTTCTATCGAACAGCAGCACGGCGCTCGGCTCAATCGCGTTGACGAATCTCCTGGGTCGCGATGGGCTTCTGGCCTCGGAACGCGAGGGAACTATCATTGATCCCGCCCGGCCTTATGCGCCGCGAAAGTCTCATTTCCCGGCCAAGGCGAAGAATGTCGTGGTGATCTTTTGCGCTGGGGCGGTCAGCCAACTGGAGACGTGGGATTACAAGCCGGAACTCATCAACTGGGACGGCAAACCGCTGCCGGGAGGACCCGCGGTGACGTTTCAAGGTCCTGCGGGAAACCTGGCGCGACCGCAATATGACTTTCGTCCCCGCGGCCAAACCGGCAAATGGGTCAGCGATCTGATTCCGCACCTTGCGGAGCACACCGATGACATTGCATTCGTGCATTCGCTCACGAGCAAGTCGAACACGCATGGCCCGGCGGAGAATTTTCTCTCGACCGGCTTCGTGTTGGATGGATTCCCCAGTCTCGGATCATGGGTGACGTATGCGCTGGGGAGTGAAAGTCAGGATCTGCCCTCCTATGTGTCGATACCGGATCCCCGTGGAGTTCCGCAGAATGGTTCCAACAATTGGGGCCCGGGATTTCTGCCTGCCGCCTTTCAGGGGACCACCATGAGCTCGAAGAAACCGGTTCGTCACCTGGTTGCACCCGGCGTTGATCCTTCCGCTGATCGGGCTGCCAGCTCCATCCTGCAGAGACTGAACGCGCGCCATCTCGAAGCCAACCCGGGCGACAGCAAACTCGCGGCGCGGATCGCCAGTTATGAACTCGCGGCCCGCATGCAACTCAGCGTGCCGGAGATCAATGACCTGAGCACCGAGCCCTCCCATATTCTGAAGATGTACGGAGCGGACGACCCGAAGAATGCGAACAAAGCTGCGTTTGCGAAGAACTGCATTCTGGCCCGCCGATTGATCGAAAAGGGCGTGCGCTTTGTCCAGCTCTTCAACGGAGCCTACGCCAGTGGGGGCAGGCTCAACTGGGATGGTCACAACGCGCTGAAAGATCAATACGATGTTCATGCGGAGATTCTCGACCAACCCGCGGCCGCATTGATTCGTGATTTGAAGCAACGGGGGTTGCTGAAAGATACCCTCGTCGTTTGGTGCACTGAATTCGGGCGGATGCCGTTCTTTCAAAAGGGCTCGAAAGGTCGCGATCACAATCCTGACGGATTCACCTGCTGGATGACGGGCGCTGGCGTGAAACCTGGGATCAGCCATGGCGTCACGGACGAACTTGGGCAGAAGGCGATCGAAGACGTTCATCCGCTTTACCATTTTAACGCGACCATTTTGCACCTGCTGGGCTTGGACTACGAGCGGCTCAGTTTCGAGCACAACGGCATTGAGCGACGGCTCACCAATGTCGAAGGGAAGCTGATTCCCGAGGTGTTGGCCTGATTCCTCACAACTGCTTCACGAGCGTCTCACTGCTCGGATGGCGGGGCGGTGTCTCAGGTTAACGGACCTGCACGGAAATTTTGGCTTAAGTTTTGATGGGCAAACCGAACAATCTGGAAATTACTACGAACACATGCGAAAAAACCTCACACTCCTTCTTTTCAGTCTCGGTTTGGGCACGTTCTCGTTGATCGCCCAGAATGCAGAGCCAACCGATGCCGAAGAGGCTGCCGCTCAAAAGGCCAAAGCCGCGGCCAAACTCGATGCCGAGTATCTAACCTGGGTGGAAACCCTGACCCCGGAACAACAAGCTTGGGAAACGGTTCTCCAAGCGGAGTTGGGCGGCTTTTATCTTCCGATTCACAAGCGCCAGAAAGTTGCTGGACAGTCCAACGCGTGGGATTTTGTTGCGGACGATCCCGCGTTGCCCCGCATCCTGTTGATCGGCGATTCGGTTTCGCGAGCCTACACGCAGACCGTGCGAAAAGAGCTCAAGGGAAAGGCCAACGTGCATCGGGCACCGGCGAATTGTGGCCCGACTGCAACCGGTTTGAGGAAAATCGATGTCTGGTTGGGGAACGGAAAATGGGACTTCATCCATTTCAACTTTGGTATCCATGACCGGAATACCCCCATCGCTGATTACACGGATCGATTGGAACAACTCGTTGAGAAAATGAAGGAGACGGGCGCCACCGTGATTTGGGCAAACACGACTCCGATACCGGATTTCGAACCCAAAAAGTGGAAGGCTGCGAGTATTGTCGAGCGCAATGAGGCTGCCGCTGAAGTCATGAAAAAGCACGGAATTGCCACGAATGATCTGTTTTCAGCGATCACTCCACGTCTTGATGAGCTGCAGAATCCGGATGACGTTCATTTCAGTGCAGAAGGTAACGCGTATCTTGGATTGAAAGTCGCAGAGTCTCTGGAAACCCAGCTTGGGCCGGTTCCCGCCCAGGATTAGCCCATTCTGGTTCTGACTTGCGCAATTTTCATGCCTTTCGCCAGTTTCGTTGTAGGGTTCGCGCATGTCTACCTTCAGCGCATTCGACCTGATTCCGTCCATCCAATCCTCTCTGAAGAAGGAAGGGTTCGTCACGCCGACCGAAATTCAGGAGCTTGCTCTGCCGGCTCTTCTGGAGGGGAAGTCCGTTGTCGGCGTCGCGGAAACCGGAAGCGGCAAGACGCTCGCCTATGCGTTGCCGATTTTGCAGAAATTGAAGCAGTTGGAAGTCGCTGGCGATTCGGTTTCGACGGCCGGCCAACCTCGTGCGGTCATTCTCGTTCCGACCAGTGACCTCGGGGAACAGGTGGCAAAGGTGCTGAAGGTCTTCACCCACGAAACCCGACTCCGGGTTCGTTCCACGCTCGGGGTGGTTGGGATGTCGGTGGCCCGCCGGAACGTCGCGGGACCGTTTGAAATTTTGCTGGCGACTCCCGGCCGCCTGGAACAGTTGATGCAGCAGGACCTCGTCAACTTGTTCGACGTTCGCACCCTGGTCTTGGATGAGGTCGACCAGATTCTCGATGAAGGGTTTTTGCCTGCGGTGAAGCGAATCGTCAAATCCTGTCCGATCGATCGTCAAATGGCCTTGGTTAGCGCGACCGTTTCGGATCAGGTTCAGGCCCTGATCGACGAACTCTTCAGCGATGCGGAATGGATCGAAACGCAGGGGCATCATCGCCTCGTTCCGACCCTGGCCACGGAGAATCATTTCGTGCCCAACGGAAAACGCTTTCCCTTGCTGGAGCGGGTGTTGAGAGACGCCGTCGACGGAGGAACGCTCCTGTTCTCCAACACGCGGGAGCAGTGTGACAAGGTCGCTGCGGAACTCGTTGAGAAAGGCTACGAATGCGCTGTTTATCGTGGCGACATGGACAAGGCCGAGCGCCGAAAGAATCTCAAAGCGTTTCGCGATGGCAGTCTGAAGCTCTTGATTTCCACCGACCTCGCGGCGAGAGGGCTGGACGTGGAACACGTTGGCCGGGTCATCAACTATCACTTGCCCAAGGAGATGAAAAATTACCTCCATCGAGCCGGGCGAACCGCGCGAGCCGGCCGGAAAGGCACGGTCGTCAATTTCGTCACCGAACGGGATCGCAACCTGCTCAAGCGGCTCAAGCTCAATGACGGGGCGTTTTGAGTTGATGCCGGGAAAGCGGTCATCAAGCGATTAATCTCAGTTATCCAGGAAAGGACTGGGACAATCGAGGCTGACTTCAAGATTCAGGGGTAGTCAGGCTTGTTCGAGAAGTTGATCACCGCGATCGACGGATTCTCGCGAGCAACAATCCATCGATTGAAGGTTCAGGCCAAAATTCAGGACATCCTCACGATCGAACCTATGATGACAACTTGGGCCGCGAACAAAGCGCCGAACGCCAAACGCGTTTCCTGCATCGTCAATCGCACCAAACCAATCCAGGTTCGGAGTGTCTCCTCGTCACGGATTGCGAGTTTGGAAGTGAGCGCAATCAGTTGGCATTTTTTCGGATCGATCCTTAGTTTCGAAAGGGTTCACGGCTGATCTGGACCACCTGGTTCCAAGTCCAGAATCAGCCTCACCCATTCAGGAAATCGCGCTTCGAAATCGGGAGGAAAATCGTGAGCCGGTGATTTCGGAGTGATTTGGTGAATCACGGACGCTCCCGCTTTCTCAAAAGCATCCACAAACGTTTGAGTCGTAGTACGATAGTCCTCAAAGGTAAACTGCCCTACCACACAGACAAAATGCTGATCCCGATTGCCTCCAAACGAAAGGTCTAATTTTCGATACCCGGTTGGAGAAATCACAATGGCACCGGCAAATTCCTCCGGATAGTTCCCAGCCAACTCACCCGCGACTCGTGCTCCCTGGGCCAATCCAAACAAAACCACTCGACCAGGAACGATGCGCACTTCGGATTCATGAAGTCGAAGGACTTCGGTTACATAATGATGATCGTCCTCGACCATCTCCATCCATTCACCTTCTCCAGTGCCGGCCGTAAGGGGGGCTGTCATCCCGATAATCGCGATTCCCAGGTCGGTGGCGACGCGCTGGTAGTAGTCCTCCCTTTCCTTCATCGCGGATAAATTTCCGCGGCCCCGGTGGAACCAGATCGCAGCGGGAAGAGGCTGACTCGGGTTGTGTTCGTTTGGGAGGATGAGATGAATCTCGGCCTCTTCTGGTCGAATTATCCCTGAGTTGCGAATCACTTCCTTTTTCCTGGTATCCATCCAATTCTCGATCGGATTGAGTTGGGTTCCATCGCTAAGCGACACGGAGATGCCTATTCCCACCCAGAATACAATCTGGATATACCCCATGATCAAACCCGCCATTGCCAGCTCTCTCCCTTTCCTTCCTCCAGGGCGAGTTTGGTTCAACCCCAGATGCCCCAAGACCGTCGCCAAGGGACCAAAAACGAGGCCACAGAAACACGTAACGATTCCGAGAATACTGAGGACCAAGGATGCAATTGCGATCCTACTGTTCGGTGGGTCAGGCTGACTGTAAGGTGCTGGAGATGTCGAATTTTGGACGGGGTCCATAGAGAATTGGAGGGTTTGACTTGAGCAGGCTTTTCGTTTTCCAGGTTCAGACCCTCTCCACTCGTGGCTAAAAGAGGGAAGATTCAGATCACCTGCCCAATCTTTGCTATTTCGTTTCCGAACGAAGTGATGCTGGATGATTGGCGATATCGTGAAGAGAAAGGGTTTCAAGTCTTTTCCTGAATTCTGAGGAGTCTACGGGAATCGGAGGCGTGGTGGGGCGAACCATCAAAAAAGACTGCCGCCCGAGGCGGGTATCGTGGTGCCACACGCCACCCAAACCGAATGAGAATATACTGGAACTCCCCGGAGACTGATTCCAGAGCGAAGTCTGGATCCGTTCCCGATCGGAAACCGTCTCAAGCTATTCGAAGGTCGACCATCACCACCATTCCCGGTCACAAATCTGGCAGGCCATGAAATCCCACCATAAGCCAAGAGTACCAAAAAATATACTGGGCAGACGGCTCGCAACAAGACCATGGTGCTTTGCTTGGCCGGGGAAACCGCGGACTGAGAAGAGTTAGCGGTTGATTGAAGATGGAGCGGTCGCGGGGCATCTTGAATGATCATTCGGCGCACCGGAAGCGAAGTGATTGAGAATCATAGGGACCCTCATCGGCAATGACGACAGAGTTCTCCCGGGATTCGGTATAATGGCCTTGTTGCGGTTCGCGATAACTCTTTCACCAAAAATCCGGTTGGCTTTTGGCCATGTGTCTTCACAATCTTCGAAGCTTTAATCTGCACCTAACGAACCATGATCACGCAACAAGACCTGACTGTGAAGACCCTTGGAGAGGCTGCGATTCCCTCGCCATTGAATTTCGAGTCGGCGAGTTTTCCGGAAGAAGGGTCGTGTTTCGTATCGGAAGCTAGTGGAGTGCGGTTCAACGTGGTCACGAACTCACATCCGAAGGCACAGGACGAGATGCGTTTCGAAGAGGCCGGGCCGCGCGATAAGATCTTCTTCAAACCTTCTGAAACCACGGCGGCCATCGTGACCTGCGGGGGACTCTCACCCGGGCTGAACAACGTCATTCGATCCGCCTTTTACGAACTGACCGAAAACTATGGTGTCGAGAAAGTCCTGGGAATCCGAAATGGTTACCTCGGTTTGAATCCCGTCGAGGGCGAGCGACCTATCCTCTTGAATCGCGAATTCGTCGAACCCATCGACAAGCTGGGCGGCACGGTGTTGGGAAGCTCGCGCGGGCCGCAGGATCCTGCCGTGATGGCGGATTTCCTGCGCGAGAACGGGGTCGATATTCTCTTTTGCATTGGCGGCGACGGCACCCAGCGGGGCGCAGCGTTGCTGCAGGAGGAGTTGGAACGAAGAGGAGAAAGGATCGCAGTCGTGGGCATCCCCAAGACCATTGACAACGATATTCCCTTCGTTCGACTGTCGTTTGGATTTGCCACCGCCCTCGACAAGGCAAGCGAAGTCATTCGCGGGATCCATGTTGAGGCGCGCGGAGCCATCAACGGGATCGGGCTTGTCAAACTGATGGGGCGCCATGCGGGGTTCATTGCCGCTGGCGCATCGGTCGTGAGCCAGGAAGTGAATTTCACCCTCGTTCCCGAGATCCCGTTCCCTCTCGAAGGGGAGGACGGCTTTCTGAAATCCCTCGAGCGCCGCGTCCGCAAGCGCGGGCATGCAGTCGTGGTCGTGGCCGAGGGAGCCGGTCAGCATCTCTTCGAAGGCCGCGAAGAGGAACGCGATGCCTCCGGAAATCTACTGAGCGCAGATATCGGATACTTCCTGCGCGACCGCATCAAAGAGCATTTCGCCAAAGAGAAGTTTCCCATGGTCCTGAAATACGTTGATCCCAGCTACTTCGTTCGGAGCGTTCCCGCGAATAGTTACGACCGCTTTGTCTGCGATCAGTTTGGGCGTCACGCGGTGCATGCCGGAATGGCCGGAAAAACTGCGGTGATGATTGGCCAGCAACACGGGCAATACATCAATATTCCGATCCCGGCGGTGGTGAGCGAGAAGAAGCGAATGGAAGTGGGGGGACACCTGTGGCGCGGCGTTTTGCAGGCGACTCGGCAGCCGAGATGGTGAGGAAGTGGAAGGCGGTGGTCTCATTTTTGTCGGCTTAGGGCGAAAGAGGATCACTCGATCATTCCGGACATGATCGTTCAGAACGTTTCGACCACGCAAGAAAAGGGCGTGATGGACATTTCATTCACCCTCAATCAAAACCGCCGTCATCGTCGAAGAATCCGAAATCGAACGCGACGCCTACGTCGTGCATAAGGCGTTCGATCTGACTGGAGAACGGGTGGACGAAACGCAGCCTGCCCCGTAGCGGAATTCGCAAAGAATTCCGACATTCAACATCGTTTCAAACGCTCTTCTCATCCGAATTTCTGGCAAATTCGGCTACCCATCACGGATTAAGACGTCCGTAAATTGAATTCACTTCCTTATCCTGCCAGACCAACATTTCATTGAGTCTAGCCAACACGTTTGTGAACTCCTTTCCAGTGCCCGACAAGCTAAGCTTCCAGTCGCCACTATTGGTGTTAAACCGATCCTCAGGATGCCCTCTCACTACTTTGCCGAGTTTCTCCAACGTGAAAACTGTGCCTCGTTGCGTCAGAAACCGCGAAGAATCCTCAGCCGTGAGTGCCGATTGAAAAACCACGTCCAGGTTTCCCGCTTTGTCGGCTTGGACCATGCGAACCGAGCCGCTTTGTCCTGTCACAAACTCCAGCCACCCATACCGATTAAGTTCAAATCGGAATTCCTCAGCGTGCAAGCTTCCAATGGCAGTGAGGAGTAGGAAACTCGTTAGTAGGGATTTTCTCATTCAGCGGTTATTGGTGGTTGCTGTGTCTCGACTTGTGCCGCTTATCGATGGCTCGTTGTCCGCCTAATTTTAGGCGTATTCAGGTGGGCCATACTTGTCAATATTTAAGTGACAAATTGCGTCAGCGACAGGAGCGGGGATGCAGGACCGCTTTGTCTGCGATCAGTTTTGGCGTCACGCGGTGCATGCCGGAATGGCCGGAAAAACTGCGGTGATGATCGGCCAGCAACACGGGCAATACATCAATATTCCGATCCCGGCGGTGGTGAGCGAAAAGAAGCGAATGGAAGTGGGGGGACACCTGTGGCGCTGCGTTCTCCAGGCGACTCGGCAGCCGCGATGGTGAACTGCTCGAATCAGGCGCGAGGGCGTCAGATTTCTGGTCCCTTTAATCTTCGGTTAGAAGCTGGAAAAGAAACACCAGACACGCACCGAAGAAGAAAATTCCACCCAATGTGCTCAAGAGGTCTCCCACGCGAATACTGGATGCGATGTAGAACAGGGAAGAGAGGATGAAGTAGATCCAACCAACGAGCTGTAGTTTTTTGTTCTTGGACACAGCCCTTTGGATTTCTGGTTCAGGGAAAAACGATTTCCTTCCCAAATTTTGGTTTAGACCCAGCATCGATCGAGCGCCGATCAATTGAACAGGATCCTCGTGGAACGAAAAGTAAGGCGAGGGCGGGAATCGAACCCGCGATAGAGCTTTTGCAGAGCTCGGCCTTACCACTTGGCTACCTCGCCGGATCTCCACGGAGGGAGGGTTGGGATCTAAAGGCCGGTTCTGGGTTCTGTCAAGATCCCGGAGCTTCGATTCGGTATAAATCGGTGGTGGTGCGCAAAATCAGGGCGTTTCCGTCAGCGCCAGGGGAGGCAAACATGCCGGAAGCGAGTTCGTTCTCGGCGACTAGCTCGAAGGTGTCGCCCGGTTTCACGACGATTCCTTTGCCGGCTTCGTCAAAGAAGTAGAGAAGGCCGCCGCCGTAGAAAATCGAGGCGGAGAACGGGATTTCGCTGATGCGCTCGCTCCAGACTTCTTCACCTGTTTCTGCATCGAGACAGGTCGCTACTCCCTGATCGGAGAGCACGTAAAGTTGCCCATCAGCCAAGATTGGTGAACAGCGATTTGGCATCCGCTTGGTTTGTTTCCAGGCGATGAGTGATTCATCGAGCTCGCCTTTTGCCGTGGGGTCGATTTTGACCGCCCAAAGCTGGCTTTTTCCGTATCCGGTGTTGAAAAACATGAGGCCAAGTTCTTCGCTGAACACGGTTCGCGATGCGGTGGAGTGTTCATTCCAGTGGAGGCTCCAGTTTTCCTTGCCGGTGAGAGGATCGTAGGACCAGGCGGCTTTGGCTCCGGGGCTGATCATTTGTGTTGTCCCGCCGAAATCGATGAACACCGGCGTGTTGTAGGCTTTTCGGAAGTCTCCTTCGGCTTTGACGTGTCCTTTGGCGTCGAGATCGCGATAATCCGTGGAGCGTTTCTGTTTCCAGACGGTTTCGCCCGTCTTCTTGTCGACTGCGGCCAAATACTGGTGATCGGCACCGTCAAAGGTCAGGATCAGGAGGTCACCGTAGGAAACCGGGGAAGAGGCGGGACCACGCCAGTGATGGCACTCGAAGTCGGTGCGTTCCCACAGCGTCTCGAAAGTTTTCGTATCGAGACAGGCCGTGCCATAACTCCCGAAGTGAACGTAGACCCGGCCATCTTCGATCACCGGGGACGGTGATGCGTAGGTATTGCGGTTGTTGCTGAGGGGGCGGGGCTCGGCGTTTTCAAAGAGAATCTCATCAAACAGGATCTTCCCGCTGTTTTTGTCGACACAAATGGCGGATTGCTGTTTCCCGTCATCGGTCGCGGTGGTGAGCCAGATTTGGTCGCCCCAGACCACCGGAGTTGCCCAGCCTTTTCCATGGAGCGGGGTTTTCCAGGTGACGTTCTTTTCCTCGCTCCATTCGGTGGGGAATTTGGCGTCTTTGGGAGCGTGACCATCAAGGGTGGGGCCACGAAATTCCGGCCACTCGGCGTGGGAAGACAGGCAAGCGGAAGCGACCAGCCCTAAAATAGCGAAAGAGGTTTTCATAAGGTTGAGGTTTAGACCCAAGCAACAACCTGGTCATTCTCAACCTTTTCGTCCGGGATTCGCTCCCGGTGGGGCCGGCCGATCCTGGACTCAGGATGCCCGGGCAAGGCTGGCCTGCATCGTGGCCATGCTGTCGCGACAAATCTTCTCGACGCCGGGCGAGTAGTCGAACACCTCGACGGAAACCCAGCCGCGGTAATCGATTTCCTTGAGGGCGGCAAAAATGGGGTCGAAGTCGACATCGCCCATTCCCGGGCCGAGCAGATTGGGATCGTTGGCGTGAAAGTGGGCGACCGTATCGGCGTTTTCGCGGATGATCTCAGGAACCGATTTGTCCTCGCTGGACATGGCTTTGACGTCGAGATGAAGACGCACGTTTGGCGAATCGATCAAGCCCATCAGTTCGACGCCGAGCGCTGCGGTGTTGAGAAAATCGCCTTCGCCGGGGCCAAGCGGTTCCAGGGCAACGGTTACGCCGTGATCACGAAACGCGGGTTCGGCGATTTTGAGGGTCGCCGCAGCGTATTCCATCGCCTGATCATGGCTCACACCGGGAAGCAGGTTGCGCTGTTGTGGTGAACCGAGCACCATGATGTCGCCTCCCAAATCGCGGCAAACTTTGGCGAGTTGCGCGAAGTAGTTCCCGGTTTTCTCCTGCATCGCTGGTTCGGGCGAGGTCAGGTAGTAGCCTTCGGTTTTCGCGAGAAGCCAGTGAACCCCGACGGTCTCCAGGCCGAGATCTTCGATCAGCGCTTTCGTGTCCGAACATTGCCCGGGAGTGATCTGATAGGCATCGGGAGCCAGGGTGAACGGTGCAATCTCGATCCCGGTGTAACCAACCTCCTTGGCAAATCGGAACGCTTTTTCAAACGGCCAATCCCCAAACATCTCATTGCACAGCGCGAATTTCATGTCGCTGCCTACCAAGGCTGGAGGCGCAGCGCAACCGGCAATTTCTAGTCCCGAATCTTTCTCGACCAGTCTTCCCAACGTTTGCGCAGGAGGAAGAGTTGTTGGGAGTGGCCTGGATCACCGGCGAGATTCTTCGTTTCGTAGGGATCGTTTTCGAGGTCGAACAGTTGTTCAAAAACGGGATCCTGATTGATGTAGCGGATGTATTTCCAACGTGGTGTCCGCACGCCTTCCGACGCTTCGATCTGCATGGGGGAGGGAAGGGAGAAATGGTGTTCGTAAAACCAATCGGCTCGCCAGGCGGAGTTGGGATCGGTTAAGAGGGGAACGAGGCTTTTCCCTTGGGGCGACCGGGGAATGGGAAGCCCGGCGAACTCCAGCAAGGTCGGTGCGATATCGATGCTGAGCGCCATTTGGGGACGGACCTGGCCGCGTTGTTCTGCCGGCAGGCGAGGATCGAAAACCAGAAAGGGAACGCGGATGGATTCCTCGTGCATGAGCCATTTTCCCCAAAAACCGTGTTCGCCGAGGAAGCAGCCGTTGTCGGAGGTAAAAACGATCACGGTGTTGGAATCCAGGCCGTGTTGCTTGAGCGATGCGACGATCTTGCCGACGGCTTGGTCAATCCCGGCGATCTGCCGATAATAATGACGCATCCAACTCCGGAGATGAGCCGGGTTTTCGAGCACGCCGAGCCCAAAATCCGCTTCGAGACTTTCGCGCAGAAACCTGGGCTGCTTCATCGCCTCTTCCAGGTTGGCGGTTGGGCGTTGCGACAGATTCACACGGTAGTCTTCACGGAACTGTTCGTCCCAATCCTGAAACGGCGCATGGGAAGCCTTGAAGCTGATGGAAAGGCAGAACGGACGGTCATCAGCCGCCGAGGCGAAAAATGCGTCGGCTTTGTCAGGAATAATCCGGGTTGTGAGATGAACGGGCTTTTTGAAACCTTCATGCCCGAGTCTCGGCTGATGGGGCATTTTTCCTTCCGGGACGGGGCAATCGCAATGGCCGTTTTCAGTCACGTAGGAACAGGCCTCCTCATGCCAGAAGTTGCCTTGATCGGTGAAACCGGCCCAACTGTCGAAACGCGGGCGGACGTTCTCGATGTGTTCGGGCTTGGTCGCACCGACGCCCCATTTCCCGATGAAACCCGTGTGATAGCCTCCCTTGCGAAGAACCCCGGGATAGCTTTCCGCCCACTGTTCATCACGGATCGGAGTGTAAAAATCGTCAATGCCGCTGAAGCTGGCATACTGGCCGAGGAGGATGTTGCCGCGGCTCACAGCGCAAATGGAAGTGACGACAAATGCGTTCTCAAATCGGATCCCCTGTGCCGCCAATGCGTCGAGATTGGGAGTGTGGATTTCCTCGTTGCCCATGCAGCGCAAGGTGTCCCAACGCTGGTCATCCGTCAGCAGCAGCAGCAGATTGGGCCGTGATTCAGCCGCGGCTGAGCCCAAAAGGAGAAGCAAAATCGCAAAATGAATCATCGCACAACAGGAACATGGTCTGACGGCTTCGACAAACAATCCCATCAATTTCGAGTTTGCTTCAGCCGCGTTTTCGCCTTCATCCTGTCGCCATGCAACCCCTGCTCATTGTGTTGGTTGGAATCGGCGTTGTCGTTTTGGCGATTGGCGTTTTTCGGCTCCATGCGTTTTTGGCTCTGATTTTGGCTTCGATCACGGTCGCTGCGGTGACGGAACCCGCCACGATTGGTCAATCGATCGCGGAGGGATTTGGGACGATGTGCGCCAAGGTTGGGATCGTCATTGCCATGGCCGCGATCATTGGGAAGTGCCTGTTGGACAGCGGTGCCGCCGAGCGAATCGTCCTGGGGATCCGAAACCTGTTTGGCGACAAACGGCTGTCACCCGCGTTTGCCTCAAGCAGCTTCGTGTTGGGCATCCCGGTGTTTTTTGACACGGTTTTTTACCTGTTGATGCCGTTGGGACGCGCTGCGGCACGGCGAACTGGCAAAAACTACCTCCTCCTCGTGCTTTCGATCGTGGCCGGGGCGACGATGGCGCATTCCCTCGTTCCGCCGACTCCCGGGCCGTTGTTGGTTGCGGAGTCGCTCGGAGTCCCGTTTTTGCAGATGGTGGTCGCCGGGCTGATCGTCGGAGCCTTCACCGTGACCTGCGGACTTCTCTATGCGCATTGGGCGAATCGGAGATGGGAAATCCCATTGCGGGATTCCGATCTCGACAATGCGGAAACGCCGGAGCTGGACCCTGCCAAACTCCCCTCGCTACTGCTGTCGCTGTTGCCGATTCTGTTGCCGCTTCCGTTGCTCGCCGGGGCGACCGCGGTGGATTTTGCCTTCGGTCTTGATAAGAATCGGCCGGAAGATTTGGTCATCCCGGTTTGGGCGCAGGTTCTTGAGATTCTTGGGAACAAGAATGTGGCGTTGACGATTGCGGCGATGGCCGGCGTGTATTTGCTGGTTCGACAAAAATCCCGCGACGAACTTCCCTCCGCGATTCACTCCGCGCTTTCCAGTGGCGGCGTGATCATCCTGATTACGGCAGCCGGCGGCGCGTTCGGAATCATCATCAAGGAGAATTCCGGCCTGATTGAGTGGCTGCAGAACATTTCGCCGGACGCCAAATTGCTGATTCTGCCGATTGCGTTTGGCGTCACCACGTTGGTTCGGGTCGCCCAGGGATCGGCGACCGTGGCGATGGTGACCGCGATCTCGATCGTCAGCGGGCTCGCCCAGGATCTGCCTTTCAACCCCGTTTACCTGGCGTTGGCCATTGGCTGCGGTTCGAAACCGATTCCATGGATGAATGATAGCGGGTTCTGGATCATCAGCCGCATGAGCGGAATGACGACCGTGGAAACCCTGAAAACGGCGTCGGTGATGATGTCGCTCATGGGATTTGCCGGATTACCGGTTGTGATGATCGGAGCTTGGCTCCTTCCGATGAGCGGCTGATTTTTCCGGTGCGGGCACTTGTGGTGAACGTAGACAAGTTAGGATCCGTCCACTACGGTGTCTCCTCCCTTCATGATTCCGGATTTTACCCCACTTATCGATCGGCTTCAAAGCGGCGTCCTGCTTCCTCTGAAGAGCGCGTTTGTCGGCAAGGATGATGTTGTCGACCTCATGAGCGTTTGCCTGATCGCGGGCGAAAATCTCTTCATTTTGGGGCCTCCAGGCACCGCGAAAAGCGCCTTGGTTCACGAATTGGGCAAGCGGATTGAGGGACAGACCTTTGAATACCTGCTGACGCGATTCACCGAGCCGAACGAGCTGTTTGGCCCCTTCGACATTCGCAAACTCCGGGATGGCGTGCTCGAAACCAACACCGAGGGAATGCTTCCCGAAGCTTCGCTGGTCTTCCTCGATGAGCTGCTCAATGCCAATTCCGCGATTCTCAACAGCCTGCTTTCCGTCCTGAACGAGCGCGTGCTTCGCCGTGGTCGGGAGACCCTTCGCTTGCCGATGCTGATGGCGGTGGGGGCGAGTAACCATCTTCCAGAAGACGACGCGCTTCGGGCCTTGTTTGATCGATTCCTGTTGCGGGTGCGAAGTGATAACGTCGGCGACGATGGATTGGTCGAGGTGCTCCGGGCGGGATGGAATCTGGAACGTGGCCAGAATGGATCAACGCTTGGTCAGGTTTTGACCCTCGACGAGATCGTTCAACTTCGGAATTTGATCGGGCAGATCGATTTGTCTTTGGTGGAAGCGCCCTATGTCGACCTGGTCGTGCGGCTGAGGACGATGGGGATCCAGATTTCCGATCGGCGAGCCGTCAAAGTGCAGAGACTGATCGCGGCAAGCGCCATCCTTTGCGGTCGTACCCTGGCCCATCCGAGCGACCTTTGGGTCCTGGCTCACATTTGGGACATCGAGGAGCAACGAGAGTTGCTGCGCTCTGCGGTTCGCGAAATTCTGGACGCGAATCCGGCAGATGAGGCAACGCGAATTCATCCGCGAGCGGAGTCGCCGGATTTGCCAAATCCAGACGAGTTGTTAGGCGAACTGGAGCGGGTTCTGGTTGATGCACAGCCCTATTTGTCGAACGGCGAAAGTTTGCCGAATGCCATTTCGGACCGCTTGAGCGCGGTGGAGAACCGGACACAATGGCTCGCGAATGACGAACAACGAAATTTCCTGACTGAAAAGGTCGCTGACGCGTGGATCCAACTTCAACAGACCTGAGTTTTGTCTGGATTGCTCGAATCGAGGCGAAGGATGCCGTCTCGGTAGGCAATCTCCGCACGGTCGCCGGTGTCGAAGCGGCATTGGGCGCGGGCGTTGTCTGGTTGCGCGGTTCGTCAAACGATGAGGCGCTTCCAGTCGAGTTGGCTCGCCTTTCCGCCCAGGTGTTTCGCTGGTTGCCGCCGGACGGATTGGCGCTGCTGGAGTCGGAGATTCCGGTCGCACGATTACCGGAGTTGGAGTGGCGACCTCTTTGCGAGATGACCCGGCCGACCGTTGAACAGCTTCTGCTACCGGGCAAACTCAGCCAACGATTGGCGCTAAGGCTGACTCCATCTGGGAAGGTCGATTGTGAACCCAACGTTCTCCAGACGTCGTTGAGCGACTTGGAGAAATGGGTGGGGAGCTCGGCCGAGATTCGCTGGAAAGAGCTTCGATTTGCCGCCGGATATGACGGGACGGTCATTGTCAGAGGAACGCCAATCCCGTCGTTGCCGGGGAGCCGGTATTTCGAGTCCGATGGAGTCGCGATTCCGCTCGGTCAAAGGTTGGACCCTCCCGTCCCTTCCTCCGTGCTGGCGCAGGCGATGCAGCTGGTGTCGGGAGATTTGGGGATCTTTCGGGGGGAGCATTGGGAGCGAATCGAAGGCGCCAATTTCGTTCCCGTTTCAAGGGCTGCGGTTCGGTTGACCGCACAAAATCCGCAGTTTGCGAACCGATGAGTCCTCAGGAACTGGTGCTCGACTATATTTGGCCGGAACGTGGCACGTTCTGGCGCTGGAGCACGGATGGCGATGCGGTGACTTGGTTCGATGGCGGGACGCTCGCGCTGTATCCGGAAATCGAGAACATCCTCAGTCGGCTGGAGTTGCGTGGTTATCCCAAATTTGAGGAACTCCTTCTCGTTGTTGCCGCCTGTCGCGCAAGCTGGGAAGACTCGGGTGGTGGTGCGGAGCGATTGGAGCGTTATCTTCGTGGAAGAAATCCAGGGAGTTGGGGCGATTTTCGAGCTCAGGATTGGGGCGAACGTTTGAAGTCGCAGCTGCGCCGGGTTCACCAATTGGCGGCCCAGAATGGTTTTCACAAGCAAACCAGCGCGACGATTCTGGAGGCCGCGTTTCTGAATGCGGGAGATCATCTCGGGAAGGATTCAGCGTTCGAGATTGCGGCGATGTTCCGCTCCAAAGAAGCGGCGGTCCTGATTCGCCAGCGGTTTCAAGTGGCCCAGCTTCCTCCGCCCGAAAACGACGCAACGGTTGGACTGGTGGAGACCATTCGCAACGTCACGATGACCCTGGATGCCCTGCAGAATATTGACGTGGAATTCTTGCAGGAAACAGGCCTGCCCGGAATGTTGAATCCTGCTGAGTTGGAGGAGTTACCCTTTGTCGAGCGTCTTCGTGCCCTCGTTGAGTCTCTTCAGGAGGATGGCGATGCCGAATTGTCCGGGATTGCCCGAATTGCCCAAACGCTCAGCGCCGTGGTTCAACTTCCCAAACCGCTCAGCGAGCCGGATGAAATGCCGCTCGGCGGCTACAGCGATATTGCCAATCGCGGGAACCTGGATCGGTTGCTGGTTTCCGAGTTGGCGCAGGATCCGGAAGTGCTCGCGGTTCGGGTGGCTCTCAATGAGGCGCTCTATCTACGCCGGGAATCACCGCCGAAGCAACCCGCTCGGCGCAGGGCGATTTTTGTTGATGTCGGGATTCGGCTTTGGGGGTTGCCTCGCGTTTTTGCCCACAGCCTGGCGCTTGCCTTTGCGATGCAAAGTGAGCCGGACGCTGAAGTGGATCTGGTAACCTGGGATGGCGCGGAGTTGCTCGATGCCGAGCCGGATTCGCGCGAGGGACTACGCGATTTGCTAAGCCGACTCTGTCCGGGGCCCGAGCCGGGAACTGCGGTGGCGCAGTTTCTCGAACGGTTTCAGGCCGCCGGCGAAGACGTCGATTGTGTTGTCATCACCCATTCTGCGGTGGTGGCGGATCGTCAGTTTCGCGACGTGATGCGTCAGAATTCAGAATCGGAGTTCTTTCTCGCGACAGTGGATGGGTTAGGAAATTTTGTATTGCGGGCTCACAATGCCGGCGGCAGCCGGGAACTGCAGCATGCCAGACTGGATCTGGAAAAACTTCTGAGCGGAGGTTCCGAAATCAGTGGCGCGGATCTTCTTCGCAATCGTTCGGCTTCGTTGCCGTTGATTCTGCGTCAGACCGACTTTCCGCTCCTGCTCGCGATGCCAATCAAACCTCAAAATACGGTTTTTGACCCGAAGGCGGGTTTGGTTGGATACACCAAGAGCGGAATTCTGGCCCATTGGACCAACTCCAATTCCGGGGCCAGAATGCTGAGTGATGTGCTTCCCTCGGGAGTCGTTTCCTGGAGTGAAATTGATGCGGAACGGCAGCTTGCCTGGTTGCTGATTCCCCGGGCCGATCGCTCTGCCGAACTGGTGACGGCAAATCTGGAATCCGGAGAAACCTCCCAAACGCGGATCAATCATGGTCTCGAACGGATTTATCACACGTTTCGACTGGAGGAGACCTTGGTGCTCGCAGGCGACGAAGCGCTGAGCGGGCATCAGCTGCAGGACGGGAGGAAGGTGATTTCCCAGCGGGTTGGGCGTTGTGTGCGGGGTTGTGGACGGTTTTTGAAGATTGGAGCAACCTGGTTTGCGGTTGGAGTCCGGGTGGAGCAATTCGAGCTGACCGCAGTCCCGGACCTTCCCGGATTTACGTCAGAATTGGTTTGGGAAAGTTCGGATTGGAGCGCGCCATTGGCGATGAGTTTTGATCTGAGCGTCTTCTGTCTGCTTGATCCTCCCGAGCCAGTTTGTCCGCCGGTGCCAGCGTCATTTGTCAGCCGGGTTCGCATGTCTTCGGACGGAACGAGGCTGTCCATTCGTGCGAAGCCAAAAGGTTTGAACAATGTCGAGCGGCAATACCTGGTCGATATCAGGCGGGGAGAGGTGAAAGAGGTCGCCGGGGAGATTGATGCGCGACTGGAACCCGGTGCGACCGAAATATTGCGGCGTTCCCAAAATGTCAGGAACCGCTATTCCTCGGTTGGCGTGACTCCGGGAGGTTCCCTGTTGGTCAAGTCGCGTGGCGAAGACCATCAGCTCACGATCCCAGGTGGGATTCCGCGTCTGCAATGGGTGAAACCCAACATTTACGCCAGTTCAAATAGTCGGGAATGTTGGGAAGATTTTGAACTGGCGCCTCCGCCGAGCGGGGCGCGGTTTCGCCTGTTCAAAGCCGCGTGGCCCGATGGAAGTGCCGCCTATCTGGATCAACGCGGTTTGCTCCATCTGAAAAGTAGCGATTCTACGATTCCCGAAGTCAGTCTCGTGATGAAAGACGGGATGGTCTCTGCCTGGGCGTCAACGGGTGAGTATCTTGGGAACTCCTACTTTATTGGCCAACATCCATCCCAGCCTCCCGAGCTCCTCCTCGGCTATGTGACGCGTTTTGCATCGACGGCCGCAGCTTCCTGCGGAAATTAAAAAGCGCGTGAATCGGAATCGGAACGGCCGAATCGTCTCCGTGAAATCGCGGAAGAATTGGGAAAAAGCCAATCTCGTGGAAAAGCGGGTGCAAGGCCTGAGGATCTGTCTAACATGGCAGGAATGAAACCTCATTTGTTCCTCCTAACCCTTTTCGCCTCCATCTCGTTGTGCGCCGCACAAGACGAACGCCCCGAAGGAGTTCCAGTTGCTGATACCTCGGGAGAATTCGTCTCCCTCTTTAACGGCAAAGATCTGACCGGCTGGGAGGGCGACAAACACCTCTGGAGCGTGGAAGATGGTGCGATTACGGGCCAAACTTCTGAAGCCAATCCGCTGACCTACAATAAGTTTCTCATCTGGGGCGATGGCGAATTGGATGATTTTGAGCTGAAGCTCGAATACCGAATTGAGTCCGGGAATTCCGGAATTCAGTATCGGAGTTTTCTCCAAAAGGGGAACGATAAGGAAGGGAATCCGAAGACCTTCAGTGTTGGCGGATACCAGGCGGACTTGGATGCGGCTCGAGGCTGGGCGGGAACGAATTACGGTGAGGGATTTGGCGGGATCCTCGCAAAACGCGGCGAAAAAGCGACGCTCGGAGCGGAAAAGGCTCGTGAGGTGGAAACTCTGGGCGATCCCACGGAACTCCAGGCAGGGATTAAGGAGAACGACTGGAACAGCTTTCGGATCGTCGCAAAAGGCAATCGCCTTCAGCAGTTTATCAATGGAACGTTGATGAGCGAGGTGTTCGATAACCGGCCTGAAGCTCGCCCAAGCGGCATTCTCGCCTTTCAGCTTCATGTCGGGGCGCCGATGAAGGTCCAGTTCCGCGATATCCAGTTGAAGCGACTTCCGTTGGAGGGGAAGAAGAAGGTCGTGTTGTTCGCGGGATTACCGAGTCACGCTCCGGGGGATCACGAGCACAATGCCGGCTGCAAACTGTTGGGGAAACTCCTGAATGAGCATTTTGGCGACAAGATTCATGCAACGGTTTACACCAATGGCTGGCCTTCAGACACCAGCGCGGTGCAAAACGCGGATGCGTTGATCATGTATTCTGATGGAGGAAGCCGTCACATCGGGTGGTGGCATCGTCGCCAGCTCAATGCGCTTCGCGACAAGGGGATTGGCCTGGGGTGCATTCACTATGCGGTCGAAATGCTGCCCGATGAATCGAATCAGGATCTCATTTCCTGGATTGGCGGAGCGTTCGAGGTCAACTACTCGGTCAACCCCCACTGGGATGCCGAATTTCAGGATCTGCCGGATCATCCGGTCGCCAATGGGGTGGAGCCGTTCACGATCAATGATGAGTGGTATTTCAACATGAGGTTCGCGGACGCGGGCGTCACTCCCATCTTGAGCGCGGTTCCGCCGGAGGCGACCATGAGCCGCAAAGACGGTCATCATTCCGGGAATCCCGAGGTTCGGAAAATGGTGGCGGATAAATTGCCGCAACATGTCTGCTGGGTTTACGAGCGCGAAGATGGCGGCCGCGGATTTGGGTTCACGGGCGGTCACTACCACGCCAACTGGCAAAACGACAATCATCGGAAGACGGTCTTGAACGCCATCGCATGGATTGCCGGTGTGGAAGTCCCTGAAAGTGGGGTGGAAACGCCGACTCCTTCCGATGAGTTGATGGGGCTGAATCTGGACCCCAAACGGCCTCGCAAAAAGAAGTGAGGCAACTTTTGAGCCTGACGCCGCCAGATTTGAGTTCGGTTGTCCTCACAAATACCCCCAAAAGGCTTGAAATTTTGGCTCCGCGATTCGAGTAGTCTTCGTTTTGGAACGTTCCTTCAAGCTTTGAAATATGCCGAAACAGGCCAATAAACAGCCGAAACCGGCAGCAGAAACTCCACTTCCTTTTGAACAAGCCATCGCCGAATTGGAGGCGATTGTGAAGGATATGGAATCTGAGCGCATGCCTTTGGACCAATTGGTGGATCGCTATGAACGCGGGAACCGCCTTTTGAAGACCTGCCAGAAGCGCATTCAGGAAGCCGAACAACGGATCGAAATGATCGCTTCGGGGAAATCCGAAACCACCTTGCAGCCGTTTGATCCCGCAGAGGCCGCCAAAGCGGCTCCGGAAGTGCAGAAGAAAACGGCCTCGCCCAAGAACCAGAAAACTGATAAGCCAGAAGAGTCGGACCCATCCGATGACGAGATTTCACTCTTCTGAATACTCCTTTCCAGATGATCGATAAAGCGGCAGACCTCAAGAAACTCAGTGAGGACGAAATGCTCAAGTTGGCTGAAGAAATTCGGCGTACCCTGATTAATTGCCTCTCCAAAACCGGCGGCCACCTCGGCCCGAACCTGGGAGTGGTGGAACTCAGCCTCGCGCTTCACCGCGTTTTTGAGACTCCGAAGGACAAATTCGTCTTTGACGTCAGCCATCAATCCTACGTCCACAAAATGCTGACCGGGCGTTGGGATCGTATCGAAACCATTCGGCAGTATGAAGGACTGAACGGCTTTTGTTTGCGTTCAGAGAGTCCTCACGATTGTTACGGCGCGGGCCACGCGGGGACCGCCTTGAGTGCGGCGTTGGGGATGGCGGCTGCCCGGGACGTCAAAGGAACCGACGAGCACGTGGTCGCGGTGGCCGGAGATGCGGCGTTTACCTGTGGGCCAAGCTTTGAGGCTCTCAACAACATCGCTGAAACGACGAAAAAGTTCATCGTGGTGCTGAACGACAACGAGTGGTCGATCGATCGAAACGTCGGTGCCATTGCCAAGTATTTTAACGCGTTGCAAACCAGCAACACCTACACGCATCTTCATGACCGGGCCGCCCAATTCGTTGAGCGAATCGCGGGACGTGGAGTGCGGAAGCTCGCCTCCAAGGTGGAGTCCAGCGCGAAGAACGTGTTGCTCGACCCGACATCGCACAATGAGGTGATGCGGAGCGTGATGTTCGAGGAATTCGGCATCCGTTATTATGGGCCGTTGGATGGTCACGACTTGCCGCTTCTGGTTCGCACGTTCGAACATCTCAAGGAAGAAGAGCATCCGGTCATCCTGCATATCATCACGGAAAAAGGGCGGGGATATGATCCTGCGCTCGACAATCCGATGAAGTTTCATGGGTTGGGGCCCTACAAAACCGAGACGGGGGAAACTCCTTCGACGGGCACGCCTACATTTTCCCAGGTCTTCGCGAGATCCGTGACCGATTTCGCGAAAAAGGACGAGCTGATTACCGCGATTACGGGCGCCATGCCCAATGGGACCGGACTGACGACGTTCAAGGATGAGATTCCTGAGCGCTACTATGACGTTGGGATCGCGGAGGAACACGCGGCGTTGTTTGCGGCGGGGCAGTCGACCATGGGGCTGAAGCCTTTCCTCACGATCTACTCGACCTTTATGCAGCGTGCCTACGACATGCTGATTCACGATATTGGCATCCAGAATCTTCCGGTTCGCCTTTGTATGGATCGGGCTGGTCTTTCAGGCGATGACGGTCCAACCCACCACGGACTCTTTGATATCGGTTATTTACGCCACGTGCCCAATTTCGTCTTCATGGCACCGAAGGATGAAGATGAGTTCAAAGACATGCTCTGGACCATGGCCCAGTATGACGATGGGCCCAGTGCGGTGCGCTATCCTCGTGGGGCTGGTGTCGGTGCAAAACCAAAAGACGAACCTCAATTGCTGGAAATCGGGAAGGCGGAGGTGGTTCAGAATGGGACCGATGTCGCGTTGTTTGGGCTCGGATCCATGTTCGAAATGGCCGAGGAGGCTCGCGATCAGTTGGAAGCGCTCGGCTATTCGGTTGCGTTGATTAATCCGCGTTGGATCAAGCCGCTGGATACGCAGGCGATTGAGAAATATGCGCGTCAGTGCACCGTGATTTGTACGTTTGAAGATCACGTCCTTCACAACGGATTCGGTTGCGCCGTGATCGAGCATCTCAACGATGCGGGCATCAAAACTCCGGTCGAGCGGATTGGCTGGCCCGACGAATTTATTGAGCACGGAAAGGTCGATATCCTTCGCAAGAAGCACGGCCTTACCCCGGAGAAAGCAGTTGAGAAGGTGTCGCCACATCTTCCCGCGCCCTCTGCCGTAGAGGTCGCCTAGCGTAGAAGGAAATCGCCTAGCGGGACGCAGTTCGAGCGGGGACGTACTTTGGGGGGGGCTGTTCACAGCCAACTCCAATCCACGGAAGGCAAGGGTTGAACTCAACCGGTCATTCTTGCCCTAGTCTCACTCGTTGAGGGTAGCCGGGCTTGGGATCTCGCCATTCTCGTAGGCTTCCCACAGGGCTTCGGCGAAGGCGTCAGAGCGTTCCAGGACGATGATTCTCGCAAAGAGGTCGAAGTCATCGGAGATGTGCGATGCCAGATCGTGTTGTTCCGTCGCGTGGTTGGCGATTTCGAAGCTGATTTCCCGAATTTCATCGATCATCAGCTCCACATCTTGAGTCGGCTCTTCCTCGGCCCATTCTTTTTCGACGGCAGAAAGGCACTTGTTCCAACGATCGTCGAAGTCACCCTCGTTTTCACGTGATTCGAGGATTTCGTCACAGTCGATCGCTCCAAACACGTCCGGGGTGAGGACTCGTCCGTCGTTAATTGCAGCTAAGAGGTCTTGAAGGGATGTTTCCATCAGCGTGGGGAAAATTTCCGTATTGTCTGATCGCGAAAACGTGATCGGTCAAAAGAAAAAGATCCCAACCTGCGCTTCTTCGCAGGTTGGGATCGAGTTTTCGGTAAAAAGTATCGATTTCGTTATGCCCAAGGCAATTTCGTCTGGCCCGGAATGGCTGGATTGTAGCTCAAGTCATCATTTGGCTTCACCGGAGGTTCGTGATCCCAAGTCATCTTGTCTGGAACCAGCTCAAAGTTGCTTCCGACGGCTTCGTCCCACTTGACGACTTGTCCCGTATAGGTCGCCAAGCGTCCCAGCGTTGCCGTGAAGGAGCTCTTCGCGCCGTAGTAGGCATTGTTGAGCGGCTTGTTCTCGCGAATCGCAGCATGCAACCGGTCGTGCTCAACTTGATAGGGGTTCGCAGCCTTGGGGGCGTCGCGGCGGCGGTCACCACCCTCTGATGCGCCCCATTTCCAGATTTCGTTGCCTTTGTAGTCTTTGGCGACGGCTTTTCCCTGGCTCATGGTGAGAATTCCCTCGGAACCGGAAATCTCTTCTTCCACGCGACGGAAGGTGCCTTTGATCTGGCGGCACTGGCTGTTCATGATCACTCCGTTGTCGTAGCGGAACTCGACGTAGTGGTGATCGAAAATCTCTCCGGACTTCGGGCTTTCCCATCCGGAACGGCTTCCCATTCCCTGGGCGTTGATGGGGTTTCCACCCATGACGCTGTCACCACTGACAAACCAGTTCACGATGTCGATGTTGTGAACATGCTGTTCGGCGATGTGGTCTCCGCAGACCCACGCAAAGTGATACCAGTTGTACATCTGGAACTCCAATTCGCTCCAGTTCGGATCGCGCTGAACCGTCCAAGGGCGGCCACCGTTCCAGTAACACTGTGCAGAGACGATATTGCCGATGATGCCGTCCTCGTGAACCTTTTTGAAGGCTTCCAAGTAGGAGTCATGGTAGTGACGCTGAAGTCCGACAACGACTTTGAGTCCTTTCTCGTCGGCGAGCTTGGCCGCTTCGATCGTCCGATTGTAACCTTTGGCATCCGTACAAACCGGCTTCTCCATGAACACGTGCTTTCCTGCCTGAATCGCCGCCTCAAACATTTCAGGGCGAAATCCGGGAGGCGTGGTCAGAATGACCATGTCGCATTTGTCGATGACTTTCTCGAAGCAGTCGAAACCGACAAATTCGTTCTGGGAAGGAACATCGTAACGATCACTCTTTCCGGACTTTTCAAGCGCGGCACGAATCCGGTTCAATCCGCCGGAAGCCCGTTGCTTCATGGTTCCCTGAAGGCGGGATTCAAAGACGTCTCCCGCAGCCACCAGGCGGCACCCATCCACGTTCAGGGTTTGGGCAACGGCACCCGATCCACGACCACCGACACCAACGATGCCAACTTTGATCTCGTCGCTGCCAGCGACTTGAGCGAAAGATTCGATGGGCAGCGTGCTGGCTGCGGCCGCGCCAGCAGCGGCAACGGTGCCTCCCTTGATAAAATTGCGACGTGAGGATTTATCCTCCGTTTTTGGAGATTCTGGGTTTATTTGACTCATAATTACGAAGTTAAACGATCATTTGTTCTAAGGGCGGCTTGCTTGCCGGGCAATGGGAAAAAGTGGTGTCGCTTATGTTTCCGCGTTTTGGCTGGGTTTGGACCCAATTGCCGGACCCGACTTTGTGGCTGGAATACGCTGGAGGGCATTTAGATTTTGGCGTATCGGAAAAACTGATCCACAATCGCCACCCCACGTATGAAAGCAGCTGACCGCAAGATTGTTCTGAATCTCTTGGATCGATTCCGCGAAACCGAAGCCTTTGCCAATGGCGACCGTTTGATTTCCGGAACGGATTGCGCACTCGATTCCGAGGAAAAGGTGCTTCGGCCAACGCTTTCCTACTTCACGCTGGATCAAATTCGTGCTTCAGAGACCCGCAGTCCTGTTCCGACGTGGATTGTCGATGTGGCTTCGCCGACGGATCGCTTTTACCTGATGGAAGACAAGGTGACCGAATACTTCCAGAACGGTGTTCAGGTTGCCTGGGAAGTCTTTGCTCCGTTTGAGCGGGTCCGGATTTTTCGCCCGGTGCAGGAGACTCTCGAACTGACGGGCGACGACCTTTGCGATGCCGAACCCGCGTTGAGCGGTTTGAGCATTTCGGTCGCGGACATTTTCAAACCACGCTGAGCAATTCCCGTAGCCGGCGGCGCTGAATTTTCCCAAGTGGTGAGCGCGGAATCGCTTCGATTTTTGCGATTTCCTGAATTCTCTCGAAGGGAGCGACACATTGGTCGAAGGAATTCCGGATTTGGCTCGCTTCGGATTCCGGGACTGATGGCTCGACCACCAGAACGAGCTTTTCCCCGATTCGCGGATCGGGCTTGGTTTCCAGCGCTATCCGATCCGAAAATTGGTCGCCGGCTTCAAAAAGCAGTTGTTCCAGGCGATCGAGATTGACCAGCTCGCCAAGAATTTTGACGGTTCGGCCGCCTCGTCCAAGCGGAGTAAGGGTTGTGGCGGAAAGCAAGACGCGATCCCTGGTGGTGAACCAGCCATCTTCGCTGAACGGAAAATCGAGTTGCCAGGTTCCGCTTCGAGATTCGAGATAGGCGCTGAAGAGCGGCGCGCCACGAATTTCCAGGAGACTTTCCGCATTCACTCGCGTTTCCCAACAGGGCAAAATCGGCAATTCGGCGTTCTTGTGCGGCGACTCGACCGATTCAAGTGGCTGGGTTGCAATCTGGGAGCTGGATTCCGTCATTCCAAAACTCTGAAGGAGTGGCCAGCCCAGTTTTTGCGCAGCCAAGCCCAACTCTTCCGAAAGCGCGCTCCCGCCAACCACAACCGCGCGAAGTCGTTCCGGACACCGGAGCCCGGCTTTTACCAGGTCGAAAACCTGGACGGCGACCAATGAGGTTAAACTGATCTCGGAAGTTTCACAAAGCTGGACAAAGCGCTGAGCGTCCCAGCTTCTCTCGTAGCGGATCGCCTCTGCGCCAATCGCGAACGCGCGCGCCCAGATCCCAAACCCGCCGACATGAAAGGTGGGGAGGGCGCAAAGCCAGCGATCATCCACGGTTACCCGGAGATGGGAGTTCACGGCTTTGGCCGAGGCGAGCAATGCCGTTTTGGAGACGCAAACGAGTTTGGGCGCTCCCGAACTTCCCGAGGTGGCGAAGATGACTTGTCCCCGAAGTTCCCCGGCCGAAGCGAGGAATGCTTCCAACCCGGCATCATCGAAGGGAACCAGGGGGTTCAACCGCAGATCGGGATTTGCGTCGTTCCAGTAGCCGGAATCTAGGAGCTGGCTTTCAGCAGTTTCCATGGGAGTTCATCGAGGAGATCTCGAAAGTTGGGTGGAATCCGCAGAATCGGCTCGGGCGGTCCCATCGCGGCAATAAACGGGTCGGAATCGTCAAACAGGTGATGCGTTACCAGGCCGCAGGTCAGGCGATCTTCCGGTCGAGGACCGACAATGGCCGAGTGTGCCGCATACCATTGCCCGACGGGGTGATCCATGTAACTCGTGTAAACCAGTTTTTGGTTCGGCGAGGCCACTTTCGCGCTGTGCAAGGCGGGTTTGATGACGCGAATCGGGGGAATGGCTGAGCAGGCGTCGCTGCGGTCCAAAGCCAAGGCGCATCCGGTTCCCCGGCCCAGGTAATCCCAGGTTTCCTCGTCGAACGGCGTTGGGTCCTCCACAAATTCGATTCGGTCGGCGAGATCGCTCAGGTTGTGCCAAAACGCCAGAAACCCATCGACCCGCAGCGACTCGTTCAGGTCGATGCGCAGTTTCAGGGAACCGGGAAGCTCGCGCAATCGAGCCACGTCAGCTTCGCTTCCCGAGCATTTGAGCTTCACCGTGTCGAAACCCGCCGGAACTTCGTTGTCTCCCGGAGGCAAAAGATAGTGGGAACGTGGAAAGGTCGCTTCGCGAAGGGCATCCAGGTCCATCGCACAGCTTGAAATGGCGCCCCGGCACAACGGGTGAAACGCATTTTTTGCCAAATCCGCCAACAGGTCGTTCAACGCGGGATCACCCAGTTCCGGCCACGGATGGAGGCAGCCAAAACCGTCCCCAATTCGAATGAGCGCGCCTTCGAATTCCGTCCGCGATGATTTCGCATTGAGCGCGCCGCGGCTTCGCAAGGTATAGCGATGGTGGAAGATGGTTTGCATGCTGGTCGATGGCACCATAGCTGGAACCGGCCGGGATTCATGCAGATGTCGAGCCCGCGCCATCGGATTTCTTCCTTGGCCTGAACTTCGACTTGCGTTAGTCCTTTACGATCATGAAGTGGTCAATGTTGGTGATCGGGGCTCTGTTTCTGCCGAAATCCCTGGTCGCGCAGGATAACGCCGGAGCGCCTTTGCCTTCCCTGGAGACGATGCGGGGGCAATATCAAGCCATGCTCGAAATCGTGGTCGAACCTCTCATCGATCAGGAGCAGCTACTTTTTGAGCAGTATGCGGCAGCGGTTGAGCGGATGAAGCTCGACTTCGAGAGCCGGGGCGAAAGTGATCACGCAAAGGCCGCGGCAGAGGAAGCTGAGTTGGCGCGAACCGAATTCAAGAGCGGAGACTCGGCTTTTCCGGGAATCGATGCGGCGCGGGCCAAACTCAAGGCGGCTCAGGCAACCATCGAAGCGGGAAAGGTTCCCCTCATGATCCCGATTCGAAATCAATATGTCGCTCGGCTCTCGGAGTTGCGTTCGTCCCTCAGTAACGCGGGAGAAGTGGAGAAAGCCATGGCCGTGACTGAGGAGATGAAACGCCTGGCATCGACTCGCCTGGACGGCCCGAAGCCGATCGCTCCGCCTCCGCCTCCGCCCAAAGTCGCGCTGCGAGAGATTCGCAATTCACCGCTTCATCGCACGGAGCGACTGACTGGAGAGATGCAGTTGCAACCGGGGCGCTACGTTCTGGAGACACCAGCCCATGTCGGAGATCGCGATATCAAAGGGCCCGATGGTCTTGGCAACCTGGTGTTGAGGGGGCCGTCCGAATTGGAAGGGGAGGTGTTTGTGAACCGCGGTTCGTTCAACGTCACCGAAACCCGCTTTCACGCGGCGAAACTCCTCGCCAATCTGGGAGGAACCTGGGAGGCGACCGCGTGTCTGTTTGATGGGTGCACGTTGAACAAGGCCGGCGGCTGGTACACGAAGTTTTACTCGTCGAAATGGAAGTTCGAGGATTGCGTTTTCGCCGAAACCTTCATGAAGCGCCTCGAACACACGCCGGTTGGAATTCAGGTGGGAAACTGCACGTTCCTCGACGTTGAGTTTCCATCCGTCACCTTTTTTGAAGACGCGGGAAAAGAAGCTCTATCGCGTTGGCGCAAGGTTGAGAACTGCCGGTTTATCGGCTGCACCGTGCCTCAGAGTTTCCTCCTGATTACGGAAGGTTGCCTCTTTGAAGACTGCGTTTTCGTGGACGACGAGAATCCCATCAATACCGTGACGGAGCTTTCCACGACGATTTATGCGCAGCCGGTGGCCAGCAATCGCATCGTGGGCCGGAATTGGAGAATCCTCATTGAACCCGCCGATGCCGTCTCTCAGGCACTCGGTTCGGCGATCGACTATGTCTACGAGGATGGCGAGTTGCGATTTCGTTGACGCTCAACGCAAAATCCCAATCGAGAAGAGCGTTGCGAAGACCAGGAGCTGAAGCGCTGACATTCCCAAAAACTGGTTGTAGGCCGGACTCGGTTCGGTCTTGGCAACCTTGCTGACGATTACGAATCCGAGGACTAAAACCAGCATCGGCAAAATCGTTGCCAGTTCCTGATGGTGAAACCAATGCGTTCCCATCAAAATCGGTAAAAAGCAGAGCACCGCGATTTCCACTCTCGCAAACTTCTTCCCAAATCGGACCGCCAGAGTCCGCTTGTTCGCCGCGCGATCCTCGTCGATATCGCGCAAATTGTTCACCGCGATCAAGACCGTCGAAAGCATCCCAACCTGGAGTCCCAGAACCACCGGTTGCCAGCTCCAATCCCCGGTCTGCACAAAATAGGTTCCCGTGACTGCGACGAGCCCAAAGAAGAGCACCACAAACAGTTCGCCCAATCCACGATAGGCCAGGGGGAGCGGACCGCCGGTGTATCCAAACGCAAAATAGAGCGACGGGATGCCAATGGCGATGATCGGCCAACCGCGCGCTTCAACCAGGGGAATCGCAAACAGGCAGGCAAGGCCCAGCGTGATCCAGGCTCCGATCCAGACCGTGCGTTGCGAAATCATCCCGCTTTGGGTCACGCGCGTTGCTCCCTTGCGTGCTTCGGTGTCGGCTCCCTTTTCAAAGTCGATCACGTCGTTGAACAGATTGGTCGCGATCTGGATGCAAAGGCAACTTGCCAGGGTGAATCCTCCCAGGCTCCAGCTGAACGTGCCGGTAAATGCCTGGGCCAGGACTCCACCGAGCCAAACGGGCACAATTCCAGCGAGTAACGTTTTGGGGCGGGCGGCAAGCAGCCAGGATTTCATGGGACGACTAGAGCATTTAAAGTGGAGGTGTAGCCAATGCAGCGAGGAGATTTGGCTTCCTACAAGGCGTTGTGAGGGAGCAGAGCAAGCTCTGTGACCGATCAAGAACCCAGCAGGTGGTCAAAGATACCGCTGTTACTCTTCATTCGGCGAAGCCGCACTCTTTTTCGATCCCAGTCATATTCATTGGCTACAAGTTCACTTAAAATGCTCTAAGACCCAAGAACCCGGAACGAAAAGAAAAAAGAAGGGCTCCCCGGCTGCGTCCCCGGGAAGCCCTTCAGGCCAGGAGGTTGTTGTTGCTGGTTGCCGAGCCTATGAACAGCGGCTCGAACAAAAATTTGGACTAATCCCAGGCCAAAATAGTCACAGAAAATTCAAAAAGTAGATTCTGGTAATCAACAATGGTTAGATTTTGAGTTTGCCGTTGACGTTTTGGCTAGGAATTGGTTCTCTCTGCCGCTTAAAGTTTCACTCGTCCCTTATGCAAAAACTCCTTTCCGTGCTCGCCGCGCTGTTGGTCCTGAATTCCTCGGGATTGGCTCAAGATGAATTTTCGATTCCCGGGGTCGATGATCCAGCTGCAGTGACGAATGCCGCGAGCAATCCCGCCCCAACCCCGTCGAACTCCGGGGATAACGAAACCAAGACCAGAACCGAGCCGAAGGAATACAAGAACTTCCTCGCCAAACTGATCGGTGTCGGTGGTTTGTTTATCTGGCCGCTCATCTTTCTGTCGCTCGTGGTCGCGGGATTGTCGGTTTATTGCTTCATCGATATCGGGAAGCGTAACTTTGTGCCGGATCCGGTGGTGAAGAATCTCCGTGAAGACATGGAGCACGGTGATGTGATTGGAGCGAAAGATCGGGCGGAACGCAGCAAAACCTGTCTCGGCCAGGTAATGGCGGGGGCGACGGAGTTTATCGGGGATCGCGGTTACCAGGTTTTGGATGACAACGGCCTTTATGATGCGATGGCCGATGCCTCCCAGGAATTTAACCGCGGCAGAGCACGAACCATCAATTACCTTTCGGTCATCGCCCAGTCCGCTCCCATGATTGGTCTGTTGGGAACCGTTTCTGGTATGATCAAAGCGTTCGATAAGCTTGGCGGGGAGGGGATGGGAGATCCCGCGTCCCTGGCGACGAACATCTCGGAGGCCCTGTTCACCACGGCTGCAGGACTGGTCATCGCAGTTCCTTCGCTCTTCATTTACTACTATTTCCGTGATCGCCTGGCCCACTTCGTCGCCGTGACGGACAAAGAGGCTTATCGCCTGCTGAACACCCTGCGGCGGGCCATCGTGGCGAAACATTCCGGCGGAGATGCTCCTCCGGCAGCCGCTGCTGCTGTAGCACAGGCTCCTGCCGAACCGGCACCGCAAGCCTATCAGCCCGAAACTCCGGCACCTGCGCCACCACCGCAGCCGGAGCCCTATCAACCGGAAGCTCCCGCACCACCTCCGGCGGCTCCGCAACCTTACCAGCCGCAGCCTTACAAACCCTCCTCCGAGCAATAGTCGGTCGAATTTTCAGCGATGGCGCGTTCGCGAAAGAACATTTACGGCGAGAAGCCGAACGTCAACATGTCGGCCATGATCGACTTGGTGTTCCTCTTGCTGATTTTCTTCATGGTGGCATCGAAGATGATCACGGTGCCGCAGATTGAAGGCGTCGAGATTCCGATTGCGGTGGAGGCGCGCGTTCCCAAGGACGCCAAGGGGCGTGTCGTCATCAATGTGCGAAGAGATGGCGAAATTCTCGATGTTCGCGAGCAGGTTTTGCAGCCTCTCGATGTCCAACGTCTGATGGAGGCGGCGAAACAAAGCAATCCGAAGACGAGGCTCCATTTGCGCGTCGATCAAGATGTCGCCCACAAGCATGTGGAGGAAGTCATGCAGGCTTCGGCCCGTGGTGGCGTTAGCGATGTGATTTTTTCAACCTTCGTAGCCGAATAATCCGATGCGTCGAAAATCCAGCGATCCCTTTGGAGGCCACGAAGAAGCGGAGATTGATATGTCGCCAATGATCGACGTCGGTTTCCTGTTGTTGATCTACTTCATCGTGGCAACGAGTTTGATGAAGGAGGAGGCGGATTTGAATCTGGTTTTGCCGGGAACGGCCCAGGTTTCGGGGGAACCGGTCAAGATCGATCAAATGATGATCCGGATTGATGCCTCTTCGTCGATTCATGTGAACGATGAGATGGTGGAGCCGAGTACGAGTGGAAGACAGCTTTTTCAGTTGAGTGATCGCCTCGCCCGATATGCGGCAGCGGCCAAAGTCGCGGAATCGAAGGCTTTTGTCATTATCGACTGCGAGGGCGATGCGCGTGAACAACGTTTTATTGATGTATTGAACGCCTGCACCGCCGCAGGAATCGACAACATCAGCCTTACGCAGTAGGATGCTGCCAAACCCACTACGCCAACATGCTTGTAACTGAAGAAGTCAAACCGAAAGGGCAGGGGCTCCAGACCCGGACCATTGCGATTTTGGCAACGATTGGAATCCATCTCCTGTTCGCTCTGTTTCTCGGGATTCGCACGATTCTTCCCAAGATCGAGAAGAAACCGGAGATCATCGCGCAGATTGCTCCGGTCAGCGATGTGAAGGAGAAGAAGATCAAAAAGCAGACCGTCAAAAAGCAGGCTCAGCAGGTTTCCGCCGCGGCTCCGCCCATGACGAAGATGCTGCGATCCGCCAGCCTGGCGATGACGGCGGTGCCGGAGTTCAAGGAACTGGACAACATGCCGATCGGGCTCGGTCAGGGGAACCTGGGGGTCGGTTTTGGCAATAGCGCGAAGATGGGAAAAGGCGCGATGTTTTTTGGTCAGAAGGTGGCGGGGAACATGGGGGTCGTTTTCGACGTGTCAGGATCGATGCACAGTTATGTCCCCATCGTGGTGGACGAGATCAAACGGGTGTTTCGAACCGCCAACGTCGTTTGTGTGAACAGCTCCATTTTTGAGTATGTGCAGGGAACGCCGACCGCGGTTCGCTACCGCGATGCCGACGATTCCAACGCGCGGATTCCATTTCTCGGCAGCGCGGAAGCCAAGAAGATGGATCAGGATCTGCAAACCCTGCCCAACTGCTGGTTTATCGACCGCCGATCCGATTCCCTCGGCGCCGGTGTCCAGTTCCTGATGGATAAGAACGTGAAAACGATCTTCGTTTTCAGCGACTTCCAGGACATGCTGATTGGAGCTTATGTCGAGAAGTTAACCGCTCAGGCGCGCGGGAACGGCACCAAGGTCAATCTGCACGTTCTCGATAAACTCAGTCGCTCCTCCTACGAGCCGTTCCTGACGAAACTGGCCGGGCAAACCGGGGGCCTCTATGCCGAGGGCGAATTGCTGCGAAGAGCCGGGCAGCGCTAAACCGCATGACGACGCAAAACCAACCGATGAGAGTCCGATTTTTCAGCTGCCTTGCCATGGCGTCCGCGTTGTTGTTCAGCGCCGTCCAAGCCCAGAACATCGATCTCGCGAAGGCCTATGATGCGGGCGTCGCTGCGCTGGAATCCGGCGATCTCGACAATGGGCTGAAGTTGGTCGACCGGGTTCTTGAAAAGGAGGGCGCATCCGGGCTCGGGAATTATGGTCCGGCCTTTGGCCATTTCTACTACCTCAAAGGCATGTTGCTCATTAAGAAGGATCAACTCGCGGAAGCGATTGACCCGTTGCAGACGTGTTACGACAAGTTTTCGAACGAGGGGCGCATGGACGGGCAGGCCCCCAACTTGTTTCGCGAACATGCGCTGTTTCAATGGGGATTGATCCTTCAATCGCAGCAGAAATACGAGGAAGCGGCACAGAAGTTCCGCAAGACGCTCGATGAGGATCCCAAGCGCAATCCTCCGATTAACCGCATGGCGGTGGAGATGAACCTGGCGCAGTGCCTGATCAAAACCGGGAAGGAAGCGGAGGGCCGGGCCATGCTCAGCAAAGTGCTGGACTTGGAGAACCTTCCCGACGACGCGATTCAGGACGCCTTCACGCTTTTGGCGGCCGGCGGCGGAATGGGAGGTGACGCAACGATGAGCGTGGTGCAACAACACGCCGGTTCGCTGTTTGGGTCGTCCAAGGATCTGGAAGTGATGAATCCGCGTTTGGCGAGCCTGGCTGCCAAGACGCTCCGATCGGGCGATCCGCTGCAGGCGTTGGTCTGGTACAATCTGATGACGCCGCCGCATCCGGTCATCGCACAGCATGAGGAACGAAAAGCCATTTTGGTGGCGAGGCGTGAGCAGGCGATTTCGGAGAATCAACGCGAACTTGTGGGCCGTCTCGACAACGCGATTGAGGAGCTTGAAAAGAAGGTCAAGGAACTCGACGAGCGGCACACCAATTCCTTGCTCGGGATGGCTGCGGCGCATTATCAAATTGGCAGTCTTTCTACAGCGTTGTCGCTGTATCGGCAGTTGGTCGATCATCACCCTGAATTTGGTGATCCTCCGCAGCTCATGCATAATCTGGTGATTTGCGCGACGCAGCTCGGGGATTGGGATCTGGCGTTTGAATACGGAAACCGCTTCTTCGAAGACTTTCCGGATCACAAACTCAAACCCAGCATTTCGCGGGTTCTCGCCGAGGTCGTTTTTATCCGGGGTGACTACGATCGGGCTTATGAGATGGCAATTTCCGCACGGGGTGATGTCCCGCCGGGAACGCCCGAACGCGAGGGTTTGGATTTTGTGGCCGCGGCGACGTTGTATCTCAACAATGACTTCGCAGCGGCCGAGCCCGAGTTGGAAAACTACGTCAACACCTATACCGATAGCGAACGCCGCGAGCCGATTCTGTTTTACCTCGCTTCGGCCAAGGTGAAGCTCTCAAAATGGGTGTCCGCGATTCCGTTGTTGGACGAGTTCTGCGACACCTATCGCGACTCCTCGTTTCGGCCTACCGCCCTTTATCTGGCCAGCCTGGCTTATTTGATTGTTGAGGAACCTCACAATGCCCTGATCCGAGCCAACACGCTGTTGGGCGATCATCCACGGGCTCCGCAAATCCCTGGCGCCTACAACGTAAAAGGGGATGCCCAAGCTGCGATGGAGGAAAACTACGACACGATCGTCAATTCCTACAAGCGCGCCCGGGTTGAAGGCAAGAGCGCGGGGATGGATGACATTTCCGCCTATGCGCTGAAGCAGCTGATCGCGACGGCCGCGGAAGCCAAGGACCATGAGACGGCGGTCGCCTATTTCGACGAATTCAGGAAAGACTACTCGGAGAATATCTGGAACATCGACGCGACCCTGGCCGCGACCGATTCCCTTGTGGCGCTCGATCGCCGGGATGAGGCTCGCACCCTGCTGGAGCAGCTGGTCGTCAAACATGCGATGCAGCCGGGCGGGGAGTTCGACTCCATGTTCCAGAGCTACATCCGGTTTCTGGGCAATGAATACACCCTGGACGAAGTGGTTTCCGCGCTTCAGAATTTTTCGGGGAAAGGCACCTCGCCCGCGTTGGATGGTTGGCTGATCATGGGGCAGATCGAAGCGCTCCAAAGTGCGGACAAGGTTGACGAAGAAGCGGTGAATGATCGCTTTGCTGAATTGGATCAGCTTTATCGCCGCAGTGGCAATGACCTCAGCAACTATTCCCTGGTTCAGCTCGCCAGTCACATGGGCAAACAGGGGAATGAGGCCGCAGCCGTTGATATCTACAATTTCATTGTCCGGGAGCGACCGGAAGGTCAGGCTCTCGGGTATGCGCTGATCGGCACGGCCACACTCGACTTCGATTCCGGGAAACCCAATCGTCTCAAAGACGCGGCTGAAAAGTTCCGCAGGGTGATGACCGAGTTGGACGATCCGGAATTGAATGAGAAAGCGACCCTGGGGCTCGCCCGGGTTCTCATGAAACAGGAACAGTATGAGGAAGCTCAGTCGCTTTGGGAAACCTACCTCGAAAGCAAATCCTGGAACGAATCGCGTCCGGAAGCCAATTTCAACTACGCCCGCTGCCTCGAACTTCGGGGCCAGCGCAACGAAGCCCTGAAAGTCTTCATTTCAGTCTACGCCAACTTTCCGGGGCATCTGGATTGGTCGACCGAAGCCTACCTGCGGGCAGCGGAAATTCTATGGACCAACGGGCGGAACGTCGAAGCCCTCAAGATGATGCAGGACATGCTCCGTCGCATGAAGGGGCTCGAGCATCCCAACATCGACAAGGGCAAAGCAACCTTCTTTCAATGGCGGGATGAGTATGTTGCCGCCCAGCAAAAATGATCACACGCACCTTTCTGATCCTCTGCCTGTTCACCTCCGCCGCGTTTGCGCAGTCGGAAGTTCCCGCCACCGCGTATCTCAAGAACGGACGCAATTTCCAGGGAATCGTCGTTTCGGTCAATCGGATCAAAATCGACTTCAAACTGGAACAGGCGGCGGCTGGATTGGTTAGCTTCAACCACGATGAAATCCGCTACGTCGAATTTTCGCCCAATACGGAATGGGCGGAAGCAATGCAGGCATTTACCCAGCGCGATTACGAACAAGCCGCATTGAAACTCGAATCCATCGCGAAGAAGCGCAATTCATCCACGTTTTACCCAGCCATCGGCAACTTCTCGACACTCGCCGATCGACGGCTGCTCGACTGCTATCGCCGGATGATGAAGCCGGAGGGCATTCCGCCGGTCGTGAATCGCATCGAGTGGGACAAATTGCCTCCCGCCGACCGCGACGCCTTCAAAGTCGCCAGCGTGTGGTCGGCTGTGGGACTGAAGGATTGGCCGGGGGCGGTCAAGGCCGCCGACGAAGCGCTACGCGATGTTCCACCCGGCTCCGGAGACGCCAACGAAGCCTCTTATCTCAAAGGCCTGGCCCTTGATGAGAATGGCGACGACGACAAAGCCGTGATTGCCTTTGGCTCCGTCATCGGCCCTTACCCCGGTGCGAATCGACGCACGGCATCAGACGCCATTCGCCGTTCCGCCACCATTTTGGCCAAGAACGAAGACCGGAAAGGCGAACTCAAGGCCCTCGTCCACATTTACGCGAAATCGTTCGGAAACGGAAAACTTTGGCCCGAAGCGACACCGGAGATGAAAAAGCTTCTCGCGGAAGAGCTGAAACCCGCTTTCTAACTCCCGCTTGACTTTGTTTCGGAAATTCGCATATTGGCGGGCCTCTGTGGCAGGATAGCTCAGTGGTAGAGCAGCGGACTCATAAGCCGTTGGTCGGCGGTTCAAATCCGCCTCCTGCTACCAAATTAGAAGCCGCAGAGAGAGGAAAGGAAGGCGGGGGAGCGAGGGAATTTAGGTTCAGTGGATGTCGAACTCAGCGATCTCTCTCAAGCGGTGGGTATCGAAGTTTTTGAATCCCAAATGCAAAACCCGCCCAAATCAGGCGGGCTGTTTTGTGCCGTATTGCCCGGAAGTTCAACAATTTAGCATGGTTTTGGTAGAATTTTCGCCCAGTTTAATAAGTGTCATAAAAGCATGATCGTGATTTGTATCTCTAGGATAAAATGGATCGCTAGCTGGGTGACAATGTCACCCGATCGTTTTTGACCGGTATCGAACCCAGGCAAGCAATCAGGAGCGAAATTCCAAAGTGTGATAAGCTCATTTCTGTGTTGGTAGAGTCCCCGTGCAATTGGGTTATTCCCAGTCGATCAAGATTTGAGTTGGCAAGCGCGAGCGCATGCCCAGTTAGTCCCAATGTTTGACCTAGCTCATCATATGGTATGGGACTAAACAATTCGCTACCGGTCTGAATCGCTCTTTTTCGATCATAGAGCATTTTCAGAATTTGTGCATCGTGACCTGAAATCTGGGCAAGCACTCCCGCAAAACTCGGATGAACGGTCTCTCTACCACTTGGATCGATGGCGTTAGCGAGGAGCCCAGCAAACAGGTGTGAGAGATCAGGGTCGTTTGTGTTTGATCCAGCTTCCAAAATTGGAACAATTACGTCTGGAGATAATTTGCCACCGTCGATGAGTACCATTGGATCGACCCCTCTTTGCTCTAGAAACTCTTTGGTCTTCAGAATCTGATTAACCTGATTCTTGAAACGCCACGCAGAGATCCGGTCTTTGGCCAGAAGCCCAAGTTCAGATAGCGGCTCCACAAGGATCTGGTCCAAGTAATGTCTAGCCGTTTTTCCTGCTTCCTCGATCAGCTTTTCGTCCGCTGGCATAAAGTTAGGCATCAAGATTTTCGACGTTAGATTTAAGTTGGTAAAGACGCTGGAACAAAGCCCGCTTGAGCGCTCCAGGATTTCGTTTAAACCCATCTGGCAACCCGTCAGCGGAAATCGAATCTACGTTTTCCGACAAAGAAGAAACAATGTCGATTTCGGCTTGGAGTTTTGCGAGACGGTTTTGTGTTCGCATGACCGCGTTTTGTTGCAGCATGTGTGCATTCTGTTTCTTTAGTTCCTTCAGCGACTCCGTGTGCGAATCGGCGCTTTGTTGTTGAGCTTCGGCGCTGTCCGCCAGCATTTTCTTTGTGAAGGCGAGATCTTGGCGCTGCATAAAAATTGCGAAGAAGAAGAGAGCGGCCGCGAGTCCGGAGAAAAGGGTATTGGTAGCACCAAAGGCGTCACCGAATGCTCCCTTACCGGGGATCTCATTGCCGCAAACCAACCAAATTGTGAGCAACCATAAGGCCATCACGACTGCTACTAGGATGATTAAAACTGACCACTGTATCACTCCATCTTCCTTCTTTGCTTTACTGCTCATCTTCCGGCGAATTTACCTTACGATTCTAACAAATCAACAAAACGAAACATGTTAGGATTTTCTGCCCAGTTACTCAGTCACTCTCTTCTCAGCAATTTTCCTCAGCCCTAAACCACGATTGCATTTTAGCCCGGCAACAACGCGCTGCTGCGTCCGGTCAAATAATAGACGATCAACCCGGCGTATTCGTGCAGGGCGCTGCGCAGATGGGGAATTCCAGCAAGGCTCCACCAGTCGAGACTGCCGCTTTTTGGGGTTTGGTAGTCAACCGGATAGGGAATGATGCCGGTCCATCCAGCAGCGGTAAAACATCCCACGGCGCGCGGCATGTGACACGCTGATGTCACCAAAATCCACTTGGTTCCGGGACCGGGCTCGAGAACTTTTTGGCTGTTCACGGCGTTCTCGTAGGTATTTCGGCTTTCTTCCTCATAACGGACCGGTCCCATCCCCCCAATACGGCCAACCAGATCGCGGATGTGGTCGGCTTCGCTCCAGCCATCGTGTACAAGCCGACCGGAAAATCCGCTGAACAACACGGCGGCGTCGGGAAAGTTCCGCGCCAACTCGAGTGCTGCGGTAAAGCGCTCGGCACTATGGAGGAGGCCATAGCTGTTGCGGCTTTCGGCGACCATTGGATGGCCGGTAAATCCGCCGAGAACGATGATCCCGTCAATCTTCTGAGCGGAAAGATCGCCGCACGGAATGCGGTTTTCCAGAATCTGCAGGGGCAGGCTCGATAGTGGTAGGAAGCCGTAGAGAAGGGGAAGGCAAATGGCCGTTCCGACCAGGGTTCGCATCAGCACCCGCCGTCGTCGCCACCCCGCCAACAATGCCAGGGAAAGGCAGAGGTAGGGAAGAAAGAGTGGCTCCAGAATCATGCCAAGGGTCTTGGAAAGGACAAAGAACATGGGGCAACCTTGTCGATTCTATCCAAAAAGCGAAAGCGATTCCCAGAGATCAGGTTTTCTCGCTCAGAGTGAGGAAGTCGTTCGCCCTTGGATCCAGTTCTTGAGAGACGAACCTCAATTCTCAAAGGCCTCCAGAAATGCCTCCTCAATCTGCTCCACTTCTTCGTCCGTCAGTTCCTTGAATTCGCCTTCACGTCGTCTCCTGGCGATTTTGCCCTTGTTGCGGTGGAGCCTCATGAGCAGAGATTCCCGTTTCCGGTCCGGCATGTCCACGATCTCTCTCATTGCCTGACGGGCGCGGTCGAGTTTTTCAAGAAAGCCAATCTCCTCGGGAAGGCTCTTCGTGATCGCCTGGCTCACCATGTTCGCCAGATATTCGGCCTGCGGGGTCACGTCGGGATAGCGGTAGAATCCCTCGATCTCGGATGGGTTCTCGACGGTCATCTCCTGCCTGGTGTTGAGTTCGTATTCGGCGACGGAGAGCAACGGCTTCGAGAACCGTTCCAGACAGGTGTCGTAAGCCTTCATGTCGGCCAGGATCTCGGCCGAGACGGGAAGGATCAGTCCTTCGCCTCCAATCCCGCCCCTCGCCATGACGTCGTGGATGAGGTAGCGATGGATGCGCCCGTTGCCGTCCTCGAACGGGTGAATGAAGACAAACGGGAACGAGATTGCCGCTGCCCGCAGGATCGGGTGAACACTCCGGCTCGCGGCAAAGTAACCTTCCAGCCCCTCCATCACATCGCGAACGAGGACTGGCGGACTCCCGATCAAGTGGATGATTTCCCGGAAGTTGACCGTGGTTTCGCCGACGTAGTTCTGGCTCGTCCGATAACCTTTCTCGTGATAGCGCTCGTCCAGGATGGCATTCTGGAGATGGGTCAGGGTGTCTTCGCTAAGCGGATGGTCTTCGCTTCCCGCGCGGTGGAGCAACGTCACGAATCTCTCGGTTCTTCCGGAACCGGGCTCTTCGCGTTCGATCGCGAATGAGGATTTGGTTTCCTTGAAATAGAGATAGGACAGGGCGCGGCGGAGCACGTCTTCGGGGAACGGGCGGACGGCTTCCGAGATGATCCCTTTCCAGTCGGTTTCCTCGATGGCGCGGATCGCCTCCGTTCGCCGAATCACGGGCATGAAGCGCTGGTCCCCGATGGCATTGTTCGCGATGCGCCACCGGGCGTTCCGAACCGGCTTGGACGCCACCACATAGCGTTTGGGATCGAGCAGTGGGGTGTAGTTCCCGATCAGTTTCTCGTTGAGCGGAACCTCCTGGCCGGTCAACATTTCGAACCAGAAACCGATCTGTCGGGCAAACTTTCCGGTTGGAGTCCTTGCCACAAATTCAGCCACTTCCTTTGGGGAAATCTGCCCGAAGACCTTGCGCAGGATGTCGAGATCCAGCCCATCGTATTTCAGGGCGAAGACCAAGTGATCAAGCGGCCCGTTTCCCGGATCGTAACGCTTCACGTAAAGCTCCTCCACCGAGCCATCCGCTCGCTCTTTGAGGGCTCGCCGGGTTCCAATGAACGAGCTGTGCCGCAGGGGGCGGGTTTTGAGCTGGAAATGAGGAATCAGCCATGTGTAACCGAGCGGTTTCATGGAAAAATCTCTATTTCTATGGAAAAATCGTTCAAAATGGCGATGTGCGAAGAAAAATGATTACGACATCATTAGGGCACCCGCAAGACCGTGATTGCGGAAAAATCCTTATTTCCGCAGAAAAATGGTTAAAAATGGCAGATTTTGTGGAAAAAAGATTACGGAACCTTTTGGATTGGGAAGGGAGATGCGGACAAGTTGGTGCCAAGAACCATGCCCGGGATCATGGAACCACCGTCAACGACGGAGCCTGGATCTCAAAGCAAAGCTCCCCCAGGATGCCCGATTTTTTCTCCCGAACCAGAAGCCGCCATGATTCCGGATCGATTCCACCAATTGCTCGGAATTGTGGGAAAAAGGTCATAGTGACCGGCGGGACTCGAATCAAGGTGAGTCCCAATCAACCAATTCCAAGCCCTTGGGCAGGATGCGGGTGCCGAGCTACATTTCGGGCGGTAACATCGTGATGGACGAACCGGCGAGGCGTTCGTAGTCGGCGTATTTCAGTTTGACGAGTTCGGTGTGCGAACCTGCGTTGAACGCGATTTCCTCGTCTTCGGAGAGATCAGGATGCAGGTAGACCTTTAGATCGTAGAGGTTTCCGAAAGGCGGCATTGCGCCGAGATCGCAACCGGGGAAGCGCTTCTCGAAGTCTTCCTCGTCAGCCAGAAGCACGTCCGCGCCGCCGGCGGCTTTTGAAACCGTGCTGCAATCGACCATCCGCGAAGCGGGCAGGACGACCATGGCGAGTTCGTCATCGACCTTTACCATCACGCTCTTGGCAATCTCATTGCCGGAAATATGGGCGGACTGGGCGACCTCCTGAGCGGTAAAAGCGGGAGAGTGATGGATGATCAGGTATTTGACTCCGTTCTCATCCAGGAAGGATTTGAGTTTTTTGACAATCATAGAGAAATCCTACCAAATCAGCCCCGGATCATGCCCTGCTTGGATTGGTCTCCTTCTCGCGAATCTTGCGGCACTCAACTAGAGATGAATCAGGAAAGCCGGAAGATCGGGATCGTCCCTGACACTGCAGCGCTGGGAAAGGGAAGAGACGCCCGAGTGCGGAAATCTGAGCGCGAATTCTTAGTCGCCGATCATCGTTCCCAACTCCTCTTCGCTCACGACTTTCACCCCGAGTTTTTCGGCTTTGGCGAGTTTGCTGCCGGCTTTTTCTCCGGCGAGGAGGTAGCTGGTTTTGGCACTGACGCTTCCAGTGACTTTTCCGCCGGCGGCGCGAATGCGGTCGGCGAAAACGTCGCGTGGCTCGCTCAAGGTTCCGGTGATGACCCAGGTGGTGTCCGCGAGGGCGGTCGAGGTTTCCGCGCCGCCCTCAGAGGGATCGGGGAGTTGGGATTCAAAGGGAAGACCAAGCTCGCGCAACTGAGCCATGCGGTTCTGATTGACCGGGGCGTCGAAAAAGTTGCAGATGGCACGGGCGACGATGGTGCCGACGTCATCGACTTCCTCCAACTCTTCGACCGTGGCGTTGGCGAGCGCTTCGATGCTGCGAAAGTGGGCCATGAGGGATTGCGCGGAGGTGGAGCCGACGTGGAGAATCCCGATGCCGAAGAGGAAGCGCCACGCGGGCCGGGATTTGGAGGCATCGATCCCGGTGAGCAGTTTTTCGACGCTCTTTTGGCCCATGCGCTCGAGCTTGAGGACGTCGTCAAATTGCAGGCGGTAAAGGTCGGGAATGTCGCGGGCGAGACCGGAGTCGACCAGTTGATCGACCATGACGGAACCAAGGCCCTCGATGTCCATGGCGCCCCGGCTGGCATAGTGGCGAAGCTGGCGGCGCACCTTCTCCGGGCAAACGGGGTTGGGGCAGAAGACTTTCACTTCGCCAGCCTGATGCGTGACGGCCGTATCGCAGGCCGGGCAGTTGTCCGGCATGACGAAGGGGACTTCGTTGCCGGTGCGTTTTTCGGTGAGGACACGAACGACCGCCGGGATGATTTCGCCCGCTTTCTCGATCATGACGAAATCGCCGACGCGAATGTCTTTTCGCTCGATCTCCTCCTGGTTGTGAAGGGTGGCGCGGGAGACGGTGGAGCCACTGACGAAGACCGGTTCCAGGTTTGCGACGGGGGTGAGCGCGCCGGTTCGCCCGACCTGGATGTCGATGCTGTGAACCTGGGATTCGGCTTGTTCGGCTTCGAATTTGAAGGCGATGGCCCAGCGTGGCGCCTTGGAGGTGACGCCGAGTTGGCGCTGGCTGGCGATGGAGTTGACTTTGATGACCGCGCCGTCGGTCTCGTAGGGGAGTTCGTGACGGTGATGGTCGATCTCGCGGACTGCGGCGAGGGTTTCCTCGAGATTGGTGGCGTTCCAGATTTTCGGCGCGGCGGGGAGTCCGCAGTTGCGGAGAAGGTCGTAAAGCTCGTTCTGCGATTCGAAGGCGAAACCCTCCAGCTTGCCAAACCCGTGCACGATCAGGTCGAGCGGGCGTTTGGCGGTGATCTTGGGATCAAGCTGCTTGAGGGAGCCGGCCGTGGCATTGCGCGGATTGGCAAACGGGGGATCGCCGATGTCTTCCCGCTCCTCATTCAGCTTGGCGAATCCGGCATTGGGCATGAACACCTCGCCCCGGACTTCGAAGAGCGAGGCGGGCGCCGCCTCCGGCAGGGTCAGAGGCAGACGGCGAATGGTGCGCATGTTGTGGGTGATGATGTCGCCGGTTTGGCCATCGCCCCGCGTGGCCGCGTATTTGAGCGCGCGATTCTCGTAGACGATGGAAACGGCAACGCCATCGATCTTGGGCTCGATCACGACGGGGATGTCTTCGGTGTCGAGTTGCTTTTGGAGGCGCTTGTAGAAGTCGATCAGTTCCTGTTCGGAATAGGTGTTGTCCAGGCTCATCATGCGGACCGGATGCTCGACCTGGGTGAAGCCTTCCAGCGGTGCGCCGCCGACCCGTTGCGTCGGAGAATTCGGAGAGGCGAATTCGGGAAACCGGATCTCCAAATCACGCAGCTTGCGGAGCTGATCGTCAAACTCGCGGTCGCTGATCTCGGGCTGAGCTTCCTCGTAATAGAGCCGGTTGTGTCGCTCCAACTCCAGGCTGAGGCGCTCAATTTCTTGTTTTGCTAGTTGGCGATCCCCCATGGCGCTGATGTGATCGCCGAATCCTCGGAAACTGGCAACCTTTTCTGAGTGTTGACGACGGAAGTGGCGACGATTATAACCGTCGAGATGAAGAAACCCCTGCTTCTCGTTGCGTTCGCAGTCTCGTGCATGGTTGCCTCCGCAGCGCCCCGGCCAAACATCGTTTTGATGATGGTCGATGACCTCGGTTATTCGGATTTTGGCTGCTACGGGAGCGAAATCGAAACTCCCAATATTGATGCGCTGGCGGCGAACGGATTGCGCTTCACGAATTTCTACAACACGGCCAAATGCCACAGTTCGCGGGTTTCCCTGTTGACCGGGCTCTATTGCAACCAGGCCGGCAGCGAGAAATTGAATCGTGGCGTGACGATCGCGGAAGTTCTCCAAAAGGCGGGCTACGGAACGGCGATGGTCGGGAAGTGGCACTTGAAGAAGGAACCGACGGATCGGGGCTTCGGCCGCTATTTCGGGCATTTGTCCGGAGCGACGAATTTCTTCACCGGCGATAACACGTTCCGGTTGAATGGGGAGCCGTGGGATGATTTCGACGAGGACTTCTACACCACCGATGCTTGGGGGGAATACGGCCAACAGTTCGTGACGGAGATGCTGGAAGAGGATGCCGAGCGACCATTTTTTCTCTACATCGCCCACAATGCGCCGCACTATCCGCTGCATGCCCGGGAAGAGGATTTCCGAAAGTACGAGGGACGCTATGACGAAGGTTGGGACGCCGTTCGAAAGGCTCGACTGGCCAAACAGGGGGAGTTGGGAATTTTGCCCGAGAAATGGCAACCGGCGCCACGCCCGGCGAAGGTTCCGGCCTGGGATTCGTTGAACGACGAGGAGAAAGCGTGGGAATCGCGCCGCATGGCGGCTTTTGCGGCAATGGTGGATCGCGTGGATCAGGTGACGGGCGATTTGGTGGTGTTTTTGAAGGAGAAAGGCGTCTTCGAGAACACCTTGATCATGATTTGCTCCGACAACGGCGCGTGTCCGTTCGATCGAACCCGAGGGCGGGAGTTTGAGCCCTGGGACCCGAAATCGTATTGGTGTTACGACACCGGTTGGTCGCATGTCGGCAATACGCCATTTCGTCTCCACAAGCAGAACCAGCACGAGGGCGGGATTTCGAGCCCGATGATTGCCCATTGGCCGGGCGGGCTCCAAACAGAGCCCGGATCACTGACTGGTCAGGTCGGGCATCTCATCGATTTCATGGCGACCGCGATCGACGTTGCGGGCACGGAATATCCGGAAGCCTGGCCGGAGATTGAATTGGAGCCCCTTCAGGGAAAATCACTCGTGCCCATCTTTGAGGGAAAAACGCGGGATCCTCATGACGAACTCTATTTCCAGTTTTCAACGAACCGGGCTCTTCGCCAGGGCGATTGGAAATTGGTGAGTCATCGTCGCGGAAAATGGGAACTCTACAATCTGGCGGAGGATGGAACGGAGATGAACGATTTGGCCGACGAAAATCCGGAACGAGTCTCGACGATGGCGGCTCGTTGGGAGGAGCTGGCGAAAAACAAGGATCGACTGAAGGGGCCGAGTGTGGCGCCGGTCACGCAAAAGAACCCGCCTGCACTTCAGAAAGACGGGCGGCCAGCCGCGAACCCGGAGAAGAAGTAGACGCAAGAAATTTAAGGATTCTTAAATAAACTGCTCGCAGTCCCGTCTGAGAGCATTACGTTGAGTCAGTCATGACTGTCGACCGCTTCAACGTGCTTGGTGTTGGCATCTCTGCTCTGAACATGGAGCGAGCTACCGGCGAAGTGCTCCGGTTGCTCGATTCGGACAGCAAAGGCTACGTTTGCGTGACGGGGGTGCATGGAATCATCGAGGCTCAGGACGACCCGGAATTGAGAACCATTTTCAACGACTCCTTTCTCACCACGCCTGATGGAATGCCGACGGTCTGGATTGGGAAACTGGTCTATGGGTTCTCCCAAATGGACCGTGTTTACGGGCCGGATTTGATGCTCGAGGTGTTTCGCAAAACGGAGCCGAAAGGCACCCGCCACTTTCTCTATGGCGGCACCGAAGGCGTGGCGGACGAGCTTCGGACTTCGTTGTTGGAACGGTTTCCGGATGCGGAAATTGTCGGCACCTACTGTCCGCCCTTTCGTGAGTTGAATGTGGAGGAAGAGGCGGAACTGATTCAGCAGGTCAGCGAGTCGAAGGCTGACGTCATGTGGGTGGGGATCAGCACGCCGAAACAGGATCGCTTCATGGCGAAGTATCTCCCCAAATTGCCGGTGAAGCTGATGTTCGGCGTGGGCGCGGCGTTTGATTTTCATACCGGCCGGGTCCGCCAGGCACCCAAGTGGATGCAACGCCATGGCCTTGAGTGGGCGTTTCGGCTGTCCCAAGAGCCGGCCCGACTTTGGAAACGCTATCTCACCAGCAATCCCCGGTTTGTATCGCTCTTTGCGCTCCAGTTTTTGGGATGGCGGCGGTTCCGTTGTTCCAAGGCCGAATCACTTTAGAGTGAATTGAAGTTCTTCGCCCGCTTGTGGTTGGGCCCCCGTTGGGGGCGACGTCGTTGAGTGTTCCTCGGAAAAACCGGCCGTCATCACCAACAATGTTGTGACGACCTGGACAAGATAACGACGAGGGGCCGTTTTTTCACAATGAGAGGTTCTGAGGCTTCAATTCAGCCTGACGATCGCCTATTTCTTCTTCGAAAGGTGTTCGAGGTAGTCGAGCAGACTTGCGAATTCGTGAATCGTGAAATTCATCATCAAGCCTGGAGGCATCATGCTCATGGGCATTTCTTCGCGTTTGTCGATGTCAGCTTTTTTAAAGACGTGTTCCTTTGACGCAATATCGCGAACGGTTACCTGATCCGCCTGCTCGTTGGTGACGAAGCCCATCATCTGGGTGTTGCCGTCTTTGAGAACGATCAAGTTGGTCGCAAATCCCTGAGCGATGGTTTTATTCGGATCAAGAATGGCTTCCGCCAGTTCAGGGCGTTTGTAGGTCTCAAAAATGTTGCCGAGGTAAGGCCCTTTCTGAGCCTGCTGCTGACTAGTGGTGTGACAGGCGACACAGGATGCTCGGCTGAAAACCGATTCCCCGAGGGCAACATCACCTTTGTGTTTGATGACCTCGGCGAGTGCTTTGGCCGGGTCCAGCGTCGAGATTTTCGGGGTTTTGTCGGCTCCCTTGGGCTGGATTTTCAAGCTCTTGGCAGCGTTTTTAGCGGCATCGCTCACGGCTTTGTCCGGTGAATTGAGCGCGATCTGAATTCGCTCATCCAGCGAGCGGTTCTTCGTTGTCGAGGCGGCTTTGATCAATGCGACCTTCTGTTTTGGGTTTTGCCATGCAACATCGACCGCCTTCTGCGAAAGCTCGCGGGATTCAGGGCTTCCGTCTTTGCGTGAAGCAAGCTCAAGAAGGGCCGCGTTTGCCCAGAACCCTTCAGTGGAATCCGGCTTTTCGGCGGCAATGTGCTCGATGGCGAGGTGATGGTTCTCCAGTTTGGGTGATTTCAAAAATCCAGTGGTCGCCGTTTCCAGCATTTTTCTGGCATCGTTGACGCGTCCTCTCGCATACTTCAGCTCGGATTTCTTCTTCACTTCGTCTTCAATTTTGGAGACTTCGGTCTGGGCTGCCTGAGCGGCGTGGACATTCTTCTGAAGCTTTTCAAAGGCTGCGAGTGACGTATCAACCACTTCTTGGTTGTCGGTTTTTGCGAGAACCGTGACTGCTTCCGCCATGGATGAAAATCCGAATTCGGAGCCATCTGATTTGAGCACTCGCAGTAAAATATCAATCCCCTCTGCCGGAATAGAGTCGGCGGTGCTCAACTGGGTGACTGCATCCGGAACGACCTTTGGATTTTTCTTCGCGAGGGAGAGAATGCTGTTGAGCGCATCGTTGGATTGTATCCGGTTGCGGCTCATTTCTTTCACAATGAAAGCCGCTTCATCCGGCGTGCCGGATTCAAGTGCGGACTTGAGGGCTGCCAGGATTTTTTCGGTCTCCGACCAGTCTGCGAGCTGGTAATACGGTCCGCGTGTGTCGGGACGCGTTCCCCAGCTGTCGCCGGTCCATTCAGCTTCCTGCTGGGCGAGTCGTGCCAGAATCGAAAGGAGTCGCTCACGAACGGTCGGATTTTTCTCAGACGAAAGCCGTGAAAGCAGGTTGTCGACGACGGCGGGATCGTGCATCCGCATAAGGGCAAACGCGGCATGTTTGCCGTGGGTGTCAGAATCGAGCTTTGCGAGGGCGGCTTCGCTGGCGCCGAGTTTTGCAAGCGCGCGAAATGCGACGTGGCTGATTTGCGGGTCATCACTGCCGAGCAGGTTTGCGATTCCGTCGGCTGCAGAACTCATCCCCAGGCGGGCCGCAGAAATGATTGCCTCCGTCGCGGTCCGCGGGTCGCCGGATGAGAATCCGCCGGCAACAAGATCCTGAGCCGCTTTTGGAATATCTCCATTGGCGAATTTCAAATCACCCAGTGCGCGGGTCGCGAAAGGGGCAATGGCCACGTCTGTTTTTGCGATTTCGATGAGGGCGCTGAGAGCAGCGGCACTTTCTTCAGACAGGGCAATCGCATAGACCGCGGCGACGCGGGCTTCGAGCGGCTTTTCGGGGTTCTGAGCCAGAGCGAGGAGGCCTTCTGTGGTTTCCTCTTGAAGGTCCCGTCGTAGCAGTGCGCGCTGTGCCGCCATTGTCCGGATCCGGCTTGGTGAATCCAGTGCCGCTACGAGTTCCGCATTGCTCATCTTTTTGAAATCGGGAAGGGGCTCGGGTTTAAAATCCTTCGGCGTCACTTTCACAATGTAACCGGCCTCCGGCCCGGCCCACTTGAACGTCGCCGGCCCACGCCAGCTTGCCTGATAAACGGCGCTCATTCCGTCGACATCCGCGTCGGTGGGGCGGGTCATTTTAATGAAAGGCTCAGGAGCTTTCGTTTCTTCAAAGGTGGCGCCTTTTCGCTGAACGGAGTGTTGCCACAGAGCACCGGTTCCCCAGTCGCAAGTGAACGGCGCGTTGTTCCAGGCTGCCGGGAAACCGGGTTCTGAAATGTAAACGGAACCACATCCCGACCCGCCACCGTAATCTGCGAGCGGCTGGATGTGTTCTTCACCGAAATTTTTGTAAAGGCGGGGGTAACCATGGTCTTCCAGACCGGTGAAATGATGAAACCGCACGTCCCAGCCGCCACCGTCGTTGGTGTTGTCGCGGGCGAAAATGTCGAGCAGTGGGCTGATCGGAGTTCCGAGGATGTTCCGGGTTCCGGTTGCGAATATTTCCAAACCGGAGCCGTCGGGGCGGAAACGAATCACGCCACCGCCGCGATGCTGCAGTTCGGTGCCATCAGTTCCTTTTGCCTTCATGAAACCGAAATCACCGCCCGCGATGTAAATCCAGCCATCAATTCCCATATCAAGTCCGTTGGTGGTGTGATCCGCCGGACGATCTGCAAATCCGAAAGCAATGCCTTCAATAAGACGCTTGGAATCTTCGGCGACACCGTCGCCGTCTTTATCAAAATAAACTGAAATGTGCGGCGGATGCAGCAGGTAAAGCCGGTCCTGATCCCAGATCAATCCGCGTGGAGAATCGACGTCTTTGACAAATTCAGTGACCTCGTCAGCGGTTCCGTCATGATCGGTGTCACGCAGACGAAGAACGCGACCACGACCCGCATTCCGGCCCAGCGAGCCATTGCCGTCACTGGAAACATAAAGGTCGCCGTTCGGGGCGGCTGCGACATAAACAGGATAATTTGCACTGCGCCAATCCGAGAAAACTGAAACGTCGAAACCTTCCGGAACTTTGACGTTGCTGAGGATGTCCTTTTCCTCTTTCTCAGTCAGCGCTACGATTTTCGGCGGAATGTTTCCCGCTTTCGCATAAGGATCACTTTCAGCTTTCTCAGCCTTTATCGCAGTCTCTTTCTGTTTTTCGTCAAGCTTCGGGTAGAGCGATTTGATGCCTTCGCCTTTCAAGGTGAATTCCCGGATGCTGGCCCAGTTGCCCGGATTGGTTGTGCCGGTGCAGGTGACTTTTACAAAACGAACCGCTTTTGCAGAGAACGTGCTTTCAGAGTCACCGTTTGTTTTGTTGTCAGCAGCGTCCGTCAGCACGTTCCATGATTTTCCGTCTGCGGAACCTTCGATTTTGTATTGGTAGGCCGTGCCACCGCTTTCCCAGGCAATCTTTGCGCCGGAGAGCGTTTGCTGCTTCTCAAATTCCAATTGAAGCCACTGCGGTTTGTTCCCGTTTCCGGCACACCAGCGGGTATTTTTGTCGCCATCAATAGCGCGCCAGGCAAAATTGTTCTTTCCGGTTTCCTCGGTGCTCGCGGTGACTTTCGCCAGGGTGGCGTCTTTCGGCGCAGCTCCCATGGCCGCTTTCGGCTCCGGTTTTGGGGCGTCGACTTTCGGCAGAAACGTAACCTTGTTCTCACCGGTGAAGGCTTTCCCCAGATAATCTGCGTTCAATTGGTCCATCGACCAGAGCAATCCGCGAGTCACCAGATCCAGATAACGCCCGTCCTGAACCGTTTCCGTGTTGTGGCCCAGCGTGGTTGAAAAGCTCCGCGCACCCTGCTTTTCGTTCACCCAAACAACGATCGCCGCGTCTTCCTTTGCCTCACCTTTTCTGGTGTATTTCTGCGTGCCCATCGCGAGGGGCTGCGCATCAAAAACATTCACATTGTTGTAGAGCTCCTCATTAATCGTTGTCCAATCCTCCAGAGTCTCAACAATGGGATGCTTTTTGTCGATGAACTCGATGTCAATCGGCTCCTGAGGCCCGTGGCTTGAAGACTGAATTCCGAGATGTTTGAACCACTTGTCGGTTTTTCCGCGAAAGCTGTGCATCGCGCAGTGGAGGTGAATCGATGGAATCGTTTTGTGCGCTTCCAGAATGTTATCCAGAACTTTCAGGTCGCGATTTCCGGCGGCACATTCGTCGTGAATGATCACATCATAGCCTTTTGCCCAATCAGGATTGTCATAAAGTGGCAGTGGCGGGTTGACTGATTTGTCATCGGTCCACCAGACGTCGACCTGCACATTGGCACGTTCCTGAATTCCTTTGAAAAGAACTTCGTGTTGGCCGGCGTAGTCATGACAGCACCCCCCGGCAACGAGCAACGCTTTGAGCGGTTTTGATTTTGGCGCTTCGGGAGTCTGCGCATTGATCAAAAAAGCAGAACCGACAACGGCAGAAAAACAGAGGATAATAAGCCGAAAACCCGACGATCTGGTAATATTCATAAATTGGGAGCCCGAATGAATCGGAAATCCGGCAAAAATCAAATTGGCGCTTGAGGATTTGTTGTGAGATTCAGGATGCGGGATAATGATAGAGCCCACCGAAGTGGAAGAGGATTCGGGCGCGAAAGGTGGTGAAGTTGGGAAGTCCTCGCGCCGTCCTTGTATCTTCGGTTTCAGGCAAATCGATTGCCTTCACTCCCTGCTTTCCGAAATCGCCTGCCAGGGGTAGAAAAACGATTTCGTTTCTTTGGGAATATTGGTCAGACCAGCTTTGCTTCGTATGGTGGGCGGAATACGGCGACCGATGTGGACATCCAGACCGTTTCGCGCCCAGACGGGCTTCGCAGCGAGATTGACAAAACCGGATGGCTACTGATTATGAAACAATAAGGATTTCCGGATGTCCGTTGTTGGCTGTTCTATTGATCCAAGAGAGTTTGTCTTTTCATCTTTTCCCGGGCGAATTTGCGAACGTTCTGTGCGTTTGAATGATTTGGAGCAATCTCGATGACCCTGGAGGCGTCAATCAATGCGCCTTCGTAGTCACCTGAATTGTATCTGAGAATGGCTCGATTGTAAGTTGCGTCCACAAGCTTTGGATTGATCTGGATCGCGCGGCTGAAATCCGCGTAGGCACCCTCGTTGTCGCCCATGGAGTGCCTCGCAATACCTCGATTTAGGTATGCGCTGGCGTGTTTTGGGTTGATGTTAAGCACTCGATTGAGATCCACGATCGCTCCCTGGTTATCTCCAAGTTTCCTCCTGGCATTTCCTCGATTGTTGTAGACCGGTTCGGCAAGATTCGGGTCAATCCTCAAGGCGTGTTCGTAGTCCGAGATTGCTCCCTTGTAGTCTTCAAGAATACTTTTGATTATGCCCCGATTGACATACGCGTCCGCATGTTTTGGATCGATTTGGATGGCTCGATCGAGATCCCCAATTGCCCCCCGAAGGTCGCCATTCCTGGTTTTTTCCACTCCGCGATTTTGGTATTCCCTCGCAGATGTCTGGGCGTTGGCAAACGGGGCGATTAAGGCGGCGAAGGTGAAGGTGAACGTAATAAGGATCGTGTATTTGGTTTTCATTTGGATCATTAGCTTGGTGTGAAGACTAATCGGTTCTCACCTTCTTTCCGGTCTGGGGCGGGAAGGTTAGAATATTGCGATTCGTTTTTTGGCGAAAGGGAATCAGCTGAACCGAACGCCGAGAAAGGGCTGGCACGATAAGGCTGAAATTTCGCGGATTTTTCCTGGCAGTTATCGTAAAGCCGATGAGATCCAGAAGGAGGTTGCTGTGAAAACCAGCAGAAGATATAACCCCAAGGGGAGTGCGGTCAGAATGAGCGGTTCGCTCCCACGGACGGTAAAAATGTAGGCTGTAATTCCGATTGCGAGGAGGAGAAACGAAAACTGCCAACCATGCACTCGCCAATCGTCGTTCCAAGCGTGTGTGAGGATTACGGAGCCAAAGAAAGTGGGGCCTCCGATAAACACGGCCGTTGCTACCGCAGAGAAGGCGATCTGTGACCAAGGAAAACCCTCGGAACGGCCAAAGATAAAAGAGCGTTGCTCGAACCAGGCAATCACAGACCAAGCAATGAAAGCGGGGAGGAAGAGGATGGCGAAGGACAGGATGGTGTCTACGGTGAAATAGTCGGTGAGGATGGAGGTGAGGTCATTTATCATGATATTTTTCGTTGGAATTGGAAGGCTGGGAGTTCCTACCCTAGGCTCATCGCGATACGCATTTCCTGGTTTGCTTTCGAGTTGTAGCCGATGGCGCCGATCACGAAGATGAGCGTCGTGTGAATCGGCAGCGCCAGAAATTGCCATCCCTCCGGCAGGTTGCTGAAGGTGATGACGGGAACGAAGATCATGCCGGGATAGAGCAAGAGAGCCATTCCCCATCCGCAGACATCCCACTTTACCAAGCCGATGGCGGCGTACGCCCAGCCAATCGTGCTGGCTATGGCCAACGCCCAGTTCAGCTTTTGAAGAAAGGACGAGTCGGGTTCCTTGGGGATCCAATCGCTAATTTGGAACAGAAGTAAAACCGACGTCGCCGCGAGGAGCCAGGGCAGGAAAAAGTAGACGACCAGATTCAGCGCCTTCGCGGAAGGGGTGCCGTTCAGGTGTTGTTCGAGCCGTTCTCCGGCTTCGGCGGAGGCGAAGAAGGCGAACCACATCCCGATGACAACTGCGCCAATCAAGAGAATGGAACCAACGGTGGAGAAAAAGCCTCCAGAGTTTGCGATTAAAGCGAACAGATTCATTGTTCAGGTAGTAGGTTGAAGGATTGAAATAGGGTTCACCTCCTGCTTTCCGGTTCGGGTTGGGAAGGTTAGAAATTTCTTCCTATTTATTTCCCAAGCCAGGTTTTCTCGCCCAAACGCGGGGGAATTCGCCACACAGGGGCCACTACATGATCGTCCCCAGAACCCGCCTTCAACCGATCGTGCAAAGCTCGAAACCGTTCCTCTCAACCTCCCGCAATCTTCGGGGCTAGGGCGATCGCTTGGTTGAAGTCTAACATTCCTCCCAGAGTGTCCCCAATGCTCGTTTTGGCGTTTCCCCGGTAGTAGTAGGCTTTGGCATCCTTGGGGTCGAGCTCGATTGCTCGCGAGTAGTCCGAGATTGCCCCCTTGTCGTCCCCAAAGTCTTTCTTGGCCACTCCCCGATTGTGGTAGGCGTAAGGGGCCTTCGGATTGAGTTGGATCGCTCGCGTGAAGTCCGAGATCGCTCCCTCAAAATCCCCAAGCCTTCCCTTTTCATTGCCCCGATTGAAATAATCCGCACTTGTCTGGGCACTGAGGAATTGGCAGAGCAAGGTCGAACTGGCCATGATGAGAGCGGTGAAGGTCGATTTGGTCGTTTTCATTTTTTGGGTTTATTGGGTGTGAAGATTGAGATGGATTGGTTTCACTCCCTGCTTTCCGGTCCGAGGCGTGAGAATTAGAAATTTTCTCGATTTCTTTTTCCAAGCCGGACTTTCCCGTCTAAAGCCGCGCCAACACCTTGTCAGAACTACTCCCCAACAGCTGCCGGCTCGATCCAAACCACCACGTGCCCACCGGTGCCCGGGTTACAGAATCCCAAATCGACTGCTGGATCCATTTCGTGATTGAGAAATTGGATAATCGCTTCCGTGTCATCTGGTTCCTCGGATTTGGAGGAGGGCTCGCCAGGTTCCATCTGCGGTTTGCGCGGCGACCAGATCACTATTGCTACCCAGAGACGAAACAGGCGGCAGGTCACCGGGAGGTGTCAGGTGATGGAATTTGTTCGTTTCCCATGATGCAGAAAGCTAAGAGGCGAATCAGGGTGAAGTGGCAATGGAAATCGAGCAAGAGGCAGGGCGAGCGTAGGCAGTCCGAAAGCGTAACCGTCTTCGAGTGCTCAGTTGATAACTTCTACTGTGAATGTCAGGGTCCCGAGTTCCAGATGTCGGGCTCTCAACAATGGTCGTCGGGATTTGCCAACCTTGCCTCGATCGAGATAGGTGCCATTTGCCGATCCGAGATCAATGATGCACGGGCCCTTGTACTTGTCGAACGTGATTCGGGCGTGCTCGCGAGAAACCGCGTCGTAGGGCACCCATAGGTCACAACTTTTGTCTCGACCGATCAGAAGGCTTTGGCGACCGCGCAAGGTGTTTTTGGTGATGCTGAATCCTACGCCCAGTGCCTTGCATTCGAGGACGAGTTCCTTCCATCTCAGTTGGCCCTTCTTCTGTTTTCCCGGCGAGCGCTTCGCCAGCTTCTCGCCAACAGCTTTTATCAGAGCCCGTCGACCTGCGGCCTTGTCCCCAAATAGGTCGATGGATTGGATCTGATTAAAGGGAACTGGGATGCCGACCGGTTCAATTCGGACTCCAATGAGCCGGTTCTTGTTGAATCCATAGTCTGCCTCGGCGAGAACCCACTTACCGCTTATGGGATCGATGGACCGAATGCTCCAGGCGACCACGACGCACTTGGCGTCGCGAAGTTCCTTACGAATGCGAGCACTCCACAATTCCCCTTTCTCAATGTCCCGGTCCCACCAGATGCTCCAGTTCTGTTGGGAGCCCAGTAATTGGATGATTTCCCGGACCTTTTCGTAGTCCGTCCCTTTGTAGCTGAGAAAGATGTCTGCCATTCCACTTCATGGATAAACGCTTGGAGATGGTGCGGTCAAGAATTTCCCACCTCAGTCCCACGAACCCGATCGGCGGTGAGTGAAGCACGACGAGTCAACATAGAAGAGGCGCTAACATTGAAGCGCAATATAGAAGGGACGGGCTCTATTTAGGTGTAAGCCCCGTCGGCTCAATCCAAATCACCACGCGCCCGCCAGTGCCCGGGTTACAGAATCCCAAATCGACTGCTAGCCCCATTTCTTGGTTGAGAAATTGGAGAATCGCTTCCGTGTCATCCAGCCCCTCTGGATTGGTGGGCTCGCCGCCCCAGGCTCGCCAACTTCCATCTGCCGTTTGCGCGGCGACCAGATCATTATTGCTACGCAAAGTCGTAACAGGCGGAAGGTCACCGGGAGGTGTCAGGTGATGGGATCTGTTCGTTTGCCCGTGATAGTTCCAAGCGATCACTCGTCCGTCCTCGCGCAACGCTACCCATCCGCCCGCGCAGGCATGAAGTTCGACCAGATCGCGTGCCACTTCCGGAGGTTCGACAAAGGGTTCCTCTTCTCGATAGAGCCAGCACAATGGCGATCCATCCGAAAGGATCACCCCTCCATTCCGAGTTCCCTGATTGGAAACCGCACGGACGCCATACAGGGTTTTCAATTTGCGTTGCATGGTTTTCCAGCCGGGCGCCTGAGTGACGAGGTCGGGGACCACGAGCCGTATTTCTCCCGTCGACGAGCGCAAGATCCAATGTCCAGCTTCAACCAGATCGGTCAGCTCCTCGCGTGCCGCTTGGAATCCGGTAATTCCATCTCCACGAGACACCAGGACAGTTCCGTCCCGTGTTCCGCCATAAGTCGGACTCTCCATGCTCGCCCAATCGAGGCCGTCAAGATCATGAAACCAAGGCAGCGACGAAACCGAGGGGCCACGGTGCCGAGCCGCGACCCAGCCTGAATGACTGACCGCGAGCAATGCGTGAAAATCACCGATCCCTTCCGCCGGCGAGATGTCGTAAGGCTTGTCGCCCCATCCGGGACTCTTCCAAACGCTGAGCGCGCCGCCGTGCTGTTTCATCGCGGCCAGGGCCGGCGGGAGGTCGATCTGTGGAGTGGCTGCTTCCGCCGTTTTCGGCTCGATCCAAAAGAGAAACCGCGATTGAGAGCCATCGTCTCCTCCCATAACAAACGCATCTTCCGGGTAGTCCTCAAGCGTGGCGACCTTTTCCAACAAGGGAGACATGAGCGGACGGTCTGCATCGAAAGTGGGTTGCCAGATTCCCGTGCCGGTTCGCAAAAGGCCCACTCCATGATTGCTGTTTGTGATATTCGTGGCCTCAATTTCACCCTTGATGAAAAGTTCCGTGTAGCGGAAAACTCCGTGTGTTCGCCAGAATCTGCCCTTAGGTCCTATCGCAGCCAAGCTATCGAAATGCATGGCGATTTTTTGCATTCCGCTGCGCATTTCCTCCGGGGGAAGGATCTTCTGTTTCCCATTCCAGCCGACGACCTCGCCGCTCTTCTTCCGGACGAAAAAGGCGTAGCTACCGAGCGCGACCTCTTCAACATTCGTCAACAGGTCATCGGGAGGCATATCCCAGCGATCCTCTTCCCGGGTGTAATACAATCCCCAGGGAATCGCTCGTCCACTCTCTGTGAGCATGACTCCGCCTGAGTTGCTGCCCATGACATCAACCACGGGTTCGTCCGGCTGAGGAAAGTTGGAATGGGTGGGATGGTCGGGAAAAACAGGCCTGGGAACACCCAGGACATCAATCGCTACCAACCCATGCGCGGAATAATACATATACCCCAGGTGCCGGGCGGTATGATCGCGATTGAATTTGGCGATAGCGTCAATCATTTCCGAGAAAGGCTCAAGATTGGAGACCAGCTTGCCATTGGCTCTCAACGCGATCATTGCGCCGATTTTGCTCGTCCGGATTTGGACAATATCATCGACATCCGGCAGTCCCTCCGATGCGGGGACGATCCGTCCGTCGAGTCCGATCGTCCCCATTGCCCGCAATCGGCCGGGCTTCATCGTGGGCAGAACTGGTTCTAATTTTGCCTCGGCCACCGCCGGCTCGATCCAAACCAGAAAGCGAGTCTCGGAAGTTGTATGTCCACCACCATTGAAGGCTTCCCCCGGGATGTCACCAAGTCTTTCAAGCTCCGCGGCGAACGGACCGTACCATCGCTCTGGACCACTGCCACTTGTTAGTTCCCACCGGCGGCTATCCGCCTTCTTGTAGACGATCATCCCGAGGGGCTGATCCTTGAGAGCAGCAACTCCAGTGGCGACGAACTCTCCGCCATTTCCAAGGAGATTGGGCGATTCTGACGAGGTAGACCAGACTCGACCCTCCGAATCCAAGGCCCTCAGCAAAAAAGCGTTGACGGAAATGGCTTTGACGTCGTGACGCATCGCCCGGGGCAATGAGATCTCGCCCGTCTCTCCCCATCCTTTAACGTCGCCGTTGGCATACCGGAGAAAAATCGCGTTTTCCGTGACCCGGATTTGCTCGACACCGGTCCGAAAGGTATCCGGCGGCATATCCCAAGACTTGTTTTCACCTACAAAATCGGGCCCCCACAAGAGCACCCGCCCATCTACCGTCAACATGGCGCTGTGGTCTGTGAAGGTTCTCACATCGGCAATTTCAGCACCCGGATTTGCAGGAAATCCCTGATGGGCAGGGTGGCTTGGCAGCAGGGGGCGAGCAACCCCGGTTTCGTCGATCGCAACGAGATGTTGCATGGACATGACGTTCCGCCCGAGAAATCGAATCGGAGGTCCCTGATTGAGCAACGCGAGTCCGTCTTCCCAGTTTTCAGGCGTATTGATGCCGATCACTTTCCCGTTTGCGCGAAGACCCAGAATGGTTGGAGGATTACCGGCATTCGTTGTCCGGACCTGGATGAAGTCGTTGAACTCCGAAACCTCGGAAAGATCCATGGACTGAACTTCATCTTCGGACGTCAGCAACAACCCTCGAAGCGGGCCGGGCCGCGTTTGCGGAACCAACGGTGCAACGATATGATTGAAATCCGCCGCAGACGAATGAACGGCCATTGGCGACTCCGCCTTGTTCGGAAACATCCAGATCCTGATGGCAGCCACAATGAAAACTGCCAACAGAGTGCCAACCACCCATGGGATCAGGCTTTTGCGCTTACTGGGATCTTTGCCAGGACTCGACTTGTGCTTCTTCGACCGTCGCTTCTTGCGCTCTTCCCGCACCAATTCCAGCGCCTCCATCATCTCTTTCACCTCGGCGAATCGGAGCGCCGGATCCTGTGCCAAGGCTCGCATGACCGCGTTATCGACGGACGAACCGATATCCGGCAAGGTCTTTGAGGGGGGATCGAAATCGCCTTGGGGGAGCACGCCGGTGAACATCTGATAGAGCACCACGCCGAGCGAATAGATATCGGCGCGCTGATCGACATTTTCCGTGTCGATCAACTGTTCCGGGGCCATGTAAAAAGGCGTTCCCATGGCGGTGCCAGGCATCGTCAACGAGATGTCGGTGGTTCCGGCGAGGATTTTGGCCAAACCGAAATCCGCGATTTTCACCCGGCCCTTGGTGTCGAGCAGGATGTTGGCCGGTTTGATGTCACGGTGAGTGATCCCTTCTTCGTGGGCGAATTGAATTGCGCCACAAATTTGCGGAACCAGTTCCAGCACGGCGGCAGGGTCAAGCTTGCTCGCTGCGATGAGTTGATGGAGATCACCGCCGTCCACAAATTCCATGATGAAGTAGTAATAGCCCTCGCGATCGCCGAAATCGTAGATCGTGACGATGTTGGGATGGTCGAGCTTGGCCATGGCCTGGGCTTCGCGCTCGAAGCGGGCAATGAACTCGGGATCGCTGGCCAATCGCTTGGAGAGGATCTTGACCGCGACATCCCGCTTGAGCCGAGGCTGCCGCGCTTTGAAAACGGCGCCCATTCCTCCGGCGCCGAGCAGATCACCAATCTCCAGCTCGGGAAAGAGCTTCTGGATTTCATCACGATCCGGCAATTCGATTCCGAGGGAGGAACTTTTGGAGCGTGGATGTGGTTCGGTCGCATCGCCATCCTTCATGCTGCCTCCTTCCCTTTGAGACTGGCGAGAGTGTTGCGTTTTGACAACGGCAGCCACGAGCAGGCACCGACCGCAAACAGGAACGGGAGAATTGTTCCAGAGCGGAGCGCCGCACTTTTCGCAAACGGGAGTAGATTGCCCAAGCATCGGAGAGACCAGATTAGCCTTGGGCGGTTGACGGTCAATGGTGAACTCTTGGTGTGTGTGTTCATGAAGAAATGGCGAGATCCAGCGATTCTGACTTTGAAGTAAGGTTGATTGTGTCCTGCACGCTTCTTACCGGATCGACTCAGCAGGTTAGGATTTTTCCCAAGAATCTTTTTCAACACTGGAGAATTCCCGGAGATGGAGCCATTTTGAAGCGATGAGCGAGTCAGAAAGCACGATGGCAGGCAGCCCGAATCCGTTCCCGGAAACCAGTCTGAGTCTTTACCAGCGGGTTCTTTCCGATAACCCGATGGATTCTCAGCAGGCGTTGGAGGAGTTTTTTCAGCGTTACTGGTATCCGATGTATGCCTTTATGCGGGCACAAAGAGAGACGCACGACGACGCCTCGGATTTGGTGCAGGCGTTCATTGTCAACGAGTTGCTGGAACGGGAGCAGATCAAACAGTGGGACCCCAAACGCGGTCGGTTGCGGACGTTTCTGAAAGTGGCGCTGGACCGGTTCCGAAAGAAGGAATTTCGCAAGGAGTCGGCCCAGAAACGGGGCGGGCCGAAGGCGCAAACCCATGTATCGATGGATTTTGAGTGGGCCGAGGGGCGTTTTGCCAATACGGCAATCGATGAACAGTCACCGGACAAGATCTTCGAAAAAGAGTGGGCGGAGGCGACGATCAATCAGGTGATGGGGATGTTGGCACAGCGCTACAGCAAGAAAGACAAGCTGAAGGAATTTCAGTTGCTCTGCCAAAACCTGAGCGGCCGCGCGGGAGACGGCGATCATGTGAAATACAGCGAAATCGCGCTGGAACTGGGAACGAACGAAAACAACGTGAAGGCGAAGATGCTGGCTTTCCGCGACCAATTCAAACGCGCGCTCGACTCTGTCGTTTCCGAGACGGCAGCGCCGGGAGAGGTGGAAGATGAAGTGAGTTTTGTCTCCAACCTGATGATGGGCCGGATTGAAGGTTGAGAGTTTTCGTGGCTCAAGGTTCTCGTCCTTGCAAAATCCGTCGCGCGGTCAGGCCGATCACGACCAGAGCTACGACCACGCAGATCGACGTCACGACCAATCGCGCCGGTTGCGTGACTTGCTCACCGAGATACGAATAGGCGAACCCGGCCGGGATTTGGCCGAGGAGCGTCATGAGGAAAAATGGCCAGAAGCGCATGCGGACGATGCCCGCGATGTAGCTGATCGGATCGAACGGGACGAAGGGGATGAGGCGAGCGAGAAGGATGGCGTTGGCGCCGTAGCGGTCGATGGATTTTTCCCATTGCTGCAATGTCTCCGGACGCACGAATCGATTCGCGAGCGGCAGACCGAAGATGCGCCCTATTCCGTAGCAAATCGAAGCGGCCACGGTCGCGGAGACGATCGACAGGCAACCACCGGGAAACCAGCCGAAGAGAAGCGCATTGGTCCAGGTGACGAGAACTGCGGGAATCGGTGCGGCCAACGCTTGCGCGATCATGAGAGCGCTCGTCGCGAGAGGAGCCCAGACGCCAAACTCTGCCGCCCAAACGTGCAGCGCGTTCAAGTTGCCGGACGAAAGAATCCGGATTCCCTCAACCATTTCTGCGCGCAGGCCCGGGTGCAAAACCACCGTCAGCAACGGAACCAACATGCCGAGCAGGCCGGCCAGTTTCGGCAGATGCGTCCACCGTTCGCGCGGCTTCGTTTCGTTCGTTGGCTGCATTTTGGTTTCAGCCTGCGTTTCTCTTCCTTGAAACGCGAGCGGGAAATCTTTGGGCTTTTAATCCCCCCCGGTTGGTCTTGTGCCGAATGGCGCTAACTTATGGCCGTATGAGCTGTATTTGAGGAAGCCCGCCACCCGGGTTTATCCCGGTGGGAGGCCCGATCAATCACAGAATTTCCTCTTTCAAATATCCGCCCCAACTGGCCTTGCGCCAGTTGAGCGCTGATCCTGTGTGGACGCGCCCGGGCTCCCAATCGACGCTCTCAGCGGTGGAATCAGTGCTCAACCGGGATAAACCCGGTTGGGGCGGCGGTGGTGGGAATCAGGTCTGTGATTGATCTTGGTTCCACGGGGATAAACCCCTGTGGAGACCACGGCTGAATCGCCGATGATCGGCCTAAAGTTAGCGCCATTCGGCCTTGTGCCGGTCGAGCGAAGAACTCTGCCCTTCCTGCTCGCAGGAGAATTTGACGGCGTTTTAGCGGGGGCAGCGCTCAATCGGGGTAAACCCAATTGGGGCGGCCTTTTGTTGGGCGGCTGTCTGGTGGTTGGGCTCGATACCATGGGGGGGGAACCCCGGTGGAGTCCTGCGATTCACCGACGATGGCCACGAGTCGGCGTCCCTTGGAGAGTTTGTTAATGCTGAACGCCAAAACGAGCGGGAAAGGAACTTTCTTTGAGGCGTTCGGTGTGGTGGCGCGGAAGAACGACCTCGAGAACGTGAAATTCATCGTCACAGCGGAAGGTCCGGCCAACCGCCCGGCGAAGGGGATTCCGGATTGGTGGGGGTGGACGAAGTATGACATCGGACGCTTCGAAATTCAGAACAACCGGGACCGGTTTGAGCCAATCGCTGCGTGATCCTCTCCGCAACGGCGAGATTCTGGGGCCGCACAATATCGAGGGAAACGGACCTGACGCGTCGGGGCCGGATTCGAACTAGGAACTGATCGGGAGCGAATCGTTTCCGGCGCGTTGGTGGCCGAGTTCTTCCAGGGCGGATTCATAGGCTCGTTTCAGGTCTGCTTTGGCTTCCTGATCCGTGATTTTGTGCTGCCCCTTGGCAAACAATTCTTCGATCTCCTCCTTCTCCGCTCCCAGCTTCGCGAGCAGGATCATCGGTTCCGTGTAGACATCGGGAATGGCGGGATAATACCCGCGAACCCGGGCGTATTCCTCGATCGCATCATCCCAACGTTCCTCCTTCACATAGTGTTGCGCCAGCCGGAGATCCAAAGGAGGGCGTTCGCCAAAAACGACTCCGGTTCCAAAGAGGGAATCCACCATCCAACTGATTGGCTTGAGGATTTCCGGCATGATGAGAATCGCAACGACGATCAACAGGGGCAGACCGAGCAGAAAGCCATAGGGACTTTGTTTGGACAGGTAAACCACGCATCCGACCAGAATTGCCGCAATGAGCCAGCGGACGCCCCATTTCCAACGATTTTCAGTCATGATTGGGTGTGTGTTTGGATTTTTGCATCCCCCCTACTGGGATTTGTGTATAGTAACAAACCGATTTGATGCAAATCCAGGAATATTCGAACTGCCAACTCCCAACCCATCGTGGGACTTTTGATGTCCGCGTGTTTCGGAATGATCAAGACGAAAGCGAGTCACTCGCCATCAGCATGGGCGAAGATTTCAGCGAGGAGGAGGCGGTTTTTGTTCGGATTCATTCGGAATGTTTTACCGGTGAGGTGCTCGGCTCCCTCAAATGCGATTGCCAGCAACAGCTGGATCTGGCCCTTCAACGCATTGGCGAGACGAAGCGGGGCATCGTGGTTTATCTTCGCCAGGAGGGGAGGGGGATCGGTCTCGGCAATAAGATTCGCGCTTACGCAGAGCAGGCCAAAGGAGCAAATACAGTTGAGGCGAACCACATTCTTGGGTTTCCGGCTGACCTGCGGGATTTCAGTTTGGCCGCTCTCATTTTGAGAGAGTTTGGGGTTCACCGAATCAACTTGAACACGAACAACCCTCGCAAAGTGGATTCCATGAAGCGTTACGGTCTGGAGGTGAATGAAGTCGTGCCTTCCCTGACTCCACCAAACGAGTTTAACGAGGCGTATCTCGCGACCAAGGCGGAAGAACTGGGCCATCTGAACCTGAAAAACCGGTTTCAGAACGTCCCGTAAGAAGTGGTTGGAAGTTGACAATTCTGTTCAAAACCTAACAAATTCACTTTGGTTTTGCTAGTGACAAGAGTCTTGGGATGCTTTTTACTTGAAGTTGGGACGCGTGCTGCTAATTGCCCGTGATGATTCAACCCGGATTTTGTGAATCTGCGGGACCGTGCCCCTCCCGGATCTTGAACCTCTAACACACGGAAAAACAACCACAACATACGAAGAAATGGCTAAGTATAAGCTAGAATACATTTGGCTGGACGGCTACAAGCCCGAGCCAAACATGCGCAGCAAAACCAAGATCATCGATAGCGATGGGTTCCCTTCGCTCGATCAGGTTCCCGACTGGTCTTTCGATGGAAGTTCGACGGAACAAGCTGAAGGAAGTTCATCGGACTGTTTGCTGAAGCCTGTCAAAATCGTTCCGGATTCCCAGCGCAAGGATGCAGCATTGGTTCTTTGTGAAGTTTTGGCTGCAGATGGCAGCGTTCATCCCTCCAACTTCCGCGGATCCTTTGAGGACGACACGGACATGTGGTTTGGATTTGAGCAGGAATACACCTTCATGGAGGGCGGTGCTCCTCTTGGTTTCCCTCAGGGCGGATATCCAGCTCCCCAGGGGCTCTACTACTGCTCAGCTGGTTCTGCTGTCGCCAAAGGCCGCGAAATCGTTGAGGAAGCTCTCGACGCTCAACTTTCCGCCGGCCTCGAAGTCACTGGCATCAACGCCGAGGTGATGATGGGACAGTGGGAATATCAAATCTTTGGAAAAGGCGCCAAAGAGGCTTGTGATGCAGCTTGGTTGGCTCGCTACATCCTCGTCCGCACTGCCGAGCAGTTTGGTGTTGAAGTCGATTTCCATCCGAAGCCGGTCACCGGTGATTGGAATGGTTCCGGAATGCACACCAACTTTTCGAACACCGACATTCGCGAAAAAGGCGGCAAAGAGCTCATCGAAGGAATCTGCGACAAGTTTGCCAAGGTTCATGAAGAGCACATCGCAGTTTACGGTTCCTGCAATGACATGCGTTTGACTGGTCTGCACGAGACCCAGTCGATCGACAAATTCAGCTACGGCGTTTCCGACCGTGGTGCATCGATCCGGATTCCGATTGGCACGGCCAACAACGGATACAAGGGCTACCTTGAAGATCGTCGACCAGCCTCCAATGCAGATCCTTATCAGGTTGCTGCCCGGATTCTGAAGACCGTCAATTCCTAGTTCGGTTTCTCCGAATTCAAGGATTGAAAACAATTCAGCCCGGGGTTCTCGCGAACTCCGGGCTTTTTTGTCGAAAGGATTTCGAAACGATCTCCTAGAGATACTGAAAAATCTGATTCTGCATTTCGCGGACGCTCAGACTGTAGTCGAGTTCGTCCACGACCTTGCCATCTTTGAAAATCAACACCGTCGGATACTTGCGGACCTTGTATTCGCGGATGAGATCCTTGTGGCGTTCAACATCCAGTTGGCCGACGAGGTAAATTTCGTCACTTTCCTGAGCCAATTGATCGATCGTCGGGGCCAGCTGATTGCTTCCGCGATACCACTTTGCGCGAAAGTCGACAACCACGGGTTTCCCGGACGAAATCGCAGTTTGGAACGTTCCGTGATTGAATTCAGGAGCAGCGTCGGAATCGGCTCCCGGGCGAAGCACAATGTAGCAAAAGAGTGCGGTAATGGTGAGCAGGAGGGTCTTGTTCATGACTTCTGGGGTAAGCAATGATCAAGGCTATCTCAAATATGGAAATTATGCAAAATATAAAAACCATTTTTGCGAATAGTGGCTCAAAGGCTGGAATGATGGGGCGAATCCGGGAAAAAGGGGAGGTTGGTCCAGGATTTGCGACTCAGGTGGCCCCGGACTAGATCAGGAAAGCGAGAAGTAGTCCGCGCTCTGGTAGTTGCCGTCCACGAGCTTCGCGATCTGCAAGGTAACGTCGCCAAGAAGCGAGCTGGCTCCAAATCGGAATAAATCCGGGGTCAGCCAATCATCTCCCAGCGTCTCCTTGACCATGACGAGATACTGAAGCGCTTCCTTGGCTGTTCGAATGCCGCCGGCTGGCTTGACGCCAATCTTCTTGCCGGTCGCGAAGAAATGGTCACGAACCGCTTCCAGCATGATGAGGGTCACGGGAAGCGTGGCTGCCGGGGAAACCTTTCCGGTGGAAGTCTTGATGAAATCAGCGCCCGACTGCATCGCCAATTCGCTTGCGAGGCGAACGTTGTCATAGGTCTGCAATTCGCCGGTCTCAAAGATGACCTTTAAGTGAGCTGTGCCGCAGGCTTCCTTGACGGTTGCGATTTCATTGGCCACGTAATCCAGGTGTCCCTGAAGAAATTCGCCACGGCTGATGACCATGTCGATTTCGTCCGCGCCTTCGCCAACGGCAAATTTCACGTCCTCCAGCTTTTGATGGTGTGGATATTGGCCGCTGGGGAACCCGGTTGCGACGGACGCCACGTTGATGCCGCTGTCCCCAACCAACGCCTTGGCTTCGCGCACCAGATTGGGATAGACGCAAACCGCAGCACAAGGGGGAACTTCGAAGCGGGGTTCCATGGGCTGGATCGCTTTCTGGCAGAGATAGGCGAGTTTGCCGGGAGTGTCCTGTCCCTCCAACGTGGTGAGATCCATCATCGAAACCGCCATCTTGAGCCCCTGCAATTTGGCGGAGTTCTTAATGCTGCGTTTCGTAAACTTGGCGGCGCGCTCGTTGGCGCCGACCTCGTCGATGCTTCGTTTGGAAAGCTGAATGGAATTCGACATGTTGATGCCCAACCTAGGACAGCTTCACCATGTCCTTCAAGATCTGGGTCCAAAGAAAAAAGAGACCCCGCCAGGAGTAGCGGAAGGTGCCTTCCTCAATCGATTCCACTATGATTCCGCGTTTCAGGTTGTGGCGGATCTGATTCCTCACCTCCACTTCCATCAAGTCCTCGATCGTCTCGGGATCGTCGCTAACCAACTCCGAGGGAGCAATTCCCTTCTCTTTGAGAAAAGCCAGATGCTGGTTGAGCAGGTCTTTAAAAGTTTCTGTTGCCGTAATTTGGTTCAAGATGACTCCCGGAGCAGGGCGCATGGGGCCTGAAAATGGAAATGTCCAGGTGCGGAACGTTTTGTTTTCGGAGTCGCGGGAAGTAACCGCAATGTAGGCCAGGGCGATTCCTTCCTGTTCGTTCAGGCAGAGGGCAACCTGGGTCTTCAGCTCATCATGATAGAACACGCGGAAGAACTGCGCCATGTCGCCCCAATCCCAGCCGGTATCGGCGACGTGCTCAAACCCGGCTTCCTCGATTTCCGTGGTGAAGTCGAGCAGCTCGGGAAAACGTTCCCGTGAGGGTGGCGATCGCCGGCTCAACTTCTTCTCCATCGGCAGGCGCATCTGCCGGACACGTGTCAGGAGTTCGATCCAGGGGAGGAAAAACCAGAATAGAACGGCAGCAACACCCGCGACATGGCTTTCAAAAACAAAGAACGCTGCGAGGTAGCTGGCGGCGAGAAGAAGCAGCGAGCCTAGCTTGTGGAGCATGGGTTGGGCGAACGATCGACACGCAATTGCGAGCACGAAGACCCCAACGATAAAGACGGATTTTTGAAGAACGGTTTCCACTACTTAACAAGAACACCATGCCGAGCGCGAAGCCACTTGGCAATTGATTTTGGTCTCGTCACCATCCTCACACCTTACCAAACATGGCCTCGAGTTCGAGCAATGCCTCACTTTGGCGTCTGACGTTTTCGATCGATTCAGCGGCCTCGGCGATTTCCGAATCGGTCGCCCCGAGCGAAAGCTCCGCAAGCTTGAGTCGAACTTCAGAGGCGGACTTGGTTAATTCTTCGATCGAGTTTGCCAGGTGCTCGATTTTATGATGATCATCCGGGAATTTCACGCCCTGGTCGGCAACGACGGCGAGGTTTCGACAGATGCCCCAGAAAGCCTTTCGCGCTTCATCGGAACTCTCCTGCATCGCTCTTTTTAGTCCTTCGGAAACAAAGGTGTTGGCGGGATCATAGGCGCTGGAGTGCAGCGCGCGGAGCTCCTTGAAGGCGGCGAGAACGCGCGGCCGCAATCGATTCGCGGGAAGATTCAGCGATTTCTCCAGAAAATCCGAGATCAGGTGGCCTTCGTCGTTCCGCATTGCCAGTTGGAACCCGCGCTCGAATTGTCGTTTGCCGAGATGGCGTTCCAATCGGGTCGATTGAGGACGGAATGCGCTCCAAATGAGCCACACGGTGACGGCAATGAGCCCGATGGGGAGGAAAAGCCGAATGGCGACGGGGCCGACGCGGCTCAAGATCAGAATCGCGAAAACGCCGGCAACGAGATAGGCGGTAATCGTGAGTGACTGGCGAACGAACTGAGCGGCATTCATGATGATCAACTGGTAATTCAGTCTCAGCACTGCTGCAAGATGCGTAGAAACACCGGGGATTTTTGGAATCGAATGAATCTGGAATCGCCGCAACGCGTCCTGTTTTTGTCTCGCCGAATCACCAATTCGGAGGCATTGTCCTGCCAATGAACCCTCATTATCTTCTCGCATTGCTCACTGCCGCCACCCTTCTCTCGGGTTGTGAGACCCAGCGCACCGTTTTGAAGACCGAAAGCCGCATGAGCTTTGGGGATCAATGGTCGCAGCAGTTGGGAGACGTTGATGGTCTCAAGGATAAATTTGCCAGCGGGTTCGAGATTCGGGACGGACGTGCCGTGGTAGCCGGCGAAAAGGAAGAGCGCTCGTCCCGCCGGGACAAGAAATCCACGAGATTCAATCTCAATGGCGAGGACATGGAGCTTCCCAAGTCCAGCGTCAAAAAAATCCGGACCGGACCGCTGGCTCGGTTTGCCAATGATGATGATTCAGAAGTGGAGCGGTTTGCAGGAGTCAGCAATTTCGACACCGACGAGTTGAATCGTAATTCCTTTGATGCTGGCGATTCCCCTTCAGATTCCCGGAAGGTGGCTCCCTGGGCGGACCGGGATTCAAATATGCGGGAGGAGTTTGCTGCCGACAGTGTTCCCAGCTCAGGCAAGACGTATGAGACCGATGCCGATCGCGAGGCGGACAAGATTTTCGCAACAGAGGCAAATCGCGACGAAGGGCGCCGTTTCGATTTTCGGGGGCGCCGCAGCATGGAGCGATCCGATTCTTACGAGCAGCGCACGGCTCAGCGCGTCAAAGCCGAAGTGAATATCACGAACCCTGCTGATCTGGATGGCAGTATGACGGTTGATGACGTTCGTCGCCTGCTCAATCCGGGGGGCTCGACCGGATCTTAGTCTGGTTAGAGCACTTCTGAGAAAAACTGCTGCAGTTCGGGTTTGAAGTATTCGAGCGCATTCTTGATCGGAAGCGGAACGCCTCCTCCCAAGGCGCAGAGGCTGGTGGCCATCATTGTATCCAGGAGGTCGTGCATCAATTCCGGGTCGATCTTGTAGTCCTCCGTCCTCGCTTTCGCCGCGAGCTCCTGCCCCCGAACCGACCCGAGCCGACAGGGAAAGCATTTGCCGCAGCTTTCATCCGCCGTGAATTGAAACATGTGTTCGATGTACTCGATCATCGGGAAATCCTCTGGAATCGAGACAACGCCCGCATGCCCGAGAAGAAATCCGCCCTTCTTGAAGGATTCAAAATCGACCGTCAGCTCGCCAATCTTGGATATCGGAACGATTCCGCCGAGCGGGCCTCCGACCTGAATTGCCTTGATGCTTCCTTTGAAACCGCCTCCGAGAACTTCAACGACTTCACGCAGCGGCGTGCCCATGGCGACCTCGTAGAGGCCGGGTTTCTGAAAATGGCTATCGAGAGAAACGAGTTTGGGACCCGTGGAATCCGGTGTCCCGATCTCGGCATATTTCGCGCCGCCCTGCTCAACAATGAACGGCAGGTTCGCGAACGTCTCGACATTGTTCACGACGGTGGGCTTACGGAAGAGCCCTTCCACCGTGGGGAACGGAGGCCGGGCGCGAACTTCAGGGCGCTGACCTTCCAGCGAAGCCAGCAAGGCGGTTTCTTCGCCGCAGATGTAGGCTCCCGCGCCTTTGATGACCTTCAGATCAAAGTGAAAACCGCTCCCCTGGATGTTCTGTCCCAAAAGCCCCGCGTCCTTCAGTTCCTGGATCGCTTCGGTCACCATTCGGATTGAATCCGGATATTCGGCCCGAATGTAGAGCACGCCGTGCTCGGCTCCGACGAACCACCCCGCGACCATCATTCCGTAAAGGACCGAGTGAGGCCGGTGCTCCATCAAATATTTGTCAATGTAAGCCCCGGGATCGCCTTCGTCGGCATTGCAAACGATGTATTTGGGCGACGCTTCGGCTTCGCGGCAACTTTGCCACTTAAAACTGAGGGGAAAACCCGCGCCGCCCCTTCCCCGAAGCTTGGAAGCTTTGAGTTCTTCAAGAAGGTCATCCCGCTCCCGGTTCAGCAGTGTTTTGAAGGAAGAGTAGAACGCGTCAATACCGGGGAAATCGGCCGTCAAGATCGGCTGAGGCAGATTGGAACCGACCAGATAGTTGTCTGCGTCATTTCCGCTTCCGGTTTTGAAGAGCGTGTCCAGATCTCCCTCTGTCTGCCCGGAATAGTTACGACCCTCATATTGAAACGCGCCCCCTTCATGACACCGGCCAAGGCAGCAGATATGACCGACTTCCTCCTTGGTGAAATGCTGGCCAAGCTGGCTCTTCAGGTTTTCCTGCGTTCCGGCAGTGAGACAGGCGGAGCCATTGCACCAAAAGACCTTCTTACCCTCGTTCTCCTTTTTGAGGAAATCATAAAAGCTCACCGCTCCCAAGGAAATGGCATCACCGACAAGATGGGCTCGCGCAATTTCCTGGACTTGATCCGGGGTTTCGGCCGTTCCTGTCGCGTCTGCCGATTTGACCATCTTTTCGAAGATGTTTTCATCAATTCCTTTTCGGAAGGAGAGGGCACTGGCGTTCTTTGACATTGGGTGGGGTTTTTTGGCGGTTTAAAAAGCAGGCTAAACGTTTGGGATTGGGGAATCAAGACTGGAGAAAGCCAGGTTGTCCGGCAATCCAGCAAACGAATCTTCCTGAAAATTGGCAAGAAAGACCTTGTTGGTGTCGCAATTATAAAATTTGTAATTTTTTCTCAAAAATTAGTTTCAATTTTAAAAAGTTTCGCTAGAAAGGTTCAATCTTCAAGATTCTAGGAGGTCGTGTAATTCTGAAATTTAAAATCTTTAGCTTATAAAGGTTATGAAACGCTGCGTTGGTATATCAAAATTTGCAATTCTCTCGGTCCTGTTGGCCCTTGGTTTCTATTCAATCCGTCCGCAGGACTTCGAGGTAACGGCGACTTCTGGGCGAACCTATACCAGTCCTTCGTTGCCGACTGGATATGCGGATGGTTTTGATTTCCCGGTCGGGGGCGGTTCCGCTTACGGTTACTATACGGCTCGCCGCATGGTGCCCTATCAGCACATGGGGGACGATTGGAATGGAAACGGCGGCGGAAACTCCGACTACGGCGATCCGGTTCTCGCCATAGCGCACGGTAAGGTGGTGTATTCCCAAAACTACGGATCCGATTGGGGGGAAGTGGTCATCATCCGTCACAAATACCGGGATTCGGGTGGATCAACGAAATACGTTGATTCTCTCTACGGTCACGTGATCAGCCGGCGGGTCAGTGTTGGTCAATCCGTTCGTCGTGGGCAGCGAATCGCGTCAATTGGCAACAATCGCGGCATGTATGTCGCGCATCTGCACCTGGAGATCCGGAAGAACATCAACATCGGGATTCGAGCTTGGGCTTATCCGAAGAGCTACGCCAACTACCATCAGCCGACGAGCTTCATCAACAGCCATCGACCCGGCAAACTCAAAACGCCACGGCCCAGCTTGAATATTGCGAAGTCGTCTCCATCAACAAAGCCGACGGACTCAAAGAAGTCGGAAGCGCCAATGTTGTTCCCGTTGCCGAAACCTGAGATTGTCAATGCGCCCGCAGCTCTGCTTGCCAAGCTTCAATCTTCCGCAGCTTCCGTGGCGGAGAGAAATGCGAAATCGACTCCTTCTGCGTCCGGTTCAGAACGGAAGTCCGCCTCGCTGGCTTCTTCGTTGGGCTTTAGTCGCGGAAATACTTCCGTGGTGGCAAAAACCAATTCCAGCAAGAGCAGCAACTCTTCTTCTACCACGGCGAGAATCCGGACAACAATCGCCACCAACAATTCGTCAACGTCTCGCTCCACCGCGAGTCTTTCATCAGAGCGGCGGGAAAAGAATGGCTTGTTCCGAAAAGTCTTCAATAAAGAGGCCCGAATTGAATCGACCAGTCCTCGCGAGCGGCGCGTGTCGGTTTCTCATACGCGGTCCGCTGCTTCGAGTTCGAAAGGAAGAACCTCCTCCTCATCGTCCAAGTCCTCTTCTTCCTCGAGGTCTTCTCAGAAGCGAGGGCTTTTCAAAAAGGTCTTCTCAAAGAAGAAGTAAGGGCGTTGCGAATCAGGGCGATCCGCCGTTGGTTCGTCGCATGACGATCACTGATCTCAATCACGTTGCCATTCACGTAAAGGATCTCGAGGCGAGTCAGCGGTTTTATGGCGAGTTGCTGGAATTGGAGCCTAAAAAGCGTCCCGACTTCGATTTTGAGGGCGCCTGGTACAAGCTGGGCCCAACTCGCGAACTGCATTTGCTCTGTGGACTCGACGTTGAGGTCATCTCACATCACCGGGGCGCGCATTTCGCGTTCGAGGTGCCGGATATTGAAGCGGCTCGTGACGAACTCGTCCAAAAAGGTGCGGAAATCGCTCTCGGGCCTCAACGGAGACCGGATGGTGCCTGGCAAATCTTTCTGATCGATCCCGATGGATATTGGGTGGAATTGTCTGATTTGTCCCAAGTGCGCTGATTTGATTGACAAAAGTCACCGAATTCAGTTTCTAGGAAGGTTCCGGTCCTTGCGCCGAGAAACCTGGATACAAAATTAATTTTGGACTTTTGAAACGTCACACCCGCGTGAACCGAGACAATTCCTGAGTGAAAGCCGCTTTCAGGAAGTTGCGGAATTCTTAGTTTAGGTCCCCCAAAAGCGAAAAACTCCCCGAACATTGCTATGAAACCCTTGAGAAAGAATCTCTTTTTACAGAAAGCCATTTTGCTGGCGCTGTTTCCGTCTTTTGTCTGGTTGCCCGTCGCGACCTACGCAAATCCCAATCCGGACGGAGCAAACATTATATCGGGTGAAATCAGTTTTGAACTGGACGGCGATACGCTCAACATTTTGCAGAGTTCCAAAAAGTCGATCATCGAGTGGGACGATTTTTCGATTGGTGAAGGTCAGTCCACGATTTTTCAGATGGGCCGGACCGGCGCTTCGTTGAACCGCGTCACTGGGGCTGGGATTTCCTCCCTCAACGGACTTCTTGAAGCGGACGGCACAGTTTGGCTCATCAACCCCAACGGAATCATTCAGGGACCCAATGGAATGATCGATGTGGGGGGGCTGCTGCTTTCGACCTTGGATGTAAGCAATGACGTCTTTTTGAACGGGGGAGATGTCCTGCTGCAGGGAAACAGCCAGGCTTCCATTATTACCAACGGAACCATTCAGGCCGCTGACGGGGGCGAAATCTATGTGGTGGCGCACAATATTGAAATCAACGGGGCAATCGGCGGAATCGATAACCGCGTGGTTTTGGCTCGGGGCGGTGAAGTTCTGATTGAGCAGGGGCGCGGCGGAAACGTGTTCGTGACCGGCGCGGTGGGAATGGGGCACATCACCGTTGGTGAGACCGGAACCGTGGAAGGCGCGGAAGCGATTTTGGCCTCAACCGGAAATGCCATGTCCATGGCCGTTCAAAACCGGGGAACGATTCGGGCGAACAGTTCTGATCGAAGCGGTGGCCGCATTTTGCTGCGGGCTGACAATAGTGGGATCGAATCGACGGGCGTTGTGGACGCCAGCGGAACCGTTGGTGGCGATATCGACATCATTGCCGATGGAGCGATTAATATCGGTGGCATGGTTGCTGCAAATGGCGAGACCACGGCTGGTTCGGTTGATATCATTGGTAGCACGGTGGATCTCATGCCTGATGCAACCGTCTCGGCTGCGGGTGAACTTGGTGGTGGCGCGATCAATATTGGGTCGGATGGAACGGATCCGCTTTTGCCAACGACTTCCTCCATTGCAATGGCTCCCGGTTCGACGGTGAATGTTGGGGCTACGGTTGGCGATGCCGGTGCAGTGAAGCTTACGGCCACGGGTGAAGTTGTGGTTGGCGGCGCGATCGCCGCAGTCAGTCGCGATGGTGCCGGCGGCACGGCTTCCATTGCCGGTGGAAACATCAACATCACGCCAACTGGATCGGTGGACGTGAGTGGGGTGAGCGCGGGGTCGGTTTCGGCCATGGCACAGAGCAACCTGACCTCGGCGGGACAGATTACCGCGAATGGAACGACTGGAGCCGGAGGAATGGTCGATTTGACCGCCGGAGACAACATCAACATCCTTGGTGGCATTCAGGCGAACAGCTCTGAGGGGCTGGGTGGTTCGGTAACCGCATCGGCACAGAATGTGAACGTCGGACTCGGCGCAAACATCAGCGCGAATGGTGAATCCGGCGGAAGCGTGGCGCTTGATGCTTCAGACCAAATGAATGTGGACGGAACCGTGAGTGCGATCGGAAACAGCGGCTCGGGTGGTCTGGTGAATTTGACGGGTAACGAAGTCAGCCTGGGAGCCAATGCGGTGGTGGATGTCACCGGCGCGACCGATGGCGGCTTTGCCAATATTGGCGGTGGTTTTCAGGGAAATGACCCGAATTTGCGCAATGCACAGAACACGAATGTTGCCATGGGTGCGGTGGTTCGTGCCAGTGGTGGGACCGGAAATGGTGGTCAGGTAGCGGTTTGGGCGGATGGCGCGACGGACTTTCGCGGAAGTATCGATGTCAGCGGGGCTGTGGACGGCGGTTTGGCTGAGGTTTCCGGATTGGGGAGCCTGAAGTTCAGCGGGAACGTCATTGCCTCCGGTGAAACCGGCGCTGATGGAACCCTGCTTCTGGACCCGGTGGACGTTCTCATCGATGACGGAACGTCCGGAATCAGCGCGGCTTCGATCGTAACCGCGTTGGGTAGTTCCAATGTGGTGATCCACACTTCCGGCACGGGAGCGGAGCCCGGCGATATCACCATTGCTCACCAAAGCCATGTCGACTTCCAAAGTCCCAATTCGATTTCGTTTTTCGCTCATGGAGACTTCATCCTCGATGGAAGTGCGAGTGTGCGGAACGGAGGAATCGGTAACGTGAACGTGGTCGCAGGATGGAGCGGCGGTGGAGTTGGGCTATTCACCAACAATGCTACGACCGACGCGCTTGGAGGTCAGGTGCAGAGCGCTGGCGACATCAGCGTAGCCGACATTCTTGCGAATACCTACGGGACCTGGGGAACCGGTGGTCAGGGAAATGTCGTCTACAATGCGGTGAGTGACGACGATACAGTGGCGACCATCGCATCTGCTCACGGTGAGACCAACGTCTTCGGAAACGATCTTACCATGTTCACGGCCAGTACCCGAAACTCCGCGCAGCTGGGCTGGAACATGCATGAGTTGGACCGGAGGATTGACGACGGCGATGTCAACCTGCGGGCCTTGAACCTCGATACGAGCGCCGTGGCGGGCGCAACCGGCAAGGGGATGGTGGGGAACACCGCCCTGGGCAATGCCAATGCGGGAGACATCAATGTCTACATGCAGGGGAACATCATCCTTTTGAGCAACAATGAGAGTGCCACGCAGATCGGGCACGGTGGTTATGAGGACAACCGGCAGGGCGGAATGCCCGATGCCGACGCCCATGGTAATATCACCGTCCGGGCAGGCGGGGCGTTGATCATGCAGGGTTCCACGAACCGCGGTTCGTCCATGATCGGTCACGGAGGTGTTGTCGAAGACTGGGGCGGTGCGCCAACGCGCCATGGAGATAAGTCCGGAAACATTGACGTCGAGGCCAATTCAATCGTAATGACCTCCGGAGGAACCGGAAGTAGCGTCCAAATCGGCCATGGTGGTCACCGCAATGATGGCAACATGACGGGGGACGTTCGCGTGATCGCCGAAAACTCAATTTTTGGCTCCCAAAACGACACTGACGGTCGTCGCGGTTATATTCAAATCGGTCATGGTGGAATCGCGATTCTGGATCGGACGACCCAAGGCCAGAACAACGTTGGAACCGGTTTGCGGGGTAACGATGGCGGAACCGCAACCGGTGACGTCACCGTAAGGGGATCTTCAATCACCATGATTGGGGGCAATGATCATGATGCCTGGGCTCAAATCGGTCACGGTGGGTACAATGTTCGTGGCGCCCACTCCGGGAACATCGATGTCGTTGCGACGACCGGAAACATTGAGATGCTGGCATCGGATGATCTCAGCCGAAATGCCGGTCGGGATCGCTCCTATGCGATGATTGGCCATGGCGGTTATAACTCGAGTTCTCCCGAGGCTTGGGCGGATACCCAGATTCTCGTGAGGCAATATCAGGTTACCAACACCGGTGGAACGGCCTTCTATTTTGATACCACGACGGGTTTGGTCTCGACGACGCAGGATGCAACCTATACCGATGTGGTCGCGGCAGGGACGCCTCTTTGGTATGATCCGACCACGGGAGAAGTCGTCACCAGTCCTGATGGAATTGACGATGTTCCCATTTTTGATGCGCAGTCGGTCTATCGCGACCCAACAACCGGGCAATTGACGGTTACGCCGGATACGGTGGATGACGAAAAGGTGGCGGATGTATCCAGTGAAATTCTCTATGTGCCGTTGACCCTGCAAAACGACCGTGGGGATCGCGATACGTTGCTTTATGATGAAGTACGCCCTGGAGGTGACTTGACGGCGGTGGTGAATTTGGACGAACAGATCGTATTGGCGAATGATCCTGACGGAGTTGGGGTAGGGAGTGATGCTTACGGTTTCGCAACCGATGGCAGTGTCGGTGGAGGGGGCCGCGTCATGCGCGAAGTGAATACCATTGGCACTCCTCTGGATTGGCAGCAGTCCGTCGATACGCAGTTGGGAACGGTGTTGGACAGCACCGGGAATGCGGCGGCTGACGGAACTCCGCTTTACATTCATCCTCAAACGGGACGGGTTTTGCCCTATGCCAGTAAAGAAGCAGCGGCGGCTGATGGCTACGTTCGCTGGGATGGCCAGGCCTTCCAGCAATACGCAGATTCAAGTGGTGGAGCGAACACAAGCAACCCAACTGGGAATACGGCGCTCTACATCAATCCGAACACGGGTGAAATCCTGCCGGAAGGCGATGCCGGGATTACGGCGGACTTCATCGCTCATCGCCAAGGATTATCCGGGACGATCAACGTAAATGCGGAGAATGGCGCTGTCATCTTCCGGGCAGGGTCCGGCAATTACAACTTCGCCAAAGTTGGTCATGGTGGAATCGTGACGCGTGCTGCAGATGGAAATGGGGATATCTACAACGGTAGCGCGACCGGTGGTGATCTTGTCGGTAACGTCACCGTGAATGCCGGCAACGGAAACATCACCTTTGACCGCATCTTGGAAACGGATGTGTCGGCGACTCATGGATCGGCTGCCAACTATGGTCGTGGTAGCTATTCGTATGTTCAAGTCGGACATGGTTCCTATGAAGGGGCCGGCAACTACATTGGTGACATTGTCGCCAATGCCACCGGAGACGTTGAGATGTATGCGGGCCGCGAACGGGCGTATGCGATGCTCGGACATGGCGGTGATGGCGGCGATACTTGGAGTCGCACCCCTGCGATCGACATGAACGCCAATGGAATTCGCGACGAGGGAAATGGCACGACTACCGTGAATACGGTGTCCTACAGCGAAGATTTCGACTTCGATGGTGACGGCACCGATGAACGCGATCAACGTCCGAACTACCGTCGCGTCAGTGCGATTCGGGGAACTTTCTCTGGAGACATTTCGGTCAACGCTGGAGGAGACGTTACCTTCCGCAGTGGATTCCGCGGGAACCGGGCCTTCTCCCAAGTCGGTCACGGGGGCTACAATATGATGGCGAATGCCAATGAGGGCCACAATGGTGACATCAACATTGTAGCCGGTGGCGATGTGGACTTTGCGGCTGGTGCCATTGAGGAGTTGAATCCGGAAGGAGACGAGATTGCGGATGGATTGCTTCGTCCGGGCCAGGGAACCTTGGAGGTAAATCAGGAACACAACGGCAACGATAACTTCACGATGATTGGCCATGGCGGGCGGGTTGCCCGAGGCGATCACTGGGGATTGATCAATGTCAGTGTTACCGGTGACTTCCGTATGCAGGCCACCGGAGGTTGGGATGGGATTGAGTATGAGAATCAGGCGAGCACTCCAACGTCAGGAACGGGCGGTGGCAACGACAATCGCAATGTCGGACGACCGCTCTACAACACCACGGGACAGAGTCAGAGCACCGGGGATCGCAACTTTGCTCAACTCGGACATGGTGGACATGATTCCGAGGCTCGGCTTGATTCGCGGAACGGTGCCAACTCCCAGTCGGGAAGCGCTTCCCGCGGCATGGGAGTGTTGGGGGCTTCCGACATTACGCTGACAGCCGGCGGGGATGTCAGCTTGATCGCAGCCCAGACCAATCAGCTTTACAACAATGGAATTGGTGATGCGCGGAGCGCGCCCGGCAACCGATTCTATGAAACCGGACAGATCGACGAGTGGACGGTTGAAGTCCAGGGTGGGGCAGCAGGTCTTGCTGCTGACGATCACAATGTTACGATCGATCTCCCTGCCCCTGTTCAAAGTGCCCGAGAGAGTTATGCCATGATTGGCCACGGTGGTCGTTCCACGGAAATTCAGAGCATTTTCATCGACGATGGACACAAAGGAGACATTACGGTTTCCGCCAATGGGTTGATTGATGTGCGCGCCGGTGACTTCGTCCGCGGAATTGAACCAAGTTCCCAAGTGGGAGCATGGGAGGTGATCATCAGCGATCCGGACCTGTCCCAGGATTACGAAATCAATGCCGGACGCGGCTCCCTTGATGTGCAGGATAATTTCGCCAAGATCGGCCACGGCGGCAACTACTCCAACAATGGCACGCTTGAGGGCATTATCTCCGTAACTTCAACCGGGTTCTTCGATGCGTTGAATGCCAATACCGCCCAGATTTATACGCTGGCCGACAATCGCGGAAATCTCGTGGATGGAATGGGGCTCAGCCTCCAGGGCGGAAACGGAAACCGCAGCTATGCCATGATTGGCCACGGCGGATACGATGATCAGCGCAGCCAGTATATCGATCCGATTGTAAACAACTTCGGGGGAGGAAATGGGGCCAACCGGGGACTTCGGGTCGATGCGGATGGGAATTTTATCCCATACGGTTACAATGATGGAGGAACCGAGGAATATAACGCGATCGGAGGCACAGAGGCTTGGGTTACCGGAACGGGCGGACGTGTTGATCAAGGCAAATCCAAGAGCTATCTGGGGGATGTCACGATTGATGTCAACGGCGGTATTGACATGCTGGCCGGGATTCGGAATCACTCTTTTGCCATGGTTGGTCATGGCGGTTATGGCCACGTCAACGACACGCTTGCGGAAGTGACCGTCAACAATGCGGATATTTCAGTGACGGCTCAGCAGGGGGATCTCACCCTTCAGGGCGGTCCCAATGTGGCCACTCAGATTCGTCAATCGAACCAGACCCAGATTTACGTCGGTCGTGATGCCAACGGGACCACGAATATCCGCAATGGTGAGCAACGTTGGGTGAGGATTGGACATGGCGGTATCCAGAACGACATGGAAATTGATGCGAGCATTTCCGTTAGCGCCGCTCTCGGTGATGTGAATGTTCTGGCCGGTGACCATCGCCTGGATATGGCGCAAATTGGACATGGCGGTTCATACATGGATGGCGGTCCCAATCTCGATACGGATTTGATTGCCGGTGATATTTCGGTGCTGGCGGGTGGCGACGTGACGGTCAGAGGCGGGGATGCTCCAAGCACTTCTGATTGGCTGATTCCGACGGATCCTTCCGGAAACCAGATCTTCACTGAGCCCGCCGCCAGTTGGCTGAACGAATTTGCTTCCTATGGCATGATCGGCCATGGCGGTTACCAGTCGGGAGCCAGCAACCGGGGAATCTCCTATGATGGAAACATCACCATTGATGCCTTGGGCGTGAAATCCGGCTCCGATGGTGACGTCACGGCGGAAGCCGGGGATGGCGACTTTGCCTTTGCCCTCATCGGGCATGGCGGCGCACGTTCCGAAAGTATTGGAACGATTACGGGAGATGTGGTCGTGAACTCCGCCAACGACGTAACCCTTCGCGGGGGCGAGCGCTATGCCAATACATTGGTCTCCAGCACCATCAACTTCGATACTTCGCTCTATAACTCGAGCAATTTCGCTCAGATTGGACATTCGGCCAACCCGGATGATGCGCGACGCACCGGAAATACCGATGGCAACATCTCAGTCGCTGCGTTGAACAATATCACCCTGGATGGAGGTGGAGGTTACAGTGCCTACGCCATCATTGGTAACGCTTCCAGTTACTACGGCGGTTCGCGGATCGAGCAGGGCCTCTTTGATCGTCCGCAAATTGGGGATCACAGTGGTGACATCAATGTGATTGCCGGCAATAACCTCTTCATGGAGAGCGGCAATCGGTTTGAGGAAGATGTCCTGAGTAATGTCGCCAAGGGAGTGGTGTTGATCGCGGACGAAACCGCGAACCCCGGTGCTGGTGGCGGTTTCGCCGTCGCGCAAATCGGGAATGGTGGCCCGGGAACCATTGGTTCCGTGGTTGGAATGAGCGGAGATATCAACGTGGTGGTCGGCAACGACCTCATCATGAATACGGGCGACGGTGGGATCACGACTCCTGATGGCCTGGGAGGGGATACCGCCGGAACCGCCGGAGGCGCAGGCCAAAACGCCTACGTCAAGATTGGTCATGGCGACTACATGTTCTCCAACAACAATGAATCCGGAACGGGATTCCGGGAAGGCAATATCAACGTTGCCGTTGGCGAGGATGCGACCATCAATGGCGGCCAGATCGGTCACGCGGACTCTTCAATCTCTTCTGCTCTTGCGATTGAGGGGGATACCTTTATTGCCGTTGGCCGGAACAATCCGTTTATCGAAGGCGCAGGCACGTTGACCACCAGAACGGTTGACGTGCAGTCTGGGCCGGTTGACTCGCCTACGACTCGAACCGTATTGCCGACTTTCTCATCCGGCTTGATCAGTGAGTTGAGAATCTACCTTCCAAACCGGACTCCAAACGATACCGGACGAGACTTGCCGATCGGTCCGGATCTGGGATCGGAGTTGAACAGCAACCGCATTGCGAATGGAACCCGCCTCAACGGAACCTCCTACACAAACCCTTCGGGAGAGGCCTTCCAGAGTTCATTCTCGGATAATACGATTTTGAACCCGGTCAGCTCAGTGGCGAAGTTGCGGACCAGCGACGAACTCTATGCCGCAGAATTCCAGTTCACGGATAGCGTGTCCGGAGATCCTTATGTTTCACCACAAGGTGGAAACGGCACGGTCGTGGGCGGTGGGACGCCGACGGGAGGGCTTCCCACGGGCGGCTTCACGCCTGCGGCTGGGGAAGACATCAACGGATTGTTGGTCGGCTATCGTGGTGGTCGTGGTTACACGGTTTACTACGCACCTCCCGGAGCACTTCTCCCCGGCACCCCCGGTGTTGGGGGCGGTGGTGGAAGAGGTGGCGATGGCGGCCTGGCGATCGTGATTGGTCGCGGCAAGAACGCAGTCCTCATTACCTTGCCTCCGAACGTTAAGGTGGTGTCAAATGACTCCGGCACTCAGACGCTCGTTGGGTTGAGCCCAACTCAGCAGGCTGCGGTTGATGCCTATCTGGATCCGAATACGGAAATCTACCGGACCAGCGATGAATGGAACCGGATCGTGAATCCTGAAGATACAAACTCCACCGCAACGGCCGGAGAAGTGGAAGGTGAAAGTGCCGTTGAAGGTAGCGGGGATATGGTGCTCGAAGGCGAATACACAATCGTCAGAGTGCCGCGCCGCAGTAGGCTTGCAGGAACCGTTCAAACTCAATCCGCTTCACAAGGGTTTAGAATCTACAGTATGAATGAACTTTACTCCATGCAGCAGGGGCGCCAGCCAAGCGGATCGACCGGAACGGTAGACGCCGCGCCAGTGGTCAGTGATCCCTTTGCGATTCCGACCCAACCAGCCACCCAGGACGACGAGGAACTAAGACGCCGTGAGGGGGATGGTGCCCCGGCGGCGGAGGATCCGTTCTCCATGGATGCTGACACGCCGGCCATGGAGGATGACCCCTTTTCCTTTTAGGGGTCCGTTAGAGTAATCGACGAATCGACGACAAGTTGCGGAGTGATGACTGGTGGTTGTTTGGAGTAGGGATCTGTTCCAAAGGCTTCCAGACTCCTCCTTCGCAATTTGACGTAAAGGAGGGACCGCATGGGCGGTAAGGAGGCATGCGATAAAGTGAAGCGTTTCCTCGGCTACCGTAAGGGCTTCGGTAAGGGCTTTGCCTAGCGAGCGGAGCGAGCTCTTTAACTTTGAAAAGCACGAATGCAGTAGGAAGCCAAGTTCAGGGGATGTCATCGACCACAAACGGTGCATTGTCAGTCAGGGGGAGAACGCTTGGGCGAATGGACTGCTGATATCTTCCCCTCGATACACTGGCGCACTTGGTGCAGAACTTGTGAAGGGATGCTGATTGGCCGTAATGGCCTAACAGGCTGTAAATTTGAATGAAATTGACAGCCCTCTCCAACAATTCTGGGGCGAAGTTTTTATCCAAATAAGGCAAGTCGAATGCCGGGAGACAAGCCCTGTCCGAAAGGGAAATGACCCGTTGTGACACGTCCCAACCTTCAGGCCGACCCTGAAACACAACTTTAGGGTTGTTCTATTTAGCTACTTTCTGATTCAATGCCTCCAGCGAGCGAATTTGTCACAAATTTTGGCTCGACGACAAATTATACTAAGCCCCTGCAATTGCCCCCCTGGAAGGAACCAGGACAGATCCCCCAACACCCCCCCGCTTATGAAAAACCTTCGCCAAAAAACTTTCTTCCAGGCGCTGGTCTTGTTGATTCTGACTCCGTCCATGATTTGGCTGCCTGTCAATGTTTGGTCCAACCCGAGTGGGGGAAGCATTATCTTGGGTGATGCGCAGATTCACGACCCATCCGGAAACACGCTCTCGATTGAGCAATTTTCTGATCGAGCCGTGATTGAATGGGAAAACTTCTCGATCGATAGCGGTCAATTGACTCAGTTCTTTCAGCCCGGTGCGTCATCCGCGGTCTTGAACCGGGTTGTCGGCGGGAGTCCGTCCGCGATCAACGGAGCCCTGCGGGGAAATGGAAACGTCTGGTTGATCAACCAGAATGGCGTCGTGATCGGCCCGACCGGAACGGTTGATGTTTTTGGATTTTTGGCTTCGTCACTGGATGTCAGTAATGAGGCTTTCATGGCCGGAGGAGACATGAACTTCAACGGTGGAATTGGGGATACCGTCAACTTTGGAACCATCAATGCCGCTGGCGGCGATGTCTTTCTCGTCGGTCGGACGGTTGCCAACCACGGGGTGATTGGTGCGGTTGATGGAACCGTTGGTCTTGCTGCTGGGAACAACGTCTTGTTCAAGTCCAATGGAAGTGAACGGCTCTTCGTCAGTGCGGGAGAAGGAAGTGTAACGAACACGGGCGAAATTGTTTCCGCCATGGCGGAATTGAAAGCTCACGGAAATGTCGGTGCCCTTGCCGTCAATAACACGGGGGCCATTCGCGCCGGAGGCGTCAACAATGAAGGTGGTCGTGTCGTGCTCAGCGCCGTGCAGGGGAATGTTTCGACCACCGGCGAGATTTCAGTCGCCAACTCCGGTGCTATCGAAATTACCTCGGGTATGGGGGAGATTCAGATCGGCGGAATTCTCAATGCCAACTCCAGTCGGGATCGGGGAGGTTCAGTGAATATTTCAGGACAGAGTGTCAACCTTCTGGCTGATGCGAACGTTAGTGCGTCGGGGCCGGAGGGCGGAACCGTCCAGATCGGGGGGAATGCTGAATCCGGTCGGATTGAAGTTCAGGCGGGCGCCATTGTGCGGGCGGACGGTAATACCGGTATCGGTGGAATGGTTGATTTGCGGGCTGGTGACATCGTGATTTACGGCAACAGCACTCTGGGGGCCGATGGCGAAACGGAGGGTGGTGTTCTGAGTTTGACCGGAAGCGGCCTGGTTTCCGTTGATGGTGTTGCCTCGGCCAATGGACGAGTTGGCAATGGTGGTCGCATTGCGATTTCCGGAGAAAATGTGATGATCGGTCAAACCGGAAACGTGGTCGCAGACGGTGGGAACAACGGTGGATTGATCAACGTCAGTGCGGTCGATACTGCGACCATTGCCGGTCAGGTGAACTCGAATGGAGAAACTGGTGATGGTGGATCCATTCTCGTCGTCGGGACGGACGTTGAAGTTGGCGTCGTTGGCTCAGTCAATGCAAATGGTGCCTCGGGAGGAACCATCAATCTTCAAGCCGCCGATGGGTTGAGTATTCTTGGAAGTGTCAGCGCGGTTGGGTCTGAAAATTCCGGTGGAACAATCAATGCCACGGGAGACGAAGTGGAAGTTGGTCCACAGGCTCTGGTTGATGCTTCTGGAGTGTCCGGTGGCGATATCAATATCGGAGGCGGTTTTCAGGGGAACGGCGCGTTGCGGAACTCTTCCAAAACCACCGTGGCTGCCGGAGCGCTGGTCCGGGCCAATGGATCGGATGGAGACGGTGGAAATGTGGTGATCTGGTCGGATGGCGAGACCCAGTTCCACGGTCGGATTGAAGCCGAAGGTGCCGGAATCGGGAACGGCGGGTTTGTGGAAGTGTCGGGAGCGGATCAACTGACGTTCCGCGGAAATGTTTCCACGCTTTCGCAAAATGGCGCGGTTGGCACCCTGCTGCTCGACCCGACGGATGTCACGATTGTGGATGGCGCCGCAACAAATTCGTCTGGAGCAACATTGACCGATGATGATGTCAATGCGGCATTGGCTGCGAACAATTTGATCATCCATACCGCAGGTGCTGGAACCGATATCGGGAACATTCTCGTCGATAATGACGTCCGAATCGAATGGGGCGCGCCGAATTCAAACTCCATGATCGGGGGCGCTCGTTACGCCGAGAACTTCCATTCATTCACGCTCCTCGCGACCGGTAACATTACGGTGGAAGGCCACATCATCAGTAATGGCATGGGCAACGTGAACCTGTTTGCCGGTTGGAATGGAACGACTGGCATTCCATCGACGCCGACGGATCCGGCTGGAATTGCCAATACCGACAATGAAGGGATTGGCGGAAACATTGGTCTTTCTCAGTTGCTGAGTTTTGGAACTCCATCCTCCGAATTGACACGGGGAACCGTAAGATTGAATACCTCGGTGAATGATCAAGCGGTCCAGGTTGGCAGCCGGTTCGGTGAGACCAATGTGGTGGCCCGTGATCTTATTCTCGAAGTTCCGCTCGGTGGAAGCCATCGCTTTGCGCACCTGGGGTATCGTCCAACGACGAACGTCGAGTCTGGTGGAGCCGGGGTATACGGCTTAATCAATTCATCCACTCACCGGGAAGGTGCAAATGGCGCCGCAACCGGGTCGATTGATCTTACGGCGACTGATCTTGGTGCCGCAGTTCTTGCCTCCGATTCGACAGGTGACATCAACGTCGAATTGCAGGGCTCCCTTCACATGTTGGGTGAGCAGGGAAATGGTGACAGCTATAAGTATACCCAGATCGGACATGGAGGAAACGGGGTCAACGATGCCGGAGGGAATGGAATTGGCTTTGATCTGATCAACGCGGACAGCTCCGGCGATATCACGGTGAATGCCGGATTGGGTAGTGCACCCAGCGCGATCCTGCTTCAGGCAGGTCGGGAAGGGGGCTACTCCCGGATTGGAAACGGAGGGATGGCCAACCCTGACAATGCAGATGACGCCCGTGGTGCCGGGGCATTCATGGGAGATATTTCAGTGGTCAACCATGGGACGGGTGACATTGTGGCCCAGGGAAACGAGGGAAATGGTTGGGCCGGGTTTGCCCAGATCGGAAACGGTGGTTATCGAAATGGCCGGACGTATGACCAAACGGAAGGCGTTGATACCAACAACGCAAACGTGCGGGATAGTGCACTGAACTTTGACACGACGTTGGGGCCACGGGCATTTGATCCTGACTTGCTCACTCCAGATGGCAATCCGGTCGGCGATCGTGGAGACATTACGGTGGACGCGACCAACGGAAACGTCATTTTTGAAGCAGGAACTTCAAGTCGCTCCGCTGCGATTGTTGGTCATGGCGGTCATGAACGCGCCGGTAATATTGGGATGTTTGACGCGAACGGGAATGTGATTGAGAAGGCCAATATTTCGGTGAAAGGAAACAGTGTTTTGTTCCTGAACAAAGAGGATGCGGACGATCAACGCATTGTTCGCATTGGTCACGGCGGATACCAGTCGCCCGGAAATATTGCCGGTGATATTGAGGTGGAAGCTCGCTTGAGCGATGTTCGCTTCGAGGCTGGAGCTCGCGAGGGCTACGCTCAAATTGGTCATGGTGGCGTGATTGCGACTTGGAATACCAATCAGCAAGGGGTTCAGGGAACCCTTCAGGGCGACATCGATGTCAAAGCTGCCAACAACATCCATTTCCGCAGTGGAGGTTCCCCAAATCCCAATGACGATGCACGGGCGTATTCACAGATTGGTCATGGTGGATTCGGGTGGGTGGCTCTTTCAGAAGGGCCCAACCGTCTCCTCAACAATGGTCACCATGGTGACATTACAGTGAATGCCGGAGGCTCGATTGACTTCATGTCGGGACGCCCGGACGAATTCATTCCGGACAACTCTCAGCATGCGATGATTGGGCATGGCGGAAACAACACCAGGGGAGACCATTATGGCAAAATCACGGTGAATGCTGGAACGGGGATTCGTTTTGAAGCAGTTGCGGGTTGGGATTCCGCGAAGCAGGATGCGGGCGCGGATACCATTTTGGGGACGGATGATGATGTCTACTCTCTGGGAGACGCCACCGGCGACGGCAACTTTGTCATGATTGGCCATGGCGGTAAGAACCCTGACTTTGAGAATAATCAGAGCAACAACGGAGGAAGACAGGAAGAGCAACTTGGCGGGATCGCCGGTTCCAGTCGTGATTCCTCCATTATTGTGACCACCACCACCGGGGATATCGAGTTCATTGCCCCCCAGTCGAGCAACTCGAATTTGGCGATGGTACAGAATGTGACCGGTGGCCGGTTTAACGATGAAGCTGACGATCTGTTTACCTTGAGAGCGGTGAAGTCTCATGCGGCGATTGGGCACACCCTGACTGATGGTGCCGCCTTCAATGTGGGCGGGATCGGCGGAGATATCACCGTGACCGCGAACGATGGAGCGATTCTTTTTGTGGGATCGGACATTCAACAGGGCTATTCCAATCACACCTCCCAGCCAACGCCGGATGCCTTCAGTTCGCGTCGCTCTGAGCAGAACTTCACGCAAATCGGTCACGGTGGCGTCGTTGTCCGTGGAAACAAAGTGGGTTCCATCACCGTTTCAGCCAAGAATGATATTTCCTTCAAGGCCGGTATGGGGCGGCATGGTCAGGCCATGATCGGTCACGGTGGTTATGATGCGGACAGTGGCGGCGGTAATGGTAACCTGGCTGGTGTGCAGGGAGTCATGGCTGAAGGCGACATTTCGGTCATCTCAACCATGGGCAGCGTCTATGTTCATGGCGGAAATGGGGATGCTGCGATTGAGATCGCAGACTATTCGTGGGGCCAGATTGGTCATGGCGGAAGAAGCAGCGCTGGCTCGATCCTCAATTCCGACATTACGGTTCGCGCTGGTGGCGGAGATGTCGAGGTTCATGCCGGACATGGCTATCGGGAACTCTGGGCCATCATCGGTCATGGTGGACGCGATTCACGGGCTGAGTTCTGGGATGGAGACATCAATGTCTATGCGCAGAACAATATCTCGATTCGAGGGACTGAGTCGGCTTACAACCAAGGAAACAACTTTGGTCAAATTGGTCATGGTGGATTTGATACAGATATTCAGGGCGACAACAACGATGCCTACAACAATGGCACAACGGTCACCGGGCAGATTGATGTGGTTGCCGCGACTGGAGATATTATCCTGTTGGCCGGAGTCGATAATACCTCGGCGGCTTCAGGCGGTGCGGGAAATTTCCAGTATGAAGGGGATTTGCTGACCGAAACGGTGACGGATTCAACCGCAGGAACAACCTCTCAAGGTTATATTTACGGCGGAGGGGATCTGACCTCGGATGCTAACCGACGCGCACAAGGTGGACACGCTGCCATCGGGCACGGCGGACAGCACAACAACCTCACCGTCATTGATCAAAACCTCAATGTGACGGCCGGAAATGATTTGATTGTTGCTGCTGGGGAGTTTCGCGACGCTCGAGCCGGCATCGGTCATGGAGGTGATATCGATGCCTGGGGTGGAAACCGCAGCCGCCGCAGAACGGTTCTCTCTGGCGATATTGATGTGACCGTCGGCGATGACATGTTGGTTTATGCGGGGTCGGGAGACAACGCCTCGGTGAAAATCGGTCATGGTGATTACCGGACCATCAATGAGAGGAACGCCGTGGAAACAGGAATCGATGGCAGAGGCCGGGAAACCCGGTGGGAAGGTAATATCGCCGTCAAAGTTGGTGACGACCTGATTCTAGATGCTGATGAATCCAATGTGTCCATTGGCTTGGACGATGGCCGAAATTTCTCCAACGGCTCATCCTCGTTCACTGCGTATGGGACGCAGGATACGTTTGATCCTGGTGACCTGGACTTTAACCGGGTGATGATTGGACATCGTGATTCAACTGACAACCGGGCGAACCACAATGGCGTCGTGAGTCGGGTGGGGAACACCTACATCGCGGTGAGCCGCGACAATCCAACCATTGCAGGCACAGGATCCATCACCACGCGAGTGTCTCCCGGGAACGCAAACGGAGTCGCGATCAGCAGCGCCAGTAATGGGCTGTTTGGTGAATTGCGGGTTTATGCCCCAACCCGGGCGAGTGCGATGAATATTGCAACGGGAACCCTGTTTAACGCAGGCTCCTACCAGGGAACCGCAACCTCTGGAAACAAGCGGGCTGATGAATACGAGGCAACGGAGTTTACCTTTAATCTTCATGATCCTGACACCACAGATCCACCAGTGGGTTCCTTTACTCCTGAAAATGATCCTGCGAAGTCTTACGCATTGATCAACTCCTTTGGACGTTATGGACTCTACTTGGCGAACCCGAACGATTTGTACATTCCCGGTGGAGGATTGACACCGATCAATGCCGGTCGTGGTGGTGGTGGCGACCCCTTGCCATTCATTCGCAGGGCCCGGATTATTTCCCAGCCCATCGTGATTACAATTCCGACAAAGAAAGCCGCTGTCATTCCTCCGACACCAACTGTCTCCGTTGGATTTGATGGCACGCCAATTATCTTTGTGGGAGGCACGGTCGAAGAGTTGCAATCGAGCATCAGCAATACGCTCGATACACGTGGCGTTGAGCGCTTTGATGGCAACGATGTTGTTGATGATCAAATTGGCGACGCTCTCGCTGAACTGTTTGAGCAGAACGCGGGTGACGACCAGTCGGGAGCGGATTATAGTTCCATTCCAGTTGGCAGCACCGGAAGTGGGTTCACCAGCGCCGCGATCTCTGGCAGCGACAATGTGATGACTCCGCTCACGGTGGCTCTCCAAACGCGGGTTGAGAACGGACGGGTGATGATATCTCTCGCTCTTGTCGAGACGTTCGGCGCGGGAGATGCATTGCAGCAAACTACTAGCAGGGCACAGTCTTCGGCTCCGCCATCCGTTCCAACGCCAGCTCCTGCTCCTCCGGAATCTGAGCCATTTGGTGCTGGCGGAGGCATGGAAGAAGGCGGCGCAGATGGCTTCGACAGCTTCTTCCAATAGGAAAGGCCTTTCAAGATTCGAAGGTCGGCCAGCGCTGGAGAAAGCGTTGCCGATCGAGAATCTTGGCACCGAGTTCCAGTTTGTAATCCATGTAAGGATGCCCGAGATTCCAAAACTCGATTTCTGATTTCTGGAGTTGTTCAGCCAAGAGGTAGAGTTGGTATTTCCCGACGTTGCGAAGCGTTTTGTCGCTTCGATTCATGAAGCCGGTCAGGCTGGTGTAGACCATTCCAACTTGGTAGCCAATTTCGCCTGCGACGACGTTTTGCCGCTTGTCGATTAGTGCCATGGGCCGGAGGCGAAAGTCAGGATGGGCGTTTGACCCTTCCAATTCCATCAACAAGTGAACGTATTCATTCCGCAGCCAGTTGCGATTTCCGTGTGCCATTTCGATACCTGAGATGACAGCTTGAAGATCGTGATCGAGAGAAAGGCGATACTCCCGATCCCGGCAGGCCGGAGAATTGATCCAGCGCCGCATCGTTCGCCCCATTTTCAGATCCCTCCAATCCAATACCGCATATTCCCTCTGCATTTCAGGCAGAAGTATCCCTCCAAGTTCAGGGTGATGAAAATGGGTGGAAATGAACCCGGCTTTGGCGAGCGCGACATAGGTCTGTGGTGACCAATCCGTGGTCCAGTAATGAGAATGGTCTGAGTCTTCGTAAATTTGACGTAGCCTTTCCGCATCGTTGATCTCTTCGATCCGTAGGTAGGGGATGGGCGAGGAGTTCATGGGAAAAAGCAGCCGAGGGAATTTTCCATGATTCAAGGAAGGAATCCAGTTCTTACCACCTGGGCCGAAGTGGGGATTGGCTGGTACGGCCTTCTTTAAATTTTCAAGAATTCATGATATTTCATAATTCCGTAGGAGTTTGTGAAAAATTTCACAAAATCAGGTTGCTCGCATCCAGACACTTCGCATCGTGCTAGCCAGAGCCCACGCTCTTGCCCGCGCCATGGACTGGTTTCTCATCCTCAGTTCGCTTGTGAAAATCATCGGCCTCGTTTTTCTAACGATTCTGCCGATGGTGGCTTATTCTGTTTACGCAGAACGACGCGTTAGTGCGTTCATTCAGGATCGCCTGGGACCAAACCGCGTCGGGTTCAACGGATTGGCTCAGCCGATCGCGGATGGCCTCAAGTTTTTGCTCAAAGAGGACATCACCCCGGCCCATGTGAACAAGTTCTACTATTGGCTGGCTCCTTGTCTGGTTCTTGTTCCCGCGTTGGTCAGTTGCGCGGTATTGCCGTTTGGATCGACTTTGGATTTGGATTGGTTGGGCCTCAAGCAGGACATGAAACTGGTCATCGCCGATTTGAATATCGGGCCATTGTTCATCCTCGCGATTACGTCGTTGAGTGTTTACGGCATTGTGTTGGCTGGTTGGGCATCGAATTCCAAGTATCCCTTTTTCGGGGGAGTTCGCTCCAGTGCCCAGATGATTTCCTACGAAATTGCGCTCGGTCTCTCCATTGTTCCGATTCTGATGATTTACGGCAATCCTAATATGGGAGACATCGTGGCCGAGCAGGCGAAGAACGGCTGGGCGTTGTTGCCGTTTTGGGGAGAGAACGCTGTGTTCCGATGGCAGGACGGAGGATTCGTTTATGCGGGAGGGAAACATCTCCTGCTGCTGATCCCGGTTTTCATATCTTTCATCGTTTTCACCACCTCGATCTTCGCTGAGACCAACCGTCTGCCGTTTGATTTGGCCGAGTGTGAGACGGAATTGGTCGCGGGCTACCATACCGAGTATTCGTCGATGAAGTTTGCCCTGTTTTTCCTGGGCGAATACGCCGCGATGATTATTGGCTCAGGATTCGCGGTCACGTTGTTCCTCGGAGGTTGGAGTTTGCCGTTTGGACTCTCTGCAGGTCAGGTGGAAACGGTCGGCCTTCCCGTGGCACTGCTCCAATTCGGAACCTTCCTCATCAAGGTCGTTGCCTTCATCATTTTCTTTATCTGGGTGCGTTGGTCGATTCCTCGTTTTCGCTATGATCAACTCATGAAACTTGGTTGGGTCTGGTTTTTTGAAATTGCCCTCTTCAATGTGTTGCTGACGGCTGGCATTTTGATCTTCCTCAACTCTAGCACGATTGCTACTCCCTGAATCATGGCTACCAAAGTTGTTCAACGCCCCAAACTCAGTCTTGGTGACAAGCTGTATCTGCCGACCATCCTCAAAGGGTTGATGATTACGGCGGGGCACTTCTTCCGGATGTTTCGGGGGAAGACCAAGGTGGCGATGCAGTATCCCGAGGAAAAGTGGGACGAGAATCTGCCGCAATACTATCGCGGTGCACCAGCTCTGGTGACCGACGAACAGGATCGGGAGCGGTGTGTTGCCTGCCAACTCTGCGAATTTATTTGTCCGCCGCGTGCCATCACGATTACGCCGGAAGAGATCCCGAACGATGAGACCTGGGCAAAAGTCGAGAAGCGGCCCAAGGCGTTCGAGATTGATATGATTCGCTGCATCTATTGCGGGCTGTGTGAGGAGGTTTGTCCGGAACAGGCCATTTTCCTGCGCAAAGACTATGCGATTACGGGACTTTCGAGGGAAGAGATGGTGCACGATAAGGGCCGGCTCTATGAGATCGGCGGGAAACGTGAGGGATTGGTCAACAAGTGGAATGATCTGAAGTAATGCCGGCTTACCTGTTCTATATGTTTGTGGTCGTTGCGGTCGCAGGAGCGCTGGGAGTGGTGATCAACCGCAACCCGGTCACGTGTGCGTTCTGCATGATTGGTTCCTTCATTGGGGTGGCCGCGATGTTCATTGGTTTGAATGCCTATTTTATCGGAACCATCCAAATTCTGGTCTACGCGGGGGCGATCATGGTGTTGTTCCTCTTCATTATCATGCTTCTGGATTTGAAGGCTGAGAAGCGAAAGCACTTTAGCTTTGCGGCAGTTTTGGGAGGGAGCGGAACGGCCATCCTCTTTCTTTTGCTGACGGCGATGATTGTCGCCAAGTCCGGATTCGACATCCCCATGCCGGAACTGGCAAACCCGACGGCCAACGACGTGAAAGAGGTCGGACGGGTTATCTACACGGAATTCAATTTTCCACTCCAAGTGGTTGGGGTTCTCCTCCTCGTGGCAACCGTTGGAACGGTTGTGCTCAGCAAGCGTGAACTGAAGTAGTTTCGAAGCCAATGGTATCACTCAGCGAATATTTGATTGTCAGCGCTTTACTCTTCGCCATTGGATTGAGTGGGGTTTTGGTGCGCCGAAACATCATCGTTATCTTTATGTGTCTGGAATTGATGCTCACCGCTGCCAGCATCTCTCTCGTCGCGTTCTCGCGCTATCACCTGGTGGATGGCGCGCCGGCTTACCATGCCCAGGTCTTCGTTTTCTTCATCATCACCGTTGCCGCCGCTGAAGTTGCGGTCGGACTGGCGATTATCGTTGCACTCTTCCGTGCCAAACAAACCACCGATGTCTCCGACATGGTGAGCATGAAAAACTAGTTCGAATTTTTACTGCGCATGGATCTTAACCTCTCGCCCTGGATACTGCTGATTGCTCCGCTGACTGCGGCAATTCTCGGAGGGCTGTTTTTTCGCCGGGCGGGAACGATTGCGGCGGTGATATCGGTTTTGTCGGTACTTTTGACCCTTCTGGTCACGATCACTCTGCTTCGAGAACCGCAACAGGCGGCTCCGTTTACCTGGATTGATATTGCCGGTTTCCAGGTTCAGTTCGGCCTCAAGGTGGATTCGCTGAGCATCGGAATGATGTTTGTGGTGACCTTCATCGGGGCCCTCGTGCATCTCTTCTCGTTGAGCTACATGGCGAAGGATGATGGGAAAGGTCGCTATTTTTCAGGGCTTGCCCTCTTCATGTTTTCCATGACCGGGATTGTTCTGGCAGACAACTTTGTGATGATGTTTGTCTTTTGGGAATTGGTCGGGGTTAGCTCTTACCTCCTCATCGGCCATTACTTCACGAAGAACAGCGCCGCTGAAGCCGCGAAAAAGGCGTTTCTCGTCAATCGAATTGGAGACTTTGGATTCATGATCGGAATTCTGATGCTCTGGGCGCTGACGGGATCCGTGATCTTCACCGAAATCGGGCAGCAGGTGATGGATTCCAAGGTCGCTGTGCCGGTCCTGACGGTCGCGGCATTGTGTGTCTTTCTTGGTGCGGTAGGAAAGTCGGCTCAAGTTCCACTCCACGTGTGGCTTCCCGATGCGATGGAAGGTCCTACTCCGGTATCTGCGTTGATCCATGCGGCGACGATGGTTGCTGCGGGTGTTTACATGTTGGTGAGAGTTCAGTTCGACTGTGGGCTTATTTCTGAATCGAATGCGGGGCCGTGGATCGCATGGATTGGTGGTTTGACGGCGGCCTTTGCGGCCCTTTGCGCGATCCAGCAGAATGATATTAAACGGATTCTGGCGTATTCGACGCTTTCTCAGCTTGGATACATGGTCATGGCCGTCGGCCTGCATGCGTTCGACGAGGCAATGTTTCACCTCTACACCCACGCGTTTTTCAAGGCGCTGCTCTTCCTGGGAGCAGGAGCGATTATCCACATGGCTCATCACGAGCAGGATATTTGGAAAATGGGCGGAATTGGAGTCCGGATGCCAACGACATTGGCCACCTTCTTCTTCGGAACCGCAGCTCTGATGGCGTTCCCTGGCACGAGCGGGTATTTCAGTAAGGAATCGATTCTGCACGCGGCTCACGAGGAAAACATGACTCTCTTCTGGATTGCCGTGTGCGTGGCTGGGTTGACCGCCTTCTACATGACTCGACTCTTTATGGTCGTGTTCATGGGGAAACCAAGAAGCGAGAATGCACAACATGCAGACGACGCACCGATTTTGATGCGGGTTGTGCTGATCATGCTGGCCCTGCTGTCGATCTTTTCGGCTTACGGTTTCGTCGCTGGCCCATTGAACGCGTTGGTTCCGATCCCTGAACCGCATGGAGAGACTGAGCATCATGGCCTCTCCGTTCCTGCCATCTCCATGATTGCGTTGGTGGTTGGTGTTGGACTCGCGATTCTCATTTATCGCGGGAAGACGAAAGATCCGGTCCGCATTCCGATTCTCGAACACAAGTTCTGGATCGACGAGATCTATGGGGGCGTTGTCCGGATTGGCCAGGATCTAACGGCAAACATTCTCTACGCTGTCGATCAGTTGTTGATTGGCGGTGCGCTGGTCACGGGAAGCGCAAAGCTGACGGAAGGGGTTGGGAAAGCCCTGCGACGTATCCAGTCAGGAAATATCTCCGCCTATGGGTTGGTAATTGCCTTGGGCATGATCGTGCTGCTGGCCTTGATATTGAATCGGTAAAATTCTTAACGTGAAGTGAACGAACAGGTGACCATTCTCCACGCTCTCATCCTTGTGCCGATTCTTGGTGTTTTCGCCATCATCATTGGCATGCCCAGTCGAGGAACCGCGTGGTTGACCTCGGCGGTAAACTTAATTCTAGGTCTTGCAGTTTGGTGGACCTTCGATCGGAGCGCGGATGCGGCGGCGTTTCAGATGAGCAGCGAACACGTCTTTCTTGAATCCCCAAAGCTGGCTCTCGCCTTTGGGGTTGATGGAATGAGCGTCATCATGCTTCTCCTCTCGGTCATCGTGACCTTGTGCGCGGTTTGGCTCAGCCCGCCGGCAAGTGAATTGGGAGAGCACGAAAAGCTCTACTATATTTGTCCGCTGTTGATTGCTGCCGGAGCGCTTGGCGCGTTCCTCTCGACAGACCTGTTTTTCTTTTATGCGTTCCACGAACTGGCTCTGATCCCAACCTTCCTGATGATTGGAATGCTGGGGCATGGCAGCGATCGCGTGAACGTCGCTTGGCGTATTACGATTTACTTGGGAGTTGGCAGCATGGTGCTGCTTGCTGGCCTGCTGGCCTTGCTCATTGGGTTGGGGGGCGAGACCTTTGACATGCGGGAGCTTCAGACGCTGGCGGATAGCGGCATTATTGGTGCCGAGTCGCAAAAGTGGATTTTTGGCACGCTCCTCATTGGGTTTGGCATTCTTATTTCGTTGTTTCCGTTTCACTCTTGGGCAGCTCCGGCTTATGCCGCTGCTCCGACTCCGGTTGCGATGCTCCATGCCGGAGTGTTGAAGAAGTTTGGGTTGTATGGGCTTCTTCGAGTGGCCGTTCCCATGCTTCCTGAAGGAATGGAGGCGTGGACCAACGTCATCTTAATTTTGCTGCTGGGAAACATTCTCTACATTGGCTTTGTGACAATCAGCCAAAACCGGATCGACCGCATGCTGGGCTACTCAAGTGTCATGCATATGGGGTATGTTTTCCTGGGGATTGTCGCAAACAACGTGATCGGGCTCAATGGAGCGATTCTCTTGATGTTTGCTCATGGGGTTGGGATTGCACTTCTCTTTGGATTGACCGGTCAATTGCGACAGCAACTGCCCACGCTCAATTGGGAAACGTTGGGAGGGCTGGGAAAGAACGCTCCCTTCTATTGCTTCGCGTTCGGCATCGCCGCGTTTGCCTCCATTGGTCTGCCAGGATTCGCCAGTTTTACTTCTGAGGTGATGGTGTTTTTCGGTGGATTCAAAGAATTCGACGGGGAGTTCAAACTTATTCATTGGACCACGATTCTCGCGATCTGGGGCGTTGTGATTTCCGCCGTATACATGCTCCGAGGCTTCCGAAATGTCTTTTTGGGCCAGTCGTTGGAGTCTCGACAACTTTCGGATCCAACTCTCCTCAGCGTCCGGGTTCCCATTTGCTTTTTAATTGCGGTTTTGATCGGAGTTGGCGTTTTCCCATCTGTGTTGCTCGATCTGCTCAAGAATAGTTTTTAATCGATTATGCCTGCCTACTACTTGGAAATTGCTGTCGTTGCGCTCGGGCTCATTTTGCTCCTGGCGGAGGCGTTTATTTCCGGCTCCGACAAACGGAGCTTGGGCTGGGTTGCAATTCTTGGCTTGGCGGTGGTTTACGCCATGACTTTTTTCGTTAAGGGAGGTGACGGCGGATTCTGGGACTATTACACCTACGACGAGGGCAGTTTTGCAGGCTTTTTCAAAGGGATCGCCCTGATTGCTACGATCATCGTGATCTTCATGAGCATGGATTACCATGGTGTGATCCAGGACTACACCTCCAAAAGCTACGGTGTGGGCGAGTTTTACGTTCTCCCGATTTTCACCTGTGCCGGGTTGATGTGGGCGGCTTCAGCCATCGACCTCATTTCAATTTTCGTCGCGATCGAGCTCGTCAGCATTTCGTTTTACGTTCTCGTCGCGTTCATGCGGAGAAACGTCGGTTCGCTCGAAGCTGGTGTGAAGTATCTCATCCTCGGTGCACTATCGACCGGATTCATGGTCTATGGCATTACCTGGATTTTTGGTGCGACCGGGCAAACCAATCTTGCGCTCTTGGAAGAAGCTCTGTCCGGGCCGAATGTGAATGAGATGGCATCGCTCTTCGGCTTCGCGCTTCTGATGGTGTCGCTGGGTTTCAAAGTCGGAGCTTTTCCATTCAATGTCTGGATTCCGGATGTTTATCAGGGGGCGCCAACTCCCATTACCGCCTTTTTATCAGTCGCATCGAAGTCTGCGGGATTCATCGTTTTGGTCCGGGTGATTCAACCGTTCATGAATTCAACCGCGATCAACGATAGTGTGATTCTCATCATGATGGTCTTGGCCGGTGGCACCATGATTTTTGGGAACTTGGTGGCGATCCTGCAAACGAATTTCAAGAGGTTGATGGCTTATTCCAGCATTTCTCATGCAGGATTCCTGCTCTTGGCCCTGGCCTGTGCTCCGCAACGAACCGAAGCGATGACCATTCATCCGATCAATGCGGTTTCGATGAACCTGGGAAGCTATACGATGATGACCTTGCTGGCCTTCTTCGTTCTGACAATCGTTCGCGCCAAACTCGGCGGGGAAGATTTGGCGACCTTCAAGGGATTGAGCAAACGCTCACCGTTTTTGGCCTTTGCGTTGCTCATCGCGATGGCTGCCTTGGCTGGAATTCCTCTCACTTCCGGCTTTTTCGGTAAGTTTTTCGTCTTTCGAATCGCGGTCCAAGCTGAGCAATGGCTGTTGCTGGGAATTGCGATCCTGGCTGCAGGAGCCGGCTTTTACTACTACTTCAAGGTCGTCAAAGCGATGTATTTTGATGGCGCGGATCTTCCCGCTGACACACCCAAATTAGAGGTTGGTGCGTTGCAACGCGCCGTCATGCTGGTGTTGGTGGTTGGCATTTTGATCTTTGGATTCAATCCTCGCCCACTGCTGAATCTTTCCGCAACCGTTCCTGCTGCTGTGACGGCAGTTGCGAAGTAGAACGTTCCTTTCGTTCGATGGGGGAAAGTTGATGGACGAGCGTCGAATTCCGGCGAATATGCTCCGGTCACTCTGTGAGGAATTGTTGCAATTTGCGATGAAGAATCATAATTCGACGTCTAACACGACCACATGGCAAAGATTCTCCAGTTTCCCTTCCCCGATTCATCGCCAGAGGTGCCGGATTCGTCTGGGATTTACCTGACGGAATCGGCCTTGCCGGAGGAGTTGTGGAGATCGGTGGAGATTGCATTGATGGCGGCAGTGCCGACGCAAGCGATTCTCTTTCAGCCCGTTGGGACGAAGTGTTGGGGCGGGCAATGGGTGAAATGGATCGATGGGAGATTTAGCAAGTACGTGGCTCCGCATTTGGTTCGTTCCCGACAGGTGGCGGCGACTGGAATTCGGGAGTTGGCGGCCGAAGATCAGACATTCTCCGAAAAGTTGGACCGTGAATGCAGCGAACGCAGCCTGGCTGCGGGACTTGCATTGCTGACTCGACATGAGGGAGCCCGGCATCTCGGCGAGATCGCCAAATTCGGGGAAAAGATTGAGAACGGCGTTTGTCCCGGACATGCACCGACGGTTTTTGCGCTGCAGTGCGCTATTTTTAATGTTCCGGCGGCCCCCGCCTTAATCGCTTATCTTTTTCTGGAATGGAGGACGGCACAAGCCATCACTGGATGGCCGGGAATTGAGAATGGAGCGGAGGAGGCCTTTGAGCAAATGGCTCCGAATTTGGCCGAGCGCCTTCCCGTTTGGCTGAAATCTGGAGGCAATTCCGCTTTTCAACCACGTGCGGTGGAGTAACTATAAGGTGCTGAAATTATGCCGACGATCACTGAAGATCCCGGGACGGAAACGATTACGGTTACAGAGACTTCTCCCAGTCTCGATCAACCGTGGAATGTGATCGTTTACGATGATCCCGTTAATTACATGGGCTTTGTCGCGCTCGTTTTTCGCCGAGTTTTCGGCTATCCCGATGAGAAAGCGGAAATCTTGATGATGCAGGTGCATCAGGAGGGAAAATCGGTGGTTTGGACCGGCGTTCGGGAGAAGGCAGAGTTCTATGTCCAGCAATTGCAGTCTTACCAACTGCTGGCGGCAATGAAGAAAGCGGCGTAGGCTGACATAGATATGCGCGTTTCCCTTGAATCAGATCATTGGATGCTGGATGAAATCGGCGATGTTGAGTGGTTCATGCTGGTGCAACTGCCTGAGGCCGCCGATTTCAATCAGTCTGAGAAGGGGAAAAAGCGGATTTTGCCGGATCCGACGGACGATGATGAGGAAGTCGTCGCTGATTGGAAGGAGTTTGTTCAGCCGGAGATTGAAACGCAGTTCAAAGAGAATCTTCGGATCGTGTCAGAGGATTTGGATCAGGCTGAAGAAATCGATCACGGCGGAGCGCAACTTCATCGCATTCAGGTGCCGGTAGACCATGCCGAAACGTGGTACAGCGTCCTCAATCAGGCTCGGTTGATTTTGAACGAGGAACACAACATCGCGAATGCCGAGTATGAACTCTTTGTTGGCGAGCAGAATCCGACCGAGTTGGGGGAAAAGCGATGGCTGTTGATGGTGCAGTATCGCGTGTATGGAGCAATTCAGGAATTTCTCCTTACCAATTTGATGGAGGGGTGATCGGTTCGATCCCACCCAAAAAAATGGGAAGCTTTGGCGATCGGGGAAATTTGTAATCGAACCCCTGAGATGCTTGTGTCAGGTTAAAGGAAATGGCAAAGGTCGTTTTTACTCAGAACCTCCGTCGGCATGTCGATGTGGAAAGTTGCGAAGTGAATGCCGAGACCGTTGAGGAGGCACTGGAGGCGGTTTTTGGCGCGCACCCCAAGCTGAGGAGCTATCTGCTGGATGATCGCGGCTCCGTTCGAAAGCACATCGCCATTGTCGTGGACGGAACTTCCATTCAAGATCGGGAGAAACGCCAGGATCCCATTTCGGCAACGTCGGAGATATTTGTCATGCAGGCGTTGTCTGGAGGTTAAAGAATGATTCAACCAACGAGACCATGAGTAATCGATTTCATTTGGGCACCCGAAAGGGGCTTTTCACCTTCGAACGATCGAGCACTGGCAAATGGGCCCCAACGCGTGAGCATTTTCTCGGCGATCCCGTTCCCATGCTGTTCCCCGATGCCCGGGACGGAAACCTTTACGTGGTTCTGGAACACGGACACTTTGGTACCAAGCTCCATCGGTCAGAAGACGAAGGGGCAAATTGGAAGGAACTGGATCCACCGGTGTATCCGCCAAAACCTGATGATGTGCCGGAAACGATCGACCCTTTCCGCAACACTCCCGTTCCCTGGTCTCTGGAGAAAATTTGGGCCCTGGAGTCTGCGGGCGATGATCAACCGGGGGCGCTTTGGTGCGGAACGTTGCCGGGAGGCTTGTTTCGCTCGGAAGATCGGGGGGAAAGTTGGGAGATGGTTCGGAGTCTTTGGGATCGTCCTGAGCGAGCCAAGTGGGCCGGTGGAGGATACGACGTTCCGGGAATTCATTCCATTTGCGTCCATCCCAATGATTCCAAGGATGTGATCGTCGCGATTTCCTGTGGTGGTGTCTGGCGGACAAGGGACGGTGGTGAAACCTGGAAACAATGCGCCCATGGCATGTTCTACGACTTCAATCCCGAAGAGCGCGAAATGGATCCCGATAGCCAGGATCCGCATCGGGTGGTGCGCTGTGAGGCTGCGCCGGATCAACTGTGGTCCCAACATCACTGCGGTATCTTCCGGTCAACGGATGACTGCACCAGCTGGCAATACGTAGAGAATGTCCAGCCAGCGGGGTTTGGCTTTGCCGTGGCAGTTCACCCGAAGGACCCGCTGACCGCGTGGTTTGTTCCGGCCAGGAAGGATGAGATGCGGTATCCAGTTGATGGGAAGTTTCTGGTCAATCGAACCAGGGACGGAGGCAAGACGTTTGTGAACTGTTCAAACGGATTGCCTGAGGGCAAAGCCTACGATCTGGTCTATCGACATGCTCTGGAAGTCGATGAATCGGGTGAGCGACTTGTAATGGGATCAACCACCGGGTCCGTATGGATTAGTGAGGATGGTGGAGATTCGTGGGAAATTCTTGGCAGCCACTTTCCACCGGTCTATTGCGCAAGGTTCGACCGTCGCCAATAAACGAAATACAACAGCAGAAGCTTCCCTTCCGGAATTGGGAGGCGATGCCGGACAACTGAATCTCGAAATCCTGCTTTAGTTTAGTAGTCCAGCTGCCGGTTTCTGCACCACTGGATGGCTGCAGGATGACCTGCTTGCGCGGCCTTGACGTAATAGGTTTGGGCCGTCTCCAGATTTTGTTCGGTCCCGACTCCCCGCTCGTGGCTGAGCGCATAGAGAACCATGGCGTTGGTTGCGCCTGCTTCCGCACCCTGGCGAAACAGGTCGAAGGCTTTCGCTTCATCGCGTTCGATTCCGCGATTCTGGAGATAGAGGACACCGAGGTTTCCAAGAGCCGTTTTGTTGCCACGACGGATGGATTCCTCATAGAGCTCTCGGGCTCGCAGATGATTGGTCTCAACGCCTTGGCCCTTCGCGTAACAAGTGGCAAGCATGTCTGATGCTTTCGGGTCACCCTTTTCATGGGCCCGATCCAAAAGATCGACGGCGATCGCCGGATCGCGCTCGACACCTTTCCCGAAGAAGTAGCACTCGCCCAGATAGTAGAGGGCATCCACTTGTTCCAGCTTGGAGGCGCGTTCGAACCACTTCACGGCGGTCGAGGGATCCGCCTCAACATGGTTGCCTGTCGAGTAATAGAGGCCAAGACGCGCCATGGCGTCAGGATCCCCCTGTTCAGCAGCTCGCTCGTTCCATGGAACCGCAGTCGGGCTGTTTGATTGGTCGGACCAAGTGGCAAGGAGGCTAACCGCTCCATAATGCTGATTGATGGCAGCCATCTGAACCAATTCCTCCGCCTGATTGCGCTGCTGGGGAGAGAGCCGATCCTGGCGCTCCCGAATGCTGGACATCACCGCATCAAGCTCAACGGAAACCATGGGTTGGTCCGCGTAATTTTCGAGAACTTGAGTGAGCTGTTGGGATGCCGCACCGATTTCTCCGGACTGTCGTTTCTCGCGAATGCGGTCCAGGACCTGCATCAATTCCTTGTCTTCTTTTGCTTGGTTCAGACTTTCGAAGTCCATGCTTTCACCCGCACCAATGCTTGCCCCGATCATCAACGAAGAATCTCCTGCGCCTGACTCATCGGTGGGGCCGGGTTGAGCAACGAGCGGCATCTCCAGATTTCCGGCTGGACTGGTGGCCGCAATCGTTGGAATTGAAACCTCACTGGTCCGGCCAATTCGCTCTTGCTGGTCGATGGGAGAGGGGACTGCCACCAAGTCATCCGCCTGGATAATTGGAGTCGCGCGAACTTCGCGAGAAGAGCCAACCGTATCAACCGCCGCTGAAATGGTTGGATCGGAATTTCTGCCGCCCAAACTTTGCGGAGATGGAACCGATTCCGTCGCCACGATCATTTCACTGGCTTCGTCTGTGCTTCGCTCCATCGAGGCTTCCGGTTCCGGCTTGATGACGTTGAGCATTGGTGGGGCCAGCGATTGCGAAGAGGCCTCCGCGACGACTTCAACTGGTTGAGGAATTTCCACGACGGGCGTTTCGATCACTGGAATGGTCTCGGGAACCTCCTCCATCACGATAACTTCAGGAGGAGCCTGTTTCACAACAGGTTCGGGATCCATGGCGACCGTTTGCTCGGGTTCCGTCTTCACCGCCGGTTCTGGTGCAACTGGGGTTTCCTCCGTTACGGTTTCGGGGGCGGGCTCCATGATCAAATTCACCGTGCCATCTGCGGTAACGGTTGCGTTTGAGTTGCTGGCGGCAATCAGGCGCTGTTGAATCGGAGTGGAGAAAAATACGACGATGCCCCCGACCAAGAGTGCCGCCAAGCCAAGCGCCGAAAGTGGAAGCTTGCCCCACGCTTCGCGTTTGGCCCTGTGATCAGGGACGGTCGAAATTGCGACGGTCCTGGCTGTGGCTGGGCCTGGAGAGACCACGTGAGCCGGTGATGTTTTGGCGCGTTTCGTTTTGCTGCCGAGTGACCGGCGCAGACTGGCCACAAATTTTTCCCGCTTGGTATCAGGTTTTGACGAAAAAGCGGTTCGGAAGAGTTCGGCGGTTGCTTTTGGAAGACTGGAGCCCTCCTTCCGCATTGCCGAATCCAGAAGCACATATGCCAGCGTGTTGAATTCAAATTCCGGTCGGAAAGGATTCAAGATGGCATTGGTGCGGCCAAATTTTCCAGCCGGTCCGTTCAATGCGCCAAAATTGATCGGCTCTGAATAGAAAAGGTTGGCGTGGAATGAGCGAAGGATGACTTGGTAGCTGTTCGGCTTGTCCAACCAACTGAAGGAGCGTTGGCTCATCACCCCTTGGCGCGACTTCACACCTTCCGGCTGCAGGAAAATATCGTTGGGACGCAGAGAAACATGCTCAAACTCCTCTTTCTGAAGTTGCTTCAAGGCCACGTTGATTTTTTCCAAAATCGTAACGGCGTGTTGGTCAGAAATCGCTTCCCGTTCGATCAAGGCTGACAATGAGATCGCCGCAATCGGCTTTTCGGCGACGACCCGGCAACGTGGATCACACATCACCGTCTCAACCGGAGTCAGGGCGGAAGACACCTTGCCTTGAGCGAGTTGCATGCTCTGCCGGTATTCATCGACAAAACAACTCAACGTCATGGAATCCGGCGGCAAGACGTGGACGAGTGATGTGCTGTCTCGCAACTTATCAACTGCTTCGTAGGAGCAGGGCTGGTCGATTTCAGCCAGTCTGCCTTTGGGGGAGTATGGCTCAGGAAAGCTGCCCCGCACCGGCATCCAGTTGAGAAACGGCCGCTCGACGGGAATGCTGACGAGTTCTGCTTTGATCCCAATTCCGGTGATCGTATGATCGAGCAGACGATGCATGTCGGAAAAGGAAAACGGGCGCTGGCTCGCACTTCCGTCGAAGAGCTGTTGGTAAAACGCGAGCAGGTCAGGATCGATCGTGGGATGCTGATCTTCCGACAAATCCGAATTGAGCATTGGGTAGAACCACGCCTGGAGGTCGCCGGTTCCGAGGAAATACAGTAGCAGGCTCAGCTCTTGAACGGTTTGAAGTTCACTGGGGAATTCTTCCCCGTCTTGAAGCGGCCGCAAATCGTAATCGGCAAAGCCAACTTTCCAATTCTGCCCATTGGTTCCCCAGGCAAACACATCAGAGGGCGCCAGGGACGGCTTGACCCTGTGATCCAGCACCGAGAGTTCGAGGTTCGCAATGATCTCCTTGGCCAGTTTCATCACCGCGGGAGCAGGAAGCGGGCCCAGCTTTTCCACCATTTTCTGGAGGGCATGTCCCGGTAGCAACTCCATCGCCTGGTAAAGACGTTGATCCTGTTCGCCCGCATCCAGCGGAAAGGCGAGACCGTTCGAATAACGAGCCCGAAGATCGTTGGCGCGTTCGACGAAAAGTTGCTTGGTTCGGGTATCTGCCTGGCGTTCCGGGCTGTAAACTTTCAGCGCGACGAATCTCAGAAACTCCTGAGAAAATGCGAGGTAGGTTTTGAAGTCTTCACCTTCGGTCAGCAGCATATCGGAACCGTCGGCGTTTGAGGGAATTGTGAAGGAGGTAAGAGGCTTCATCTTGGCTGCGCGAATGTTGTGGGGACTAGTTAATGACGGGGATAACACCACTGCGTGTCATAAGTGGCGTATCAGCAATGACCTCAGATCAAAAACCAGCGATCCTGTCAGATTATCATGAATAAGAATGTCGTTTAGTAAAAATATCGCTAATTTTTGCGCGATTTGATCAGTTCGTAGGCGTTTGTTCGCTTTCTAGGCGAATCGGGCGAGGTGCAGGTTTGAACTGTATCAATTATTATAGAAATTACAATCTTGAGATGCGAATTTGTGACGCTTGTTTTCAGTTTCGAACTCGTTTGAACGAACCTTCTCTTTCGGGATCTAAGACCGAACTTCCGTCACTCCAACTCTCCGCGAAAACCGCTTTTATGCCGAAAATCCAATTTCTTGAAGGAAGCCTTGAAGGGCAAACATTTGAAGTCGATGAACTGGGGGCAACATTCGGTTCCAGTGGCCGTTGTGAACTCCAGATTAAAGATCGCGGGGTTGCCTCGAAACACGCGCAACTCAACCACGATCAGGGTCAGTGGGTAATCCGGGACTTGAAGAGCAAAACGGGAACGATCGTAAACAACCGGGAGACGACCGAGGCGTTATTGGGAAATGGAGACACGGTCGCTTTGGGGAATGCGTTGTTTCGCTTTCATTTGGATGGCGCGGGAAGAGTTGCGGCGCCGGTTGCTCCGGTTGCTGGCACCGCGATTCCGCAACCGGCCTTTGATCCCGGACTCGACGAAGCGCCGGCGGATTCGGATCTGAGCGGGGTTGATAAACAAACGATTGATGAGCTGAAGCTGGCTTACGAGCGGCTGCAGGCGGAACTTGGCCAGGTGATCGTCGGTCAGGCTGACGTGATTGAAGAAGTGCTGATCTCGATTTTCTGCCGTTCTCACGCTCTACTTGTTGGGGTGCCGGGATTGGCCAAGACGTTGTTGGTCAGTACGGTGAGCGAAGTTCTGGATATGAGCTTCAAGCGAATTCAGTTCACCCCCGACCTGATGCCCGCAGACATTACCGGAACCGAGGTTCTGGAGGAGGATCACACGACGGGGAAACGCGTGTTCAAGTTCGTTCACGGCCCCATTTTTGCGAACCTGCTTCTGGCGGATGAGATCAACCGGACGCCTCCGAAGACCCAGGCCGCGTTGCTTGAGGCGATGCAGGAGCGTCAGGTGACGGTCGGTGACAAGACCTACCAACTACCTGAGCCCTTCTTTGTGCTGGCCACCCAGAACCCGATTGAGCAAGAGGGAACTTATCCGTTGCCGGAAGCCCAACTGGACCGCTTCATGTTCAACATTCGGGTGGGATATCCCAGCGCTGAAGAAGAGCAGGCAATTATCAAACGTGTTTCCGGAACCTACAAGGCCAAGCCAACCCGCCAGCTCGGGGCCGAAGAAGTCATGCGGCTTCAAGACGTGGTGCGTCGAGTGCCGGTTGCTGATCACGTGATTGCCTATGCGTCTGCGTTGGCCCGTGCCACTCGTCCCAAAGAGCCGGAAGCTCCGGATTTTATTCGCGAGATGATGTCCTGGGGAGCTGGGCCGCGAGCTGGAATTTATCTGGTTCTTGCGGCGAAAGCCCGGGCGATTCTCTACGGCCGCTATCACGTTACCACCGCCGACATCAACCACGTTGCGTTCCCGGTTCTCAGGCACCGGATCATTACAACCTTCAATGCCGAAGCTGCAGGGGTGACCAGTGATGATGTGATCCGTATGCTGATTGAGCATCTCAGTCCAAACGGAAACCTGGGACTCTAGGATGGCCGTCAAACGCGCCACGCCGAAGAACGGAAACTCAGAGGCTGCCTACTTGCGGCTTTTGCCTCCGGAGTTGACCGCCATCATCGGAAAGCACGAGTTCTTGGCACGAACCAAGAAGGAAGGCAGCATTTCCGGGCGCCACGCGAGTCCCCACAAAGGATTTTCGGTCGAATTCGCCGAGCATCGCCAATACACCCAGGGAGACGACCTCCGAAACCTGGATTGGAGGGTCTACGGCAAAGCAGATCGCTTCTACATCAAGCAATACATTGAGGAAACCAATCTGCGGGCAACCATCATTATGGATGCCTCCGGATCAATGAATTACGTGGGTGACCACTCTTCAAAACTTGATGGGAACGTTCTCTCCAAGTTTGAATACGGCCGTTACCTGGCTGCTGCGTTGACCTATCTTCTCATCAAACAGTCCGATGCCGTCGGACTGGTCACGTTCGATACCGAAATTCGCCGCTACATTCGCGCCGCGTCCAAGCCAAGTCAGGTTCGTTTGATATTGGAGGAACTCCACCAAACCGAGCCGGGGGAAGACACCGCTGCTGCGGAAGTGTTTCACGACATCGCGGAACGCATTCAACGGCGAGGCTTGGTCATCATCATCAGCGATCTCTTTGATGATGGCGATAAGATCAAGGAAGCGCTTCACCACTTTCAGTATCGCAATCACGAGATCGTCATCTTTCACCTCATGGCAGAGGAGGAACTGACGTTTCCGTTTCGGAAATTCACGAATTTCCGAAACCTGGAGTCCCTCAATTCCAACCTGAAGGTCGACCCATTGGCGATCAAAGCGCAATACATGGAGCGCGTTCGCGGATTTATCGACACGGTCGAGAAGGCCTGTGGGCAGATGAAGGCGGATTACGTTCCGGTAAATACCAAGAGTTCGCTTCCCGACACGATCAACGCCTATTTGTCACGGCGTCGTGAACTGAGTTGATCGGGGGCAAAAACGTTTGGTGTGATCCATCGATTCGCTTGTTCGTGAAAGAATACTTGTGTTCGCGTCCGGTTCTGCACAACATCACGGCTCACTCTGATGCCAGGACTCGACGAAGCCCTTACCCACCTTTTTAGTCCAACCGGGCTTTTCCTGATCATCGCAGGCACGATGTTAGGCGTTTTCGTTGGAGCAATTCCGGGGCTGACCGGAACGATGCTGATCGCGCTATGCCTTCCTCTGACCTATGGGCAGGATTCGCTGCACTCGATGGCTTTTCTGATCAGCATCTATGTCGGAGCCGTAAGTGGAGGAATGATCACGGCGACCTTGCTGAGAATGCCGGGAACGCCGGCTTCGATCGTGACGACCTTGGACGGCTATCCGATGGCGCAAAATGGTCAGCCGGGGCGAGCCCTGGGGCTTGGCGTGATGTCGTCGTTTGCCGGGGGGCTGATCTCGTGGACGTTTCTCCTGCTTCTCACGGCACCGATCGCGAAGCTGTCATCAAAGTTTGGCTATTTCGAATACTTCAGCCTTGTGATGATGGCGCTGGTCTTGATTGCGACGATTGGAGGGAAGAGCCTTCCGCGGGCGTTGTTTTCCGGATTTCTCGGGATACTCCTTTCGATGCCCGGCATTTCCGCCGCCACGGGCGAGGCGCGCATGACCTTTGGCATCACCGCGTTGAATGATGGATTCCTGCTCTTGCCCGTGTTGATTGGGCTCTTTGCGGTCAACCAGATCCTGCGCGACATCATCAATATCGAGGAAAAGGGCGAACCAGTTGAACTCGGCCATCGGAGCGTGCTGTTGGCCTGGGCTGATGTGGTTCGGCATGGAATGAACATGCTTCGCTCGTCGGTCATTGGAACGTGGATTGGGATCCTGCCGGGAATTGGAGCCAACATCGGTTCCGTGACCGCTTATTCCGTTGCGAAGAGCGTTTCGAAAGAACCCGAGAAATTTGGAACCGGTCACGAAGATGGGATCGTCGCGGCTGAGTCCGCCAACAATGCCACGATTGGAGGAGCGTTGATTCCGCTCGTGGCGATGGGACTACCCGGAAGCGTGGTGGAAGCCGTCTTGCTTGGAGCCCTGATCGTCCACGGTCTCCAGCCGGGACCGCGGCTTTTCGAAGAGAGCCCGAACATGGTTTACACCATCATGGGCTCAATGGCGATTGCGAATGTGGTGATGGCGGTGGTGATGTTTGGAGCGATGCGATTTCTGGCCAGGTTAACGCGAATCCCAAGATCGTTTCTGCTGCCCATCATTCTCTGCTTCTGCGTGATTGGCTCATTTGCGTTGGGCAGCCGCCTCTTTGATGTCTGGGTGATGCTGGGCTTTGGGCTGCTCGGGTTTGCCCTTGAGGCCAAGCGAATTCCCCTGGCTCCGTTCGTGATTGGCTTTGTCCTTGGTCCCATTGCCGAGAAAAATCTGAGCCTGGGGCTTCAGGCTTCGAATGGCAGCTTTGCTCCAATCTTTACCCGGCCAATTTCGCTCGTCTTTTTTCTGGTCGCCATGCTGATGCTCTTTTTGCCACTCCTCCGAAAGATTCAATGGAAACGAGGATGAAGAAACTGCGCAACATTGCTACCTGGATCGTTGTTGCCGCATTGGTTGCATGGTGGACGGGACGCTTGATCTCGAATTCCGGTCAAAAGGACATTTATCCCAATAAACCGATTACCATCATTGTGCCTTATGGCGCAGGCGGGGGATCCGATACCTTTGTCCGGAAGCTTCAGATTGGAATCGTTGAAGACAATCTGTTACCCCAACCTCTGGTGGTCAGCAATCAACCGGGGGGGAGCGGGACCATTGGAAGCCGGGCTGCGAAAAATGCCCGGCCCGATGGTTACACGTTGCTTTGTCATCACAATGCGATCATCGCGACCAAGCTTTCCGGAGTCGTCGATTTTGGACCGGAAGCCTTTGAACCCATCGCGCTAACCGGTGAGGTCACGATGATCGTGATGGTGAGGGAGGATTGCCGATTTCCCGACCTCCCTTCGATGTTGGAAGAAGCGAAGCGCGCCCCAAAGACCGTGACCTTCGGCGCCAACCAAGGTTCGCCTGCTTATCTTGCCACGCTTCAATTGGAGCGCCAGGTGCCGGGCGCGGAATTCAGCATTGTTTCCGCAGATGGAGGTGCGGATCGATATTCGAAGATTCTGGGAGGGCACCTTGATGCCGGGATCTTTACCTTGGGAGAGTATCTGGATTTTCGGCGACCGGATGGAACACCGCCATCCGAGAATATCCGGGCAATGGCGGTACTGAGCCCGCAACGCCACGAATCGATTCCAGATGTTCCGACCAGTATCGAGCAGGGGGTCGATGTTCTTTTGAGTAGTGCTTACTATTGGTGGACAGCCAAAGGGACTCCGCGGGAAGTCGTCGATTTTCTGGCCGAGACGTTTGAGAAAGCAATGTCCAACGCCAAAGTGGAAGAGGAGTTGCGGCGCCTGCGAATTGATCCCACGTTTTCAAAGGGAGAGCCCTTTCTGGTAAGACTGGAGGAAACGATCAAGAAATTTGAAGCCGTTGTCGCGAAGAAGGAGACCAAGCTTCCCAATTTCCCGCTCTATGTGGCGCTGATCGTCGGAGGCTTGTTGATCTGGGTCCTGATTCGAAAAGAAGAAGCCGAGGAAGTGGCGCCGGTGAACTTTGTGAAACGCCCGGTGTTGGCGGCCCAGTGTTTTGGCGTGTTGGTGGTTTACGTCGCCGTTCTGGGGCTTGGCTGGTTGCCCTTTGCGATCACATCAGCGGTCGCCGTGTTTGTGATCGGGGGACTCATGTCTGGTTGGCGGACGGACTACCGGTTGACGCTCATTCAATTGGCGTTTCTGACCGGTTTTGGTGCGGAATTTATCTTCACCAAGGTTTTCACGGTCGTATTACCGTGATCGCCGGGTGGCCGCCAAATCCGCCATCGTCTTAACCGTCCCAGCTCCCAGAGTTCCGAGGAGGTTGGTGCGCTTCCCTTCAACGATTCGTTGGACTGTAATTCCAATAAACTTGCCGTTCAGTGCAAAAAGCGGAATGCCCTGTGCCGTGCCGGCCGTTGAAATATAGAAGGTATAGTCGCGTTTTGAAACGGCGGTAACATATCCAGGAATGACGGAAGGGATGTAGGCGTATACCGGTGACGAACGAGAAAGACCAATCACTTCATCGGCGATGCTAATCTCGCCTTCCGTGATCCGGTTATTGATGTTTACAAAGGGAAGCGCGGTCTTGCGCTCCTTCAGTTGTTTCTGATCGATTCGAAGAAATGCGAGATCGATCTTCTCGTCTCTATCGATCAATGCCGCGTGATATTCGGTTCCATCGGCCAGGTTCACCTGTATCTCCGGAAACCGTGCGCTCGCATTCACTACCGTGACAAATTCCGTTTCGCTGCCCACGGGGCGTCCCCTCTGACCGGCCATGCCGACACTCGGGTCCAGGGCGCTGTTGGAAAGCATGATGAGTCCCTTGGAATCAATGATGGTGCCGAGAGTTTGCGTGCGCCGCTCCTGATCAGGAAGGCTCTCGCTGTCGGTCGTAAATGAGATCGTCGATATGGCCGTGATCACGACCAGGGAGTCCTGATGAGCCTGGTAGATTTTCCGGGCGGCCTGAGTCGTTGCTTTGTCTGCGTGACCGGTGCCAATGGAGAACAGAATGGTGGTGAGAAGGAGCGAGAAATAGCCGACGCGGGGTAACATCATAAGGGCAAGACGGGGATAAGATTTCGGTAATTCACTCTTCGCATGAACGGTATAAGCTGCCAACACGGATTCTGTCGGAATTTTCACAAGCATTCTGGTTATTGAACGTTAAATTTAGGAATGAAGTTCTCTTCTACAATGCTGGGAATTACTGTTCTCGCCATACTTGGTGTCCCAGATATCTCTTGGTCGGCGATTTCCAAAAGGTACGAGGCAACCCTTTCCATCGATTGGAAGAATTACGAACGGACTCCAGAGGCGCCACACTATCGAGCACTCAGTTCTGTGATTCGAGCCATCCCATGCGTGAACAAGTTCGCGTTCTATGGGAACTGGGGTGGACTGTCAAACAAAGGAGGAAAGCCCATCGATGAAATGGATGAACTCTTTCGCCGGCATGACGTGGTTTATGCATTGGGAACGTCTGCCAAGGTGATTAGGGAATCTGACCATCAGCTCGTTGCTGGGTTGCAGGAAATTGATCCCGGCACGCTTTCCAAGCATGGGCAGCGTTATCAGAAGCGCGCAATCAAGTTCTTCAGCTCGCCTGTTTCCAAGGTCGTTGGGAAGCCACTCACGGTTCTCCTGCGCAAAAAGGAGAAGGAGGGAAGCGTGTTTCCCAAACCGCAGCTGGTAGCCAAGTTCTTTAAGCCTCACCATCCCGGAATTCCCGAGGTGAAGCGCAAGGGGCTCTTCAAGCGCTGCAAAGACCGGAAGTGTTAACCGTTGGCAGCTTCAGCAGTCACGACTTCGGTGGTCGTTTCTGCAATATGCTGCTCAATCTTCTGGGTAAGATCTGCAATGCATTCGTCTCTGGATCGACCTTCGCCGGTTACTCCGGGGAAATGGGTGCAGAGCGCCATAAACCAACCATCCGTCTCGTAGACGATGGCTTTGATTTCTTCGGGCATGGGGATTTCGATGGGGTGGGGTGTTTTCCGTAACTCGGGACGTTACGTTCTATTGAGTCTCCTCGCTAGAAGATGAGACGTCTTCGGCGGTAGGATCTTCAGGTTGGGGAATCGGAATCGGCTTTGCGACCGGAGCGATCAAGTCGCCACTCCCACCTGTCGGTGGGGGCGTCGTTGGTGTGATGCGTGCTCCGTCGTTTTCTCCAGAGGTCGGAGTCCAGATCAAATCATTGAGGAGATCAGCTTCCGAGCGGGGGCCATTTGGCTTCGGCTTACCGGGAGCAACAGCAGAGTCGCTCTCGTCTTCGCCGGACTTGGCTTCCCCTTCGCCGGCCTGATTTTCTGAATCGGGAGCTGCTTTGGCCAAGGCTGCCTGTTGGCTCAATTCCTCATGCGCCATGCGTTTGCCAATGAGGAAGACGCTCGGCACGAGGACGATCAACCCCACGAACAGCAGGATCATCACAATCGGATGACCTTTCTGAGGCTCTTCAACGTCCTTGAAGATTGGGATCGTCTGATCGGAAGGCGTTAAATCGATGATCGGTTCCAAGGATTCCTTGCTGGCTCCGATTCCGCCACCTCCTGGGCCGGACATTGCGTCAATGACCTCGCTCGCATCGACACCAAGATTTTCACTGTAAATCGAGAGAAAGCTGCGGGCGTAAGTGGGGCTGGGAAACTGTGAGTAATCATCCTCCTCCAGATTTCGCAGCATTGATTCCTGAATCCGCGTTTCGTGGGCAATATCCTCCACACTCAACCCGCGTTTGAGCCGTGCTTGCTTCAGCTGTTTGCCGATCGATTCAGACATTGGCAGTGGAAATGGTAACCAACTTCCTTCGTTCTGGCGACCAGAATTTCGTGTGGTTTTTCGGGGGATTGGCGATTCGACTTCCTTTGCGGTTTTGAGGGAAGTTGGATTCCAGTCGGACGGGCTTCATGGTGCGAGGATTTCGCGGAAATTGACTTTGAGTCGGCGGTCGTTGTGGCTTTGATTAGACGGATTCCAGGTGCCGCAAATTAGCGTGCCACCCATTGTAGCAATTTCAAAGCCTAACAGCTACGAATTACCAAATTACGATAATGGTGAAGGACACCCTAATTTTAATTTTCCTTAAATTTCCCACGCCCGGTGAGGTGAAAACGCGCCTTGGTTCAGAAATCGGTGACGAGGCTGCGGCTATTGTTTATCGCCGCCTGGTTCGGGAAGTCCTGGCGGTCGTGGGACAAACGGATGCGCAACAAATCCGGATTCTGTTCGACCCTCCGAATCGCGAGCAAGACATTAAAACCTGGCTCGCGAGCGAATGGCCTGATGCACCCGGCAACGTCGAGCTGGTTGCTCAGGCAGAAGGTGATTTGGGGGCAAGAATGAGTGCCGCGTTCCAGACCGCCTTTGGTCAAGGATTTCGAAAAGTCGCGGCGATTGGGACGGATTGTGTGGAAATTACCCCCGAGACCTTCACGAAAACCTGGGAGCGTTTGGACGAGGAAGACGTGGTTTTCGGCCCGGCCGCCGATGGAGGCTATTACCTGATTGGGTTGAGTCTCTTCAAACCGGAGCTGTTTCAAGACATTCCCTGGAGTTCCGAAGAGACGCTCGACAAGAGCGTTGAGCGCGCAATGGAGTTGCAGCTACACATTGGATCTCTGCCAATCTCCACGGATATCGACACTGCTGAAGAATGGAACGCGCAGAAAAAGAAGGTTCTGAGAGAAACACCACCCTTGAATGAACCGCTGGTGTTTCAACCCGTTTACCAGGAACGGGTTTGGGGCGGCCGTAAACTGCAGGAGTGGCTCAACCGTTCATTGCCCAGTGATCAGCCGTTTGGCGAAAGCTGGGAGATGGTTGATCGGCCGGAAGCTCAAACCGTGATTCGCGCAGGAACCTTTGCCGGATTTACCTTGGGCGAGTTGTGGGAGCAACGGCGGGCCGAGATTTTTGGTGCTGGAGCCTCGGGGGATCGATTTCCCCTTCTCCTCAAGATTCTGGACGCAACCCAGGATTTGTCGATCCAGGTGCATCCTCCGCAGTCAGCGGCGAAAGCTCTGAATGGCGAACCGAAGACGGAAATGTGGTATGTCGCTCACGCGATGCCCGGTGCGAAACTCTACGCGGGCCTCAAGAGCGGTGTGACTCGGGAAGAGGTCGAGGCTGCGATTCAAGATGGCAGCCTCGCGGACAAAGTTCACGAGATCGAGGTCAAAACCGGCGATTGTCTGTTCATTCCAAGTGGCCGGATTCATGCAATTGGCGCGGGCTTGCTGATTTACGAAATTCAGCAGAACAGCGATACTACTTATCGGGTCTTCGATTGGAACCGAACCGGGTTGGATGGCAAACCCCGCGAACTTCACGTGGAGGAGTCCCTTCAGAGCATTGATTTTGAAGACATCGAGCCTGGAGTTGCCATTCCCAGTGGAAACACCTTGGTCGAATGCGAGTACTTCAATGTCGAAAAATGGGAACTCAAACCCGGTGAGTCGCGAATTGCGGGGGGATTGGGCGAATTTGCGATCATCACGGTGATTCAGGGGCAAATTCGATGTGGGGAGCACGTTTTTGGGCCCGGCCGCTTTTTTGCGATCCCCGCTTCGGCGACAGGGGAACTGACGCTTGAATCGTGCGGCAGCAAAACTGCGGGAATCCTCCGGACAAGCGTTCCCGGGGCGGGAACGACCTCGATTTCCGGAGAATTCGTGAGTGGGCACGAGGGATTCTATCGGCAGCTCCGGGATCGCGTTTCAGAATGGGCTGCGACCAAAACCGGACTCAGTCACCGTTGGCTGGAATACATTCTGATGGTCCCGGACTTCTTTCACCTGCTCACACGACTGCTCGCTGATCCGGATGTTCCTTCCAAACACAAGGCGGCGCTCGGCGGGGCAATCGCCTACTTTGTGCTTCCATTCGATGTCGTTCCGGAAGGTTTGCTGGGGCCAATCGGTTATCTTGATGACTTGGCGCTCGCGGCTTTCGTCATCAATCGCATGATGAATGACGTTGAGCCTGAAGTTGTGCAGCGAAATTGGGCCGGAGAAGGGGACGCTTTGGAACTGGTTCGCGTCCTGCTCGACAAAGCCGATAAGATGGTTGGCAGCGGACTTTGGGAGAAGGTGAAAAGCAGCTTGAAGGTGTGAACGATATCGAGCTCTTGCGCAAGAAGCTGTTGGGCTTCCCTGAGACGACCGAGGAAACGCCCTTTGGTCCCGAACATCTGGTCTACAAGGTCGCGGGAAAAATGTTTGCGACGTTGAGTCCGGATGAAGTTCCGGTCCGGATGAATCTCAAGTGTGATCCCGATCGTGCGGTGGAACTGCGCGACGAGCATGAGGCGATCGAACCTGGATATCACATGAACAAGCGCCATTGGAATACCCTCAAGCTCGATGGATCGCTTGGGAATGCGTTCGTGCTCGAATTGATCGAGCACTCGTTCGACAGGGTTCTCGCCGGACACTCCAAAGCCGTTCGAGTTCGGATTGGGGAGCTACTTGGCTGAGGTTGACGGACTGACCGGGTGGTCGATTTCGGCGATTTTCGCCTGAAGGTTACGAATTTCCGTCTCGAGCGCGGAAATCCGGGTTTCGCTCCCTCCACTCGCCCGCAGCGACGCCAGTTCTCCGCTGGCCCGTTTCAACCGCGCGAGCATCGCAATGCGTTGTGTTTCGGACTCTTTTCCAATCGCGGTTTCAGTGGCCGCGACCTGGGCTTGAGCAGAATCAAGTTTTGCGGCGATTTGGGACTCAACCTCCCGGGACATGGCCCGAACCTCCTCTGCCTCGCGGTGAGTTTTCAGGGCGAAAAACGCCGTTCCCGCTGCTAGCGCGAGTGTAACGCAGATAAACGTGATGGATTGGCGCCCGTTCATGGGCTGGATTTCAGAGGGCCGGACTGAAGTCTGGTTTTGGGGTGTTGGGGCCGTTTGGTGGAAGTTGCGGTTTTTTGACGAATTCAGCATCGATTTCACCAGTCAGCGACTCAAGAAAGGCCGTGATGTCGGCAATTTCACCGTTGGTCAGTGTTTTCCCCAGCTGATATTCCGCCATCATCCCGACCGTCAGCGGCAGACTGTTGATCGAGCCGTCGTGCAGGTAGGGGCCGGTTTTGTCGACATTTCGAAGGCTGGGCACTTTGAGGAAATAATCTTCCGCTGCGTTGCCGGTGAGGGCGCCTCTCCCCTTGTCGGTGAGCGCGGGCCAGGGTTTCACCAAGCCGAGCTTTTGGTAGGTCATGCCGCCGACCAGGGGGCCCATGTGGCAGGTGATACAACCGGTTGAGATGAAGGTCTGGAGTCCACGCTTCTGGGCTTCCGTGAGCGCTTCGTCATCGCCCTCCACGTAGTCGTCAAAGGGGGCGGGCGTCACCAATTTCCGTTCGAATGCTCCGATCGCTTTGGCCATATTGTCGTAAGTGACGGGATCGTCCTCGCCGGGGAACGTCTTGGCGAACTCTTCGACATAACCCGGAATCGACTTCAAAACGGTGACCACATACTCCTCACTGGGCATTCCCATCTCTCCACCAGCCAGAACCGGGCCCTTGGCCTGTTCTTCGACATCGGGAGCCCGTCCGTCCCAAAACTGGGTGAGGTGACCGGCGGCATTCAATACCGTAGGCGAGTTTCTGCCGGTCCGGTGCTCCAGATGACCGATGCTGAAGTCGAGATTGTCGACACCATAGGAGGCGAGATCATGGCAGGAATTGCAGGAAATTTCCTGGGCCTTCGACAGTCGTGGCTCGTAGTAGAGCTTCCGGCCCAGATCAATTTTTTCTTGGGTGAGCGGATTCTTCTCCGACTCAAAAACTTCGGGCAATTTCCCGAAGATCGCGAGTTGAGCCCGGTTCACATCCTGGCCAAACAACGGACTTACGGTGAGAAGGGCGAAGAGTAAAATGGAGGTGGCTTTCATGCGAAGTTGGGATAGGAAGACGTGGATTCGTTACCCGTCAAGTGCGCATCCCGGCTTAAGGGAAATCCGTAAGGAAATACGAAAATTCACCATCGCGATTTGCCGATTCCAAGGAGGATTCTCGAAGGGAAGGGAACGAGAGGCGTCTCAGCTATCACCGATTCGTGGGATGTCAGGGGTTGCGAATTGTTCATTTGCCACCATGATTCAACCTCTTGTGCGATGGCTTCGAATTAGCCTCTACTTTCTGCCTCTCCTCCTGATTGTGCTGGCCTACTACTTTGTCGCCAGCATGGCACGAACGGAGCGCGAAGCCGTGGACCCGGATGCCATCACCTTCGCGATTACCACCGTCCCGATTGGAATTGATCCACTCACGCAGCAGGACCCCATCTCCGAGGAAATCGAAAGTCTGCTGTTTGACCGGCTGCTCGGTCGATCGCCAGAGATGAAACTGGAGGGGCGACTCGCGGAAAATTGGAGCTATGGATCAACGGCGCGTTACTTTTTCCGCAGTCAGGAACACCGGGATCACTGGTTGAAGGAATTGGGAAATGCCAAAGCACGATGGCACGGGTGGGGAATCGAACGGATTTCGCCGGATGGCGAAATCGAGATTCTGGTCGACTTCAACACTCATCACACCAATGCGAAGGATGAGTTGCTTGGATTCTTTGCCAAGGAAGATATGGCCGAACTCATCAAGTGGGAACTTCAGATGAAGGATTCGGCAGCCGAGAGCGTGAGATCGTTTGCCGAATCCGCGGTTGAAGGATGGCAGGTCCGCCGAATCAAAGCGAACAGCGTCAATCAAGCCGAGTTTTATACGTTTGGAAAGTTGGAGCGTTTTCGGCGCGAAGTTGCGATTTACTACGACACCAAACCCGAGCTTAAGCCGGTTTTGAAGGAAGTCGGGCCGGTTTCCTACCTGTTCTCAACCAGAATGACGATGAATCTCCGCAACGGGGTTCGTTGGCACGACGGTAAGCCATTTACGGTGGATGACGTGATGCACAGTCTCAGCATGGCCAAGGACAGCCAGTCCCAACCCGTGGTAACCTCTGCGTTGGAATCGATCGAGCGAATCGAACCCAGGCGTCCCCTCTCGTTTACGGTGTATTACAAGAAGCCGATTGGCCGCACCTTGGAAATGTGGGAAGAGCTTCCGATTTTGCCTGCCCATGCCGTTTATTTTCACGTTCCCAACGAGACCGGACTTCCGCCTCTCATCGGAACGGGGCCTTTCACCATTGCGGAATGGGAAGCGGAACGACCGATTCGACTGGAGCGGAACGAAGACTACTTTCGTGGCAAACCGGAGAATCAGCGATTCGTTTACGAGCGAGTGTTGGAAGCACGGATGCGGCGGATCCTTTTTCAGATCAACTCGATCGACAGCTACGAGGCAAAACCAACAACCTATGAAAATCTGCAGAATCGGGAGAATTTTGATTTGGTGAAAAGTCCTCCGGTTTTCCACACCTACATCGCTTGGAATCTGCAGAAAGAGGTGTTTGCGGATGTGAGGGTAAGGGAGGCGCTCGCAATGGCGGTTGATCGGCAGAGAATGATCGATGACCTGCTGGATGGGAATGGTGAGTTGGTTGATCAGCTCTTTCATCCGGGGGCCAATATTGACAGCAAAGTGTCTCCGGTGCCGTTTGACCCGGAAGAGAGTATCAAGCTGTTGGAGAGCGCGGGATGGAACAGCATTCGCTACGGGACGCGCCACAAGGATCGGACTCCGCTGACATTTACCCTCGCCGTGATTGGAGGAGATGAATTACAGCGTGACATCGCGAGATCGTTGTTGAGCCAGTGGCGCCGAATTGGAGACAAGGTAGGGGCTCAGGTTCAGTTGCACATCGCTTCGTATGCAGAACTCTCAAAGCTTCGACACGGCAATGTTGATTTCGATGCCGCTTTGATGACGGAACCGCTAACCTGGAGCTTGGACCAGTATGCGAACTGGCATTCCAGCGAGGCTGGCCCCGGCAAGGGCAACTTTACGAGTGTCAAAGATCAAGAAGTCGACCGGCTTCTGGAAGCTTTGCGCGCTACGTATGACGACTCCGAAGCGCGAAAGCTTGCCGGGGAATTGCAGGTCAAACTGTTGCAGCTACAGCCCATTTCTCCGCTATTCCGGCGCGATTCAGCTCGAGTCTTTCAGCGTGACCGAGCGGTAGTCGTCGACAAGTCAACCAAACAAGGCCCCGTTCGAAGAGAGGTGGGCGAGAACCGAGTCTCGTTGACTCACGATTTGGCCTGGTGGGTGAAAATACCGCAAGAGGAACCCATTGGGCCTGCCGCAATTCTTCCACCACTGAACAAGCCATGATCCAGGTTTTCGGTCGCAATCTCGCGCTTGGCGTGGCAAAGCTGCTTCTGTTGAGCGTGCTGATTTTCGTGATTTTGAGCGGGAACACCACCTATGACACGTCGCTCTCATTTCTGGGGTTTTTCAAAGCGATGTTCAGTGGGCGTTTGATGAGTGATCCGGCCTTGACCGGGATGACGCCACTCCTGCCGGCACTGGTTTACAGTGTTACGATTCTCGCATTAGCGCTGATCCTGAGTTATGGGCTGGGTGTTCCCCTGGGCATCGTGTTAGGACGTTACCGGATGCTCTGGACCCAGGTCTTGGGGCATTCCCTCATCAGTATTACACTCGCGATTCCTGCGTTCTGGGTTGCCTATGTAGTGTTGTATTACTCGATTGCCGACTGGGGCATCTACATTGGTGGCGAAGCGACGCAGATCGAAAAAATCGACACGATCTACATTGGGAAATGCCTGCTTCTCGCCATTCCGCTTTCGTTGTCGGGAATCGCCTTTGTGGCCCGGCAAGTTTCGCAGACGCTGACCAATGCCTTTTCGCCAGGTTCATTGAGATCGGCTCGATCGTTGGGAATTACCCAGCGGATGATCTTTGATACCGTAATGACGACGGTGATTTGGAGGCCCCTGCTCAGATCGTTTCCCTTCCTGTTCTCCTTGTTTCTCAGTGTGCTCATTGTGATTGAAACCGCCTTCTTTGTGCCGGGGTTCGGCTACGCGGTTTATGAAGCTGCCGAGCAGAGTGATCTTCAGCGTCTGGCTGTTCTCAGCCTCTGGATTTCCATTGCGTTGTTGGCGGCCAACATGTTGGTCGATATTATTGTCGAGTTTATCGATGAGCGTCACCCTTCAGCTCCTGAAATGGATTAGAATGAGGAAATTCTACTACATCATTTGGCTGGTTTTGGTATTGGGGGCCTGGACTCAGGGATCTGCCCAAGACTCCGGTCAGGTTGAAATGAGCCCTCAGGATGCTCAGGTCGCAGCGGCAAAACAGGCCGCGCGGGATGAGGTGACAACCGCCATTGCTCCTACCATTGGCACCAGTTTGGTGGCTGCCTTCATCACCTACTTCCTGGCCATCGTCACCGCATTCAGCATTCTTTACTTTGGGGCTTGGACCAAGTTCGTCTTGCGACAGTTGTTGCAGACTTTGGCCTGTATTTCGCCCTTGGTTCTATTGCTGGTCGTTTACGGAACCCGGGAAGAAAGCCATCCGGTATTTCTCGTCTTTGTTCTCGCATTGTCGATCTATCCCTTGATCGGAAGACAGTTGCTGACGCGGGTGTCTGAAGCGAAGGAAGAGTTTCAATTCATGCAGGCGAAGATTCTGGGCCACAGTCCCATTGGCGTGTTTATCGAATATGCCTGGCCGAAGTTTCTCCCCTTGACGATTCCGTTCTTCTTTCTTGGGTTCATCTACAGTTTATTGATGGAGTCCATGTTGAGCTCCGTTGGGCTCATGCCACTTCCGATGGGCTATACCTGGGGTAGCCTGATTCATCTGGGGGCAGATCAGATGCTCGATGATCCATGGCAGGTGTTTTATGCTGGCTTTGCGATTATATTGGCAAGTCTGATTGCCTATGCCTGTGTGCCGATTGTTGATCGGTTGCTGTCCCTGCCGAAATCCCGCCCGAATTAAAGATCATGCCTTCGGAACACATTCTTAGCGTCAACGATCTGCGGCTTGAATTGCATCCTCCTTCACTTTCGCAGCCGCCTCGACAGATTCTCGATGGTGTCACGTTTGACCTGGCTCGAGGTAGTTCGCTTGCGATTCTGGGAAGAACCGCCAGTGGAAAATCCCTTCTTCTCCGCGCGATCACACGCTTTTTTCACGAACTCCCCGTTCGATCGGTTGAAGGAGAAATCTGGTTTGAAGGGAAGAATCTCTTGCGCACTTCAAATCAAAAACTGCTGAACATTCGTGGCGCGCGAATTGCCTATATTCTACAGAACGCCCACCAGAATTTTAATGCTCGGCTTAGCATCCGGCAACATTTTGACATTCTTCTGAGGTTTAATCGTCCCAAGATCAAGGATCGCGCCGCACACGCGATCTTCTATCTCTACAAAGTTGGGATTCTGGATCCGGAGGCATTGATTGAGAAGCGCTGTTTTCCGGTGGAACTGGATATCGAGACCCGGCAATTGGTGATGATCGCATCGGCGTTGGCCTGTGAACCCAGATTGCTGATTATGGATGAGCCAGCCGCCGAATTCGACAGTAATACGGTCGCCCACCTGGTCGATATGTTGGAGGACTTGAAGTTGGAGCGGGGAATGTCGGTATTGATGGGCACCGGGCGAGTTCGGCGAGCGGAACAGTTTGCTGATCTCATTGCGGTTTTGGAGAAGGGCGAACTGGTGGAAATCGCGACTCCGCGCCAGTTGTTTGAGTCGGGCCGGGAGGATGCTACGAGGGCATTTGTGGACGGGACGCTACTGGCGGGACACGAACGTGAACGTCTGGTGGCCCACTACTATCATTCGCGATCCGATTAGTCTGGAATGCAGGTGTATCCAAAATTGGTGGTGTTCGATCTCGACTTTACCCTTTGGGATTGCGGCGGGAAATGGATCGATTGTACGGACTGGCCGTTTCGACAGGAGCAGGATCGAGTCTTTGATCAGAGCGGGAACGAGTTTTTGCTATATGCAGAGGTGAGAGAATTGTTGGATGAGCTGCAGGATGCCGATTGTCGACTTGCTCTCGCGTCTCGCACGACTCGACCGGAGTGGGCGGATTGGTTGTTGAAAGCCTGGGACCTGGATTCGTGGTTTGCGCATCAGGAAATTTATCCGAGCAGCAAAATCCGGCATTTTGAAAAGCTCCAGGCGGATACCAATATCAGTTTTGAAGAGATGATCTTCTTTGATGATGAGGAGAGGAACATCATTGAGGTCGCTGCGTTGGGGGTAACTGCGGTCCATGTTCGGAATGGACTGGATCGAGCGACCTTCGAGGAGGGCCTGGAGAGGCACGGGAGCTGAAACGGAGCGGGAATCAGTAGGCACCCACGGTCGATCTCGGCCATTTCTCAAACAGGCGATCATGGGCGAGCTGAGCTTCCGCGTTGTTCCAACGATCGCCCTTCAAACAAAGGATCCGGGCATGCAGAAGATTCCCAAATACCTCCCGAGCATCGGGGTCCGCAACAAGCGGATTGACCTGCGCACACCGGACATCATGTTCCGAATTTTCGGTGCTGGCCGCGCGAAAGAGCTCCAGAAAAATGGGCAATTTAGCCTGCAATTCCTCCGGCCAACTGTAGTAGACCTCTTCAATATATTGTAACATTGCGCCCAGCAACCCGCCCATTTCCCGGTAGGCGACATAGTCGAAAGCCTTGGTCTTGTCTCCCGTTTCGAGAATGCGTTCCAAGGTGTAGTTGGCCAAAGGCAGCGAAGCCGGGTTGGCCGAAATCTCGCCGTAGAAGTCGTAGAAAAAAGTTTGGTCAACGACTCCAACCGCATCTTTCGGAGCTTTTTTCCAACGAGCGACCGGGAGCCGAAGAAATTCTTCCATACCCGACGTGCTCATGTGATTGAGCCGGAAAAAATCGAGCGCATTCGCCAAAAATTGCTGACTTGTGGGGGCGTCTTCGAGAAATCGGGACCAGGGTTCGCTGACTCCAATGAGGATTCTCGCAATGCCACGTTTCGAGGCTTCGACCAGAAACTCGAGCAGCTTGACCAGAACAAGCCGGGTTTCGTCCTCCAACTCACCATTCAATGGGTAACCGAAAACCTGGTCGATTTCGTCAATGAAGACCAAGGTGCGTTCCGCGCTCGCACCTCCCGACATCCGCCCGACAATTGCGCGGACTCTTTGGGAGAAGGAAGCCAGATCATCTTCAAAAGTCGGAACAATGCGTTCAAACCTGGCCACGTCCTTTTCAAGGCGAACAATGGGCCACAACCCGGCCTGTACCATCGAGGTTTTTCCCACCGCGCTCGGTCCATAGATAATGAGGAGCTTCCCTTTTTCGGCGGCTTGTTCCAGATACGCATCGAGAAGCACCGACACCTCCCCACGGCGCCCACAAAAGTAGGAGCCTTCGGATTTTTCGTAGGGCCGAAGTCCTACGTAGGGAAGGTGAACTGTCATCTGGAGAGGAAAGCCAACCCCGAGCTGAGGTGGGATTTTCCGCCAACTTTACAACATCTTTGGTAGAAAGTTGAACCTCTTTCTTCTTAAGTTTGGAAATAGGATGTCGTTTCAACCGGGGATTGACCGGCCGTTCTCAAAGCGAAATGAGCCGGGCATCGAGGATGCCTTCCAGTTCCATCAACTCTGAGCGAAGCGAAGAGTCCGGGGCCGAATCGAGATTGAGCACCATGAGAGCAGTTCCGCCTGCTTCGTTTCGGCCCAGCGACATGTTGGCGATGTTGACGTTGTTTTTCGCCAAAACCGTTCCAACACCCCCGACGATTCCCGGGTAATCACTGTTTTCGAGCAACAGCAGATGGCCGCGGGGAACGACATTCACTTTTCGCTCATGCAACCGAACGATCCTAGGCTCTTTTCCGAAGAGCGTTCCCGCAGAGCAGACACTTTGGTCTTCCTTCTCGGCATACACCTCAATCAAATCGGTATAGTCGATTGGCCGGGGCAGTTTCGATTCGATGACCTGGATGCCGCGGCTTTCGGCAAACGTCGGTGCATTGATGTGATTCACGCCGAGCCCTTCCGAGCCAACGCGAAGGAATCCTTTCATCACGTAACGGGTAATCAGTCGGGTATCGAGATCCGCGACTTTGCCACTGTAGTGAATTTTCAGCACTTCAGCCTGCTTGGGGGCTGTCCGCGCGATGATCACGCCGAGAGCTTCGGCAAGCTCAAGGTATCCGCCGACTTCCGCGATCGTGCGATCGTCGATGTTTGGCATGTTCACCGAGTTCACGATGGTTCCATCAACAACTGCATCACGCACCTGTTTGGCGATCTCAATTCCGACATTTTCCTGGGCTTCAGCGGTTGAGGCACCCAAATGTGGCGTCAAAACAACGTCCTCACGCTTGAGCAACGCATAATCCGGCTCGGGAGGCTCCACCTCAAACACATCGAGCGCGCAACCCGCGACGTTGCCGTTTTCCAGCGCGTCCAAGAGCGCTTTCTCGTCGATCAATCCACCGCGTGCGCAGTTGATGATGCGAACGCCTGGCTTCATCATGGCCAGTCGCTTCGCATTGATCATGTGCTTCGTTTCGTCGGTTTTCGGCATGTGGAGTGTGATGAAGTCCGCCTTTTTGATGGCGTCTTCGATCGAGTCGCACAGTTCCACCCCCATGGACTCCGCTTTGCTGCCGGCGAGATATGGGTCGTAGGCTACGACGTGCATGTTGAAGGCGCGGGCTCGCATCGCGAATTCGCCACCGATTCGGCCCATGCCGAGAATGGCGAGCGTTTTTCCGTTCAACTCGACTCCCTGATACTTCTTGCGCGACTCCTTGAACTTGCCGGCGACGACTCCGGCGTGGCCGTGCGGAATGTGGCGGGCAAGGCTCATCATCAGGGCAAAAGCGTGTTCCGCGGTCGAAATCGTGTTCCCGCCCGGGGTGTTCATCACAATGACCCCGTTCTGCGAAGCGGTCGGAATATCGATATTGTCGACCCCAACCCCGGCGCGTCCCACAGCTTTCAGTTTTTTCGCCGATTCAAAGACCCGCGGCGTGATCTTGGTCTGGCTTCGCACCACGATTCCGGAGTATTCGCCCGCGATCTCGACCAATTCGTCCTCGCTGAGGCCAATTTTGACGTCCACTTCGAGCTGTGGATCTGCTTTCAGATCTTCGATTCCCTTCTCCGAGATCGGGTCCGCGACAAGAATTTTATACGTGTCCATGAGCCCGCTAAAGGGACGCTGGATATGGACTTTCGCAAGGGAATTTGCTGGGCTTCCTGTGTCAGCAAATTCCAGGGGTATTCCCGTTCATTCCTTCATCAAATAACCGAGAAGATCACGAACATCCTTCACCTCCAATCCGATAAGAAGGCCATCGGGCATCAGGGAAATCTGCGAAGTGGACTGTTTCTCAATGTCATCGCGGTTGATGACGACTTCGCCTGCCGGTGATGTGAGCGTAACGGTGTAGTCCGTCGATTTCGTCAGATTTCCCGTCAATACCTGTCCGTCCTTCATGCTGATGACGGTGACATGGTAGTCGAGGGGAAGGGACGCGCTGGGATCGATGATGTTCTCCAACAGGTAGTAAACGTCACTGCGATTTGCGCCGGTGAGGTTGGGGCCGATGGTTCCGCCTTCGCCGAACAACGAGTGACAGACCGCACAGCGGAGGCTGTAGAGTTCTTTTCCATGGGCAAGGTCGGCCTGAGCGAGGACGTCGCTGGTCAGTTGATTCTGATAGCGTTTGATCTCCGCTTTTTTGGCGGCGTTGGAGGCATTGAGTCTCCCCCATATCCGGGTGACGCGTTTCGTCAATTCCGCGTCCTTCAACGCTTGGATCTGCCGGGCTTGAAACGCGGTCAGGGCGGATCTCGGGATCCGTCCCGCCTCCATGGCGTCGAGCAACTCGGCGGCGCTGCGTTTGGTGGCGACCAATGTGGCTACGGCCGCGGATTTTTCCGCGGAATCCAGGATCGGCCAAAGTTTGATGATTTTATCTGGAGCATTCGCGTTGGGGACCTGAGCCAGCCCCTGCAATGCCGTTTGGCGGAGCTTTGGCGAATCGAGCGAATTCGACAGAAGCTCGCCAACTCCCGGCGCTCGCGCCGTGAACAGGCGCTTCAGGGCTTTCGCGTCGCCGCTTTGCACGCGTTTTATCAGCTCTCGATTGGTCTCGACCGGGGCGAGCGTCAAACCGAGCTCGATCGCCAGTCCTGGCGACGGCGAGCTGGCGAGGCGATCCCGAACTGCGGGCCAACTCTCCAAGGCCGGCAGGTTCCGTTGGCCATCAAGGCCGGCGACCATACCCCGAGCCAGCGCGGTCGCGTGTTGCTCGTCGTTCAGGATTCGATCGAGCAGGGCCGCGAGCATCAGTTTGGAAGGCTGGGTTTCGCAGGCCAGTTGCGCGGTGAATTGGTGAAGCTTTGGGATGCTGCACGAATCCAGCCAGGCCAAATGATCGGATGGTGAGGCGGCAAGGGCGTCTTTGACGCCAAACCAGACCATCAACGGGAGGTAGCGATCATCCGCATCCTCCGAGTGTGCCGCGAGAGCTTGGGCCAGCTCCCAGCGTTCCTCTTCAGGCAGCCGTTGCAAGGACGAGGCCAAATAGAGCCGAACCAGGCTCGATTTCTCGGTTTTCGCGGACTGAAGGAGCAGCTTTCGCAGTTCCGGTCGGGGGGCTCCGTGATCGACAACGAGTCGAACCGCCCACTTTCTCAGGTGCTCGTCGTCTTCCTTGAGCAGGGCGCGAATCGTGGCATCGGGAACCGCATCCAGTGCATGCAAAGTCAGCAATGCCCGAATTCGAATCTGCGAACGCTGGTTGGAGTTGGCGAGTTTTCGAAGCGCATCGATCGCTTCAGCGACATTCTTGCCGTCGAGGAATTTCCGCTCTTGAAGCAGTCGACGCGCCTTACGCGGGAACCACTCGTTCTCGTGCAAATGCAGTTGGACCAGCATCTCGTCCGAACCTTGGAGCATCGCCAGCGATTCTCGGGAAAGGGCGGGCTTCCCGTAGGTCATTTTGAAAATGCGCCCGCTGCTGCGATGAACCCCATCGCGGTCGTGGCACTCACCCAGATCGGTCCAGTCACTGATGAAAACGCCCCCATCAGGTCCGTAGAGAACCGAAACCCCGCGAAACCAGGGTTGGTTGGCAAAAAAGAGATCGGGAGCCCGTTTGCCGACGTAAGCAGAGCCGTGGCGTTCCAGAATATTCTGGTTCATTCGGCGACCGTGGGTGTTGCACATGAAAATGCGTCCCCGGTATTCATCGGGCCAATTGTTTCCGAGATAGATCATTCCACCGCAATGGGAGTGGCCACCGCCAAGGTCGCCGTGGACTCCGACTCCGTCCCGGGTCTTCGTCCAATCCGCGATCGTCCCCGCATGATGAAGATGATCTGCGGTCATTGGCATTCGCTCGTAGTCGAACTTCACATTGGCGTCCGGACGGTTGCCCATTCTGGGAAACAGCGCGCCCGGGACCGCGTGCCACAGGTGACCGTTCACGTTGTTCGTGAAAAACAGCTCGCCATTGGCATCCCAGTCCATGCCCCAGGGGTTGGTTGTGCCCCGGCAAACGATTTCAAACTCCCTGGTGACGGGATGAAAGCGCCAGATTGAGCAATCGAACGCCTGCCGCTCTGAATCCGGAGCGCCGGGTTTTCCGACCAGCGAAGGCCGGGTGATGCCGTGCCGCCCGTAGAGCCAACCATCGATTCCCCAGGTCAGCCCGTTGAAGAAGTTGTGTAGGGCCTCGGTCGTCCAGCCGTCGAGCACGACTTCGGGATCTCCATCGGGAATATCGTCTCCATCTCGATCCGGAATGAAAAGCAGGTTTGGAGCGCTACAGATCCAAACGCCGCCCCAACCCACATTCATGCCACTGACGTGGTTTCCGCCGGTCCAGAACACTTTCCGCGTGTCATGAATTCCGTCGTTGTCGGTATCTTCGAGAATGACAATGCGATCTTCGGCGGTCTTCTTCCATTCATTGTAGGAATAGCTTTCAGCCACCCAGATGCGCCCCCGATGATCGGTCACCATCGCGACGGGCTGATGGACATCGGGTTCGCCTGCAAATAGAGTGACCTCGAATCCGTCGGGAACCGTGATGGAAGCGAGAGCCTCTGTGGGTGTCGGTGGATGCTCACCCTCCGCCTGAGTGTTCCGAGGTGTGTAGGTATCCGCAATCAGCAGAGAGGGTAGTGAGAAGGCGATCAGAATGAGTCGCTGAAAATGCATGGAAAGCGCGGGTGGGGTTTTGTCACAAAGCAATCCTTTCTCCAAGGATTGAAATGTATAATCTGGGAAACTTAGTTTAAGCAAGGATTGTGACACAAAAGAAAAATCAGGCAGAAGGAAGCAAGGAAACGGAATTGAAATTGACCTGCCGCAGCGAGGATATCGCCAAGATTCTGGGATTGTCTTATGTTGCTGAGCATCTCCGGTATGAGCCCGAGCATTGCGAATTGGCATCGCGCTATTTTGATACGCCGGATTGCGCCTTGAACGAAGAGGACGTGGAACTGCGAATCCGCAGGGAGGGCGATCGTTGGATCCAGACGATGAAGGTCGCCGAACAGCCGGGCGATGCGTTGGGCGTGTATGAGCGAATGGAGTATGACGCCGAGGTCGACGATGCCGAATTGAATTTGGACCTCCTTCCCGCGCAAAACGGCCATGGCAAACTGCCGGTCCACAAATCGAAGATCCAGAAAAAGCTGCAGCCGGTGTTTGAGACAAAGATTTCACGAACCCTCCACGATCTCGAGATTCAGGGAGACCTGGTGGAGATGGTTGTCGATGAAGGAGAGGTCAGTGCCGGAGGAAAAGTGACTGCACTTTGTCAGATCGAACTGGAACTCAAGCGTGGACGTCCGGAGACACTTTACGAGGTAGCGAGTCAGCTTGCGAAGCAGGTTCCAGTTCGGCTGGGCAGTCCGCGAAAAGCGGATGTGGGGTATCGGCTACTCAATCATCGTGAGCCAGAACCGCAGAAAATCACACCGTTGAAATTCCGGGCCAAGATCCCGGTTGAAGAGGCGTTCCTCGCCATTCTAACCAACTGTCTCGAGCTGATTCGCGGGAATGAAGCCGCCATCCTGGAAGGTCGCAATATCGATGCCGTCCATCAGATGCGCATTGGATTGAGACGGCTCAAATCGCTCTTCAGCGTTTTCTCGATCGCTATTCCCAAACGGATTACGGCTCCGTTTAAAGAACGATTGGACGTCATTGGTGTTCCACTGGGCGTGGCGCGTGACTGGGATGTTTTCGTTGAGGAACGGCTTCGCCCGATGCTGAGCGAGTTTCCGGAAGAGAAGCTCTTTTCCGATCTCCAGAAAGTGGCCAACCGCAAACGGGGGTATGCGTATCGAAAATTGCGGAACGCGATTCTTTCCCGCGAATATGGCGCGACCATCATTGAGCTGAATTTGTGGATCGTGAAGCAGGGATGGCGAGGGGAGATGTCGAAAAAAGAGCTCAAAGCGTTGAATCGGCCTGTTCGATCCATGGCCGCAACCATCCTTGAAAAAGCCCACCAGGGAGTGATGGAACAAGCGGGAAGTTTGGATTTGGCGACCGATGAAGAGTGGCACAAACTCAGGCTGGCAATCAAGAAGCAGCGCTACACCGTGGACTTTTTTCAATCCTGCTTCCCCGGCAAACCTGCAAAGTCTTACGGCAAAGCCGCACGACGTCTCCAGGATCACCTGGGCAAACTCAACGACGTTGCAAATGCCTCGGCGCATCTCGAGGAACTCGCCGGTCAAGACGAAGCGTCACCGACTCACATGGTGGCCATTGCGTTTCGCGGTTGGCAATCCCGGGAACGAACGTTGCTCCGCGATGGGATTGTCGAAAAATGGAAAGCGTTTGCCACTGCGCCCAAATTTTGGACGACTCCGAAAAAGTAGTTACTCCGCGCCCTTCGCGCCAACGGAGGACACAGCTTCCGTTGTGGGGAAATTTTCGGAGAGTGGAAGGGTCACGTCCCCGGTAATGGCCCACTCCGTTCCGCGCTGAATCGTGTTGTAGAATCCGACACACTGCATGGAGTAATCCGCGTGACCCATGGGGGTGTGGAAAACCCGGCCTTCGCCGTATCCTATTGTAAACATCATGGGTTCCTGGCGCTTGGTGACCTGGCTCATTGCCGTTGCCAAAACCGTCATGTTCTTGGCGGGGCCGCGAAGCATGTCGTAAAGCTCGTCCTTGGCGTGAAGCCAACGATCGGGCATTCCCTTGGTAATCGGATGTTCCGGATCCACCACTTCGATCACAAATTCATGCTGAGGACCGTGGTTTCCTCCTCTTCCTGGCGTTTCATCGCGAACGACCTCGCCATCCTTCACGTAAACATAAGGGCCGTGCTTTTCGTTTCGGCCGCCCCAGCCTCCCAGACCGATCATCTCGTTGTATTCCGGCCACATCCCAAATGAATTGTTGGCCGCGTGAACCACGACGAGAGCGCCCCCGCCCTTCACGTATTCGATGAAGGAACCGCGAACTTCCGTCGGCCACATTTGACCATTGTAGTTCGTCAAGACCGCGTCGTATTTGCCAAATTCCGGACGCCAGCTATCCCACGCGCTGCTTTCCGCATTCTTCCCCGGACTGGTGGAAACCTCGACGGAAAACTTTCCGCAGCTTTCCAGAGCATCGACCAGGACTGGTGTCGTTTCCTTCCACTTGTGATTGTTCTGACCGTCGATGATCAGGACGGAAAGCTTCTTCGCTTCGTCTTGCGCATCGAGCTTCCAGACAAAGAGAGTCGCAGCAACCGCGAGGCAGATTGCGGTGAGAAATGAGGGGATTTTCATGGGGTGATTTTTAAACTGGATGCCAGAGCTTGTCCAGCGCTGCTAATCGAGGGGATTTCCTTCGGCAATCAGGCGCGTGATTTCGATCGCCACCTCAAGGGCCGCAGCGGCTTCGGCTCCGCTCACTTTCGGCCGCTCGCCATTCGCCACGCAATCGATGAACGAGGCCAATTCCAACTTCAGCGGCTCATCCTTCTCCACTTGAACCGGTTCGGGAACGATCTGACCATCGATCTTGCGAAACATCTTTCCGTCCTGCTCCTGATAATCGAGCGAGAGGTAGGTATCGTGCTGAAAGACCCGGATCTTGCGCATTTTTTCCGGGCTGATCCGGCTTGCGGTGATGTTGGCGACGCAGCCGTTTTCAAAGCGAATTCGCGCGTTTGCGATGTCTTCCCGGTGGGTCAAAACCGGAACGCCAACCGCGTCAATGTGAGCGATGGGTGATTTAACGAGATGAAGCACGATTTCGAGATCGTGGATCATGACATCGAGCACGACGCCGACATCCATGCTCCGATTGGGAAAGGGGCTCAGGCGATGCACTTCCATGAACTTGGGTTCGGTCAATCGTTCCTCGAGCTTCTCGAGAACCGGATTGAATCGCTCAATGTGCCCAACCTGGAGCAGGCAATCGTTCTTGTGAGCCACTTCGACCAAGGCCGCGGCGTCGTCGGGATTGTCCGCGATGGGTTTCTCGACAAGGCAATGGACGCCGTTCCCGAGCAATTGCTCACCGATCGCGCGGTGGGTTACCGTCGGAGTCGAGATCGATGCAGCCTCGACCATGCTGGCAAATTCCTCGAGGGAGGTTGTCGCCTTCGCACCGTATTTTTCGGCAAATTCCTTGGCTCGTCCTTCATCGGCATCGAAAATTGCCACCAGATCCGCATTTTCGAGCTCTGCGTAGACGCGAGCATGGTTGTGGCCAATTGCGCCAACGCCGACAACGCCAGTTTTCACCGTTTTCATAGCGAAGAGCAATCGACGATTCCGCGCGTTCGTCAATCACCATCTGGTTTCGATCCGGTGAAGTCCAAATCGAACGCCGCGTTGGGGTTTTCAGCGGAAAACCGTCAAACGAGTGATGCTTCCTTGAAGCTTGCTCCTCCTCCTTCTACTCTGCAGCCTGCATGACCGCAGACTTTCATTCGGCGCCCGAAAGAGGTCGCCACCGATCGGTAACGTTTCGCACGAGCCTCTTGCGCAACCTGATTGTGCTGATTCTGGCGCTGGCGTTTGCGATTTTGACCGTTTCGAGCCTCGGGGCGCGCAAAGCGGTCCGAACATTGTGTCGAGACCTTGTCGATAGCGGAACGGATCGCGTCGAAACCGAACTGCGTCGTTTCTTTGCTCCGATCCCGCCGGTGCTCCATATTTTTCGCGATTGGTCGGAAAGCGGCGTCCTTGATGATAAGGATCCGGATCGACTGAATGAGTTGTTCGCGCCGATTCTCAATTCCATCCCCCAGCTGGTGGGGCTGTCGATCGGGTATTCCGATGGTTCGGGGTACATGCTGGCGCGCGGTCTGGATTCCTATCGGGATCAGGTTTTTCACAATCAGATTGTGACGCCGCAAACGGTTGGGAAAACCTCGCTCTGGACCACCTGGGGAACCGTGGATGGGCCACGTGAACAGGAAATTCGTGAGGATGCCTATGATCCTCGAATCCGCCCTTGGTATCGCATCGTCGTGGACGACCCGGACGAGGATCCGGCCAACCCGGTTGCTCATTGGACGGAGCCTTACCCTTTTTTCTCGACCGGAGCTCCCGGAATCACCGCTTCGATCCGGCTAAAGGACAATGCCGGGCGAACGGTGGTCATTTCTCTCGATCTGCTGCTCGATGACGTTTCACGGCTTAGCGAAACGCTTGAGATCAGCCCCAATGGTTTCCTCGTGGTGACGACCAGTGACATGCGGACGATCGGCTTGCCGCGTCATCCCGAATTTGAGGATCCCGAACGGCGAAGGGCGGCGTTTCTCAGAAAGCCGGCAGACCTGGGAATTCCCTTGTTTGCGAAAACGACCGCGCAACTTCAGACGCAGTTGGGGATGGATTCCGAGAAGGCATTGAGTGTCGAGAGAGGTATGGGAGAGAAGAATCAGCCTTTCCGTTGGATCTTTGAAGGCAAGGGCTGGTGGAGTTACGTCCGCCCCTGCGTGGTGGAGGAAGGTCCTCAGTTTTGGATCGGCGTTGCGGTTCCCGAAGACGACTTTTTGGGCGAATTGAAAGAGGGGCGCAGATACGCTTTGGGTTTCTTTGCGATCGCGCTGGTGACTGCGGGATTTACCTCGGTCCGGTTGGCGCGGCGCTATAGCTACCCGATCCAGGCCCTGATCCAACAGGCTGATCGATTGCGAACGTTGAATACGGAGCAGTCTGACAACCACTGCACGGACATCCGTGAGATTGCCCAGTTGCACGACGCGCAGGAGCGCATGCGCCTCGCGCTTGATTCCTTTGCCAAATACGTTCCGAGTGACGTCGTTCGAGAATTGCTGGAAAAAGGGGAAGCCGCCGTGATTGGCGGGCGTCACACTTCCATGAGCATCCTGTTCACCGACATCGAAGGGTTCACCACGATTCGGAAAAGATGCCGCCCGACCAACTTACGGCCCACATGGCCGATTACTTTGACGCGATGATCCAAATCATCACCGAGCACAACGGTACCGTGGACAAGCTCATTGGGGATGCCATCGTTGCGTTTTGGGGGGCGCCCAAGATGAACGAGCACCATGCGCGAGACGCGATCCAGGGGGCGCTTCGCTGTCACGAAGAACTCCAAAGGTTGAATGAGAAATGGGAATCCCAGGGACTTCCCCGTTTGCCCACCCGCTTCGGGGTATCCACCGGGGAAGTCATGGTTGGAAACGTTGGTGCCGTCAATCGACTCAGCTACACGGCGCTTGGTGATGCCGTGAATCTCGCAAGTCGCCTCGAAGGCGCGAACAAGTTTTACGGCACCCGAATCATTGCCGCCGCCAACTCCGTTGCCGAAGCGGGCGACCAGTTTGTTTGGCGAAAGCTCGATAAGGTGCGCGTTTTGGGACGTTCCGAGCCCGAGTTGATCTACGAACTACTCGGGAAACGCGGCCAGGTTCCGGAAGTTCGCGTGGAGCACGCGCGGCTTTACGAAGCCGCGTTCGATGCCTACCTCGCTCGCGACTTCACCGGCGCGAGGGATCGGTTGAGCGCGTTGTTGCTCAAAGACGTGGGCGATTCCTCGGCGCTCCGCCTGTCGCGACTGTGTGAGGATGCTGCGCAGAATCCTCCACCACCAACCTGGAACGGAATCTCCGACTTTGTCGAAAAGTAAGGCTACGTTGCGCTATGGAATCATCTGGAATCCTCTCAGTCGAGAAACGCCGCTTTCAACGCCGGCAAAGTGATGCAATCACTGACGCGGTCGAGCCTGATGTGTTGGCGGTCGAAGAGCCCCTGGAAATTCGGGTCGAAGGGAGAAGCGTTGCCGTCGTCATGCGTACGCCAGGCCATGACAACGAACTCGTCGCCGGATTTCTGGCGACGGAAGGGATGATTCACACCAACGACGACCTTTTCGAAATTTCCGCCTGTCCCGCCGTGGACGAGGCGGGGGAGGGGAACGTGATCGATGTGCTGCTGCGAAATCCTGACGCTGCGAAATTGGAAAGCCTGACGCGTCACGTTTTCAGTTCCTCGAGTTGTGGGATTTGTGGGAAAGCCACGATCGAGTCCGTGTTCTGCAATTTTGCCCCCGTTACCAGCGACCTCCTCGTTGCTCCGGAAACGCTGTTGCGGCTACCCTCAATCCTGCGACAAGCCCAGGAAAATTTTGAGCAGACCGGCGGACTCCATGCCAGCGCGATTTTTAACGTGGAAGGTGAACTCCAAATCCTCCGCGAGGACGTCGGCCGGCACAATGCCCTCGACAAAGTGATTGGTCAGGCTCTGCTCGCCAATCAACTCCCCCTGAAATCCTCCATTGTTTTGATGAGCGGCAGGCTCTCGTTTGAGATCATGCAAAAGGCACTTGCCGCAGGCATTCCCATCATCGCCGGCATCTCGGCTCCCAGCAGCCTCGCCGTCGAATTCGCGGAAACTTCCGGTCAGACCGTGATTGGTTTTTTGCGCGAGCGAGGGTTCAACGTCTACGCAGGAGAAGGGCGGATTCGGCGTTGACTCAATCTGCGATTTTTTTGCTGAACGGAATGGGAAGGGACGGAATCCAAACTTGTTCACCATCCGTTTCCCCTCACTGTAAAGTGACGGCTTCGGTGTCGTCAAAATCAAGATAACTGCTCACCAAAACAATCGAATGAAAGACACAATAAACGCCCTTCGCCTTGTCGTTGCCGATACCTACGCGCTGATCGGCCAGACGCACCTCTGTCATTGGAATGTCCGTGGACCGTCGTTCTTCTCACTGCACACTGCGTTTGAGGAGCAATACAATGAGTTGTTTGCGGCGGTTGATGAGATTGCGGAACGCATCCGAGCCAAGGGAGCGTTGGCCCCGGGAGGGTTGTCGAATCTGGCCAAACTCGCCGAAATCGACGAGATTGCTGAGGATTCTTCCGCTCAGGAAATGGTCAATCACCTCGTGAAAGCAAACGAGAAACTGCTGACGGATTTGAAGGCCGCTCGTGATTGCGCAGCTGAAGACAACGACTCTGAGACCGAGGATTTGTTGATCGCTCGGATTCAGGTTCACGAGAAAACGGTTTGGATGCTGAAGAGCTTTTTGGAGTAAGCTAGAACTTGGGTTCGCCCCACTCCATGTCGTGAGCCTGGGCAACCCCGGCGCAGGTCAGTCTGCCTCCCTGGCAATTGATCCCTTCGACCAGTTCGGGGCGCTGTTCACATGCGTCCTTCAGACCCTGTGACGCGAGGAGTTGCACATAGGGAAAGGTGACGCTGGTGAGGGCCTGCGTCGATGTCCGGGCGAAGGCGCCTGGCATGTTGGCCACGCAGTAGTGGATGACGCCTTCTTCGACGAAAACCGGTTTTTCGTGGGTGGTGGGGCGAGCCGTTTCAATGCAGCCTCCCTGGTCGACCGCGATATCGACGAGAACCGTGCCTTTCCGCATCAGTTTGAGCATTTCGCGCGATACCAGCTTGGGGGCCTTGGCGCCGGGAACGAGAACCGCGCCAATCAGAAGATCGGTGCGTGGCAGGAGTTCCATCAGGGCAGCCTCGCTCGAATACATGGTTTGTGCGGTCAGGGTGTCATCGAGAAAGCGCATTCGACCGTGATCGATTTCGAGAATGGTCGTTTGTGCGCCAATACCTGTTGCGACCTTTGCTGCGTTCACACCGCAGGTTCCGCCTCCCAGGACGAGAACGCGGCCTGGTAAAACGCCGGGCACACCGCCAAGGAGCGTGCCGCGGCCTCCGGCATGCTTTGCGAGGTAGTAAGCGCCGACGAGAACCGACATCCGCCCAGCCACCTCGCTCATGGGTTCCAACAGCGGGAGACGTCCGCCCAGACTGACCGTTTCGTAGGCGATCGCGGTGCAGCCGCTTTTCAAGACCATTTCCGTGAGCTTCTTGCTCGCTGCGAGGTGCAGGTAGGTGAAGAGAATGTGGTCTTTGGTGAGGAGTCCCAACTCGCTTTCGAGTGGCTCTTTCACTTTCACAATCATCTCTGCTTCAGCAAAGACTGCTTCATGCGTGTCGAGAATCTCGGCACCTGCGTTGCGATACTCCTCATCGGAATAGTCGGCTCCGGTTCCTGCATTGGTTTCGACGACAACTCGATGACCTCGGCGGGTGAGTTGCATTACGCCGGAAGGAACCATTGCCACTCGATTTTCCTGTTCTTTGATTTCTTTGGGGACTCCAACGGTCATTCGTCAGTCTGGACAATTGCGGGTGGCGATGCAACCTGCAGCCATGGATCATTTCAAACTTGTCCTTCCCGAGCACCTCAATCATTACGGCAAGCTCTTCGGTGGGCATCTGTTGAAGTGGATCGACGAGTTCGCCTACATCACGGCGAACTTGGAGTTTCCCGGCAATTGCTTTGTGACGATCGCGCTCGACAACGTGGAATTTCGGCACGGCGTTGAGAATGGCGAGATTCTGAGATTCCGTGTGGTGCGGGAAAAGCTCGGAAACACGTCGATTCACTATAAGGTCAGCGTCTTTGGCACGCGCCGACCCGGGGAGGCTGATGTGGTGCTTTTTGATACCCGGATTTCGCTGGTGAATATCGACGAAGGTGGCGCGAAGGCGCGAATTGCCAGAGGGGAATCTTGATCCTTGCGTCGGTACAATTTTTCCGGCGATTTGGACCCGGAAACCTTGCAATCGGGGTGGGTGTTTGTTGTCTCCTGACCAAGAACCAAATTGAAAACCTCCAACGGGCAACTCCATCATGAAAATCACCGCTTCCCTCACCATCCTGGCAACGACTCTGGCAATGTTCTCCGCCAACGCTTTTGCAGAGGATGAATCGTTTCCGATCAGCCAATTCATCAAAGCCTTTGATCTGGACGGAGACTGGTCAGTAACCCGAACGGAAATGGAGATGGTTTTTCTGCAAACGAAGTTTCAGCTGTTGGATGAAGACGCAGACGGAGTCCTGACGGAAGCTGAATGGACTTCGGTGCCGGAAGCTCGCGATAGCCTGGGAGAATTCGCAAGCCGCGACTGCGATGAGGATCAGCGTGTTTCTCTGGCGGAGTTTGTCGCATCTGCATCGTGGAGCCACACCTTCGCCCGGGTTTTTCAAGTTTTGGATCGGGATGGCGACGATCGCGTCAACGGAGAAGATGAATGCTCCATGATGTTGGTGGCGAGCCGGTAAGCCGAAACGGGCCTGCTGGGAAATTCGGAGCAGTTTCCCCCTTTGAATCGGCAAAACTGAGGTGAGCGGTTGAATCTTTACCAATAATCGCAAGATTGAGGTTTTTCAGCCTTTTGCGGCAACCCAAACCTCATCCCTAGATTCATGCGTCAACTGCTTCTTTCGATTCTCGCCTTGCCGTTTCTGGCTTCGGCTCAAACGCTCGTCCTCGAGGGCGAAGAAGGGCCCGGCAAGGGCAAACACGTTGTCATCGTCACCGGCGATGAGGAATACCGGTCAGAGGAAACGGGACCGATGTTGGCCAAGATTCTTTCCCAGTATCATGGATTCAAGGCAACGGTCTGTTTTGCCATCGACCCGAAGACCGGATACATCAATCCGGAGCTCAACACCAACATTCCTGGCTTGGCGGCTCTCAAAACCGCCGATGTGATGATTCTGGCGACCCGGTTTCGCGATCTGCCCGAACCGCAGTTGCAACATATTCTGGATTTCATCAATGCTGGGAAACCCGTGATCGGACTGCGAACCGCAACGCATGCGTTCAAGACCAAGTCCGATCTGGGCGGGATCGATTGGAACAATTTTGGGCTGACGTTCCTCGGGGAGAAGTGGGCGGGCCATCACGGAAAACACAAGGTGGAGGGAACCCGCGGTATCATTGTTCAGAAGCATTCGCGGCATCCCGTTTTGCGCGGAGTCGATGATATGTTCTTTGCGCCGAGTGATGTTTATGGAACGGGAAATCTGGATGAGGCGAATGCCACGATTTTGGTGCGAGGTGCGGTGATCGAGTCGCTCGACCCCAATTCCAATTACGTTCAGGCAAAGAACGATCCTCTCCAGGCGGCTGTTTGGTTGAAGGAATACACCGCGCCAAGCGGCAAGACGGGTATGGCCCTCATGAGCACGATTGGGTCATCGGTCGACTTCAAAGCGAAAAGCCTTCGTCGAATCGTCGTAAATGGCGTCTTCCATCTGACGGGGCTGGAGGTCCCGCCCGCAGCCAATGTTAAGCCCGTCGATCGTTATCAACCGACGTTCTATTCCCGCAACCCCAAGGAGTATTACGACGGGCTCAAGCTTACCGCGCAAAGCTTCGCGTTGGGCAAGAGCACCGCAACCGGTCTCGCAACGACCATGAAGGAGCCGAAGGGAACGAAGAAGCCGATTCAAGAGGGAATGGCCGAACGGCCCAAGTACGAACAGCCAAAGAAGGCGCCGAAATCCGTGGGGCCGGTGAACCTGCCCCTCAAGCCCCAACAGGGTGAACGAATTGTCTTCATTGGAAACAGCCTGGGCGAGCGCATGCTTCATGAGGGGCACTTTGAAACCCGGCTCTTTGCGCATTTTGCCGACAAGAATCTGTTTTTCCGGAACATGTGTCACCCGGCCGACACACCGGGATTTCGCGCTCATCCGGCACGCGATACTCCCTGGGCGTTTCCCGGTGCCGAGAAGTTTCACCCCGACAAGCAAACGCACATTCCCGGATTGAAACCCGGGAATGGTCACTACCCCTATCCCGATGAGTGGCTGGCGGATCTGAAGGCGGACACGATTGTCGCATTCTTCGGCTACAATGAGTCATTCGATGGGATGGATGGGCTGGCCAATTTCAAAGCGGAATTGAGCGCCTTCGTCGATCACACGCTGAGCCTCAGCTACAACGGTGGCAAGTCTGCGCCAAAGCTGGTTTTGGTAACGCCGATTGCCTTTGAAGACCGGCGCGATGCCTATGATTTGCCTTCTGGCCAAGCGGAGAACAAGCGCTTGGAAGCCTATTCCCAAGCGGTTCTCGAAGTTGCCAAAGCCAGGAACGTGGGCGGAATCGATCTCTTTTCGGTGACGAAAGACTGGTTCTCCGTCGATGGTTCCCAACTCACACTCAACGGCTGTCATCTCAACTCCGACGGTTACGAATTGCTTGCTCCGGTGCTGATGGAAAAGCTCTTTGGCCCCATTCGACTGAAGACGAAACCCGAGCAATTGGCCAAGCTTCGCGAGGCGATTCTTGATCGGAATTGGCTCTGGCACAATGATTACCGGATGCTGAACGGTGTTCACGTTTGGGGACGTCGCTGGGCGCCATACGGCAACGTGAACTATCCGGAAGAGATCGAGAAAATCCGCCAGATGGGGTTCCTCCGTGATGAGAAAATCTGGGCCATCGCCCAAGGCAAGGACAAGGCCGTGGATGACTCTAAAACACGTAAGCTGAGCAAGGTCATCACGAACTACACGCGGAAGATCGAATATCTCGATCCTCCCGCCGCCATGTCGCGCTTCCAGCTCCCGGAAGGCTACAAATTGGAGCTGTTTGCTTCCGAGAAAGAGTTTCCGCTCCTGCAGAATCCGGTCCAAATGTCGTTCGATGCGAAAGGCCGCCTCTGGGTTTCCACCGTTCCGAGCTATCCGCATTATCTCCCCGGAGGTGAGCGACCCAATGACAAGATCCTGATTTTTGAAGATACCGACGGCGACAACCGTGCGGATAAACGGACGATTTTCGCAGAAGGTCTTCACGTTCCCATCGGCTTCGAACTTGCGCCCGAAGGCGTTTACGTTAGCGAGGAACCTTACCTGATGTTGCTCGAAGACACCGACGGCGACGACGTGGCCGACAAGCGCACCCGTATCGTGGACGGATTCGATTCTCACGATACTCACCACGCCATTTCAGCCTACTGCGCGGACGCTTCCGGCGCCTTTTATCTTTGCGAAGGGCGATTTCTCCACAGTCAGGTTGAGACTCCGTATGGCCCTCAGCGCATGACTGATGGCGGCGTTTGGCGCTTTGATCCGCGTTCGTGGAAGTTGATCCGCCATTCCCAGTCCGACTACTCCAATCCCTGGGCCGTTTCCTTCGATGAATTTGGCCAGGACTTCCTTGGCGATGCTTCCGGAGGAGCGAATTGGTGGATGACAGCCCTAAGCGCCAAGACTCCGCATGGGATGGAAATTGGAAAGACCGAGCAATTCACAACTCACAAGGTGCGGCCCACCTCCGGCGGCGAATTTGTTTCCAGTCGCCATTTCCCTGACGCTGTTCAGGGCGACTACCTGCTCAACAACACGATTGGCTTTCTCGGCACCAAGCAACACACGGTGTTGGAAGATGGATCCGGCTTTCAGGGACGCCACCGGCAGGATCTCGTGCGCAGCGATGACGGAAACTATCGCCCTGCCGACCTTGAATTCGCGCCCGATGGCTCTCTCTACATCGTCGATTGGCACAACGCCCTCATCGGGCACATGCAGCATTCCGCGCGCGACCCCAATCGCAATTCGCAGTATGGCCGTATCTACCGACTCACCTATCCATCCCGTCCCTTGGTCGAGCCGGCCAAAATCGATGGTGAGCCGGTCGCCAATCTGTTGGAGAACCTCAAAGCTCACGAATACCGGACCCGATATCGCACCCGTCGCGAGCTTCGCGAACACGCCCCTGCGGAAGTGCTTCCGGCAGTTCGCAAATGGGTAGCCGGTCTCAGCCCGAGTGATCCGGATTACGGGCGTCACCTCCTCGAAGGTTTGTGGGCGACTTGGGCGCAAGGCAAAGTCGATCACCACATTCTCAGACAGGCGCTCAATGACAGTCGCCACCAAGTCCGCGCAGCCGCCGTCGATGTACTCCGCTTCACCCACGGGCAGGTGCCCAACAGCACCGAACTCTTCCTTGATGCAGCGACCGACGAACATCCTCGCGTTCGACTCGAAGCGATCGTTGCCGCCAGCTGGCTCGATAATCAGGACGGGGCCAAGATTCTCATGGAGGCGGTTCGCCTACCGTTCGACAAATGGATGGGGCCATCGATCGAGGCTGCCTACTGGACCCTGAAAGATGATGCTGAAGGACTCGATATTGGTGACAACAAGAACGCCGAGCTTCTCACCCAGGGAAAGCTTGAGCTGAAAACGAAGGAAGCTCCCAAACCCAAAGCTCCCTCCCATCTCACCAATGCTGAGAAAAAGCTTTGGAAGATCGGCGAGGAAGTCTATGGCCGCGATGCACACTGCGAGACTTGCCATGGCGCCGATGGGGTAGGGGCGGTTCCGAATATTTATCCACCACTGACGAAGAGTCCGTGGGTGAGTGGAAGCGAAGAGCGTCTCATCAAACTCGTGCTCCATGGATTATGGGGCCCCATTGAGGTTAACGGCAAAACGTATGACCCAAGCCAGGGAGTGCCTCCCATGACACCATTTGCAGGCTTTCTCAATGACGAGGAAATTGCGGGTGTGTTGACCTACGTTCGCAACGCCTTTGGTAACAACGCTTCGGTGGTGAAGCCGGAAACGGTCAAAAAAGTCCGCAAAGCCACTTCCGACCGGCAGCCCGGCCAATTCTACAAACCGGCGGACTTGCTCAAGGAGCATCCCATGAAGTAAGGTGTTTGAGTCATGCCGACCTACGTTTACGAGACCATTCCGGACTGCTGCAACGAGGCTCCGATTCAGTTCGAAGTTCGTCAGAGCATGACCGATCCACCGCTCAAACGGCATCCCGACACCGGTGTCCCGGTGCGCCGGGTCATCTCCGGCGGCTACGGCTTCATCTCTCCTTCCGGGGCCGCACCCAGCCCGCCGCCGGGCGGAGGCTGAAATCCCTTTGGTGGCTGCGGTCCGCAGTCTTGAAAACCAGTCGAATGCGCCAACCCAAGACTCGGGTGGGATGATGCGGGAATGGGAAGCCGGCAGCTTGCCGGATCGCAACGACCACGTTGCTTGACGAAGCAAACCCGGTTGGCTGGAGATGGTGGAAACGGTTCGTGAAAGGAACGGAGCAGTGTTGAACGCGTAAAACGGCACAATCTTCGAGCGAATCGTGTGTCCCGTCGGGGGGGGCAATCCGCCCTCAAAAAAAAGCCCTGCCGACCGAAGTCGACAGGGCTTCAAATTCAGCGAGTCGGAATTCCTTGCGGATTCCGTTACGATGAAGCGCTTAGGAGTTCTTCTCCTCCAAAACCGCCTGAGCGGCCGCCATCCGTGCGATCGGAATGCGGAAGGGAGAGCAGCTCACGTAGTTGAGTCCTGCGCGGTGGCAGAACTTCACCGAGCTTGGTTCACCACCGTGCTCACCGCAGATGCCGAGCTTGAGATCAGGCTTGGTGCTGCGTCCGCGCTCGACTCCGAGTTGAACCAATTGGCCAACGCCGTCCTGATCAATGGCGGCAAACGGGTTCTTGGCGAACACGTCGGCTTCCTGGTAGGCGCCCATGAATCCGGCACTGTCGTCACGGCTGAGGCCGAGGCAGGTCTGGGTCAGGTCGTTGGTTCCGAAGCTGAAGAAGTCAGCGCTCTCGGCGATCTCGTTCGCGGTGAGGGCTGCGCGTGGCAACTCGATCATCGTGCCGACGAGGTAGTCGAACTCGACGCCTTTTTCAGCCTTCACTTCTGCCGCGACGCGGTTGATGACTTGGGCTTGGAGGTCGAATTCGCGCTTGTAACCGACGAGCGGCACCATCACTTCCGGCAAGACGTCGATGCCCTTCGCTTTCACGTCGGCAGCCGCTTCAAAGATGGCGCGGGCCTGCATTTCAGTGATTTCCGGGTAGACGATGCCAAGTCGGCAACCGCGGTGGCCGAGCATTGGGTTGAACTCGTGGAGGGCGTCGCAGCGCTCGTTGATCTTCTCAACGCTGACGCCGATCTTGCTGCTGAGATCCTTTTTCTGCTCATCGGTGTGAGGCAGGAACTCGTGCAACGGTGGGTCGAGGAGACGAATGGTTCCGGGACGGCCGTCGAGTGCTTCGAAAATGCCAGTGAAGTCTTCGCGCTGGTAAGGGAGAAGCTTCGCGAGTGCGGTTTTCCGTGCTTCGAGCGTTTCTGCGAGAATCATTTCACGCACGGCGTCAATGCGATCGCCTTCGAAGAACATGTGCTCGGTCCGGGTCAGGCCGATGCCTTCCGCACCGAACCCGATTGCGCGTTTCACTTGTTCAGGATCGTCTGAGTTGGTGCGGACGCCGAGTTTGCGGGTCCGGTCGCACCATGCCATCAGTTTTTCCCACTTCGCGTAAAGTGCCGAGTCGCCGGGAGCCATCGTCTTCTCGACGAGCACCTGGATGATCTCGGATGGAGCGGTTTCAATCGCGCCGGCATAAACGTTTCCGTTGGTGCCGTTGATGGAGATGTCTTCGCCTTCCTTCAAGGTGACACCATTTGCGGTGACGGTCTTGGACGTGTAATCGATTTGGATGCCCGTTGCTCCGCAGATGCAGACTTTGCCCATTTGACGGGCCACAAGTGCTGCGTGTGAGGAGGAACCTCCGCGAGAGGTGAGAATCCCCTTTGCTGCGATCATTCCGCGCAAATCTTCCGGAGAAGTTTCGATGCGGACGAGGATCACGTTGTCGCCCTTTTCGGCGGCAGCGACCGCGTCAGTTGCGTTGAAGTAGATCTTGCCCGTGGCTGCGCCGGGGCCAGCGGGAAGGCCGGTTCCGATCGTCTGGGCGGTCTTTTCCGCATCAGCGTTGAAGATGGGGGCGAGCAGTTGCTCCAGATCGTCCGCCGGGATGCGGCCGAAAGCGGTATCTTCGTCAACCAAGCCTTCTTCGACCATATCGCAGGCGATATTGAGAGCGGCGAGGCCAGTGCGCTTGCCGTTCCGGGTTTGCAGCATGTAGAGTTTACCGTCTTCAACCGTGAACTCGACGTCCTGCACATCTTTGAAGTGGGCTTCCAGCTTCTCGAATACTTCTCCGAGTTGCTTGTAGCTTTCGGGCATATCCTCCACCATCTCGGCCAATTGCTTGGGGGTGCGAACACCAGCGACGACATCTTCGCCCTGTGCGTTCATGAGGTATTCACCGTAGAAGACCTTTTCACCGTTGGCGGGGTCACGAGTGAAGGCGACTCCAGTTCCGGACGTGTCACCACTGTTGCCAAAGACCATGGCCTGAACGTTGACGGCCGTTCCCCAAGCTGCGGGGATGTCATACTTCCGGCGATAAACAACCGCGCGATCGTTTTCCCAGGAGTTGAACACTGCGCTGGCAGCGCCCCAAAGTTGGGTCATTGGATCTTCCGGGAAATCTTCTCCGGTGTGCGATTTGATGAGGTGCTTGAAGCGCGTGACGAGTTCTTTGAGATCGTCCGTCGTAAGATCATTGTCCTCCACCTTACCCAATTCGGTTTTGAGGGCGTGAATGACTTCTTCAAAGGGTTCGTGATCTTCGCCTTCGCCGGCCTGGACGCCCATGACGACGTCGCCGTACATTTGAAGGAAACGACGGTAGCTGTCCCATGCGAAACGCTCATTACCGGTCTTTTTCGCGAGACCTGCAACCACTTCATCATTGATGCCGAGGTTCAAAATGGTATCCATCATTCCGGGCATCGATTCGCGGGCGCCGGAGCGGACGGAAACGAGAAGCGGGTTGGAAGGATCGCCAAACTTTTTGCCTTGATCTGCTTCGAGCTTGGCTACTGCGTCGTTGACCTGCTGTTCGAGCTCGGCGGGGTAGTTCTTGTCGTTTTTGTAGTAATCAACGCAAACTTCAGTGCTCAACGTGAAGCCTGCAGGAACTGGCAGGCCGATGTTGCACATTTCAGCGAGGTTTGCTCCTTTTCCGCCAAGGAGAGGTTTCTGTTTGCCATCCCCATCGGAGCCAGAGGGAGAGAAGGAGTATACGTATTTGGTAGCCATCGAATCAGTCGATTTTTAGGTGTGTTTTTACTTATTTTAGCGGGGGATTTCGGCGCGACCTTAGCAAGGTGTAGTGATTTGTCATGCGGAGAATTGGATGGGCTGGGGAAGCGGAACCTCGCTGTGGGGCGCTTCTGGTGGGGGAATTTCGACTAGAGGTTGCAAGATTGAGCATTTGCCCCACTTTAGAAGATACGATTTCGCTCAATCAGCGTCACCTTTGTAGAGATCATGACTACGGGATTTGTATATGCTGCCATTTTTTACGTCGCTTCTCTTCTGCTGATAGTGGGAAGCGGGTATGCGTTTTTTCAGGGAGACGCGGGGCGACTGTTTAAGGTTCTCCCTTCGGTTGTTCTTTACGCCGTGCCCTTGCTCTTCTCCTTGCTCGGGTTCGTGGTTGGCTTTTTTCGCGAGAAACAGAAATTGTTGAAGAAGCAAGCTGAGTTGAATCATCAGGCCGAAGCCATTTCGGCCGCTGCGGCTTCAACGCCGGCACCACGCGTTGCCCCACCAACGCAGAATACGCTGGAGTCCGGCCGCCCCATGTCTGAAGAAGTGCGCGAATATTTGAAGGAGACCTCGTCGGTCGATCTCAAGGGGATTCGCGAATTCATTGAGGAGACTCGACGCCATAAACTGGAAGATTTGCCGGGCGGGGGAGAAGAAAGACAGGGCTGATCGCGGATTTGGTGGGCAAATCGGGATGATGAGGGATTGCAATTTCGCGATCCCCACAAATGGTGTCTGATGAAGTTAGCCCCTCTTCTTTTTCTGTCCCTCTTGCTGGTTGGTCCGCTCAATGCTGCGGAATTTTCGATCGAAACGGCTGATGATGGCGTTGAGATTTCGATCGATGGCAAACTCTTCACGAAATACCACTTCGGAGAGGGCACCAACAAACCGTATTTTTGGCCGGTGATTGGACCAACGGGGAAAGAGATGACGCGGAATTACCCCATGAAGGATGTGGAGGGGGAAAAGCAGGATCATCCTCACCATCGATCCTTTTGGTTTGGTCATCAGGAGTTGAATGGATTCGATACTTGGCACGAAAAATTGACCCTGGAAGAGCGCTATTCCAAGAAAGGGCCGGAAGAATTGGAGAAACGCCTAAAGGTGCTCGGTTCGACGGCTCATACGGCGGTGAAAACAGCGGAAGCGTCAGGAAATTCTGCGACTCTCATCGTGACGAATGATTATCGCGACTCTTCGGGTAACACGATGATGTCAGACGTGCGAACCTTTGAGTTTTCGGTCGATAAAGAAACGGGATCGCGAATTGTTGATGCGACGCTTCAGTTCACGGGGGGCGAGAACGGCGTCACGATCGGTGATGCCAAGGATTCGGGGTTCAATCTCCGGGTTGCCCACAGCATGTGTGTGGAGGCGAAGGAAGGAGGGACGATCGTCAATAGTCTCGGAGACCGTGACGGCGACGCTTGGGGAAAGCGGGCGGAGTGGTGCGATTTCAACGGACCGGTGGATGGTTCCCACGTTGGAATCGCGATTCTGGATCATCCAACGAACATGCGCCACCCAACGCCCTGGCACGTCCGGGGTTACGGGCTCTTCACCGCAAACCCGTTCGGAATGAAGAGCGTCGCGAAACTGGAAGATGGCACCTTTGAACTGAAAAACGGCGATTCATTTGCCCTGCGCTATCGCGTCATTTTTCACGAAGGCGATGAGAAGTCGGCGAAGATTTCCGAAGCTTTCGAGGCGTTTGCCAAGAAGTAGCCGGATCAATTCGAGCCAGGCTCGCTGGGATTGAGAAGCTCTGTGATGACGTTCTTGAGTTCCTCGCCAACTCCGGGAACGAAACCGGTTTGAACCCAGGCCACCTTGCCTTCTCGATCAATCAACACGGTGTGGGGAATGCCCTGAACTCCGTATTTCCGAGCGACTGATTCGCGAGAGTCGAGAGCGACCTCGAAATTCCAGTTGTGGCGTTTCAGGTACGGTTTCACGATCGCGGCGGGTTCCGCCTGGTTGACGGTGATGAACCGGACCTCATCAGGATTGAAATGTCCCAATGCCTCCAGATACTCTGGAAAAGCTGCCTGACATGGGCCGCACCAAGTGGCCCAAAACTCCAAGACGACAAGCTGCCCACGCTGCTCTTCGAGGTCGAAGGTTTCCCCCGAGAGTAAGGGCAATCGAAAAGGAGGAGCCGCTTTGCCGATCATCTGAGATTGTGTTCCCGGAGCACCGGCCTTTGGGATGACGGGTTCCCGCGGTTCCTGCCGAGTCCAGTCGGCATAGATCAATTGATCCGGAATCGGCTCGACTTCGGCAAGGTGAATTTGGCGGATGGCGGCGACAGGCAGCTCACAGTCGCCGAGGCTGGGAGATTTACCCTTGAGGATTGTCGCGCTCATTTCCGTTGGAACGAGCCGAATCACGGCTCCGTCGTTCAGAACCACGCGGGCTTCGTTCTCCAACTGGGGAAGGGTACTATCGCTTGATTCCAGGGAAACCAGACCTGCGACGCGCTCTCGCGGAAATTGAAACTCTTTCAGTCGAGACGTGAAGCCGATCTGTTCGCTGTTGGCGTCGCCCAGTCGTCCCCGGAGAAGGTCTCCGTTCGGAGCGATCAAGACGTGAGTGTCGGGATTGTCGCGTCGAAATCTGGGGGTTGCGAGAACGTGTTCTTTGGCGCTGTCATCAACACGCAGGGGCGCCAAGAGTCCGGTGCTGCTGCGAACCTCAAATTTCTGAATCGTGACGCTACTGAGTTTCGCTCCGGCTTCGAACCACGGTCCACCGCTCCAAATTCGGAGGCCATTTCCGAGTCGCTTTTTGGCGTCCAAATGGAGATTCACAAGCTGCTTGCCATTCACCCAGACAAAAACCCGGTCGGTCGTCGCCCGAATCATGACTTGGGCATATCCGTTCTCGATATTGATATCGTCGCCGCCCAAATTGTTGCCCAAAGTTGGTTCCATTCCGGCAACCCAAAGGCGATTGCTCCAACAACTGAAGCTGATGTCGAGCGGTGCCGGGGTATCGAGGAGTTCCTGAGCAAAAAGGCTCAAGGTGACGCCGCCTTGCTCTGTTTTGAGCCATTTCAGGTCAAACGCAATCTCGTCAGCCCGCAAAATGGATGGGTGAGCAATGCCGCCTCCATCGAGAACGAGCCTCTCGGCTTCGCGCAGGCTCTTACCGCCATCGATCGGCATTTTGGTCCAAGCGCGATCCCGGAATCCTGAAAGTTGCAGACGCCCTTCGCGAAATTCAACCGCACGAATCTGGCTTCCCGGAAGGGTCTCGATTTCTGAGAAACTGCTGGAAAGCTTCATCTCCGTTCCATTCATGCTCGCGACCCGGCAGGAGACAATTTCACCACTGCTGAGAAAAACGCGGTCACCATCCAGGTTCCCGACGGATTGAGTGCGGGTTCGGACCATCCTGGCGGGAATTCCCGGCGCCAACGAAACCGGCTCAACGGCACCCAGTGGCCGCCAGCGAATCGGGTTTGGGCCAGCACCGCCCGCAATGGAGCCGTGCAATACTTTTTCGGAAGTGTGGAGCTGGTCCGAGGTATCGATCGGAGGAGCGGAATCCTTCCGGAACCGCAATTGTCGAGCTTCCTGCAGACCGGATGGAATGGGCTGATCCGTGTAGGGAGTTTGAAGAAGGACTTTTCCGTTCGAGATTCCGGCGAGCGTCCCGGAAAGCAGGGAGCCATCCGCGAACGTCATCTCAACGGGCTGCTGCTTGGGCGTGGCCGTGGCCGGATTGCTGAAACGGATGGTGTCGATGCGGTCAAGCGGCACGCGTTTGCCGCCGGAAAGCGTGATACTTCCATCGGAGGCTGTCAGGCCCGTCACGGCCCCGTAGGCAAATTCGCCATCGAGCAAACGAACGTGACCTTCGTCATTTCGAACCTTCACCGGCGGACGGCCATTCCATTTGGAAATGCGCAATTTGCCCAATTCCAGGTCGATTCCTTTGTTGAGAAGATAGAACGCATCGTTCTTTGTCGAGTTGGAATCCGTTTTGGCCGGCAGACGCGCCAATTGGGTGCCGTCCCCCGAATGGATAAACATTTCACCAGCCTGACGATCCCAAAACAAGCGAAGATGAACCGACCTGTCGTTTTTGCCTAACGTCATGACCGGCGAAAAGTCGGTTCCGCGGGTTACGACCAACTCATCATCCCACGTTTCGAGCCGCACGGTGGTATCGAGTCGTTGGTCGAGAGCAATCGTAAATTCGGGGCGTTCGCTGGAACGAAGCATGACCTCTACCTCAACCTTCTCCGGGTAGATCAAGCGGCGAAATAACTCAGATCGCCAACGGGGCGAGTAGAGACCTCCTCCGGGACGCATTCCCCAGAAGTTGACACTCGTGCGCCGGCTTTGCACGCTCCAGCCTTCGCGGCCATTGGGGCCCAAAAAGATCAGGGAAGGATGGTTCAGTCGTCGGAGATGAATCACGCTGTCGCGCTTGATCTTGATGGTGCCGTGGCGGGAGCTTTCCATCGTGATCCAGGTATCGTTCAAATGAATCAGTGAACCGTGGATCACATCACCATTGACTAAACTGGCTCGGAAAGGGCCACCGGATGCGGTTTCTTTTTCGGAAAAAAGCTCGATCGATTCCAGGTGGGCGGTGTCGAGGACGATCGGCTCCGCGAAAATCTCGGAACTCCAATGAATCTGGTCGTTTCTTGCTCCCACCAGTTTCCCAACCAGCTTGTCGCCGTTCGTCCAAACCAATTCCCCGGGCAGGTTCGTGGTTTGTGCCCCAGATTCCGGGCACAGCAGCAGTGCTGCGATGACCATTGCGACAACGGATGCGTACTCCCGCATCGTGCGATGAATTTGAAAGGTGTTTTTCATCGCTCGTAAATGGGTAAGAGGCGGTAGTTGAGGGCGAGTGCGAGCATGGACATCGCAGTTCCATACGCATCTCCGTGGCTGCCAGGAAAACTGCCGTCTTCCTGCTGCGTTTGGCTGAGAAGACGGGCGGTTTCCCGATTCCAGCTTTCCCAAGCCTCGAAATTGCCCTGAAACAGAGCCTGAGCCATGTAGTAACGAAAATAATGGGGATAGCCGCTTTCCGGATGTTCGAGCCGGTCCGTGATGTGCTTCAGCGTTGCGCCATATTCCGGCCACTCCTTCTTCCTCCCGACCGCATAGACAAGGGCACCGATGGCTGAGCGGTTCATCGATTCGCCCATCCCGCCCAAGCCGCCGGTGTAGGCCACCATCCCCGTTGGGCCGGTGCTTTGTTTAAAGTAGCCAAGCGCCTTTTCCACCACCTCATCCGGGACTTCCAACCCTGCGTTGCGAGCCGCGAGCAACCCCATCAACACCGCCCCGGTCACGGAGGTATCTGCATCGCTGGACTCGGGAGAATACCGCCAGCCGCCCCAGCGATTGTTCTTTTGAGAAATGGCAGCGCAGCTCACCGCCAATTCCAGTGCTTCACCAATGCTTCGTCTCCGATTTTGATCTTCACTTCCTTCCCAAATGAGCGTGTCATCCACCGCGCCGTAGGCCTCGGACAATCCCAGCATGGCAAAACCATGATGATACATGCTGTCGCCAAGATAGCCGGTTTTGGGATCCTGGCCCATGATCATGTGGCGTATGGCGCGTCGAATTGGAGTGCTGTAGCGGCCAAAATTGGGATCCTGACCACTCGCCATCATCGCCATGACGCACATGCCGGTAATGCCGTGTTCTCCATCACCTTCCCAACTTCCACTTTCCCCCTGGTTCTGAACCAGCCAACCAAGTCCGCGTTCGTAAATGGTTTCGACCTCGGCGGGAACCTTGGAACCGTAGCGGATCAATGGGCTCTGAGCGTTTGCCAAATTCAGGAAGAAAAACGAGCTAACGATGAAGGTAATCCAAAAATTCTTCATCAAAATCCGACAGGTTCGTTTTCAGGAGCATGTTCCAGAAATTGCTCCCATTGTTGAAATTGGTCCTCATTCAGGATCGTTTTCAGGTCATCGAGTGGGAGAAATCGTGCGAAGGCGATGACGCTCTCCGGGGGATTCTCCTGTCGGGCAAGTCGCCGGCCAATTTTTTCATCCATCAGTTGGGTGACCAGTTTCAGTTGATCAGGATTCAAGTCGAGTTCTTCCCCCAGTCGATTGGCCGCCATTTGGACGGCGTTTTTGCGTTTGCTGATCGCTCGCTGGCTGAGAACCGAACTGCGTTGAGCTTGTTGCGACGGGCTGAGTGTCGACTCAACGGCATCAATCCAGATCTTGTTCCGAATCACGGCGGACTCCGACGCACCAACGTTGGTGAGGAATCTGCGGGCAGTGTCGCGGTCGAGCCGTCCGCTCCTCTCGATCCATCCCCAGCTCTCAATTTTTCGTACCCACTGTTCCATGGATGAGTCGATGGCCCCTTTTGCCGCAGTTGTAAGGCGGCGTTTTTGCTGACTACTCAAATTGCAGGCCGTCTCCAAGTCGGCAATTTGGCCCTTCATGTAGCTGAGCATCTCTCGACGCGCATCTTCAGTGGCGAGCTTGAGGGGGCGCATCGTCTCATTGGAAGGTTTTTCACCATCGAATGGGCTTCCATCCAGGATGATGTCCAAATCGAGCCCTTCGAGCACAATTGGATCTTCTCCCTTAAGGCCAACTGTTAAAGTCAGCCAAGAGATCACGAGCAAGAAGTTGAGGTGAGGCGATGTCATTCCTGATTGCTAAGGCGCAAGGAAAAGGTGATCCAACTGAGGTTCGGGACGTCCCCGGATCGTGTCCCAGACGCCGGAATGCCGGGCGAAGTATCGTTGCCAGCCATCCAATTGGTTTTCGTTGAGAATGGTTTTCAGCTCGTCATTGCTGATCGCTCCGACAAGAGCACCCATCTGGTAGAGCGGTAGATTGTCTTCGTCTCCCGACCATTCTTCCAGTCGCTCCCAATACTTCTCGGATGAAGCAATCATCTTGGTCAGCACCATGCTGCGTTGTTCTGCCGAAAACTTCAGATGACGATCCAAATCGGCGACGATGACGCGAGCCATGGATTCGTGCTTAAAGGCCAATCGCGCTTTCAGATCATTCCAATAAGCTTCTCGTTGGGGATTGGTCAGGGTTTCTTTGAGGGAATTCGTCCAGATTGCCTGACGCTCAGGTGCCCATTGCCTGGATTCCCCAAAGCGGACATTTCCCACGCCGGACAAGAACTCGTCGATGTCTTGGTCGGAATGGCGGGCGCGATCCCGAACCCACGCATCCATTCGCGTTCTCCAGCCATCCAAGCCTTTGTCAGTGGCTCCCTTGGCCGCGAGGTTCAGGACTTTCTTTTGCTCGTCGCTCAGTTGGCAAACGCGATCAATATCCCCGATCACGGCGCTCATTCGCTTGAGGCGTTCCTCTTTTTGAGTTTCGGCCAATCGTTGAAGATACTGGTTGATCTTGTCTTCCGGGGAAAGTTCGTCTCCCTCCTCATTTGCTTCCGTTTCGGCATCTGGAGGGGGGGAGAGAAAGGGCGGTGCCTGTCCCCAAACCAGAGGGGATGCCAGAAAGACGAAACTCAGTAGCCAGGTCAGGATCCGCTCGCGAGGTGGTGTTGAGACTGGGGGAAGGTGATTCATTCAGCAATACGACTAACTACCGGCTCCGCGTTCCAATTCGTTAAAGTAGGCATCAAGACCAGACCGAAATTCTTCGGGGAACTTACGGCCGTCGCGGCCCGTGCTCTGGTCGACATCGCGATCTTCGACATTGGTTCCTTCGTCTGCACCCGGCCCCAGCCCAGCCAGAGCCGAACGTGTGCTGGCGCCTCCCGCGCCACCTCCTCCAGGGCTTCCGCCTCCGCCACCACCGCCCCCATTGGGATCGGAGCGGCGAGTCTGGAGCAGCAACTCGATGGCTTCGGTCTGGGCGGCAACCGCTTCTTCACCGGTGTCGGGCTTGGCGAGAATGTTGCGCGCTTCGCCCATGACTTCTGCTACAGCGGTCAGCAGCTTGATCGGCTTTTCAAAGCGGCGAGGGCCGAAAGGGAGCGACTCGATGCTTCGCAAAGCCCCGTACGTGCGGTCGCGGAGATCGCGCTGAGTGTCGGTCAATCCTTCCGCCCGGTCCGAATAGTCGTCGGAATCCAGCGCGGGTTTCGCGTTCTCCAACTCTCGGGTTTCTTCACGGAGCTTGATTTCATCATGAAGGACTTGCATCACCTTCAGCACAATCTCTGGAGGAAGGCTGTCTGCATCCTGGGGCGGACCACCCGGTTGGCCGGCCTCCGGGGCGGGAACCATTTCCTCGGCCCAGCAATCCAGCGCATCAGCCCAATATTCTGCCGCTGCGATCGAAAGGCCGTTTTGATTCACGCGCACTGCATCCCCAATCTCCCGAATTTCAGAAACGACGCTGGTTTCGCGCATTTGATCGAGGATTTTCTTGTAGCGAAGGTCCTGCTTCCGATGGAAATAGGCTTGGAGATCCTGCTGGATCGTATGGATGGTTTCGCTTTGCTCAATCTGGCGGTCTGCGATGACTTCCGCCCGTGAGCGCACATCGTCCGTAACCTGGCGATCGGGCATCCCAAAGACGCCATTGAGGGTTTCGTTGAGGTCACTCGCCACGGAGATTTGAGCGCGCGAGGCAGCTTTGAGCCGTTTCACGAACGTGCTGCCCTCCAACTTGCTCAGCAGTTGCTTCAGTTCGTCGGAAATTTTGGCGAACTCTTCCAGAAGACCGGATTGCTCGACGACCGCGTCTTCAGTGGCTTCCTGAGCAGGCGAAGGCGCTGGAGCCTTTTTCTCCGTGGGCACAGCGCCCAGACTGGTGGAGGGAAGCCCAAGGCCGCCGGAACCACCGGATGGAGGCTTGGGAGCATTGGGATCGGGATCCACAGGCTTGAGCCAATTGTCCTCCGGCTTGTTCTCCATCTGCGGACCCTTGGGGCTCTCCCCGGGCTTGTTTTCGCCTTGTTCCCCGGGTTTGGGAGCATTTTGAGCGAGTTGAGGATCGGACTCGGAAGGTTTGCCGGGTTCCGATTTTTGGGAATCGGGTTGTTGTGGAGGAGCACTCGCCGCATCTTTCAGCATCTCGGAAACGGATGGCATCCGGTTTTCGGCAATGTTTTTAAGCTGCTCCAGCATTTCGGCAAATTTCTCAAGGCGTTCCGCATCGAAGTCGCGATTTCGAGTCGCCTGTTCAGCAATTTCTTTGCCAGCTTCGGTCAGATTCTGAAGTCGCTTTCCATTGTTGGCTTCCGCCTGGGCCTGGGCCTGAATTCGTTGGCGAGTTTTTGCCTCGTCGAGTTCTTCTGCCGAGAGCCTGCGCAACTCCTGGTTGGCTGCGTGAAGTTGTTTTTCGCGTTCGTAGACTTCCTGGGCCTGGCGAAACCACTTCCCGATCTGATCCGTGATCCAGAGGGCGTGTTGATCCGTGCCGAGAATGTGCAGAATGAAGGGGCGGGAGAGCGCAGGTGCCCGACCGGGCAGATAATCCTGAGCGTAGGCGACCAGTTGAATCGTCTGTGGTTTTACCCGTTCGCGCTGGGGATTGAAAGTTGCGGTGGTTTCGATCGTTTTTCGTTCCGGCGCACCTGCCGCTACCACTTTTGCGCCCATCTGGGGATCTCTCCCTTGTTGAAAGAGGCTGCCGGACCACATCAGGCCGGTTTCGCGAACTCCGAAGTCGTCGTCGACCTTAATGTCAAATTGCACGGTTTCATCGACCAAAACGACCTGTTCCCGATGCTCCATTTTCGCGACGACATTGGGTTTCGCATCTTCAATTGCATTGATGCGAAGCGAAAGAGGCTCCTTGGCCGTCAAGCCCAAATCATCCCGCCACGTGAGTCTGTGCTGTTGGGATTCTGAGACAAAGAGTGGCTCCGTTTCCATCTTGTTGGAACGCACGTTTAGAGTGTCGCCGTTCATCTCTGCCATTGCGAGGGGGCGGGATGCCTCGGCCCGAAACGTCGTTTCGCTTCCCTTCAACACCGAGATGGTTCCATCGCGAACCTCGATCGAAGGCTCGTAGTTGTAGCGCAAATAGTCGGGCAAGCGAACGGTCGCGGTGATGGACGTCAGTTCCGGACGGGGAGTCGGCTGAATTTCGACACTTTCGCGGTCATCCCCGACCGCCAGCTTGAGATTTGCGATTTCTTTTCGCCCGGAGATCGAGAAGGAAAACGCTTCGCCCTCACGCGCAACTTCAACCGGTTCCTGGTCGAGAAAGCGGGCGCGTCCGGTTTCTGGCTTCCAGTCGCTCTCTTCGCTGAGATTCACCTTCATGTCGAAGGGTTCAGCGTAGGGAACAATCATTTTCTTGGGAACGTTGTCGAGCTGGGCGAAGGTATATCGCTCGGTCTTTTTCCAAGGTTGAAACCACCGGGCTCCCGCGTTTTTTCCCGCCTTAGGCACGGCGACGATGGCCGCGATCGACACACCGATAATCAATCCTGATGCAACGGCCCATTTCCAATGATTGGGATTGGGCACCGCTTGAGCAAAGTCTCGATCGCCAATTTTTTCGTCCGCTTGCTGGAACGCGGCCTTGATCAGCGTTTCCGAGCCAGACTTATGTTTGGCGAGTTCAACGATGCCGAGAAGCTGGTCACCAAGCCGACGGAACTTGTGGCGAAGCAATCGTGCGGCTTGTTCCAGGTTGCGTTGTTCCCAAACCCAGCGATGGCATTTGGTGGGAAACCAGAAGCCGAATCCCGATGCGCCCGCGACCAGAATGAAGGCGCGTATGGTCGAGGGAGTGTTCCAAAACCGATCGAGAACGAAGACGAAAAGGTAGGACAGTGTGAGGCCGAATATTCCGGCGAGAATACCCTCCGCGAGCTTCACCGTCCAAACCGATCGTCTAAAGCGCTCCAGTCGAGCCTTCAGGTTGGGCGGTAATTCCAGCGCCTCATCAGGCAAGGACTTGGACAATTTGTCCGAATCTCCTGGATTTAAATTGCGATCCATAAGCGAACGTTTGGGGGCGACCGACTAGGATAGATACGAAAACCGAGGTTGGCCAGTCAAAGGTTCATACGAATATTGGACGTGGTTTCTTGCGAAAAATCGATCTAGGTTCGATTGCGAACACGTCCAACAACGTCAGATTTGAACTTCATGAAACTCATTCGCCGAAATTGGGCCGCCGTTCTGGGATTTTCCTCCGCCATCCTCCTGGGAACACTTTGGTTGATGGGGCAGGGGCAACCTCGGGAGATTTCGCCGCGGGCCGATCTGTATCCATCAGAGATCGCGACAATTAACCTTTTTGAGACCACCTCGCCCTCCGTCGTTCACATCGAGAGCATTGCGGTTCGGCGCGACTTTTTTACGTTGAACCTCACCAAGATCCCAGCGGGGACCGGAACAGGATTCATTTGGGATCAGCAAGGGCACGTCGTTACCAATTATCACGTCATCAAAGACGCGAACGCGGCGAAGGTGATTTTAAGTGATCAATCGACTTGGAATGCGAAGCTCGTTGGCGCTGAACCTGACAAGGACCTGGCAGTTCTCAAGATCGATGCCCCGAAAGAGAAGTTGCGTCCGATTCATGTGGGGACGTCGAGCGATCTGCGCGTTGGACAAAGCGTCTTTGCGATCGGAAACCCGTTCGGCTTGGACCAGACCCTCACGACCGGCGTGATTAGTGGATTGGGGCGCGAAATTGAAGCGGTTACCAAACGGACGATTGAAGATGTGATTCAGACCGATGCGGCGATCAATCCGGGGAACTCCGGTGGACCGTTGCTGGACAGTTCTGGGCGGGTGATTGGGGTGAATACCGCGATTTTCAGCCCTTCCGGAGCCTATGCCGGCGTTGGGTTTGCCGTGCCGGTCAATGTTGTGAACCGGATCGTTCCGCAACTGATCGAGTTTGGGCGGGTCATTAAGCCGGTTTTGGGGATCGAAATTGCGAATGATGCGGTTCTTCGTCGCCAGGGGATTGATGGGGTTTTGGTGATGGAAGTGGTCCCGGGAAGTGGCGCAGCAAAGGCCGGGATTCGGGGGACGACCCGGGATAACAGGGGCCAAGTGCAGCTTGGAGATCTCGTGGTCGAAGTTGATGGTCGAAAGATTCAAGGGTCAGAAGATCTCTACAAGGCCTTGGATAAGCGGAGAATTGGAGACACCGTTCCCGTGAAAGTTCGGAGGGGGCCTGACAAATTTGTAAGTCTGGATGTCCTTCTGACGGCTTCCAAGTAGCGGAGCAAAGGCGGGGTTCAGGAACGCCATCTGTTGGTTGGCGAATTGGGGCATCCTCAATGGAGCGCGGACTCCAAAAATAAAGATTCCATTCCCTAAATATTTAAGGTAATTTAAATTACGTGGATCTTAATTGATTAGGCCAGCTTGGTTGAGCTTTTTCAAAAACTATTCGCAAAATTTAAAATTATCGTAAATATTACAAGGAAGTTTGTGGCGAATCTTGCGTCAGCGCTTGGTTCTCCAAAACCTCCAATCAAAAATACAATGGTCCGCGTCGCCCTCTTTCTCTTTTTGTCATTCGTCGGTTTTTCAACACCAGCGATGGCTTCATCAGCAAAAATAAAGCCTACCTGGACTAAAACTGCGATTGAGGAACTCTTGAAGGGGCAGGTCGTCACGTTTGATCCTGCAACCCGGAGTCGCGGAGGACATTTGGCTGGAGCGATTCACGTCGACGCCGCATCGGCGGACGTCTGGAAGCTCATCACCAATGCGAAGTCCATGCCCCGGTATCTGCGCAATGTGCGGAAGTCAGTATCGGTCAAGCGCACCAACAAGATGCAGATCATTTCGCACGAGGTGAAAATGTCGTTTTTGCCAATGGCGGTTCGATACACCTATCAGGCGAACTACTCGCGCCAGCGAAATATCCATTTTACGATGATTGAAGGCGATTTGCGCGAATTTGAAGGATACTGGCAACTCATCGACGCAAATGATCTAGGTTTGGGGAGCGGAACCGTGGTGCTCTACCAAATTTACGTCGATCCCGGCGGCATTGTCCCTCCATCGCTGGTTCGCCAAAACATCAGGAAAGACCTTCCAAATATGCTTCACAAACTCAAGAGCTGTCTTGATGGGGGCGTAAAAGTCGCACTTGCGCGCTGATCGGAGAGGAGAAGCGAAGCTCAAAATTTCACGGCTTCAACCCATGAAGGCCCGTTTCCGATTTCCATGACGGCGAGTTTGGTCAATTTGCCGGTTTCTTGATCGATCCGATAAATGGCTTGGGTTCCAGATTTCTGACCTGCAGCGATCAGGTATTGTCCATTGGGATCCAAATCAAAGCTGCGAGGAGTTGCCTCCGTGGGGGCTTGACCCAGGGGAATCAACGAACCTCCCTCCGGATCGATGGCGAAACACGCGATGCTGTCGTGGCCACGATTGGAGGCATAGAGAAACTTGCCACTCGGATGAATTTCGATATCCGCGCAGGAATTCTTGCCTTCAAAGTCTTTGGGAAGCGTTGAAACGGTTTCCAACGGAGTAAGGGTTCCCTTTTTCTTGTTCAGCTCGTAGCCCGTCACGCTGGCGCCTTGCTCGTTCACGAAGTAAACCCACTCGCCATCGGGGTGGAATTGAAAGTGGCGTGGTCCGATATTCTCAGCGGGTTGGGCAACAACTGGCGGGTCGTTGGGCGAAAGGCGTCCCGTTTCCGGGTTGAATAAATACTGGTCGATCTTGTTGACCTCTCCGGTGTGGGGGCAAAACACAAACCGGTTGCTCGCGTCGGCCCGAATCGAGTGCGCCTTCAACCCGTTGTCGATGACCTGAAAGTCGTCGCCCTTCACATTGCCATCTTCGCTGATTCTGTTGACGGCTATTCTGCCATCCGCATAGTAGGCGCTGAGCAGGAAGTGGCCGGTTTGGTCGACAAACAGGTACGACGCATTCCCTGGAAGCGGGGTGGTTTGCTGATGGGAAAGTTCCCCCGATTCCGGGTCGATTGCGTAGACGCCAACCGCAGAGGATCCGCGCAAGCTGGCATAGAGAAACTTGTGGTCGGAACTGGTCGTCAAAGCTCCAGGTTTACTGTCGGCCTGGGCCTTGCCAATGTAGCTCAGTTCACCGGTCTTCGGGTCCAGTTGGTGAACGGCAATTGCATTGTCGCCACTCAACGACGTGTAAATGAACGTTTTGGCCCAGCCTGCGCAGGTCAAGCTCACCAGAAGAAGCAAAATTGTGAGGGGAGTTCTCATGCTTGCGACGAAAGTCACAGCACAAGTGGTTGAAGGAATGTCAGGGCGCAAGTGTTAAGACACGCGCCTGCGTTCAAACCCTGACATTTTAGCGAATCAGTCCCCAATGGCTATTGAACGGCCAGTAAACCACAAACGCGCGACCCACCAAATTTTCCTCCGGGACAAACCCCCATCCCCGACTGTCGTAGCTGTTAAAACTGTTGTCGCCCAGCGCGACGTAACGATCTTCCGGCACGTTGCGATCCCATGGGTCGCCACTGCGATCATTCTGATAACCGCGATATCCGTTCTCCCGGCTCATCACTTTTTTGAATCCTCGTTCTTTCGCCAGTTCACCATTCACAAAAAGGTCTGGCTCATTCACCAGAAGGTGATCGCCGGGAACGCCCGCAAGCCGCTTGATGTAGTGGATACTTCCCATGTTAGGATCGACGCTGATCATGCGAATATTCTTGGTCGTGAACACGAAGACTTCGCCCCGGCGCGGCCCCAAAAAGTGGTACGACATTTTGTCGACGATTACCTGATCGCCCGTATCGATGTGCCCCCGCGCGATCGGATCCCCCTTGGCAATGAATTTGCCGCGATACAGTCCAAACGTGCCGTCAGGATTTTGCCCGTAGCTGACTTCCACGTTTTTCTTGGGGGCGAACACCGTGTAAACGCGCCCGCTTTCCATGATCACATCCGTCCACGTGAAGAATTTGGCCTTTGTGTATTCCTTGAAAGCGGAAATCGTCTCATCCTCTTTCGCAATCTCGTTTTCCCAGGCCCTGCCCAATCGCAGAAAATCGATCACCCGCACAATCACGTTGGGTGGCGGTGTTTCGGTTGGGTGCGAGACAATCCCGTTCAGGGTTGGTTGCATCGAACCTGTGGGAATCTTGAACGGTTGGGCGATGTAAGCGCGGATCCCGAGCGCGATTGCGATGGCCACAAAGATCACCTCGATGTTCTCAGCGATTGCGGAGTTTCGATAATCAGAACCCGCGCCTTCGCAAATTTCGGTCAACTCTTCGGCCAGGACCTTGGTTTTGTCGCGATCCCGCGCTTTCAGGGCTGCGGCAAAGTCGCCTCGCAGGCTCTCAATTTTCTCCAGCGTCTCGGGCGAGCTCTTTTCCAGCAAATCGCGACGATAATTGACGAACCGCTTCACTCCCTTGAGCAGGAGTTCGCCTTCCTTCACGTATTTGGGTTTCAGCATGGAATCCATCAAATGACGGATTGGCCGGGGTAGGGATTCAAGCCAAGTGGTCGGGACCATGGCCGCCGAACCTAGCGATTCGCACCCGATCTGCAACGACGCATTTGCCCGATTCTCACTCGGTCGAACTCTTCAGAACCTGGATGAACGCCTCTTGCGGAATATTGACTTTCCCGATCGCCTTCATCTTCTTCTTTCCTTCCTTCTGCTTCTCCAACAGCTTACGCTTTCTCGAGATGTCGCCGCCGTAGCACTTTGCCGTGACGTTTTTCCGGAGCGCCTTGATACTTTCCCGGGCAATGATCTTTCCACCGATCGCCGCTTGAATCGGAACGAGGAACAATTGACGCGGGATGACTTCCTTCAATCGCTTGCAGAGGTCGCGACCGCGAAATTCCGCCTTGTCGCGGTGGACGATGGTCGAAAACGCATCCACCGGCTCGGCATTGATCAACACATCCATCTTCACCAGATTGGACGGTGCATAGCCGGCGTGCTCGTAGTCCATCGAGCCGTATCCTCGCGTCGAACTCTTCAGTTTGTCATTGAAGTCGACCAAAATCTCGTTCAGCGGCAGCATGCAGGTCAGCATCACGCGGGTTCCGTCCAAGCTCTCCGTGTGATCGATCCAGCCGCGTTTTTCCGCCACCAGTTGCATGACTTCCCCGATGTAATCATTCGGCACCATGATGAAGGCCTTCACCAGGGGTTCGCGAATTTCCTCAATCTCGGCCGGGTCCGGCATGAAACTGGGATTATCCACCGTAATCTCGCTGCCATCGGTCTTTGTGATCTCATAGACCACGCCCGGGTAGGTCGAGATGACATCCATGTTGAACTCGCGGCGCAACCGCTCCTGAATGATCTCCATGTGGAGCAAGCCGAGAAATCCGCAGCGAAAACCGAATCCCAGGGCTGCCGAACTTTCGCTCATGAACGTGAACGCCGCGTCATTGATCTGCAGCTTGCCCATTGCTCCCTTCATCTGCTCAAAATCATCAGTACTAACGGGATAAATTCCGCTAAACACCATTGGCTGAATCTCTTTGAATCCCGGAAGTGGCTTACTGGCCGGCTTCTGGGAATCGGTGATGGTGTCGCCAATCTTCACTTCGCTGGGTGACTTCATGTTCGCGATGATGTAGCCCACATCGCCCGCCACCAGTTCGTCCAGCTTCGTCATTTTCGGCGTGAAAACCCCCACCTCCTTCGTCTCATACTTCTTCTCCGTGCTCATCATCACGATCCCGTTCCCCCGCTTCATCGAACCGGAAAAAATCCGCACATAACTGATCACGCCGCGAAACCCATCATAAACGCTGTCAAACACACTGGCCCGCAGGACATCATCCTCCGGTTGCTCTGGCGCGGGAATCCGTTCCACCACCGCCTCCAAAATGTCCTCAATCCCGATTCCCATTTTCGCGCTCGCATGAATCGCCTCCTCCGCTGGAATCTGGAGAATATCCTCAAGCTGCTGATTGATTTTCGGGATGTCCGCGCTCGGCAAATCGATCTTATTGATCACCGGAATCACGGTCAAATTCTGTTGATGTGCCAGGCTCACATTCGCCATGGTCTGAGCCTCAACACCTTGCGCCGCATCAATCAGGAGCAGGGCGCCTTCGCACGCGGCCAAGCTTCGACTCACCTCATAGGAGAAATCCACGTGTCCCGGCGTATCCAACAGGTTCAATTTGTAGGTCTTCCCGTTTTTTGACGGGTAATGCATCGTTACCGGGTGCGACTTGATCGTGATCCCGCGTTCCCGCTCCAAATCCATGGAATCCAGGAGTTGATCCTGAGCTTGTCGTTGGGTGATCGTCTGCGTCTTCTCCAGCAACCGATCGGAAAGCGTCGTCTTCCCATGGTCGATATGGGCGATGATCGAGAAATTGCGGGTGAGTTCGATAGACATGGGTGATTGGTGCGGGGCGGAAAGTAGGAGCATTTTGCGATTTCGCAAGATCCGCTACATCTGGAGACTCTCGCACGGAGCGGGAACGCTGTCCATTCGCCCCAAATGCGCTTGAGGGTGAGACAATCGGAGACCGGGGGATTCCGGTCGTCTGCGAGCCTTACTTGGCCAATCCCTCGTTCCAGAGAATATGAGTGCCGGATTTTCCGGGAACGATGATTTCCTTCCAGCCATCGGCATCGAGATCGGCAACGCGAATCTGCAATCCGACTCCCGCCTGGCCGCGATGGGCCTCAAACTTGACGAATGAGGAGGTGTCGGGATTCCACTTGTAATAATTGATGACAATCTCGTCTTCCGAGCCCGCGTCCTTGCCGCTGTGGGCATAATAACGCTTTCCGGTAATGAGTTCGGATTGGCCATCATTATCAATGTCTTCCCAGGCCATGGTATGAGCTTGAGAGAACGCTTTGTCGATGAGGTGTTGTTCCCAAACCGTGGTTCCATCTTCCTTTGGAAGGAGCTGTTCTTCCCAATACAGACCGTAGTTGTGCCCGTCTCCCCAAATGAGATCATTTCTTCCGTCTCCGTTCACGTCGAGGATCAGAATGGGAACGCTGGCATGAGGGAGCGCCATATCCTTCCGCCACTTCCAAGGCTGGCCCCAGGGATTTTCAGCGGGTTGCTCATACCAACCCTGTTTGAAGACAATGTCCTCAAGCCCGTCGCCGTTGACGTCGCCGATTCCCTGACCGTGGCCATTGCCGCTCTCACCCACCGTGATTTTTTTCATGGTTGGCGTTCCGTCCTCGGTTTTCGTCAATTTCCAAATCAGCATGGGATTGTCGTCTCCCCAGCTGTTTTCAAACCACTCAGGCGTGCCGTCCCCATCGATGTCGTGCATCAACGTCGCTTCGTTGCGAGTGGTCTGAGTATCGACCAACAGATGGGCTGGCCAGGGTTCTTCCGCAGAAAGCAGCGCTTCGCCTTTGGGGTTCTCGAACCAGTGAACCTTGGTTTCCGTGAACTGCCCGCTGACGAGATCGAGCCAACCGTCGCCGTTCACGTCCCAAAGGTGGTCCCCGTTGTCCTGCATGTAGTCTGCCCCGAACGGCAGCACTTTCCGGATCTTGCGCTGTTTCCAATCCGGGTTGGTGTACCAATGTTCGCCGGCAACGATGTCCAGATCGCCATCCTGATCGATGTCGCCAACCGCGATTCCTTCAATGTTGTCTTTGTGCAGTTGCTGCACCCTGAACTTGAGCGAATCAGGAGTCGCTGGCGCTGGCGATCTCTTGGCTTTTTTGACAGGGTCCGGCTTCTTGTCGGCAACGACAACGCGAACGGGAGTTGATCGATAGGCGGAGTTTGCCGCGATCGTGAATTGCTTGCCGTCCCCCGGAATTTTGACGGCCACGGAAGCCGGACCTTTTTCCGGGATGGAAATGCGTTCTTCCCCCACGAAGAGGTGCATCAGATTCGTCTCGTTGATCTTCAGGACGACTTCCTTGCCGACTTCGCCTGCGACATCAAACCGAACCACTCCCCAGCGATTTTTTCCCCGGCCCACGACTTTCGGAAGCTCGTTCAAGGGGAGGCTGCCATCCACCATGCTTCCAACGGGCATCCATTGATAACCTTCGTAGTTTTCGGCGAAAATCTCCTCACCGTAGTGACCGATGTCGTCCCGGGTTCGACGATGGGGGAGGAGAGCGCTCCAATGGCGAATGATTGGCTGAGGGGAAACCTTGAAGTCACCTTCCTTGCCGAGCTCGGAGAGAAACCTGACCAGATCAACGAACTCGTCCTCCCGAAGGTTGGCGGTGAGCCCAGCCGGCATCATCGAAACCGGGCTAATCGTTTTGCTGGCAACCTCGTTTTTCGCGACCTTCTTCAGATTACCCAGGTTATCCCGCAAGACGACTTCGCGGTCGTCCTCGCTGATCAATCCGCCGGCAACGCTGTCTCCGGATTTGGTCACGACAAGCGTCATGTGATATCCCTCTTTGATCTTGTCGTTGGGGAGAAGCAGGGAATTCACGAGGTAGTCGATCGGGGCACTCGAGCCGATGCTGACCAGATCCGGACCGATCACGCCTCCGACTCCGCCGATGGCGTGGCACACCGTGCACTGCAGTTCCATGCGTCGATAAATCTGCTCACCCCGATGAGGGTTACCGGCTTGTTGAACCCGTTGCACCATCGCGCTCATCTCCTCAGGGGTCAGCTGGGTCTTCATCTTTTTCAGTCCACCAGCCTTGCGAATCGAGTTCAGAAGCGGCCGAAGGTTCTTTCCGGAGGTTTGCGCGCGTTGCAGGCCGGAAACGGCGACATCCTCCGGCAGGGTCTGGTTGACGAGCGCCAGCGAAAGTGCATCGGTCGCGATAGGGTTGCGAATAAAGGTGTCGAAGATGGATGCCGATTGCTGGGTATTCTCCGCCTTTGCGAGGACGGAAATGGCGCATTGTGCGGCGAGTTTCGGGTTCATCCTCGCGAGTTCATTCACGGCGATCATCCGTGCTGATGACGATTCGGACGTTCTCGCAACGGATTCGAAAAGCGCCAGCGTCTCCTTGCCGCCCAGGTAACGGAGGCCTTCCGCCGCGGCCAACCGCAGGGCTTCGCTCGAACTTTCGTAGACAAAGACTTCCTCCAACTCGGCGCGCGCTTCGGTGACGTTCCACATTCCGGCGAGAAGCGCGGCACGCTGAACCACCTCCGGATTTTCGGACTTCACCAGTCCTGCAATGGAACTCAGATTGCCGCTCGGCTGGAGTTTGCGAAGCCGTTTTGCCTCGATCAACGTATCGAGCGTCACCACTAGTCTTCCTCCAGGTTTCGATGCAATGGCAAAGAGACGGGCCAAATCCTGAGCCGATCCCACCCGGGAAAGATAGCGGGTTGCGTCATCGGCTTGCGATTCACTCAAGTTGCCGCTCTCAAGAGCCGAGAAGATCGCCTCGATTCCGATTGGTTTCCCGAGGGCTCTTGCCGCAAAGAGTAAATGGTGGATCCGTCCGTCGAATTGGAGTTCTCCCTGGGTAAACGAAGGAAGCCATTCGCTTTCCTTTTCCCGAACCAGTGACCAAAGGGCGAAATCCAGCATCTCATCCATGGGATGATCAAGGGCCTGGAGGGCGAGATCGACCGAGTGAACGCCTCCCACTTGGGCCAGGCAACTGATCGCCCAGAGCCGGACCTGGGCGTTCTCGTCCCGAATCGCCGTTTGAAGGATCTCATCGGCCTTTTCGACCTCTTGATGGCGATGATACACGACCCGAAGCGCAGCGGCGCGATACCGCGGGTCATCGCTCTTGAGCAGGGCATCGAGGAGCGTCGGGTTGAGGCGGTCGAGGGATTGGTAGGTCCAGAGAGCTTCCTGCTTCAACGCATCGCTTTCGAGTGTTGCCGACCATGCGTCGAGTTTGGGCAGCACTTTTTCGGCTCCCCGGTGACGCAACTCGCGTTTGGCAAAGTGGCGGGTCCAGTCTTCCGGAGCGCTCAACATTTCCAGCAATTCTTCGATGCTGGCACCGGGAATGTCAGGCTTCTCCACCAGCGGGCGATCTTTGAAGGTCACCCGCCAGATTCGACCGTGGACATGGTCGCGTCTGGGGTCGCGGAAATCGACTTCTCCATGTTGGATGATCGGGTTGTACCAATCCGCGATGTAGACCGCACCGTCCGGGCCCATCTTGACGTCGATGGGGCGAAACGCCCGGTGAACGGAAGCGAGGAGATCTTCCTGTTGGATTGATTTGTAGGAACTGTCCTTCGGCTCGAGCTTGAATCGATTGATTCGATGGCCCCGAAAATCGGGGGCGAGCACCTGACCGCGGAGTTCCTCGGGAACATGGCGTCCGCTCAGGAATTCGAGGCCGCAGTGCTTGGGTTGGCCGGGATTGAGGCCGGAAACGGTACGTTTTGCGCCGGGCGAGGTAACAAAGACCGACCGCGGAAAGATGTAGTTGATGCCTTCCCGGCCAGCTCCGTCGGTCGCGAAGGATTGGCCCCATTGATCAAATCCATAGCCCCAAGGGTTAACGAGTCCCTTGGACAAAATCTCAAGTCGTTTCGTCTCTGGGCGGAAATGCCAGACTCCGCCACCCATCAACCGCCGTACGCCGTAGGGAGTTTCGATGTGGCTGTGAATGTAGATGGATTGAGCAAAGTAGAGCATCCCGTCCGGGCCATGCCGGAAGGTGTGAATGAGGTGATGCGTGTCTTCCGTCCCAAACCCGCTCAGCATCACTTCCCGTTCGTCGGCGACCAAATCGCCGTCGGTGTCTTTCAGGAAGAGGATCTCCGTCGAGTTTGCGACGTAAGCGCCGCCATCGCCCGGAATCACCGCCGTTGGGATGTGAAGACCGCTGGCGAAACTCGTCACTTTGTCGGCGCGGCCGTCCGAATCGAGATCTTCCAGAACAAGGACCTGATCCGATTCCTCCTGGAGTGGCTCGATGTGGGGATACATTGGGCTGCTAACCAACCAGAGTCTTCCGTGAGCATCCCAGTTCATTTGAACCGGCTTGGAAATCATTGGGTCAGCGGCAAAAACGTTGACCTCAAGCCCATCTGGAATCTTGAATCCTGCTTGCTGAACCTCGACCGCGGGATCCGGAATTTCGGTCAACCCCTGTTGGGCAAAGCCGGTAGAGAATAGGAAACCGCCGGCAAGGAGAAGTAGGAGCGCGCGTGTCATGATTACTTGGAAAGGACGAGTTGCTTGAAAACCTGGATCTCAATTTCCCTGGCTTCGACCAAGGGCTCGAACAAGGAGAGCTCGCGTGCATTCTGCCCTTGCTCGTGTTTGCGGAAGAGATGGAGATACGTCTCGTTGGCGGGGCGCCATCGATGGAAATAAAGCCGGTTCTTTTCGACGACCTTTTGGCGAAGCCTTTCGACCGCGTTTTCGTTGAGTTGAGCCGGGTCGACAGGCTTCAGGCCCAATTCCTTGGCGAAAAGAGGCGCGATGTACTCGTATCCTTCGGGAGAATAGTGAATTCCGTTCGTCGTGAGACTCGCATCGGAAATGACGGAACCGAAGAGATCCAGAAAACGGGCGTTTCGAGCTTTCGCTAGATCGCGGATCGCATCCCGATAAAGGGCCAGCCTGCGGTTGTGTTCCGTTTGGTCAGGGAGAGGTGCCCCCAGGTTTTCCGCCGGGGCAGGGGAGATCAAAACCAGCTCTCGAGGAACGGACTTCTCGTAAATCATATCCAGGAGCCGATTGTATCCCTTCAAAAAATCGGCGATTCCCTCACTTCCTTCAAAGGCCGCGACCGCGCCGTAGTTGATCAACACCACGTTGGGCTGAAGTTCGCTCATCTGCTTGGACAACCGGTCGAAGCCTTCCTGAGGCGGGCCAAAATAGGAGCGGGCAGTTCCGTAAACCGTGTCGCCGCTCCAGGCGAGGTTGCGGAATCTCACCGTTTTATCTCCGGCCGCCAACGTGAGCTGGGTTTCGATGTGGCCGGTTTGCTGAGCGCGTTCGACAAAGGTATTTCCCAGCATCACGACCAGGTCGTCGTTTTGAAACTGGAAAGGTTCCGCATGACTTGTCCCGAGGGAAAGCGATGCGATGACAAGGGCGCAGAGCGTGGGGTTATTCATCGACGACAAATTTCAGAATCGCGGCGCGCTCACCTCCAGGCTGACCTTCCGGGCGTTGTGCGACTCGAAGTGATAATTGGTGGTTCCCCAATGGGAGATCCGTGAAAAACATGGCGGTTCTGGGGTAGTTCAGACCTTTGCTGTGGTGGTGATAAAGCTCGACGGGCTTCCAATCCCCGGCATCGACACTGGCCTCCAGCTTTGCGGCATCAGGCCCCGCCAGGACAAACGCCCCAATCGCGGATCCGCGAAAATTGAGCGTCATCATGGAACCGGCTTTTTCCGCCACGGTGATGTCCCATGCCTTGTAACGCTCGCGAATGCCTCCGGAGGGAAGCAGCTTTTTGCTGACATGGCCGGTCGTCCAACCTCCCATCCAGTCCGCTTCGGTCGGATCGATAAAGCTCCCGTTGTTGTAGCTGCCGGGATCCATGGGCATTGGGGCGGGAAAGTCGATGATGGTGGCATCTTCCGAAACCGGCTCTGACCAGGCCTTCTCCAAAACCGAAATCGCCATGTCTGATGCCAGTCGATAGCCGGGCTTTTTCGGATGCGTTCCGCCGTAGGTCTCCCAGGTCATTGCTCCAGCAGCCAACGCCGCCCCAACATTGACGGAGGCTAACTCGTAGCGCTCGGCAACGGATTCATGAGCTGAAACACTGGTCACGGCTTCACCGTTTTGCAGTTTCTCCAGGATCGGGGGATTCACATAATGAATGACGAGAATGTCAGCGGCGGGATTGTGGGATCGGGTATGCTGGATGATTCCCTCCATTCCCCGAAGCGCCTCCCGCTTTGCATGATTCGCGTCCTGATCGTCATTGACGGCGAATTCCACGATGAGAAGGTCAACGGGACCGGTTGCCAAAGCGTGATCTTGCAGTCGAAACGCGCCACTGGTCGAACAGGTTGAAGCAATCCCCGCGTTGACGAATTGAAACTCCGTTTCGGGGAATCGCTCTTCCAGCCAAGCCGGAATCATCTGGGTATGCCCCGATTTGTTTTCCGTGATGGATCCACCCAGAAAGACCACGTGGCCTTTCTTTTCTCGCTCGAAGCGAATTTGGGAGTTTTCGTAGGTTCCTCGAAGAATGGCGTGGGCCTTGGCGGAAGCTGGAAGCTCAGCAGATGCGAGGAGAGGGAAAAGCGAGGCAAAAGCACTCAGAAAAAAGGCGCGAATCAGCACGAAGTAGGGTTTGTGGGGGTTAAGCTGGAAATAATCCCACGCATGACTGAATTTTCAAGACCCAGCGAAGAGAATCGCTCAAACCGGGGTTCAGTAGATGTAACCAGGGTCCTCTGCGGGCTGAAATTTGCGATCGATGATGGCATCCTGGGACAAGGGAAGCGCCATCTCCGCAAACTTCTCGAATCCCGTACTCCCAATCGATTGGACCACTTTTCCATTGGAGTCCTGAAGCACGACGAGGTAGCCCGTATATTTGTAGCCATATTTGACATACTCGTCGTCGTATTGGTGTTGAATCGTCTTGCCGGCGTGTTCTATCGTCTCGCCCGGTTTGAGGGAGAATACGAACGATGCTTTTTGCAGCACCTTCAGGTTATTCCGAGCCGCAATGTGCTTGCCAAAGGCAAAGTAGGTCGCCTTTGCCTTTTCAATTTCGTAGCGCGAATCCTGATTCACGACTTTCACCTTTGGCGAAAGCGTTTCGATGCGGAGATCTGAGAAGCCTTTTTCGCCTTCGTTTCGGCGTCCGGAAGTAAAATCGACGATCATTCTGGGAATTGGCTTCGGCGCGGTCTCCTTCCACTTCGCCACGAACTGTTGATCGGGAGGACTCAGTTTGTTGACGGGAATGGTGTAGGTCCGCCCGTTCTTCAACTTCACGATAATGGAATTGCCGCTCATCATGGAAGGCATCGCCTCGATGCTCCTTCCTTCGGTATCGGTAAAGGTGCGATAACTTTCCTCGGCAACGATCGAAACCGCGAAAAGGAAAGGCAGAAAACACGAAATCCCAGCTTTCATAAATTGAAGACTAGCAAAAAATGAAGTCTGAACCGAATAGAAAGAGGTAAGAATATTGGATCAGCTTCCTGCTGAAAAATGTTCTTCTCGAACGCTCAACGCCCAATGACGAAAAACGCCCTCCGAATCGATCCTCGCGACAATGTCGCCGTCGCCTTGCAGAATTTGGAACCGGGAGGCGAAATCTTCGAAGGATTGATCGTTCGAGAAAAAGTTGCCGCCAAGCACAAGGTCGCGCTTCAGGATTTTCAGCAGGGCGATCGCATCAAGATGTATGGCGTGGTGGTGGGGGCTGCGACGAAGCCGATTTCAGCGGGGGAACGGATCACAACGGAGAATCTGAGCCATGATGCGGAAGGATTTGAGATTCGTCCCGATCGAAAGATCGAGTGGAAGGGGCCGGATGTTACCAGATTCTCGGGGCGGACGTTCAAGGGGTATCATCGGAGCAACGGGCAGGTTGGGACCGCCAACTACTGGATCGTGGTTCCAATGGTTTTTTGCGAGAACCGCAATTTGGACGTCATGCGCGAGGCGTTGAGCGAGGCTCTTGGATATGATCGCACCAGCCATTACGCCAGACTCGTGGGACGTTTGGCGGAATTGAAACGCGGGGGCGCCGCTGAAGCTGATTTGTTGGCGGAGCCGTTGCCTCAGGAGGGCGATGCCGGCGAGCGGCTCTTTCCCAACATCGATGGCGTAAAGTTTTTGACTCACGGCATCGGGTGCGGCGGGACGCGCGGCGATTCCGACGCTCTCTGCGGTCTGTTGGCCGGTTATATCACGCACCCGAATGTCGCCGGTGCGACGGTGTTGAGTCTGGGATGTCAGAATGCGGAAGTGTCCAAACTCGAAAGCGAGATTGAGAGGCGATGCCCAGGTTTTGACCGGCCGCTCCACATTTTCACCCAACAAAGCTATCCATCGGAACAAACGATGTTGGCCGAGGCGTTGAAGCGACTTTTTGTCGGATTGGAGCAGGCGAACCGCCTCGAGCGGGAGGACGCGCCGCTGACGAAGCTCACGTTCGGCATGGAATGCGGAGCCTCTGATGGCTTTTCCGGCATTTCAGCGAATCCCGCCATTGGCCAGGTGTCGGATTTGATCGTTCAATTGGGGGGGCGAACCATTCTCTCGGAGTTTCCCGAGCTTTGTGGGGTTGAGCAGGAGCTTCTCGATCGATGTGTCGACAATGCCAGCGCCGAGCGTTTTGCCGAGTTGATGAGGCGCTATGAGAAACGGGCCGAAGAAACGGGATCCGCGCTTCACATGAATCCTTCCCCGGGAAATATTGCCGATGGCCTCATCACTGACGCCATCAAGTCAGCCGGGGCGGCCAAAAAAGGAGGAACGAGCCCGGTTCGTGATGTGCTCGATTATCCGGAGGCGGTGCGACGCGACGGATTGACACTGCTTTGCACGCCTGGAAACGATGTGGAATCGACGACGGCGATGGCGGGGGCGGGGGCGAACCTGATGCTTTTTTCGACCGGATTGGGCACTCCGACCGGTAATCCCATTGTTCCGACCCTCAAGGTTGCGACAAACAGTCAGTTGGCAAAACGCATGACCGACATCATCGACTTCGATGCTGGAGCGGTGATTCGCGGTGAAGCAACCATTGCGGAGGTCGGCGAAAAGCTGCTCGAGCTTGCCCTCCAAACCGCGAGTGGCGAATACAGTCCCTGCGCAGTTCGGTTGGCGCAGGATGACTTCCTCCCGTGGAAACGGGGCGTTTCGCTGTAGAAAGAGCCGGGCTACTTTTTAGCCGCAGCAACCTCAGCGGCAACTTTCGCCGGATACTTCAGCTTCGTGCGGACGTCGCGTGGGTTCATCTTGTTGACGACTTCCTCACTGACTCCGAGCGCGATCAAGCGCTTGCGATGCAGATTCTGCCGACGACGCTTTTTGCCGCCACCCTTCGTGGGGCGAGTCATGTTCTTCTTGTTGTATTTGCGACCGAGAGGCATGGGGAAATGAAGTAAATGCTTAAGGCGCCAGAAAAGAGGTCTTCTGGCGGGCGTGTCCGATACCCCGGACCATCAATTCCGTCAACCCCAAATTTGGGGGAGTTGGTGCGGGATGGGTCACTTTGGGGACCGGGTTACTACCGTTGGTGAGATGTTGACAAAGCCCCCAGATTGTTCAAGTTCCGCGCAAGTCTAACTTATCCCTAATCATTTCTTATCATGTCCGTTCTTGTAGGCAAAGCCGCCCCTTCATTTTCCTGTGCAGCCGTTGTTGATGGCGCAATCGAAGAGAATTTCTCGCTTGACCAGTATCTTGGTAAAAAGTACGTCGTTCTCTTTTTCTACCCAAAGGACTTCACCTTTGTCTGCCCAACTGAACTGCACGCGTTTCAGGATTCCTTGAAGGAATTCGAAGACCGGGATGTCCAGGTTGTCGGTTGTTCGACGGACACGGAGTTCTCTCACTGGGGATGGCTCCAGGTTCCTCGCGATCAAGGCGGTATCGCTGGCGTTTCCTACCCGATCGTCGCCGATACCAACAAGACGGTCTCCTTCGCTTATGACGTTCTTGCAGGCGAATACGACATCGATGAGGACGGAGATCTGTCGGTCGATGGTGAATTGATCGCGTATCGCGGCCTTTTCCTGATTGATAAAGAGGGTGTGGTTCAGCACCAGCTCGTGAACAACTTTCCTCTTGGCCGTTCGATCTCAGAGGCGTTGCGGGTCGTTGACGCTCTTCAGCATTTTGAGGAACATGGCGAAGTCTGCCCGATGAATTGGGAGAAAGGCAAAGATGCCATGAAGCCAACGCACGAGAGCACTTCCCAGTACCTCGCCAAAGGGTGAGCAGGGGCTCCTGACGCTCGTTCGTTACTTTCTTCGCGTGGCCACCAAATGCGTGGTCACGCGGAATGCTTTCCCTACGATTCAATCTACAGTCTCGCCCGGTTCAGCGACCTCGTTTCCCGCGATGTGTCGTCGGTTTGACAAGATCGTGGGTGAGGACCATGTCACTCCCCACCAATGGACGACAAGAAAAACAGTCTCAGGGAGCGGCTTTGGAGAATCATCTTTCTCTCGGATAGCGGCGCTTCCCGAAACTTTGACATCGCGCTTCTCTGGCTGATCGGGTTCAGCATTGGCGTCGTCATGCTCGACAGCATGAAGGGCGTACGAGAGCAATACGGCATTCAGCTCGACGCTGCAGAGTGGTTTTTCACCATCCTCTTTACGATTGAGTATTTGACACGCATTTGCGTGAGCCGCCAGCCGCTGCGCTACATGTTCAGCTTTTTCGGGCTTGTCGATTTGCTCTCGATCCTCCCGACTTATCTCTCGCTGGTGGTCTACGGGGCCGAACAACTCGTGGTGATTCGGGTCTTGCGGGTGCTTCGGATGTTCCGCGTTTTCAAGATGGTCCGCCACATGGGGGAGGCGAGGCTCCTGATGAATGCGTTGCGCGCGAGCCGACCAAAAATCACGGTATTTCTCTTCGCGGTGCTTACCCTGGTGATGATTTTCGGGACGTTTCTCTATCTGATTGAAGGGGCGACCTATGATCCGGATTATGCGGGTGGATTTGTCAGTATTCCCCGGTCGGTTTATTGGGCCATCGTGACCATTACCACGGTAGGATACGGTGATATCACTCCGCAGACGTCGGCTGGTCAGGTGCTTTCCGCTGTCATGATGATCATTGGCTATGGCATCATTGCAGTGCCTACCGGGATTGTTGGAGCTGAGATCAGCAGACAATCCAAGCTCGATGATCGCGAATGCGGTGAGTGCGGATCGGCCGGTCACCTGGAAAGTGCGCGGTATTGCCGGGATTGTGGCAACAAGCTGCCTCCCCGCAATACTTCGGAGGCTTAGGTTCGTGCCGTGCTTTCACCGAACCTCAGTCGATGTATGACACCGAAAGCTTTGGCAAGGCAACGGCCTTTGCCCTACTTTCGCTGCCCCAAAACCTAGAAATGATCGAAAACGACTTCCAAACGCATTATCTGAAGCTCAACGACGGTGGCGATTTTCAGCTCAGCAATGGAGAATCGCTCCGCGATCTTGGTGTTGCCTATCAAACCTACGGAGAACTCAATGCGGCGAAAGACAACGCGATCCTGGTCTTTCACGCGCTCTCCGGGACGCAACACCTGACCGGAATCAATCCCGAGGGGCCGGGAGACTGTCCGTGGTGGAGTGAGGAATGTCACCTTGGATGGTGGGATGCATTTGTTGGCCCGGGCAAGGCCATTGATACCAATAAGCACTTTGTGATTTGCGCGAATTACCTGGGAGGATGTTATGGATCTTCGGGACCGGCTTCCATCTCGCCGGATACCGGAAAGCCTTACGGTTCCACCTTCCCCAGCGTTGGCGCGGCGGATATTGTGCGCTCTCAGGCTCAGATATTGGACGCGCTGGGGATCGACAAGTTGAAGGCGGTGATTGGATCTTCGATTGGCGGATTGTTGAGTTTGAGTTTTGCCACTCTGTTTCCGGACCGTGTCGGGATTGTGGTTTCATTGGCCAGCGCCCTGGAGATTTCGCTACTCCAGAAAATCGTGATTTTTGAGCAGGTGCTGGCGATTGAGAACGATCAAAACTTCAATGGAGGCGATTATTACGACGGTGAGCCGCCGAATCGTGGCCTGGCGCTGGCGCGGATGATCAGCCACAAGACGTTTGTAAGTTTGAAGACGATGGAGCGCCGTGCTCGCCGCGATGTGGCGAAGTTCGACGATGCCTTGGCCTGGTACAAGGTGGAAAGCCCGCTGGAATCCTATCTCTTGCATCACGGGCTCAAATTCGTAAATCGATTTGACGCAAACACCTATCTCCGGGTTTTGGAGGTTTGGCAGAAGTTTGACCCCTTTCACGACACCCAGACGACAACGGCGAAAGACCTTTTCGCTAAGAGTAAGGAGCAGCAATGGCTCGTTTTCAGCATCGACTCCGACGTCTGCTTTTATCCGGATCAGCAACTGCACCTGGCGAGGGCGCTCAAGAAAGCGGATGTTCCTTCCATGCATATTACCGTGCATTCAGAGAAAGGGCACGATTCGTTCCTGCTCGAGCCGGGGCTGTATTCCCCGCATCTTCAGTTCGCCTTGAGTGGTGGAATTCGTGATCACCACGCCTGACTTTTGAACCCTGGAGCTAATCGAGCCTGGGCTGTTTGGCCCCCTTATTCAGCAAGCTCAACGCAGATCAGTTCGCGATCGTTTCGCGCAAAAATCTGGGTCCCGGCAAAGGCCGGATGAGACCAGAGAACGGTGCCTTCCTTTCGCTGGTTGAGCGGGGTCGTCGGCTCGATCAAATTCGCGCGATCAATTTCCTCATACCCTTTTTCCGTCAGACGGGCGATAATGAGTTGGCCGCGTTCGTTGAGCATCCAGGTTTGGTCTCCGTTTCTGACCATGAAAGCTGTGCCCCAGCGCCCATAGGGAACTGCCGTTTGGTCTTCCCAGATTCGGTCACCGGTCTTGGGATCGAGGCAACGCATTTGGCCATAGCTGTCGATTCCGAAGACGTAGCCATCGGCAAGATACGGCGGGCTGATCATGCAATGAAGTGCGTCGGTCTTGCGTTCGTTGATTCCCTGACGATGCCAGAGTTCCTTGGCCGCAGGCTTGTCCGGATCGAGTTCGATCATTCGCGAACCATCATAGAAAACGGACAAAAACATGAGCGTGCCATCCTCGTTGAGCGCCGGACCGGGAACGTTGATCGGCATTTTGGCAGGACGAGTCGGGAGTTCCCAATAGACACTCCCATCAGCCGGATTCATTCCCGCAATTCGAAAGCCCGTCCAGACGACCATCACGTCGGTTTTTCCCTGCCGAATCATGATCGGCGAAACGTAGGATGCCTTGTCGTCAAACGCGCGCCAGACTTCCTTGCCGGTGTCTTTCTCAAACGCCACGACACAGGCGTTGTCGGCCATGGCGCCAAGTTGGACGACCACCACGTCGCCGACCACGAGTGGAGACGCCGTGAGTCCCCAAATGGGGAGGTCAACCGTGTAGTTCTGCCGCAAATCATGAGCCCAAATCACGGACCCGGTTTTTGCATCCAGGCAATGAAGATGCCCCATTGTTCCGAGCGCCCAGGCTTTGCCATCTCGAATGGTGACACTTGCCCGAGGCCCATACGCATAGCCGATGTCGGAGTAAACGCAGGGATAGGTGTGAACCCAGGATTGGGCGCCGGTCTTTCGGTCGACACAGACGATTCGCTCAAGCTGAGCTCGGTTTCCTGCCGGCCCGCGGTCCATCAGATACACATGGTCTCCCGCGACCGTCGGTCCGCTGTATCCTGCGCCAACCGGAGCAGTCCAGACTCTCTTCAGCGGCGCGTCTCCTTCAGGGAACGATTGGAGGACTCCAGGTTGATTCCAGATTCCCGTACGATCCTTGCCGCGAAATTCCGGCCAGTCCACCGCGTTGAGTGGATTAACCAAGGCTACAAAAATAACGAAAATTCGAAGGAGCATTCCTCATTATGAGTATCTGCCTCCAAATTGCAAAGGCTCTCGACGTGGACAATTCTCCACTTCCCTTGCGGATATCGTGGTATAGACTAGGCGCGATGCTAGGAACTGAGATGACACCAAATCCCCATCCACCACATACGCTAGAAGACTTTGAATTGGAGCTCCAAAGCCTTAGGGGGGCTGTATTGACGATGGGACAGATAGCGCTGGACATGGTCGGGGAGATCGGGCGGCTCCTGCAACACAACCAAAAGCTCGATGTCTCGGAGGCCAAAGGCCGGGAGAAAGATTTGGATCAGCTTGAGGCTGAAATTGACAAGCAGGCCCAGCTCATTTTGATCAAATATCAGCCGGTGGCGACGGATTTACGCGGTGTCACCGGAGCGGTCAGAATTGCGACGGATTTGGAACAGATTGGTGACGATGCCCGCAGAATCTCGACTCAAGCTTCTCAGTTGGAAGCCTGGATTGCTTTTGATAGCAACCGGGTGTTGGAAGAGCAATGGAAGTTGAGTCAGCGGGCGCTCGCGGGAACACTGGAGTCGTTTTCGCAACATGATCCCGATCAAGCGGCAAAAGCCTCAGGCTGGAAGCGGGAAATTCGAAAATTGGCCAAGGATGCGCGCAATCAGATTTCAAAATCGGTGACCAAGAATCAAGTTTTGGCGACGTCCTTTGTCGAGGCTGTCAACGCAACTCATGGGTTGGAGAACATTGGCCTCCATGCCTGCAGTCTGGGCGAAGCGATCGTGTTTATTGAAACGGCAACCGATCGTCGTGATCGCCGGGAGAAAAATGGATAGGGGAGGGATCGTGGACGCCTGATTCCATGAGGACGCTCAAAGAAACCACGAGCCGTTGTCCGGTTTGTGTCGCGCCAATTCCTGCGTCTGTGGAATCTCGACACTCCGAGGGACGAGATCAGGTTTGGTTAACCAAGCAATGTCCCGATCATGGTTTTTTTGAGTCGCTCGTTAGCTCTGACGCCAGATTCTACTGGCTTTCGACCGGAGCCCGGGAAGACCCATGTTGCTCTGGATCGACTGACGGATGCGCGCTGCCCGTGGTGGGAGATCAGATCGGTTTTCTCGGTCGAAACGCGCGCCTCAAATTGCTTCCCGAGGATCCCAAACCGTTTCACAAGCTTTCCACCTGTCTGGCTCTGATTGAGATTGTCGACTCCTGTAACCTTACCTGTCCAACGTGTTTTGCGGATTCACCTGTGGGCACGGGAGCTCATCTCCAGGCGCATCCTCTCAATGATCTCCAAACGCGAATTCAGGGGGTGATCGATCGCAAGGGAAAGATCGAAATTCTGCAGCTTTCCGGTGGTGAACCGACCCTTCATCCTGAGTTTTTTGAACTGATCGCGTGGTGTCACGAGAATCCCGGAATCGACTATGTGCTGGTGAATTCCAACGGTGTTCGATTGGCGAAAGATCACGAATTTGGTGAGGCGCTGGGGCAGTGCATGCAATACGGGAATTTTCAGTTCTATCTCCAATTCGACGGTCCCGGCGAAGGCGGTGAACAGGAATTGCGTGGCGCGGATTTACGGAAAATCAAGATCCAGGCCATCGAACGCGCCTCGGAGTTAGGAATCCCGTTAACCCTGGCCATGACGGTGATTCCTGAAAACCTGGATCAGCTGTGGCAGGCGGTTGAGTTTGGTCTGCGATACGATCACATCCGGGGCGTTAGTTTTCAGCCGATGTTTGGGAGTGGTCGTGCCGATGGCGGACAACCGCGAAACCGGCTCAACACCGCTGATATCATTCTCGGGCTCGTCGAGCAATCCGGCAGCCAACTCGGGTTCGAGGATTTTACACCACTGCCATGTGGCGATCCCAACTGTGCGACCATCGGGTATTTGTTGAAGACCGATCAGGGAACCCGCTCCATTAGCGACTTTGTCGATTTCAAGACGCTCCAGGGATTTATCGGCGATCGGGTCCGATACAGTCTGGAGGATTTGAGCCAATGTGGTTGCGAGTCCGAGCCGCTGGGGAAGATGCTCCACGACCTGGAGATGGATGAGCGCTCGACGTTTCGACTCTTCATCAAACCGTTCATGGATGCCGAGAACTGGGATCAGGATCGAATCGACCGTTGCTGCACGCACGTGATTCGTCCTGATGGCGTGCTGGATTCGTTCTGCCGCTATTACCTTCACGGAGGGGCTGCTCTCTATCCCAAGCCAGGATGAGATTGCCGGAACCCGGCGCATACGGCTGGATCACCCTGGCTGCCATCATCTTTGGCGCGTGGTTGTGGTATCGGCGATGGAAGACGACCGATCCGACCTTGTTTGGGATTTTTGTCGGAGGAATCACAGGAGCGTTTGTCGGGGCGAAAGTCATTTATATCCTGGCTGAAGGTTGGCTTCATTTTGGAGCGGAAGATTTCTGGCTGCAAATTGCTGCGGGGAAATCGATTTTGGGTGCGTTGTTAGGCGGCTATGCCGGTGTCGAGTTAACCAAGAAGCTGATCCATTATCAGGAGCCAACGGGGGACTGGTTTGCATTCGTGGTTCCGCTTGGAATCGCGACCGGGAGAGCTGGCTGTTTGCGTTACGGTTGTTGTTTGGGCGCTGAATGCGATGCGGAAACCTGGTATGCGATGCTCGACGAGGCAGGAGTGGCTCGTTGGCCGGCCGCCGGGGTCGAGTTGATGTTCAATCTCGGCGTTCTTTTGGTCCTGTTTCAATTGCGAAAATTTCCCAGCTTAAAAGGGCAGCTCTTTCACGTGTATCTGATTGCCTACGGGGTGTTTCGCTTCGGTCACGAGTTTCTCCGGGGAACGCCCAAAGTGATCGGCGGCACCGTTTCCGGCTATCAGATTGTTGCCCTTCTGGTGTTGGGGCTGGGGATTTGGAGGTTTTGGACGCGGAGATCTTCTGCGGCGAGTTCCGGGCATTCCACGGATTGAAGCACCAGAAGATTGCGTAATTTCCCGATCGGGTTCAATATGCGAACTGATATTTATGTTTAGAACGGCTGAAATCGGACGGACGGTATCGAAAGAGGACTACGAGCTTCAGGTGCCGGAACTGAGAGAGGAACTTCTCCTGGCTCAGCAGCGCCTTCGCGCGGTTTCGTTCCCGGTGATCGTGGTGTTTGGCGGGGTGGATGGCGCAGGTAAAAGCGAGACAATCAATTTGCTGAATGGCTGGCTTGATCCGCGCTGGATCATCACGCGGGCTTACGGACCTCCATCTGACGAAATGCGGGAGCGGCCTGAGTATTGGCGGTATTGGCGGGACCTCCCCCCCAACGGTCGAATCGGTCTTTTCCAAAGCTCCTGGTATCACCGCCACATTTTGGATCGGGTTTACGAAAAGACGACAGAGCCGGAGCTTGATGAAGCGTTGGAGCGAATCGCCACCTTTGAGCGAACCTTGGCGGATGGCAATGCGCTCATCCTCAAATTCTGGATGCACCTGGGAAAGAAAGCCCAGAAAAAACGTCTGGAACAGCTGGAGAAGGATCCGCTCACGAGCTGGAGGGTAAAAGACTCAGACCGCGATCACCTCAAGCGTTACGATGGGTTTGTGGCGACGGCGGAGCGGACCATTATGCGGACGTCGAACGGGCAGGCGTCCTGGCACATTGTGGAAGGGTTTGATGAGCGATATCGCTCCCTCACCGTTGGCCGGATTCTGCTCGAATCGCTCCACAAGCATTTCGACGAAATTGAGTTGATGAAGGAAGCGCAAGCGGCCCGCAAGGCGAAACGTGAGGAGTCGCTCGCTGCTTCGGGAGAACCCACGTCTGCGAGCACCCTCGATAAATTTGCCAGCACCGGCGTCATTCAAAACGGGAGTCCGCTCACGATTTTAAGTGGGCTGGACATGACAAAGAAGCTCGAGAAAAAGGACTATAAGCACCAGCTCGAACATCACCTGGGCCGACTCAACAAACGGGCCCGGAAAGCTCATGACCTGGGCATCTCTACGATCGTGGTGTTTGAGGGATGGGATGCCGCCGGGAAAGGGGGCGCGATTCGGAGACTGGTCTCTGCGATTGATGCGCGGGCTTCCCAAGTCATCCCAATTGCGGCGCCGACGGATGAGGAGATGGAATACCATTACCTGTGGCGATTCTGGAGGCACCTTTCGCGAGCCGGCCGATTCACCATCTTCGACCGGTCCTGGTATGGCCGGGTTTTGGTCGAGCGCGTCGAAGGGTTTGCGACGGAGAGTGAATGGAAGCGTTCCTATGCTGAGATCAACGACTTCGAAGATCAGGTTGTTCGTCATGGCATCGTGCTCTGCAAATTCTGGATGCATATTACCAAGGAGGAGCAGTTGAGACGATTTGAGGAACGTCAACGCATTCCCTACAAGCAGTGGAAACTAACCGACGAAGACTGGCGCAATCGTGAGAAATGGGAGGACTACGAGTTGGCTGTCAACGACATGGTTGAGCGGACCAGCACCACGTTTGCTCCTTGGACCATGGTCGAAGCCAACGACAAACGCCTGGCCCGGGTGAAAGTTCTGGAGACGATTTCCGATCGGTTGAAGACTCGTCTGAAGCAGGCTGAGGATAGCAAGAAGTAGACGCTTTGCGACCAGGAAGGAGAGCCGAGTCTTTTCCTTTGTCTACCCAAGCCAACCAAAAATTGGTTTACTGGGAGTTCGCAAATTGTTGGACATATTCTTGATCATCCGGTGAAAAGAGTTGGAGATCCATGGTTCCTTTTCGTCCATCAGACTTCCCGAAAATTGGGCTGAAGCGACTTGTGGAAGCGCGAAACTGAGCCAAATGGTGGAGCATGAATCCCCTCCGATTACTTTTCACGTTTCTCACCCTTGCTGGCTTGGCTACTGCGATGGCTGAAGATTCGTTCCGCATCTATTCGGCAAGCCGAACCACCAGCCAATTGTGGATCGTAGAGGCCAAATCCAATGCAAACGGGCTAACGTTGGAGGTAGTTGAGAAACTCGATCTTGGCTTTGCCGGTTCGACCATCGTTTCGCATCCGGAGAAACCGCTGGTTTACGTATCGGTTCCATCCGGAAAGCCGGGGCAGGCACCCGGAGCGGTCATTCACTTGGATCGAGAAGGCGAGGATCGAATCACGACAGTGAATTTCAATCATGGCTATTCCTACCTGAGCTTGGATCGGGCGAATCATTTCCTTCTGGGCTGTGCTTACGGTGGCGGGCAGGTTGACGTCTATGAACTTGATGCTGACGGAGTCCCGGCCAAGCGGGTTGCCTTTTTGGATGAAGGAAGGAAGAACGCGCATTGTGTGCTGCCTTCGATTGATAATTCCTTTGTCTACATCCCATATGTCAAAGACACCAACGCACTCTTTCAGTATCAGTTTGATCCAGAGAGCGGTGCCCTGACTGCGCTCGAACCCAAGAATGCGAACCCTCCTGAAGGCTCGGGGCCGCGGCATATGGCTTATCATCCGACTCTTCCCTTCGTCTACTTCAGCAATGAGCAAAATCTGGGTGTCTCGGTTTACCGAAAGCTGAAGTCAGGGCAGTTGGAGATGGTTCAGATTTGCGATGCGGTGGGGCCGGATGAGTCAAAGGAAGGAGTGAGTTCCTCGGACATCGTCATCACGCCCGATGGAAAATATCTCTTCGCCGGAATTCGGGGCCACAAACGTGATTTTGACCGGATTTCGCGCTACCGCATCAAGAGCGATGGCCAAGTCGAATTGCTGGGGCTGACTCCAACGGATCCCATTCCGTGGGGCTTCGCGTTGTCGCCGGAAGGGAAATTCCTCGTGGTGACAGCGTTTAAGGGCGCAAGTCTCAATGTCTATCGTCTCGTCGGCGAAGGTGGCTTGGAGAACGTGGCGACCATGCCTTGGGAGCCCAACATCAGCGATGTGGTTACCCGAAAAGAGTAGAGCTTAGGTATCAGGGTAGCTCAAGAGTCGCTTGCTTTCTTCGAGGAGAAATTCGGGGTGCGTGAAGGGCTCGAAACTGATTTCCTGCCAGCGGATTCGACCGATTTCATCGATGAGAAACGTGCCGTGAAGTGGCTGATCTTCAAAATCGTCGTGGGCGCGATAGCTCTTGAAGGTTTGTAGGTCTGCGTCGGAAACGAGTGGGAATGGAAACGGGTTCTCGCCGTTCTCGGTGAACATTTGGCGGAGCCCTTCCGGCGTATCCGTGCTGATTGCGAGAAGGTCGATACCGGCCTCGGCAAAGGTTGCCTGGAATGGTGTGAACTGGTTGAGTTGCTCCATGCAATGCGTGCAGCCCCGGCCCAGAAAGAAGATGAGGATGACGGGTTTACCGGAATAATCAGCCAACGAGATGGGCTTGTCTTCAGAGTTCAAGAGCGTCCACTCGGGAGCACTGGAAGGTTTCCAACGGAAGGGACCGAGGGAATCAAGCGGCGGGCGTTCGCCGAGGTCGGGAGCCGGTTCTTGGGGAAGGCGCCAATCGCCGTCCACCCCCATCGCCTTGGCGATCGGAGAGATTCGTGCAAAAACCGGGTGATTTTGGTCTGCGGTGTGGCCAACCACGCGCAGTTTTTCAAACGCGGCTTCGGCCTCCTTGGGTTTGTCTGCCAGCCAGGCAACCCAGGATTGAATCGCGAGGGGATAAACCTGATTCTTGGAAGCGGATACATCTTCGTTTGCCAGCTTCAGAGCCTTTTCGAACTTTCCGAGTTTGGCGAACCAGCGGGCTTTGCGGCTTTTTCCCATGGATTTGAGCTCGTCGAGCGCCTTCTCAGCGGCGGCTAAATCTGGAGATGGGGCGGTGATCAATTGATAAGCCTGAAGCTCCTTCTGAGCTTTCTCCCATCCGTCGATCTTGGTTTTGAAGGTCTTCTTGGCGGCTTCGATCGCTTTCTTTCGATCCTTCTCGGGCGTTTCCTCATTCTTGATTTCGGCCTTCTTGACGGCTTCGGTCTGCTCTTCCCTGAGTTTGGTGAGGCTGGCATCGACCGCGGCAAGCAACGTTTCCCCGCGGTCCAAATTTCCGCTTTCGAAGGCTGCGATTCCCATGAAGCGATGCCATTCGGAGTCGTTGATGGTGTTGGAACCGGGCTGAAGATACGCCGAGTCGCCAAATTCGAGCAGGCGATCCCACTCCTCGTAGCGCAGCAACGTGTCGCGGAGACGCTGACGGCCAAGATTCCAGCTTCCGCCGCCATGATCGTAGACTTCGTCTTTGAGTTTTGGCAGCCGGGGCAATTCGATCATGTTGGTCGCGAGATCCACCGCACGCTGAACCTGACCAAGATGGTTAAAGTTCCGAATCAACCATTCATTGTTGTGGGCAAAATTTCCGATCCGGTCGGGCGTCATGCGAAAGCGCATCATGTGGGCGTGGTCGACGCGGGCGGAAGCTTCCTGCTGCCAGATCGCGTCGTCGTAGCGATGCAGCTTGGAGTAGATGTGGCCGGGCATGTGCCACATGTGGGCGATTCCGGGCGCGGCGGGGCCCAGCTTGGCTGCTGATTCCAACGCCCGCGCGGCGTTTTCCCGATCCCAGTGATGAATCCGATAGTGGTGGGCCGGGTGATTGGGGGCGAGCCGGAAAATCTCGTCGAGAAGCAGATTCACGGCCAAATGACTCGCGACCGGCAAGCCCTTGCCCGAGTTCTTGTAGATTTGCTTCATCAAAAATGCCTTGGCTTCGACATCGTCAGGATACTTCAGCACGATGTTTTCCTGCGCCCGAACCAGATCGCGGCGCCGCTTCTTCTCGTCGATTTTCAGGTTTTCGTAGTATTTGGCGATCGCCTGGATCCACAACGTCTCGCGCTCATCGGCGTTCTTGATCCGTTGACCCGCTTTGGCGACGAATTCCCGGGCGCGCTTCGCGTTGTCAAAGTTCGCCATGGCCATGCCCCAGTAAGGCATGGCGCACTCGGGATCGAGAGCTGACGCCTGACGGAAGGATCGTTCGGCTTCAAAGTCCCAGAAGCCGTGAAGCTGTCCCACTCCCTGGTCGAAGAATTGCTGAGTTTCGGCAACTTTCGTAGAGATGGGAAAATGAACATCTCCGGTTCCCGGAATCAGGACGGCGGCCTGACGAGGGCCTTCGTTAAAAACTTCACCGTGAACGGAATGTCCAAAAGTGGCCTCGGCATCCTCCTCTGCCCAAGCGGCAAACGGCAATGCCATGAGCAAAACGAGCGGGGTTTGAAATTTCATGGCAGAGACTAGCTGGGACTTTTGGTCAACGCAAATGGGGAAGCAACGGCTGAAAAATGGGACGGTCTCCCGAAAATCGAGGCCCATCAGCAGCCGTCTTTTCAGGATTTTATCCTTGCTTTAACGCCATTATTCCGACCATGCTACGCCAGCGTTATGTTGAATTCTCCAATCATCGATATAGCGATAGGGCTGGCATTGGTTTACCTCTTGCTGAGTCTTATCGTTACCGCCGTGACCGGGTATGTCGCTCAGCTCATGTCCCTGCGAGCGAAGAAGCTCGAAAAGGGGATGAAGAACATGCTGGGACAGCTGAAAGACGGCACCGACGTGACCGAATTGCTGTATGACGCGCCGCTCATCAAACCGTCGGTGGACCCGGATGGAGTGAAAGGAAAGAAGCCCAATTGGATTGACACGTCGATGTTCGTTCCGGCGCTGATTCAGGGCTTGAAGAAGGCGGACAAGGTCAAAGCAGAATTTAATGAGGAAGTCGATGACATCGAAAAGTTGATCAAGCTGACCGATGGTTCACCGATTGGAGAAAACATTGCCTCGCTCTATCAGCGGGCAAAACGTGAGGTTGGAGATTCTGTGGATGACGCGACCCAGACGTATGTCCGCTTCGAGCAAAACCTGGAGCAATGGTTCGACTCCTCCATGGAAGACGTTTCGGATTGGTATTCCGGGCACGTGAAGTGGATCACCTTTTTCATCGCGATTTTTGTCGCGGCTGCGTTCAACGCGGATTCGATCAGGATTGCGGAAACGATCTATGACGGGAAGGTCAAGCTCCCCGCAATGACGAAGTTTGCCGAAGAGTATGCCGAGGTCGCTGCGAACAGTGCGAGAAAGCAGCAAAACTGGCAGGCCATCTACGGGAACAGCCAGCAAAGTGGAGAGAATCCCGGTCCCCAGCCAAGTGATGCGGCATCGACTGAACCCATGTTTTTGGAATCGGGCTATTACACGGTCTATGACCAAGCCGAGCAGCGGGAGGCGATCCAGTCGGAGGTGGAGGTCCTGTTGGGGGGATTGCACGCCAGCGACATTCCAATTGGCTGGGACGGCTCTGATCTCCAGGCCTTCAAGGGTTGGATTGGGAATACCAAAACCTGGTTCGGCGCCGCGGTTGAAACGGATCAAAATCAGGGAGAAAAGCTGACCCTTGTCTTGGAGGTATTTACCGAGATCATCGAAGCAAAGAAGTCAAAAATCTATGCTCAGAAAGTGGAAGCTCAAGAGAGGCTGAAGCGCATTCAAGCCGGCAAACAAAGCAAGAGTTATGATTCGGCCAGTCCCCAAATGGTGGGCCAAGTGGCAGGGAATTTTTTGAAATTGGTAGAGTTGGTGGGCGAGAATGGAAACGGCGGCGAGATTGCCCGAGTCGAATCGTTGCTTTTCGATGCTGAAACTCAGTTGGAAGAGTCGAGGGCAATGATTGAGAACGGTGTGGATGAGGAGAAAACGCGGGAGAGCTTCAAAAAGTTGTTGAAGCTTGCCTATTTGGACAAGCTTTCGGAGTCAGAGCGCTATGAGCTGGGAGAGGAAGCGATCGAGCGTGTCCGGCGAGACCCAAAGTACGACAACCGTTCCGCGGAAAGCCTGGAGAAGGAAATCGAGTTTCTCTTGATCGATGCCAAGTCAAAGTATCCGGAATTGGTGGAACTCGGTCGTCGTTATTTCCTTCCTCAGTACTTCAAATGGTCGTTGCTGTTGCAAATGTTGCTCGGCTGGCTCGTTACGGCTTTCGCGTTGACGCTCGGCGCGCCGTTCTGGTTCGGAATGCTGAAGAAGCTGGTCAAGATTCGCGAGAATCAGAAAACGCAACGTTCGACGCCAACGGCGGCGTAGCTGCTGGATCTGGGCGTCTTGCCTGCGTCTGTTTTTCGCTCCTCAAAACCTGTGAGCGGAGCGGATCTCCCTGATTCCCGCTTCCTGTTGGGTCGGAAGAGGGCAGGGTGATTCTTGCGGTATTGCCGGTCTCGTTCGCTCAAATGTGGGAACGTAGTGGGTTGGAACGTGCGCTTACTGCGCGTTCTCTCGATGGAATATCAAGATTTTAGAGAGGCAAAGTAATTGCTTTGGCAGTAACTTTCTGGTTCCCACTTCTCCCGAGTTTGGCCATTACCCGTCACGACAAATGACTGAATTGGTGCCATTCGAGCGCGGTGAAACTTTCACCAAACTCTTTGTTTCCCACGAAAAACGCATTCAAGGGCTCATCTACGCGTTGACCCAGGATCGGGATGCCGTGGACGATATTTTGCAGGACGTGGCGGCCCGGCTTTGGCGGAAATTCGATGAATACGAGGAGGGAAGCAACTTCGGAGCGTGGGCCCTCGCCATTACCCGGTTCGTCGTTCTGGAATGGCGCCGGTCGCAAAAACGCGTGCCGCTCTTTTTGGAAGATGACGAACTTTTCGCGATTGCGGATTCGTATGTCGAACTGGAAAAGCCACTTGAGTCCGTGCGGACTCATCTGGACGACTGTTTGGCGAAACTCAGCGAACGGCAGACGAGCCTGCTCCGTCATCTCTATGCGGAGGGGTTCAAGATCGTCGAGTTGGCTGGAGTGTGGAAACGAAGTCGCCGTGCCATTCATAAAATGCTGAAGAAGACGAAAGATCAATTGTTGGACTGCATCGAAAATGCGCACTCCAAAGACCTCCGGGAGGGCCACTTGTCATGACCGATTCTAAAAACAACCGGGCTGAAGAGCTGATGGATCGTCTGTTGACCGATGGAGAGCTGGGCGAGGATGAGGCGGCGGAACTGCGTAAGTGGCTTGCCGGTTCGGAGGAGGCTCGGCAACGGTATTTGCTGCGATGCGAACTGGAATTGGCGATCTCGGATTCCGCAGCTTTGGGAGGAATCAAAGGCGGTGCGAATCATCGGACCAAACTCCCCACAAGCCGTTCTCAATGGCACGGAATCATCGCGGTGGCGGCGGCGGTCGTGATTGGCTTGGCAACCTTATGGTTTGTGGTCAGCAGGCGCGATTCGAAGACGGTGCCGAATCTGGTTGAGGAAACTCCGGAGGCTGTCTCAGACCCTGACTCCGTGCCGGTTGAGCCGGAACCCCCTGTGCCACCGGTTCCAGAGTCTCAGCCCGCTGCTCATTTGGTGGAAAATGCGGATCCGAAGAAGGAGGAGCCGAAAGTGATGCCCGCGCATCCCGAGCCTTCGAATGAGGACCAAGAAGGAACGGCTGTGGTCACGAACATTGAGGAGCCCAAAACGCCCAAGTCGGATCCGGTTGCGGACGAAGTTTTGTTGGGCCGCGTCCGTCGAGTTTCCCAGGAGGACGCAGATTGGAAAGTGGGAGCGGACGTGTATTCCGGCGAGCACGAAGTCAAGTCGGCACGCGTCGAGATCGACCTGAACGGAGTGTTGGTTGCGATTGAAGGGCCCGCGCGTTTTTCCATCATTGACGGAGTTCACCTCAGGTTGATCTCAGGTCACCTGGCTGCTGAGGTTACTCCGGCCGCGGAGGGATTTTGGGTCGATGCCAATGCGTTAGAGGTGATCGATCTGGGAACCAAATTCGCCGTCACAGCCAACACCAAAGGCGATGCTGCGGTTCACGTCTACGAGGGGCGCGTCACGGCCGGATTGGCAGGGCAGGCTTCACCACTTGAGCTGGTCGCGGGGCAGACTTCCCGCTTGAACCTGAAAACAGGTCAAATGGAGCCGATGCCGTTCCGCCAGGATCTCTTCGCCACTCCGCCGAATCGAACCGGAGACGTGGTGTCGCACAGTGATTCAGTATTGGTCGTGGAGAAGCCACCGCGCGAAATAACGCCTGAGCTTAGCGGTAAGCTTCTCCTATTTCGGGAACGTTTCGCGGTCACGTTGGCGCGCGATGTTTCGGTCGACATCGCAGCGGAACGGAAATCGGGCAAGGTGCGGAAAGGAAGCAAAGTCACCTCCTACCTCGTTCACCTGAGCCCCCTGCCCGATAAGTTGGCCTCCAGGGGGGCGATACGTTTTGATGGCCGAGTTTTGGGGATTCAAACCTCGGGCGCGACGCTCGGGAGGTCCGATCGGCGCCTGGGAGTCAAGGGCGTGCAACCGGATGCGATTTACGAGGCGATAGCCCGCGGGCTCGAGGTTGGTGAAGACCCGGTCGAGATCCTGGAGGATGGCTTCACCGTGCAGATGAGTATGCGGGCAGTGCCACCGGGGACCGACCAGATCCGAATCATCGTGGAAAAGGACTGATGCGGCGTCGTGAATCCAGATGGAACAAGGATCCAAGGTGCACAGGGCAATCTCGGAAGGTTTTCATGAGAGCGATTATTACCCTGATTTGCGCCCTTCTCTATCTACTTCCGTGTGATGCCATCGCCGGATCGAAGAAGGGAGTCTGTATCACAACCAAGAAGGGGAACACGAAAACCTGGAAAGCCAAGGTCGATTCCCTGAACGTGAGTTGGCATTACTCCTGGGGCGCCAGGATTCCCGAGCCGGAACCCGCCGGAGTCGAATTCGTCCCCATGATCTATGGCTTTTGGGGCATCGATGAAGGTTTCAAGACCGTCATCCGTGAGTTGGCCGCCGGAAAACCCCATCGGCACCGGCACCTCCTCGGCTTCAACGAACCCGACAGTAAGAAGCAGGCCAACTTGCCCGTCGATCGCGCGCTGAAGGCTTGGCCTTACCTTATGAAAACCAACCTTCGGCTAGGGAGTCCCGCCGCCGTGCATGCGGACAGACCCTGGATGCAGGAATTCATGCGCAAGGCGAGACAGCAGAACCTGCGGGTCGATTTCGTGACCGTCCACTGGTATGGCGGCCCCAATGTCGAGAGCCTCGTGAGCCATCTCAAAAAGGTTCATCAGCTCTATGGAAAACCAATCTGGATCACGGAATTCGGGGTGGCCGATTGGAACGCCAAAAGTCTCGCCGAGAACAAGCACACACCATGGCGGGTCCAGCAATTCATGAAGGCCGCTTTGCCGAGGCTGGATAAATTGGATTTCGTGGAGCGTTATGCCTGGTTTTCAGCCGGCGAAAAAAGCGCCGCCCTCGGCCCATCCGCGCTCCTGAGGCAGGATGGATCGTTGACTGCCTTGGGGCGCTACTACGCATCCTACCAATAATCACCGTCAGGTTAAAGAATAACACCCCTCTCAATCCCTCCCTGATCATCTGCATATGAAATACCTATTACCGGCCTTACTCCTCTCGTGCACATCGCTGAATGCAGCTGGCCTTGAGGAATCGCTCGATCAATTATCGGCTCACTTGAACAAGAGAGAAGCGCTGACTCCAGAGGAGCTTTCCGGGGTTGAAGCAGACATCATCAAACAGGGCTCCGCTCTTGCCAAAGATATTAGGCTGGTGACCAAGGCGTTGGATGTGGTGTCAGCTTACGATGAAATTCACCAGCCTCTGTTTTTGAATGAAGAAACGAAAGGCGGGTTCTCGCGGAGAGATCGGAAGGGCAAGGAATTGGAGCATGCTATTTTTCAATTGCAGCAGGCTTTGCTGGATCACGCTTATCATCTTGAGAACGTCAAAGACCACTCCAGAGATCTCGATTCCAGGGCCTTTCAGTGTGCTGACTTTTTTCCCGGTAAAGTCGATCCTCCACGGGATCCGCGAAAGGTCTACAAGATCAAAATCGATGCCTCCCAACTGCCACCTGATGGGGCGCCTCTCACTACTGACGACGCGCCGGCTCGCCGCTGCACCGGATGGTATGTGGCTCCGGGCACGATTGCCGAGCTGAAAGTCCCTTCCGGCATCGTGAAAAAAGGCTATGGAATTCGTGTCGGCGCTCACTCCTGGGATTTGGCAAAAAAGCCGGTCATCAAACGGCTCGACCGTATTTCGATCGTCTACCCGATCAAACAGGATCGCATTCTCATCACCCATCCATTGGGAGGTGGCGTTTATCTGGAGGTTCCTCCGGATGGCGATGGCGGAATCTGCGACATCTATGCGAGGAACATCGTTGAAGCCCCGTTCTATTCCGCCCGCTCGTTCGACAAAACGACTCTTCAGGACTGGTTGAGGGTCGAGAGGAAAAAGTCAGCTCCTTGGGCGGATTTCGAGTCTGAGAAGTTCATGATGCAAGTGCCAACCGCCTGGATCTACAACTACAAGACGCCGGATAAACTGACTGCTGACTATGATAAGTGTATGGACCTGATCTCCGAAATCACGGGGCGTTCGAAAGTCAGATCCAAAGTCGTGCTCTATCATCAGATCGACGTGATTATGCGCGGGGGCGCCTTTTTTCCCGGCTACCCTCAATCGAACTACAACTGGAATCCGCTGGAGAAGGAGAACGGAAACAAGGATCACTGGTTTTTGAAGGGCCCTCAATTCGCCAAGCACGAGCTGTTTCACGAGATGGGTCACATGGAAAGAATCACCAAATTCAAAGGAGAGACCGAAGCGTTGGTGAATTTTCCCTATGTTTATATCCATAATCAGGGGTTCGAAGTTGATCTGGATGTTGCGTTCAGCCGGTCGATGGGACGCGGCGATAATGTCAGCATCGAACGGGCCGCGGTCGACCGCATGATTACCGAAAACTTCCGGAAGGGAAAACCGAGAAACACCACCAACCGCCCCGGAGATGAAGTGAAGTATCAGCATCGTGGCTACGGGCACTATGGGGATATGGCCAAGCTGTTTGGTTGGGACCCTCTGTTGCGGTTTGCGGCTGAAGACCATGAGAACTACCGAAAGGGCAAGGGTTTCCCGGCCAACGTGAATGACGACCCAACCGATGGTCGAATCCTCCGCTTTTGCATGGCAACAGGGTATGATTTGCGGCCGCTGTTTGAATTCTGGGGAGTCTATCCGGAGGATGAATCCAGTTTGGCGAGGGCGATCAAGAGAAATGATCTATCACCGTCACCAGCCGTGTATGAAAGACTGAAACACTATCGAACCCTCATCCCTATGACGGCCAGTGAATTCAAGAAGCACGCTCTAATTATGTATCCCCGTTGCGAAAACCCGGGACGAACCCTGATGGAAATGAATACCCTATTCGGGCATGGTTTTTATCACAAGTGGCTGTCGGTCTACAATGATTCACATGGCGAAGCTGCTGTCACCGCCCTGGACAACATCATCGCAAAGCATTTTCCGGATGCGCGGTAGGGTGGGGCGCCAATGCGCCTGACAAGGCCAGCGGCCCAGCAAGCCTGAAAGACCGCCAACCGAGGGGCGCTGAAGTTTTTTTGATTTGGAGGTTCTCACTTTGACCGCGCAAGGGTCATTTCCTATCCAGCGGTGCGACCGCCCCTTCCTCTATCAACTCCACTAACTTCAAAAAAACCTATGCTAAAGCCCGGATTTCTCGCAATATCTCTGTCGTTCTTGGCGTTCCTGTTTGTTTCAGCCCCGGCCCTGGCTCAAGACGACTTTAGCCTTCCTGGTGACGAAGAACCCGTTCTATCCAGCCAAGCCGTCAAGGACGCTGAAGCCGCCTCCGCGGCGGACCGAAACCTTCTCGATATGCTCAAAGAAGGCGGTTGGGCCATGTGGCCGCTCGGTTTGATGTCCATTGCCATCATCACGCTCGCGATCTTCCTCATCACCGATCTCACCAAGAGCAAATTCACCCCGGAGCCGCTGGTTGCCCAACTCTCCACTGCGATGGCAAATGGCGATGTGGTGCAGGGAATGGAGCTCGCGTCGAACAATTCTTCCTGCCTTGGCCGCGTTATGAATGGGGCGCTGGAATACACCGCGAAGCGTGGCTACCACGTGCTGGATGGCGACACGGTCTACGATTTGATGGCCGACGCCTCCCAGATCTCCAATCGAGGCCGAGCCAAGACGATCAACTACCTGTCGGTAATCTCGCAGGCCGCTCCGATGGTGGGATTGTTAGGAACGGTGTCGGGCATGATCAAGGCGTTTGCGACCTTGTCGAGCGGCGGAATGGGAGACCCTGGAAAGTTGGCGGGAAACATCTCCGAGGCTCTCATGACGACGGCGACCGGACTGGTGGTTGCGCTGCCGGCGATTTTCCTCTATTTCGCGTTTCGGGACAAGCTGGCCGACGGTGTTTCCCAAACCGAGATCGAGGCATCGAAGCTGCTGAACACGTTGCGCGATGTCATCTTCGCACAATACGAGCAGGCAGAGGCTCAGGCCGCGGCCGAACCAGCGGTGCCGGGTCAACCTCCCGCACCAAGCGTTTAGTCGATTCCCCCAAACCGATGGCCCGAAAACGAAAACGCGATTTGATGGGTGGTTCCGCGCCGAACGTGGACATGTCTCCCATGATCGACCTGGTCTTCTTGCTCCTGATCTTTTTCATGATCGCCTCGACCTTGATCACGTATAAGAAGGACGAGCGGGTTCAAATCCCCATCGCGGCATCTGCCAGAGTGCCGAAGGAGATTCGCGACCGTGTGATCATCAATGTCTATAACGATGGAAGTATCGCTGATGAATCCAGCAACCCACTGTCTCTGGACCAGGTTGAGGTGATGATGACACAGGCGAAGGCGAAGAATCCCAACGCCCGCCTGCACCTTCGCGCCGATGCCCGAGTGCCGCACAAGGAAGTCAAGGAGGTGGTGGCAGCCTCCGCGAAAGGTGGCGTCAACACGGTCATCTTCTCCACCCATGAAGTGAAGTGACCTTCGAATCTCAAATTTCAAATCTCAAATCATAAGATGGCTCGCAGACGCTCAGGCAATCCCATGGATTCGACGACGGAACCCGCAATGGATGTTTCGCCCCTCATCGACGTTGGCTTCCTGCTCCTGATCTACTTTCTGGTCACCACGACGCTGATGAAGCAGGAGGCGGACCTGAGCATGATCCTGCCCGGTGTTTCCAGCGCCCAGAGCGAGGATGTGGAGATTGATCAGATGATGGTAAAAATCGAGGGGGATTCTTCCATCTTCATCAATGATGAATTGGTCGATTCCGACCCGAGCGATCGAAAGGTCCCGGTCTTGGCCGATCGCCTGGAACGCTACGCCGCCAGTGCTCAAATTGCCGGCTCGGAGGCCATGGTGGTAATCAGCTGCGCGGACGAAACCCCCGAACAACGCTTTGTTGATGTGCTCAATGCCTGCGCCGCGAGCGGAATCAAGAATGTGAGCCTGGCACAGTGAGTCCTATCCCTACACCGATCATCCCATGCTAACCACCGATACGAAAATCAAAGAAAAGAAGGGCGGCAAGAAGGTTTCCGCGCTGCTGGTCGCAGTCGTTGTACACGCAGTTATTATCTTCGTGGCCATGCTCATCGCCGTTTTGCCCTCCGCTAAGGAAGAGCCGGAAATCGTGGCGCAAGTCGTCGCGCCGGTCGTCCAGACGGAGATCAAGCTGGAGAAGAAGCAGGTCGTCAAGCAGGCCAAGGAAGCCTCGGCTTCTGCGGCGGCTTCACCGATCGCGAAGATGATACGGTCGAATTCCATCGCCAAGATCGCGACCCCGGAAGTCACGAAGTTTAGCGATGGCCCGATTGGCGTCGGCGAGGGGGACTTTGGAAGCGGGTTTGGCTCGGGTGGTGGCGGAGGCGGCGGCATGGGCTTGGGCGCTTCCTTCTTTGGCGGTAAATCGACTGGAAACCGTTTTCTGTTCGTCATCGATCATTCCGGTTCCATGACCGAGCAACAGGTCGACCTTCGCAATAATGAATTGAAACGGGCTTTGCGCGCCCTCAAAGGAGTCGAGTATCAGGTCCTCCTCTTTGCGGGCGGCGCCTATTATGCAGAAAAAGGCTGGAGTTTGACTTCGTCAGGAACCCCGCCCACAAACACCGTGAAAGATCCCCAGGGGAAGGAATACGAATTCGAACCGAAAAGTGGTGCCGGTTGGGATAACTACGATTTCAGAGGCGCGTCGTCACGGTTGCCAACGACTAAGTGGCTGAAAGCGAGCAGCTCAAATGTGAAGAGGACGATGGATGCGGTCGAAGACAACCGCCTGTTTGGCGGAACGGATTGGGGATTGGCTTTGGAGATTGCCCATCTGATGGAACCGCCGCCGGATGCTATCTTCTTCATGTCTGACGGGACCGGAGGCAACGACCCTCGTCCCATCCTGACGGTGAATCGCCGTCGTGGGAAGCCGACGATCAATACCATTGCGATGCAGACCAAGGCTGGCGCTAGGGAGTTTGCGGAAATCGCCAAGGGAACCGGCGGAAAGTTTACCCTGGTTGGGAAGAACGGCAAATCCATTGACGGGGACGAATATATGAAAAATCCCGGAAGATTCGCGAGGTATCTTCAGTAAAACGACATGATCTACCGACTCTCCTTTCTCTTCAGCGTTCTCTGTTGTCCCGTCCTGGCATTGAGCCAGGATGCATCTCCCGCGGAAAAAATCGTCAGATATTACGACTTGGCGATTCAGGCAGGGAATTCCGGGGATCTCGACAAGGGCATCAGTCTCTGCGATCGTGCGATCGGGGAATTCAGCGATGGGGCCTTGGAGAAATACGGGCCGGTATTCGGCCACTTCTATTATATCAAGGGAATGTATCTGCTTCGCAAGAAGCAGTATCAGGCGGCGATCCCCCCGCTCAGGACCTGCTACGAGGAATGGGACAACTCATCCCTGAAAATCAAGGTTCCCGATGGGGAGGAAGATCCGCGGCTGCCCAACCGGTTCCATGTCCACGCCCTGATGCAGTGGGGGAATGCGCTGATGTCCTTGAAGAACTACGACGCCGCTGCGGGGAAATACGAAAAGACCCTCGCGGAAGACCCGCGGGGAGAACCCCCGATCAATCGCCTTGCCGTTTCGATCAATCTCGCGCGCTCGTACATCCTGGGCGGTCAGCCCGCGAAAGGGAAGGACTTCATCGTTCGGGTCATTGACGAGGATTTGGTGGGAATCGAAGGTCAACAGCAGCTTTTCATGATCCTGGCGTGGGACTGGTCGCACGACAAACCCTTTGCTGAAGTGCGTGATGTCATCACGCCCCGAGCCAGTCTCATCACCGACGATTTGCCGATGGAGCGGGCAACGCATAACCCCAGGTTTGAGGCGCTGGCGAGCAAGGCGCTGGAAGGGGATGAGCCGATTCGGGCCCTCATGTGGTATAGCCTGATGGCGCCGCAAAGCGAGATTTTGAAGGCTCTCGAGGAACGGAAGGTGGACATCAACCAAAAGCTGGATGTCGCAAAACGGGCGAATCGCAAGGACATCGAAAGCATCAAGTCAACCGCCAGGAAATTGCTGTCTGAGCTCGACAAGGAAGTGGTGGAGACGAGAAAATCCTGGGCCTCGACGCTGGTCGGCACGGGGGCGGCGCATTACCAACTCAGCAGTATCGCCGGAGCCCGGGCAACTTACCGGCTTGTGGCCAATGAGTTCCCGAATCACCCAAAGCGTGCCACGATTTTGCACAACCTCGTGGTTTGCGACGTAAACCTGGAGTTTTGGACCGAAGCCTATACCTATGGGCTCAAGTTTTTCGAGGAATTCCCGGAAAACGAATTGAAGCCTTCGGTTGCGCGCGTTCTGGTTGAGGTGGTTTATCTCCAAGGCGAATACCAGGAAGCTTATACCATTTGCCACGAAATCCGCTCAGAGATGGATGTAGGGTCAGAAATCCGCGAGATTCCGGATTTCGTCGTCGGCGCCTGCGCCTTTCATCTCGGGAAGTTTGAGGAAGCCGAGCGCCACCTGGAAGGCTACTTCAAGAATTACCCGGATCCTCAACGCAAGGAGCCTGCCGAGTTCTACCTGGGCTCGACCAAGGTGAATCTGATGAAATGGGAGGAGGCGGCTGTTATCCTGGAGAAGTTCCTGGTGGATTATCCCAACTCGATGATGCGACCGCCCGTATTATTCCTGAGCGGTCTCTCACACTTCGTATTGGAGGACCTGGAACTGGCGCTCACTCGCATCAAGGAACTGCAGGAAAAATTCCCGGAAGCGGCCGAAATTCCGGCATCGCACAATGTCAAAGGCGATATCCTGGCAGCCCTGGATGAGAGTTATGACTCAATCGCCCCTGAGTATCTTGAGGCAAAGCGTTTGGTGGAAGGTGAGGGGCGTGGGAGCAATGAAGTTGCGGCCTATTCCCTTCGTCAATTGATCGCCGCAGCCGCCGAGGCGGAGGATTGGGAAGCGTCGGCAGCCTACTACGATGAGTTCAAGGCGAAGTATTGGGAGTCCAGCTACCAGATCGACGCCACCTTGTCGGTGCTCGATGCCTTGGTCGCGCTCGATCGTCGCGAAGAAGGTCTCAAGACGTTGACGGACTTCGTCAATCGCTTCGCCGATGCGGGAGATGAGCCGGCTCAGGTTGACTTGTTGTTCGGGAGTTATCTGGATTACCTGGATGCGAACTACACCATGGAGGAAAAGCTGGAGCAACTGGAGAACTATCCGTTCACAAATCCGGCGAATCCACCGGGAGCGCTGGATGCGTGGCTGGTCATGGCCAAGCTTGAAACGCTGGAAGACGCCGAGAACCAGGATGAGGTGGCCGATCAGATCAGGCTGCAGTTCTTCAAGCTCAACGCGCTTTACGAGCGCAATGGCAAGGACCTCAGTAGTTATACCCTGGTTCGTCTGGCCCGATGGAATTGGGAGGTCAATGGGAGGAAAGACGAGGCGCGCGAAGTCTACGAGTTCATCCTTACCGAACGCCCGGATACTGCGGGCGACGCCATGGGGTTTGCCCTCGTCGATCTCGGCAAGTTAGAGGCGGAATCCGCCGCGCCCGAGATTCAGGATCGGGCCTTCACCCGTTTCCAGCGCGTCCTGACGGAGGTGGAGAATCCACAATTGCGCGAAGAAGCGGCCCTCAACTCCGCCCGGATATTGACGAAGCAGAAGAAATGGCCGGAAGCCCAGGCTGCCTGGAGGAGCTACCTCAAAAATCGCGGTTGGACGATGGCCCGGCCGGAAGCGAACTATTCCTTTGGCCTCTGTATGGACGAACAAGGTAAAGATGCCGAAGCCCTCAAAATCTATGTGAGCGTCTATGCCAACTTTGCCGGGCACCTCGATTGGTCGACCGAAGCTTATCTGCGAACCGCCGAAATTCTGCGAGAGCAAAATCGAACGATGGACTCTCTCAAAGTGTTGCAGGATATGATGAAACGGATGGGCCATCATGATCATCCGAACATCGCTGAAGGGAAGTCCATCTTCTTCAAATGGCGGGATGAACTTGTGAGCAGCCGATCGTGAACCTTCGCGGCCAAATTCTCAATGACCTCCTTTCCACAACCATGACGTTTCCATCCATTCAGATCTGTAGAGTTCGTGCGGTGTCAGTCTGTCTACTATGCACGGTTTATGGGTTGCCGATCACCGCATCCGCCCAACAGTCCCTCTATCTGCGGGACGGGCGCACCCTCGAAGGAACCTACGCCGGAGACGCCGGCGATCGTCTCAATTGGCAAATGGAAGCGGGTTCTACCAGCGTGCCGATGAATCAGGTTGATTACATTGATTTTCCCGCTCCACGGGTTTGGGAGGAGATGATGACGGCGTTTGGCAATGGAGACTATGCTGCAGCGGCTGTCGGATTCGCGCCCGTTTCCAATAATAAGACGCGCGCCACCTATTACCCGGCCCCCGGTAACTTTGCAAACCTGGCCGAACGCCGGTTGCTGGATTGTTATCGCAAAACGCGGAACTGGGGCGAACTACGCTACGTATTTATGAAATCGGAGTGGGAAAAGCTGCCGATCATGGAGCGGGAAATCCGCCCGGTCATGGCGGTGTGGGCAGCGATTGGGGGAGAGGAGTGGGATCAAGCTTTGAAACTTGCCGATGAGGCCGAACGCCAGATTCCCGGAATGGCAAACGAGCTGGGATTTGCCCGGGCCATGGCCTACAAGGGAAAAGGAGATTCGAAAGGTGCGGTAATTGCCCTTGCCGAGGCCTTTGGCCCGCATCCTGGAATGGATCGAGCCATGGCCGAGGAAGCGCTGGCGGAAGCGGCAAACATCCTGCGCGAAGATCCGGAACGCCAGCCGGAACTGCAGGCGCTGGTTCACATCTACGCGGGGCTGTTTGGTCAGGGCAAACTCTGGGATGGCGCTCCCCCCTTGTTTCAGGAATTGCTCGCGAAAGCCATTGATACCGGCGGCGCGCCAACCACCAGCAAACGTCCTGCCAAAACAGCGCCGACGGAAGGGCAGACACTGGTTCGCTACGTGCAAATCAGGAAGCAAGGAAACCAGCGATGGGGCCTGTCGGTAGGTGAAGTGGAGGTGATGAGTGGCGGTTACAACATTGCTAAAGAAGGCGAAGCCAGGCTGAGCGATCCGCGGGCGGAAGGCTTCCTCGCGGAATACGGCATTGACGGGAAGACTGACAAACCTGGTCATTTTTCCGCTACTCGAATGAGTGTCGAGAATCCCTATTGGGAGCTGGATTTGGGCGAAGTGGTGCCGGTCGATTCCGTCGTGGTCTGGTCGGCAATCAACCATGCGGGTGAAGTCGCGGATAGCCTGGGAAAATTTCAGCTGAAGCTTTTCGACGGCGATCGCCAAGAAGTCTTCGCAAGGAACATCACGGAGAAACCGAATCCCAAAATCAAGATACCCGTCCTATGAACCTCCTCCGACCATGAAAAATCCCTCGCGATGGTCTGAAACGAACGCCTGGGAATCGCGCAAGGATCATGTCGTTGCTGAACCCGGCAAGGGCACCGCCATTCTTGTTCGAGGAGGAACGCGAGGAAGCCAGTTCCGGGAGTCGTGTATTTATTTTGTATTGACTCGCACAGGGAATCCTGATGTGGATTCTGGATATGGAAGTGATCCGCTTTTTCCTGATAGCATTCATTCATGACGGGACGATTTCTGCGTCGGAAAGATGCATCGAACGCCATTGGTGCAATTCCGCTGATCCAATAACCTCTCAGAATCAGGCCCGGTCCCAGTTGCGAATATGGAATTGAAGAGTCATCAGCCAAACCCCAGCCGGCGCTCTCCGAATGCCGGGAGGATGGAACAACCGCAAGCGTGTTCGACTTGCGTGAAATGTTTGAACCGGAATTTCGGATGAAGATTTCAAAACTCCAGTCTCCGATTTCGAAACCCCGTGGCGCTGCGTTGATCATGACCCTGGTGCTTGCCGGTATGATGGCGATGGTCGTCATCGCCTATCTGCTGAGTATGCGGATTGAGCTGGGGGCTGCGTCAGCGTATGAGCAAACGCAGAGCGCCAAAGTGCTTACGCAAAGCGCACTTTCCCACGGCATCGAATTGCTCCGGGCGAACATTCCGGAACCGGCGCGGCTCAGCGAAGACGCCAGCAACGCGGATGCCGAACTTTGGGTGACGAATCCGGGACGACTGACCATTCTCCAGGGAAACGGTGAACCTCGTTACGTCGATCTCCACACCGGAGCAGTCACCGGGGAACCGGGCAGCGGAGCGGAACGGGATCTGGATTCGGTCGATCTGAACCGGCCCATGGCGGGAGAGGAATTTCCACCGATCACGGTGGCGTTGGATGAGCGCGGGGTGCCTGATCCGGACACCGAACGTCCGAAAATGCGGGTGCGTTGGCACAATGTGCTGCGCGACCCCTCGCAGCCGGCAGCGAAGGAGAATCCGATCGTGGGCCGTTACGCGTTCTGGATGGACGATGAAAGCGGGAAGCTCAACTTCAACGTGGCCGGCGGCAAGACGGCGATTGGCAAACAAGATGACGAGCGCTTTCATGAACAACTTGCCAGTGGGTTGATGCCGCCGCTCTTTACCCTGGGAGGAGGGCACATTGAATACAACCAGGCCAGCATGGGGCGGGATTGGGCTCTTGGTAAACTTCGTTCGATCAATCTGGACGTTTTGGCAGAAAGTCCCGAGGAGTTGGACGTCGCGGGTCTGCTCGAGCAGGCCTGGCTCAACGGCTTCAGTCGTTACCCAGAGGCAATCATGGATTTCGTACGGACCGGCGACCCCGTGGAATGGTACCACCACCGGAAATACAACCTCACGTTCTATAGCCGGAGCCCGGAGTTCAACGTGTTTGGTAAATCGCGCCTGTTCACCACCAACATTCCGCTCTCGCTGGAAGGCGGCCCGCTCTATCAACTCCCATTCATTCATGGCAGCGGCTTGGCCCGTCCCGAAGACGGCGTGCTGCACCTGCACTCGCTGATGGGGAGCCTCGGGTTCACCCACAGCATGAAAGACCCGGAGGGAAAAAAGGACCCTGACACCGGTAAGGAGATTCAGATACATGCCTCCAATACTGTGAACAAAGCGCAACTGGAAATGCTGATGGCCTACCTGCGCAGGCCGTGGCCGGGCTACGACAAGAGTTTCGTCGATAAATACGGAGAGAAGGAGTGCTACCAGATTGCGCTTGGCATGCTGCTGCAGGCGCGCATGGCCACGACGACGATGAACACGAACACGAAAACCGCGACCGGTGCCCGCGACTGGGCCTGGCGGACGACGAGCGTCAACTATTCGCCACCCAGTGATGAACGAAAGGGCAACACCCCGGAGCGGCATTTCTGGCGAGTCGAAGCCGACGGGAAAGAGGAACTCATGATTCCGCAAACGCCGGGACCGCACATCACTGAAGTGAGGCTGAGATTCAAGCTGGTGAAGGCAGGCAAGGCGGCCGGCAAATACCGCGTCAATTTCAAGCACGAATCCGAGTTCTACATGCACCCGTTTGGTCCGGAGATTCGGCTCGACCACTTCCCGGTGAAAGTGGATTACCTCTGGATTGAACCCGAGGGGGACACACCCTGGGAGCTTGGCCCGACGGATCCCGATAGCCGCGATCCCGACCGGAACTGGGACCACCAGAATAGTCTGGGGCGACTGCGGGCCACCGCCGGTGCCGGAACGGTGATCCGCCCGTCGAATGCCTTTCTCGGCAATCCGGACGCGGTCCCACGAAATCGGATCCTGGTCGGTTCGCCTGCCCGGTTTATTGGGAAGCGTGATGGCGTGGTGCCGACCGAGGCCGCTCAAGGCCGCATCTTTGATCTCAGTAGCGAAGACTTGACGTTGAATTTCAAGATCCGCCTGGGAATGAGCATTCGTCCGGATCCACGGCGCCCGCGACAGATGATTCCAATGGGGGATACCGACCAGGACGAGCATGTTCTGGATGGCAAAGTCGAACTGAGCATGTTCGGCGACCGCGAGCAATTCGTGACCTTTTCCATCGTGGACCCCCGGCTCAGCGGGTTGAAGGACGCCTGGGTCCGCAAAGAAGACGACAAGGGCACCCCTGGAAAGATCAACCCGGATGAACCGCCGGAAGAGTCCACGGAGAAGAGCAAGTTTCGCTACATCTCGCGCGGCGGGGGCTCCATCAGATCCGTCGCGCACAAGAAACGTCGTTTTCCCCTGAACAAGCCGGATGAGTTCAACTCGCGCAGCGCGGTTTCGTCGATCGGATTTTGGTCGATGCTTCACACCGGCATTCAGTCGAACGAGCCGTGGCGGACTCTCAATCTCGGTCCCTCCTCCACCCAGGACGGCGACCCTCCGGATGCCTTGTTGCTCGATCTGCTCGGCGCGACCTATCCCATGCAACACGACCAATGGAAAATCGAGGCCACCTTGCCGGACCAATTTTCCACGGTGTCTTTTATGAACAGCACTGCTGGCCAAATCAATCTGAACACCCGCGTCTATCCGCAAAGTCCCTGGTTTGAGGCGCCCGAGCGCAAGAAACCACTCGAAGCCGTCTTCAAACACCTGCGCCCGGATGAAGAAGTGGACGAGCTGGTCGACAACATCGTCGATTTCCAGACCGACGACCGATGCTTCCGCTACATCGGGGAACTGGCTGAGGTGGACGGTTATGAACGCACGGAAGGTTATCAGAACAACGACGGGGACGACGAACCGACCCAGTTTGAAAAGGAGGAGATCCTTCGGAACATGGCCGGATGCCTTACCACCAAGTCGAACACCTTCAGCCTCTGGGGCGTCGCCCAAGTGGTAACGAAACAGCGTCAGCCCGGAGCTGGCGCTTCCTACGGGGAAATGGAGTCCGGGGACAGCGTTCGTGCGGAAAAGCGGTTTTTCGCGATTATCGAGCGTTACATCTGGCCGGGCAAGGACGGCGTTCCCGGCAACGGTCATGTTTCACCGGTCGGGACCTGGGATCGGATCGCCCGGCCCAATGGAAAGATTCCGCGAAAGGAGGAGCAAAAAGACGGCACTACCAACGTTGTCGATCGTCTCTTTGATCTGCCGGGCTCACCGCCGCAGCTTCCCCCGGCAAGCGGACAGCGGCTGAGACTGAATCACGCGGGCACTCATCCGGAATATGACGGCCCGGAGGAAGTTGGGATGGATCCGTACACCGCGCGCGCTATCGGCAAGGTCAAGTGGACGAAATCGGATCTCATTGATGCTTACAATCCCCCCCAGCCGGTCATCAAATACCGGGTGGTTTACTTCAAATATCTCGACTCATGAAAACACTCGTTCTGACCATTTGGTTCGCATTCTGCGCGATCGCGGTGGCGCAGGAGCCGCAGCCTGGCGAGCGGGGCCTGCTCCCGCTTCGGCCCCAACAACTGCTGGCCGTGCTGCCCAGGTCACGGGAAGGGTGGACGCTCAAGAGGTCCACCGCCTCGAACGGAGTGGACGAGTGGCTTCAATCACAAGCCGAACGGATCTTCGAGCTGCCACCGCCACCGGAAGATCAAGAGAAAGGAGCAAAGCCTGCCCTGACCCGGATCAGCATCGTGGACACCGCTAAAAAGGGTTCCTCGCTCGAGATCTTCAAAGATTTTCAGCCGGGCGAAGTCGAGGATGGGGTTGAGGGGCTGAGCATCGATGGAATGCCGGCTTACCGCTCCGTTTCCGGCCCCGTTGGGCAACTCGAGGTGATGATCGACGAGCGTTTCGTGCTGGAGATCCTCTTGAGAAATCAAAAGGAGAGCGCGTTCAAGGAATGGCTGAAACTCTGCCAGATCGACAAGCTGCGAGGTGCCGCTTCTGGTTCGCGGGTGGTCCCGTTTCCGGAAGAAGTCACCATCGTGGAGATCGACGAACTGGATTCCGAGAAGAGTTACAGCTACCGCTTGTCGATGTCGACCGGCAACGAGATTGAGCGGCAGCTGATTCAGGAGGAACAGATGATGAAGATGATCGAGGATGCGCTGGCCGAGGGAAAGGACTTGGAGGGGCTGGATTTGAGCGAATTCGAATGAGAACCCTGCCCGCGCATTTCCTCGCGAGGACCATGGTTTCCGGTCCATGAAATCTAGTTGTGGATCTCAACCATGGCGCGTGATGTCTCTCAAGAACAACCTGCTTCCCATGAAGAACCCCGTTTTCTCAATCGCCGTCCTGGCGCTTGTCTGCCCCGCCTTTTTACTGGCCCAAGAAGCGGGCTCCGACTCCACGCCTTTGTTCGACGGCGAAACGCTCGACGGCTGGGTATCCACGAAGGGAGTCTGGCGGGTGGAGGACGGGGCGATTACCGCAGGTTCTCACGAGAAGAACTTCCCGAGAAACGAATTCATCAGCACGGAGAAGAGTTACGCGAATTTCGACCTGACCTTGAAGATCAAATGCTCGGGGGATTTGGCGACGGGGCAGGTCAACAGCGGGATCCAGGTCCGCAGCGCCCGGTTGCCCGACGGCGGGGTGGCCGGTTACCAGATCGATTGCGGCAAAGGGTGGTTCGGCAAGATCTTTGACGAGCATCGACGCCGGCTCATTTACCCAACTCCGCTCAATGAGGAGAAGCTTCTGGAGGGCGTCGACACGTTCGGCTGGAACGAATACCGGATCCTCGCCGACGGGCCGAGGATTCAGGTTTGGATCAACGGGATCAAAGCCACCGACTACCTGGAGGAAAATCCGGCAATCCCGCTGGAAGGCGTGATTGCCCCGCAGATTCACAAGGGCGGCCATGTCATGGTTCAATTCAAGGACGTGATGATCCGCGAACTGCCCCCGACGCCGGATGCCCCGACTTGGGAATCGCTCGGCGGAATCGAGGCCGCCCTCAAAAAGGTAACGCCTCCGCGAAAGAAAAAAGGAAAAGCGAAGGCGAAAGCGTCCAAACCCACAGATTCCAAGATTTAATCGCTTCTCCGAGATCATTCGCTCCCGAGACCGAACCACTATGACGAAGATCAATAAACTCTCGATCATCGCGACCCTGATTGCAGGATTGATCGCTTCAAGCCACGCCTACAAGCGGGATGCAGACGTCATCAAGATCACGAAGTCCAACCGGACGGAGGCGCTCTCCCCGGAGGAGCAGCTCAAAATGTTCCAGCTGGCCGATGGGTTTGTCATCGAACTGGTCGCCTCGGAAAAGAACGGAATTATCAACCCGATCGATCTGACGTTTGATGATGCCGGGCGTCTCTGGACGCAAACCGCGGAGATGTATCCCCTCGATCCGATGGGAGATGAGCACAACCGCCACATTCGGGGTCAAGTGGCGGATCCCAATTCCAAGATCCATCAGCATCCGGAGATGGTCCGCATCAAGCGGCTCTATCAGCTGAAGGATCAGGGAACGGATCGCATCGTGGTGATCGACGATCCCACCAAACCCGTCGAGGGACAGGTGAGACAGGTGGCCCGCGGCCTGACCATGCCGCAGAGCATTCTCCCCTACAAGAATGGAGTCTACGTCGCCCACGGTTCGGAAATGCTCTACCTCTCCGATGAGGATGGCGATGGGATTTACGAAAAGCCCACCACGGTCCTGACGGGTTTCAGTTTTATCGATTCCCACACCATGTCTCATCTGCTCACTCGCGCGCCGGGAGGGTGGATCAATTTTTCCCACGGGGCGATGAACCTGGGGGAGGTTACCGCGGTCGCCTCCGGAGCGAAACAGCAGATCAATTATTGCAAGATCGCTCGCTTTTCCCTCGACGGACGCAGGCTCGAGTTAGTCGCCAGCGGGTTGAACAATATCTGGGGTTACCAACTCCGTGCCAACGGGCAGTGGTGGGGTTCCGAGGCCAATGACAAGGGCATGTCCATCGTGCCCATGGAGGCGATGACGGGGTATCTGGGGATTGGGAACGACAAACTCCGGGCCTATCAGCCGATGATGCCGCAGCTCCACAGCTTCCGCGTTGGCGGGACGGGCCTTTCCGGTTTGGAGTTCAGTGAGGATGACGCCGGAGGCTTCCCTGACGAGTGGAAGGAAGTCGCCCTGCTCGCCAACCCGATTACGAACACGATCAACCGCGTGAAAGTCGATCGTGATGCATCGGGCGCAGTCATTGCGACCCATTTGGAGGATTTGCTGAAATGTGAGGACGACTGGTTTCGCCCCGTCAACCTGGAATTCGGTCCGGATGGCTGCCTCTACATTGCCGATTGGTACAACAAGGTGGTTTCCCACAATGAGATTCCCCGAACGGATCCTTCCCGTGACAAAACGCACGGTCGGATCTGGAGAGTGCGCCATGTCAGTCAGAAGCCCGGCGAGATCCCGAATTTGATCGAGGCCAAAGACGAGGACCTTGCCCAATCCCTGACCGGACCAAGCCGCTGGGAGAAGAGAGCGGCCTGGCATCAGATTGCGGATCGTCAAGCGACCGTCCTCCTCCCGGAAATCAAGGACATCGCGCTTAAGGCGGATTCGCTCAGTTCACGCATCCATGCCATCTGGGCCTATGAGAGTCTTGGTGAGTTTGATGAAAGCTTTGTCCGGAACCTACTCCAGGATGAGGACCACAATATCCGAAGGGAAATCATTCGTTCCCTGGCCAGTTTTGACCTGGCTGCCGCCCAGGTAACCGCCCTGTTGGGATCCTTGATCGAAGACGAGCACTGCACCGTGCGTTCTCAAGTCCTCCGAACCCTGGCAGAGGTGGGCAAGGCAGATTCATCGACGATCAAGCTCCTCATCACCGCCTCAAAGCCGCCCTTGACCGGGAAAAATGAAATGGGTGGTGTCTACGAGCGCGATTTTGAGCGCTTCCTGGCTCGGGTGGCCATGGAGAAATACAGCGATGAGGTCGAAGCCTTCCTCAACTCAGCTGAGCTGAGCGATTACCCTGCCTCGAACGTCCTGTGGGCGTTGCAATCCCTCGGCGAAGAATCGTTTGTGGAGCTGTTCCCGAAAATCTGGTCCGTGCAAGATGGTGGCGGAATCCCCGACGAGTTGTTCGTTTCCCTGGCAACGGTCATCAAGAATCCCACGATTCAGTCGCTGGTCGCCCCCGCGTTTTCCGACCCGGAGAATTACAAGGCGATGTTGGACCTCCTCCTGGGGACGCAAGACCGGATGGATAGTCTGCAATATAAGCAGTTGTATGGTCCCATCCTGAGTGCCCTGGCGAACGACCCGGAGACGGATCGAACGAAGCTCTATCAAGCTGGTCGGTTGCTGAAAGCCGAGGAGTTGAGAACTCATGCGCTGGAGTTCATCAGCCAAGACAAGTCGGCCGCGACTCTTCGGATAGTGTTGCCCATTCTGATGCTGAATCCGGGCCGGAACATGAGCCACCTGAAGACGTTGGCCAGTGATGATACGCTTTCGTTCGCGGCAAGGCTCGAGGCGGTTGATGCCTACAACCGTGCCAATCCCAAAGCCGGAACGGGAATCATTTCCCCATTGCTAAGCGGACTTGAGGGCGGAGAGCGATCGGCGGCCGTCAACCGTCTATCCATGTCCACCCAGGGAGCTCAAACGTTGGCACAGCTTGTTGGGAAAAAAGTCATTGCGGAAAGTGACTTCAACTACCTTGCTGCAACCAGGATGTCCGACGCATTGCGGCGCAATCCCACCGCCATCAAGTTGATGAAAACCTGGGCCAAAAAGAAAGCGCAGGAGAATTCGATGCTGACCGAAAAGGTGGAACGCTACGCCGAAGCAATCGCGGGGTTGGAAGGCAATCCGATCGTCGGGCAGGGACTCTTTCAGGGGTGCCTGGCATGCCACGCGGTCGGAGATCAGGGCCACTCGATCGCCCCGGCCTTGGACGGTTCGGCTGCTCGGGAAACACATGCTCTCCTCACTGCGATCATGATCCCTGATGCGGCCGTTGAAGGTGGCTACGAATTGTATCGCGTGATCCGCAGGGATGGACCCATGGAAGAAGGGTATCTCTCCTCAAGCAATGAGCATGGCGTTACCCTCGCAACGATGGGGAACCAGCAGGTCTTCATTCCCCGTCGCGACGTCCTGCGTGAGGCCGGTGTGGCAGGAAAATCCTTTATGCTCGCGATGTACAAGGATTTGCCCGAGCAAACCATGGCTGACCTGTTGGAATACATCTCGACCTTGAAGTAAACTGGTTGGGCTGAAGATGGCGAAAGATTAGCGCGCGCCCCGTGCCATGGCGCGGAGCAGTGGACTGCTTAGTGGGATAATCCATCTGAAAAGCGGCTTTCGGCCCTTCTCAGAACTTCATTTAGGCCGTCGGCATTCGCTTCAAATTCGGTCGCTACGATATTTGCATACTCTGTCCATGTAGGATCTCTCCTCATTTGTTCACCAATTTTCGGATCACGAATCAATCCACAGAACTTCCAAGACGTTGGCAACGATACATTTGAATTGAGAAAACACAGGAGGGTTTCTTCTGAGTTCAGTGCAATTTCCTTTAGGTGATCGTCTATCGAAGCGCGTAGACGACCAAACCGGTCAAAGAGCGAATCAATCTCAGAAGCCTCGGCAACCGGATCGAAGATAACCACCTTGTCTGCTGATTGAACCTGCAGAGAATTAACAAGATCAACATCCGAATCCGAAATCTGAACTAGGGAGTGTTTGAAAACCCTCCAAAGTTGAGAATGGAGGTTGTACTTTGAGGC
>CAXBMO010000004.1:0-453060 GCA_963977015.1 uncultured bacterium | reverse complement strand
CAACGCCAAGTGCTCCGGCTCAACCGGCGCCAACGCCAAGTGCTCCGGCTCAACCCACGCCTCCGCCAAGCGTTCCGACTCAGCCGCCCGCACCGAGCACGCCACCATCTACTGATTCAACGGATTCCAATTAGAGAATTGATTCAGGCCTAACTCACGCCTTCATCACGAAGCTCCTCAAGCCGGTCGAGGATGAGATCGAGCCCGAACTCGAGATTTTGGAGGCCGTCGTGTTTCCCATCGATAACCTGGCGCGCCATGCCGTTGAGGTAGGGGAATTGGTCTTCGGGAATCAGGTTGAGAAAGGACTTCGCGACTTCGGCATACTCGCCGGGCGCGAACGGGAAGTTCAGTTTCTGCAGGGTGAAGCCATAGATGTGGCTGTCGATCGCATTCCAGGCATGGTCCGCCATCGGATAGGAAAATCCGGCCTCGCGAAGGCACCCGATCGTTGCGTCGACGTAGCGTAACATGGCTGGGCCGACGTTGGCGCGGGAGACGATCAACATGGTTGCCCAGGGATGGCGCATGAGGACCTTGTGGGCGGAAGTGGCGCGGCGACGCATCGCGGACTTCCAATCACCGCCGATGGATGGCACCTCGATCTCGGCGGCAACCAGCTCCACCATGCCGTCGAGGATGTCATCCTTGTTCTTCACATGGTTGTAGAGGGACATCGCCTCGACGCCGACGGCGGTTGCCAACGTTCGCATGGAGAGGGAGTCGATTCCGCTGTCGTCGGCGAGCTGGACCGCGGATTGGAGGATGCGTTCGCGGCTGAGAGGGGTGCGGCTTTTCGATTTCTTGGTTTTCAAGGCCAGAAACATACACTGTAAGTTTTGTTTTGACAAGTTTTCTGAGACGTTATACTTACGGTGTAAGCTAAACAGAAAATTCCATCATGAACCAACTCTCCATTTCCTCCCCCAGCCAAGTCGACCTTTCATCCGAACCCGCCGCGGAAACGACCGTAGCTGCGAAAACGATGCAGGCGATTGTCCACTCCTGTTACGGGACGGATGGCGTCCTCAGCCTGCGTGAAGTTCGCAAACCGGAAGTCGGTGCCGACGACGTGTTGATCCGCGTTGTCGAGGCCGCGGTGAACAAGGGGGACTGGCACCTGATGACCGGGAAGCCCTACCTGATTCGGTTTATGGGATACGGAGTGGGAAAGCCGAAGCATGCAATCTTTGGGCAGGAGCTTGCCGGCAGAGTTGAGGCCGTTGGCCGGAACGTCACCAGGTTTCAACCCGGGGACGAGGTGTTCGGCGAAGTCTCGGGAGGCGCGTTTGCCGAATACGTCTGCGTTCCCGAGGCAAAAGTTGTGCGAAAACCGGCAACCGTCTCGTTTGAGCAAGCCGCGGCGACGCCAACGTCCGGGTTGACCGCCCTTCAGGGACTGCGCAATATCGCCAAGGTTCAACCGGGACAGACGGTCTTGATCAACGGGGCATCAGGTGGGGTGGGGAGCTTCGCGGTTCAGCTGGCGAAATACCTGGGAGCGGAGGTGACCGGAGTTTGTGGCACCGCGAACGTCGAAATGGTGCGGGAGCTCGGAGCGGATGAGGTGATCGACTACACTGCCGATGATTTTACGGAGCGGAAGAAGGCTTACGATGTCGTGTTTGATCTGGTCGGAAACCGTTCGCTGCGCAAGTGCCTTCAAGCGTTGAAACCCAAGGGCGTTTACGTGGCGTGCTCGGGACAAGGTGGCGATGTTCTTGGCCCGATCCCCCGCCTTCTTCGAATGGGGCTGCTTTCGTTGGTTCGAAGTCAGCGCCTGGTGACGTTCGTGGATGACGTGAATCCGGATGATCTCACGTTTTTGGCAGAGCGACTCGAATCCGGCGATCTTAAGGCCATGATCAGCCGGCGTTGGAAACTGAATCAGGTCGCCGAGGCGATGCGCATTTCTGGAACCGGTCGAGCCAGGGGGAAAATGGTGATTCACATCGGGGAATGACGGTGAATGAGAGATGCGAGGGGAGGTGAAAAAATGATTCTGAAAAATTTCATAAGAAATTTTCACCGGCGGCTGTCATTGGTGACTCCATGGCTGAAACCCCTTCAGATCCTGATTTTCATGAGCCCTTCGTCCGCGCGCTGACGAAATATGAGCGCATTGTTCGCGCCTACATCCGTGGGAGTGGGATTTCGCGCCCGCAGGATGTGGATGAGATCATGCAGGAGGTGTCGCTGGTCGCATGGGAGAAGTTTGATCAGTTGCGGAATATCGAGGAGTTCCCGAAGTGGGCTTGTGTGATTGCCCGGTATCAGATTTTGAATTTCCGACGACGTCATTCCCGCGATCGTCTCGTGCTGAACGAAAACGTCTTTGAACTCTTGCTGGAGGAATCGCTGGAAGAGTCTTCGCTCAACGAGAAACGGCTGAATCACCTGCAGCAATGCCTCGCGAAGCTTCCGGAGAAGAGTCGCCAGTTGGTGCTGACGGCTTACCAGCCTGACTCGACCATTGAGACGTTGGCCAGTACGATGGGGCGGAAAGCCAATGCCCTTTATCAGCAACTGTGGCGTCTCCGTCGCACCCTTGAGTTGTGTGTCGAAGAGGCTCTCAACAATGAATCTGAATTTCCCCCGCAACGAACATGACGGACACCGACCTGGAGCGAATCCGGAATTTTCTGGATGGGCGAATTGAGCCCGATGAATTGGAGAAGCTGAATCAGCTGCTCGAAAACGATCCCGAAGCGCGGGTTCGGTTTCGAGCCATGGCGACGCTGGAGGAAGGCTTGCGCGATCTGGCCGAGATCCCGGCGATTTTGCCCCCGGCGGTCGAAAAAAACGCCGCGAGTCGGGAGCGAACCTCGTTTTCGATGGTCTCCGCCTTGTTTCATCGGCCCGCTTTCGCCGCCGCGGCGGGATTGATGATCGGGGTGTTCGGTACCACCGCGATCTGGGCCGCTTCGGAATCGGGCCGGCAGAAGATTCTCACCTTGCTTCACGAAAGTTTCGAGTTTGGGCCGTCGCCGCGCGTGACCGGGATTCCGATGGAGCCGGAGGTCTGGAGTGGGGACTATACGGAAGTGGTCTCGGAATACCGCGGGATTGCGCCGAAGCACGGTCGCCGGATGCTGCGAATTTTGAGAGCGGATCACGAGGGGAAAGAGAACGCGGTGGGCTACATCGGCGACGTTTATCGGGTGATCGATCTGCGCGCCTACGAATCCACCCTGGCGCACGATGACGCCGTGGTTTCGGTGGAGTCGGCTATTGGATCCGTGCCGTTCGAAGATCCGAACCGGTTTGTGTGTGGTATCGCCGTTTATGCGCTGGGCACGCTGCCATCGGGAAGAGCCGAGTGGAAAGCCTTGCTGGAACCCGAAGGCAATTTGACCGAGGAGAGCCTGGCCACGGCCCGGCGCTGGATCACGCTTTCGCCCGGGGGAGGCACCTGGGAAAGAGCCCAGTTGGAATTGCGCCTGCCACAGGAGTCGCGCTATTTGGTGGTTGCTGTTCATGTCAGCGACCGCCGCGCGATTCAACCGAGCGGCGAACCTCCTGCGGTTGAGTTTTCGGGGCAGTTTCTCGACGACGTGAGGGTGGTGCTGAGTCGCCGCGCTTCTGAATTTTAAAATCCTAGTTCTGAGCTTTTGATGAATCCCATTTTCTCCAGATTTCTGCGGCTTGCTTTGCTGGCCGGATTTTGCGCGCCCGCATGGAGCGGCGAGCCGAACGCCACGATGCCGGAACAGCATCGCGCCTTGCTGAAAGACCACTGCACGAGGTGCCACAACGCGGACAGGCAGAAGGGTCGGGTTCGGCTTGATGACCTTCCCTTTGAAATCAGCGATGTCGAAACCGCCGAGCGCTGGCAGAAAATCCTCAACGCGCTCAACTCCGGCGAAATGCCGCCGGAAGACGAGGATCCCTTGCCGAATGACGCGAAAACCGAATTCCTGGACAATCTGTCCAACGTGATGGTCGCGGCGCGCGATCGACTGAGCGATCAGGGACGCACCGGCACGCTGCGGCGCTTGAACCGGCGCGAGTATCAGAACACGCTGCGCGAGTTGCTCGGTGTGGAAATGCCGGTTGGCGAGCTGCCAGCCGACACGGGATCCGGCAATTTCGACACGGTCGGGTCGAACCTGTTCATGTCGGCGAACCAGTTCGAGCAATATCTCGCGCTCGGCAGGCATGCGCTCGACATCGCCTTCGAGCGGGAGTTGATGGCGGACGAGGAGCGCTACTGGCGTTACGAATTGGAGGAGATTTCGGAGAAAGTCGCGAAACACGTGGAGTGGCAGGTCGACGCGAAGGACCGGGCGGAGCGCTGGGTCGCTGCGGTGGAAGCAGCCGCGGCCAAACCGGAAAACGCGGAGATCGTGGCGAAACTCCGCGAGCAGGTGAACAACAAGGAAGACAACTTCCGGCGTTTGTGGGCGCAAATTCCCGGGGCGCCTTCGCCGGAATCCTTTGGTTTTGAAACGGTGGAAAACAACGCGGACAAGGCTCATGCAGCCCGGCGCGCTTACTGGCTGCCCTATCATCAATATTACCTGGAGCAGCCGAACATCGATACAGGAATGTATCTGGCGATCCCGACGGAACATCAGTCGGTTCTGGAAAATGGGGCCATCACCTGGGCGGTTGGCTGGAGCGCCAAAACAGGCGGCAAATGGCCTTCCGGGAATTATGTAATTCGCGTTCGCGCGGCCCTGACCGGTGACGGAACTCCAGAGCGACGCTTCCTCGAATTTGGCGTGAATCCACGCGGTAGTCAGGCGCTGAGCGTTCACGAAGTCACCGGAACGATGGAGAACCCTCAAGTGATCGAAATTCCCTTCTACTTTGGTGATACCGACACCGAGCGGGCCGATCGCACGCTCTACATTCGCGAGAAGGGAACCCACGATCACTATACGGTAACCCGCGTGCTCAAAAATGAAGGAGCGAAGCAGATGGAGATCGGGATGGGCCGGCCATACGCGATGTGGCTTGACTGGCTGGAGATGGAGCGGATTCCGGATTCGGATCGCGAAACGCCGCCTGGTCTGGCCGCGCTCGAATCGTTTCCGCTGGATGAGAAATCGATAGAGCCCGCGCCTCCGGTGGAGGTCGTTAGAGAATTGCTGGAAGGTTTTGCAATGGAAGCGTTCCGGGGACAGGAGCCCGACTCGACCTATCTTGATGGCTTGATCCGTAACTATCAATCCCGCCTTGCTGCGAATGAACATTTTGTCAGCGCGGCCAAGGACAGTCTCGCGATCATCCTGGCATCGCCCATGTTTCTTTACCTGACCGAGCCATCACCGAGTCCGGAGCTGCGGCCCCTGACCGACATCGAATTGGCGACGCGGCTTTCCTACTTCCTCTGGGGGGCGCAACCGGATTCGCAACTGCGGGAGCTGGCTTTGCAAGGCGAGCTTTCAAAGCCGGACGTGCTGGCCGCACAAACCACGCGTCTGTTGGATGATCCACGTTCGCGCCGGTTCTCGGATTCCTACACCTACCAGTGGCTTGGGCTGGATCGCCTTGATTTCTTCCAGGTTGAGTTGCTGAAGCACCGCCGTTTCGACAACGGCACCAAAGTGACCGCTCGCGATGAAATTTACGAAACGGTGGATTACCTCCTTCGGGAGAATCTCAGCGTTCGGAATCTGTTGCGCTCCGACTTTGTCGTCATCAACGCCGCCCTCGCCGAATACTATGGAATCCAGGGCGTGGTGGGGGACGAGTTTCGGAAGGTGACGCTCCCCTCGGATTCTCCTCGCGGAGGTCTGCTCGGCATGGCGGCCGTCAGTTTGATGGGCGGCAACGGAGACGAAACCAGTCCGGTCGAACGCGGGGCCTGGGTGCTGCGCAAACTGCTCAATGATCCGCCTCCGCCCGCGCCGGCCAACATTCCGCAATTGGCGCGTTTGTCAGGGAAAGTCCTAACCACCCGGGAACGTCTCAGCGCGCACCAGGAAGAAGCACAATGCGCCAGTTGTCACCGCCGCATTGATCCGATCGGCATGGGGCTGGAGAATTTCGATGCAGTCGGCGGCTGGCGCACGGAAAACACCTACGTTGTGACCGACGACAATGGGAAGCCCGTGCCGGGCAAGGAAACCACCTGGACGATCGATCCGTCCGGCAAGCTTCACAACGGCCCGGCTTTCAAGGACTACTTTGAATTGCGAGACATCCTCGTTTTGAAGCAGGATGATTTCGCCACCGGGATCGCCGAAGGTTTGCTCGAGTATGCGCTGGGCCGACAAATTGGATTTCGCGACGAGAAACTCGTCAACGGCGTTGTCGCCGAAGCGAAAGAACAGGACTACGCCTTTCGTGAGTTCATTCACGCCATCGTCCGCAGCGAAGAATTTCATACGCGTTAGCCGAATTCACGCCATCCATCGTACTTAACACTGACATGACCAACCGCCGCCACTTCCTCAGATCCAGCAAGGCTCTGATCGCCCTGCCTTTCCTCGAATCGTTGGGTTTCACCCGCTTTGCGTCAGCATCTGCGGGAGCCAAAACTCCGCCCAAACGCCTGGTCTTTCTCGGCTTCGGCTGGGGAGTCACTGATGAGTCGTGTGTTCCGGACAGGAACATCACCGGTCCAGACTATGAACTACCCGCAGGGCTGAAACCGCTCGAAGCCCACAAAGCCGATTTTTCCATCGTCCAGGGAATGTGGAACCAGTTCTCGGTCGAAGGGCACGCGGGAAGCACTTGGTGGTTGTCCGGCGCGAACAAGTTCGGGCAACCCGGCCAGAGCATGCACAACTCCATCTCCGCCGACCAGGTCGCGGCGGAACAACTCGGCATGCACACGCGGTTTTCCTCGCTGCAACTGAATCACGGAAAGGTGGACAGCAACAGCGGTCACGGTGAAGGACTTTCCATGGCCTGGGACCGGAACGGAAAGCCGGTCGCGGGTCTCGATGATCCGGTTCAAGTTTACCATCGCTTGTTTTCGAATGATGAGACTCCGATCGAGGAACAGAAGGTTCGTCTCGCGGAGAAGCGCAGCGTGTTGGACACGGTCATGGGGAACGCGAAATCGATGCAACGCGGACTTGGCAAGGACGACAACGAAAAGCTGGAGGAATACTTTCAGAGCATTCGCGATATCGAAACGCGTCTCAGCAAGGAAGAAACCTGGATCGGCGTTCCGCGTCCCGATGCGCCCATTTCGGAGCCGCGCGGAGGAATGGTGGGTAAGGAGGAAGTTCGCCTGATGTATGACCTGCTGGTCGCGGCGTTTCAAACCGACAGCACGCGCGTGATTACGTATCGGCAACCTAGCGGACAAGGATACATGGAAAGCATCGGCGCCAAGGTCCATCCGCATGACATGAGTCACTATCACTCCACCCGCGGAGAAAAACTGGCGGCTTCGCAGAAGCGCGATCTGACCAACAGCGGATTGCTGGCGGGGCTGATCGAAAAACTGAAGTCAACCAAGGAAGCGAATGGCAGCCGCTTGTTCGACAATGTGGCTCTGGTCTACGGAAGTAATATTCGCACTGGGCATGAACTCACCAATTCCCCCACGCTCCTCGCTGGCGGCGGTGCCGGAATCAAGCTCGGAGAGAACATCGTCGTTCCGAATGAAACGCCGCTTTGCAACGCCTGGCTGACGCTTTTGCATGGAGTTGGGGTGAAAGCCGAACGTCATGGCGACAGCACCGGCCTGCTCAAGGAAATCGTGGCGTAATTTCGGGCTGGAGCATGATAGGCTCTATCCCGGACTTGAGGTCTTGGTCTTGGTGGTCGGTGCAATCTGAATTGATCAACCCGATGTGATTCAAGATCACGTTGGCCATGGCTCGATGTTGTCGCGTGCGCAACGCCATCGGCTGATCCTTGAAGGTCGTCTCCAGGATGACGGCTTCGGCACCCATCACGTTGATGCAGGCTCGCGCCAGTCCCGAATCGACAGGACCTCGGCGAAGCAGTGAAAAGCGTTTGGCCGGGTCCGTTACCGTCGCGTCGGCCGCTGCGACGACGCGTTTGGCGAGCGGATCCAGTTCCGGGCCGCCGCGATAGATGATACTTGAGCCCACGGATTTTTTCTTCCCATCCGGTGGCTTGTGAGAGCGATGAAACTCGTATCCCTCGTGGAGATCGAGAACCCAATCGGGCTGCACTTTGGTCGCAAATCCCCAAAGCGCGGCTGCCGGTTGACCACGGGGCGATACTTCGGTGGCGCTGCTCGTATGCGATTGAGGAAAATTGCGATTCAAATCACCGGATCCCCTTGGTTGCCCGGGAATGAGACGTTTGTTCGCGGCCAGAGCGAGGACGTTTGCCCGAGGAACCACCACCAGTTTCCCGCTCACGATCGGCCAATGCAGAATCTGTTCCGCGGCGCGTGAGCCGGCGGGTTCATTGCCATGCATCCCGCCAATGATCAGGACGGTCGGCCCGGGCTTCCCGGAGTCGCTGATGTAGAACCGGGTCTCCCAATCCGTCCCTTCAGCAATCGTTCCGTTGCGGTAGGAAACCTGGGGAGAGCCTGCTTCGGTTTGCAGCGCTTCCTGAGCAATCGATGCTTGCAGGAAGAGGGCGAAAAGTAGGATTGAAGTGAGCCTTTTCATTCCTTGTTTAGAACTCCCGTTTGGAACGATGCGCCGGGAAAAGAGGATGTGCGCATTGGAAGGGGGAGGACCGGGGATTCCCGAACTCTTGTTGGATGAAGGGGTGGCGGACAGGGTGGGATTCGAACCCACGGTAGAGTTGCCCCTACACACGCTTTCCAAGCGTGCTCCTTAAACCACTCAGACACCTGTCCTTTGGGTTCCGCGCAAAGTGCGCGGGGAGGAAGAAGATTGCCTAAAAGTAGAAATTCGCAACTTGAACCTGAAATGGCTCGGAAAACAAAGAGCGCGTGACTGCTAAACAGTAAGTTAAAGTTTATCGTAAAAAATCATTGAATTTTAGGAGGTGGCTTCCTAAGGTCGCCGCTGTTGACCCTAACATTGTCATGAACAAGCTGATCGCATTCCTCGCACTCGCCATTTTGCCGGCAACGGCACAGGACCGGCCGTATTGGTACGGCGTACCTGCGGCGGGCTACCAAGCTCCTACTTCCGAGCAGCAGGCTCCTGCAGAGCAGCCGGTGCAGGGGCAACCTCCGTTGGAAGATTATTCCACGAATCCCATCGATCCAAAATCACCCATTGATGACCCAACTTGTCCCTGCTTCAGCGGACGCTGGGAATTTGGAGTTTTCGCGGCTGGTTTGTTCCCGGAAGGTGCAGATGGCGAAGTGGAAACGAATTACGATGACGCTGCGGGTGGTGGTATTACCGTTGGCTACTGGTTCAGCGAAAATGTCGGGCTCGAATACAGTGGCGCGTGGTATGGAACGCAGCAGGAAGTCCACAATTCGGTCGTTGATCTGGTCTTGCGCTGGCCAAATACCTACAAGTGCCTTGCTCCCTACGTTTTTGCGGGGGCAGGTGTTCATGCGGATGATTCCTCGGTCGGTCTCTACCGCCTCGGTGCCGGATTCGACATTCGCTTCAGAAGCTGGAGCTGTGCGGGTCTGTTTATCGATGCCATGTATTCCTGGACGGAAGACAACGTGCAAGACTACGCGATTGGCCGGGTCGGCATGCGAATCCCGTTTTAAGGATTCTCAATCCAGGAGAGGCTTCCCTCTCACCACAGATTTTCTGAAAGGAGTCCCATTGCGGGGCTCCTTTTTTTGCGTGTGCGCCATATTGTTGCGCCATTTTGACGCGACCTGGGGGCGTTTTGTGTCATGGAGGCGCACCGAACTCCATCGGACTGGAGCCTCGAAAGTCTTATGAGGCTCATGGTGAGTGAGTTACGTGGTTCTCTGGGCCGGTGGCACAGGAAGTGCTCTTTGAATATCGTCAGCCGACGCCTCAGACACACGACTCATCTAAATCTCAACCACTTTACATTATGAGCAAAATTCTTGGAATTGATCTTGGAACAACGAACTCCTGCATGGCCGTTATGGAAGCCGGAGAGCCAACTGTTCTTGAAAACTCGGAAGGTGCTCGCACAACCCCGTCTGTTGTCGCGTTTACGAAATCTGGCGAACGTCTGGTTGGCCAAGCCGCAAAACGGCAGGCGGTTACGAACCCTGAAAACACCATCTTCTCTGCCAAGCGCCTCATCGGTCGCAAATTTTCCGAACTTACGGATGGTGACAAAAAGCTTCCCTACAAGCTGGTCGAGGCTGCAAACGGAGACGCCCACATCCAAGTCGAGGTTGGCGGTGAAAAGAAGACCTACAGCCCGCAGGAAATTTCCGCGATGGTTCTCGGCAAGCTGAAAGCAGATGCCGAAGCCAAGCTTGGCGAAACCATCACTCGCGCGGTCATCACGGTCCCGGCTTATTTCAACGACTCCCAGCGGAACGCGACCAAAGCGGCTGGTGAGATTGCCGGTTTGAAGGTGGAGCGCATCATCAACGAGCCGACGGCCGCCTCCCTGGCCTATGGTTTGGATCGCAAAGCGGATGAAAACATCGCGGTTTATGACCTCGGTGGTGGAACCTTTGATATTTCGGTTCTCGAGATTGGGGACGGCGTCTTTGAAGTGCTTGCCACCGACGGCGACACTCATCTTGGCGGTGATGACTGGGACAACGCGATCATCAACTGGATCGTCGAAGAATTCAAAGCCGACACTGGAATTGATCTTCACGGCCAGCCCGACGCGCTTCAGCGGATCAAGGAAGAAGCCGAGAAAGCGAAAATCGCCCTCTCTTCATCCCAGAACTACGAAATCAACCTTCCGTTCGTGACGGCTGACCAAACCGGGCCCAAGCACATCCAGAAGGAACTCAGTCGCTCCAAGCTGGAGCAAATGACCGACCATCTCTTCCAGCGGACGATGCAGCCCGTGCGTGACTGCCTCAAGGAAGCCGGCCTTTCGTCCAGCGAGATCAACGAGTTGGTTTTGGTTGGTGGAATGACCCGCATGCCCAAGGTGCAGGAAATCGCGAAAGAGCTTGCCGGGAAGGCGCCTCACAAAGGTGTGAATCCGGACGAGGTGGTCGCGATTGGCGCAGGCATCCAGGGTGGTGTGTTGCAGGGTGATGTGAAAGACGTCCTCCTGCTCGACGTGACCCCGCTCTCGCTCTCCATCGAAACGATGGGAGGAATTGCGACTCCGATGATCGAGCGCAACACGACCATTCCTGCGAAGAAGTCGAACATCTTCTCCACTGCAGCCGACAATCAGCCTTCGGTTGATATCGTGATCACCCAGGGTGAGCGCAAAATGTCGCGCGACAACAAGTTGCTCGGAAACTTCCGTCTCGATGGCATCGAGCCATCACCACGTGGATTGCCACAGATTGAGGTAACCTTCGACATTGACGCGAACGGGATCCTTCACGTCACCGCTCAAGACAAGAAAACTGGAAAAGAGCAGAAGATCTCCATCGAAGGTTCCAGCGGACTTTCAGACGAGGAAATCGAGAAGGCAAAACGTGACGCCGAGGCGCATGCCGAAGAGGACAAGAAGCGCAAGGAGTCTGCCGAGACCCGCAACCAGGCCGAGACGATGGCTTATCAAATTGAGAAGCAGATTGGCGAACTGGGTGACAAGGTTTCCGAAGAGCAGAAGAAGCCTCTTACCGACGCCGTTGATAAGCTGAAGAAAGCCCTGGAGTCCAATGACGACGACCAGATCAAGGCCGCTTCCGAGGAAGTTGAGAAACTCTTTGGCGAAGCCATGGCAGCAGCGCAAGCCGCTGGATTTAATCCGGAAGACATGGCGGCCGGTGCACAGGCAGAAGCAGATGGAGGCGGGGATGAGCCTGCGAGCGAACCCAAGAAAGCAAAAGGCGATGTCGTTGATGCTGATTTTGAAGTGGTAGACGACAAGTAACCAAACCAATTTTCCCGCTCATTCGCTCAATTCGCTTCGTGCGATCATTGGCGGGTGGGCGGGGATTAGCCCGATTCCCGGATTCCTCCGCTTTTTAGCATCTGCTATGGCCGGAAGGCGGGGTAACCGGGAATCAACCAAACCAACTAACTACAAAACTAAACCAAACTAAATTGGCGAATATGAAGATCCAACCCCTGGGCCAGCGCGTCCTGGTAAAGCGTCTCGAAGAGGACGAAAAGACCTCCGAAGGCGGAATTATCATTCCAGATGCTCACAAGGAAAAGCCTCAAGAGGCACAAGTTGTAGCTCTGGGAATCGGCAAAAACGATGACGGAGAAGACGTTTCCTTCACCGTAAAGACTGGTGACAAAGTGCTCATCAGCAAATATGGCGGCACTGAAGTCAAGCTTGGAGGAGAAGAGCATCTCATTTTGAACGAGAGCGACATTCTTGGAATCCTGGGCTAACCGTCAGAGTCACCTAAGACACCTTTAAAAACACACAACGCATTACTTTAAAATGGCTAAACAATTACAATTCGACGAGGCAGCTCGTCACGCTCTCCTCGACGGCGTAACCAAACTCGCCGCTGCTGTGAAGGCAACGCTCGGACCAGCAGGTCGCAACGTCATCCTCGACAAAAAGTTCGGTAGCCCTACCATCACCAAAGACGGTGTTACGGTGGCAAAAGAAATCGAGCTTGACGATCCCTACGAGAACATGGGCGCACAGCTCATCAAAGAAGTTAGCTCCAAGACTTCTGATGTTGCTGGAGACGGAACCACGACCGCTACTGTTTTGGCAGAAGCTATCTACCGTGAAGGTCTTCGCAACGTGACTGCTGGTGCAAACCCAATCAGCTTGCAGCGCGGCATCATGAAAGCTGCCGAGGCAATCGTTGAGCAACTGAAGGAAATCTCCAATCCTGTTAACAGCACGAAAGAGATTGCACAGGTTGCAACCGTTTCCGCAAACTGGGACAAGGAAATCGGCAAGATCATTGCTGATGCCATGGACAAAGTTGGCAAAGACGGAACCATCACGGTTGAAGAAGCCAAGTCGATCGACACCACCCTCGACGTTGTTGAAGGTATGCAGTTCGACAAAGGTTATCTGTCTCCTTACTTCTCCACTGACGCAGAGAGCATGGAAGCGATTCTTGAGAACGCTTACATCCTCATTCACGAGAAGAAGATCACCAGCCTCAAGGACATCATTCCTTTGTTGGAGAAAGTTGCCAAGAGCGGACGCCCACTCCTCATCATCGCTGAAGATGTGGAAGGTGAAGCACTTGCCACGCTCGTGGTGAACAAGATTCGTGGCACCCTGAATGTGGCAGCCGTCAAGGCTCCTGGATTCGGTGACCGCCGCAAGGCAATGCTTGAAGACATCGCTGTCCTTACGGGCGGAAAAGTCATCACTGAAGATCTTGGAATCAAGCTTGAGAACGTTGAAGTTTCTGACCTCGGCGGAGCCAAGAACGTGCGCATCGACAAAGAGAGCACCGTCATCATCGAAGGTGAAGGCAAGAGCAGTGACATCACTGGCCGTGTGAATCAAATTCGCCGCCAGATCGAAGAGACCACTTCTGACTACGATCGTGAGAAGCTCCAGGAGCGCCTTGCGAAGCTTGCAGGTGGTGTTGCCGTCATCAACGTTGGTGCCGCAACCGAAACCGAAATGAAAGAGAAGAAGGCTCGCGTCGAAGACGCCCTTCACGCGACCCGCGCCGCTGTCGAAGAAGGCATCGTCCCTGGTGGTGGAACCGCTCTGATTCGTGCGCAAGCCAATGTTGGCAAGATCAAGAACGTCAAAGGTGACGAGTTGACCGGAGCCAGAATTGTCGAGAAGGCAATCGAGTATCCCTTGCGCCAATTGGCAGCCAACGCCGGAGTTGAAGGCGCATTGGTTGTTGAGAAGGTCAAGAACGGAACTGGTGGTGAAGGCTACAACGTTGCAACTGGCAACTTTGAAGACCTCATTGCTGCCGGAGTCGTTGATCCTACCAAGGTGACCCGCAGTGCTCTTCAGAACGCAGCATCGATCGCTGGTCTTCTCCTGACCACCGAATGTCTCATCAGCGACATCCCTGAACCACCAGCTCCAGAAGCAGGTGGACATGACCACGGAATGGGTGGCATGGGCGGCATGATGTAACGCTGGAAATTGCTTTTCAAACAGCAATACCAAAACTCAGCCGGTCGAGTCGAAAGACTCGGCCGGTTTTTTTGTGCCTGGTGAGGAGGTCGCTGCAGGTAAGGGACGCCTGGGAATGCTTGGTGTTCGGGCGCGCTGGAATGATTCGTGCCCTCAGCGTCCGCGCACAAAAAAGGGCGGCCTGGATTCCAGACCGCCCAATTGGGTTTTTTTAGCTGATTCGGTCAGCGCTCGACAGAGCCAGTTGCTCCGCGGTAGGTCACTTCGACCGTCTTTTTCTGATGGGGCTGAGTGTTCACGGGGCCAGAGGCTCCGCGATACTGAACGAGTTGGCTACCTTGCTGCTGCTGCAGCTGATCGGTGCGTTGGTCCTGGAGGTCGGACAGGTGGGCTGAAACTCCGCGGTAAGTGATGATTGGATCTTTCATTTTCGTAGATGGTGTAAGGTTAAAGATTGAGTTTTCTGATGAGGAAACTGTTTTGTTTCGATGGTCCCTTATTAAGCGCCTTCTGTGCCAAGATCTTACGCGAAAGGTATAACTAGCTTGTTATAAGGGGATTAAAAATGTTCAGAAAAATCCACACCTTGGCATGGCCTGTTTGGGGCCGCTCTTTAGATCACCACGAAACCACCAATGGGTAACTTTCTTACCACTTTGGTGTCCCATCCATGAATCTAGGCGTCCGGAAGGGCTTTGACAGCCACCTCGACGTCAATGGTCCGGCGTCGTCCGCCTCCGAGCAGACTTCCCCGGACTGGAGCCACGTCGTGATAGTCCCTTCCGAAGGCCACCGTCACATAGTGTTCGTCAACCCAACGGCGGTTGGTGGGATCAATGCCAATCCAACCGACTTGAGGCACATAAACCTCAACCCAGGCGTGCGTTGATTCCGCGCCAATGAACTCCGGCTGCGTGGCGGCTTCAATTCCCGGGTCATACAGATAGCCGCTGATGTAGCGGGCCGGAATGCCGAGGGCGCGGCAGTAGGCGAGCAGGAGATGCGCGAAATCCTGGCAGGTTCCGATCTTTTCACTCTGAACTTCGGCCGCCGTCGTCATGAGGTGAACGATCTGCTCTCGATAGGTGCAGGATTCGAAAATGAAGTCACTGAGCCCCTGCACGACGGATCCATAGGTGGCTTCGCAATTCAGCCGGATGTCGACGGCTTCGCGCCAAATCGCGGTATTCCGCTCGACAAAGGTGCAGTCGACCAGGAAATCGTGAACCAAATCGTCCTCAATTTCCGGGGAATCAGGCAGCTCGATTTGATGGGCCATCTCTGGCAGGGTGGGATCGAAGTGGGTTTGGACTTCAGATTCCGCAATGATCTCCAGGGTGGCGTGCTTCTCTTCAACTTCGAACGAATGAACCAGGTTACCGAAGAGATCGCGCGCCTCATCGAGCTCTGAATTCGGCGTTACCCGAATCTGGAGGGGGCCGGGTTGCTGGCGATGGGTTTCCTCCGGGGCCAGCCGAAGCTCGTTGATGTTGGAACGGGCGGGAAGGCCATAAGTATAGGTGGTTCGATGAAAGATTTTCAGCCGCATGGAGCAAAAAGGGGTTAGCCGGATCCGTTTCCGGCGAATTCTTTGGGGAGGTCGAGCATGGGCATGAGGAAGGCCCAGAGGCTGACTTTGGGGTTTTGGGTCAGGATTCCGGATTTCAGGTCCAAAACCCAGCCGCGTTCATGGCGAATCCGGAAGATCTCGGTCGAGCGTTCCATCATCTGCGGCGTCTCACCATTGAGCCGGCGACACGCTTTTGAGATGGATTCCTTTTTGCGCAACGGCACGACTTCGATTCCGCCGTATTCGAATCCCTGGCTGGCAAAACAGAACAGCTCCAACCCGGATTCCCGTTGCAGAAGCTGGCGGAATCCGGGGCCTTCGCCGTAGAGGAAGTAGGTGTCGCTGGCGAGGAAGTTGGCGACCGAATACTCGGCGAAGGTTTCCACGCGATCCTGCTCCGGGTGATACCAGACGATCTTTTTGGAGAGGGCAGGGGCGTTCTGAAACAATCGGACGTAGCTCTCGATCCAGTGTTTGTAGACTTCGAACCGGCCCTCGACCGCGTTGCTCTTGAGGTCGGTGCGGTTGAGGTGAAAACGCACCAACATCCGATCCGGAAACGCGAAGCTGGGTTTACTGAGATACTGAACTTCCCGGCCATGCTGAACGAGTTGGTTTGCCTGGTGGCTTACCGGGTCGAGCACCTGGGATTGCTCCGCGAGTTGCTCGAGAACGGTTCCCGAATCCGGGCTCTCAAACATCTCGTTCAACAACGCCTCGGTGTCGCGTTGGCCGATGTAGAGTTGTTTGGGTTGGTGTCCGAAACGGCTGGGTTTCTGGACGTGACGGCGGCGTTGTCCGGGTTGGGCGGCGCCTTCCGCGGAGTGTTGCAGCTTGTCTCTCGCGCGGCGGAGTTCCATCAACTGCTCGCGAACGGAGTAGTAGTGTTGGTCAATCTTGCTCAGTTCGTCGCCTTCAGATTCGTGCCACTGATCCATCTCGGCGTCGATCCGCTGAACGAATTTGTTGGCCGCCCGTGAGAGGCTGAGCGCTCTGCGGGCCGGCATCTTGATCGGGCCGAGACTTTGCATTGGCACGGCGCTCAACTCGTGAACGCCCAGGTGAATCTGACCATCGCGGACGCCGCCACGGATAAACGCGGGACGTCGCCCGGTCGTGACGCTGAGCTGCATCGCGAGCGGCTCAACCAGGTGATCTTCGACGGCGCGGCGCAGGGCCCGGGCTCCGTATTCCTTCTGAAAGCCGAGTTGGGCAAGGTGATCAAACACCTCGGGATCCAGCGAAAGGCTCATCTGACGTTGAAAGAGTCCCTGACGTTGCAAGGCGCGGCTTACCAGGTTTCGGACAATGCCTTCAATGTGCTCGCGACCGAGTTCGTGGAAGGCGACCACTTTGTCGAGGCGGTTGAAAAACTCGGGCCGGAAAAATTGGCGAGCGGCATTCAGATACACCTCGGTGTCCTCCTGATCCACGCTGCTGAACCCGATTCGACTTCGCGCGTCCCGTGCTCCCAGGTTCGACGTTAAAATGATGATTGCGTTGCAGAAGTCCGTGGTAACCCCGTTCGCATCGGTCAGCCGGCCATCGTCGAGAACCTGAAGCAGGAGATCAAAGACATCGGGATTCGCCTTTTCGATTTCGTCGAGCAGAATCACCGCGTGAGGTCGCCGGCGCACCGCTCCGGTCAAGATTCCCTGGCGCCCGCCAAAGGTTCCGATCAACCGGGGAAGCGCGTCCCAGCCATTGAACTCGTTCATGTCGAATCGCAGCAGGCGATCGGGCGTCCCGAAGTAAAACTCGGCCAGCGTTTTGGCGCATTCTGTTTTGCCGACCCCGGTTGGGCCGAGAAAGAGCATCGAGGCAATGGGGCGTTCCGGATCGTTCAGTTGCGCCTTGGCCAGCACGATCGTGTCGACCATCGACTTGAGCGCCAGGTCCTGCCCGAGAATCCGTTCCTGAAAAAAGCTTTCGACCGCCTGGGTTTCGAGTTGCTGAGCCCGATCCATGAACCGCTGGCGAATCCCGGTCTTGTTCTCGAAAAACTGGTAAAGCTGGGGCTTCCCAATCTCCTCACCGGGATGGGTTGCCGCAACCTGGCGCAGGATTTCCGCGCCTTTGCCGGGAAAGGCGCGTCCGCGGACGAAGCGGCGTGGCAATTCCATCACCAACGGCAAAATATCGGGCGTGAAGACGCAGCCATGTTGTTGCTCCAGATCCTGGATCGTGCGGATCAGGATTCGGAGGGTCTCGATTTCAGCCGGTTCGCGCAGGTGAATCACGGTGAACAAATCGGCAAAGGCCCGATCGACCTCGCGCATTTTTCGCCATGCCGCTGGCGTCGCTTCGGCCACGATCCGCAGCTTCCCTTCTTCCATGTGCAGCTTCAACACCTGCCCGACGGTCAAGTTGGCGTCCCGGCTTTTCCCGGCATGAAACAGGCCAATCAGATCGTCAAAATAGAGGATCAATTGCTCTTTGACGGCTTCTTCCAGTATCGAGATAACGCGCTCTTCCCACTGGCCCAGGTAGCTCATTCCCGAAATCAATCGTTGGGGAGACAGCAGCCAAACCGTGGGCCGCTTCTTTTCGTCGCCTTCACACGCCCGAAAGACCCACTCGTGAATCAGCGCCGTTTTCCCGACCTGATTGGGGCCGACGATCACCAACGGTGGCGGAACCTCTGCATCATGTTTGCGCCGCTTTCTTTGAAACCATTCCGTCAGCTGGCGCAGTTCCTCCTCGCGCGACATCGCCCGCATCAGGTCATTGGGAAACAGTCGATTCAGGCAACGACCGGTTCGCTCGAGCTCCTGCGCTCCGGAGACCTCCTGCTGCATCCCGAGAAACGCGAAGGGGCGATCCTCGTCTTCGGCCGGAATGCGTTGCGTCGCCGAAATCTTCAGATCGATCGTGTCGATGTGGGCGTAGGCGATTTCGCTGAATTGATACCCGGTAAAGTCGACGCCCTTTTTCTCGAGGTAACGGAAATGCTCCGTATAAACGACCTCCGCGCGATGCTGAAGGCTTTCTCCCTGAAAGACCTCAAAGCAGACATCCGCGATTTGGGGGCTGGAAACGAGGGTTCGATCCAGCGCCTTGAACGTTACCACAAACAGCTGCATGCGAAGCGTGTGCTTGCGCAGCGTCAGGTTCATGTCGAGACGGCGATGCTTGAGTTCGGGATGAAAACTCCATTTCGCGATGATGTCGTGACGCAAACTCGCCGCGTTTTCCGTAAACGCTGCTCTCAGCCGCTCCCGCAGAAACCGCATGGCGCGGTCTTCGCGTGAATCTGTGCACTCAAATCCATCAATAAATACCGGTCGGGAGCGGTAGTAAGCCTGCTCGCCTTCCGGTTGAACTTTCTCGATGAGTATCGGGACAGAAACCTCAAAATTCATGCACTGGGAGCCACTCTCGGAACGGAGCTCCGCTTTTGCAAAAAATGAATCGCGTCATTGCCCGAAATCCGGTTTTGGCGCCGGAAACGGGTGAAAGAGCAGAAGTCAGCCCAGCGGCGACTCCGCCTTCCCGGCAGAGGCGACGTCGCTGGCCACTTTGGGGCGCTCTTTTTCGACGACGATCGTCGCCGGCCCCCAAATCGTGAACTCAATCTGCGCGTGCTCCCCATCCTGTCCCATGAACACCATCATTTTCTCACGCAGAATCGGATGCCGAACTTCTTTGGGCTCTCCGGCAAATCGAATGAGCGCGGGCTCGGTCTGGTGATCTTCCACCGGGCCAAAAATGAGGATCCTCCAGCCGGATAATTCCGCCTGAAATGCTTTGTTTTCTTCGATCTTGTAAACCGTGCGTTCCGCATTCTCCCGAATCATTTCATCGGCCGCGTTTCCGGCTCCGGGGGAGGCAACGCATGCAAACAAGGAGGCAGCGAGGAGGGTGGACAGGTGTCTGGAATTGAACAAGTGGCTCATTGGTCTGTGGTGGTTGTGCCACGCAAGACGTCCAGAGCGGGAATGAAGGCAACGGCCCCCGATTCAGCATCTGAACCGTAAAAACTCCCGAAAAACGCCGTTGGACGGGTTCCAGAAATTCCAGTTTGCGCAGGCTGATTTTGTCAATTTGGAGAAGTTGGTGATTTGAATGTAACGAGATTGTCACATTGAGCAGTGTCCGTGCCAAAAGGTCGCTTTAAAACCACGTTGCAACTGCACCCCACCTTTGCTTTGGTTGTTGCTTAAGATGCCATCAGACACCGACCGGCGACCATTCAAACGGGTTGTCCTCAAACTTAGCGGCGAGGCTCTCCGAGAGCCCGGTAGTCAAGACAACATTTCACCCGAAATTGTCGCCAACCTGGCTTCCCAGGTAAAACAAGCTCATCAAACCGGATTGGAGATCGCAATCGTGGTTGGAGGAGGAAACTTCTGGAGGGGTGCAAGCGCTGAGATGCGCGGAATGGAGCGCGCGACGGCCGACTATGTCGGCATGCTGGCAACGGTCATGAATTCGCTCGCCCTGCAAAGCATGCTCGAAGCGATGGATGTGCCGGCGCGCTGCCAGACGGCGATCGAGATGAAGAACGTGGCCGAGCCCTTCATTCGGCGCTTGGCCGTTCGCCACCTCGAACGCGGGCGCGTCGTCGTTTTTGGCGCCGGAACCGGGAATCCGTTCTTTTCAACCGATACGGCAGCGGCTTTGCGCGGCACGGAGATCGGAGCCGATGCGATTTTGAAGGCGACCATGGTCGACGGCGTTTACGATTCCGATCCCAAGAAGAATCCGGACGCGAAGCGATTCGAAACATTGACGTTTGCCGACGCGCTCCGCCTGAATCTCAAAGTGATGGACGCGACGGCTTTCAGCCTCTGCGGCGACAATCGCGTGCCCGTGGTGGTTTTTGATATTCGGAAGGATGACAACATCCGCAAAGCGCTTCTCGGTGAGCGTGTCGGAACCCTTGTGACAGCGGACGAGAATTAGGGCTGACAAGTCCAAATCTCTACCCTAGGATTATTGCCATGGAAATGGATGAAATAATGCTCGAAACCGAGGAGTCGATGGACAAAGCCGTTGAATTCCTCAGTCATGAATTTGCCAGCGTGCGCACGGGAAAGGCATCTCCGGCGTTGGTCGAAAATATCGACGTTCATGTGGCGAGTTACGGAACGACCAGCAAGCTGAAGCAACTCGCGATCATCACCACTCCCGAGCCGCGTTTGCTGGTGGTATCGCCGTTTGATCCGAGCACGACCGCCGACATCGAAAAAGGGTTGAAGGAGTCCAAGCTGGGCATCAATCCCAGTGTCGATGGTAAGCTGATTCGCCTCCCCATTCCTGAATTGTCCGAGGAACGACGCCGGGAACTCGTGAAGATGGCCTCGCAAATGGCGGAAGACGCTCGCGTTGGCGTCCGGAAGTCGCGCCACGACGCGATGGACAAGATCAAGACCGCGAAAAAGAACAACGAGATTACCGAAGACGACCAGAAGCTTTACGAAAAGGACGTTCAGAGATTGACCGACGAACACGTCGCCAAAATCAACGACCAGTTCGAGAAGAAGGAAGCGGACATCATGACGGTTTAGGCCGCGATGGGGTGGTTTCTCCCAGTTTCCCGACTCCATGGCTGACGAACGATTCGATCCTGCGGCTTTTCTCGATTTCGAACACACCGCGCACGGTGACTTGTTTGCGGAAGGCGAACCGGTTTGGTCCGCGCTGAGCCGCATCAAGCCCTACCTCGCGGATGCGATCACCAGCCAGGAGATCGGAACGGCGTCGGTCAGTGATCGCGCCGAAATCGGTCCCCACGTCAGACTGGGGGAGGGAACCGTCGTCGAGCCCTTCGCCACGATCAAAGGACCGGCCTGGATCGGCCCCAATTGCACGATTCGCTGTGGCGCCTACATCCGGGAAAACGTCATCGCAGGTGAAGGCGTCATGTTTGGAAACTCCTGCGAGTTCAAGAACTGCCTGCTCTTTGACCACGCCGAAATCCCGCATTTCAACTACGTTGGAGATTCGGTTCTCGGATACAAAGCGCATCTTGGCGCGGGCGTGATCCTGTCCAATGTCCGGCTCGATCGCCGGAACGTTCGCGTGGCGACGGAATCCGAGCAATTGGAGTCCGGCCTGCGCAAATTCGGCGCGATCATTGGAGATCGCACCGAAGTTGGCTGCAACAGCGTGCTCAGCCCGGGCAGCGTCGTCGGTCGGGATTGCATCCTCTATCCCGGAAGCCAATGGCGCGGCTATCTTCCGTCGAATCGGATCGCGAAAGTTCGCCTCGAACAGCTCGTGGTGCCGCGAAACGGCTGAATCGGGGTTACAACGCCGGAGGCGTCCAATCCGGGATCCCGCCCGCGTTTTTCTGTTCCTCGTACCAAACGTGGAACGGCCGCGTCGGCGACATCGGAGCGTCTTCGTTCACCATCAGCGGGCGGGTTTCGGCCCAGAATTGCTCATACACGTTCAGCATTTCCGCCGCCACTTCCGGATTCTGTTCAATGACGTTGGTGGTTTGGCCGGGATCGCTTTCCATATCATAAAGCGCGTTTTTGCCGACCAAGCGATACTTCTGGTTCCGCACCCCGAAATTGGTCCATTTGGAGGCTTCCGGATCAGCCCCGGTCTTCCAGCGTGCCTTGTGGGTGAAGAAGTAGCGGTCGGTCCACGCTGCGTCCGGGTTTTCGATCAGGGGGAGCAAACTGCGTCCCTCGACCTGGTTTTCCGGGATCGTTGCTCCCGCCAATCCGGCAAGGGTCGGCAAAATGTCGAGATGCGCCGCGATGGTTTCAATCTCGCGTCCCGCTGCGATCTTCCCATCCCAACGAACCAGGAACGGAACGCGCATGCCGCCTTCGTCGGTTGAGTTTTTCAAGCCCTTCATCCCGGCGTTGGAGAACGGAAACCCTTCCGCCAGCGGTTTGCCGGGTTTTCCGGATCCTCCGCCCGTCATGCCGTTGTCGCTCATGAAAATGACGACCGTGTTCTTCATCAAATCCCATACTTCCAACTTGCCAAGCAACCGGCCGACATTCTCGTCGATGTTCTCGATCATCCCGTAGAATCCCGCCGTTTTTTCGGTAAAACCAAGGTCGGTAAACTTCTTCGTGTTGGAAGGCGGGGCGATGAATGGACTATGGGGCGCATTCGTGCTGATGTAGGCAAAAAAGGGCGCGCCCTCGTCCTTCACCTGCTTCATCCAACCCATTCCCGCGCTGTAAAAGAGGTCCGTGCAATAGCCGCTGGTTTTGACAAAGCTGCCATTGTGACGAATCACCGGATCGAAATACTTGTTTCCGGGAGCGTCGGCGCAGGAGCAGTTGTAGGCCTGACCGATGCCGCCGGCGCCGTGGATGAAGGTCTCGTCAAAGCCGCGTTGGTCCGGCTGATATTCGTGCTCGTCGCCCAGGTGCCATTTCCCGAAAATCCCCGTGGTGTAGCCGGCGGATTTCAACACCTGAGGCAAGGTCGTGGCGTTCAGCGTCATGCGCTCGCGCTCCAGAATCGTGTGCGTCACTCCGTTTTTCATCGGGTGGCGTCCCGTCATCAGGGCAGCCCGGGTCGGGGAACAGGTCGGGCTGACGAGAAAGCGCTCAAATCGCGTGCTGGTGGCGTGGAGTTCGTCCAGATTTGGCGTTTGAATCCAGGGATGGCCATGTGCGCCCATCGGTGCATATCCCTGATCGTCCGTGATCAGCAGGATGATGTTGGGCTTCGATCCGGCCAGTTCGGCATGAAGCGAGCCGATGAGCAGGAAGGACGCGGTGAAAATCGCGAGGGTCTTTTTCATGGTGGGTTTCACGAGATTATGCCAAGAGTTTACCCATGAAATTCTGGAAAATCGCGGGGTTGGCCGTTCTACTCACGCATTGGGGCGTCGCGATCTTGCCTGCTCCACCCCAAAATCAGAAGGAGGAGGTGTTCCGGGTGAGCGAGGCGGGCAAGTCGAACGCTCCCGAGATGCGAGAGCGCCTTGTGGCGATTTATGGTGACGTCGCGAAGACCTTCAACGCCCAATCCAAAAAGGAGTTTACCGAGCAGAAGCAAATGCTGGAAGGGCAGCGCCTCCGCATTGTGAAGGTTCTGGACCGCTCCGAAAAACTCTATCTCGCCCAGTACGACGGCGATGTCGCGGTGATCCAGATTCCCGGGCCGCCCATTGCGGAAGGGAAGCAGTCTCCGCCCATCGAGATGGCGAAGGTGGGCACGCACGAAACGGAGGTGACGCGCTTTGTCTCGCAGGATGCCAGGCCCGGCGAAAAAGGCCGTGTCAAACTCGGGGATGGCGACGACGGTGCGGTCACGTTTTTCGGCGTCAAACTGGAGGTCGATGGAGAAGCCATCAGTCAGGAGGAGGTCACCGGCACGGAAACGCTTCCCAAATATGCCGCCACCATTTCGACCAAAAAGATGACGGCCGCTCCGCAAATGGACAAGGAACGCTTCCTCAGTCACCTCAAGAACGGCAATTACTATGAGGTTCGCCGGACCGAACTTCGGAAGTGCCAGGAGTGCCGCGGTTTCCGTCGCGTGCCCAATGATGGGACCAAGCCCAAAGCGCCCGATGGGAAAATGTCCTGCCCGGAATGTCAGGAAGCCGGAAAGCGGGAGTGGGATGTGAAGTACACCGTGGTTTGGTGAGCAAACGCCAGGTTTGGTTTGGCATCGTTACCCGCGTTTTCGCTGTGCCCAGGCGGCCCAAAACCCCGTGACCAAGCCGAAAAAGTGGCCCTGCCACGAAATTCCGGACCGGTTGGGCAACACGCCCCAAATCATGCTGCCGTAGACCGAGCCCACGATCACCGCGACCACAATCCAGGTCAGGCTGCGTCGCCAAATCCCGTGGCTCATCAGAAAGCCAAGGTAGCCGAACACCAGACCGCTCGCGCCAATGTGCACCGAGCCCGGCGCGCCGAGAAGCCAGACCCCCAACCCGGAGCCGATCGCCACCGCGATGCTCGTGATCCAGAACTGGCGCCATCCCGCAATGATCACGAGCCAGCCGAGGACGATCAGCGAAAGCGTGTTTGACGCCAGATGACCGAAACTTCCGTGCAGAAAGGGCGAGCACACGATTCCGACAGGCAGGCTCGCCAGCTTCCACGGCTTCAAGCCCAGCATTTGGTCGAAATCCCACGGCGTGATGAAATCGATGATCTCGATCGCCCACAGCAGAATCACCCACGCCATCAAAAATCCGGCATGCTTGCCGACTTCATCCTCGGCGGTTTGAAAAAATCTGGCGACTTGTTGGGAAAAGGTCTTCGTTCTGGGCACGGCGCTCTATCTTGGACGTGCCCTCACACGGATGCAAACAACTCGATTCGCACCCAGCCCCACCGGGCGGCTTCATCTTGGTCACGCCTACTCCGCCTGGCTCGCGCATCAACGTGCCGTGGAGAGCGGCGGTCGCTTTCTCCTTCGGATCGAGGATATCGATTCCACCCGCTGCAAACCGGAATTCACCGAGGGCATTCTTGAAGATCTCGCCTGGCTCGGCCTTTCCTGGGAGGAACCGGTCCGCGTGCAATCGCAGCATCTTGCCGACTACGCCGCCGCCTTGCAGGAACTCGAATCCCGCAATCTGGTCTATCCCTGTTTTTGCACGCGCAAAGCCATTCTTGAGGAAATCGAACGCTCCGGTGCCGCCCCTCATGGACCGGAAGGCCCCGTCTACCCGGGAACCTGTCGCAACCTGTCCGCCGATGAATGCAAAACCCGCCGTGACCACGGCCAACCCCACTCCCTCCGTCTCGATCTCGCTGCGGCGCTGGACCTAACCGGACCGCTCACCTGGATCGATCGTCACGCCGGCAAGATCCCCGCGACACCGGAAGAACTCGGCGACGTGATCCTCGGGCGCAAGGACATCGGCACCAGCTATCACCTCTCCGTCACCCTCGATGACGCGCGGCAAGGCATCACCCTCGTCACCCGGGGCACCGACCTCTTCCACGCCACCCACATCCATCGCGTGCTTCAGGCCGTCCTCGATCTGCCCGTTCCAAGCTACGAACATCATCCGCTCCTCACCGACGAGACCGGACGCCGCTACGCCAAGCGAGACCAAAGCCAGACCCTGAAAGCCCTGCGAGAGTCCGGAGTTCAGCCGACGGAGATTCTGGGGAGGTGGCAGTGAGGGGGATGGTGATGGGGAGCTCGCCGGAGCGGTTTCGCTCTCCTCACCTTGCTCTGTTTTGGCGGAGAGTGAGGATTGGTCGTTACGAAATTTCCTCGATAGCCGAAGGGAGCAAACGCGTCCTGCTCTTGAAACCTGCGAAACCAGAACGTTCGCTTAGCTGTTGGGATGGGTCTCGAGTTTCAATCGCTCTGCAATCCATACTTTGATGATTGCCTGGCGAGAAACACCGAGTTTTCTTGCTTGCCGGTCAAGAGCGTCGATCACCCATTGAGGAAAATCGACGTTCACCCGCTTTTGCTCAAAAGACGGTTTTTTGAGGGAGGACTCATCGACGTAGGAGGAAATGTCTCCTCCCTCGTCAAAGATCTTGTCGAACTCTTCAGCTTTCATTGTACAACTTGGTTTCGTAGTCTCTTGCCCTGCGAACGGAAATCAGTCGGATTCGATCATCGCGGAGAGTAAAGATGGCACACAAGAGCTTCTCATTGAATTCAGCAATGAGGCCAAATCGGCTCTCGTCGTCAAACCGGGCTTCAAAGGTTACATGGTTTGAGTCATGCCAAAGTTGCTGCGCCTTCTGGAAATCGATTCCATGTTTCTCGAGCTTTGAGACACTTTTGGCTTCGTCAAACTCAAGGCTCATCTGGTATAAAAATAATACCCTTTCGCTCTCTGGGGCAAGTGTGGTTTGATTCCTGTGGATCTCCATTCGTTACCCGGACGGGTGGTGTTGGGGGCTGAAGTTCAGATCGCGTCCCGAGGCAAGGTTGTGGGGTGGCGATTCGGGTTCGCAACTCCTTCAGAGTTGGGTGTGTTGGTGGGTCGAGTTCCCAGGGTAGCCTGCGCTGCGCCTGGCAACCCTGGGCTGTTCGTGCGCAACGGCGTTGCCGTAGTTTTCTGCGGGGAGGCGCTATGAGGGGCGTGAAGGCTTGGGCTATCGGGTCAAGGTGATTGTGGGCTTGGGAGGATGGTTGGATTCGACTGCCAGTCGAATCTACGTTTGCGTGTTTTGGCTTCAGGGGAGCGGTTGTCTCGCGCTTTCAGCGCTTGGGATTGCGGGCTTCTTGATCCGGGGCTTGGCTCGCTTGGGCTCGCGCACCCCGGGCTGGCATGTTCTGGCCATTCAGGCCAGCTCTTCGGACTCGTGCTCTGAGGCGGACAGGATTGTCCGCACTCCTTGTCCAACGCAATCGATCAGCTCAGTTCGAACCAATCACTCAAGGTTTCTGGCGGGTAAATCCCAACGGGATTTCGTACGAACAGCCCAGTGTTGCCGAAGGCTACGCTGGGACCTCCGGGGCCAGAGCGAATTCAATCCTGTAGGGATTGCGGAAGGCTTCGGGCAGCCCTTTAGGGACGCTTCCTCGCACTGTGACTGGTCCGGTGGTTTCGCTTCGCTCCACCGACCTATTGGCTCGGGTTGCGCCTCCGGCTCTCTGCTTGTTCCTTCGATGAATGCTATGGCTGGGCTGCGTGGAGATGGATTGATGCAATCGAGGTTCAAATTCGACTACCAGTCGAATCTACGTTTGTGTAGGCTGCTTGAAAATGTGGGAGCTTCAAAGAGACCAAATCGACGATCACACGCAGCTTGTAAAACTGACGAGCCTGTCGGTTCGTCAGGTGATGGATTTGTGGAAGGAGAGCGCGGAGTTCCGCCAGTTCTTTGCGGATGGGATTGTGTCGGGTCCGTTTGAGGCGGTGTTTTGGGAGACGCCTCCGGTGACTCGGTCTTCTCTGGATCAACCTTTCGAATATGTGTTGGTCGAAGCGAAAGCGTTGGAACGATTGCGGCCGGATCCCGGGCCGTTCAGCTCCCGGTTTGCGGCTTCGCCGGAGGAGGTGGTGCTGACGTTTCCGAATTTGGGAGGTGATGCCGTGCTGGTGGTTCCTGCGCCGTTGTCCGGGTTGCCGTGCTATACGCATTTGCTGGCGTTTCTGCGGGGGGCGTCGCGGGAACAGGTCGATGCGTTTTGGAAGTGCGCGGGCGAGGCCATGGAGCAACAGGTTTCCGACGAGCCAATCTGGTTGAGCACGGCGGGATTGGGGGTTTCCTGGCTGCATCTCCGGCTCGATTCCCGGCCAAAATATTATCGCTATTCGCCGTATAAGGTGTTTGGCTGACGCCAGCATTGTTGGGCAGCGGCCGGATCCTTTTGGTTGAGAGATCCATCCGCAGTTTCCAACGAATGATCCTGACTCCATTTTCATGAGCGACGAAAATCCCTACGCGCCACCGCAAACTACTGTCACCCCGTTGTCCGGCGATGATGAGACGGTGGAAGAGTTGAATCCCTGGACCGCGATCTGGTTGCGGCCCAAGGCGACCATCCGGTTCATTCTCGCGACGGATCCGGGACGGGCGGTCCTTGCCTTGGCGGCGATTTCCGGAGTTGCCCAGACCCTTGATCGCGCGGTGATGAAAAGCCTCGGAGATCAATTGGAGATGCCGATCATCTTCGCCATCGCGTTTTTTGTCGGACCGCTTTCGGGGATCTTTGGGTTGTACATCAGCGGCGCCTTTCTCCGATGGACCGGATCGATGCTCAAAGGGACGGCGGAGTCGCAGGACGTTCGCGCGGCCATCGCCTGGTCTTCCGTTCCCGTGGTCTGGTTTCTGCCGATGTGGATTCCTCAACTCCTCCTTTTTGGCAAAGAACTATTCACCACCGAAACGCCGAGGATGGACTCCGATCCCATGCTGTTTAGCGCCCTGATAGGGATTGGCACCGTCGAAACCGTCATCGGAGTCTGGTCCTTTGTCGTCCTGCTCCACACGTTGGGCCAGGCTCACGGATTCTCTGCCTGGAAGGCGCTCGGGTCGATTTTGATTGCGATTCTGATCATCGCGGTTCCGCTGACTCTGCTGGTGATTGGCCTTGCCGCGGCCGTGTAGGTGATGCCCGGCCTGCTCCCTCACAACGTCTTGCCGGAAGCCAAATCTCCCCGTTGCATCGGCTGACTTCCGCTGAAAATGCTCTAGAGTGTTGGTCACGAAGGTTCCCACCGCTCATGAAGTCTGCCTCTGAAAACTTTACGGTTCCAAGCTGGATTACGGGATATCCCAGCCGGGCGTTGTTCTGTGCGACGATCAGTCTCTTTGGACTCACCGGATACTACGCGGATCTCCTGATGCCGCTGGTGCCGGATTGGGTGGGCGTCGTGATTTTGGTGAGCCCGCTCGCGCTTGTTCTCATGGTGCAACGCGGCGAAGCGCCGGATTGGTTGGTCTACCGATGTCACCTCATTGCGGCGACGTTGTTTCTGCTGGGGGCGCTCGGGATGGAGATCGGTTGTCTGTTCGGCTACCAGCCGGATGGCCACGGTCTGTTCCGGGTTCTCGCCCATCTCGGCTGGACCTTCGCCTGGGCTGATCTGTTGCGCGAAGCGAAAGGGCTTCGTCGACGGGTGAGGATCGGGGAAACTCAGTTGCCTTTCGATGCCTAACCAAGGCGTTGATAGTGGCGAAAGGGGCGCAAAGTTGGAGCGGTGCGGGTTTGACATCGATCCGTGAGAGGGTAGACAGGATCACGCCGTTTATGAGGATTTACGTTATTCGGAGTATCAACTCCATCCGCGCTGTTCGCGGGCATGAAATTCAGCCGAAGGGAATGGGATAGTGATTAGGCGAAGCGTCCGGTTGATCCTCTGGTTTGGTTCCTTGCTCGGAATCCTCCTCTTGTTTGCCTCTCTCGCGGGATACGGGGGCCGGATATGTCGATACCTCGAACTGTTCTCCGGTCAGCGGTTGTTTTATCTGTGGTGCAGTATCCTGGGGCTGGGGTGTTTGCTCGCCATTTATCGACTTCGGCCTCATGCGCCGTTGGCGTGGAGCCTTTGTCTGGGATTGGCCGGGAGTGCGTTTGTGGTCAACGGAATCGAGGTCCTGCCCTACTATCCTCCCCTGGCCAAGGTCACTTCTGCGGAGTCCGTGGCGGAGACCCATCCTCTCCAACTGCGACTGATTTCCTTCAATCTCCTTGGAAGGCGAAATACGAGAAAAGATGAGGTCCTTGCCTTTTTGGAAAAAGAGAACGCTGATGTGATCTATTTCTGTGAATACGGGAAGAGGTGGAATGACTATCTTCGCGAGTGGTTTGAGGAATATCCCTACCGCGTGCGCCATTTCTCGTTCGACGGGTTGATCGTCAGTCGATACCCACTTCAGAATTGGCGACCGATGCAGTTCACGCAACACCCATACGGGAAGATCGGAGCCATTGAAGTATCCGTTGAGGGAACCTTGATCACGGTGATCGGCTGTCACGCGCCCTCCTATTTCTTGATGGGCTACCACGGTTATGAAGACCGGAATGCGCTTCTCTTGAATGGGTTGGCGCCTCTCTCGGCCCATACCCCAGGCCCCCTGGTTCTGGTCGGAGATTTGAATGCCGATCTGTGGTCCCCGTGGTATCGAGACTTTCGAAACCGGAGCAAGCTCAAGGACGCCCGGGTGGGTTTTGGCGTGAACCCCTCAGACTGGCAGTGGGTCGAACCGCCTCTCCAGCGAGTTCTTGGTCGCCCCATCGATCATTGTCTGGTCTCGAAAGATGTGGAGGTTCTTGATTTTCGGCTATCGCCTCCGCTGGGCTCGGATCACCTTGCCGTGGTCGTCGATCTGGCGATTCCCAAGAGTCCCGGGCGTTGAGGTTTCGGGAGGTGCGAGCGAGCGTGGTTGGAAGACGGGATCGCAGCGTCAGGTTGGGAGGGAGTCAGGAAGCGGTTTTCGGTAACCGTTGAGAAAAAAGTCCCTCATTGAAATTCGGTGCTTGGCAGGGAGTGTCGTTTAACCCTATCCTCAAGATATTGTGGCTGGGCAGTTTCAGGATGATCAGACTGTGGCCGTTATTGCCGTACATGGCGTGGCGGACCAAAAACCGTATGAAACGGCGCAGACTGCGGCAAACATGCTTCTGCATCTGGATGAACTGGAGGATGAGGACGGAATTGATGGATTTAGAAAGGGTCGCTATCCAGGCTTTGAGCAGGAGTCGATGCGGATCGCAACTGCAGGAATCGACCTGAGTGAGTGTGACGGATCCCGCGATGAATGGGAGAAGGAGATCCATAAACAGCTCAAGGATTTTGAGCTGGAGAGTAGCGCAGAAAACTATGACACGATTCGATTGGAGGGATCGCGTTTGGATGAAGATCCGGAAACCGGAGAGACGCGATCCAAAGGGATTCACGTTTATGAGATGTATTGGGCGGATCTGAGTAAGCTTGGGCGAGGGGTTTTCAGTATTCTGGTGGCGCTTTATCGGCTCCTTTTCGAGTTGGCCTGGGTTGGGACGAGAGCCTTGAAGCGCGACAAATCGCTTCATGATGCTGACGAATCGGCGGTCGGCATGAGATTCCTGCGTTGGTTGCACCGCAGTGCGACGGTTTCGATCAGTTGCGTGGTTCCACTTCTCAATATCTTTCTTTTTGGATTGATCATTGTCACGATCGTGGCCGGGTTGGCCTGGTTTGAGGGAGATCGGGTGCCTTATGGGACGCTTTATCGACTCCTGTTTTCCGTGTCGATCGGCCTTCTGGTGCTTTCCGTTTATGCGTTCTGGCTTCGCGGCAATGTTTGGGTGACTCACAATGGGGACCGGATCAGGGCGCGGCGGTGGTTGAAGGGACCCTGGGAATGGCGGTTGGGAATGGCGATGTTCTTGGCGATTGGCTCGGGATGGCTCGTAAATGACTGGTTGTCTCCCAACTCCGTGCTCTTTAGCAAGCTGGGCCTGCAACTTGAGGACAGTGATAGATGGACCGAAGCTCTACTCGGGATTAGTGTTTGGATCTTCGTGGTGGCGCTTTTTTTCGGGACGGTCGTCAAGTTGATCAAGCAACGTCAGGGGCCGGGAAGAACCTATTGGGTAAGTGGGATTGCGGTCTGCTTTCTGACCGTCATGTTGATCATTGGGATGACGGTTCCGACCTATTTTCCGCGTATGGTCAGCGGTGGTGGTTTCGCCTTGGCGATGGGAGTCGCTCTCTTGGGCGCGGTTTGGATGGTGGTTTTGGTTCAGGCAGGGTTGTTTGTCTTCCTTGGACAGCCTCGCCTCTGGTATTTTCGCTACCAGGCATTGAAGCTCGATAAGCAGGCTGCAAAATTAATGAAAGGGCAGCAAGATGCGGAGGCGAATGTGGCGAGCACCGATGCCAGAGCGATGCGGCAACGAGCGAGGACTCTGGAGACGGCGATTTTGGCAGTGACGTTGCCGACCATGTTGACGATGCTTTTAAACGTTGGGCTCTGGTGGGCTGCAATTCTTCCTCTCAAGCAAACGGACCTTTTTGACGACGTCGTTCGAAATGCCATTGAACGCCGGGAAGATGCTGATCACGAAGTGATGCAGGAAACGCTCATGGAAACGATGGCGCAAGCCGAACGGGAATTGAATCGAAAGCTTCCCTCGGGAGAGTCGCTCAAGCTTGGGATGGAAAAGCCTGGAAGCCATGACGAATTCATTCAAGCCTTGGATAAAGTGGTCGGAGAGGCTTCACAGGCGAAGGCGGAATTAACCCCCTCTACCTGGGGTGCCTTCATGGAAGCGGTTACGGTTTACAAGGAGCGAAACCGTACCTCAAAGTTGGTTCCGCCGGATCATTGGGCCCTCAATTTTGAGAAGGAAGTCATCTCGATCAGTCAAACGACGGGGTTTCTCGCCTTGCTGGAGAGAATGGGTGTTGATATCAGCAAGCAAGCATTTTTCATTTCGGATCGACCGAAGACATGGGTAGAAAATCACTCGAAAGCACCCATTCTGAATACCACTGTGCTTGGTCGGTATGACGGTAAGATCTACCTTCAGGTCTTTGACACGTTGGGAGTTAAAGTGGAGATGGAAGGCGCGGATTTATGGCCCTATCCAGACGAGGTCCTGGAGATTAGTGAATATGCGCGGAAGAATTGGGATTTTCGGGAACTCAGAAAGGGCGATGAACTCCGGAACGAGTTGGAACCGTTGGTCAGCCGGATTCTTGAACGACGCGATATTCAATTTAGCCGGTTGGTGGATGATGCCCTGCAGAATACCGTTCAGCCTTACGTCAACCTCGCGTTTTTAGCCGTTATCCTGGTTTCCGTTTTTTCTTGCTGGGTGTTTCTTCCTGCCCTGCTCTCTGAAGGGACCCCTCATTCATCGCTCAAGCAGAAAGAGAATGAGGAAGATAAGGAGGCGGCTCGGCACGAGGTGATCTCGGAGGTTCTTGGCAAATCCTTGCAGAAAGCATTTGGGAGTCTTGCTTTTGCCCAGGTTGTCTTGGTTCTCTGCATTGTTGGGATTCTTGCTGGAACTCTTGCCCGTCAGTACAAGATGACAAGTCTTGCGGTGGAAGAGTATCGGATGGATTTGCAAATGCAATCTGAGGGGGGGTATGATCCTGAAGATCACGTCGGACATCATATCGATGGATGGGATATTTTTCTGTTGGGAATAGATCGCAATGAGGTAATGCCCCGTCCGATCCTCGAAAAGGGAGCCGATAAACGGCGGTTGCCCCGCTTCCAATGGGCGTTGGGGAATAGCCCGATTTTGGCAGAAAGTAACCGGGAGAAGACCGTGGGTAAGGATTACAAGCTGGCTACGGATTCATCCTTGGTTCTGCAAGGCCTCGCATCAACAGCCTATTTCGCCATTGCAGTTTTAATCCTCTTTGTGAACACTCCGATCGGAGGGTTTGCTCGTCCGTTGTTTGATAGTTTTCGATCGGGAATGGATGTTGCGTTGGATGTGGTGAACTACATGCGTCTTCGTCCGGAGAATCATAATGTTCGCGCTCAAATCCTGTGTCGTTATGCGTCACTGCTTCGTTACATAGGGTCTTATCGAGATCCCAAAACGGGCAAGGGATATAGTAGGATCGTGATTCTGGCGCATAGTCAGGGGACGGTGATTACGGCGGATCTTCTGCGGTTGGTGAAGAATCGGAATGTTGCTGTTGGGAATAATCTGGATTACCTGACATCTAGTGAACCTGATGGAGGATTGAGTTGTCCGATCCGGGTTTTTACGATGGGGTCTCCGTTACGGCAGATCTATGCGGAACGTTTTCCGGCGACGTATGGTTGGGCTTCTCCGGAATTGAATGGATCCGGGATTCAGACCAAGGACTTTCTTGGGGTGGAGTTGTGGTGGAATGCTTACCGGAGTGGCGATTATGTTGGAAGGTACCTCTGGCGCCACGATGAATCCGGGCGCTTTATTCCTTATGCTCACAACCCGGTTGCCAGCAACCACACTCCAAATGGCGGCACCAATTTCCCAGAGCTTCGCGAATACTGTCTGTCGCCAGGGGCGCATACTCAATATTGGAACGAAACGGCTCCTGAAGTCATGCGTGATTTCGATCGGTTGATTGCCATTGAAGGAGTCCCGCAGCGCAAAAACGTCTAGGTCTAGGTGATCTTTCCGGAAGCTTGGCTCAGTTGAAGAAGTCCTTGCTGAACCGTGGTTTCTGCGCTGATGATGGACCGTGAAAAACTCCAAAATCCCCCTGTTCCTGGCGGTCTTCTGTGTTCCGCTCTTCAGTTTTGCCAACGACGGAAAAGCCATCCATTCCCCGTTCACGATTGAGCAGATCACCGAACACCTGGGATTGGAGGGAGGGAATTGGTCGGTTGAATTCGAGAAGCCCTGTTTTCTGGGGTTCATGATGACGAAGACGGATGATGGTGGGAGCGTGACGCGGAACTTTTATTGGAGTTCCAAGGCTTCCCGCGCCCATGAGTTTCACTTCATGCACCAGATCATTCCCGGGGCCGGAACGGATAACGATCATGAGCTGAAGTTCTCCTCCGAACAAAAGGATGAATGGAACGAGGAGGGCGCAGTACGCTGGAAAGTCTCGGGCGGGAGTGGTTTGACCTACCGCGTTTCCCTGCCCAGTGCTGGCGAACAACAAATTATGGACGGTGGTGACATCAAACTCCAGATCAACGAACCAGCGCTGTTGTTTTCCTGGGGCGGAACGGAAACCCAGCGGGTGTTTCGGCTCGATGTCGTGGCGGCAACGACGAAGGAAGAGGCTGAAGAGCTCCTGAAACCTGAGTAATCCAATGGATGGCAAAAATGCGTGCCCTGAATGTGGCTCCAAAAACGTGTTTCGAACCGGGTTTTCGCGACCCCCGGTCAACATCCTACGATTTCTGTTGTTTGATATGTACTACCTGTTGATCCGGGGGGCATTTTCCAAAGTGACGGAAAAGTGCTCGGAATGCGGCGCGACACAACGAATCAAAACCGCAGGATCCTGGGTTTGCCTGATCCTGTTGCTGCTCTTGCTGGGCTTGATTGCGGCGGCCCTTTTCGGGCCGGCCGAACCATCCGGTTACTGATCGAAACCTAGATTTTCGCCACAATCGCGTCGCCCATTTCGGTGGTGTTCATCTTGGTTGTTCCTTCCTCACCGGTGAACAAATCGCCGGTGCGTAGACCCTCATCAATCACTGCTTTGACCGCGTCGTCGATGCAGGTTGCCGCTTCTTCCAAACCGAGTGAGTAACGAAGCAGCATCGCGGTGGAGAGAATCTGGGCGATGGGGTTGGCGATGCCTTGTCCGGCGATGTCGGGCGCGGATCCGCCGCTTGGCTCATACATCCCGAAGTAGAGTCCGCCGTCCTTGCTCGCACCGAGGCTGGCGCTGGCCAGCATCCCGAGCGAACCGGCGATCATCGCCATTTCATCGCTCAAAATGTCGCCGAACAGGTTCTCGGCGAGCACGACATCAAAATCGTTGGGACGGCGAATCAGCTGCATCGCGGCGTTGTCCACGTAAAGGTGATCGAGCGTCACGTCGGGGTAACCTTTCGCCACCTTCTCGACGGTTTCCCGCCACAAAATGCCATTCTGGAGCACGTTGGCTTTGTCGATCGACGTGACCCGCTTGTCGCGGCCTTGCGCGGCGAGAAAGGCGACGTGGGCAATGCGCTCGATCTCGCTTTCGCGATAGATCATGGTGTCGATCGCGGTCCGTTCCCCGTCTTTTTCGCCGAGAAACTTGGGTTCGCCAAAATACATCCCACCGGTGAGCTCACGCACGCAAAGCACGTTGAATCCACCTTCGATCAGTTCGTTTTTGACGGGAGACGCATGCGTCAGGGAGGGAAAGCAGACGCTGGGGCGCAAATTGGCGAACAGGCCGAAGTGCTTGCGCAAGGGGAGCAACGCACCGCGTTCCGGCTGTTCGTTGGGCGGCAAATTCTCCCACTTGGGACCTCCAACCGAGCCAAACAAAATCGCGTCCGCCGCTTCACAGGCTTTCAACGTTGCTTCGGGCAGAGCTTTGCCCGCACCATCAATTCCGGCTCCGCCCACCAGTTGTTCATCGAACTCGAAGGAAACCTGGAACTTGCTCGCGATCGCATCGAGGACCTTGCGGGCTTCCTTCATCACTTCCGGGCCGATTCCGTCCCCGGCCAAAACGGCGATTTTGTGGGTGCTCATAGACCGGTGTCTTTGCCCGAAGGTAAGGCGCGGGGCAAGCGGTTTCTGAATTGGGATGCAACCGAACAATGGCGACTTGCAAAGCGTTGGCGGTTCGTCAGGTTCACAGCGCCCCATGATGCCGGCCAAAACCTTCAGTCTCCTGCTCCTCATTCCCGCCCTGTTTTTGAGCGCCTGCGTGAACTACACGGAGCACTTCACGATCAATTCGTCGGGCGGCGGATCGATTCGCGCGTTTCTGATGTTCAAGGGCAAGAAGGCGATGGCGAGCGGGGAAAAGCTGGGAGACGCGCTGGAGTCGTTCATCGGCGACGCGCCGGGGATGGAGTTGTCGGATTACTCGAGTGAAGTCTCCGGCAATGTCCGCGCGACCGAGTTCACCATCGAATTCGATCACGTCAGCCGGCTCAAAAGCATTGGGGACGGGGAGGGGGCCGGCGAAGTCGTGAAGTTCTTTGGCGCGTTCGAAGTCGACAAGCAGAACGATCGGTTCTCCGTCACCCGCACGGTTGATTTGTCCGACGGGTTTGGATCCTTCAAGCCGGAAGAGCAGGGCAACTTTGGGAAGAAGCTGACCGGTGCGATTCTTTCCAACTATTACTTTACCTATCACATGCATTTCCCGACCCGGGTTTTGGAAAGCAACGGCGTCGTGAGCAGCGAGAAACCACAATCGACGAGCTGGAGTGCGCCGCTATCCCAAATCGTGGAAGGACCGATGGAAATGCGGGTCGACGTTCACCGGCCGCCCGTCAAGACGTGGGTCACGCTGGGGATACTCGGCCTCGCCTTGCCCGCAGCCGGGTTTCTGGTTTGGCGACGGCGTCGAAATTCGCCAGCGGAAGCGAGCCCTTCTGCTTAAATCAGCGAGGAAATGGGCCGGTTCGCGGTCAGGACCTGCATCACTTCGTTCGAGATCCCGTCGAGCAGGCGCACCTGGCCGATGTCGAACAGGGTGTGGAGAATGGTGGAGGTGAGATGATCCATCGTCACGGGTTCCGACGCCGGTTCGCCGCCATCGCGGCTCGACTTCCCAACGACCTGTCCCATTTTCAGTCCGCCTCCGTACATCATGAGCGGCGCAAGCCTGCCCCAGTGATCGCGACCGCCGTTCTTGTTGATCTTCGGCGTCCGTCCCATTTCGCCGCAACACACCAGGAGAATCTTCTCGCTCAACCCGCGCGCCTCGACGTCCTCGATGAACGCGGAGATCGCGTGATCAAAAGGCGCGCCGACATAGCCCATCCCTTCGCTGACCGTCGCGTTGTTCCGGTCGGCGTGCATGTCCCAGACGAAATTCGTCGTCACGGTGACGAAGCCGGCTCCGCGCTCGCAGAGGCGGCGGGAAAGCAGCATCAGCTTGCCGAGCGTCTGGCTGTGATCGCGATAGCGCTCGTGGTTGTTCCACTTCTTGCGGATGCTGCCGGGATTCACGAGAGGCGCGGTGTCGTAACGCGCGATCGTCCGCGGATCTTCCTTGGTGATGTCGAACGCTTCGACGATTCCGCCGAGAATCGTGTCGAACGCCTGTTGTTGAAAGCGCGTCATTCCCTCCGCGATTCCGTGATCGTAAAACGCGGCCTTGGTCGCATCGAGCCGATCGAGCAGGGTGCGACGGTCTTCGAGGCGTTGTTGGGAAAGGTGCAGCTTCATGTCGCCCTGCAGCTCTCCGCCGGACCCCGGGGCGAAGGGCGCGTAGATTCGGCTGAGAGGGCCGGTTGACGAAAAATCGCCAAACTTCAGGATCGCCGGCATCGCCGATTCATCGACCGCTTTGGGATAGAGGGCCAGGTTCTTCGGCATACCGGATTCCGGCACGGAATTGCCCGCAACCCGCGCGTAGAGGGACCCGATATTGGCGCCCAGCGAGTTTTTGCCAACAATCGGCTTAATATCGTGGGCACCCGTTCCCGTGGTGAAGGAGCGCACGACGGAAAACTTGTGCGCCAATTGCGCCAGGCGCGGGAAAGTCGATCCAAACGAGATTCCGGGGATGGAGGTCGGGATTTCGCCGGTCACGCTTCGAATCGTCGAAGGCGCCTCCATCTTGGGATCGAACGTCTCAAATTGCGACGGCCCGCCATGCATGAAGACAAAGACGACCGAGCGATCCTTCACCATCGGCTTGAGCTCCTCCTGAGCCTGCAGCAACCCCGGAAGCGTCATTCCTCCCAGGCCGAGCGATCCCACCCGCAGGAAGGACCGGCGATTGCGTGGAGAGCTGGATGGATCGATAAAATCGAGCATGGGGTTCTCTCTTCACGGCTTCAACCAGCTCTCGCCTATCACGTTCCTGCGGATTTGATGAAATAATTGGGGAAGGATTTGGTTCGTCTTTCGAATGGCGCGATTCTATTCTTGCGAGTGATGACCAGAGTTTTTCCTGAACGGATGACGGCCAAACTGGATGGCGACTTTGTCGTTTTCCTGATTGGGATGAAGATCAACAAACCGTGGAAGCTCCACAAGTGGGTGCCGTTCCTGTTTGCGATGCCGCGAATGATCAAGGAGTTGGAGGAGAATCCGGAGAGTGGCTTTCTGGGGTGCATTTTTGACCGGAAAGTCATCGTCCAATACTGGCGCTCGTTCGATCATCTGGAGGCCTATGCCCGCGACAAGGATCTGGAGCATTGGCCCGCGTGGATCGCCTTTAATCGCCGGGTTGGGAAGAGCAGGGGAGACGTTGGAATCTGGCACGAAACCTACCGGGTTCGCGCCGACGACTACGAGGCGATTTATAGCGGAATGCCGCGATTCGGCTTGGCGGCGGCGGGCGACCATCTGTCGATCACCGAGGCGAAGGAAAGCGCCCGGGAGCGCATCAAGAACGATTGACGCGCGTCCCTATTCTCCGCTCGCCAGCTTCTCGTAGTACTTGCGGACGAGATCGCGATAGGGGCCGGGAACGGGATCGCGATCGATTGGGACGAGGGTGTTGTCCTTCTCTTTCAGCGCGAGTTCTTCGGAAATGCGATTGCGGAGTTCGACGAGGGGATCGACGACCGTGGTTTGGACGAGATCCCATTTCGGGGCGGAGTCGTTCCGGCGGTAGTCCATTCGCATCTCGCGGGCGCGGTCGAGGACTTTGGAGGCGTCGGAACGAAGCTGCGGCTGTTCGAGAACTTCTTCGACCTTGCGGAGGCTGTCGGCGAATTGTTCCCAGTCCTCGCCCATGATCGGGCCGGGATCGCGGGCGTCCTGGATTTGCTCAAAGAACATTGGAGGCGCGGTTGAGCTGTTGGCGGGGCCGGGGCCATCCATGCGATCGTCGCCTCCGAATCGATCGGTTCCGCCTCCTCCTCCGCCACCAGTCTGACCTTCGGATTGCGCGAGTTGGGGCTGACCGGGTTGCTGGGACTGGCCGGGTTGTTGACCTGGTTGGCCCTGTCCCGATGGTTGGCCTTGACCGGATTGTTCGGAAGGTGACGGACCAGGTTGTTGGCCCTGACCTTCCTCTTGACCGGGTTGCTGGTTTTCAGCCATTTGTTGCGATTCCTGTCCCTGACCTTGCCCTTGGCCCGGTTGTTGACCTTCCGGATTCTCGCCGGGCTGCTGCCCCTCGCCTTGAGTCTGACCGGGTTGCTCACCTTCCGGCTGGTTCTCGGCCATCTGTTGCGATTCCTGACCACGGCCAGGTTGTTGGCCCTCGCCGGGTTGCTCGCCTTCCGATTGTTCGCCCGGTTGTTGACCTTCCTGCTGGTTCTCAGCCATTTCCCGAGATTCCTGGCCCGTCCCCGGCTGAGGTTCGCCGTTTTCCGGAGTCTCCGAATTTTCGCCTGGTTGGTCGCCAGTTTGCGCGGTTTGGCGGGATTCCGGGTTCTCGCCCGCCTCCTGGCCCGCGCGCTTGCGCTGTTCCTCCTGAAGTTGCTCGATAGCGCGATCCAATTCATTGCGGGCCATTCGCAAGGTCTGGGCTTCGTCGCCCAAAACCGATTCAGCCGCTTTCTCGACGCCTTCCTTGAGTTTCTCGATCGCCCGGCCCGCTTCGCGCTCGGGTTGCTGGGCTCGGGAAAGACGGCCATACCGCGTCAACGAGGATGCTTCTTCCAACGACTCTTCGATCCCGGCGGTTCGGGCATCGCGGACCGCTTCGTAAAGTTCGTCGGCCAGAACCGGTTCGCTGCCTTCCGCCTGTTCGGAAATTTCGCGCATATTCTCCAACAACGCTTCCAACTGCGCCTTCTGGTCGCGAAGCTGCTGGGCCACACCCTGATTGTCGAACTCGCTGTTTTGCGCGTCGAACGGATTGTTGGTGTCGGGCGCGTTTTCGAACTGTTCGCCAATGTTGTCCTGTTGCTCGGCCAGTTCGCGGGCTTTCTGGCGAACGTCCTTCATTTCCTCCGCGAATTGGCTGGAGGTGCGCTTGCGAAACTCTTCCTGAATCTCCTGCAATTCGCGTTGGGCCCGCGTTGCCGAGTTCGCGGCTTCTTCCAGCTCGTTATTCTTGAGTTGCTCGTTCGTCTTCTGAACCTGCTCGCGGGTTTCCGCGAGTTGCTCGCGTTCCTCAGCCATGCGCTCGGAGTTCTGTTCGGTGTCCATCCGCTCCATCAGGTTGTCCAAGTCGCGAAGGAGTTCTTCCTGCTCTTCACGCAGGCGTTTCAGTTGGCGCTCCATTTCGTCCTTCTCTTCCTCGGTTTTGGCCTCCTTCAGAGCGGCCTCGATCTCCTTGATCTTTTCGGCGAGCGCCTCCTCACGACGTGCCAGCTCCTTGAGGCGAGCCAACACCGCGAGATCTTCCTGCTGCTCGGTTTGCGCCTTCTCTTTCTCCGCCTGGCTCTCCGTTTCGTAGCGATCTTCGTTCTGCTTCAGCTCCAGCTGCATCAGTTGACGCTGTTGTTGCTGGCTCTGGCTTTGAGACGCGGACTGGCTCTTGGATTGGGTGACTTCGCTTTCGCGGCTTTCCGCCTTTAACAGATGTTGGTAAGCCGCTTTTTCGGAACCGAGCGCGTTCTGCATCCGCTCTTCGTCCGTGTTCTCGACAACCCATTGCAGAAAGTTGACCGCCTTCTGCATTTCTTCCTTGGCGTTCGTCAGGATCATGACCAACTCCGGATCCTGAACTTCCTTGATCACTTGATCCACGTTCTGCATCACGATCTCCTGGGATTGACGAACCACGTCGACGTCCTCCAACTGACTGGCGATTCCCGAGGCGCCCGCCCGTCGAATCACTTTCCAGGTGGCGTTCATGATCTCTTTCTGTTGAACGCGCAGTTCGCGACTCTGATTCTGCTCGCCTTCGCCCTGGCCTTCCTGGGGCGTGCCTTCGCGGAAGATGTGCTCCCAGTGACGCACTTCGGCAAAATACATGTCGCTCTCGGTTCGGCGAGGTTCGCCGTCAGGCCCGAGGTCCTCGGCCCAGAAGTGGTAACTCACCAACTGGGTCGGCTCCGCCTTGTATTCTTCGAGGGCGAGCAGGGTTCCGAAATCGTGCTTCTTCTGGCCTTTCAGTTTCTCCTCATTCATCACGAGCTCGGCGTTGTGCTCGCCAATGGAGATGGTCGCGCCAACGCGGGTGATTCCCAGGTCATCCCAGACCTTTCCTTCCAGCGCCATTTCTTCCAACGCCGAGACTTCGGAATCCTTGCCCGGAAAAGCGAGTTCCAGTTTGGGCGGGAGATTCCTCTTCAGTTTCACCGTGAACCACGGCGGCGTCTTGTTGCCGCGATCATCCGCATCCACGAGATGGAGCCGATACTTCTTTTCCTCGTCGGGGCGGAATTTGGCGATGAGGCGCGTGGGATCGTCCGGGTCGATTTCCAACGGGATAACGGTCTCGTCCTCCCCAAATAACTCAGCCGCGCTAACCGGTTTATTGACTTTGAAGTCAAAGGCGAGCTCGGATCCTTCCAGAGCGACGACCTTGCGAACATCCTTGACCGTTTTCGATTCCTGTTCGGCGTAGGCCGGTGGCGTGATGGTGACGTCGGCCTGCTCCAGTTGGGGGTGAACGTAGATTCCGACATCGAAGGTGTCTGAACGCGTTTCCGAATAGGCGATTCGATACTGAACCGGTTCGTTGACGCGCGGGACGACGGTTCCAAACACGGGGTCCTCCAGGTTGCGCCGCATCTCCCATCGGTCGAGAACTTCGCCGCTCTCCGGCGAGATCATTTCGAGACTGGCATCGTTCGGCACGGTTCCCTCGAAGCGGGCTTCCACCACCAGCTTGGTTCCTTTCTCCACCTCGGTGTCGCCGGGATGGACCACGATTTGAGTTTCTGCCAGTGCCACCGCTTCCGCCCCGGTTTCTTCGGCGAGCTGCGATTTGGTCGAGGGAATCGTCAACAAGAGCACGGTGACGAGGGCGAAGGCGACCATGGCCATGGTGTGAAACGCCGCCGCCCAATTGCGTTGGGAGCGTTCATAGTCGCGATCCCAGAAATGGTGAACCGAATGATCGATCGCTTCAAAAACGACCCGCTCCTCCAGGTAACCCAGGTTTTCGCCGGAATCATCCGCATCGACGTCGACCGCGGTGAGGAGCCGGCCATCCAGTTCGGGAAAGCGTTCCTCGAGCTTGCGCGCCACCTTGCGGAGATCGGCGGGTTTCGTCCCGAGCCAGTTCCACATGGCGATGAGGAAGCCGATTGAGCCGATGATCCAGATGAGGACGAGGCCCTGGCCGCCAAAACCGCCGCTTCGGTTCGCAAGCCAGAGCGCGATTCCGACAAGACAGGCGATGCCGATGGCAAGTGCGGTGACACGATGTCTCCGCAAATTTTGCTCCGCTTCGAGGATGGGAGCAAGGCGATGTTTGAGAATGTTAGAGATCATGAGCCTGGTGGGTAAGGCGATTCTTCTCGTGAATCGGTCACTCTAGGATACAAACCACGCGATTGGCGAGCGGTTTCTCTCGAACGGAGGGGAACCGCAGATTTACGCAGATCTGCGCAGATGATTTGCGATCGAACAAAGAGCACTTCTTGTTCGCAAGTATCTGCGTTCATCGGCGCCAATCTGTGGTTCCTCATCGTCGCGAAAATCGCGTCAGGATTCGAGCATCGACGATTCGGCGATGACGCTCTGATAGGTTTGCTCGAGAATCTGGATCTGGGCGGCTTGGCTGAATTGGGCTTCGACGCCCTCGCGCGCGGTTACCGCGATCTGTCGATAGAAGGCGGGGTCTTGGATCAGGCGCAGGATGTGTCCGCTCAGCCCTTCCCAATCTTCTTCGTCGACGAGAAGCCCGCTTTTTTCCTCCTCAATCGCTTCCGGAATGCCGCCGTGACGGGTCGCGACGACGGGAAGTCCGGTCGCCATCGCTTCGAGCATGGAGTTGGGAACGCCTTCCTGATTGCCGTCCGAGCCGATGCGGCTGGGATGGAGAAAGACGTGCGCCCGGGCGACTTCCTCCCTCAGCTCTTCCTGATTGAGGAAACCGAGAAACTCGACCCGGTCGCCAACGCCCAATTGATCCGCCAACTCCTGGGTTGCTTGCTTGAGCGGTCCTTCGCCGGCGATGCGAAGCTGGGATTTCGGAAACCGTTCGCAGACTCGCGCCAACGCGCGAATTGAGAGGTCGAGCCCTTTCTTCTCGATCAATCGGCAGGCCTGGAAGAGTTGCCATTGATCGTTGAGGGGCGGGATTCGTTCGATGAATCCCCATTCCGTCATCGGGATCCCGGTGCGGTTGAGGACGATTTTTTCGGCCGGACAACCGATCGACTTCAGTTCCTCGCCCAGAGATCGGGACCGAACCAGAATCCGCTTCGAACGCTGAAACACTTCTTCCAGGCTGTCCTGATGCCAGGCTTTTTTCGCATCCACGCCCGCATCCGCCCCGTGAAACGAAACGACCGCCGGAATCTCGAGTCGCCGCAGCACGGGAAGCAGCTGAACGCCGATGTGGCCAAAATAGATGTGAAGCAGCTGCGCCTCGGCCCGATCAATTTCGCGGAGAATCGCCTCGGTCTGGCGCGCGGAAAGGAGAATGGGGCGATCGAGAAGTTGCTTGTACCAGAACTTGCGCCATGCCCGGGCGCGGGATTTGCGCACGAGGCTGACGTGATCGACCGGCATGGGGAACTTGTCGCCGTGAATCCACTTCTGGGTGATGACGTGAGGCAGGAACGCCTGCAGACCGGTGATTTGCCGATAGACGTGGAGCATCTCGGGGGCGAGAAATGTGGCGCAATAGCTGGCTACAACGGGTTTCACAAGGGGTGTTGGCGTCAAGTTAGTGGCGGCTCATCGCGCGACGTGTGCCAAACCCGGAGAACTTCAACGAGACTTTCTTCTTCCAAAACGCGGTAGAAAATACGGTAAGCTCGGCGGGCAACGATTTCCCTAACGTTCGTTTTCCCTCTTCGGGGAAAGGTGGGGCCCAAATGGGGGAAATCCTGGAGCAGCTCCACGGAATGCAAAATATCTTCACCTACCTGTTGGGCAGCAACCGGATCATCGCGAGAGATAAACGATACGATCTCACCAAGATCTGCAATCGCAGCGTCGGTCCAATCTATTTGGAAAGCCATGAATTAAGCAACTGCTTCACTTCGTCGTGGCTCTTTTTCTCGCCAGCGTCGGCCTGACGAACTCCCTCACGCAAGGCCGCGATCAGTGCGATCTCGTCACTGACGTCTTCAAGGGTTACTTCGTTTGGGAGGCGCTGAATTGCGCTTATTGCGACATCTCGGTCGGACATGTTGAAAGATTATGCCGAATCCTTTCAATCGCAAGGGTTGCTGCGAGTCTGATAGTATCGCTATTGCCAATTTTTTCGTTCGCTTCATGAGCGACTTGGCTCGAAGCATCCGCCATGGCCTTTGACGCAGCAATTTTCGATCTCGACGGCACGTTACTCGATACCCTGGACGATCTGGCGGATTCGGGGAATGAGATGTTGGAATCGCAGGGTTTTCCGACCCATCCGGTGGACGGGTATCGCACGTTTGTCGGGGACGGTGTGCGTGTGTTGATGGAACGGATTTTGCCGCCTGAGGCGAAGTCGGAGGAAACGATCGAACGTTGCATGAAGGTGTATCGTGAGGCCTATCAGCGGCGTTGGAACGCGAAGACCAAGCCCTATGCCGGCATTCCGGAGATGCTGGATGGCATGGTGGAACGCGGGATTCGCCTCGCGGTGCTCTCCAACAAGCCGCACGACTTTACGCAGCAATGTATCGAGGAATTTGTCGGCAACTGGCCGTGGGAGATTGTGTTTGGAATGCGCGAGGGAGTTCCCAAGAAGCCGGATCCGGCGGGGGCGATCCAGATCCTGGAAACGATGAAGGTTTCTCCGGAAAACGTTCTTTATCTGGGGGATACCGATACGGACATGAAAACGGCGAAAGGGGCGAAGCTGCACGCGGTCGGGGTCCTTTGGGGTTTTCGGCAAAGGGAGGAACTGGTGGAACACGGGGCCGATCTTTTGCTGGAGCGCCCGGGCGACATGCTTACCTTTTTGGATTCGCAGCTACAAAGTTGACGCGGAATTAGCCTTGATTCTCTTCATCGACCTTGTTACAGACCGTGGTTGCGAAGATTACGGGCGCATCGAGCGTCCAACGTCCGCTTCTCCATTTGTGAACCCAAAAAACACACCACTTCGGCCATGATGAAATTTTTGCTCCGTTGCCCCCTGTTCGTCTTCGTTCTGATTCTTTACAACATCATCATTTTCACGAAGCCGGATCTGTTGTTGGAGCCTCGCATCCAGCCCGAGGCCGTCACGGTGGTATCCGAAGAAGCGACGGGAGATGGGAATGTGACGACAGAGGAGGTGGCCGCGGCTGAGGATTTTCCGCCACCAGTTCAGAAGGAGGCCAAACGTCCGCAGCCGATCGCCAGAATTCCGCTGATTTCCGGCGCCGTTTGGGAGCCTGTGGTCGCCGACTTCCTGTTGTTGTTTGCCGTCTTCATCCTTTACATCGAGCTCTTTAAATCGACGCGCACCAGTGTCAGCTCGATCGTTGAGCACGTGCTCTCGATGTTCGTCTTCATCGCCTTCATGATCGAGTTCCTCGTCGTGGAAGCGTGTGGAACATCGACCTTCCTGATTGTGACGCTGCTTTCCCTGATTGATGTGATTGGCGGATTTACGATCACCATCTCCACCGCTCGACGCGACTTTGGCGTCGGGGCCCATGGTGGAATGGCGGGCGATTGAGGCGCCGGTCGCGATTGATTTTCGCGCCGACTCCACGCCACGCGCTAATTCCGCCTACTCCATATCGTCGAGCATGGCCTGAACGGCCTGCTCCAACTCGTCGGTGAGTTGTTCCGGGCTGCTTTTGCGCCGTTCGGCGGGCGCTTCGATCGGTTTGCCGAACCGAACGGTGACCTTGCGTTTCCCGCGCGGCGTTGGCGAATACCGCATCAAGACGTCTTCCTCGAACTTGTCGAGCGTCTCGGCAATGCGATCGATCGTTGGATTTTCCACCACGTAGTTGCCGGGGTAGCTGAAGAGCTGCACGGCGACAAACAAATCGTCGAGATCGCGATCAATGACCGCGCTGGGGCCGTTTTTCTCCAGGTTGACGATCGCGGCACGGCGGAGCGCCTTCACCCGCTCGGGAATCGTCGAATCTCCCGCACTCAGGCCATAGCGTTCTTCCTGATCGGACAGAATGGAGCCCGCCAGAGACCGGGTTCGTTCCGGCAGGGGACCATTGCTGACTTCGCCGAGATACTCGAGCTCCTTCAGCGACAGGAGCGCGGCGCCGACGGGGTAAATGCGATCGACCAGGGCGGATTCGGTCCGCGGACGCCAATGGATCGCGCGCTCCAGTTCCGTCATCAGCGCCTCCAGCTTGGGCATTGGATCGTCGAGATAGGTGTACTTCAGGGCGCAGGGAATGCAGACGGTTTTGCGATTCGCTTTCCGCGCCGCAAACAGGGCGATCGCGGCCGCGCCTTCCCGAAATGGCGTCACCCGCTGGTTGCAGTGATACACCTCGCCCTCCGGAAAAATGACGAGCGGATGCTTCTTCTCCCGAATGATGTCGCGGGCGATCTTGATCGCGGCGAGGTCCGTGCCTTCGCGATCGACGCTGAACACTCCGCTCTTTTGCAGGATCCATCGCGCCAGGGGCGACGACCGCTCGAACAGATTCCAGGCGGCCATGAAGTAGAACGACGTTTTGGCGGCGCGGGCCGCCTCGCTCATCGCATAGGCATCGGCATGAGTCGGGTGGTTTGGCGTGATGAGGACGCCGTGCCCCGCCTTCACGGCTTGGGTTACGATCTCCGCATTCTGCACCTCATACTTGACCACGCCGCTTTCGCGCCGGGCCCGCTGCCGGGCGGCGCCGTGCAGCATGCTGACCATCAAGGGTGATAACTTGGGATTCCAACGGCGGGTAGGTCGAGCGAGTCGATCGGGGTTCATGAAATAAGGACGCAGGGTTCGAATCGGAGGGCGAATGACTGAGTTCCTTCGGTCACCGCCTCTAGGTGTATTCGGTAATCTTGGGAATGGCTGCCAACAACTTGCGAGTGTAATTGTGTTTCGGATGGTCAAAGACGGTTTCGGCTTCGCCTCGTTCCACAATTTTGCCCTCCTGCATCACCACGATCTGATCTGCGATGTAGCGCACCACCGCCAAATCGTGGGAGATGAACATCATCGTCAAATCCAACTCACTGGTGAGCTTGCGCAGCAGGTTGAGAATCTGGGACTGGATCGAGACATCGAGCGCGGAGACCGGCTCGTCCGCGATGATGAGCTTCGGTTCCGGAGCCAGGGCCCGCGCAATCGCGATTCGCTGCCGCTGACCGCCTGAGAACTCGTGAGGGTATTTGCGCATGTACCGCGGATCGAGCCCAACGCGCTCCATAATCTCGCTGACGATCCGTCGTTTCCCCCTCTCGTTGAGCTGTTTCCCGTTCCGCAAGGCCTCGGCAATCGTCGAATACACCGTCATTCGTGGATTGAGCGACGCGTAGGGATCCTGGAAGATCATTTGAAAGTCCGGCCGCCGCTCCCGCACATACCGGGCCTTCAACTCGTTGAGCCGTTCTCCGCGCAGGATGATTTCCCCACTCGTCGGCGGGATCAGCTGCATGATCATTCGCGAGAGCGTCGTCTTGCCGCAGCCGCTTTCGCCGACCAGGCCCAGAATCTGCCCCTTCTCGATTTGGAGGGAAACGCCATCGACCGCCTTCACCACCTCCTCGCTGTGTTCAAAGAAGCCCTTGTGGACGGCAAAGTGTTTGGTGAGGTCGCGCAGTTCGAGGTAAGCCATGATTCGCAGTTCGATTCGTTGGGGGTGCCTAATCTTCCATTGGGCCGAGACATCCCGGACAATTTTGAACCCAATGACCGGGCTCACACTCGATCAACTCTGGTTTCCGGTCGGTCAGGCATTGGTCCCGCGTTTTCGTGCGGCAACGTGGAGCAAACGCACATCCGGTGATCTCTTTGGTCAGATTCGGCGGCATGCCCGGAATCGTGTAGAGATCCTCGCCCTTTGGCTGAATCGCCGGGATCGAGCGTTGCAGCGACCGGGTATACGCGTGTTTCGGGTTCGAAAACAGCTCGCGGGTTGACGCCGATTCCACGATCCGGCCCGCATACATCACGTAAACCTCGTCGCAAACCTCCGACACCACCGCCAGGTCGTGCGTGATGAAAATCACCGCCGTTCCCAGCTCCTCCTGGCGCGCCCGAATCAAATCCATGACCTGGCGTTGCACCGTCACATCCAGCGCCGTGGTCGGCTCGTCCGCAATCAACACCTCGGGACGCGCGATCAACGCCATCGCAATCATCACCCGCTGCCGCATCCCGCCGGAAAACTCGTGCGGATAGCTGTGGATCCGCTTCTCGGGATCGGGAATCCCCACCGCCGCCAGCTCGTCAATCGCCCGTTTCAGCGCTTCCTCCTTGGAAATCTCCGGATTGTGCAGCACGAGCGGCTCAATCAACTGCGTCGAAATCTTCAAATACGGATTCAGCGACGTCATCGGGTCCTGAAAAATCATCGAAATCCGGTTCCCGCGCACCTGCCGCAGCGCCTCCTCATCCATCTTCAACAAATCCTGTCCGTCAAAAATCGCCTCGCCGCCCTCGATCTTCCCCGGCGGCATCGGGATCAGCCCGAGCAGCGAGTAACAGCAAACCGACTTGCCCGATCCCGATTCCCCCACAATCCCGATCGTCTTCCCCTTGTCCAGGTTGAACGAAACCCCATCCACCGCGCGCACGGTTCCCTCACGGGTATGGAAATAAGTCTGCAGACCGGAAACTTGAAGAAGCATGTTCCCACAGAGTGAAGTGATCCTCGCCCGGATTCAACTCGTAACTCCTGAGATACTGCCACTTGTCGGCAAAATTGATTCGCCTCTGTAACTTCCCCACGTTACCGGCGCTCTAAGCCCGAGTTCCCCTTCATGAGCACCTCCTCCAACGTCTCACCGACTCCAAACTATCGATTTTGGATTCCGCTCACCCTCATTTTCGCCTCGACCGCGATTCTCAACACCCTCTTCCTCATCGAGCACCACATGCGCGTCATCCTGGTGTATCCAACGCTCATTCTCACGGCGTTGCTCGTCGGTCTCTGGTGGGTCTTTTTGGCGGGGCGCTTTCGCTGGAAGTCGCTCCTCGCCGGGATATTCGGGACTGCCCTGCTCATCGCCTTCGCCGCCACGACCTTGCGCTACGACGGTTCCGCCAACGGAGCACTCCCCGCCAGTTTCACCTGGAAGTGGACGGAAAAACCGGGCGAAAACCTCGAAGCCCTGCCGGTTCCCGCAGAGTCTCCTTCCCTCGCTCAAAGCCGAGACCCGGATCTGGCGGACTTTCCCTCCTTCCTCGGCGCGGCCATGGATGGTTTCGTCCCCGATCCCGGCTTGAACCCGGATTGGGAAACCAACCCGCCGGAAGAACTCTGGCGCATCCCCATCGGCCTTGGCTGGTCCGCGTTTTCCGTCGTGGGCGAACGCGCCGTGACTCAGGAACAACGCGGCGGGGACGAACTCGTCACCTGTTACCACGTCCAAACCGGCCAACTGCTCTGGTCGCACACCGACCCCGCCCGGTTCAGCGAAGCCATGGGCGGCGACGGTCCGCGCGCGACTCCCACGATTCGCGACGGCGTCGTTTACGTGCTCGGCGCCACCGGCATCCTCAACGCCCTCCATCTTTCAGACGGCAAGCTTCTCTGGACTCGTCCTGTTCTTGAGGAACTAGGCCTTGCCAATGTCGAATGGGGGAAATCCGCCTCGCCCCTCGTGCTCGAAAACCTCGTCGTCGTCACCGGTGGTGAAAACGAAGCCAACGCCGTGCTCGCGTTTGATCGGGAGACAGGAAAACCGGTTTGGCAATCCGGTGATGGCCCCGCCAGCTACAGTTCTCCGGTTCTGCTCAATCTCGATGGCAAGGATCAGGTCGTCACGATCCTTGGCGACAATGTCAGTGGCTTCGATCCGGAAACAGGCGATCGACTCTGGCGATTCGATTGGCCGGGTGGGTTTCCCAAAGTGGCTCAGCCGATTCAGGTCAGCCCGAATCAAGTCCTCGTCGCCGCCAGCTACGGAACGCCCACCAACCTGCTGCAACTCACCGTCGGCGACCCCTGGACCGTTGAATCCATCTGGGACGCCAGCCAGATGAAAACCAAATTCAGCAGCCCCATCGTCGTCGACGGCCACGCCTACGGGTTGGACGAAGGCAAGCTCATCGCCATGGATGTCGCCACCGGCAAACGCGTCTGGAAAGGCGCCAAATACGGCTACGGCCAGAACCTCAGGGTGGGGGACCGCTACCTCCTCATCCAAGCCGAAACCGGCGACGTCGCCCTCGTCCAAATCGACCCCGAAGCATTCACCGAACTCGGCCGCATCTCGCCCCTCACCAGCAAAACCTGGAACGCCCCCGCCCTCGCCGGCAACTATCTTCTCGTGAGGAACGATCGTGAAGCGGTGTGCCTGAAGCTGCCGTAGGCCGGACCAAAGGAATGAGACGCATTGCATGGCGATTGGTGGCTCAGGATCCGCTCCGCTTCTTCGCACTAACTAACGCAACTTCCAACAATCATCGTACCGGTAGTCGACCTGATTGACCACGTTCCCACCGCCACCCCGGATTGATCGTAGCTGGCCCAAGCCGGAAATACGAAATCTATGGATGAAGCGATTTTCTACGTAAAAAAGGCCCGTCCCTTTTCTCTCTTTTTGAGAACTACGCTGCGGGAGCCACGTCTGTCTCCACGCTTTTGTTCTGCTTCTTTTTCGATTCTGTGTCCGATAGTCTTTCGGCGATCCACACTTTAATCAGGGACTGGCGCGGAACTCCTAACCGACTCGCCTCACGATCAAGCCTTTCGATCATCCATGAGGGAAAATCAACATTGACTCTCTTTGATTTGTGGCCGGGGCGCACGGCTTTAGCCAATTCCAGGTAAGGCAAAATATCCTCTTCGCCTTTATCGAAAATTTTATCCAATTGTTCCGCTGTCATAGAGTTCAACTTCTTTGGTTCGTGCTCGTCTTACGGATATGATTCGGATGGTTTCTCCTCTCATCGTGAAAAACGCTGCCCACACCTTGCCATCAAGCATTGCAAACCGAGCAAATCTTGGCTCAATTTCACAAATAGCGGGAATTTCCAATCCGTCTTCATCAACCCAGAGACGTTGTGCTTCTTCAAAATCAATCCCGTGCTTTTCTTGGTTGGATTGACTCTTGTCGGGATCGTATTCGAAGTCCACCGGTATATTTTTTATACCGAAATCTGAAGGGGCTCAAGGCTTTTCTTAGCAGAACGTCTCGCGTTTAGCGGACGCGATCAGCGTTCCACTACAATGCCTTGTGTGTGCCCAGCATGGGCGTTGTGGGAACGAAGGCCTTGCGGCGCTTTGCAATGGGGGAGCGTTGAACTGGGGACTGCGTCGACTGGATGTTGGGGCGCGATTGTCGACGAAAACTTGCCTTTCCGTAGCCCTCGAGCTTAGGGGTGCCGAAAACCATGCGATTTCTTAATCCCATTTTTGGTCTGCTGCCCATTCTCATTCTCAGCCTGGGATGCAACGCTGTCGAAGAGTTGTCCGCGCAAACCGGAACGGTCGAAACCTTGCCGCTCGATCGCTTTGACGAATACCCGGCGGGGAAGCTGCCGCCCCATCCGTGGCAGATGGTTGGCGATTTGGTGGAGGGAGTCAGCCTGGAACTCTCTTCCGGGGACGAATCGCCCTTCGTAAAGAACGAGGCGACGGGGAAGGGGCTCGTGCTGAAGGACGAAAGTGCGACCGGCGGTTCTGGTCTCGGGATTCGCCACGATTTTCTGGCCCCGCCGGAGGGGGAACTCTATCTCGGATTCGACTTCCGCTTGGACGAAGGGAGCGAACCGGGCGGTGTGGAATTTGCCGGCAAGTTGTTGTCTGCCGAAGGGACTGGGATCGGTTTGCATCTCGGGCGCAACGGCTCGCTTTCCGTGGAGGATTCAGCTGGGCAGGTCACGGAAATCTGTGCCTTGGAAACGGGACGGTGGTATCATCTTTCGGTCCTGCTGCCGGAGATAGGTGATGCCACGATTTCGCTGCGCGACGCCACGAAAAGCACCTGGCAACGCTCGGGTCCTCAGGTGCGCAAATCGGTTCCTGTTTCCAATCCCGCGACTCCGTTTACCCGGTTGATCTTTTCCAGCGAGGGGCCGGATGCGGCGGTTGGGGGCTGGGCGTTGGACAATGTGTGCATGGCGGGCCAGGTGGATGCGGTTCGCCGGAGCCTGCTGCCGTTCGACCAGTTGCCCTTGGCCGAGTTGCATCAAAGCCCGCGGAAGGTGTTTGCCTACTACTTCATCTACGGATCCGGCGTGGATCAATACGACCCGGGATTGTCCTGGTACACCCGGACGGTCCTGAATCCTTCGGCGAACCAGAAAAAGGACCGGGCCGACGCGGGGACGGAACTGCTCTACCGCCCGTTGCCGCGTCCCCCGTTGCCGTCCAACCTCAGCCAGGATGAACTGATGCTGATGGCGCGAACCGAGGAGGTGCGTTTGGCGCGCCGGATGGGGATCGACGGGTTTCTGGCCGATTTCTGGTCCGATCCGCACCCCACCAACGGCCAAAGCTATTTCCAGAAAAACAGTTTCGCCCTGCTGGATGCCGCTCGGGATGTCGACCCGGAGTTCAAGATCCTTCCCGCGGTGTATTCGGGAGGAAAGAGCGGCATTCGCGGCGAGGGCGACCAGGATGCGGACCCGATCGAATACGCCAATTCACCCACCATTCAGCGCATTCTCCAGCATCCTGCCACGCTTCGATTGGAGGACGGTCGGGTGGTTTTGAGCATGTGGCTGACGGAACGTCACAGCCCGGGCTGGTGGAAGAGAGTCATCGCGGAACTTGAGCGCCAGGGGCATCCGATTGCCCTGGTCTGCCAGTTCAACAGCTACAACACGCTGCAGGATTTTTCACCGATTGCCTACGGCATGGCGCATTGGGGACCGCGCGAACCCCGGCCGTTCGATTGGACCGCCAAAGTTCGGGATCTCACCACCAAGGTGGTCTATCCGATTTGCGCGCAGGACGTGCGAACGCGCGGCTGCGCTCTCTGGGAAGCCGGAGGGAGCCAGACCCTGACCGGCCTGTGGCACGAGGCCATCGAAACCGGGGCAGACTGGACGTTTCTCATCAGCTGGTCGGATTATTCCGAGCAGGCCATGCAACCATCGTCCTGCCTCGGCTTTGCCCCGCACGATCTGAATACCTATTATACGCAGTGGTTCAAAACCGGCGAACAACCGCCGATTGTTCGCGACGTCCTCTACTATTTCTATCGCAAGAACCACACCGAGGTTGATCCCGGCAAGGGCAAGACGTGGAGCTTCAGGGGAAGCACAAAGCCACGCAATGAAATCGAGCTGCTCGCATTCCTCGCCAAGCCGGGCACCCTGCGCATTCAGGTGGGCGATCGACTCTACGAACAAGAGGCGCCCCAGGGTATCACCCGCTTTACCGTGCCGTTGCCGAAAGGAGAAACCTTCACCCCGGAATTCTCGCTTCTCCGTGACGGGAAAGCCGAGGCCACGCGCAAGGGGCATTTCACGATTCTGGACCAAGTCGAATACCCGCACATGCTCTACAGTTCCGGCGTCATCACGCGTTGAGAAGAGAAGCAGGGAACCTGGGCAAATCCCCTATCGATCGATAGGATGAACATCCAACTCAGCCAAAACTCAATTGTCAGATCCGCGAAGATCAATCAATGGTTAACCGGGAAACTGCTTTTCATTTCAATTCTTCTGTTTCTTCTTCGTCAATGCGGACCAGAACGCTGGAAGAAGGATGTATAATCCGGTCACTGTGGCTACAAGCTTCCCGACGCCGTTATGCATCAGCCAGAGATCTGCGTGAGTGACAGTGTCAGTAGTATTTGAGATGTAAGACTTGTCGATCCCAGTCACGAAATGTAGGCCGTCTTTCAAGGGGGCAATGCCGCCCATCGTGCCGATGATCAGCAGGAGAAAACCTGAAAGTAATCGGAAGCGTGATCGCTCTTTCATCTGTGAACGTCGAATTCCTTATACACCTGCCCGAGGGCACGCTCCGACTTCCGGGTTAAATGGTGATGGTCATGGCAGTTTGAACTTGGAGCGGTTCAGGTATTGAGATTGACGCCTTGTTCTGCAAACTGTTCTTTAGACCATATTTGTCGATCTTCAGAGCTCGCCCACTCCGTTAGATATGTCATAAGGTCAGGTGAGTGATCAGGGATCGCAACAGAGGCATAGACCTGCCCGTCAAGCTCCGCTGGGTTTGAATCCCCTTCGTGGCATCCACCCCGCGTCACCCCCTTGATCTGAATACAAAATTCCATGAACTTGCCGGTGAGCTCGTTCCAAGTCTCACCTGTCCGCTGTTGAACGAAGAATGTCGATGCCATGACTTAAAAGCAGAACGTCAGCGCTGACCAGTAAGGACCGAGGGGGAGCAGTTCGCAGCAGGCTGACGAATGTTGTGAGTGAGGTGCCTTCTGATAACTCCCCAGGGTCCGTGTCTGTGTGCGGCGCATTGTGTACGTCCAGCATGGGCTGAAACCAAAAGGGGTTCAAGTCCGAATGGCGCAAGGTTAACCACCTTAGCTCTCCTCCGGGCTCGCCCCGGTGGGTGCTCGATCAACCACCAGAACCGCCTCCTGAAACCCATCGCCCCCACCGGCTTCATGCCGGTGGAGCGCTGACTCCTTCCAGCCACACGAACTGGGTTTTGACGGTGCCAAACGGCGTCAGCGCTCGACTGGCGCAAGGCCAGCCGGGGCGAGCGTATGGATGGAAATGGTCTGGTGGGTGGTCTCTGTTCCACGGGAATAAATCCCTGTGGAGACCCGGCTAAGTTTATCGATGACCCCGCTTATCTTTGCGCCATTCGTTCAAGTCCCCTGTTTATAGAATGAACATCTGAAGGATGCAAAGAACTAGCAGAGGCCAACTGCGGCCGGGTAACCGAATGTGGGGAGGCAGGTTATGGGAATGGGAGCGAAGCGGACACCGACAGCCATTGGGCTGCCCGGAGAGTGGAGCGCCAAAGCGACATCAAAGCCATCAGCCGATGAACAAGAACCTCATCCGAGACCGACGGGATGGAACGAGCTAGCACAACACAGCGAAATTCCCTCATTCAGTCCCGGAGGTAAATGTCAGCCGAGGTCGTAGTAGTCGTGGAAGACGAGCCGGGGGTGTTGAATCGCCCGTTTAAACTAAGAAACCGGAGGGCTCACCAAATGGCGGAAACGAACTGGACGGCGCTTGCGCCCAACGGAGGATCCACCCGATGAAGGACCGAACCAATCGGATGAACCGACCCGAGCACCTGCTCAAGGCGTTGAACCCGATTGGGCGAGCCACAAACCGAGTAGGGTTGCGGGCAGAGAGCCGAGCGAAGCGAGTCAGATACTCAAACTGAAAACCAATTCAAAGCATCCAAGAGAGTTCATGGAGATGGCGCCCTTGCCTGGTCCACGGGGACTTGCATGACTGACTGGAACCGCCGCGTGCGGACCCGCATGTCCCGTGGTGTGGAGGGCAGGTTCAAACCGGTTCAAACCCTGGGCCTACCCTAATCCGGTTGTGATTGATTGGCGAAGTTGACCGCACAAATGCCAATACACGTCCATATCAGAGACCTCCAAATTCTCAATAGTATCTGATCCATTCAGGAAGAGTGGTGTCTTGTAAGCGATACACTCTGTGGGTTTTGGAAATGCGCCACCCGAAGAAAGCCACTCTATAAAAAACGGTTCAGCGAGCGCATCTGAAGCATACTCAACTAATTCAATGTTGTGGAAATCCGCAAATGAGCTGGGAATCTGCATCGCTTCCCCAGCACCTGGCTCGATGAGTAAAATCTGCCACTGTCCTTTGTCCGTTGTGGTATCAAGAGCGAAGTGTCGGCCGAGCCAATCATATCCGAAACAAACCAACGCCCCCTCATACTCAGGGAACGTAGCTTCGACGTTTTTCGTCCAAGCCCCGATGTCTCCAGCCCCGTGAAGGCGATAAAGACCATTCGCAAAGGTTGCGCCTCCTGAAGAACTGAGAAGCTCCGTGATGCCAATGGCTCGTTCCTCAAGTGGTGATAGGAAAGCAGGGTTCAGCTCGTCGCTGGCACCTTCGCCCTCGCCATATTTATCGCGGAACCGGGTAAGCATTTTTAGGGATAACGTTTTACAGGTGACAGAAGTGTCAAATAACGTCTGGAAGTTTGCCACGGGATTCGGCGCTGGGCTGATGGGGTGAAACCGTCGTGAACCTGCTTTGCATACCGCATAGAGAATCCGAGATGGGCGGAACGGTCAAGGGACGTTTTGGAGGAAAGTTCGTGCGGGGGGGATCAATCGGTTACCCGTTTGTCGGTGACAAATTGGTAATGGCAGGATGCCTGCCCGAACGTCACCCAACCTGAACCATCCAGACGTAGCGGACCATGAGGAGCACGAGGACGGGAACGGTGATGACCTGGGCCAGCATGATGAGGGTGGCCGGGACGCGGAGGCGTTTGGGGATGTTCACCCGCAAAATCGAGAAGGCGATCATGAGGCCGATGACGGCTTCGGTGAAGAGGAAGATCTGGTCCGACATGGTCGCGGTCTCCGAGTCCATTTTAGGGATGGCGAGGTAGAGGGCGATGGTGGAGAGGAGTGCGGTTACCTGGATGGCGATGACGCTGTCGAACTTGGAATTCGGGATGAAGACGGAGAAGTAGGCGACGACCATAATGAGGGCGAGCGGGATGACGACGCGGAGGTAGTAGTCCAGCACGTAGCGTTGCGCGGTCCAGGTGAAGTTGAATTTGTGGAAGGCGAGGATGCTGCGACCGGAGCCGTAATCCTGGAAGGTGGAGATGATGTCCTCTTCCGTGCCGACGTAGCCGACGTCCTCAGACAGGGTCCATCCATCGATGTCGAATCGATCCTCGCGCAGGGTCGGGGGAGGTGGTTGAATCAGAAAGGGACTGGTGGTGTTGGTCGGTTGAAACGAGATGGAGAATCGCTGTTCGTCGAACGGGTAGTCTCCGAGGTCTGGATCAAAGAGAAAACGCCCGGAGACTTTGTAAAGCCGTTGCACTTCAGAGCTGCCGGGAATTTGGGTCGTCTTGAGATTGCGATTCGAGATGAGAGGCGCGCCGCTGCCGCTACTGCGATAGGCATTGGTGAATTCAAAGTCGTCCAGCGTGATCTCCTGATTGCTGGTCATGGAAATATAGAAGTCCGCGTCGAACGTCTTCTCCATACTATCCACCGATCGGATTTGCTCCATATCGATGTTGAGATAAACGACGGGAACCTGGCTGAGGCCGGTTGGTTTTGCCTGGTATTGAGTGGGGAACAGCTTGAGGTCCTGGCTGTTCTTGGGGCGCCAGTGAAGGAGCTTGTCTTGTGAGACGGCCCGATTCTTGGTAAAGGCCCAGTTGCGCCAGACCCCTTCGTAGAACTGCTGACCGGCTTTGATCTCCCGGAGCCGGGAACTGATGTGGGATCGCAGGCCGGTGGGGTTCAGGTCAGGAGCGTCCTTCGCGGCATCCGCAATCATGGCCAGCATGTCGGCGTAACTAAAGCCGTAGGCCAGGTCGTCATTGGAGTAGTCGATGCGTCGGGAGATGAATTCCGGGTGACGTTGGATCTGAGCGAGGCGCTCGTTTTCCACAAACGGGATATCCGTGCTGTTTTGATAGAGCGCTCCGCGGTAATCGACACCATCCAGATTTCGCAAGACCCGCTGGATCGTGCCCGTGGCAAAATAGACGGGTGTATCGATGTCGGCTTCGGCAAGTGCCTGAAGAATGACGCTTCCACGGAAGCTTCCCGCCGCCATGCAGATGATGGAAGGTTGGCGTTCGCGGATGGCGGCGATGATTTCATCAAGGGCGGATTGGGAAAGCTCGTTGTTGGAGTCGACCCAAAGTTCGTCCATGATCTGCAACGTGCCTTTCAGCTCATCGAGTGCCTGATGAAACTCGAGGGTGAAGAGGTCGTCGTTCACGCCGACGAATTGAACGCTGGAAAAATTTTCGGCAAGAAAGCGCCGAAACAACTGGGTGTCGTCGCTGACGGAAGTGGTTAGGGTGAAGATGTTGTCATGACTTCGGAAAAGCTGATCCAGGGAGATTTCGGAGATGAAGGGAACTCCGCTCCTGCCGATGAGATCGAGGACCCCGGCCCCGCGGGATGAGCTCCACAATCCAAGCATTGCAATCAGTCGTTCTTCGCCGAGCGCTTCCTCGACTTTGGCCTTGGTTTGCTCGGCATCCTCGTTGTCGTCATAGAAAACGAGTTTGATGGGCGTGCCGGAAATCCCACCGGCGCGATTGATGTCGCGAGCTTCCGCTTCGAGAAACCGCTTGATCGCTTCGATCGTGGTGGAGATGGAACCTTCCTGACTGCTGGTGATCACCGCGACCTGGTAGGGTTTCCTGGAATCGGGATCTTCGCCTTGAAGTTCGTCAGATCCTGATGCGAGCCCGAGAAGGAGCGCGTTCAGCAAGAGCACTAGCATCCATCCCCGATGAAGAAGCAGCGAGAAGGGAGAGGGCTGATAGTCTGGTGGGAATGGTGTCATCTCCGTGATCTGCGGAAGGGCCGATGCAGAATGTGGGGAGCCTGTGAACTTGTCAAGCGTGGCAGGGTGGGGAAAGAGCGGGGACGGTGCCGGCTTCTGGAACCTGGAAAATCGCATCGCGGGAATTGGGTTGCCGGAAAGTAAACCTATACGCGGCAACCAGTGTGTGGTAACAGTGGATCCACAAGTCCAACTTGGTGGGGACCTCTCGCTGACTTTCGACCAATTCCGGTCGACTCGATCCCGTCGCCTCCTCTGAGCCTAGCTCGAGGAGTATCCATGTCTACAAACCCACCCTTTTCGGCTTCACCGAAGCCTCGTCTGTCGTCTCAGCGTCCCGGAGTTCACCGCAAGTTGACCAAGCGGCCCCGGTATCGGCCAATCGTTGATCTCCTTCAATCCGCCACCGCAATCGTTTATTGCGAAGCCAACTTCGGGAACATCGACGGAAAGACGGCGAATGGACTGGTTCGGCACTCGGAGAAATACGAAATTCTTTCGGTGATCGATAGTGGGAAGGCGGGGCAGGACACCGGTGCGGTTCTTGATGACAAACCGAATGGAATCCCCATTTATCGGGATCTGGATGAGGCCTTGGCGCATGCGGACCGCATCCCTGACTATTTCATTTTTGGGATCGCTCCGGCGACGGGAATGCTTTCGCCTACCGAACGAAAGCTCATGCTGAGAGCCATTGAGCTTGGCATGAACATTGTGAATGGACTTCATGAGTTCTTGAATGACGATCCGGAGTTTGCCGCTGCGTCTGCCAAATCCAAGGTGGTGATTCGTGATGTGCGAAGGCCTCGCGACAAGAAAGATCTTCGCGTTTTCACCGGTCGCATTGCGGAGGTTACCTGTCCGGTCATTGCCGTGCTTGGCACGGACTGCGCCATTGGGAAACGCACGACGGCCACCGTGATGGCCCGCGCTCTCGAAGAGCATGGAGTCAGAGCCGTCATGATTGGCACCGGTCAAACCGGATTGATCCAGGGAGCTCGCTACGGCATGGCTCTTGATGCGGTTCCCTCCCAATTTTGCGCGGGCGAGCTGGAAGCCACGATCGTGGAAGCGTTTGAGAAGGAGAATCCCGATGTCATCCTGATCGAAGGTCAGGGGGCGCTGAGTCATCCCGCCTATTCGACGTCCAGTTTCATCATCCGGGGCAGTTGTCCTGACGGCGTTGTCCTGCAACACGCACCGGGAAGACAGTATCGATGCGACTTCGACAAGATGGCGATGCCGACTCCGGCGAGCGAGATCAACCTGATCGAGACCTTTGCCGCGACCAAGGTCATTGGCATGACCATCAACCACGAACACATGACCGATGCGGAGGTTTCCGCTGCGATCGTAAAGTATGAGCGCGAATTGGGAATCCCCGTGACCGACGCGCTGACGCGGTCTCCTGAGCGGTTGGTGGAGATGGTGCTTTCGGCGTTCCCGGATATTCGGGGGAGCGTCGCGGCTGGGGCCGCATGACCGCACCGCGGTTACAGATCGATCTCGAAAAACTCCATCACAATGCTCTCACCCTGGTCCAACGGCTCGGCCAGCGTGGGATCTCCGTCACCGGCGTAACGAAGTCGACACTGGGTCTACCAGAGATTGCAAACGTGTGGCTTCGGGCTGGTGTAGCCGGTCTTGGTGACTCCCGCGTTGAGAACATCGAATCGATGCGCAACGCTTACGTTTCGGCATCGATGACGCTCATCCGCACGCCGATGGCGAGTCAGGCAGAGAAGGTCGTTGCGCTTGCCGATGTCAGCTTCAACACGGAATTGGCCGTCATCCGCAAGCTGTCTTCCGCCGCTCAAGAGATGAATGTCATGCATGGGGTCGTGCTCATGATCGAATTGGGAGACCTCCGCGAAGGCATCATGCCCGACCTCCTGGAGGAATCGGTGCGCGAAGCGTTGTGCCTCCCGAACATCGCGTTCAAGGGGATCGGGACGAACCTCGCTTGCCGCAGCGGAGTCTCACCCGACACGAAGAACATGGGCGATCTCTCCGCCTTGGCGGATTCGGTCGACGCCACCTTTGGCGGGATTGTCAGCATCGTCTCCGGCGGAAACTCCGCCAACCTTGATTGGGCGCTGGGCGGAGCCGACACCGGGCGCATCAATAATCTCCGATTGGGCGAAGCGATGCTGCTCGGGTGTGAGCCTCTTCACCGGCAACCAATCAAGGGGTTGCATACCGATGCGATCACCTTGTTTGCCGAAGTGATCGAGTCGAAGATCAAGCCTTCCAAACCCTGGGGCGAGGTGGCGCAGTCCGCGTTTGGCGTCGTGAAACCGAGACCTGATGGCGGACTCATGTCCCAATCGATTCTCGCGATCGGGCGTCAGGACATTGATCCGGCCGGCCTCAAGGCGCCACCCGGCATCGAGATCGTGGCCGCCAGCAGTGATCACCTGATTGTGAATTCGGTCCGCGGTCATGAAGCCCTGACCGTTGGCGCCGAGATTCCCTTTCAGCTCGACTACAGCGCCCTGCTTCGAGCGATGACCTCACCGTATGTCGCCAAGATCATGACCTCGTCATCGGAAGCCGATTCATGAACTTGACGAGCCGGGCAGGGGAGTCCCTGTTTCAGGATGAAAAATCCCTTCATCGTTGCAGTTCCTTTCTTGTTTTCTTTGGCGACCCTTGCTCAAGCAGGGGAGGGTTGGACGTCGTTGTTCAATGGCGAGGATCTGAGCGGTTGGATTGTGAAGGCGGAGGGCGCTGAAGGAATTTGGTCGGTGAAAGATGGGGTGATCGATTGTCAGCCGGATGCCGCGATCAAAGGCGACAAGAATCTCTGGACGGAGAAGGCTTATGGCGATTTTACGCTGCATGTGGAGTGGCGAATCAAGGAGAAGAAAGGGATCTACCAAGTTCCGGTGATTCTGCCCGATGGTTCGTATAAGTTGGGTGAGGACGGGAAGCGCATCGTGAATCCGCAGCCCGGAGCCGACTCCGGAATCCTGACGCGTGGCTTCCCGAAGGCGCAAGTGAACATCTGGTGTTGGCCGATTGGCTCCGGTGAGGTGTATGGTTATCGCAATGATGGCAAACAGAGCGCCGAGGTGAGGGCTGGCGTGACTCCCAAAGTCAATGCGGACAAGCCTGTCGGCGAGTGGAACACGTTTGTGATTACGGTGAAGGGCGATCGCCTCACGGTGGTGTTGAACGATCAGACTGTGATCGAGAAGGCTCACTTGCCGGGAGTGCCGGAAAGTGGTCCCATCGCGTTGCAGCATCATGGAGGTTATCACGCGGCGAAGGACACTTGGAGTGGCGCTTCCAGCTTGGTGCAGTTTCGCAATGTCCGGATCAAAGAATTATGAGTGATTCTGGCGGGGAAGAGGGCAGCTACTACGCGGCCATCTTTTCTTCCCAGTGGGTTGGGCCAAACGCAGAACCGTTGTGTCGCGGACAAGAGAGTCAGGTCAGTCCCGGAATCGGATCGCCGTGATAGACGAAATGCGGCCGATCGATGGGGTCGTGCCATTTGACGGATTTGGGTAAGCCGAGTGCCTGGTAAATGGTCGCGGCGAAGTTCTCCGGCGTTTGGGGGGAGCTGGCCGGGTAGCCGCCGAACTTGTCGGAAGAGCCGATGACTCGACCGCCCTGAATTCCGCCTCCGGCAAGAAAGACGCTCTGGACCGCGCCCCAATGATCGCGGCCGGGAAGCTTCTTGCCTGCCAGGGTAAAGACCTTGGGCGTTCGCCCAAACTCGCTCGCCATCACGACCAGCGTCTCTTCCAACAACCCGCGGGATTGCAGATCATCCAACAAGGCGGAAACAGCCTGGTCCATGGGTGGGAGGAGGAAGTTCTTGAGATTGGGGAAGGCGGCCTGGTGAGTGTCCCAGGTTTCGTTGTTCCCGAGATTCACCTGAACAAGGCGCACCCCGGCTTCGACCAGTTGACGCGACAGGAGGAGGGACCAACCGAAGGCGTTGCGACCGTAAGCGTCCTGAAGTTTGGGATCAGCGCTGTGGACGTCGAACGCGGCTTTGCTCTTTTCATCGAAGAGGAGGTCGGCGGCAATGGATTGGTAGCGATCGTGCGGCTGGGTTTCGAGCATGTTCTCGAGCCCGGCCTGCTGGTGATTCAGGTGTTCGAGGAGCCCGAGGCGATCGCGCAGACGCTCGAGGTCCATTCCCTCCGGCAAGGTGAGGCTGGGCGCATCAAACCGGAAATGGTCACCGTTCTGCTGACCGGTTTCGTGGTGGAAAAGGTAGTTGGGGTAGGCGCCGTAGCTGGCGGCGTTGTAGCGACTGGCTTCGAGAAAGAAGGGATCGCGGCTGGGGCCCATTTGACCGGCGAATTGGCCCGGGAGCGTCCGTCCGGTGCGGTGGACGATTTTGTCTGGAAGCACGATCGCCGGCGGCAGATTGTTGGGGGCCGGGGCCACCTGATTTGCGATTGCCGCAATCGAGGGCCAGTCGCTCTCCTTGGGCTTGGTGGGATCGAAACCATCAGGAAGGTCGGAGCGTCCCGTCAACATGATGTGGTGACCGTGGGAGTGTTCGTTCGACGAATGGGTCAGCGAGCGACAGAGCGACCACATTTCGCTCCGCTTTGCCAGTTCCGGGAGATGCTCGCAAATGCGGAGCCCGGGCGTTCGGGTCGAGATTTCGCGAAACTCGCCCCGGATATTGGCGGGCGCATTGGGCTTCATGTCGAAGCTCTCGTGCTGGGCGAGACCACCGCTGAGGAAGATGTAGATGACGTTTTTCGCCGTGGGCGGAATCGCGGGTTGGCCGCCTTCATCCGCCAGGGAATTGAGCAGTCCAAGATGGCTGCTTCCCAGTCCGAGCAACCCGATACCTCCGGCGCGAATCATGGCTCGGCGATTGGGATGGGGGTGAAGAAAGGTGCTCATCGAAAACGGGGTGAGTTTGAAAGGACACGGAGGAAAGATGAGGAAGCTTTCAGCGGCGTTTTGGGTTGAGCCACTCTGATCGACCGTCCCTGGGAAGAAGTGGAGCCACAAAGCGATTAGATTCTTTACGATCGTAAAGAATTTTCGTTGTTAGGGCGGTTTTGAGTCCAGAATTTGGGCAAAGAAACGGTGGACGAAGTGGTGAGTGTAATAGATGTAGTAAAAGTGAGTTTTTTGCCAATTCGTGCATGCCCCTGTGCAAGATTGACGAGGCTCGCTTCGCCTGGAAACGCGATATTAGAAACTAGGAAACCTCTTCTTGCTCAGGTTGGCCCGGATGGGTTGGCTGAGATGCTTGAGCAACTCCATTGCTACCGTGCTTATAGAGAGCGGCTTAGCACCCATGTTGGAAACACGAAACAGCCTCGGAACCGTGAAACCTCGACGAGTCGAACATCTCGGCTTGCAGCGCAGGGCGGTGGCTTGGTTGCTGTCAATCGGATGGGCTTTCGGCATGGGTGGGTGGCCGGTCGAAGCAAGGGAAGACGGGTTCATTGCCCCAAAACGCTCTGACTCCGGTCTCCAGACCCATATCTTTACGGTTCCGGCTCCACGAGGAACGATTTGTGACCGGACGGGTGAAGTGTTGGCGCATTCCGTTGTCGCGAGCCGTTGTGCCCTCAAGCTTCTCGCGTTCGAGGATTCCGAGGACGTGGAGTCCGTCATTGTCCAGGCCCAATCGCTGGCCTGCGAGCTGCAATCGCAGTTTCCCGCGGTCTCGGTTCCCGATCACGAGGAGGTTCGCAACCATTGGGAATATCGCCGCTGGGTTCCCATGCCGATTTCCGGCGTTTTGCCGAAGGACCAGGAGGCCGGATTGGCGGCCATTGTCGCGGAGAACGATCAACTGATATCCCAGGCGGTTTACACGAGGGTCTATCCTCATGGACTTCCGTTTGGGCATTTGCTCGGCTATGTCACGCGGAACCGGCCCACGCAGTATGGTCCCATGGCCGCGTCGGAGCATATTTGGTCGCCGTTTGATGGCCAGATGGGAATGGAGAAGGCCTTGGACGAGATCCTGCGGGGGGAAGACGGGAGGTTGAGCCTGCTGTATGACGAACGGGGCGAACTCGTGGAGCAGGTGATGGAGTCGCGTCCCAAACTGGGGAAAACGGTCGTGACAAGCTTTAGCCTGGCGATGCAGGAGTTGGCGATGACGGCGCTGAAAGAAAGCGGGCGTCCTGGGGCATTGGTGGCGGTGGATGCGAACACGGGAGACATTCTCGCCGCGGCATCCTACCCAAGTTTTGATCCCAACGCGTTTGTTCCACCCAACAGTCCCGCAGAGTTTTACGGCGAGAATTGGGACAATATGCCCGACGCACCGTTCTTTTGTCGTGCGATAGATGGTGCGTATCCTCCTGGCTCAACGTTCAAGCCGCTGGTTGCCCTTGCCGCGATGAAGCGAGGCACGGTGAAGGGAACGTCGACGCGCTATTCCTGTCCCCCGAGCCTCGACGTGGATGGACGGATTTTTCGAAATTGGAACAGCGCCCATGAAGGCCGGCTCGACGTGCGCTTTGCGTTGTTGCGATCCTGCAACACGTGGTTCTATCAAGCCGCGATCGAAACCGGCTCGGAAGCGTTGATCAACGTGGCTCAGGACTTTGGCCTGGGTGCGCTTCCGCCGCTGCCCTTGCCATTGAGCTCCGGTGCAGCGGGGAATGTGCCCAGCGGCTATCTCGTCAACCGGGCCATCGCGAACTTCTCGATCGGGCAGGGCGAACTTCTCGTTTCGCCGCTGCAGATGGCGCAGGCCATGGCGGGGTTGGCGAACGGCAGGGTTGTTCCTCAGTTGAGAATGGTCCTGCAATATCAGGATTCCATTTCGGGAGAGGTGCAGGAGCAGATTGCAGCTTCGCGATTCCGGACGTTGGACTACTCGCAACCCGATTTGGAATTGGTGCGGAAAGGGATGTGGGGAGTCGTCAATCACCCTGCGGGAACCGGTGGACGAGCGGCCTTGCGCTATCCGGATGTCTACGGGAAGACGGGAACTTCGCAATGGTTCGTTGATGGGGTGGAGCGGCGATTGGCCTGGTTCACCGGTTTCGTCAGTTCGCGAAATCCGCACGTTGCATTTGCGGTCCTGGTTCAGGGCAAAGAGGGCGAGAGTCTTTCCGGCGGAAAGAACGCGGCTCCTGTGGCGCGGCGTTTTTTGGGCGCCATTTATGCGAACCCAAAGAAGTACGGAGTCGAACGCCCCATGAAAGGGCGGCTGGCTGCGCCGCTCAATGATACCATCTACATATCAACCCCTCATACACTGGCGTCTCGCGAAGCCGAAGAACGGAAACAGGCCAACGAGGCTCTGAAACCGGACAAAAAGAAACGGAACGTGACCGTGACGAGTTACCCTTCCATCGTAAGCGCACAGAAAGTTCCCCCAAGCATTCCCCAGATCGAGGCTCGTCCCAGTCGACCGGTTGTTCGGGCTCGCATCATCAAACAGAGTCGTTTTCGGACGCGCCGTTAATCCTGATCGTTTGAACCGAAGATGAGCGAAACTCACAAATACAAATGGGAGGGAGATGCGACCAAGCGATCGGAAAACGCGGGGCGAGGAGCGAAAGGGCCGAATGTGAATTCAGAGTCTTCTGGTCGCTTGGTGGTTCCGCAGAAGTTTCGCGACGTGTTGTCCGAGGTTCGGCTTCGCAGCCGGTTCTGGGCATGGCGGTTTGAGTTGTTCAACAAGGAGCACTCAGGAGTGTGCAAAGGTGCCAAGTACATCTTTGGCGTGGCGGGGTTTGTGTTGGTGGTGGGCTTGAGTGTGGGATTGATCTATTACGGGAAGGCCTGTCGCTATGATTTGAAAGAGGTTGCCCACGTGCGCGGAGGCGCTGATGTCATTGATTGGTCCGGGGCGACGATCGGGCGGATTGTTCCGAAGAATCGCAAAATCGTCAATCTTGAGCAGGTGCCGCCGCATTTGATTGATGCCTTGCTTGCGACGGAAGATGAGCGCTTTTACGAGCATGAAGGTTATGATTTCTGGGGCATGGCCCGGGCGGGAATCGTGAACCTGCGTTCCCGTCGCATTCGACAGGGAGCCAGCACCATCACCCAGCAGTTGGCTCGCAACGCCTGTGCGTTGACGGAGCGAAGCTATGACCGAAAGCTGACCGAGATTTTTCTGGCGTGGCGCATCGAGCGGGCCTTCAGCAAAAGTGAGATTCTGGTCGGTTACCTGAACCGGATCTACCTGGGAAGCGGTTACTGGGGAATTGGAGCCGCCGCCGAAGGATACTTTGCCAAAGAGGTTTCGGAGCTGGATCTCGGCGAATGCGCCATGATCTGCGGAATCATCAAGAGCCCGCATCCTTCGTCGCCGTTCCGCAATTACGAACGCGCGGTGGCGGCGAGAGATGACACGCTTCAGCGCATGGTGCGGTCCGGGTTGCTCGAAGCTGCGGATGCCGAAGCCTGGTTGGCCAAAGAAACGCGAGTTCGCCGGTTCAAGCAGTTGGACATCGCTTCGCCGTATGTCCTGGCGCAAATCGGACGGGAGACGAATCGACTCATCATCAGAGACTCTTTCGAAGGGTTGAAAATCGAGACGTCCCTTGATATCCGGTTGCAACACCAGGTCGAGACGGCCGTTGAAGAGACGCTTCGCGAGATCGAGGCGGCTCCAAGTTACGATCATCCGACCCGCGCGCAGTTTACCGCGGGAGAGACCGAGGTTGAAAGTGGCGTTCCCTATCTGCAGGCGGCAGTCGTCGTTTTGCAAAACGCGACGGGCGAAGTGGTTGCCGCCGTGGGAACCCGCAGTCACCGGGAGAGCGAGTACGACCGGGTCTGGCGGTCGAATCGATCTGCGGGAAGCGCCTTTCTTCCCTTGCTTTACGCTTCCGCGTTTGAGAATCCCAGGCTGAGTCCGCAGACGCTGGTTTTCGACGCGCCGCTCGACAATCGGGAGGTCATGATTGGAGGACGTTCCGGAATTCTGGGGGAGTGGTGCTCCGAATCGCAAACCAACTACTTTGAGGGGATGATGCCGGCTGCGTGGGCATTCCTGCGCGGGAAAAGCAGCGCCTCGGTTCGGCTTGGTTTTGAGACCGGGCTCCTGCCGATGCACGACATTGCGATGCGCGCCGGGATCGTTTCGCCCTTGCGCGAGTATCCCAGTTCCTTTCTCGGCAGCAGCGAGGTGAATCTGGCGGAACTGACTCACGCTTACACCATGTTCCCGAATTTGGGATGGCGTCCAAGCCGCTCGGGATTGGTTCGCAAGATCGTCGATGAAGAGGGGAACGTCCTGTTCGAGGAGCAGAATGTCGCCAAGACAGTTCGAGTCATCAGTGAAGCCACGGCGGCGCAGATGAATGCCCTCATGGCAAAGTCCCTGCCGCTCCGAAAGGACGGGAAGGCGTTGCCGGTTCGTGGTGAGATTGCCGGGAAAACCGGGATCTCTTATGAAGGAACGGATCACTGGTTTGTTGGTTTCAACTCTCAGTTCACGTGGGGAGTGTGGGTCGGTTTTGATCTGCCGGCCCGAATTTCCGACCGGTTGAAGAGCCGCGACACCGCATTCCAACTCTGGTCCACCCTGGCGGAGTCCCTCGATTCCGGCGAGCCGTTGATGACGATCAGTGGGCTGGAAGATGTCACGATTTGTGAAAAAGGCTGCGAGGCATGTCAAAACGCAGAACACGCGAAAGTGGCGCTTCCCAAGTCGGTTTCCAGAGCAGCCGTCATCGCGAGTGACGTCAAGCCGACGGTCCGGGCCGTTCCGATTGCGGGAGTAACGTTGGTGAAGATCGATGAACCAAAGGCTGAGCCGGTCAAACTCAACTTGCCGCCGCTCGTCGGGCAGGATCCCTATGGGGCATTGCTTGAGGGCGAGGAAGTTACGGCGGTGAAGGCACCGGAATCCGAGTAACGCCCCCGTTTTTTCGCCAGGGCCCTTTCATACTTTCATTGGACAATCGTCGCACTAAGCGTCTTCTTTCCCTAACATTGAGAGACGTTGTGCCATGAACCGAAACCTCCTTATCTGGTCGTCAGCCTTGTTGCTGCTCGTCATTGCCTGCGGAAGCGGGGAACCCCTCGTGATCAAAGGGGACAAGTTTAACGACATTTTTCCAGCAGATCGCGATGGATTCACCGTCACGGTTACCACCGAAAAGAAGGGGTTCGCGCAGGCTACCTTGAAGAAGGGCGAGGAGGAAATGGCGACGTTTGCAATTTCCGATCTCAATGGTGATACCGAAGCGATTGAGAAATTTAAAGCGTCCACCGAACAGGTTTCGGGTTACCCGATTATCCCCCGGGGTGATTCCGGAACCGCCGCCCTGGTCGGAAACCGGTTCCAGGTTCAGGTGCGATCCCTTTCCGGAACGATTTCAGAATCCGACCGCAAGGATTGGCTCTTCCGATTCCAGCTCGACGACCTGGCCGGATTCTAATTCCTACCCAAACCCTTAAGCGCAAAACCCATGGCCTTTTTTGGACTGTTTGAAGACAAGAGCATCGACGATTATGTCGATAAGCTGCCTGAGAAAAACATCACCGTTCGCGCGTTGAAGGCGCTCGATTTCGTCGCTCCCGGTGAGTGGGAGAACATTACGGATTTTGACGAGTTGATGCGCAAGGTGACGAACGACACCGATGAATCGTTTCTCGCGGATGTACGCAAGAAGTCGATCGAAATCTATGAGGACAAGAGTGAGGGCTATCAAAAGGCATTCAAAATCTATCAGCGTGTCGATAGCTCGGACAAGTTGTTCGGCACCGCCGCATTGGCCGACAAGTTAGCAGGAAAGATGAGCCTGCTCAAATTTCTCGATCGCCTTACCCCAAGCGCGGATACCACGCAAACCATCGACCTGACGGTGAAGTTGGTTTCCGAGTTGCTTGCCTATGTGAAGCTCAATGGAATTCCCGGAGATGGCATCGGAGATTTTGCGGCGGCGTTGGGAGAATACAGCAAGGAATCAAAAATTCGGATCGCCGCCTTGGTTGCGTTTGACGGGCTGGTGCCTCTCGGGCCTGACTTCATCGACAAATGTGGCGATCAGGTTCAGAAATTGACCGAAGGCGGCTTGGAAGAGAACGCCACGTTCCGGCGCATCAAGGGGTTTATCCCGTCCGGCTTCGGGTCGGTTGAATTCGTGAAAAATGCCTTCGACGCCGCATCGGGAAAGTTGAGCGACTTTGCCAGCAATTCAGCGCTCTCACGGGAAAGCGTTGTTGGAAAGCTGCAGCAGTTCATTGAGGTTTCGGACGACAAGCTCGACTATCTCGGCGCGTTTCTCGACATGACGACGAACTACTTTGAGCACACCGGTCTCCAGACCGTCGCGACCCGCGTGATCGAACGCGCTGCCAACGAGGCGTGAATGGCAAAAACTTTCGGAAGTTTGTCAGGATTTTTCGTCTAAAACGTCCAAGGGTGCATCTCTACCTATGAATTCGAAATTACTACTCATCGCATCCGTCTTTGTTCTTCCGCTGCTCTCCTTTGCTGAGGAATCCAGCAAGCCGATTACCATCACCGCGGAGAATATTGACGAGATCCTCGCCAGTGGTCAGCCGGTCTTGATCGACTTCTGGGCTGCGTGGTGTGGTCCCTGCAAGCGGATTGCTCCGGCGATCGAAGAGCTCGCTGCTGAGTATGATGGGAAGCTGATTGTGGGGAAGGTGAATATCGATCAACAGAAAACGCTGGCAAGATCCTATCGCATTCGCTCGATCCCCAATCTCAAGATTTTCAAGGACGGCAAAGTGGTTGAGGAGATTAAGGGAGCGGTGCCCAAAACGGTCCTCGTCGACAAGCTGAGCAAGCATCTCTAATCGAATCCGAGGTCGGGAGACCGGGAGAAAAGCGATCTGGCAAAAAACCCAGGTCGGGGTTGTGTTTGCGAAGCTCGGTCCATCCGTATACCGGTGACAGCGTATGAAATTAGCCCCTGTGATACTCGGTTTCCTGGCTCCAGTTACCCTGATGGCACAAACTTGGAATTATCCGGACGCGACACGGCTGGAGCACATCGATGAAATCCACGGGCGACGTGTGGCCGATCCGTATCGTTGGCTGGAAGACGTCGATTCCGAGGAAACCAAGGCCTGGGTCGCGGCTCAGAACGAACTGGCCGATTCCTATTTCGCGGAAGCTCCCGGCCGCGAATGGATCGAGAAGCGGCTCACCGAGTTGTGGGACTACGATAAATACGGTCTGCCGCGCAAGGTCGGAAACCGTCTGTTTTATACCCGGAAGACCGGGCTTCAAAATCAGTCGATCTTGTTTTGGCAGGAAGATGCGCCGGGAGCGGAACTCCAGCTTCTTCTCGATCCGAACACGCTCTCGGAAGATGGGACGGTGTCGCTTTCCGGTTGGAGTGTAAGCGATGACGGGAAGTATCTGGCCTACGGACTTTCCGAAGCTGGATCGGATTGGATGACGTGGAAGGTTCGCGATGTCGAGACCGCGAAAGATCTCGACGACCACCTCGAATGGATCAAGTTTTCCGGAGCGTCGTGGGCTCGTGATGGGAGCGGATTCTACTACAGCCGGTATCCGGAAATTGAGAACGAGGAGGAACTGGAGGCGGTGAACCTCAACCAGAAAGTCTACTTTCACCGCGTTGGCGATGCCCAGGCGGATGATCAACTTGTCTATGAGCGTCCGGATCATTCGAAGTGGGGCTTTTCATCGTGGGTCACCGAGGATGGGAAGTATCTGACCCTTTCCGTCTGGGAATCTTCTGGAGACAAGAATGCGCTGATTTACCGGGATCTGGAGGCTGGAGCCGAGGCGCCGTTTGTGGAATTGATTCCGGACATTGAAGACGAATACAGCATCCTTGGAAACGATGGCGCCATATTCTATTTCAAGACCAATCTGAATGCGCCCAATGGACGCGTGATCTCCATTGATACGGAGAATCCGGATCAGGCGCCCAAAGAAATCCTGCCGGAGTCGGACTATCCGCTCGACGATGTGAACCTGATTGGGAATCACCTTTACGCGACCTACATGGTCGACGTTCTGGCGCGGGTTCAGGTCCATGATTTGTCTGGAAACCTGGTGAAGAAGATCAAGCTTCCCGGCGTGGGGTCCATCTGGGGATTTGGAGGGAAACGAGATACCCGGGATCTGTTCTACTACTATTCGGGCTATACGGAGCCGGGGTCGGTTCACCGCTACAAGATCGAATCGGGAACCAGCGAATTGTTTGCGAAGCCCGACGTCGATTTCGAGGCGGACCTTTTCGAGACCCGCCAGGTGTTTTATCCAAGCAACGATGGAACGAAGATCCCGATGTTCGTGACCTGCCGGAAGGATCTGGAACTCGATGGGAGTCATCCCACCTATTTATATGGCTACGGCGGGTTCAACATATCCCTCACGCCCTACTATTCGACATCCATTGCCACGTGGTTGGAGATGGGAGGCGTCTATGCGGTCGCAAACCTGCGGGGTGGGGGAGAGTATGGTGAAGCCTGGCACTTGGCCGGAACCAAGGATCAGAAGCAGAATGTTTTTGATGACTTTCAGGCTGCGGCGGAGTTTCTGATTTCGGAAGGTTATACCAAGACCGAGAAGCTGGCGATCGGAGGTGGAAGCAATGGCGGGTTGCTGGTTGGGGCCTGCATCAATCAACGTCCGGAACTGTATGGAGCTGCGATTGCTCAAGTCGGGGTTTTCGACATGCTGCGCTTTCACAAGTTTACGATTGGTTGGGCCTGGACCGAAGACTTTGGCGATCCCGACAACGCGGACGAGTTCCCGGCATTGTTGGAGTATTCGCCCTATCACCGGGTGCAGTCAGCCGTCGCGTATCCCGCGACGTTGATCACCACTGCCGATCACGATGATCGCGTTTTTCCGGCTCACAGTTTCAAATTCGGCGCGGCGCTTCAACACGTCCAAATCGGCGAAGAACCGGTTCTCATGCGCATTGAAACCAAGGCTGGTCACGGGGCGGGCAAGCCGACGTCGAAGCAGATCGAGGAGATTGTCGATAAGTGGAGTTTCCTCGCCCGCGAGTTGGAAATGGACGTCAAATAGGCGGCAAAGGCCGAAGCACTGGCTCCCGAGTAAAATCGTGGTTTCGGGTAGCATGCGCAAAAATTGCGTTCTAGACTGGGTGTCTATGAACTCGGAAACCCCTACGAATTCCCTTTCCTCAAGTCGTCGCCAATTTCTCAAAACCAGTGCAGTCGTGGGTGCGGCCGCTGCGGCGATGCCATCCGCGACCCTTCGCGCGGCGACGAACAAGAACAGCCGACTTCGCATTTTCCAGATTGGCGTTGGCGGAATTGGCGGGATGCAGCGAAACGGGCTCAAGGGACATCCCATGGTCGAGTTTGCCGGGTTTTGTGACGTTGACGCGACCGCGTTCAGCAAAGTCGACACGGATCACCCGGACACGTTTCGGGTTGCCGATTACCGGGAAGCGTTTGCGGATCGCGTCGATGAGTTTGACGCGGTGATTGTCGATACACCGGACTTCCATCACGCCCCCATGATGGTGACGGCGCTGAATCACGGAAAGCATGTTTACGGGCAGAAGCCGCTCGTCCATCAGCTCGACGAGTTGCGATTGATCCGCGAAGCACTCGCCGCGAATCCCAGCCTGTTCACGCAAATGGGCAATCAGCGGGCCTGCACCAACGGACGGATGCAGGCGGTCGAGATTCTGAAGTCGAACCAATTGGGGCGTCCCGTGGAAGCCTTTATCTGGACGGGGGGAATGAAATACGGCACCTACTTTGTGGATCCGTGGAGTTCCCTTCCCGAGGCCAAGCCCGTGCCGGAGACGATGAACTGGGACCTCTGGAATGGTCCGCTGACGAAGGCGATGAATTACAGTGAAGACATGGCGCCGCGCCGCTGGCGCTCCTATTGGGAGACGGGCGGTGGGATGTTGGCCGACTGGGGTTGCCACCTTCTGGATGTATTATATTTCGCCTACGATCTGCCGTCGCCGGAAGCGGTCCAGACCAACACGATCAAGGCCGCAGGGGATGGGCATTCGGGATACAACCTCAGCACGCTGACCTATGCTGGCGGCGAAGGATTCGCCCGGAAGAAGTTCACCGTGCAATACAATGACAGTGGCGTTCGGCCTTCGTTCGCGGCGCTGGGCCTGCCGGTTTCGGGAATCAAGGGCAGTTGCACCATGATCGTTTGCGAAGAGGGAGCGCTCTTGCTGGAGCCGGGTGGAATGATGGAGATCTACCGCAACGGAAAGCTGGTTGAAGATGAGCCAAAACCGGAAGTCGCTCCCCGGAATCATTGGAAGGACTGGGCCGACTGCTGCCTCGGAAACGAGAAGCCGCTGTGGACCCCGTTTGATATCGGAACCCGGATTACCGAGCCCGCTTTGCTCGCGACGAAAGCGACACGTTATCCGGGACAGGAATTGCGTTGGGACGGAGCGAACTACCGCTTCACCAATCATGAAGAAGCGAACAACACGATTCTGTCCCGCAGCTACCGGGAAGGTTTCGCGCCTCCCGCCCTTGGCTAGTGATCCGCGTTGCTGGTGACGGAAGTCGCGTTGTTCAGGATCACGTAACGAGGGTAACCCGTTAGGCTGAGCTGGAAGTTCTGCGGATCATCGATTGGGGTTCGATTCCCCATTTCATCGATCAGCTCTCCGGACTCCGCATCGCTTTGGATGTGGAGACTTCCGCTTTCGCGGAGGGTGAAGGCGGCGAGAATGCGTTGTTCGTCCCGGTGAAACTGGTAGACGAAGAGCTCGTCCGTTTCCTGAAGTGTGGAATGATAGGGTGCTCCCTGCAGAACGGAAACCAGCGCGGCGACGGAGCCATAAACGAAGCGGGGACAGAAGTGGTGATCGAGAAAGCCGAAGTCCTGATTGGTGCGTCGAGGGCCGAGCGTCATGCGTCCGCCGAACAGCAGCGCTCCGGCGTGGCCGGACTTCCAACAGTAGAGCGTCTTTTGCGGCACGATTTGTCCCTTGCGGCGTTCCTGATCGAGCCGCCAGCCGTCATACCCCATTTCCGTATTGACCAGTCGCGGCATCGGCAATCCCGCTTGCCGGTGAAGCGACTTCATGATGGCGACGTCCTCTTTCAGGTCGAGCAGACTTCCGTGTGAGTGATAGGCAACCATGTCGACATCGTCGTGAAGCGCTTCGACGAAGGTTTGCGTGCGGTCCAGATCGACGAGCGAGTAGCCGCCGTTCACGATCGGTTTCTCGGGATCGACGTTCCGGATTTCGTCGGTCGTATATTGAAACTGGGCGACGTATTCCTGAGGTGTCCCGGACCAGAACGCTTTCTGATCCGGCTCGTTAAAGATCTGGATGAACCGCGCGTTGGTTCCATAGCGCCGCAGCAGCTCTCGGACGTAGTGTCGTTGATGCGCTTCTTCGCGCGGATAACGCCAGAGGTTCGTTTCGACATCAGCGTAACGGTTGGCAATCGCCCAGTCCGGCGCGTTCATCAGTTGAAGCGCCAATTGCAATCCTCGCGACGTATAGGCCTCGACGGCGGCATCCATCCGCTTCCCATCGAACTGATACGATCCATTCTGAAAGCCCATCTCAAGCGATTCATCGGGTCGAACGACCTGAAACCCGAGCCGCGCCAACAGCGTCGCCTCCAGTTGACGCGCCTGATCTTCGGTGAGTTCTGAGGGCAGCGTGGGGTTGCCCTTGAAGGACCAATGATAGCGGCCGGGAAACGCGCAGACGCCGAGGAAGAACTCATCGGTTTTCCAGGTTTCGCGCGCGGCGTTCAGATCCTCCGTAACGGCAAAGCTGCGAACGCGGCGTTTGACGATTTGATCGTTCCGACAACCATCGATCGTAACCTGATAGGTTCCCAGTCCGTGCACAGCGATCTTGAAGATCGCCGGTTCTCCGGGTGCAAACTGGTGTTGGGCGACGGGGCGATTGTGCCAGTTCCAAACCGTGAGCGTGGCGTGATCGTAAAGCTCGGAATCGGCCGCTGCCGTAAACGAAAGATGCTGAGCTGGTGTCGATGCAAGATGAGCCCATTGGAACGGCGTCTCCGGGTTGAAGGCGAGGCCATCTTCCGCGTGAAGCGCCTGATCGACCGATTCATGGAGCTGGGGCACGCCCGCCTGCGTCAGAGGCGGCGAATCGGGCGCGAGGTGAATTGGGAACTCCGCGCTTTCGGCACGAGCCAGCGTCGCCGTCAGCCAAAAAAGGAGGAGAGTGGAAAATCGAGCCATGGAAATCACGGATAGCTCGTTGGACGTCCGTTGGCCAAAACTCCCGTCAATCAACCGACTACATGCGCTCGATCGTCTCGATGCCGAGAAGGCCGAGCCCCTTTTGCAGAACGCGGGACGTGGCTTCGCAGAGCAGGAGACGGGTCTCGCGCGTCGTTCCCTCGGCGCTCAGGACGTGGCACGCCTGGAAGAAGCTGTGATACGCTTTGGCGAGATCGTAGAGGTAGGCGGCGAGGACGTTCGGGCGATGATCGTTGAGGACATCGGGAACGATTTCGCCGAACCGGAGCAACGCCATCGCGAGAATGCGTTCCGCGGGTTCGGTGATCTCCGCTTCAGCCGGCAGCACAAAATCCTGATCCAGTTTGCGGAAGATCCCGCGCGTTCGGACATAGCTGTAGAGAAGATACGGCGCGGTGTTGCCTTTCAGCGACAGCATCTTGTCCCAGTCGAAAATGTAGTCGGTCATTCTTCCCTGGGAAAGCTCCGCGTACTTCACGCTGCTGATCCCGATGACCTGGGCCACCTTGGGCTTCTCCTCAGCCGGAAGGGTGAATTTGTCGTCTTCCGCTTCGCGCGCATCGAGAAAGGCGGCGGCCCGTTCGATCGATTCTGTGAGAACTTCCTGAAGTCCGACGCTCTGGCCGGAGCGCGTTTTGAACATCTTGCGGTCTTTGCCGAGGATGCTGCCGAAGGCGACATGAACCAGATTCGGGTTTTGGCCGCGCATGCGGGTGACCTCGAACACCTGGCGAAAGTGGAGTTGCTGCGGAGCGCCGACGACATACCAGATTTGGTCGGCGTTCCATTCGTTCACGCGGTAATCGATCGTCGCGAGATCGGTCGTGGCGTAGTTGAACCCGCCGTCGCTCTTTTGGATCATGCAGGGGATGTCGCGCCATTCTCCGTCCTTCTGGATCTTGAGCGGATCGTTTTCCGGCTTTGCGGAGTTGTCGGAGAAAACGCAGATCGCGCCGTCGCTTTCCGTGGCGATTCCCTTTTCCTTCAGTTCCTCGACGAGTGGTTGGAGCGCGTCGTTGTAGAAGCTTTCGCCGAGGAAATGATCGAAGCGGATGTCGAGCTGATCGTAGATTTTGGCGAGACCCTGAAGGGAAAGCTCGACGCACTTCTTCCAGATTTCCAGATTCTCGGCGTCGCCCTGCTGGAGCTTCACCAGTTCTTCGCGGCACAAATCGAGGATGCTCTCGTCGTCCTTGGTTTCCACGTTGACCGCTTTGTAAACGCGCAGCAACTCGACGATGGGATCCTGTTTCAACCCCTCCTCATCGAGCAGATTCTTCCAGCCGTAGAGAATCATCCCAAACTGGGTTCCCCAATCGCCGATGTGGTTATCGGTGATGACGTTGTGACCGAGAAAACGCGATACCCGGGCCAGGCAATCGCCAATGATGGTCGAGCGAATGTGCCCGACGTGCATCTGCTTGGCGACGTTTGGGGCGCTGAAATCGATGACGATCGTCTGCGGATTCTCAACGAGCGGAACGCCAAGGCGTTCGTCCTGAACCAGTTCGAGCAATCGGTTCGCGATGACCTCGGGTTTGAGGCGGAAATTCAGGAAGCCGGGGCCGGCGATCTCCGGCGTTTCGATCAGGTCATCGGCATCGAGGAGCTCAACGACCTCGGCGGCAAACGCGCGGGGATTCGTTTTGAGGCGTTTGGCCAACACCATCGCGGCATTGCACTGGTAATCGCCAAACTTGGGATCCTGGGTCGACACAACATCGACGGAGAAGCCATCCGGCAGATCGTCGGCTTTGGACGTCTTGGCGATGGCGTCAGCGACGCGGGATTGGAGAATCGAGGGAAAAGTCACGGGGTTCGTCTAGCAGCGGCCCTCGGACTTTTTCGCGAGAATCTGGAGAATTTCCTCCGGGGATTCTGCGCTGCTAAGTTGGGACCGGATTTCTGTGCTGTTAAACATCTTGGCGATTGCCGCAAGCGTGCGGAGATGGGTGTGATACTTGGCTTGCGGAACGATGAAGAGCACCACGAAAAAGACGGGAGCATTGTCCAGCGCACAAAATTCGATGCCCTCCTTGGATCGGCCAAACACGGCGACCACCTCCGGGAGTCCCTCGACAAAGGTATGCGGAATCGCAACACCGGAACCTATTCCGGTGCTGGTCTGCTGTTCGCGTTGGTAGAGCAGCTCGAGGACCTCCGATTTATTGGTGCCATCCAACAGATGATTGTCCTCGAGGTGATCTACCAACTCCTCGATTGCTGCCAAATGCTCCGTGCTTTTCAGTTCCGGAACAACCTGGTCAGCCGTGAGTAATTCGGCCAGATTCATAAAGAGAGAGACGATGTCTGCTCGCGTTGGGCAAAGAACGTGGATGCTAGTGGAGAAGTTTTCAACCGCAAGTCACTTTTTTGGAGTTTCTGGCCAGTCGCGATGGACGACGAAGACGCGATCGGTCTCGATGAACTCGTTGCCGGCCTTTTGGTAGAGGCCAATCAGGTTGGGAAGATGGGATTTTGCAAAGTGCGCCCGCAGACGGGTTTGCTCAGCGTCGACGGAAGTAAACTCGACTCCGTTGCCGAGATTCGGCCGCGTGGAAAGCCAATGCGGTTTGTGAATCACGCGAACTGCGTCGATCGCCGGATCTTCGAGCCAATCCAGCTCCGAATCGCGGATCCAGGTTGCGCGCAGATGGTTTTTGGCGAGCAAATCACTGGGGATCTCCGGCTTTTCCTGCCGGGCGTGGTAAAAAATCCGGCCTTTGACGAAGGCTTGCCGCTTTTGCACGTTTTCGTCAATCCGCTCACTGAGAGGGAGTTGCCGCTTGAAGAGTTTTCGCGATTTGCGCTCGAGGGTATCGGCGGCGTTGGGGCCAATGTAGAAGCTGCCGGTCGGGTTTTCCTCCGGGTAGTGGAGGAAAAACTTCACCGCGGTCTCCCAGTGCGTCAGGATTCCCTGCTCGTCCCGAAAGAGAAAGTCCAGCTCTCCCTGGGTTTGTTTACCGACTCGAATCTGCCGGCCGTGCGCAAGGACATCGACCTTGCGAACATGGGCGAGCCAATAGTGAATCAAGTCCTCGAAATAGGCTCCCACGCGATAGGTGCTGCGCGTTTCGAGGAAGTCCTTGAGATGCTTGGGATCAACCTCGTCGGCTTCCCAAGTGGCGGTGGCAACATCGTCGCGATCTTCATCGGTAATGAGAGACGGGCTGGCAATACTCCAAATTAGATCGTCCATTCTGCTGATAAGATTGGCAGTGTCGACCCTGGATTGCCAATCGTGTCTACCGGTAAAAACCGAACTCCGCTCGTCGGTTGGCGGAATTGGCGGAGTCGCTTTCCCCGTCCTGAGCCGGGTTGTCCTCCCCGAAACTCACGGTGTGAATGCGGTCGGAAGCGACTCCAAACTGCGAAAGCGCAGTGCGAACCGCGATGGCGCGCAGCTCACCCAGGTTGCGGTTGTATTCCGAAGTCCCGATCAAGTCGGTGTGGCCGGCGATGATGAGATTGTCGGGATTCATCCGCAGATGATCGGCGATTTGCTGCACTTTCCCGACTTCCGCACTGGAAATCTCGTATTCGTCGAAGGCGAAGTAGACCGGCGCAAAGAGGTTCCGGTTTACATCCGCGCCGTAAAAGTTGACGCCACCCTCGGGGCGTCCGGACAGGGGGATATCTTCGGCGTATCCACTGCCATTGGGGTTTGCGTATGGGTCGTAGGCATCGTAGCCGCTGTAACCGTATTCGGCATCGGTTTGATCGGCACGGCGTTGACGATTTGCACATCCTCCAGCGAGCAAGACGACCATGGTCGCGAGAATGAGCCGGGTCAGTTGTTTCTGAGTTGGTTTCATGCTGAGATTGGTAAGGGAAAGGGAAAAGGAGAGGTTAGCGGGTCCAAGCGAGCTCGGAGAGATCGCCAAATCCGCTCACGACCTCGCGCCGTACGCCGGACTCCACGTCATGGAGGAAAATGGCATTGCTCTGGACGTAGATGAGGTGTCGCGAATTGGCTCCCCAGACGGGAGTTTCCGCGTTGCTGCCCGACGTGATCGTTTTGGTGACCTTGTTTCGGAAATCGTGGATCGCGACCTGGTTGGAGCCGCCCTCGCGGACGTTGAACGCGATGCGCGTGCCGTCGGGCGACCAATCGGGATCGACGCAGTAGCTGTAGTTCAGCTTCAAGTGTTCCGGTCGGCTCCCGCGGGCGTTGATCTGGTATAGTTGGGGTTTTCCGGTCGCGTCGGAGACATAAATCAGCTTTTTGCCATCAGGCGACCAGGTTGGTGAGGATTCCACTGCTCTGGACTGGCTCAGGCGCGTTGCTCCGCGTCCATCCACGCCAATCGTGAAAATCTCCGGATTGCCGGGAAAGCTCATCGTCAGGGCGAGTTTTTGTCCATCGGGCGAGAACGTAGCTCCGGAATTGGTGCCGGGTTCGCTGATGATGCGGTCGCGTTTTCCGGTCGGGAGATCGATCACGTAGACGTCAGCGTAACCGGTAAGGTAGCTGGTGTAGGCGAGGGTTCGGCCATCGGGGCTGAAGCTGGGGCTCACGCTGATGGAGTTGTCCCGCGTCAGTGGTCGCAGATTCGCCCCGTCGTAATCGCAAAGGTAAAGCTCTTTGCGGCCGGTTTTATTGCTGACAAAGGCGATTTGGCTGCTCGCAATACCGGGAGTGCCGGAAATTTCCTGAACCACGTCATCGGAAAACCGGTGGGCCAGGGTCGAGAGGCTGGCTCCACGATAGGCGCGCTGAAAGACGACTCTACCGTTGGGATCGAGGAGCTTTCCGGCCAAATCGGATGCCTTGGCCTCACCGGAAACCACATAGGCTCCCGCAGTTTGGGTCATCAACCGGAAAAAGCCGGCCTGGGAAAGATCCCCGGTCACGATTTCGGTCGCTTGGGTGCCTGTTTCCCCATTGAAATCACGGACCATCACCGGAAAACCCCGCTCGCCCGTGATGGTAATTTCAACGGGAGCGCCAACGGCGGAAACCAGTCCAAGGAGGAGGGAAATAGTCGCGATTCCCAAGAATTTGAATGCGCAGGGATGCATTGGTTTAATTTCATGTAAAATATTTGAATGTCAAAAATAAGAATGCCTTAAAAGGTGAGAATTCTGAATTAAATTTCGGAGCTTCGAATTCCCATTTCAGAGGGGCAACCACGCCGCAGTTCCGCTTTCTCTTGAAAAATCCTCTCGTTTTCCTAAAATGCGCTCTTCCCTGCCCATGCCCTTGTCTCACTCAACCTTCAGAATCGTCGCCATTTGGTTGGCAGCCGTTTTTGGGCTGAGTTTTTCGTCGCCCGCGGTTGCCAGTAACTATCAAAATCTGGATCCGGCAGTTCAGGCGTTGCTGAGGCAACTTGAGGAAAAGTATCGCGAAGGAGAACGGTATCTACCTGGCTATGATCTCCGCCGAACCAAACCGTCGGCTGCGCCACGGATTTACATGCCAACGCGTCCGCTGGAGATCTACACCAAGTATCCGTGGAAAGAGGATATCGTGACGACGATTTTCTGGTGTGGCGAGCTGCCGACGGAAAACAATCCCACACCAAACACCGCCAGCTCCTGGGACACCAAGTGGCAGGAGACGTTTGGCGGTTACGATGATCCCAATCCCGCGAATCGTATTCCGGGGCAGTTCCGGCCCAAATCGTTTATCCCGAAGGAAAACCCGTTCTACTTTGCCCTGCCCTACAACGACATCGCGGGATGGAAAAATCCACGCCCGGATCAGAAGCTGATTCCTTGGTACAAGGATCGCTACAAGAAGGACGGCCGGACGATTCTGAAAGGGCAGTGGATTGCGATTCGCTACGCCGGACGGACTTGTTACGCCCAATGGGAAGATGTCGGCCCGTTTCTGGTGGACGACTTCAAGTATGTCTTTGGCGACGCCCGGCCCAGCACGACGGGAAACAAAGGCGCGGGATTGGATATCTCGCCCGCAGTTCGCGATTACCTCGGAATGCGCAGTGGCGCGAAGACCGATTGGCGGTTTGTAGAACTGGATGAAATTCCCCAGGGCCCCTGGCGCACCTATGGCGCAAACAACGCGTTCGTGATTTTTCGCCAGAAGCAGATGGAAAAGCGTCGCTTGGAGGAAGAGGCCAAGAAAAAGGAGCTTCAGGCCTACATGGTCAAACTTCGCGAGGCACGGGACGCGCAGTTTCTGAACAGCCCGCTTCCTCGCTGATCCCGGCCTAGAAGTCGTTCTTCCACATCATCGATTCCTGAGGCAGGTCGGATCGTTGATTGTATTTCGCCGATTTTTTCTGGTCGTAGGGGCGCAGAACATCGCCATCCACCTCGAAATAGATCAACTGACCAACCGGCATCCCGGCATAAACGCGGACCGGCTGTTTCACAGAGATTTCCAGGGTCCAGTGGTTGGAAAACCCGACATCGCCCTTCCCGGCGGTCGCGTGAATGTCCATTCCCAACCGGCCAACGCTGGATTTCCCTTCCAAAAACGGGACCGTATCGTGCGTTTCCGTGTATTCCTGGGTAATTCCCAGGTAATTGATCCCGGGTTCCAAGACGTAGCCTTCTTCCGGAATCTCGAAATGCTGGATCTCGTTGTGTTTGCGGGCGTCGAGCACCCGATCCTTATACGTCGCCAGATTTTTGCCCAGGTGAACATCGTAGCTATTGCTGCCCAGGCATTCGCGATCATAGGGATCGATGACGATGGTACCGGCTTCAATGGCTTTCAGGATAGCGCTGTCAGAGAGAATCATGGTGGTGTGTAAGGGGCTATGAGTTTGCCGAACCTGCGCCAAGGTCAAGCTTCGGTGCAAAAAACCCTTTACAACGCGAGGAGACCCCACATATTGCCGCTCCCCAGAAATCTGGGTTTTCACACTCAACCTAGTCTTGTCATGAAAGTCGTTTCTTCCGTCGGATCAGCAAAAAATCGGCACTCTGATTGCCAGATTGTGAAACGCCGTGGAACCATCTACGTCATCTGCAAGACCAACCCGAAGTTCAAAGTCCGCCAGGGACGCACCAAGGGAACGAAGTTGAGTAAGAAGGGGATCAACTAAAGATCCGGGCGTCGGCTGTCCTCACTTGGACAGCAATTCATCGACTTGTTGCACCAGACTGCGGAGGTTTTTCCGCGCAGTGACAAGTAACGTTTCAGTAACCACGTGATCGTATCCGTGGATGATAACGTTACGCATCCCCACCATTTGAGCCCAGGGAAGCTGGGGATGGGAATCGTGAAATTCCTGCCCGAGGCGATTAGCGGCTTCGCCGATAATTTCAAAACAGCGTTCCAGCGCCAAGATCTCCACCTCACCAATCGATTGGTCGTCTGCCTCCGCAATTTTGGTCGCCTGAAGAGCAGCTTCGCGCATTTGCTCCAAAGTCAGTGAAGGGTCATGCTTTGCCATGACAGGAGTAGATAACTTCCAAATCACTTTCCACCCGTTTGTGGAACCGGGAAGGCAATTCGGTGAGGAGATCGACTCGGGTTCCGAAGATTGCCTCGAGTTCGTTTCGCTGCAGAATCATGTCCCAGCCCGGATGATGACCCGGTAGATACTCCACAAAGAGATCTATATCGCTTTTTCCCGCAACAAAGTCCGGCCGTTGTGCAGATCCAAAAACGGAAATCCTTTCAATGTGATGCTTGCGGCAGAATGCATCGATGACTTTCTGCTCAATCGGGATCTGGAGCATTGTTCAAGATCGTTCTCCTCACCGAGACGTCAACCATTCACCCTTTTGCTTCCGCGAACTGCTTTCGCCAGAATTCGAGTCGCTCCTTGATACGGCCTTCGAGCCCGTTTTCCGTCGGCTCGTAGTAGCGTTGGATTTCCGGGATATCCGTCTGGAAAAGTTCGCCGACTTGAATGCGTGTTGATTTGATCTACGTTGGGATTCGATGAGCGCTTCCGATGTCGAAAAAGCGGCCCTCGCTTTGCCCGAGTCCGAGTTGATCGACTTGGTTGATCGGCTTTATCACTATCTGAATCGTCCTGACGAAATCGCTCGAGCTGAGCGCGTGAAGTTGGCGGATGAGCGTGAGCGTGCTTCTGAAAATGACCCAGAAGGCGATTCAGACTTTGACCAATTCCTCGATGAGTTAAAGCAATCGGTGTGAGGGTGATCATCACGGCCTTGGCCAAGGACGATATTCGCCAGGCCGTTGAGTGGTATCACGAGCGAAGCGATCCGCCACGAAAAACGGGACGAGCAGTTTGGGACGGATCGCGAGTAAGGGGCGGCACTTCGAGACCTCATCGACGATTCTCCAACGTTTCCGCGAACTGCTTTCGCCAAAAATCGAGTCGCTCCTTGATTCGACCTTCGAGCCCGTTTTCCGTCGGCTCGTAGTAGCGTTTTCCCTCGGGCAAATAGGCCTGTGGAATGTAGCCGCTTTCGTCATCGTGGGCGTAGAGATACTGAAGATCGGCATCGCTGGTTCCACCCGCCTTGGCCAGTTTCTTGCGCGATTTCGTCCGAAGATGTTCGGGAACGGCGAGGGTTCGGCCGTTCTTCACGTCATCGAGCGCGGCGTTGATGCCGGCATAGGCGCGATTGCTTTTCGGCGCGGTGGCGAGGTAAACCGTGGCGTGAGCGAGCGGGATTCGCGCTTCCGGCATGCCGATGAACTCGACCGCTTGTTGGGCGGCAACCGCGACGCGTAACGCATTGGAATCGGCCAACCCGACGTCCTCGCTTGCGGCGATGACGATACGGCGGGCGATGAAGCGAATGTCTTCACCGGCGTAGAGCATTTTGGCGAGCCAGTAGAGCGCTGCATCAGGGTCGGAGCCGCGCATCGATTTGATGAAGGCGCTGATGGTGTCGTAGTGACCATCGCCGTCGCCATCGTAAACCACGGTTTTCTGCTGAATCGACTGCTCCGCGACTTCGAGCGTGAAATCGATCACTCCATCTTCGTTCGGAGGCGTCGTCAACACGCCGAGCTCGAACGACGTCAGCAGCTTTCGCGCGTCGCCGTCGCTCGCCGCCGCCAGATGCTTGGAGGCTTCGGGGCTCATGACGATGCGTTTTTTGCCAAAGCCGCGTTTGGGATCGGTCACCGCACGTTGCAACAAGGCCTCCAAATCCTCGTTGGTGAGCGATTCCAACTGAAAAACCTGGGATCGCGAGACGAGGGGACTGTTGATGTAGAAAAACGGATTGTGCGTCGTCGCGCCAATGAAGCGAACCGTTCCGCGCTCGATGTGCGGCAGAAGAACGTCCTGCTGGGCTTTGTTGAACCGGTGGATCTCATCGACAAAGAGCGTCGTGGTCTGCTTTTTGTTGCGCAGAAAATTGGCTGCCAGCTCGACCGATTCGCGGATCTCCTTCACGTTGCTTTCGACGCCGCTCAAGTTGACGAATCGCGTTTCAGTCTGGTTCGCGATCAGCTGGGCAAGGCTGGTTTTGCCGACCCCGGGTGGGCCGTAAAAAATCAGCGAGGTAAAGCGATCGGCCTCGACTGCGCGGCGCAGAAGCTTGCCTTCCCCCAGAATGTGTTGTTGCCCGGCATACTCATCGAGGCTGCGTGGACGCATTCGAGCGGCCAGCGGCGCATTCGGGGAGACCGAATCGTCGCTCGGACCGGATTCGTCTGGAAAATCGTCGAAAAGTTCGCTCATGGCAGGTTCCTCACACGTGTCGAATAAGACAGAGATCCGGTGGTTGCGCAATGCTTCCATCAAGGTTCAGATTCCGGTCAACCCACGTCTCTTGTTCCCCGTTTTTTGAAGCTCACCATGAAAATCGCCGTATTCAGCACCAAGCCGCACGATCGGCGCGGACTTGAGGCCGCCAACGCCGCCGGAAATCATGAACTCTACTTTCATGAAGCCCGTTTGCGGCCGCATTCCAGTCGTCTTGCCGAAAATCGAGACGCGGTCTGTGTCTTCGTGAACGATGAACTGAGCGAAGAATCGATTGCTGATCTGGCGGGCTATGGCGTGCGGTTTATTGCCCTGCGCTGTGCTGGCTTCAACAACGTGGATCTCACCGCCGCAGCAAAGTACGGCCTCCAGGTCGTTCGGGTTCCGGCCTATTCTCCATATTCGGTTGCGGAGCACGCCGTGGCTCTGATTTTGACCCTGAACCGCCGCGTCCACAAAGCGTACAATCGGGTGCGGGAGGGGAATTTTGAATTGCGCGGGTTGGAGGGATTCGATCTCCACGGCAAAACGGTGGGCGTTGTGGGGACGGGAAACATCGGGAAGGTCTTCTGCCGGATCATGAACGGGTTTGGATGCCGCGTTCTCGCCTTTGATCCCTTTCCAAATCCGGACTGCGAGGCGCTCGGGGTCGAGTATGTCGCGCTGGAGGAGCTGCTCGGCCAGTCCGATATCGTGAGTCTGCATTGCCCGCTTTCTCCTCAAACCCACCATTTGATCAATGCCAATTCGCTGGAGCAAATGAAGCAGGGAGCCATGCTCGTGAACACCAGCCGCGGTGGGTTGGTCGATACGCCGGCTTTGATCGGAGCACTCAAGTCAGGCCGCATCGGGGGCCTGGCGCTCGATGTTTATGAGGAGGAAGCGGACCTGTTTTTCGAAGATCTGTCCGGGGAAATCATTGATGACGATCTCTTGATGCGCCTGACGACGTTCCCAAACGTCCTCATCACCAGCCACCAGGCGTTTTTCACCCACGAAGCATTGCGAGAGATCGCGGAGACGACTCTGCGGAATCTGACGGATCTTGAAAACGGGCGTTCGTGCCCGAATCAGGTCGTTGCCGTCTGATTCGGGTCGCCTGAAGCGCCCGCGTAACGAATCGAGCCGTTCAGATCACTTGATCTTGATCAGCTGGACGGCGTCGGCATGCACGTTTCCGTCCGCGCCCTTCGCCAAAATCACCACCGCACCCTTCTGGCCCGCCGAAAACTCGCGCCGCCCGAGGGAATGGAATCCGTTTTTGAGCAAGGCGGTCTCCCGCTGATTCACGATCTTCTCCGCGGCGACCTCGCCGTCCACTTCCACCTTCACCTGGGTTTTGGTGGAGCGATTGGGATGCGGCTGCCAGCAAATCCGGACGTCCCAGGTTCCCGCTTCCGGAACTTCGAACTCGAACCTCGCTTGCGCGGAATCGTTGGCGCCATGGTAGCGGTAGCCTTCGCCGATGAACCCTTTCAACCCGGTGCCGCCACCCCAGTCTCCGGTCAGTTTCGCCTTCACATCGTCGATCACCAGACCATCCAATTTTTTCACGTCCACGCCGCCAAAGCTCGCCGCAACGGTCATGGGTTCAAACTTCGGCAGATTGGGATCTTCCATGAACGGCGCGTCGATGGACTCGCGGCGCATGTTGCCGGGCAGTTTGAGCAATTCGATGAACTCGGGCAGATAGCTTTGGTAGACGTAACGCGGGCTGCAGTTGTTCTTCTTGCCGATCGCCGCGGCCTTGCCAACGACGACGCCCATCATGCCGCAGGTCTTCATCACGCGGACGGTTCCGAGCGCCTTGTGGGTCACGCTGACGTTGCGACCGGCCATGAACAGGTTGTCGATGTTTCGGCTGTAGAAGCAGCGATACGGAACGGCGTAGCCGCGTTTGCGATCGACGCCCTTGCCGTGAACCGCGTAGGAAATGAAGGGGTTGTCCTCGTATTTTCCGATGTACTGCTCCTTCGGGTAATGCAGGTCGATCGACCACGTCGTCAAAACGCAGGCATCGTCGAATTTGCGACTGGTCACGATGTCTTCCTCGGTCAAAACCACGTCGCCAAGGAGTTGTTGCGTTTCACGCGGACCGCCGACATAAGCCATCCAAAGCAACTCCGCATTGGCGTGATTCTTGCCGGACTCATCGCTCCGTCCATAGGCCCCGCTGTTCTTGATCGCATTCCATGCGCCAAAGTTCGCCCGCAGGTTCCAATCGCGAATCAACTCCAGATCGTTGAGCGGATCCTTGTCATAGCCGCTCTCCCAAAACCACTGCGCATGATACTTCTGAGGGTAGGGGAATTCGCCTTCGGCCAAATCCAGGGCCCAGGGAGTTTCCGGAAACGACTTGGGCGAATCGGTCTGCTGCCAGCGCCACATATTGCTCATCCCCATGCGTCCCTCCGGAATCTGCGTGCGATCGGCGCCCGCTTTCATTCCGATATAACCATGGCCCGTCGAATCGCAAAAATACGGAGCTTTGAACTCGCGAATCCGCCCGGTGCGCGTCTCCAGCGCATGAACCGCCTCGATTTTGTCGCCGTCCATCACCACGTCAAACGCGTGGTGTCCGAGAAAGAGAGACAAGTTTTTCTCCGCCCGCGCGATCTGCTCCTTCTTCGCATCGCCAAATTCTTCGTAGAAACCCGGTGAACTCTTCGCGTGATCTTCAAACTCCCGAATGATGTCGCCAACCGGATACAAACCGCCCGGCGTGTTCCCCATCGCCCAAACCCGAACCTCTGAGCTGCCGTTTCCGCCGAGCACGTCGCGATTCTGAATCAGCGCCGTCTTCAAACCCATCCGCGCGGCGGAAATTGCGCCACAGGCTCCCGCATAACCGCCACCGATGAACACGATATCGAACCCGCCCGTGTCTTCGGGCTCAGCCGGGAAACCCAGTGCCTCGCGTCGCCAAACCGGCAACACCTCGCTGCTGTTGTCGGGAGCCTCGTCGCCCTGGCTCAGCACGATCGCGTCGCAACGGCCGTTGAACCCGGTCAAATCGTGCAACCGCAGCTCCACTTCACCCGCCTTCAGCTCGACCTCGCCGCCGTCTTGCCAATGCCATTGCGCACCCGTCGTTCCAAACTCCGTTGCGACCGTCTCGCCGCCAATCATCAACTGAAACCGTCCCGGAGTTCCCGGTGCATTCCACGGAGCCACCCAATCCTTCGTCCGCGCCCAAACGCGCCACGTGCCCGCCTCGGGAATCGTCACCTTCGTCACCGCATCGTCAACCGGCTTCCCCATCCCGTGGGCGATCAAATACGGCGAACCCATGATCTCGATGAACTGGGTATCCAGCTTCCAGCCGCCGTGCTCGGCAAACGACTCCGCCTCAATCAAAATGGGCTCCGCCGCTCGGGCAGAGATGAACGTGACGAGGGCGACAAGAGTTAGAGACAGGGTTTTCATAAATTCGGTTCTTCGGGAGAAAGAGGCAACATTCCTATCCTTTGGACACTCGAACTGCAAGAAAATCTCAGAAAGCCAAATCCGTAGCGGAATTTGCCAAAAATTCCGCTCCCGGCAGCCATCGGAAGATTTGGCATCTTCCGCTACGTTCCCGATTGCCTCCTTCCTAACATCCGCCAAGATCATGGTGGAACCGGTCATCAACGTTTTGCTCAGCAGCGCCACCAAATGTCCTACATCATGTAGCGCAGCTTCTCGTAAGCCGCTTTCCGTTCGGAATCGTTGTCCACGACCTCAGCGAGTTCCTCGAACCCGAACATCGTTTTGACGCAGTGGGTGAGGAGAGCGCGGTCGTAGGGGATGGTTCCACTGGTCCAGTAGGCGGCGGAATCCGGGGTGTGTTGGGAAACCGGAACCGGGCCGAGTTCATCGACCAGATTGGGAAGCTCTTGCCAGAGGCGGAGATGGGTGTGGTGAGAGGCGAGGGCCTGGGGGACGAGCTCGGGGTAGCCGAAGTTGGCCCGATCGACGATCGCGCCAGCGTGGTTGATGAGGTGGACGAGGCTGCCGTATCCCTGGCGATGGACGTTCGGATCCTGGGCGAGGATTTCGGCGATGACGGCGTCGCCCATCGCTGCGAGCGTTTTGTAGGGTGGAACGGAGGTTTCCTCGGGAAGCTGGATCTTGTTGCCGGTAATTCGACCGCGTTCCTTGCCGTAGTAGCCGCTGCCGGGATGAGCGCCGTCGAATTGGTGAATCAGTTTGCGAATGCCCACGACGACGGATGGGGTCGCCAGCTCCGGGTGTTCCTTGAGCGCTCGGATGGCGATGGAGGCGAAGATGACGTTGTGACCGGATTGACGAGGCTTGCCGATGTTCTTTTCAAGCGCTTCGGCGATTCCATCGATGAGGTTCTCGTTTGGTGTTTCCCTGGGGAAGTCGGCAAACAGTTCCGGGTCGGTGATGGTCGCTTTCCTGGCCATCTTGCGACCGAAAACCGATTCGCCGCGCATGACGCGTTCGAGGTCGCCTTCAAGTCGCAGAAACCGGGTTCGAATCTCAACGAGCGAACCCAGGCAAACATAGGCGTCATACTCAAAGGTTAGACCGGGTTTGAAGGCGAAGGTGGCGATCGGCGCGAGGTAGGAGCAGTCTGAATTCGCTCCGCCCGGAAATCGGTAGGTCGTGAGTTGTTCGGCGATGGGAACGTAGATTCCGAGCCCAACGTCGCTCTCATTGACGAATGCGGCCCAATGCTCGGGAATTTGGTAGTATTCGTTTTTCCTGCCGGGTTGGAATCGGGAAATCGCGGCTCCGGTCCCGGGAGAATCGCCCTGATAGATGGCGAGGTGGGAGAGCGAGGAGTCGAGAAAAACGGCGGGGATTTCCTGATGACGGGCAGCGTGGGTTTCGGCGCCTTTGTAGGTCATGCGAAATCGCAGCTGAACGAGTGCGCCTTTCAGCTCGATCCATTGCTCCATTTCGAAGTCCTCCAGCAACTCGCCAGTGGCCCAATGAAGTGGAACCGACTTGGAATAGAGCTGCGTTTTCCTGGCGCGGAGCTCAATCAATTTGGGAATGGCGTTCTCGTAACTGCCTCCCTGAACCGGGTTCAAGCACCAGGGTTGATCGACCCATTTGGAGCCGTCAGCGTCGCCGTAATAGGATTGCTGGATCAGGCGTCCCCGGTCGTAGTGATTCAACAGATTCCGGGTGGAATCGGACCGGGACAGGTAGCCAATTCCTGCTCCTGCGCTCTTGATGACGCCAAGACGGTAGACGCCGTTGTCGAGAAAAATCCAATCGGACGGGTCCGCACCCGGAGGCGGATTCGTTGCAAAGACACCGGAACTGCAGACCGCGATCGCCCAGAATAGGGCGCTTCCCGGGAACCTGGCACCAGTCGTTCGCAAGGGATGAGGTGGTCAGGGAAGCTTCTTCAGCATGATGTCCTTGAACTGGACTTTCATGGGCGGGCCGGAGTGGAGCTGGAGGGCGAGGATGCCGCTCATTTCGCGTTCGCTCTCCTGGTTGTCGACGACTTCGGACATGTCTTTGCCGGCGATGCGAATGCTCATGACGTTGTCGATGAAGGTGATTTCGTAGTCCGTCCACTGGGTGATGTCGATACCTGCGGCGGCTTGCTCGGGCGTTTCGACGGTGGCGGTGATCATGGTGCCGTCTTCCTGGATCGTGGTGACCTGGCCGCGTTTGGCGAGGGTCTTTCGGCCATGTTCGTCGTAGATGGCGCCGAGCCACGGGCCTTCGGGTTGGCTGATGTCGGCCTGGTAACCCACGGCGTGACCGTCTTCCAGCACTTTGCTGCGCACCTGAACGCCGGAATTCGCGCTGGGACCGCCCATGACGCGGAACTTCATTTTGAACTCGAAATTGGCGATGTCGCCACCCTGCCACACGAGGAACTGGTTGGTTTCGGCCGGGTTTTGCTCCGAGGAGGTTGCCGTGATCGCCCCATCTTCGACCGACCAGTAACTCATGTCCGGCGCGAGCCAGCCTTCGAGCGTTTTGCCATCAAAAAGGGATTCAAACGGCGGTTCATCCTGGGCCAGGGCGAGGCAACCGAGGAGTTGGGTGAGGAGAAGGATTCGTTTCATGAGGAGAAGGCGGTGGGGGTTGGACGTTGGTGATCTTGTTTCATTTGGATGAAGCAAGGCGAGCTCGAAGTTGCGTGAGCAGTGCATCGGCGACCTCCGGATGCTCTTTCGCGACGTTGCGGGTTTCGGCGTCCGGATTTCGATGATCGTAAAGTTCCAGGTCGCCGCTCTTGTGCGCGATCAGGCGGTGGGTGTCCGTGCGAATCGTTTGCGCGTTGTTCTTATAGGCCAACGCGGGATGGCCTTCGACGCCGGGGGATTTCAGAATCGGAACCAAGGAAACGCCGTCGAGAACGTCCGGCTTCGGCAGTCCCGCCAATTCCGCCAGGGTCGGGAAGATGTCGAGCGTTTCGACCACCGCCGTTGTTGCTTCGCCCGGCTTCGCCATGCCGGGAGCGGTGATGACCAGTGGCGAACGGAGCGATTCCTCAAAGAGGGCGTGTTTGCCCCAGATGGCGTGTTCGCCAAGATGCCAACCGTGATCGCCCCAGACGACGATGATGGTGTTGTCGCGTTTGCCCAGTGTTTCGAGCTGTTTCACGATCCGTCCGACCTGGGCGTCGGCGTAGGTCACGCAGGCGGCATAGTGGCGGCGAACCTCGGTCGCGAATTCCGAATCGGTGTTCGGATTGCGGCCCCAGCGGTTGTACTTCATGAATTCTCCCGAACCGTGCCAGGTCGTTTTGCCCTCGGGTTTGGCCGGGTGGGGGATTTCTGGAAGCGTGACGTCGCGATAGGGTTCCAGATACTTCGCGGGAGCGCCGAAGGGGAGGTGAGGGCGGACGATGCCGAATGCGAGGAAAAACGGCTTCCCGGCTTCGTCGTTCGCCAGTTCGGTCAATTGGCGAATTGCTTCGTCGGTGTTGGGACCATCGGGATAAATCGTGTCGGGGCCTTCCTCCGCCTGAAACACCGCCATTTTCTTGGCGTCGCCGCGAATCTCGCCGTGGGCGAGCCCGTGCATCCACCCGCGAGGATGTTGCCAAGGGCCGGCCGGCAACAGGTGTCGATCCCAGGAGTTCGGCATCTCCGGAGAGAGGTCGTCGTCCCAGTTTTTGCCGCCGCGTCCGCCCGGATGATGAGAGACCTTGCCGACAGAAACCGTCGTGTAACCGTGATTCCGAAACCACGCGGGCATGCTTGCGGAGACGTCTTCCGGACTCTTCTTCAGCCTCTCGGCGCGTTGAAACAGGGCGGCGTTGGAAGCGGGGCCGTAGCGTCCGGTCAGGAGGGTGTAGCGGGATGCGCCGCAGGTGGGGGCCTGCACATAGTGACGATGAAAGGCGCGTCCTTTCGCGGCAAGGGCGTCGATATTGGGGGACTGGATGTAATCAACGCCAAAACAGCCTAACTCCGGTCGTAAATCATCGATGCAGATGAGGAGAACGTTGGGCTTTTCCTGTGCAGGTGCCGAGACGAGGCCAAGGACGAGGAGAAGGGCAAGGGGTTTACCAAACATGAGATACTTCATCGAATTCATCGTGGGAAGATCAAGCGATTTGGCGTGAATCGGCGGAATTCCGGAATCCACGATCCTGCTGGCCAAAATCCATGACCTGCGCTAGATAGAGACCTGTTTTATCCAAAAAACCCCCAATGACGATAAACCGACTTCTTGTTGCTCTATTGGTGCTCCTTGGCGCTTCTGCGGCCGTGGCTGAGGACGAATTCCATGTCTTCACGAACACGAAAGGCCAGAAAATCGAGGCGAAAATCGTGGCTGTGAGCGGCGGTAACGTCACGATTGAGCGGCGTGACGGGCGATCGTTCACCGTCGCCTCAACGATGTTCGTGGGGACGGATCAGGAGATGATCGCGAGTTGGAAGCCGATGCCGAGATCGACCGCGCCGGGAGCGACCAGCGACGTTGCCGTGGAAGTGGTGAACGAAACGTTGGGCCACCCGATTTTTGCGGACACTCACCTGTGGGACGATCTACCGGAAGACGTGGCCGGACGTCTGAATTGGCGGCGCGAGTCGAAGACGGAGTTTGTCAGCAGTTTTCGCGATTATCCGCGCGCCGATTTCCGGTTGCTGGGAACGCGGCCGTATTCGGCGGCGCTCTATGGCGAGAACGATGGGGTCACGTCCATGTCGCTGGTGTTTGCGAACAAGGGTGACAGTGTTTCCGCGTTAGGCGCGGGTGATCAGCTCGAAGCTCTGAACGCGTTGATTGAGGCGGATGTGGCGACGCTTTCGGAAAAACTGACCGATCTGCTCGGCGAAGGGCAGAAGCAGCGATTTGGCGAGGGCTCCAGCCGGCAGAATGTCTTGCGCTGGAATTGGAATGATCACGCGTTTCTGATTTTTGAGCAGGAAAACGAGTATGTGAGTTTGGAGATTCAGCCGAAGGCGTTCGCCGATGCCGGGGGACAGTCGGAGCGGGTCAAAGACCTCGACATCCGGAAGTTGGCGCGCTCGAATGTGGAGCGGAGGGAAAACGGGGACGTGATCGTGACCAACCTGCCGATGGTGGATCAGGGACCGAAAGGCTACTGCGTGCCGGCGACGTTCGAGCGTTGCATGCGCTATCTCGGCATCCCGGCCGACATGTATTTGTTGGCGATGGCGGGTGAAACGGCGATGGGTGGTGGAACCAGCGGAAACGCGCTGATGGATGCTGTGGGAAGCGATATTCGACGCAAAGGGCGTGGATTTGACACGTTTCGGATGGATGAAATGGAGTTTCGCAAGCTCGCGAAGTATCTCGACGAAGGAATTCCGGTCATGTGGGGAATGTACTCCACCGAGCCGTTCAATCAGTTGGCGAATGATACCACCAAGCGGCGCCAGACCGTGCAGGATTGGGACGCGTATGCGGAGAGACTGGCGACGGAGATGGAAGGCCGGGAGCTTGCCAAGGATCGCGATCGGGCGCATATCACCCTGATTATCGGTTACAACGAGGAGACCAACGAGATTGCGTTTAGTGATAGTTGGGGCGAGCGTTACACCGAGCGCTGGGTTCCGGCGGAAGACGCTGCCGACATTTCGCAGGGAGCCTTCTATGTTGTCACATTTTAAATTCAGTTGCCAATGCCGGATTTGGCATGGCAAAGTATCCTAGCAGGGCCATAATCGTTTCCGGACAGCCGGATCACAAACCAAATGCGTTACGCCATTTTTTCCGATATTCATGCGAACAACCAAGCTTGGGAAGCGACGTTGGCGGATATTCGGGCAAACGAATGCGAGGTGTTGATTTGTCTGGGAGATGCCGTTGGATACGGGCCGAGGCCTGCGGAAGTCTTGCAAAGCATTCGGGAAAACTCCCATGCGTTTGTCCTTGGCAACCACGATGCGGCGGCTTGTGGCCGTCTCGATTCTTCGTATTTCAATGATAACGCGAAAGCTGGGATCGCCCACACTCGCGCCTTGTTGGACGAAGAAGCACTGGAGTTTCTCAACAACGTTCCCTACGCGACGGAAGTGGAGAACCTGCTCTTTGTTCACGCGGAAGTGGCCGCTCCCGACCGGTTCGACTACGTCGAGACGGTGGAGAAAGCCTGCGAAGATCTCGGCGCAACCGGACATTGGTGCACCTTCATCGGTCACACCCATCATCCGACCGTGTTTGTGGAAGCGGATGGTCTGGTGAGTCAGGAACCGGACGAGGACTTTCAGTGTCAGCCCAACCAGCGTTACATCATCAACGTAGGTTCCGTTGGCGAACCGCGGAATCCCGAGGACATCCGGGCGCGTTATGTGATTTTTGATGACGATACCGGGAATGTCTATTTTCGGAGGATCGAATTCGATCCCGAGGAGTATCGCGCAGACTTGGCGGCGTCCGGTTCGTCCGCCTTTCCCTACTTTCTTCAAATCATCGATCACCATACATCGGCGTTGCAGAATTCGGAGCAGTTCACCCGGGCGATGCACACCCCGGCGGCAACGTCGGGTGAGGATGTTGGGGTGTCGAAGATGAAGCTGCCGACGACGGGAGAGGTGGCACGGGTTTCCCGTGAAGTGACCAAAAAATCGGCTTCCGCGACGATTCTGATTCTCATGCTAATCGCGCTGGCGATTGGAGCGGGTTGGTTTGCCACCTGGTATTTTGACCCGGAACGACGGGATCTCGTTGCCGATCCCCTGGGGATTGCGGACGCGCCGGGTCCTGAGGTTGTCATGACGGGAGTTTTGCCGCCGGAAGCGGAGTCCCTGTTCGGATATTGGCCGCTCGATGCTGAGACCCGTGGTTATGCCGGCACGGCGCCCTATCAGGGAATGGGAGTGGGTATGCCGGGGCGCGCGGAGGGCAAATTTGATCAAGGGGTCCAGCTCGACGAGACTTCCGGACTCGTGTTTGGGAAAGTGCGCACCTTTGCGCTACGCGACGAACCCATGACGGTGAGTCTGTGGATCCAATTGGCACCATCGAGGGGCCGAGCCAGCAAGGAAATTCGGGTGCTCGGCAATGGCGGGGTCCAAAAGACCGATCCGGGTTGGCTGATTTCGCTCCATCGTGATGTGCTCCAGGTTCGACTGTGCAACGGTTCCAACAGGGCTCAGATCGGTGGGCGTTGGCCTGTCCTGCGTGATGGGAATTGGCACCAAGTGGTCATGGTCGTCGACCCAGGGGAGTCAACCCTGAGCGCGTTTGTCGATGGGGAGCAGGTTGGAAATCTCAACTACAAGGCGCTGGGTTCCCACTTTCCCGCAACGCATCGGTTGCGAATCGGAACGAATGGCAATGCGGGAGATTTGGCAGGGTTGGGAGGGAACGTTGATGAGTTGGCGATCTGGCGTCGCGCACTTTCCGACGAAGAAGTGAGGTTGCTGTTCGAACGTGCCGAACCGTTGAAGGCGACGTTTCGTTGAGGGCAACGGTAGGGCAAAAAGGGCTGTGTTTGGCCGCTACTTGCGAGCGACCCGGCTGGATTCCAGGCGGGAGTCGATGATCTTGATGGGGTTGCTCAACATGGGCCTCAAGTCAGCAATGAAGGTGGAATCGCCGTGCTTGGTTTCCTCCAAATGGACCGGAGTGGTCACCGCGGCAAGCATCCCGGTCAAGAGCCACTCTTGTTGCTCCTGATCATAGTAGAATGCCGGGCCTCCGGAATCTCCGGAAGCCCCCTGACAGTCAAACAATCCGTGGTCGAACCTGGTATAGTAGCCATGGGTTTGGCCAAAGCTGTTGGCGAAGGGTTGCCTGGCAATGCGGGAAACCAGGTTGCATCCCCAACGCTTTTTTCCGTCCTGGACCCATTTGGTGTCGCCCGGGTATTGGCTGGCACCATGCCCGATCATGAGGATCAGTTCTCCCACGTCTGGAGGCGTGGATCTGATGTTGATGGAGGGCAATTTCCGCAGGCTATCCTTCCGGCGGCTTTCGACTTTAAAGATGCAGAGCTCAGTCTGCGAGTTGTCTGCATTTCGGTAGACAGCCGCCGAGCCGCGAACCACCGGATACTCGCTACCATCGGAAAGTAGGAAGGTTCCTGGTCCTACATGGGCTGCGGTCAAGACGTAGCCATTTCCTAGATAGATTCCCGTGCTCAGGTGGACGCGGCCCACATTTCCCCAATAGGGGAAGGATTTGCTATTGGGTATAACTTTCCGGATGTGGTTTTGGAGGGCTTCTTCGGATGTGGTGAGATGATTGCTTTGGTTGGTGACCAGGGCGTTTGCCGAAAGAGCTGAAGCGAGGCAGAGGATCGAGCTAAGATAGTGGGATCGCATCGCTTTGGGAAAAGACGGCTGGCGGGGGAAAGGGAAGGCAAGTCTACTTCGCCGGTGTTCCCGAGACCGGAAGCAAGCCAGTTGGCTGCAATCCGTGATCGACGAGTTCGGAGCGGAGTTTACCCATGTCTTCCCGGCCTTGAAAGCCTCCCAAGGCGATGGTGTAATGGTTGACGGCTTCTTTCATTTGAGTGACTTCCAAGTTTGATGCGTAACCTTTTGCCGCGAGTTCAGCCAGCTTGTCACGACGGGTCGTGACTTGTTCAAGCCGGGCTTCCAACTCCTGGATAATACCTGGATCAGGTCGGAGTTGATGGTGACAAAGTTCGATGATGAGCTGCATGGGCGAACCTCCGAGCTGAGCCAGATTCACCTTCCCATTGGCATCGGTGGAATCCATCAGGCTGGCGATGAGCTGCTTCTCGGAGAGGATGGACATCAAATGATGTTCGGATGATTGCAACCGGCCTTCCGAGATGGCGAGATTCTGTTTGGCGTTGGCGACTTCGCTGCTTCGGGCTTTTCCCCGCTGATGAAGACTGTCCAATTTGCCAAGCAAATCCAAGCGGTAGTCGCGGTCAATTTCGCGGGCTGAGCGATAGTGTTGAGCGGCAATGACCCGTGCTTCGGCAACTGGTTGGGCGAGGCGAATCATTTCCGCAGAGATCTCGGAATCAGGCTCCAGATCAGAGGGGAGTTCGGAGGCTTTCATCCATTGCTGCAACTCCAGATAACGGAGCTGTTCTTTCTCCGTCGCGTCGATGGTTTTTGCGGTGGACTGCTGGAATTTGGACTCCAAGCGTTCGAGTTCTGACTTCCTGGCGTTGGTGAGTTTTTGGCTCTTTTCCCATTGGGCCTGGTGCCAGTCCTTCTCCAATTTGGTGGCTTGAACCTGTGCCGAAGCGAGCGCGCTTTCCTGGAATCGGTTGGCGAGGCCAAGAAGCACTGACGTGCTCCGGGTGGATCCTTCCCGGTAGGTCCGGATCTCGGTGAGGAGATCTTCCATTGAGGGAAGTTCTTTTTGCAGATCGCCCTCGGAGGGAAGTTCCAAACCTCTCTCCCGCGCCAGGGTTGCCAATCTGACGAAGTTCAGTTTCTCAGCTTCGAGGTTGGCTTTCATTCCTTGCAGAACCTCATTCGCAATGTGGCTATCCAGATGTGCCTGGTCGTATTCCCGGGAACTGGCGGCGCCGCGGTCATAGGCGCGTTTGATCCATCGGAGTTTCCGCTCGGCATCATTCAGTCTGGATTCCTGGACGAGGACCGGGCCTTCATGACTGGCCATCGCTGCGGCGACGGGAAGAACCAGAGCCAACGATTCATCGTTGAGCTCCAGAGAGAGGACGTTTTCTCCAGCTCCCAGAAACAGGGGTTGGCTCAAAACTGGAAACGCACAGGGAAGATCATCGCCGTCTTCAATGAGCGACAAGTGGCGGCCGAAGCGCTCCAAACGCTGGAGGTCGCGTTCGATCATGAGCCTGTCCAATCCACCCAACTGCCAGCGGGTTTCCGTGTTGGCGATTTTTCGCTGAATGTGGCGGATTTCAGCTGGGTGGGCGCCTGGAAAGTTCAGGGTCCGGTTCCACTGCGCCACCCGGCTGTCCGAATCTGCGGAAAGAACGGCAGCTCGGGCATTTTCCTGCTGGTTATAGAGGTAGTCGAAGGCGACCTCGGCGAACTCTTCGTTTGCAGGACGCGTGTAGCCCATTAACCGAATTCCGGCGAGATCGACAGTGACGGTTGGGAGGCTCAGGTTCAGGGTTGGCTTCTGTTCCGATGCCGGTCCGAAGTTTTCCGTGGAGACGAAGTCAACCATCTCGCTCGCCATTTGATGAATGGCGGCAAAGCTGTTGGCCTGAAGTTCCTCTTTTTCCGTGTTCAGGTTGGCTTCCCGAACCTCAACCACCGATGCGTAGCCCTTTTGCTGAAGACCCTCCAGTCGCTCGGCGCGGGATTGGAATTCCAACGCCTCTCTGCGGTGATGCTCGAGTTGGATCTCGGCCTGCTTTTGGATCGTGACGAGTTCCTGAAGGAGATCAGCTTTGCTGACTTCGGCGGTTTCGACGAATTGGAGGTTCTCGGCAATGGCAGCTTGGCCGCCGACGGACAAGGCCAACAAGCCTGCCGTGATCGCTTTGAAGTTAGACCTGAAAATACCCATAGTTTTCATGGTGATGTGTGTGTTTGTTTCAGAGGATTCAGCCGCCTACTTCGTGCCGAAGAGCGAAGCGAAGAGGTTGGAGAGAAATCCTGAGCTTTTCGGTTTTGCAGTGGTTGCTTTTGTGGTTGGCCGTGTGGGGTACTGGCGGGGAGTGAGTTCCGCAGGGGGGGAATACGTGTGAATGATTTCGTCTCGTTTGGTGGATTGAGACTGCGTATGCTCACTCCACTGATTCCCGCTTACCGACATCAGGTTTTGCGGAGGTAGGTTCAGGCGCTGATGAGGAACAACCGTTACCAGTTCCACCGCACTCTGCCGGTCCTTGCCTAGTTCCGCGATGTTGGCGACATGGACGGAATCTTCAACCCATCGGCCGCCATTGTGGGTCAAGAGCACCCGGTTTCCTTCAATCTGAACTCCAGTTTTGAAGTTGCCCGTGTTGACCGGGTTGGCTTGGGTCCGGTAAATCTGACCTCCGCCGAGGCTTGGGCGCATGACCGAATCGCGAAGTGGCTCCGCATTCGAAATGGATGGAGATGCGAAAAGGGAACAGGTAAAGAAGAGATAAAGTGAAGACTGAGCTTTCATGGTGAGATGTGTTCTGGGGTGGCGTTGAACCGGTGTGTTTCAACGACAATGAGAAGCTCGCTTGAAGAGAGAGAATCGAAATAACTTTTATGACAATTATAATATTTCGTGTTTTCTCGGGGGAATTTTCCGATTTTACGCTTGTTAGGCCTCCAGCTCTGAACTAGCTCTGTACAGTTGGTGTAAACTTTCTGTACAGGTAGCCTGATTTTACGTTCCAATGGCAATCACGTCTTCCAGATCAACTTCAGCCCTTCAGTAGAAAGATGGCTTCGGACCCGATTCTGCTTTTGGTGGAAGATGAGCCAGCTGTTGGCCGAGTGACCAAGCGACTTTTGGAGCGGGAAGGATACGCCGTGGATTGGGCAAAGAATGGTCGGGAAGGGTTGGAACTCGCGGCAAGCGGGCCCAAATACGACCTTGTTTTGACCGACTTTCGCATGCCTGAAGTCGGGGGAATGGAGCTCCTGGAGAAGTTGCGAGAGTCAAATCCGCACCTGCCGGTGATTCTCATGACTGCCCACGGAACGGCAAGTCTGGCGATCGAAGCGACTCGAAAAGGAGCCTACGACTACATCTTGAAACCCTACCAGCCTCATGAGCTGTTCGAAGCCGTCGAGCGGGCGGTTGAGGCGTTTCGGTTGACCCAGAAGCGAGTCCAAATTGGGCAACTCGCGGCCAAACAGAAGGATACGGATTTCATCATCGGCAACAGCCGGGCCATGCACCAAGTCTACAAGGATATGGGTCGGATCGCAGACAAAACGGACGCGGTTTTGATTCGAGGCGAGGCCGGGACAGGGAAGAATCTCGTCGCCCGGGCCATCTGGCAACATAGCGACCGGGCTGACAAACCGTTCATCGCCGTGAACTGTGCAACGATCTCGGAGCCGATGCTGGAGAGCGAGTTGTTTGGGCATGAGAAAGGCGCGTTTCCCGGTGCTATCACCCGCAGAATAGGGCGGATCGAGCAAGCCCATGGTGGGACCCTGTTTTTGGATGAGCTGGGCGAAATCGAACCCCAGATTCAGGCAAAACTGCTTCAACTACTTCAGGACCAGGGATTCACACGGATTGGAGGTTTCGAGAAAATTCCGGCGAATGTCCGGTTGATAGCGGCGACAAATTCCGATCTGGAGAACGCGATTCAAGAGCAGGAAGTGAACGAGGATTTTTTCCTGAGGCTCAATGCCGCTCACGTCTATGTGCCGCCACTTCGAGAGCGCGAAGGCGATGTGCGAATGCTGGCTGAGTACATCCTGGACCAGTATGCCGCCTCCCTGGACGTGATCGTTCCGGAAATTGAACCCGAAGCGTACGACCGGCTGATGGACTACTCCTGGCCGGGAAATGTAACGGAACTCGAAAGCGTCATACGAAGAGCGCTCCTCCAGAATCAAGGGTATGCCATCACCGCGCAACTGGTCGACGAGCTGTTGACCGCTGTTCCACTCTCCGCCGTGTCGGATGAGCTGAATGTGGCAAAACGGATGCGTGATTTGCTGCAAAAAGCGGAGGCGGGAGAGGAAGCACGGGTGTTCTCCATTTTGCAGGAAGAATTCGAGCGGGCCGCCTATTCCGAAGCCATCAACTATGCAGGAGGCAACCAGAGCAAGCTTTCCCGGTTGCTGGGAGTTTCCCGGGTGACCTTGCGCGAAAAACTGGACAAGTACGATCTCTTCCCCAACAAGCGAGGAACCCAGCGTTCCGGCTCGGAGGATGGACGTTCCGCCCGAAGGTAGTCGGGAACGAATTTCGGGAATTCAGGGAAACTGGCGGAGTCGAGAGAAGGAGAGGGGTGTGCAATGGCTTGCAAACCGGGGTGGTCGAGTGGTAGAAGCAAGCAAGGGATCGGGAACCAACTCGCCTTCCTCGTCCCACCCATCAACCCATGAAAACCCCGATTCGACTCCTCCTCGCCCTGTTTGGGCTGAGCCCGCTCATCGCCCATGCTCAGACACCAACGCACAAAGATGTTCCCTATGATGATGAGCATCCCACTCAAATTCTGGATGTCTACCTCGCCGACTCGGAGGCACCGGCCCCGGTCATGGTTTACATTCACGGCGGAGGATGGCGTGCCGGCTCGAAGAATCGCATTCCACGCTATTTGGCGGAAGCGAATGCTGCGGGATGGCTTGCCGTCGTTTCGGTCGAGTATCGCTTTACCAATGTCGCCATCCATCCGGCGCAGGTCGATGATTGTGCCCGCGCGATTCAATTCATCCGGCACCATGCTGGTGAGTGGAATCTCGATCCGAAGCGCATCGGGGTCACGGGCGGCTCGGCCGGCGGGCATCTCTCGGCCTACGTCGCGTTGCAGGACGACGAACAGGATCCGGGCGCGGACGACCCGGTTTCCAAACTCAGTTCCCGAGTGTCCTTCGCGATCCCGTTCGCCGGACCGACGGATTGGGGCCTCCTCGGAAAGGTCGAGCACAAGCACCCGGCCTACCGGCAGTTGCTGGGATACAAACCGGGAACTCCAGCCTCTGAAATGTCGGTGGATCTCAAAAAGGACGTGTCGCCCTTGAGCTTTGTTTCAGAAGACGATCCCCCGATTCTCATCGTCCATGGCGATGCCGACGTCGTCGTGCCGTTTGAACATGCCGAGGTGCTGGAAACCGCATTGAAAGGCGCTGGCGTTCCGGTGGAGTTGTACATCGTCAAGGGCGGGAACCACGGTGTTTCCGGGGGCGGAGAATCAGGCTCCGCCAAGCGGGCAACGAACTACATCCGCCAACAGTTTTTGGGCGATGAACCGGTGGGCAAGCCGTAGGAAACGGGACGTCGCAGACCTCGCGTTTTCCAAGAGCTTGTGGCGCCGAACCTGAAAGCTGACAGCTGACGCCTGAAAGCTGACAGCTGACGCCTGAAAGCTGACCGCTTTTTCGAAGCGTTTTTTGCCGGATTCTGAAAGGAATTTCCGTTGCATGCGTATTCGCTCTGAAGCCTCTTGTTATCTATGTCCAAATTCCTGTCCCGACTCGGATCGTTTCTCTCGAACCTGGTTGGTTCGTTTTCGGTGAAGTGGACTCCGCCACCATGGCCCAGGCCCGCCTGGAAGTGGCTCTCCGCGCGACCAAAATTTTCCATCTCGTTGGCCGCTCTTGCGCTGATCCTGGGGAGCGTGTGGATCTGGCTCGCGGCGCAGCCTGACAAGGTTCCTCCCAATTTGGTGACGATCAAAGTAAGCGAACCGGGCATTGCCGCCGTGCGAAGAATCGATGGGGAGAACCGGTTGGTTCCTGCATCGTTGCGATTGCAGTTCAGCGAGGCTTCGGCTCCCCTCGCGCTGTTGGCGGAACCAAGCAAGGGTGTCGTGACCGAGGGGATTCGGCTCAAACCCGAGCTCGCCGGCGCGTGGAAATGGCTGAACGACAAGGTTCTCATCTTTACCCCTAGCGACGACTGGTTGCCGGATCGAACCTACGAAGTGGTCATGCAGCCGAAGAGGCTGTTGGTCGATACGGTTGCGCTGCAGGAACCGGTCCTGGAATTCGCGACCGCCAAATTCACAGCTCAGGTGGTCAGAGGTGAGTTCTATCAGAACCCCAAAAATCCGGAGATCAAGCAGGCGGTCGTCACTTACAAGTTCAGCCATGGCGTGAAGGAGGTGGACCTGCGCAAGCATTTGGACATTGCGATTCTGGGGGACGCGCCCTTGTTTGCCGGAGACGAGCGGCTCGAGGAGATTCGGTTGGGTGACTTCGATCGTCTCGCCTATGTCCGGACCAAGCCGATTGAACTGCCGGGAAAAGAAGACTTCGTCCAGGTGACGTTGAAGTCCGGGATGCCGGTGGCGTTGGGGGATTCGCGAACTGAAAAGGCGATCCCCGGCAAAGTGAAGATTCCGGATCTCTACAGCTATTTTCAGATCAAGGATGTGTTTGTCGGGACGCGTCGGAAGGATAGCGGCGAGCCCGAACCGCACTTGCGTATTCGGACGCAGGGGCTGACCAGCCCGGAGGATTTTCTGAAGCATCTCAAGGTTTACCTGCTTCCGAAGTGGCAAAAGCCTGAGAATCCGGATCCGTTGATGCCGGAGGAGACGGGTTGGACGGTTGACTCGGTCAGCCAGGAGATCCTCGCAACGTCGACGGAAGTGAAGCTGACGCCGGACGCGAGAGAGGATGCGGACAAGCCCGTGGATCAGCGCCGGACGCACTTTGACCGCTACGACTTCACCTTCGACCGGCTTCCCGAAGAACGGCAGCTCCTCTGTGTGGTGGACAAGGATACGCCGGCTTTGGGAGGGTATCGATTGGCGGAGGAATATCGCGCCACGCGAAACGTGCCCCAGGGGCCAAGGGAGCTGTATGTGCTCGGTCGCTTTGGCGGGCTGCTCGCGATGACTGGAGACCGGAAAATCACGGTGAAGTCCCGCAACCTCCCGGGATTGAAGTATCGACTGGGTCGCGTCCCGGCCGGAGAGATCAACCACCTGGTGAGCCAGACGAGCGGGAATTTTAACCGCCCCGGTTTTTCCCGAAACTTCAACGACACCAATCTCGGGCATTACACCGAGCAGCTGCAAAGCATCCTTTCCTCGGACTCGTATGCTGCGAATTATTCCACCCTCGACTTTTCCCGTCTCCTCGATCTGGAGGACCAGGACGATCCCGATCTGAATCGGGGTCTCTATTTTCTGCGAGTGCTGGGTTGGGATCCCAAGGAAGAGAAAGCCGTCAAGGGCGGCGGTCAGGAAGGGGATAACGCGTTTGTCCTCATCACGGATTTGGGGCTTGTCGTCAAGGTGAACCACGACCGGACGCGCGACGTTTTTGTGCAGTCGTTAGGGTTGGGAGTTCCGGTTGATGCGGTGGAAGTCCAGGTCCTGGGAAAAAACGGCGTGCCGTTGGTGAGTGGGGTAACCGATTCAACTGGGCGTGCGACGTTGGCCGCGGTGGACGAAGCCGCTCGAGACGAGAGTCAGCCGGTTGCGATCGTGGCGCGCAAGGATCGCGATCTCAGTTTCATCCCCTTTAATCGTTATCAGCAGCACGTCAGCTTCTCCCGGTTTGATGTCGGTGGTCTCTCCGCGCCCACCGCTGGTGATCTGGATGGATTTGTGTTTACGGAACGCGGCGTGTATCGACCGGGAGATACGATCCACGCCGGTCTTATCATCAAGCCGCGGGATTGGAGCGGCGAACTGGCGGGATTGCCGATCAAGGTCGTGGTTCAAGACGCCCGCAACTCAACCATTCTGGAGCAACTCGTTTCGTTGCCGCAGTCCGGGTTTGCGGACTTTGAGTGCCCGACGGAATACGCGTCTTCCACCGGCGAGTACAAACTGTATGCCTACCTCGTTCACGAGGAAGATGAGGATGGGAAGAAGCAGAGGGATACCTTGCTCGCCTCGACCTCCGCCCGAGTGGAAGAGTTCCTGCCGGACACGATGAAGGTAAGCACCAAGGTTACGCCGGAGTCCGGCAAAGGCTGGATCCCGCCCGCAGGGTTGAGCGCGAGCGTCAATGCTCAGAACCTCTACGGGACCCCGGCCACAAAGCGTTCGGTATCGGGCAGTGTCACCGCTCGTCCGATTCGCTTCTCTTTCGACGACTTTCCGGATTACGTCTTTTTCGACCGCAATCTCAAGGCGGCCAAGTACCACACCTGGGCCACCAAGAAGAGCCAGACGGACGACAACGGGGCGGTGACGATTCCGATCGATATGAGCGCGATTGGAACGGCGACCTACAGCGTTTCCTTTCAAGCCGAGGTGTTCGAACCCGATAGCGGGAGAAGCGTGAAGGCCTACAGCAATCGTCTCCTGGTTTCGCCCCTGCCACACGCCGTCGGCTACAAGCCGGATGGGGAATTGCGCTATATTCCGGCAAACGGGATTCGCAAGGTGCAGCTCGTGGCCGTGAATCCGCAATTGGAGAAGATCGATCTCCAGGATCTCAATTATAGCGTTGAGGAAACCTACTACGTTTCCATTCTGAAAGAACAGGGCAGTGGCGATTTTGCCTATCAATCGGTCAAGAAAGAGCGTGAGGTTGCCTCGGGAACGCTGAGCATCGGCCAGTCCGATGGTTTTGAACTGGCCCTGCCGACCGAGGCGCCCGGTGAGTTCAGCTTGTTGGTTTCCGATGCCGAGGGGAACCTTCTCTCGAAGATGGGATACTCCGTGGTTGGCAAGGGAAACCGGAGCCGGTCGCTCGACGACAATGCGGAGTTGTTCGTCAAACTGGCGAAGCCGGAATATCGGCGTGGCGAAGAGATTGAGCTCAGCATCACGGCTCCGTTTACCGGCACGGGATTGCTCACGATTGAGCGCGATCGCGTTTACGCGCACAAATACTTCACCACGACCACGAACAGTTCGGTTCAGACGATCGCGGTTCCGGACGAACTGGAGGGAACTGGTTACGTCAATGTGACGTTTGTGCGATCCCTGGATTCTCCGGAAATCTTCATGAGCCCGCTCAGTTACGCGGTTACCCCGTTTCGCGTGGTCAATGATTCCCGCGAAATCAAATTGACCCTCGATCCGGCGGAGAAGGCGCGTCCCGGCAAACCGTTGCGCATCCCTTACCAGGCCGATCGAAACTGCAAGATTGCGATCTTCGCGGTGGACGAGGGAATCCTCCAGGTTACCCGCTATGAAACGCCCAAACCGTTGCCGCACTTCGAGCGAAAGCGGGCCCTGCTCTGCCAAACTTACCAGATCCTGGATCTCCTCATTCCCGAGCATCGTCACATTCAGGAGCAACTTTCCGCCTTTGGAGGCGGTGCGGATTTTCAGCTCAATCCATTCAAGCGGCTCACCGATGCGCCGGTCGTGTTTTGGTCCGGCATTTTGGATGCGGGTCCCGAAGTCCGCGAAGTGACCTATGACGTGCCCGACTATTTCAATGGCAGCCTTCGGGTGATGGCGATCGCGGCGTCGCGCGATGGAATGGGCCACGCCGAGAGCCGCACCACGTTGGTCAGCCCGGTGTTGATCAATCCCGGGGTGCCGACGTTTGCCGCGCCGGGTGACGAGTTTGATGTCTCTGTAACGTTGGGGAATAACCTGGATCCTGAGACTGGCGAAGAGGCTGAAATTCGCCTGACCGTCACTCCAAGCAAGCACCTTGAGGTGATCACGCCTCCGCCCGCTGGAATGACCATTCCCCGTGAGCGCGAGGAAACGTTGACCTTCCGGGTTCGTGCGACCGGGGAACTGGGCAGCGCCTCCCTCAAATTTGCGGCGAGCGGCGGCAACGAAACCTCCACCCGAACGTCCACGCTCAGCATTCGGCCGGCGACGCCTTACACGACCATTGTGCAAAGCGGTTACACCGGGAAATCGACTCTCGACGTGTCGCTGGGGCGCGACTTGCACGAAGAATTTCATCAGGCGGAAGCGAGCGCCTCGGTGTTGCCTCTCAGCCTGACTCGCGGCTTGGATCAATACCTCGCCAAGTATCCCCATGGCTGTACGGAACAACTCGTGAGCGGATCACTGGCCCGGTTGCTCATTGCTGACGAAGCAGACTTTGGCCTGACCAAGGCAGAAGTGCAGAAGCAGGTGGATGCGACCTGCCGAATGTTGCGGAACCGGATGAATAGCTCCGGCGGGTTCGGCTATTGGTATTCGGCCAAGACGCCTGCGATCGATTTTCTCAGCATCTACGCCACGCACTATCTCAGCGAGGCTCAGATCGCGGGATTTGAGGTTCCTCCAGCCCTTCATTCCCGGGCGTTGGGTAATCTTCGGAAAATGGCGGCAGTGACCAAGCTCGAGAAGCAGGACTGCCGCGACCAGGCCTACGCCATTTATGTGCTGACCCGGAACGGCGTGGTAACGACCAACTACATTCTCAACCTGCGTGACTACCTGAGAAAAAATGCTGAGGAAGAAGCCTGGCAGAAGGATCTGACCGCGGTCTATCTGGCGGGTTCGTATCAATTGCTCAAGCAGCGCACCGAAGCGGCTCGGCTCATTCGTGGCTATCAGCGAGCGAGCCAACGACCTCCGGCCAAGGACGATGCGCCCGAAGATGACTTTCATCCGGCACTGGCTCAGGATGCTCAGTATCTCGCGATTCTGACTCGGCACTTTCCCGAAGAAGCCAAGAAGCTGAGTGGTGATGATTTGCGCACGCTGCTCGATCCTCTTCTCCGCAATGAGTTCAGTACCCTCAGCGCTGCCTACAGTGTGTTGGCTCTCAAAGGGTATTCTGAGCTGGCCGACCAGTTCCCAATTCAGTTGGAGTTGGCTCAGGTCGTCGATGATTCCACGTTGGCGCTGCCGACGGAAGGAACCAAGCTTGTTCGGGCCGGGGTCCCGCTTTCTGCTGATGCGGTCAAGTTTTCGGCGGCACCGTCCCGAGGCGGGCCGTCCGGGATTTTTTATCAGGTCACGGAAGGCGGTTTCGAGCGAACCGTTCCGACGGAGCCCTTGCGCGAAGGCATTGAGGTCGAGCGACTCTATCTCGACAAGGACGGGAACCCGCTGGCGGAAGCGACCCTGGGTGAGCCGATTACCGTTCAGCTCCAACTCCGGAGTCTGAAGCAGGGGCAAACCATCACCAATGTCGCACTAACCGATCTGTTGCCCGGTGGGTTTGAGGTGGTGCGGGAGAGTTTGTCGGCCGGGCGCTCGACCTTGCCGGGAATGGCGTTCAACGAGGTTCGGGAGGATCGGGTCGTGCTCTTCGGCGTGGCGCAACCGCAGGTGCAATTGCTGCGCTACAAGATCACCCCTACCCGGCGAGGTGAGTTCATCGTGCCTCCGGTTCTGGCGGATTCGATGTATGATCGCTCGGTGCGGGCGCGCGGATTACCGGGCCGAATCGTCGTGAAATAAGTGGTGAACATGAAGCACTGGAAACGATCGGTTCGAATTGCGAGCGGCATGGTCCTGCTTTTGGCGGGCATTTGGCTTTTCCTGCCACGGCCGGAAATCTATCCGTCCAACGCGGGATTCTCCCAGGTTGTCCTGGATCGTTCCGGCCAGGTTCTCCGCATTACCCTGAGTCAGGACGACAAATATCGCATCTTCACGCCGCTGGCCCACATCTCCGAAGAGCTGCAGGGGGCGACCTTGCTTCACGAGGATCGCAAGTTCTATCAGCACTCCGGCGTGGATGCATCGGCGATTGTTCGTTCCGCCTGGAACATGGTCACGGGCGGCCCGCGCACGGGAGGTTCCACCATTACGATGCAGTTGGCCCGGCTGCGTTTTGGGATGCGGAGCCGTTCCATTCCCGGGAAGGTCGCGCAGATGTTTCGAGCTGTTCAGCTTGAGCGTCACTACTCCAAGGAAGAGATCTTTGAAGCCTATCTCAATCTTGCGCCTTACGGTGGAAATCTGGAAGGGATCGGGGCGGCCAGTCGAATCTATCTGGACAAAGCGCCTTCCGAGTTAACTCGCCGCGAAGCCATTGCCCTCAGCGTGATTCCGCAAAGCCCGGCTCGCCGGACGCCGGCTCGGGATGGTTCGCGCAATCCGCATCTCGCCGAAGCCCAGGCCCGGCTGTTCGCCCGATTTCGCGACCAGGAAGGTCTCGCGGCAGATCCGCTCGACGCTCAGTTTACCATTTCCCAGCCGGCGACGCGTCCCTTCGAGGGGCCGCATCTGACGCGTCGTCTCCTGAGACAATTTCCGCTCGTTCCTGAGATCCGCTCCACGATCGATCGCGATCAACAGGCGGTTTTGGAAGCATCCATGAGTGCCTACCTCCGGCGTCACCACGGCATCGGACTCCGCAATGCGAGCGCTCTGCTCGTTGATACGACGAGCATGGAAGTTCGCGCCTATCTTGGCTCTGGCGACTTCTGGAACGTCCCGATTCAGGGACAGGTGGACGGGATACGAATGCGGCGTTCACCTGGGTCTTCGCTCAAGCCGTTCATTTACGCCCTCGGTCTCGAACAGGGCATCATTCATCCCAACACCTTGCTCAAGGATGCCAAAGCCTCCTTTGGGGCCTACAGCCCGGAGAATTTTGATCGAGGATACAGCGGGCCTCTCTCGGCGACGGAAGCGTTGCAACGCAGCCGAAATGTTCCCGCCGTCGCGTTGATGGCGACGCTGAAGCGCCCCAGCTTTTACGCCTTCCTCCAGCGGGGCGGCATCGACTTGCCGCATCCCGCGTCCCACTACGGGCTCTCGCTTGCGCTCGGTGGTGCCGAGGTCAGTCTCGAGGAGCTCGTCCGGCTCTATACCATTCTGCCCAACGATGGGAATCTTCGACAGCTTGTCTACTCCGACGAGGATCCCGGTCCGATCGTCAGCCACCAGATTCTTTCTCCGGAAGCCGCCTTCCTGACCCTCTCCATGATTCGGGACATTCCTGCGCCCGGCATGTCCCGCCGCCACGGAATCAGCCGCGATCGCCCGGTGTATTGGAAGACCGGAACTTCCCATGGTTTCCGCGATGCCTGGGCGGTTGCGGTGTTCGATCGCTATGTTCTGGGTCTCTGGATCGGAGACTTTCGGGGGGCGGGCAATGCCTCCTTTGTGGCGCGGGAAGCCACTGCGCCTTTGCTCTTTGACATGATCGGATCCCTTCGAGCGCATCAGCCTGACGAATCCGGCTACGTTGCCCAGCCCACCGGGCTCAATCTTCGTCGCATCAATCTCTGTGCGGTTTCCGGTCAGATGCCGAATACCCATTGTCCGACTTCTCGAGAGGGCTGGTTTATTCCGGGCCGTTCGCCGATCGACACCTGCGCGATCCACCGCCAGGTGGCGATCGATGCGGAAACCGGTCTTCGTCTTCGCCCGGAAGAGAATGACGGCACACGAGAGGTGAGCAGAAAAGTCTACGAGTTTTGGCCGTCGGATCTTCTGCAACTCTATCGCGAAGCCGGTATCGCGATGAACCAGCCTCCGCCGTTTCGGCACGGCGCAGGATCAGCCGAAGCGTCCGCCGGAACGCCGCTTCGAATCGTTTCTCCAGAGCCGGATACGATTTACACGCTGCGCGGTGAACTCACTCACATTCCCTTGCGGGTGGCGGCGGATGCGGATGCGCGGCGCATTTTCTGGTACGCGGGAAAGGAGTTTCTTGGCTCCGGTCCGCCCGAGGATACCTTGTTTTGGGATTCTCCCATCGTTGGTCCCTACACGGTTCGTGCCATCGATGATCGTGGTCGTTCCTGCGAGCGGATGATCCAGGTCCGAGCTGCCAATTGAAATGACGGCCCCATTGAAAACCTGCCCTCTTTGCGGACGCGAAATTCCCGCGCACCTGGAAAGTCGTCATCACCTGACGCCCAAACTAAAAGGTGGGAAACATGGGCCGATCGCGATTCTCCACACGATTTGTCATGGCAAAATTCACAGTGTGCTGACGGAGTCGGAATTGGCGAAGAACTACAGCACGATTGAGGCCTTGCTGGAGCACGAGGAAATCCAGAAGTTTGTCGCGTGGGTGAAGAAACGTCCGATCGATTTCCGGGATTCCAATCGCCGGGCGAGGCGAGACTGAAAATCGGACTACTGGCCGGGATGCGACTTGGTGGGGAGTCCAACCGGGGTGGTGCGGCGGCGAGGACCGGAACGGTGTGAAAGAGACACCGGATTGAAACCCGGTTTTGGGCCAGGTTCCTGGGGCGGCTTCTTCGCGTTGAGGAGATCCCGAACTGCGTTGGGATTGCGAAGGCGTTGAACCTGATTCTGCAGATCGCGAATCTCCGTCTCGAGTTTCTGGAAGTCGTCTCTCCAGTCGTCCCGCGACGTCACCACCATCTTGCCGGCCAGAATCCAGCGCGAACAGGTGCCAAGCTGCACTCGCGCCTGTTGAAGCCGGGTTCTCGCCTTCTGGGTCAGTTCGCTCCAATCAAAGACCGAAAACTGGTCTGGTTTGTGGGCCTGCAATTGAAAAATATCGCGGGCCAACTGATCAAGTTGATCGCGCATTCCGGATTCTCGTTCCTGAAGCGTTCGAATCGTTGCGGATGAAGGCGGCGACCCGAAATTGGACCCGGACTTGAGCAACGCAGCGGGATCGGGACTCAACGTGAGTGCTGAATCCGGCGTCCGCCGTTGCCGTTGCTTTGGTCCGGGTCCTTCGGGAGCTTGCCCAACCAGGTTGGTTGGGTTCGTACGCGCCGGCTCGGTGCGCGCAGCCGTTGCTCCCTTTCGGGGATGGGGCAGGGTTGGGGAGGAGAGAGGTGGGTTGGGTTTGGCCGAAACGGTCTTGGAAAGGGGGAGGGGAGGCGGGGGAAATTTGTCCGGTGAAGGAGCGTGGAATTCGAGGGGCCTGGCCTCGTCCCGAAAGCGCTCGATCTCGGCTTCAAGGGTGGTGAGGTGCTTGTCGATATCCTCTCGAAGCCAGTTGAAGCTTTTGGCGCGGATCAAAGGCAGTTCCTCGATTCGATCAGCCAGGCGTTCGACCAGAATGGCCTGGCGCTCATGCCGCTTGAGAATGGGCTCCCGAATGGAATGATCGACAATGCGATGGGCCTGCTGATGGAGACGCGTTAACCGTTTTACCGCGCGCTCGAAGCGTTTGCGGAGTCGCTTTGCGGGATCCAGAAAATAGCCAAACACGGGGTTTCGAAATCAGAAAATGGAATGGTCGGGTTCATGGTGACGCAGAGCCTTCAAGCAGGTTAGGCCGCAGTGGGTTTCGATTTATTCGAGAGGTTGGCGAAAACGCGAAATTTTCAGGTTACGCGGATCGGAACGGGCGCAAATACCAATCCTTCAACCAAACCAGTCCCTTGCCAATATCCGAGTTGATCTGGTAAGCGCAGGGAATCAGGTAGAGGGTGATGGTGGTCGCAAAGAGGATTCCATATCCCAGTGACACCGCCATGGGGATGAGGAACTGACCCTGGATCGAGTTGTCGAACATCAGTGGCATGAGCCCGGCAAAGGTGGTGATGGAAGTGAGCAGGATCGCCCGAAAGCGCCGTGCTCCGGCAATGATGATCGCCTCCTTCAGCGGCATGCCCTCGGCTCGTCGTTGATTGATGAAATCGACCATCACGAGCGAGTCATTGACCACGACCCCGGCCAGCGCGAGCATTCCAAAGATGCTGAGATAGGAGGGCGTGATTCCCATGATGATGTGGCCGAGCAAGGCTCCAACAACTCCGAACGGAACCGCCAGAAGAACGAAAATGGGTTGGGTGAGCGACTTGAAGGGAATGGCGAGCAGTCCATACAACGCGAGCATGAGGGCGATGGCGCCGATGATGGTTCGGCGCTTCGAGTCTGCGTTTTCCGCAATGAATCCGGTGTAACGGAACGACAGTCCATCGCCCTGATTGACGATTGCCTGAATTTCGGGACTCGAAGTTTCCGCGATGCCCATGATGTCGATGGACTCGTCAACGGGAAGCGCCTTGATTTCGATGACTTCGGCCCCATCGATCCTTTCGATCCGGCCGGGAACTTTCACCATCTTGACGTCCGCCACCGATGCGAGCGAAACATCGCTGCCGCCCGGGGTTCGAACGCGCATCGTGTCGAGCGTGTGGAGTGACTGGCGTTCCTCCAAGGTGAGGCGAACCATCACGCGAATGTCCTCGGTTCCGCGCTGAACGCGTTGCGCTTCCTCACCATAAAACGCTTGTCGAATCTGGCTCGCGAGCGACTGCTGCGTGAGTTGGAGTTCCGCCGCGCGCGGTTTGAGCGTGATCTCCAATTCATCGAGATCGCCGCGGACCTGGGTGTAGGCATCGCTGATTCCCTCGTAACTTTCGAGGAGGTCTTTGATCTGGTGGGCGATGTCCACTTTCTTTGCCGAACTCGGGCCGCGGAGTTCAATCTCGATCGGCTCCTCCTCTCGACTTTCGCCGGAACGACCCCGGCCGCTTTGTTCGGCCCGGATCCGAAACGACTGGGCTTCCGGAAGTTCGCCGACAAGTTCCTTCCAGCGATTGGCAATCACGCTGTTTCGCGGGCCGGGACTCTTCCGCTGACTCGGGGGCAGGATCTCGATCGCGACCTCTCCTTCGGATTCCTTGACGATGGAGCTTCCGCGATCGTAGTCGCCGGTTTGCTCGTGAACATTGGTGATCAGGGAACGGCCGGTGCCCTGGTCGACAAACTCGGCCTTGAGTTGATCGACCTTGGACGCGATTCGCTTGACGTAGAGATCGGTTTGTTCAAGAGGCGTGTCGTTTGGAAGGTCGATGTAGGCGGTGATGCGAAGTCGATCGACCGAAGGCATCGACACAAAGCCGAGCCGGCCGCCCTGCCAATAGCCGATCATGAGGAGGGCCATCGCGAAAAACGCCGCGCACACCGAGTAGCGATGTTCGATTGCGAACTTCAACGACGGTTGATAGACCTTCTCCACGAACGTTTCCAAGCCGTCGGCAATTCGCTTTTGGAAACGCGTGAAGAAGTTAAACTTGGCGCGTCCAATTTTGAGATGTTTGAGGTGGGCCGGGAGAATCAACTTGGATTCAATGAGCGAAAAAATGAGAACCGGCGCGACAACCGGCGGGATTTGTTTGGCGAAATTGCCCCAGTGGCCCTGAAAATAGAGCAGAGGCAGAAAGGCCACGATGGTGGTGATCACGCCAAAGGTGACCGGCACGGCAACCTCCTTGGTTCCGATGACGGAAGCTTCCAACGGATCGATTCCGGTTTTGAGTTTGGAGTAGATGTTCTCCGCCGTCACGATCGCGTCATCGACGACGAGCCCGACCACAATGATGAAGCCAAAGACGCTCATCAGGTTGGCGGAAAGTCCCAACCAGGGCATGCAGAGGATTCCGCCGGCGAAACTGACCGGAATGCCAATCACCACCCAGAGGGCGACGGATGGCCGGAGAAAGAGGGCGAGCACAATGAAGACGAGGATGCAGCCTTGAATCAGCGAGGTGGTTAGGGTGCCGAGCCGACCGCGAATCGAAAGTGACTCGTCGTCCCAGGCGTAAAGGTGGATGCCGGGAGGAAAACGCAGGGCGGCGGAATCGACATATTCGTGAACGAGTCTCGAAACCTCCAACGCGCTCTCCTTGTCGTGACGCATGATCTCCACCATCATCGCGGGTTCGCCGTTGAAACGCACCAGTTGTTCGCCCTCTTCGAAACCGTCCTTGACCGTCGCGACCTCACCCAGTCGCAGATCCGCGCCGTCGGCAGCACGAATCGGGATGCTGGCGAACTCCGGTGCGGTATAGGCCTGTCCGCGGGTCCGCACCGTGAGATCGCCGCTGGAACTTTGGATGGTCCCGGCTGGCAGGTCGACGGATGATCGGCGAATCGCATCGGAGATTTCCTGAAAGCCAATTCCGTAGGACCGGAGCTTTTCCTGATCCGCTTCGATCGCGATCTCGTAGGGGCGTTCCCCAACCAACTCGACCTGGCTGATGCCGTCAGCCTCCATCAATTCATTGCGAACACGCTCCGCGGCATGGCGAAGCTCTTTTGTGGTGAGATTCCCGGTGATGGCGACCTTGATGACTTCGCGGAAGGAATTGGAATCGGGAATGTAGACATCGGGTTTCTCCGTTTCGCTGGGAAACGTGGTGATGCGATCCACGCGCGTTTTGACTTCCTCAAGCAAGGCGCGCCGATCCACGCCATCCTCCATTTGCGCGAGGACCCAGCCGCGTCCCGGGTTGGCATACGTCCAGAGTTTCGCGATGCCCGGCAAATCCTGAATCGCCTCCTCGATCGGGATGATGATGGACTTTTCGACGTCTCTGGGCGTTCCGCCCCGGTAGTTCATCTTTACGAAGATGCTCTCAAACTCGTAGGTCGGGCTGACCTGCAGCGGCACCCGAAACATGGCCGTGTAGATTCCGGCGAACAGGATCGCGATGAGGAGAAAATTCGCAGCAATGTCGTTATTTGCGAACCAGCGGATCATGTTCCTCGGGAGTCCAGAGTTCCCACGTTCACTTCGCTGAGCGTCTCCTCCGTGCTTGGAATGATCTCAACTTTCGAGCCATCCGGTGCATAAACAAGGCGGGTCACGGACAGGAGGGCGCCATCGGGAATTTCGTTGTCCGCCACGATCAAGAACTCTTCATTGGACCAAAGCGCCTCGATTTCATGGCGGGTCAGCGTCAATTCTTTGGGATCGACAAGGTGAATCTGGTTGAGGTCGCGGACGGCTGAGCGGGGAACGACAAAAACGTCGGAAAGTACCCGGCCTTCAATCTCTGCGGTGATGGGCTGACCGATGCGCAACGGTGGATTGGAGCTCTTGCTTTCGGTCTTGCGGGAGTAGGGATCGGCAACCCGGGCAATCGCGAAAAGTTCCCGGGAATCCGGATCCAGCGCGCCTTCGGTTCCGACGATTTCCGCGTTCCAGACCGCGACCGATTCCGGATTCAAGGCGTCGCGAAGCTCGACCGGCACAGATGCCTGAGCCACGCTTTCCGGCAGCGTCAAAAATGCCATTTCCCGGGCCGGAACCGGGAGGCGAACCTCGACGAACTCCGTTTCGAAGACGGTCGCCAGCGGCGTTGACGACGTCACCGATTGTCCGATCGAAACTTCTCGAGTCAAAACGCGACCCGCAAAGGGCGCCTTTACGCTGGTGCGTTCCAGATTCCGGCTGGCTCGTTCGAGAGCTGCTTCGGCCGCCTTGACGTTGGCTTCGGCTTCGCGGAGTTGGGGAAGGCGCAGCACCAATTCATTGGGCTCGTCCTTGTATCCCAGGTCTTCCCAGTTGAGCCGCGCTTGTTTGGCTTTGGCCTGTTCCTGGGCGAAGGCGGCCGTCGCGCGAGCCAGATTCGCCTTCGCGGAAATTTGCTCCGCGATGAAGTCTTCCTGATCGATGCGCAACAACACTTCGTCCGCTTCGAAAAAAGAGCCGTCGTGGAGAGACTCCGAAAGTTCGAGGACCTTGCCTGCGACCTGTGCGGTGAGAACCGCTTCCTTGTGGGGGCGAACCACGCCCTGGGTTCGAATCCGGGTTTGATAATCCTGACGCTTTAGGGTGATGACTTCGGTCCGGAGCACGCGCGGTTCGGGCGGCGGCCGCTTCGGCTTTTCCTCCTTGATGGAAAGCAGGCCATAACCAATTCCGCCAACCACAAGGATGGCGAGAGGAATCAGGATTCGGAGGGTGCGTTGCATGAACAAGGGTTTTGGTAACGGGAGGCCGACACACGTCTTTCCCAATTTACGCACAGTTTCGACCAAAAGGTCGCGAAATCACTCTATTCCTTGTCTTCCAGCTTTTCGTTAGCTTCGATCGCCTCCTGGTAGATTTCCGCCACGCCATTGAGTTTGCCAATTCCCCGATCCAGCACTTTCAACGCCTCATTCAGTTTTTCCTGGTCAATCGTTCCATCGGCCTCGCCCGTTTTGACGACTTCTTCGAGCAACTTGATCCCGCTATCCAATTCCGAAGTCGCCTGATGTTTTTTGACGTGAGCGGTTTGAGTTCTGAGCGATTGAACCAACTGATGGCGGTCGGCCTCGAACTCCGCAAGGCGCCGCGTAGCGCTGCGCAGTCCAACCGTGGCAATTCCCAGGATCACCAGGCAAACACAGACCAGGCCGAGTCCCACGTAGCCGCGACGCCGAGTGTTGAGCAGAAGTTGATCTCGATCGGTGGGGTCATCGGCGGTGATTCCGCGTTGGTTTCCGGTTCGCTGCAAATACATTTCCGGATCGCGAACAATCCGAAGGCACAAAAGCCCGACAAGCAGCGTCAGCAGAAAGGCAAAAGCGATGAGGCCCGTTGAACTGCTGAACAGTTCGTTCGCGGAGGAAGCTGAATCCATCCCTTACTCTTTCAGGTGGCGAAAGCTTCGGCAATCACGATTTTGGCACAGCGAGTTGCGAGCTGGCGGGATTACGGCTTCTCGGAAGGTTCCGTCTCGAAATCGCCTCCCAGCGCCAGGTGGAGATTGACGCGATTCCGCAGGCGCTGGTTGCGAAGCGTGATCATGTCGGTCCGGGCGCTGACGGCGCGACGCTGAGCTTCGAGCAGGGAGAGAATCCCGACCAGGCCCTCCGAGTAGTCGCGCGATGCCTGGGTTTCCGCCAAATTGGCCTGGGCGAGCTCGACGTTCAGAAATTCCTCCTGTTCGGCGAGCGATTTTTCGGTCGCGAGCCCGGATTCCACTTCCTGAAAGGCGACCAGGGCCAATGCGGCAAAGTTTCGCACCGCGACTTCGTTTTGGGCAAGCGCCTGGCGCGCCGCCGCGGAGGGAGCGCCGCCCTCGTAAACGTGTTGGGCGAGAGAGGACGCGACGGTCCAGACAAAGTAATCCGGATCGAGCAGGATGGAGGAGAGCGCCGCACCGGATGAGGAAACGCCGCCGTTCAGGTTGATGGCGGGAAGCAGATCTTTGCGAGCCGCGTCGGCGCGTTTGGCGGTGGCGAGAAGTTCCGCGGCTGCGGCGGCGAGGTCGGGACGGCGCCAGAGCAGTTGGGAAGGGATGCCGGCCGGAATGTTGCCGGGCAACACGGGAAGGTTGGAACGGCTTTTCACTTCCGCGTTGGGATAACGGCCAATCAGCACCTCCAAACTTCGTGCCGCTTCTTCCTGATTGAGGCGCGCTCGGACGAGGGAACGTTCCGCCGAAGCGACGTTGGAGCGCCCAAATTGCACATTCAACGGGCTCGCCGTGTCGTCGCCCGCCTTGTAATTCCGCTCGGTAATCCGGTTGTTCCGTTCAAAGCTGTCTCGTGTGGTTTCGGCCAAATTGGCGAGCTGAACCGTCGTGATGTAGTTGAACCATGCAATCGTGGTGTCGGCAGCCAGCGAAAGTCGCGCCGCTCGAAAATCGGCCTCGGCTCCGGCGAAATCCGCTCGCGCGGCCAAATCCAGATCGCGAAGCCGCCCCCAAAGATCGATTTCCCAGGACGCGTTCAGGCCGAGTTGGTAATTCGACTGAAAAATGGCGTTCTCCAGCCCGTTTTCATCGCGAGACCGGGACTGATTTGCGCGAAACCCGACTACCGGCAATCGATTCGCCCGCGCCGGCACGGTTTGTTCCTTGGCGACTTTGAGGCGAGCCGCGGCGGCTTGGAGATCGCGGTTGTTTTCCATCGCCAAATCGACCAACTGATTCAAATCGGGATCCCGAAACGTTTTCAGCCAGCCGGTCGAAATTCTGCCGTGGTTTCCGGTTCCAGCTTCCTTCCAGGCTTCGGGCCAGGTAAGGTCTTTGCCAGCCTCAGACTCAGGACTGGAAATCGTAAACGCAGCGCACCCAGCAAGAGCGAGCACGCTCCCGAATCCAGCGAAACGCAGTAGTGCAGGCCGAAAATTCATACAATGTCAGGCGCGCCACCATGGACGGAAATTGACCGATAAACCAGCGGGAAATGCGAATCCGGTTGCGGCAATTTGCTAGCCGGATTAAATCGCAACCATGCGATTTAAAGACAAGAATGTCCTCATAACTGGAGCGGGATCTGGCATTGGAGAAGCGATGTCTCGGGAATTTGCCGCGGAGGGTGCCTTTGTCTGGGTTGTCGACCGCGATGAGGCAGCGGGAACGACCGTTGCCAACGATATCGGCGGCGAGTTTTTGGCCTGCGATGTTTCGAATCAGAGTGAGGTCGACGCGCTGATCGACAAGGTCACGGCGGCGAAACAACTGCACGTCTTGGTCAATAACGCGGGGATTTCGCACATCGGAACGGTCGAAACCACGACCGAGGCGGACATGGATCGTGTTTACAACGTCAACGTCAAAGGCGTTTACAACTTCCTCCACGCCGCGTTGCCCAAAATGGTGGCGTCAGGCGGTGGGGTGGTTCTCAACATGGCGTCGATTGCCTCGAAAGTGGGCCTGAAGGACCGGTTCGCCTATTCAATGAGCAAGGGGGCGGTTTACACGATGACGCTGTCGGTCGCGCACGACTACATCGAACAGGGAATTCGCTGCAACTGCATCTGTCCCGCTCGTGTTCACACGCCCTTCGTCGACAATTACCTGGCGAACAATTACCCGGGTGAAGAAGAGAAAATGTTCGAAAAGCTTTCTGCCGCCCAGCCGATCGGGCGAATGGCGAAACCGAATGAAATCGGGAAGTTGGCGACCTATCTCTGTTCCGACGATGCCGGATTTGTCACGGGAGGTGCCTGGGACTTCGACGGTGGTGTGATGAACCTGCGCTAGGTCGCGTTTTTGAGCAGCGAAACGATCTCCTCGTTCTCGGGGAAATGGCCGGTTTCGTGTTTGCTGTAAATCAGCTCGCCATTGGCCACGACGTCAAAAATGCCACCGCCACCTTCGATGAGTTCGACTTCAAATCCGTCGGTTTCTTGAATTGCGGCCGCCAAACTGGTGGCCTGAGGGGTGTAGTTTCACTGAACGCAGTAGGTGATGGAAATCTTCATGAGGAAAAATGGTAACGGTTGAGGCGATCTGTGGGATGCAGCAACGCAAAGCCGCGATTTTGCTTTGACGCCCTCACTTCCCAATCTTTACTCACCCTCTCATGAAATTGATACGCTTTGGCCAGCCCGGTCAGGAAAAACCCGGTCTTCAACTGGAAGACGGCACCCGCATTGACGCTTCGGCGTTTGGTTCAGACTGGGACGAAGCTTTTTTTGGCGACGATGGACTGGCGAAGCTCAAAACCTGGGCAGATGCGAATGCCGCTTCGGCTCCGAAGGTGGATCCGTCCGAGCGTTTGGGACCGGCGATCTGTCGTCCCAGCAAGTTGATCTGCATCGGATTGAACTTCAGCGATCACGCCGAAGAAACCGGGATGACGCCTCCGCCGGAGCCGATCATCTTTTCCAAGGCCACCAGCAGTTGGACGGGTCCTGATGACGCTCTGGTCATTCCCAAAGGAAGCGAGAAGACGGATTGGGAAGTTGAGCTCGCGGTCGTGATTGGCAAGCGCGCCAGCTACGTCGAGGAATCGGATGCGCTGAATTACGTTGCGGGCTATGCGCTGCACAACGATTACAGCGAACGGGCTTTCCAAATTGAGCGCCAGGGCCAGTGGGTCAAAGGAAAGAGCGCGGACAGTTTTGCTCCCTTCGGGCCGTTCCTGGCGACCCGGGACGAGGTGGCAGATGTGGATAATCTGAAGATGTGGCTCAAGGTCAATGGAGAGACGAAGCAGGACGGCAGTTCCGCGAATTTGATCTTCAAGATTCCTCATTTGGTCAGTTACCTGAGCCAGTTCATGAGCCTGCTTCCCGGGGACGTCATTTCTACCGGTACTCCGGCTGGTGTTGGGATGGGATTTGATCCTCCGCAATATCTGAAGCCCGGCGACGTGATCGAGTTGGGCATTGAGAGCTTGGGCGAGCAGCGCCAAGTCGCGCAAGCCTGGTCGTCAGAATAGCTGTCAGGTCGAGCCATGCCGTTGCTCTCCGTTCTCACCAATCAAGACGTTGATCCGGAAGCTCGTGGAGAATTGCTCCAACTGGCTTCTCAACAGGTTTCCAAAGCCCTGGGGAAGTCGGAGGATTACTTCATGGCGTCACTTCAAGCCGGGCAAGCGATGCGGTTTGGGGGAAGCGAGGAGCCTGCGGCGGTTTTTGAGTTGAAGGCGCTCGGGTTGCCCGCGGAAAAGGCGGACGAGCTAACCAGGATCCTTTGCGAGCTGTCGAGCAACGTCTTGAAGGTCGAAAAAAGCCGCACCTACGTCACGTTTGAAAATGTCGAACGGGGGATGTGGGGATGGAACGACAAGGTTTTCTAGGGAGCGGGCTCAAAGATCAATTGCCAGTAGCCAACGTCGATCCAGCGATCGAATTTCCGGCCGACTTCGCGATAGTGGGCGGCTTTCTTGAAGCCGAACTTTTCGTGGATCGCAACGCTTGCCTCGTTGGGAAGGGAAATGCCCGCGATGACGGAGTGGATCGACAGGGCTTGGAGCCTTGGCAGCAGCTCGGCATACAAGGCGCTGCCGAGCCCTTTTCGCTCGTTTCCCTTGCCGAGGTAGACGCTGCTTTCGACCGAGAAACGATAGGCCGAGCGCGGATGCCAGGTTCGGGCATAGGCGTAACCGGTAATCTCACCGCCTTCCTCGCAAACGAGCCAGGGGTAGGATTCTGACGTTTCGCGCACCCGTCTGGCCATCTCGTCGGTCGTCACGAGTTCTTCCTCAAAAGTGACGATCGTCTCCTCAATGTAGTAATTGTAGATCTCGCGAATCGCTTCGCAATCGCTGTGGGTGACCGGCCGAATCATGGAACCGAACTAATCGCCGAGTTGCTTGTCGGCAAAGTCAAACAAGACCGCCCAATCAGCCTTGCCGATCCCATGTTTTCCCGGGCGGATGTGATAGCCAATTCGGCTGTCAATCAGCTGGTTCTCCGGAGGAAGTTTTTGGGCCGTGAAGTCGTCGAAACCCAGCAAACGATAAACGGGAGCGGCGTTCCGGCAGGTTTCAAATTCACCTTCCGGATCGGCCCAGGTATCACCTGTTGCGCTGCAAACCAGGACGGGGCGCGGTGCGATCAAGGCGAGCAGTTGGTGTTGATCAACCGGCAGATGATCTTCGCGATCATTGAAATCCTGGAACCGGTCGTTGAACCAATGCGGAAAATTCGTGTTGATGTTAATCAGCTTTTCCCCGCGACGCGGACGGCTCAGGGCTGCGCCTCCACAGCCGGATTGATTGCTCACAACGAGAGCGAAGCGCTCATCCTGGGCACCGGCCCACAATGCCGTTTTTCCGTTTCGGGAATGGCCCATCACGCAAACCTGTTCCGGATGGATCGCGGGATTAGCTATCAGGTAGCTGGCGGCGAGGCGCAGACTCCAGGCCCAGGCCCCGATGGCTCCCCAATCTCCCGCCAGCGGCTCATCGACACCTTCCATGAAGAAGTGAGGATGCACGCCGTTGGTGAAATCCGCGTAATCGGGATCGATATCACCGTGGTAAAGCGTCGCCATCGCGTAACCTCGTTCGACCGCGAATTCGAAGGGCCAACGATCGGACGATGTTCCCCGCGCAGCCTCGGTCGCGCGATGGTCGACCACGCCTTTCTTGTGTTTCGGAATCCAATTTTCATTCAGCCAGACGTCGGGATCGTCCGTGCAACTATGATTGCCGCCAAAATTCAGGCCGACAAAGGCTGGTGCCGGTTTTGGGTTCTTGGGAATCGCGACCAGGAGATAGAGGGGAGGGGTGCCCTCGGGCGGATACGAAATTCTGACCTCCCGCAAGAGTCCTTTTCCGCCAAACGCCGTCTTCTCGAACAAGGTTTCAAAACGCAGATTCTCGGTTTTGGGCAGTTGAGGCGAACGCCCGTAGACGTAGTGCTCAAACTGGCGCATCACTTCACCACGTTTGGTTGTCTGCCAATCCTCGGCGGACGTTGCCCCGGCGAGAACGTCGGGCAATTCCGGTCGAGCCGGGAGTTCAGAAGGTTCGGGCCAGTCCACCGCCAGCAATTGGGTGAGGTTGCACGCCAGGATCAGGCAAAAGCCAACAACAGAGAGCGGTTTCATCATCTCAATCTAGGCGCGTCGGTCGCGGTCGCTGGGGCCATCAGGATCTGCGATATGAACCCAGGTGTGGACGTGGGGGGATCCGCGGAAAACCCAGACCATGTGGGGGCCTTCCAGCATCCAATTGTCCCAAACCCCGTCGTTGCCGATATCGCCTTTCTTCGCGAATGACAGGTGGAGATTGTCGAATCCGCCTTTCTCGATCAACGCCATCGATTCGGTGACGTCTTCGGGGCGAAATGGCATCAACAAATCGGCCAACACCTTGCGAACTCCGTCTTTCTGATCAGCACTCATGTCTGCAACGGCCAGTCCCGGAATTTCTTTGCCGTCGCCCGCCAGCCGAATGGTTGAACTTCCCCGTTCCTGTCGAATGCGATCGAGCAGAGCTTGCTCCTGCTGCTTTCCATCGAGCATCTGATAAACTTCGTTGGCTCGTTTGGCCTGGAACCAATAGGCGTTTCCTTTGTGGTCGGGGCCCTCGTTGAAGCCATCGGCCGCGTGCCCGTAAAAAATGGGTCCGCCAAAGGCTCGACCTTTCACGGAATTGCCATCGGCACGGCGGGTGCAGTGTCGCCCCGTGAGGACGAACTCAAACTCATCCGTCCCGGGATCCCCGAAAATTGCGACCGAACTTGCGCCAAAACCGCGTTTTCCGCTGTCGTGAGCCACCTGATTGATCACGGCTTCACGATATTCCTCACTGTGGAGATTCAGAAAAATCTCTCGAACCATCGCGTTTTGATCGGCGGTCAGGAACTGCCCGATGGTTTGCTCCGTGATATGCCAGTTGTTGTCGATCGCCTTGCGCAGGCTGTGATCGAATGGGAAGCAAAGCGCTTCGCGTTGGGCGTCGTTGAGACTGTCGTAGAAGGTTTTGACCAGAGTCTCAGAGGCCGGTGTTTTTGCCTCGGCTTCGGCCTGAAGGAGGGCCGGTGAGGCGAGGGCGGCGGCGGTGGCTGCAGTTTTGCGAAGGAAATCGCGACGAGAGGTATCGCTGGAATTCATGGAATTTGATTTTTGGGGTTTGTAACCTGTTAAGCTAGGCAGGTAATTCCCGCATGACCAGTAGAAAAATAGCGTGTGGAATGCTTCGATTTCTCCGGATTCCCGCCTACAATTCAGGTCTTTACAAACCCTGAAAACGGGGTGAAATCTTCGTGTTTTGTGCAATGTTATGGCTTGCTGTTAGAAGAACTGGTTTCGCTGGATTTTGCCCCCCTGAAGCGCAACGTTGCCTAGACCCTCAAAGATCGCATTATGTCCGAAAACGACCCAAACGAGCCCCAAGAAGAAATGGAAGATCTGCCGCCTGAATTTGTAGGCGGATCCAACTCCACCGAACTCAATTCAGCCGCCGAAACCCAGGTTTCCGGAGAGCAGGAATACGGTTGGAAGCAGATCAACAAGTTGGAGGGTCTCGCCGCGGTCCGCAAGCGCCCGGGAATGTATATTGGGGATCCGGATGAACGCGGTTTGCATCACTGCGTGTTTGAGGTGCTCGACAACTCCATCGATGAGCACTTGGCTGGATTTTGCGACACGGTGGAAATCAAAATCCACGTAGATGGTTCCTGCTCAATCAAGGATGACGGTCGCGGAATCCCGGTCGAAATGCACCCGGAACACGGGATGCCGGTGGTGGAACTGGTGTTGACCAATTTGCACGCGGGAGGAAAATTCGGACAGGGGGCTTACAAATACTCCGGTGGTCTTCACGGGGTTGGCGCGAAGTGCGTCAACGCTCTCAGTGATTGGTTCAAGGCGGAAGTCTTTCGCGACGGGCAGATCTACTCGATCGAATTTGAGCGAGGTGTCACCACCAAAGAGCTTAGCGTGATCGGTAAATTGCCGGATTCCAGCAAAACAGGAACGCTGGTAACGTTTATGCCGGATCCGTCGATCTTTACGATTACAACCGATTTTCAATTCGACCGATTGGCGACTCGCCTGCGGGAACTCGCCTTCCTGAATCCAGGAATTACCATTATCCTAACCGATGAACGTCCGGAATCCGAGAAGAGCGAAACATTCTTTTACAAGGACGGTGTGGTTGAGTTTGTCCGTCAGTTGGGAGAAAACAAGACTCTGGTTCATCCCGAACCGATTATTCTGAGTGGACGACGTCCCGTTGAGCTTGAATTGGAAGGGAAGAAGACAACGGAAGACGTTCTGGTCGATTGCGTGATTCAATATAACGACAGTTATAACGAGCACATTCTGCCCTTCGCAAACTCGATTCATAATGCGGATGGCGGGGCGCACCTGACCGGTTTGAAAACCTCACTGACGCGTGCGGTCAATAAATACGCGAAAGACGCGAAAATGCTGAAGGACAAGGATCCGGCTTTGACGGGTGACGACTGTCGCGAGGGAATGATTTGTGTCTTAAGCGTCAAGCACCCACACCCGCGATTTAGTAGCCAGACGAAAGAGAAACTGGTCAACAACGAAGTGGAAGGCGTCGTCAACAGCGTCGTTTATGACGGGCTTTCGGCTTACTTTGAGGAGAATCCAACGTTGGCGAAATCCGTCGTCAACAAGGTGCTAAATGCGGCGAGGGCTCGTGAAGCCGCTCGAAAAGCCCGGGAAACGGTCCGCAAGTCCGCACTCACCGGCGGCGGGCTTCCTGGAAAGTTGGCGGATTGCTCAGAGCGCGATCCTTCCAAGACGGAAATCTATATTGTTGAGGGTGACTCCGCAGGAGGCTCTGCCAAGCAGGGGCGTGACCGGAAGATTCAGGCGATTCTCCCAATTCGCGGCAAGCTGATCAACGTGGAGAAAGCACGCCTCGACAAGGTCCTCCAAAACCGGGAAATCCAGACCATGATCACGGCGATCGGTACCGGGATTGGCGATGGTGATACGGAGGGGAGTTTTGATATTTCCAAAGCCCGTTATCATAAGATCATCATCATGACGGATGCGGATGTGGATGGATCCCACATTCGAACGTTGTTGCTGACATTTTTCTATCGGCAAATGCCGGAGCTGGTTCGTCAGGGCTATGTATACATTGCTCAGCCGCCCCTTTACAAGGTGACGCGAAAGAAGCGTCAGGAATATGTTCAGGATGATCCTGCGTTGAACCGCATTTTGATCGATTTGGGCGCGGACGAAGTGAAGCTTAAGAATCTCAAAGACAATAAGGAGTTTGATAGTGCGCAGCTCAAAGTGATCCTGAGCGAACTTGGGAAACTTTCGCGCTTGAGTGAGGGCATCCGCCGAGCTGGGGGTGACTTTGAAGCGTATTTAAATTCGGGCAGCAATGGGGGACTTCCTGAATACATGGTAAAGATTCGGACCGGGAACGAAGAATCCGTTGATTACCTGATTGATGAAGATGCGCTGCGTGAGTTTTCCGAAGCGAATGATGATTTGAATCTCTTCGGAACTCCGGAAGCCGAGGATTCGGTGGAAGTGGAAACCGTCGGTGATGAAGCTGCGTTGCCCGATGCAGATGCCGAAGCTGAGCCCGCCATTGAGGGGGAAGAAGCCGCGACGGAGGCTGAGCCGGAAGTCGAAGAGAAGCCGGCGGCACCGCTGGTCCACCGGCGCGCTCATTTGGTCGAAATTCACGAATCCAAATCGATCAAAAAGCTCCTCGATGGACTTCAGAGTGTCGGGCTCGACATCAAACACTTTTCGAGTCAGGACGAGCCGCTCTTCGAAATCATTGAAGGTGAAGGCGACAAGGTTCAGCAGCATCCCGTCTTTAGTGTGCCAGAGATTTTCCGCACGGTTGTCGATATCGGCAAGCGCGGCATCGATATCCAGCGCTACAAGGGACTGGGTGAGATGAACGCGAAAGAGTTGTTTGAGACGACGATGGATCCAAGCAATCGGAAGCTCCTGCGGGTTCTTCTCAATGAGGACAACGCTGTGGAGGCGGACAAGATGTTCACCGTTTTGATGGGCGACATCGTTGAGCCAAGGCGCCAGTTTATCGAAGACAACGCCCTGAACGTTCGAAATCTGGACGTCTAGAGCATTTTCGGATGCTCCAGGCCGGGTTTGCCGGCACTCCCGGTTTCCGGCTTTCGCCTCCTTAATAAGGAGACTTCGGAACCTTGTTCTTCTCGAACTGCTGATCGGGATGAAACAGAAATCCGGGGTATTCGCTGATCAGTTCGAAGTCGGTAGCGAGAAATTCGGGCAGCACTTGGTTGCTGTTCGGATCATAAACCCGTTTTCCGGTGTAGCGGCCGCGAATCCGGTATTCGTGGTTGTGATCGTAGCCGAAGGCTTTCCCGCCAGGATTGACCTCCGGAAGGCGATCGGGCGTGTGTTTGACGGTCTCATTCATCATCACCAGCTTCGCTTCCGCCCAGGTTTGGCCGGGTTCGCGAAGAAACCCCCAAAACCGGGTGCCCTCGAGCCAGAACCGCCGTCCGTAGTAAAAATCGCCCCTTGGTTCGGCGGCGATCTGGGCGTTGCGAGCAACAACGGCAGGATGATTGGCGCTGAGGCGGCCACCACTCCGATTGTTGTTGGTTGAGCTGGTAGGGGTAGAGCAACCGGACAACAAGCCGGCCATCGCGATGGCGATCCAGAAATGGATTGAGGGGAGCTTCATTTCGTAGTTGGTGAGGAAACGGGAGGAGTGATAGCCAACTTTTGGCCAATTGTCAGGTCCGAACTGCATCGCGAACCCGGGTTTGCATTTCCGGATTGTCTTTCAACTCACAGATCAGTTGTTCGATCCCGCGCAGCGTTTCGGAGCTGATGTGATGTTCCATGCCTTCGAGGTCTTGATAGGCGATTTCGGGATCGATTCCGAGGAGATTGAGAAACTCTTGAAGCAGATTATGGCGTTTGACGATGCGCAGCGCGACGCGTTCGCCCTCTGCCGTGAGCGTCATCCCGCGGTATTTTTCGTAGTTGATCAGCCCTTTCTCGTCGAGACGGCGAACCATGTTTGAGACGCTGGGCTGCGCGATTCCCAGCCCGTCCGCGATATCTGCCACGCGGGCATAGCCCTTGCTGTCAATTAGCTGGAGAATTTGTTCCAGGTAATCTTCGACAGCAACGGATTCGGATTTGGAGTCTGGCATGTGCCTAATTGGTCCCCGATTGAATGCTGAAGTTCTAGTGTTGTCAAAACAGGGAACGTGCTATTTTGACGAAGCTGAATTCGAAAAAGACCATGAAAACTCGATCATTTTGGAAGTTGGGAATCACGCTGGGGCTTTTGGGAGGCCTTCTTGCTGAGAGTTGGGCCGAAGACCGACGATTTTTCGGGGGACGACGGCAGAAAGAGGACGCGCCCATTTCTGCATTTACCGGTTTGGAGAAAATGAAATCCACCTTTGGCATTGAGGCTGCCGAAACGATTGTGGAGATGCGAGGGCTTCAGGGGCAGTCGCAGCCGATTTCCTGGGAATTGGTGGTTTTTGACCGGCAAAGCCCGCTCTTCGTCCGCGAATTCACCCTCACGGAAAAGCACAGCCTCGAGAAAGAAGCGCAACCCAAGTACCCGAATCAGGTTCCCACCGGCTTCATCGACAAACAGAAGCTCTTGATCGATTCGACCGCCAGTTTCCGGATTCTGGAATTGGAGGCCAAGCGTGCGGGAGTTTCCTTCAATCATGTCAATTACCAGCTCACCTGTCAGGAGTTCACCCGGGATCCGCTTTGGCGACTGACCGCCATCGACGTGGACGGCTATGTGGCGGGCCGCGTCGATCTCTCCGGATCCACGGGAACGGTCTTGCGGACCGTCTGGTATTCCTGGAACCGTGGCAGTCGCGGATATCCGCTGGTCGTGGATTCGGCGGCTCCTGAAGATTATACCGCGCCACCAGCGCTTCCGTTTCCAACCGACGTTCCCAATCCGCAGGTAACGCTGGAACCGGTGAATCCGCAGACGGAGATGCCGATTGTGGGAGCAGGGGTGACTGCGGGAGTGGTGCCTCTGGTCACGCCACCGGGAGCGCCCGTGGTGGAGGTTTCGCCGGTCGAGCCGGCCAGGTCGCTCACTCCGGTCAATCCCTCGCCGCAACCGGGAACGTTGGCTCCGCCAACCCCGAATCCCGGGGGAACGCCGGGAGCTGTGGTCAGCCCGGCGGCACCGATTGCGCCCGGCGCTCCGATGGTGGTGCCCCAGGTTCCCGTTCGTCCCGAAGGTGATCCTGTTCGCGTTGAGCCGATTCCGGTGGAACCCGCCCCAATTGTAGAGGTGGAGCCAGCTTCTTTCTAGTTGCTGTATGCCGCTGGGGAATGATGCGGCGATGCCACGACGGCGGATTGGTTCGTGGCAGATCGCTCGATTATGGTTGTTGGGAGTGGTGCTCGGTGGCGGCTTGCTCGCCTGGAACACGATTACCGAACATCGCGGTCACAATCAGTCGTGGATCGAGGAAGACCGGGAGCTGCTCCATCGCTATGCCGACCAATTGCTGGAGGTCCATGTGGCGTTTGTGCGCCACGCGGAAGCTGGGAATCCGATTCGTTTCCTCACCGGCTACTTCACCGCAGAGGAGATCGCGGATGAGTTGAGAATGGCGTATGGGGCTGCGGCGAAGGCGCAATGGCTGGACGAAAATGGTCAAGCGGACTACGCGCTGGCGCGACACTACCTGGGTTCGGATGAAGAGGTCGAATTGAGTGTGGATTTGTCAAACTCGACGGAGATTTACCCTGTCGTGGTTCAAAAACTGACCGAAGAGAAGGTGCTGGATGCGCATGAACGGGACTGGATTCGTGAGTTTGGCGAAGACGCTGATTCCGGCTGGTTCGGGCAATTTCTCCTTCAACAAAGCGGATTGGAACCCATCAATGAAGCGGGATCGCAACTCCCCATGTGGTATCAGCGGCATCTTTGGGTTGGTACCAGCTATTATGGAATTTGGCTGTTCACGCTGCTTTTTGCACCAGCTGCAATTCTTGGCCTTTTTCGTGGTCCCACACCTCGAGCCTGGAGAATTACGGCGACCTGGCTTCCCGCGCTGGGGCTGGCACTGACTTTTTGGGCGATGCTCGCGGCGAATGGATTGGCAGCGGTTGCGGCCTCGGTCGTCGATATCTGTATTCCCCAAGTTTGGGAAGGACCGAGCTACCATCTTTCCAGCAACGTCTTTTACCTGCTGATTCAGGCCGGCCCGGTCATCCTGATTTCGTGGTTCCTGCTACCGACGGGGCGGAGTTTTCGCCGCGTGCTTGGACTTGGCCTTTCCCATCTCTTCAACGCGAAGAACCTCGCAATCGTGCTCGGTTTCTACGGGATTTACGGGTTTCTCAGTTTTGGGTTCTACGAATTCGAAAAGTGGGTGGGCACGATCGATACCCGCGATTTTCTCGACCCCGGTCTGATCGATTCCGGGCAGCTGGGATTGATCTCCCAAATCGTGCTCGCCGCGATCATTGCTCCCGTTTTCGAGGAGTTGCTCTTCCGCGGCTTTCTTTTCACTTCACTCCGCAGTCGCTTCAACGTTTGGATCGCAGCACTTGTCTCGAGCCTCATCTTTGCCGGAATGCACTTCTACTCCTGGCCCGCGCTGATCTCTATTGCGGTGTTTGGTATGGCGATGTGCTGGCTGTATCAGCGAACGAGGTCGCTCTGGCCGGGAATCCTCTTCCACGCGTTCATGAATCTCCACATCACCCTGAGCAGCTGGTTTCTCTATTCCGAGGACTTCAGCTGGCTGGGCTATTTGGGCTCGTAGGGAGATCGGTGGACCGGCTCCGGGAAGCGAGGCGCGCTTCCAGTTTCGCCTTTCGCAATCGCACCGCCATTTCGTCGGGCTTTTTGAAGGCTTTGCTCATCAGGATCGCAAGAATCAGAATCAACAGGCCGAGTCCGGCGGTGATCCAGGGGCGATGCGCAAACCAGGAAATCGAAATCACAAAGAGCGACAACACGCCGGAGAAAAGCAGACAGACCATCGCCAAACCAAAACGCATCACCCGCTGAAAAACCGGCACCGAACCGGCGAGAATCGTCATCGGACTGAAAATCATCATGAGTCCGGCGAAGGTGAGAAAGAACCCCAGCATTCGCAGCAAAATCGTAATCACTTTCACGTTGCTGCGCTCATAGCTCAGCAATTGCTGCTGGGTATGGACACCGGTTCGAATCGGTGCATGAACTCGTCCATCGCGGGAAACAAAGGTGTCGAACGTGGTCCCAAACTGGCGGGCGATCAGACTGATTTGTTGCGGATCGAGGGCGCGGTAGGAGATGCGAAGGTCACCCACCATCGGTTCGGCGATGTTTTCACCAAGGTAGAGATTGCCCTGATCGTGAATCACGGATTCAAGAATCGTGGGAACCGCATTGGTCGCATCAACCGGAACGTAGTCGTCGAGTTTGAGGAGCAGGGACGCCGGCAATTGGAAGGCGCCGAGTGAAATGTCCTCAGCCAGCCACGTTTTGGTGATGTAGCGCATCGGGGGATTTTCATGCTTGTCCGGTTGGAGGAATTCTTCGCTCGCAATTCTTTCGCTGCTCCAATCCAGCTCGTAGGTCGGCTCAACGCCTGCCTCGATTTCGCGTTTGGAAGGCCGATTTTCCTTCCATTGGAACATTTCGACGGTTCGGACCATTCGCAAGGCAACGCGCTCGATGCCAAACTCCCGGTCGCGCAGCGTATCGGAAGTGCTGGCTCGCCAGGTCAGGTAAACCGCGCTTCCCTCGTTTTCAGGATTCACCCGATGAGGCGACACCGGGATGGTGTAGGATTCCAATTCCCGGATTGAGCGGTAATCGGCGACCGCGCGGCTTTCGTTCATCCAGAGAAGGGCGAGGCCTGCCAGCACAAGGATTGCACCGAGGAGGATTCCTCCCAAGGCGCTTCTGACTTTCCCTAATGCTCGATCCTTCAAGGTTGCTCCGATCTAAGCCGTATTGCGGTAATTCTCAAGCCTAAAGCTGGTCACGAGGATTTTGGATGCTATAACCAGATTAAATTACGGAAATATTTAATATTTATAATTAATGATTGACCGGGTGAGTAAAATAAAATTTAGTAAGCTTTCTCAGATCGATATTACGACGCCGAGCCTGCGATTTGTCTCAAAAATGCGAGAAACATGGGCAAATCCGTTCCGGCGAAACACTGAAACTTGAAACACTATGGGTTTAGCCGCGATTTACGCACAACCTAGCTTTTTCGCCCAAGCCTTGTTCCGCCCGCGCGATAAAAACGCGCGGACGGAGCACGGGGGTGGAAAAGGTAACAATTCAAGGCTTCCTTCCTGGACGGTGACAAGCCACTACCACACTTCAGTTCTCCTTGATGAGACGATCGAGTATCTCCAGCCGGATGATGGCAAGCGGATCGTTGATGGGACGCTCGGTGGAGGTGGCCACGCATTTGAACTGTTGGAGCATGGAGCGCAGGTGATCGGGTTTGATCGAGATCCCGAAGCGCTCGAAGAAGCCCGTGCCAAGTGTTGGTCCTTCGATGGACACTTCGTGGCTCTGCGCGGAAACTTTGCCAATTTTGGCGATACCCTGGACGATGTCGGAATTAAGAAGGTGGACGGTGTGTTGCTCGATCTCGGAATTTCCTCGCATCAGATTGATGAGCCGAAACGCGGCTTTTCCTTTCAAAGTGATGGCCCGCTCGATATGCGGATGGATCCGGACTGGCCACGTTCAGCTGCGGACATCGTCAACGAGGAGAGCGAGGACGAGCTGAAACGCATCTTTCGCGATTATGGCGAAGAACGCGCCGCCGCCAGAATCGCCCGCGCCATCGTGAAGCATCGCAATTCGTCGCCCATTGTGCGAACCAGCCAACTCGCGGAGCTCATTGAGAAAGTGCGTCCGCGCAGTGGTCGCCAGCATCCGGCGACGAAGGTGTTTCAGGCGCTCCGCATTGAGGTGAATGGTGAATTGGAGAATCTGCAGCGGGGCCTGGATTCCGCGACGCAATGGCTCAAACCCGGAGGACGGCTGGCGGTGATTACCTTCCACTCGCTCGAAGACCGGATCGTGAAACAGTATTTCAAGCGTCGCAGTCAGAAGGAGATCGATCGCCCGGAATGGCCGGCGCCCAAGCCGAATCCGGAATTGGCCTACAAGCTGGTGACGAAAAAACCGATTGTCGCAACGCCCAAGGAAATCGAACGCAATCCGCGCGCGCGGAGCGCAAAACTCCGCGTTGCCGAGCGCCAGGAGGTCGAGGCATGACGGATCTTGAGGCAGGAGACGTCGTTCTCGATTTTCGGGATGAATCGCTCCCGCCTCCCGAGAGGCAGACCGGGATTGGCACGTCAAAGCTGGTTGCCTGGTTGGGTCTTGCCGCCGTTATCGGATTGCTGGCGACAAGCTACGTTTATCTTCGCAATCTCCACGTTCAGAAAGGGAATGAGATTCGCGATTGGGAGGAGAAAATCAGCCAGTTGGATGCTGAGATTGAGCTTTATGAAGTGCGGATTGCGCGGTTGATGACCCGGGAAAGCCTGGAGGCCGGTCTCGATCCGAATTCAGGGTTGATCCCGATTGATCCAGCCAAGGTTTTGGTGATTGGCAAGTGATGAGGAGCGCGGACGAGAACGCAGAGCTTGGCGTGAAGGGAAGGGGAGACGTTTCGCCGGTTTTGCGATCGGAATCGCGAAATGCGCAGCACCAGCGGATGCAATGGGCGACGACTGCGGTCCTCGCCTTGTTCGGGTTGTTGGCGCTTCGACTCATTCAACTCCAAGTTTTTCGGCACGATGAGCTGGCCGACAGGGCGATTCGAATCCACACCAGCTCGGAGACGGTTCCCGCTCGTCGCGGCGCGATTTACGATCGAAACGGCGAGCTGCTTGCCTGCAACCAGACGGTCTACACCCTGTTTGCCGACGCCTACCACTTGCGCGATCACCAGATTGCGATTCGCGGGCTGGCCGCGGCCGAGAAGCTTTCCACCGACGAAATCCGGGCGAAATACACGCGGCCGTTGCTCTTGCGACGCTATCGCTTTCACCTTTCCAACGTGCTTCACGAGGCGTTGGGCTTGTCTCGCGCCGATCTCGATCGCCAATTGCAGGAGCCGGCGCGTTCCGTCGTCGATCTGGCGAAGAACCTCGAGGAAGACGTCTATCAACAGCTGAATCAGCAGTTCAAAGAGCAGGAATTGGGCGGTCTCGGTTTTCGCCGGGAAATCCGGAGATTTTATCCAAGCCACAATCGGCTCACCCACGTTCTGGGATTCGTCGACGGGCAAAATATCGGGAAAGAAGGGATCGAAGGGAAACTGGACGACATTCTCCGCGGCACGGATGGGGAGCGCCGGGTCAAGCGTGACAGTCGAGGTCGCGAAATCACCGCCTACCGAACCGAGGAAACCGTGGCGAAAGATGGCCGCGATGTGCAGCTCACCATCGATCTGGGGTTTCAGGAATTGGTCGAGCAGAGTCTGGAGACTGCCGTGCGCCGCTATCGCCCGGAGAAAATCTGTGCAATTTGGATGAATCCACAAACCGGCGAGATTCTGGCGCTGGCCAATCGCCCGCACTTCGACCTCTCGACCCGAGAGGGAAATCGCCGAAATTTCGCGATCCAGGATCTCTACGAACCGGGATCGACATTCAAAATCGTGGCGTTGGGTGGTGCGATGGAACTCGGTCTGGTTTCGCCCGAGAGCATCATGTTTTGCCACAACGGCCAATTGGAGGAACACGGCTATGTGCTGACCGACTCCCACTCTCACCACCAGCTTACGGTTCGGGATGTCATGGCGAAATCCAGCAACGTGGGCGCTTACAAGGTCGCTCAATTGCTCGGGAAACGTCGCTTTTACGATGCGGTCAATGATTTTGGGTTCAATCGCAAAACGCGGCTCCATCTCACCGGAGAAGCCGGGGGAATGATCAAGCATCCCGACCAATGGAGCGTGACCAGTTTCAGCCGGATGGCGATCGGCTACGAAGTTTCCATCACCCCGCTGCAGATGCTCAACGCGCTTGGCGTCATCGCGAATGGAGGCGAGTTGCTGCGGCCCCGCGTCGTCGGTTCGGTCGGCGAAACTCCCACCGTGCGGATGGTGCGGAGTCGATCGTTGAGCTCGCGGACCGCAAAAATGCTGACTTCAACGTTGGTCGCGGTGACGCAACCCGGCGGAACCGCGGAGCTCGCTCAAGTCCCGGGATTTACGGTCGCGGGAAAGACGGGAACGGCTCGGAAGCACTCCGAAGCCCAAAAATCGTACCTGGAAGGCCACTATATCGTTTCGTTCATGGGGTTTTTGCCTGCGGAAAATCCGGAATTGATGGGAATTGTGGTCGTTGATGATCCCGACGGGCGAACCGGCCCGGTTTCCGGTGGAACGATTGCCGCACCAATTTTTGCTGAAATGGCCCAGCAAGCCGTTGCGTATCTCAACTTGCGGCCTAACACGTCTCTACACAGCTTCGCACGTACATGGAATTGAATGATCTTATCACTGGCATCTCAGCCAAAGAAACCTGGGGCAAGCTCGATAGCGAGGTGCGCGCGGTTCAATACGACTCCCGAAAAGTTGAACCGGGGGACATTTTTGTGGCGATGCGAGGCGAGGTTGCGGATGGCCACCGGTTTGTCGAGAAGGCGATTGAACAGGGGGCGGTCGCGATTGTGGCGGAAGAGGCGCCACAGAGTGTAAATCTGGACGTGGGCTGGATTCGGGTTGCCGATTCCCGCGCCGCGTTGGGGCCGATTGCCGCTCAGATCCTCAATCAACCATCGCGAGATCTCAAACTCGCCGGAATCACCGGCACCAACGGCAAAACCACGACCGCGTTTCTCGTGCAGCACCTCTGCAATGCGGCGCAGCGGCAGTGCGGATTGATCGGGACGGTTCGTTACGACACCGGTGGTCGTACGGTGGAAGCTTCCCGCACCACTCCGGAAAGTTCGGAAGTTCATCAACTCCTCGCGGAAATGCGCGAATTTGGTTGTCGGGCCGGAGTGATGGAAGTGTCCTCCCACGGGTTGCAACAACATCGCGTGGCCGGCGTTGAATTTGATGTCGCTGTGTTCACGAATCTGAGCCAGGACCACCTGGATTTTCATGGTTCGATGCAGGATTACTACGAGGCGAAGCGGATTTTGTTCCAGCATCTGGAGGATCAATCTGGCGACAAGCAGCGGAGCATGGTCGTGAATGGCGATGACAATTGGGGCCAGAGATTGCTGCGCCAAAACTATCCCAACGTTCGCAAACTCAGCTTTGGGATGGGCGTGGGGCGCGACTTTCGCGCGATTAACCTCAACAGCCAGTTTGAGGGAACCAGTTTCACCCTGGAGGCCAAAAAGCGTCAGTTTATGGTTCGCTCGCCAATGATTGGCGCGTTCAACGTTTACAACTCGATCGCGGCATTGGCGACGGCGACGGCGATGGGCCTGAACTTGCGGGAGGCGATTCAGCATTTGGCCGACGGCCCCCAGGTTCCGGGAAGAATGGAGTCGGTGGACAGTGGGATGCCGTTTCGCGTGTTTGTCGATTACGCCCACACCCCGGACGCGCTCGAAAAGGCCTGCGCAACGCTTCGCGAACTCAAGCCGAAGCGTTTGATCACCGTCTTTGGCTGTGGCGGAGACCGGGATCGCGACAAACGGCCGCTCATGGCCCGGGCCGCCTCGGTGGGAAGCGACGCCGTGCTGCTGACAAGCGACAATCCGCGGACGGAGGATCCCCAACAGATTTTGGAAGACGCCAAGAAGGGACTCGCCGGAGTGGAGTTCGCCATCATTGAAGATCGCGAAACCGCGATCCGGGAAGCGATTATGGACGCGGGAGAGAAGGATATCGTCCTCATCGCCGGCAAGGGGCATGAGAATTATCAGGAGCTCGCCGATGGCCGAATCGATTTTGACGACCGGCTCGTCGCTCAACACGCGATCAACGATTTGAGGAACCAACGATGAAACCCACGAACCTCCAAACCATCGCAACCTGGACCAACGGCGAGCTGCTGCAAGGCGTTCCCGCGGAGGAGGTTTCGGTAGTCTCGACCGACACGCGCAAGATGGAAGGCGGCGAGTTTTTCGTCGCGCTGAAGGGCGATAATTTTGACGCGCATGATCATCTGGATCAGGCGATTGGAAAAGGAGCCGCCGCGCTTTTCATCCACGATCTTCCCGCCTCGACGGAAGGCACCGGCGTTGCTCTCATTCGCGTTCGCAACACCCTGACCGGGCTTCAGCAACTGGCGGCGAACTATCGGCGATCGCTGGAAATTCCGGTCGTGGGAATTACGGGCAGCAGCGGGAAGACTTCGACCAAGGATCTGACGCGGTTCGTTCTCGGCCAGAAATTTCAGGTCAGCGCGACGAAGGGAAACCTCAACAATCACATCGGCCTGCCCCTGACGATTCTGGAGACGAATGCAGAGCACAATCTGGGCGTTTTCGAGATGGGGATGAATCATCCGGGGGAGATTGAAGTTCTCGCCGAGATCGCCGCTCCCAACGTCGGCATCATCACCAACGTCGGTACGGCGCATTTGGAATTCATGAAAACCCGCGAAGCGATCGCGTTGGAAAAAGGAATGTTGGCGGAGGCGGTGCCGGATGACGGCTGTGTTGTACTTTCCGCGCACGATGACTTTACCCCTTCGATGCGCGAACGCACCAAGGCCCGGATTTTGACCGGTGGTGTGAATTGCGGCGATGTCTCGGCCACGAATCTGGAGATCGGATTCGAGGGCTGCCGATTCGAACTTCATTTCGAGGGAAAGAGCGTCGTCACCCAGCTTTCCGTCTCTGCCGAGCACATGGTCCGCAACGCCACGTTGGCTGCGGCAACCGGCCTTCATCTTGGAATGACGCTGGAAGAAGTCGCGGCGGGGTTGAGCAATGCAGAACTGACCGGCGGGCGACTCCAACTCAAGGCGGTTGGGGAGATCACGGTTCTTGACGATTCCTACAATGCGAATCCTGACTCGATGCGGGCCGCGCTTCGGACGCTTCGCGACCTCCCGGTTGAAGGGAAACGTGTTGCGGTGTTAGGATTGATGGCCGAGTTAGGCGAGCATGCCGATGCCGAGCATGTTGCCTTGGGCAACGCTGTTGCCGAGAACAAGATTGACATTCTGCTAGGAATTGGCGAGGAAGGCCGTCGTATGGCTGAAGGTGCTGGTGAAGGTGCTGAATGCCACGTTTTCGATGACCACCCATCGATTGCAGAATATTTGCGCACAAACTTAGGCTCGACCGATTTGGTGCTGCTGAAAGGTAGCCGGTCGGCCCAAATGGAACGGGTTCTTGCCCATCTCACAGACCAAGCCACAGATTAATGCTCTACTACTTATCAGAGTATCTCACTCAGCTCGCCGAGACGAATGAGAACTACAGTTTTCTCAGCCCGTTCCGGGTGTTCACCTTCGGCACCGCACGCGCCGGTGGTGCCTGCGTTACCGCGTTCCTCCTGACGCTGATGATCGGACCGGCCGTGATTCGCAAGTTGGTTTCGCTGAAAGTCGGCCAACCGATTCGGACCGCCGAGGAAGTGCATGCGCTCTACGAACTGCACGAAGGAAAAGGTGGAACACCAACCATGGGCGGTGTCATGATTTTGGGAACGATTCTGGCTTCCACGTTGCTCTGGGCGCGGCTGGATAATCCGTTCATCATGGTGTTGATTTTTGTGCTGCTCACCCACGGTTATCTGGGGTTCCGCGACGACTACGCGAAAGTCACCAAGAAGAGTTCAGCGGGTGTCAGTGCGAGGTTTAAGTTGTTTTTCCAGTTCTTCTCGGCCACCGCGGCGGGCGCCTTTCTCTATTTTCATCCGGAAACGAAGGACTACATCCGCAATTTCGTGGTTCCGGGATTCACGAACCCGTTTCAGATCGAGAACATGGTCCTGGTCGGGATTTTTGTCGCCCTCACGGTGGCGGTGATCCTGGGGAGTTCCAACGCCGTCAACCTCACCGATGGTCTGGATGGTCTTGCCATCGGCTGCATCATCGTCGCGGCAATGACGTTCGCAATTTTCTCCTACGTTGCTGGTCACAGCCAATTCAGCAGCTACTTGAACCTGCCGTTCCACAAAGGGGCCGGCGAAGTCTCCGTTTTCTGCACCGCCATGGTCGGAGCGGGACTGGGGTTTCTCTGGTTCAACTGTTATCCGGCCCGCGTTTTCATGGGAGACACGGGATCGCTTTCCCTTGGTGGTCTGCTCGGAACGGTTGCGGTTTGCTGCCGCCAGGAATTGATGCTGGTCGTTGTCGGTGGCGTCTTCGTGATCGAGGCGCTCAGCGTGATTCTGCAGGTCGGGAGCTTTAAGCTTCGCGGAAAACGAATTTTCAAAATGGCGCCGATCCACCATCACTTTGAGCTGATGGGCTGGAAGGAAACCAAGGTCATCACGCGTTTCTGGATTGTGGCGATCATGTTGGCCCTGGCGGGATTGGCCACGCTGAAAATCCGCTGATTATCATGTCTGCTGCACCCCAAAACATCGCGATTCTCGGAGCTGGGTTGTCTGGTTTTGCCGCGGCGCGGCTGGCCGTTCAGGACGGAGCGAAACCGGTTGTGCTGGACAGCGGGGATCCGCAGAAACTCGCTCCCGCCAAAGAGAAATTCGAGAGAATGGGCGTGGATGCCGTCTTCGGACCGGAAGCGGAGACGTATTCGGGGGCGGTCGATCTGGTGGTTCAGAGTCCGGGAATTGACTTGGCCTCACCCATTGTGCGCCAATTCAAGACGAAGGGAATTTCCGTTATTGGAGAGGTGGAATTCGCATTTCGCCATGTTCAGCGCAGTTCGGCCGTCATTGCGATTACCGGAACGAATGGCAAGACGACGACGACGGAGATGATCGATGAGATCTACGATCACACGATCATGAAGTGCGTGGCGACGGGGAATTACGGCGTTCCATTCTGCGAGGCTGTTCTTCACGGAACCGCCTATGACATTTTCTCGCTCGAGGTCAGCAGTTTTCAGCTGGAGGCGATCGAGACCTTCCGTCCCACGGTCAGCATTTGGCTCAATTTCGCGCCGGATCACCTCGATCGATACGCCGACGTGGAGGAATATTTTCAAGCCAAGCGCCGGATTTTCGATTTTCAGACCGAAAATGACCTCGCCGTCATCAAATACGAAGATCGCGAAAAAATTGGGGAGATCGCGGCGCGGGTCCTCACCTTCAGCGCCTACGATTCGGAGGCCGACTACACCTTTGATGGATCCTGGATTTGCCACGAAGGAAAGCGAATCTTCGATTTCAGCGCCACGAAGCTGCGGGGAACGCACAACGCGGAGAACGTGATGGCGGCGATTGCCGCGACCACCAACGTCGGCGAAGTCGAAATGGAGAGTATCGTCAAGGCGCTGTCGGGTTATCAGCCGCCGGCACATCGCTGCGAGCTCGTCGGAGAAATCGATGGGCATGAGTTCATCAATGACTCGAAAGCGACGAATCTGCACGCCCTCGAGAGCAGTCTCCGTGGCCAGGTTGACCCCATTGTTCTGATTGCGGGTGGCAAAGACAAAGGTCTGGATTTTGGCGAAATTACCGATTTGGTGGCCGAAAAAGTGTCTCAAGTGATCTTGATTGGCCAAATGGCGGACCGGATTGCCGAAACCTGGGGCAAGCAAGTGCCTTGCACCATCGTTGAGACGCTGCCGGCCGCTGTTGAAGAATCGCTCCAAGTCGCTCGTCCTAAACAGACGATCCTGTTTTCACCGGGGACGTCTTCGTTCGATATGTTCGGGAGTTATGGCGAGCGCGGAGACGTTTTTCGCAACGCAGTGACAAAGCTCTCGAATGAGAATAAACCCGACTAAGCCCTGACCATGTTTTCTCAATCCAGACGTGGGCGCGCCAACGCCCCGGCTCCCACCGTGAAATTTTCCGCCATTATGGATGACTTTGAGACCGGAGGCTCAGGGGGCGGTGGAGGCAAAGTCATCGGAGTCGTCCTGATGATGTTGATCGTCGCGATTGGCGGCATTTTGGTTTTCAAATGGATCGAAGGCGGTGACGGCGAACCGATTGAGCCCACCGAGAAGCCGGTCGCATTGGTCGAGCCGAAATCCGAGCCAAGACGCGACACCCCGGGATTGGCCGAACGCCGCAATGAAGGCAAACCCGTCATTTTTGATCATCCGACGATGAACGGCTTCAAGCGCTATCGCGTGGGTTCCAGCGAGACGTTGGCCCAAATCGCGAAGGCCTTCAGTGCGAGCATCAGTGAGGTCGAAAAGTTGAACAACGTGAGCAGCAGCACTCGGCTCTACGCTGGTCAGTGGCTCACGATTCCCGACAACCGAAGGGACAAGAGCCGCGACCCGGAAATGATCGTCCACATTCCGATTGAGCCAAAACTCCGGCCGACTTCGAAGAAAGTTTCCACCCAAACGGCGTCGGTGAAACCGCCAACGAGCGCGCCGGTCGTCAATACGGCCAAACCAACCATTGCCGCCACAACGAGCCGGGTCGCCACGACGACTGCTCTCGCGCCTCACGCCTCGAGTTCGAAAGCGGCTGGGCAGAAAACCTACAAAGTGGTCAGTGGTGATACCGCGTATCGCATTTCGCTGAAATACGGGATTACCTGGCAGAAGCTGCTGGAATTCAATGGGATGACCGATCCGCGCGAATTGAAGGCGGGTCAGGTTCTGTCCATTCCGCCTTCGGGTGGCAAAGATTCCTAAGTGGTAAGTTCACGCGATTTTTGTGCGACGATTGGGCAAATTGACTGTTTGATCGCCATATGAAATTTCTTCATCTCGTCTTTACCCTGTGTTTTGGCTTCGCCTCCGTCGCGTTGGCGGATTGGACCCAGTTTCGTGGCCCGAACATGAGCGGCACCAGCGGAGAAATCGTTCCCGTTTCCTGGAATGATCAGGAGAACGTGAAGTGGAAGGTGGAGCTTCCCGGAAAGGGCAGTTCCTCCGCAATCGTTTCGGGCGATGCCGTGTTTGTCACCAGTTACACCGGCGAAGACCGTGGCATTGAGCGGCACCTGACGCGGATCGACCGGACTTCCGGTGACGTGGTTTGGGATCAAACCGTTCCCGTCTGGCACACCGAGGATCCCGCCCGTGGATACATCACGGAGCATGGCTACGCGAGCAACACACCCGTCACCGATGGGGAGACCGTGTTTTGCTATTTTGGGAAAGCGGGCGTCTACGCCTTCGATTTTGACGGAAACCAGCTTTGGAAGTCGGAAACCGGGAAAAAGTCCTCAAGCAAACAGTGGGGCAGTGCCGCGAGCCCGATTCTCTACAACGATTTGGTGATTGTGCCTTCCGGCGACGAAACCCGGTCCATTCTCGCCTTAAACAAGGCTGACGGAAAAGTGGTTTGGCGGGCGGAAGGAGAACGCATGGAACAAACCTATGGAACTCCGCTTCTGGTGGAGGTCGATGAGTCCCGCACCGATCTGGTTTACGCGCTTCCGGGCGAGATCTGGGGGATTAATCCCGCCAACGGCAAGTTGCGGTGGTTTGCCGAGTACAATTTGCCCGGAAACATGTCGAACAGCCCGGTCTTGAATGGCGACGTCATCACCGTTTCCGGTGGCTATCCACGAACGGCGCGGGTGGCGATCAAGGTTGGCGGCAAAGGCGATCGATCCGGCGAGATCCTCTATGACACGCAGAAGCCGGCGACCTACATGACGGCTCCCGTGGAGAGCGACGGTGTTCTCTATTGGATCAGCGATAGTGGAATCGCGTTTGCCGCGAAAATTGGTGAAAGCGAGCCCCTTTTCGAGGAGCGGGTTCCGGGAATTGCAGGAGGACGAGGAAAGCCATTTTACGCCTCCCCAGTTCTGGCCGGAGGAAAGATTTACGCACAGAGCCGATACAATGGGCTGTTCGTGATCGAACCAAGCCTGGAAGAATTAAAGGTCCTTGCGCACAACAAGTTGAACGACGAATCCGCGTTCAACGGAACCCCCGCAGTTTCTCAGGGAAATCTCTTCCTCCGATCACAGACGCATCTCTATTGCATTGGCGAATAGGGAAGACCGCTCTCTCAACTCGGGTTGAGCTGAATCAGAAAAGCTTCGACCACTGCGTCCAGGCCCAGGCCCAGGGATACTTGCGCTTGTTCCGTGACGCATCCGGCCTCACCGGAACACGAGCCGGATTGGTTCTCGTCTCGCATTCTGGTTCGGGCGAAGTCTCCGTTGGCTTCGGAGCTGGCGTCGATGAGATTTCCAAAACCTCATCGACCATATCTTCGGCAGTGGCATAGCGCCGGTTGACTCTGCGATGCAGGGACCGGTTCAGAACGTTCTCGAATCGGGGATCCAATTTCGACTTCACTTCTGCGAGCGGTGGAATGGGACGTTCCGGCTGCTTGCCCGTCAGCAATTCGAAAAGAACCGCGCCGAGACTGTAGATGTCGCTTTGCGGAGTTGGCTCGCCGGGAAGTTCCGGGGCGGCGTAGGGGGCCGTTCCGAGACAATCGGAGGCGGAAATCCCGCCTGGCTTCATTCGCTTCACGAGGCCAAAATCGGTGACTTTGACGACTCCTTCCCGCGTGATCAGCACATTGGCGGGCTTGATGTCGCAATGCAGAATTCCGTGTTGGTGGGCATGCTCAAGGGCAACGCCGATCTGTGGAATCCAGCTATGCGCATGCCGCTCGGTCAATCCACCGCCCGCAATCAGCTCGGCCAGGTTGAAACCGTGAACGTATTCCATCACGATGTAGAGATCTCCGCGAAAGGTCTCCTCGATGTCGAAAACCTTGACGATGTTGGGATGATCCAACCGTGCCATGGCTCGAGCTTCCTCACGAAAGAAAGCGGCCAACTGGGGATTCTCGGCCATCCGTGACTTGGGAAGCAGTTTGATCGCGACTTCCCGTTTCAGTTTCGAATGCCAGGCGAGATAAACGGCTCCCATGCCGCCTGTGCCCGTCAATTCGGTGACATTGATGTGGTCCCCGATAATTAGGTTTAAGTCCCAAGGGGTAAGAATGGACTCCTCCTGGTCAAGTAAAGTAGGCATCCTGCTCATGCTCCTGTTGTTGAAAAGTTGAAGTGTGTTGCTGTGAGTTCTGTAAATTTGGTAGCATCAAGCCTGCCAATCCCATTTTCGTCGTGCGTTTCATCGCGAAATAGTCTCAAAAGTGACAAGAATTTCGTGTGAAAGAATTGTTTCGGACCCTTGGCGCAGACGGGAACCCAATTCAGTGCCCAATTTCAAAACCAATTGCCCAACTTCTTACACGGACCTCCCAATTCAAGTGTTTCAACTATTGAGCAATGAACCGAAAAAATCGATGACGAAACCGAAAATCGCGCTATTCAAGCCACTCCTGTTGGGGCTTTCGATCTGCTTGCTTTCCTGTGATTCGCCGGATTCAGAACGCCAATCGATGTCCCTCAACCCGAACACCATGAACAAGAAACCAACCGGCAATTACACCGGGCATATCGTGTCCAAGCCGTTCATCAACAAAGTGGGGAAGGCGGCTGGTCCGGAAGAACTCTATCTGCGATTGAGCATGGACGATTTCTTCATCAAATTCAGCGAATCAACGGTTTCGGCAGACGATCTGAAGTCTCAAATCAATCAGGTCATCACGGTGGAGGGCGAAATTCGAGAGGGAGCATGGGATATCGGGCCCGAAGATCCTCCCGAAATGCAGAGCAGAATCGGATCCTATTTTGTCATCACCAAGCTACTTTAGTGGGGAACGCAGTGGTTTTGAACAGTTTACGTGCAAAAATTCCTTAACAGAACCACAATTTTGGTCGACACGCGGCCGTTGCGAGCTTGGTTCGGCTCAAGGTGCGCATCTTTGGCTATCTCTTCTTCCTGTTCGGGGTTTTCGCCGCGATTTCATTCGCGGAGGAAGGTTCGATTGCGCCCGAGTCCGAGCGTGAAGCGATTCTCCCACAGGATCCGGGGATTCCCTGGTTGACGACCGTGACTTGGGGATGGGGATTGAGTTCAGATCTGAGCACGTGGCAGGGAGGTGGCGAAATTTTGGCACCGGTCTGGCAGGACGAGGATTCCCTGCTGTATCTCAATGCGTGGACCGGATTTTACGAACGCGATCAGCATTATTTCAGTGTCGGAGGCGGATTTCGAACGCTGAATGCAGACAAAACCCTTCTCCTCGGAGTCAATGCGTTTTGGGATCACGCCGAAATGGATGACCTCGCGTCAATCGACCGACTCGGCCTGGGGTTGGAAATCAGCACGTGGATTCTCGATTTGCGAGTCAATGGCTACTTGTCCGAAAGCGAGCGGGCGATCGCCGATTCGCTGTCCGTCCTGAGTTATGGTTCGCTTTTTGCCGAAGAACACTCCGTGTTTCAGCCGCTGACGATGGCGGGGGTTGAATCCCTCAGCGGTGTTGAATTCGAAATCGGCCGCCAACTCCCCCTCCCGCCGGAGTTTCCGTTTTCAATTGGCCTTTGGGCGGGAGCCTATGCCTTTGAGGGAACCGTCGATGATTCCGTAAGCTTGGAGGGATTCCGGGCTCGCGCCGAAGTCGGTTTGACGGACAAGCTGTTTTTGGATGCGGCCTATTACGGTGACGAGGAACTGATCGGCGGGAATGCCTACGTCGGTTTGCGGGCCAGTATTCCCTTTGGGCCCGGGAGCCGGAAATCCGCGCCCGGGGACGACTCCATCGTGGAAAGCTATCTCGCGGCGAAACTGGGACAACGTGTCGTTCGCCATCATCGGGTTACCCACACCTCAACCGTGACGGAAAAGGTGGAGATCGCGGACGACCTCGTGTTCGTGAACGAAGGGAAAGCGCTTTCCAATGGAATTGAATCCGGAAGTAGCGATGGCGATGGAACGGCTGAACATCCCTACGCCACCGTGCAGGGCGGCGCGAGCCAGGCCGCCCGGAAGAATCGTGATACCGGGCGGATCTGGAACGTTTATACCCAGGGAGGTGATTTTGATTATCGGGAGGATGTTTTGGTGACGGACAGCGTCCGGTTTACCTCGAGTGCGGTGCCGATTGTTGGAATGGGCGGCCAGACGTTTGGCACCGGAGACATTCCGTTGATCGATGGCGGATTTCTTTCGCGCCAAGCTGACACCGTGGGAATCGAGGGCTATCGCGTGATCAATGGGGCCCGCAGTTCCCTGAGCGGCGGACTGGGGAATGATCGAGGACGTGGCAACGGAATCTACTTCGAAGGAGTGACGGACTTCACCCTGACCAACACCACGATTGAGGAGACGCTGGATTCCGGGGTGGTCTTTGTCGGGAAATCCGGACGGAATTCAACCCTTGAGATTGAAGACACGAAGGTGAGGAACAACGGTGGCGATGGAATTGCGATCGTGGGGCGTGCCGGTTGGGTTGGCAATGGGGAGATCACCGGCAATGAGATCGCCGGGAACCGGGGAGACGGACTCACGGTTGAGCTGGCGAATGCAAGATTCGGTGGCGAAATCTCTGACAATGAGTCGAATCGAAATTCGGAGAACGGCTTTCGATTTGCCGCCGAATCCGGTGGTGTCCTCGATTTGGAAATCCTCGACAATGAGGCGAAAAACAACCGGGAAGACGGGTTTCACCTGGAGTATCCCAACGCCGCCGTTTATGCCACGGTCGAACGGAACACCGCGACCTCCAACCTGGGAGATGGTTTTGAGTTCAAGAACGACAACGGCATCTTTATCGGTGTCGTTGACGCAAACGTGGCGATCACGAACGGCGTTTCCGGCTTTCGGTTTGACCTTGCGACGGGACGACGGCTCGAAGCGGAAATTTCCGGAAACCTCGCCGTTGGCAACCTGGGAAATGGCTTTCAGTTCGCGATTCCAACCGGAGGGCTGTTTGGCGATATCTTCAACAATCGCGCGTTCGCCAATGGCGGCTTTGGGTTGTTGATCGATGCCTCAAATGCCCGGATTGACGGCAATATCCACGAGAACATCGCGAGCGAAAACCTGCTCGATGGAATCAAGGTGCGGCTTTCCGGAGCGGTGATAACGGGCGAAATCGCGCGAAACGTTTCGACCCTCAACATCGGGGATGGATTCGACATCAATCTGAATAATGGCCGGATCGTTGGCCGAATTCACAACAACTACGCCGCTTACAATCATGGAAACGGATTCAAGATCACGTCTGGCCAGGGAGTTGTGACGCAAGGCATCGTTCAAAATATCGCGGATCGGAACGACGATTCGGGCTTTCTTCTGATCTATGACGTGTTCGACACCTTTTTCGGAGCGAACGAGGCGATCAAGAACAGCGGCAGCGGCTTTCGCGTGAAAACGTTCGATGATTTTGGAGAGAACGGACTCTTCATCGCGAACGTCGCCAACGACAATCGCTACCATGGCTTCGATTTCCGGTTGGACGATGATCATTCGGGCCTGATTGCCAACAATGTCTCCAAGGGCAGCGGGTTGGCCGGATTTCACCTGACTTCAGGGGATGACTTTCAGGATGATGGCGTGTTTCGAGACAACCTCGCTCACGGAAATGGTGGAGGAGGTTTTTTTCTCCTGGTGGCGGAAGACTTCGAAGGCGTCTTCATGAGCAACACCGCCCGAGCCAATGAGGGAGGAGGGATCGACATCCGGATCGGACGCGACTTCATCGATAACCCCACGGCCGGCTCAGCCTTGATTACCCACAACGTCGCCACGGGGAATATCGGGAACGGAATTAGTGTCACCATCGGGGAAGATCTGTTCGCCGATGCGCAGTTTAAATTCAACGTCGCCACCGGCAACACCGGCGACGGCATCAATATTTTTGTGGGAGACGATTCCGATTCACCACCCGGTGCGTTCCCTGAAATCAGCAACAACACAGCCAACGGAAATGGCGGGAACGGCATCGTCTTTGAAGGAACCGACGGATTTGATGGCGGCGAATTTGTCTCGAATACCGCGAACGGAAATGGAGCGAATGGAATCGTGTTTCTGCTGGATCCCAACGACTTGAACGGAACGGACGGAGCCCAGTTTGAAGACTCCGCCCGGTTCTCCGGAAACACGACCAACCTGAATGGAGGCTTTGGAATCGTCAGTGACGTCGATGAAGACGGAGTTTTGACCGATGGCGGCAATACCCAGACCGGAAATACCGCCGGTGCTCGCTCGGTTCTTGGCCTCGACGACCTTGGCGACAACTCAGATCCGTGAGGTGATCTGCGCCGGTGGCAATTCTTCCGCTGGATGAAGCTCAGCTCTTTCGGGTAGGTTTTCCGGCAGAGAGAAGTTCTTCGCGAGTCCCCATTTGGCAAGCAGGCAGAGTGCCCACCAACCCGGGTCAAGCTGTCCTCGGTTGAGACCAAATCGGGCAGACTTGGGAAAGGCGTGATGGTTGTTGTGCCAGGCTTCGCCCATCGTCAGGAGCCCGAAGCCGGGAACATTGTAGCCCTGAACGGCGTGACCCTCCAAATGCCAATCCCGCTGACCAACATTGTGAGCCAGATAGCCGACGAGCCAGTGCCCGATCATGGAAACGGTAATCCGGACACAGATTCCCCAGATCACCCAGGGGACGCCGCCGATCGCCAGGAGGATGGTCGCCACCGGAAGCTGGAGGAGCGGCCAGAATCGGTCCATCGCGCGATAGATGGCGTGATCGTCGAGTCCTGGTTTCAGGATCAGCACCGGAGGATGATCCAGCTTCACTTCGCAGTTCAACTGCCACCAGAAGTCACGCAGCGGATGACTGGCGTGGATGAAAAGGGGGTGACAACGCGGGTGACGCTGAGACCAATCGCGAATCTCGTGAAGATAGATCACGCGGCGCGGGCCACCCAGTCCAACGAGAGAGCCCAGATAAACGAGGGCGAGTTCCAACGGCCAGGGACATTCGAAGCTCCGGTGAATGAGAAGACGGTGCAGGCCAACCGATTGCCCGAGGCAGAGCGTGATCACCGTGAGGAAAGCGGCAACCACCGCCGCGTCCAGGGAGAAGGTCAGATAGCTGCCGATGACGGCGATCAGGGCGTTGCTCCAAAACCACAGGGACTTGGAGGGGCTCCATGCGACCCGTCCTTCGAGCGGGTTGGTTTGCGGAGTCGGGCAATGCATTCGTGGAACTTCATTCATGGCGTTAGAGGTGATGGGCGGGAAGCCATTCGTAGTCGATGGGGGCGACTTCGTAGGCGACTTCAAGATGAGTTTCTTCGTTCGTGAGATAGTCCCAGTGGTCGGAATGAGCGGCGACGACTCGCGGTTTCCACGCCGCCTCGTCCCGCTGAATCGGGAGCACTTCCACTCCCCGCGGAGAAACCGAAATGCCGTGCGGGCTGTATTCCAAAAAGTCGCCCGCCTCCTGAACGGATTGAAAGGGAGAGTCGTCGGCGAGTTTCGCGTGATGGCCGTAGTTGATCGTGGCGCGTCCATTCGCTCCAGTTGCCTGAACTTCGAGCAGGGTCGCCAGGGGATTTTCCGCGATCGTGATCTCGCCGGTATGGAATTTGAATTCCGTGAGGGCGTTTCCTCCAGCGGCAACGAGTGGAGAATCACAGTCGCTCCGCAGGAAATACAAGCCTTCAACCGAAGCGCCCGCCTGATTGAGGTGACGGACATAGATCCGATAGGCGACGTGTCGATAGGTGATTCCCAGAACCTTGGGAAACTTGCGGGGACGCATGTTTTCAACTTCGCAAACCACGACGTTCCAGAATCCGTATCCGCCGAAGCTCAGGGGCTTGAGCGGAGCCGGCAGATGACGGCTCACCAGGTCGAGCGGAGCCCGGTAGGCGAGCAGCCAGCAACGGCTGAGCCGGCCAACCATGGGCACAGGATTATTGGGAAGCCAGGCACGCGGTTTCGTGCTGGTGGCAGTGTTGGTCTTGGTATCGGTGTAGCTGCGATGAAAGGGGTGGGCAGGTGCGTTCATAATTCGTAGAAGAAGGGGGTGAGGATGAGAGCGATGCCGTTGAGGACGGCGAACCAGAGCGTGCAGGTTTTCCAGACCGGAAAGCCGCGTTTCAGAAATCGGTCGGCAAGGAAGGCCGCCATGGCCAGGTTGGCGGCGACGATTCCGGGGCCGGGAAGGGCGAGCAATGCGGAAAGGATCAGGATGATCTCGCCAATCACCATTGCGGCGAGGCAGAAATCGATGCAATGCCAGAAGGGGAGGCGGCTCCAGCGGACGAGGCAGGTTCCGAAGATGATCCAGGAGATTCCCGTGATCCAGGCGAGCTTGATTCCGCTTTCCTGACCGGCTCCGGATACGATGGCAAAGAGGATGGTTCCGGCGACGGCGATCAGCGCGAAAGCGGCTCTGGTGGCGATCGTGTAGGGAGGATTAAACATGGCAGGCTTCATCGGTGCAGGTGTTGGGATTGGCTTGTTCGGCCTGTTCGAGATCGGCGAGGAATTGGGCGTCCTTGCCAAAGAGCAGTTTGGAAAGGCCGAGGCGATTTTCGGAAACGAGACGGCAGATCCGCTTGGTAAAACCGAACCAACGAGGTTGGCTGAGTTTGATGGCGAGTTCCCGGTGATTCTCCAGCGCCCAGAGGCACATGATCCAGGCGCGGGGGCCTTGGTAGATTTCGCCGGTATCGGCCATTACGACCAATTCATTGCCGGGGCTGTAGTCGTCGAGGTTGGGAAGAATCTCCTTGGCTTCAGGCAGGCGGTAGCTGTGAAAGCTGAGCCGCACGATCTGCGGCTCAGCGGCAAGCCACGCCCGAAACCGGCGGCACATTCCGCAATGGCTATCGTAAAAGACGTGGAGCATTTTCATGGTGGGGATTCGGTTGGGGGGATCTCAGTTGGTGGCGGTATGCGCGTTGGCGGGGACCGGCGGTGGGTAGTTGCGGATCAGGGCTTTGCGGCGCATCCGGGTGAAGACGAAGATGTTGAAGAAGTGCATCACGCCGAGCACGAGGAGGACGACGCCCATTTTCTGGCTGAGTGCCTCGAAGATGTCTTGGGCAACTGCGATCTCGGCTCCGATTTTCAGGTAGAGGGTGACGAAGCCGATGTTGATGAGGTAGAAACCGACGACCAGCAGGTGGTTGACGCTGTCCGCGAGTTCCTCATTTCCCTGAAAACAATCGACCAGGAAGATGCGACCGTTGCGATGGAGGGTTTTGGCGACCCAGATGGTGAGCATGAGGCTCAGTGTGAGGTAGATGGTGTAGGTGATGACGATCAGGCTCATGATGGATTCGAGGTTAGGTTATGGTTTCTACTTTTAATAAGGAACTTTCAGTAAGTTCTGAAAATAGGATACAAATGAAAATTGGCTTTTCCAGCGGAAACTGCAGTTTTTCGCGCTAATCTCGGCGTTCGTTCATGGAACTCTGGCAATACTTCCTTCTCGCTGCTCTCGGACTCGTCGCTGGAATCCTCAACGTGCTCGCCGGCGGTGGCTCGTTGATTACACTTCCGGTGATGGTTTTAATGGGGTTGGACGGGCCGGTTGCGAACGGCACCAACCGCGTCGCCATCTTCGCTCAGAACATTGTGGCCGTGACGGGATTCCGCTCGAAGGGCTTTTCCGAGCCGCGACTGAGTTTGACATTGGCGCTCGCGACCCTGCCGGGTGCCATCGCGGGAGCGTGTCTGGGCACGTTGGTTCGCGGGGTGGTTTTCAATCGCGTTCTGGCCTGTGTCATGATTGGTGTCATGATCGCAATGGCCTTGAAGTGGAGACCTTCGACCGAGACGCGACATCCGTTCTGGGCGCACCTCTGCATGGTGGGAGTCGGGTTTTACGGTGGATTCATCCAGGCCGGGGTCGGGTTCCTGGTCATCGCGACGCTTCACGGCGTGATGGGGCTCGATCTCGTTCGGGTAAACATGCACAAGGTCTTCGTGATCGGGTGTTTCACGTTGGCGGCGCTCATCGTTTTTGCGATCAACGGAAAGGTGTTGTGGCTGACTGGGGGGATTCTGGCCGTTGGCAACTCGATTGGCGGTTGGATCGGCTCCCAGCTCAGCATTCACAAAGGGGAGAAGTTCATCCGGGGCGTTCTCTACATCGCATTGGCTGCGATGGCGGTGAAGCTATTCATTGGCTGATGTCCAAAGGCAGGCATTTCCGGGCAAGGGAGGGCGAAAGCGACTGGACAGCCGACTGAATCACTTTAACGTCGCCTTTTATCGCTCGAAAACCGAAATTCGAATTACCCAAATGACTGAATCAGAAAACCCCGAGGGCGCTCCAAGGCGCAGTTTTATCAAAACTACGGCCGGAGCTGCCGCTGCAACAAGCGTGTTGGCCCCCAATGTGACGTTGCGAGCTCAAGACGATAAGAAGCTGAAAATTGGCCTCATCGGAATGGGTGGACGCGGAACCGGTGCCGCTGCCGATGCGATGCAGGCGGATGACAACTGTGAATTGTGGGCGGTTGGCGACATCTACGCTGAAAAAATCGACCGCCAGCTCGAAGTTCTCCAAAAGAATTCTGGAAGCGATGCGGCCAAGATCAATGTCGGAAATCGCAAGTTCGCCGGGCTCGACGCCTACAGGCAGGTGATTGACAGCGGAGTCGACGTTGTGCTTCTCACGACGCCTCCCGGATTTCGCCCGCAACACTTTGAGGCCGCGATTGAAGCTGGCAAGCATGCCTTCGTCGAAAAGCCCTGCGCCACAGACGTTGCCGGTGTGAAGCGCTTCATGGCCGCAGGTCAGAAAGCCAAGGAACAGGGACTCTCCGTCCTTTGCGGATTTTGCTATCGTTACTCCGATCACGGTCGGGAGCTTTTCCAGGATCGCATCTGGAACGGAGACATTGGTGACATTCACTCCATTCACGCCAGCTACTACACCGGTATGGTCAAGCCGATGCCGCCGGCATCCGATCGTCCTGCGGGAATGAGCGATGTGGAGTGGCAGGTGAAAAACTGGTACAACTTCACTTGGCTTGGTGGCGACGGAATCGTGGAGCAGGGCATCCACAGTGTGGACAAGATTTTCTGGATCATGCAGGACGCGATGCCGATTGGCTGCTACTGCCAGGGGGGGCGCCAGCGTCCCAATCATGAGGGGAACACCTACGATCACTTCCACGCCTTTTACGAATTTGAAGGCGGAATCCGCGCCCATGTGAACTGGAGCCAGTATGCCGGAACGGTTTACAAGGACAACAAGGACTACATCATCGGAAGCAAAGGCCAGGCCACGTTCTCGATCAACAGTGCTGAAGTGACCGGTGACAAAGCCTGGAAATGGCGCAAACCGCGTTCCGGAGCCAAGAGCATGTATAAGCTCGAGCACGACGAGTTCTTCGCGAACATCCGCAAGGACGGCGCACGCCACTCCGATGAAGAATGGGTCGCCCGTTCGACGCTGCATGGAATCACGGCGCGGATGTCGGCCTACAGTGGCAAGTATCTGACCTACGACGATGTTCTCAACAGCGGCGAGCGACTGGTTCCCGGCGACGATCTCGATTGGAACGACAGTTTGCCAATCCGCGAAATGGCGATTCCGGGCATCACGCCTTATCCTCCCGGCGTAGAGGAAGCGTAACGGAATCGCTTTCGATTCGATTTTTTGGAGAGCGGCAGGCCGAAAGGTCTGCCGCTTTTTCGATTTGCGTGGTGTTGGGAAGAAAGGTTCGAAGCTTTTTCCTTTCCTTCTTTCATCGGAAAATCTACTTTCTTTAATTCATGGCCGGATCATCCATCATTCAGAATCCCGAGATTCAAAAGGCGGTCGTTCCCATGAGTGTGGATTTCTACCATGCGTCAGGGGAATTGGGTTGGGTTGATGAAAACGTGGAGCTCCTCCACGGCATTCCTGTAGAGAAGATGAGCAAATCTCCCGAACATGAATACTTTGTTTACGTTCTCCTACGGTTGCTGGAGGAGATTCTTCCTGATACCCATTTTGTCGCCAAAGAACGTCCCCTTACGACTGCGGATTCCGAACCGGAACCGGACTTGATGGTGGTGAAGGGGGAGGAACGTTCGTTTCGAACATCGCATCCCTCGACTGCAGCTTTGGTCGTGGAGGTGTCCGTCAGCACGATCGAGAGAGATCGATTGAAAGCAGCGATTTATGCCTCGGCGGGAGTGCAGGAATATTGGATCGTGGATCCCTCCCGAGCCGCCGTCACGGTCTTCCGGTGTCCGGAGAAAGACAACTATGCGAACCAACAGGAATGGGTGGGGACTGGATTGGTGAGCAGCAACGCGATTCCCGGCTTTCAGTTGGATCTTGCCACGTTTTTTAGCTGAGCGTTTTTAGGCCAGCGCCCCACGCTCAAACACGTGCAGGCTGAAGGCGGCGGCAAAAACCGGGCTCTCGACCTTGATGGGCCGCTTCAAAAAACCTTCCGGTTTGGTCGTATCGACAATCTGACGCCAGCCTTCGCCGGGCAAATGAACCTTTCCGGGGTCGTGACAAGCGTTGAAAATCAGGAGTTGCTCGTCATGAATCAGAGCCTGGATTCGACCGCCGATCTCGCCTCGGGACCAGGCTTCGCCTTCCATCTCGACGCCTTCAAAATCGTACCAAACCAGGTCGCGGACTCCCGAATCATCGGTTTTCCCTCCGTGGTAGAACTCTTTTCGAATCAACTCCGGCCGTTGTTTGCGATACTGGATCAGCCGTTTCACGAAATTGAAGAATTGCTGATCGCGAGGATTGGCCTTCCAATCAAACCAACTGATCTCGTTGTCCTGGCAGTAGGCGTTGTTGTTTCCGCCCTGGGATCGTCCGCGTTCGTCTCCCCCAAGGAGAAACGGCGTGCCGAGTGATAAAAACAGCGTGGATACGAGATTCCGCCGATGCTGATCACGGGCGTCGAGAATGGCGGGATCATCGGTTTCTCCCTCATAGCCATGATTCTGGGAGTGGTTCGACATGTCGCCATCGCGATTCTCCTCCCCATTGGCCAGATTGTGCTTCTCGTTGTAGCTGACCAGGTCTTTGAGCGTGAACCCGTCGTGACTGGTCAGGAAATTGACGCTGCATTGGGGGGCGCGGCGACTCGCGGCGTAGTGATCTTCACTGCCTGAAAGGCGAGAGGCGAATTCGGGAAGCAAACCCGGATCCCCATTCCAGAATCGGCGCATGCAATCGCGATATTTTCCGTTCAGCTCGGACCAGCCTTCGGGGAATCCGCCGACTTGGTAGCCTCCGGGGCCCAAATCCCAAGGCTCCGCGATCAGCTTGGTTTGGGAGAGCACCGGATCCTGGTGAATGGCGCGGAAAAAGCCGTTTTCGCGCGTAAAACCGTCGCTTTCTCGACCGAGGGAAGCCGCCAGGTCGAAGCGAAATCCGTCAACGTGCATTTCTTCGACCCAATAGCGCAGGCTGTCGGTGATGAGCTGGAGAACGTAGGGATGGCGAACGTCGACCGTGTTTCCGCACCCCGTGAAATCGCGATAGTGCTCGGGGTGGCGGGGTTCCAAGCGGTAGTAGGAGTGATTGTCCAGTCCGCGGAAGCTGGTGGTCGGCCCCTGGGGCGCCATTTCACCGGTGTGGTTGTACACGACGTCCAGAATCACCTCCAAACCATGCTGGTGGAGCTTCTTCACCATGCGCTTGAACTCCTTCACGTGATCGCCCTTGGACGGATCGCAGAACGAATAGCGACTTTCCGGGGCAAAGAAGCCCACGGTCTGGTAGCCCCAATAGTTGGTGAGGCGACGATCCTGCAAAAAGCCGTCATCAATGTGATGATGAACAGGCATCAGCTGAACGGTGGTGATTCCCAAGTCCTTGAGATAGCGGATCACTTTGTCGTGAGCCAGTCCCGCGTAGGTGCCCCGCATGCGTTTGGAGAGCCCGGGAAACTGTTTCGTCAGCCCGACAACGTGGGTTTCATAGATGATCGTCTGGTTCCACGGGATATTGAGGGGCTGATCGCCCTCCCAATCGAAACTATCATCAACCAATACGCATTTGGGCATGACCGATGCGCTATCGATTTCATCCGGCTTTTTCCCGGGATTGCAGAGATCGCGGTGATCGCGCATTTGGTCCGAAAGCGCTCGTGCGTAGGGATCGAGCAAAAGTTTGTGCGGGTTGAAGCGGTGACCATGCGAGGGGTTCCACTCTCCATCGACCCTCAAACCATAGAGCTGACCCGGCTTCAAACCGGATACCGCGCCGTGCCAGACGGAGCCGGTGCGATTCTTCAACGAAAATCGGGCGGATTCCGAATGTGGGCTACGAGGGCGAAATAGACACACTTCCACCGATTTCGCGTGTTGGGAGAACACCGCAAAATTCCACTGACCATTGGGCAATCGATGAGCACCAAGAGGTCTGGGATGACCAAGGCTGACTTCCATGTTGGCAATGAGTAATTCGACCCGAGCGAAGCGTCAACTACGACGAACCGCTAATCTTTATCCTTAGGGTGGGCCTGTAATCGGGAGCTAATCGTCTCCCTGGTCAGCCGCTGAGGTTCACCTCGGAAGGCTTCAAATCCAGAAAATGTCGCCAGCTGGGCCGAGCCTTGCGGCGGGCGGATTTCTCGGCCTGACACATGAAGGGCCGCCAGCGAGGTGCACGCGGCTCTTTGCGGGGGAACATCCCGGCTTCATGGGGCAGTTTGTTGGCCTTTTTCGTATTGCAGCGAATGCAGCTCGTGACGATGTTTTCCCAGCTGTTCTTGCCGCCCTTGTCTCGCGGAACCACATGGTCCAGATTGAGTTGCTTTGGCTCATGGCCGACTCCGCAATACTGGCAGGTGTGTTCGTCGCGCTCAAAGATGTTCTGGCGGGTGAATTTCACCTCTTTCTTGGGGAGGCGATCAAACATCGAGAGAACGATAATCTCCGGGATGCCGAAGTTGCACGAGATGGTGTGAACGACCTCCAGATTGGTCGCGTCCTGACTCGTCAACAGCCAGGAGTCGATATCGTGGGTAAAAAAGTTCTCTTCTGCGTCAGTGTGAACAACTTGTGCATGACCAAGGAAGAGGAGCGAAAATGCGCGTCGCGCGGAACAGATATTGACCGGTTGCCAAAGCCGGTTGAGCACGAGAACGGGATGATTTAGGGTGGAATTCACCGCGATTTACTCCTTCAAATCGTTCCCGAATCTAGGGGGCGGATTGATTACATCAAGCCATTTCTCCGTCTCAACAGCGGTCGCTGCTGCTTTCGTTTGCCAAAATTCGCTGGATTGAGACTAGATTTTACTAGGATTTTTTTAAAGAACTATGCTAGAAAGTCTGGGCCACCTGTGAATAGCGTGTGAATATCCAGCCTTGGAGACCTATTCGCCTAAACAATCCCTATAAAATTATTGTCTGCTGCTATGATGTTTCGGATTCCGAATCTCTGGGTCTTTTTTGTTACAATCTCTCTTTGCGTCGGTTTTGGAGACGTCGTCGTTGCCCAAGACGAACTCTCAACTGATCCATCAGATTTGTGGCTGCGTGCCTACATGAAGATGCGCGATGCCGAAACCAAGGAGGAAAGTGGCAAGGACTTGGAGGCTCTCGCCAGCTATCGGGAATCCCAGCGGCTCTTCGACTACATTTCGCGGACGCATCCAAGCTGGAAGAAAAACATGATGGATTTTCGGCGGCGTGCGCTGCTCGACAAAATCGATCAGGTCCATGCCCGCTTGAAAGGCAACAATTCGGAGGATCTCGGCCCTCTGCCGGGAAGCGGGATTGCTCAGGCGGCTCCTTCGATGGGAAATGGTCCCATGGTGGTGCGGCCCGGAAGTCCGGAATTTCAGACTCCCCAAACGGCAGCTCCCATGCCTCCGGCCTATACTCCGGCGCCCGCTCCGATGGCGCCGAATGCCCAGAATTACACGCAGGGCGTCAATCAGGAGTTTACCAATCTTCAGGCTCAGGTTGATTTCCTGACTGGAGCCAAGCAACGGCTCGAGCGCCAGGTTGCCGAGCGCGAGCAACGCATGCAATCGCTCCAGAACCAGCTCGCCAAGGCGAAGCAAGTTGAGGCGACCATTCAAGCCCAGCTGGCCAAGGCGTTGGGTGACCTGAAGAATGCCGACATGCTGAGTGAGCAAAAAGTTCAGCAGACCCAGGAGCAGCTCAAGCTTGCCACCGAAGAGTTGCGCCGGGCGAACACGGAGAGCGCGAGCATTTTGAAAGCGTTGGAGATGGCGAAAGCGGAGATCGAGGACATCTCGAAAGAGCGCGATGCCTATGCCGAGGAGCGCGCCAACCAAATGGAGAACAACGCACAACTTTCCAAGCGCCTGGCCAATGCCATCACCGATCGCGACAAAGCCCGCGAAGAGCGCGACCAGATCAAGAAGGAGTTGGACGAGGCGAAGGGCAAAGTGACCGAGGAAATGATCGCGAAGTTTGAGGAAACCGAGCGCAAGCTTCATGCCGCGACTCAGGAGATCAAAGCCGCGAAGAAAATTGCCGAGGAGGCCACTTCCGAGCGCAATGACATGGCCAAGAAGCTGGCCGAGGCCATTCGCGAAAACGGCGATCTGTCAGAGACCAACGCTCAATTGCTCGTCGAACTGGCACAATCGCAGAAAACCATCACCGAGCTGAACACGAAAGTTGCCAGTTTGGAGCGTTCCAATTTGCAAATGCGGCGCGAAAACGAGGGGTTGGTTCGGGAGCGCAACCTGTTGGTTGAGCAGCGGAATCAGCTTCAACAGAATCTCGACGAAATGGCCATTTTGCTCGACGCGAGTGAGCAGATCGACGGAGACGTCAAGGATCTCGTGTCCGCGAATCTGAAATGGCAGAAAGAACTCGCCGCAGCCAAAATGGAGATTGAAAAGCTGACGCGGAGTGGTGGCGACTACAAAGATGAGTTGGCAAGCCTTCGCAAGAAGGTCGAGGGAATTCAGAACGAGCGGATGGCTTCTGAAGAAGACAGCAATCTCTACGCGAAGAAGGTTGAGGAGCTGAACGGCAAGCTCAAAACCATGCTGACCGAGCTGAACACGACCTCCAAGCAGCGCGATGACGCCTTGCAGGAGCGCGACGTGATGAAGGCCCAGCTCGACACCACGGTTCGTCAGCTGGATGACGCCAAAGCCGAGATCTCCCAGAAAGACGGGCTTCTGGCCCAGGCCAAAGAGCGTCTCTCCTCCCTGGCCGAACAGCTCAGCAATAGCCAGAAGGAAGTCGTGAATCTCAGCAGTTCCGCTCAAGAGAACGACATGCTGCGAGGGTTGATTCGGAAGCAACTCGTCAAGCAGGCGCGACTGCAGCAGGCTCGCGACATCGTGCTCGACGAACTGCGCAAGTTGGATGTGCAGTCCGTAACGCTCCTTGCCAGTCTCGACAGCATGGCCGGAGAACGGCTCGAGCTCAGTGAAGACGAGCGGGCCATGTTTAAGAAATCCGAGGATCTGCAGTTGATTGAGGCCGTTGAGTCCAACAAAGCACCAGTGGCTCTCGGGTCGACATCTCCTCGTTCCATGACGGTTTCGATCCCGGCCAATCCTCAAAGTTACGATGCTGACATGGTGATTGCAGCAAACCGCGAGAACCAGATCACCCAACTGGCAAAAGCCGCCAACTACGACTTCAGCCAGGGGAATTTCGATGCCGCATCCCGGGGCTACGCCAAAGTGCTGCATTTCGACCGCAACAATCTCTATGCCCTTTGCAACATGGGAGTCATTTATCTCCGCCAGGGCGATCTCAAAGCCGCTGAGTCTCACTTGGAGCGGGCGCTCTCCGTCGATGAGAGCTGCGCCAATGCTCATTATTACCTCGGCGTTCTCAATTACCGGAACCGCAAGCTCGATGAATCTCTGGAGAGCTTTTATGAGTGCCTCCGTCACGGTGGAGACAACGCGGATGCCCACAACTACGTCGGATTGGTCGCAAGCCTGAAGGGATGGGGAACGCGCGCCGAAACCGAGTTCAAGAAAGCGGTCGCGTTGAACCCGGCTCACTCCGAAGCCTACTTCAACCTTTCCGTGCTCTACGCCACCCGAAGCGAGCCTTCCAAGCAACTCGCGAAGGAGTTCTATCAAAAGGCCCTGCACAGCGGTGCGACCCGCGACGCTGCGATGGAGCAATTCATCGACTCGTAAGTGGTTGAATTGACGGGTTTGCGCGATTGGTTTCGACGCCGTCGAACAAACCCCAAAACGTCTTCATGGTGAAAATTGTGGCCTCGTTGATGGTGGTGCTGGCGGTCGGGATTTTCGCGATCCAGATTTTTCACCGCAAGGGAACCTCCGAGTCTGGGACCAGGCTGATGGTGTTTTGCGCTGCGGGAATCCAGAAGCCTGCCGTCGCGATTGCCCATCAATATTTGGAAGAATACGGAGTCGAAGTTCAACTGCAGTTTGGCGGGACTGGAACCCTGCTCAGCCAAGTGCAAATCTCCAATCAAGGCGATCTCTTCATCGCCGCAGACGATTCCGCCGTGCAGTCAGCCAGAGACTCGGGAGCGGTCGTTGAAGTCATTCCCCTGGCGCGACAATATCCGGTCATGGCCGTCGCCAGTGGCAACCCCAAAGGAGTTGCCACGCTTCACGATTTGTTGCGTGAAGACATCCGTGTCGCGGTTGGAAACCCGGAGGCGACCAGCATCGGAAAGGCAACCAAGCGTGGATTGGGGGATGAGTGGGCGGCCTTGGCCGGCAAAGTCGCCGTGATGAAGCCAACAGTCACCGAGATCGCAGCAGACCTCAAAGTCGGAGCCGTTGACGTCGCCGTCATCTGGAACTCCACCATTCCCCAGTTCAAAGGATTGGAGGCCATTCGGATTCCCGAGTTCGACGCGGAAACGGACAACGTCAGCGTCACCGTCTTGACCGCCAGCAAACAACCCGCCGAAGCGTTGAAGTTTGCGCGCTATCTCGCCGCACCCGAGAAAGGGCAATCGGTCTTCAAAGCCATGGGGTTTGAAACCATTTCGAATGCGAAGGGTCGCCTGACGCACCGACCGAATGAGACGGAGGGCGATGTTGCGTTGAGCAACTAACCTTTCAACTCCGCAAGGCGAATCGAACGAAAGGTAATCGCCATGTCCTTGCCGCCGTGGAGCTGGAGGCCGATTGGGCCTTCTTCAATCGCGGTGTCAGACTCGTAGGTCATCACCTGTTTTCCGTTGAGCCAAACCGTGTATTGCTTGCCAATGGCTTGGATTTTCATCGCGTTCCAGTCATCGAGCTTGAGCAATTCCGCGACGCCTTCGGCTTCGACGGGGTAGCCTTTGCCGGGGATGTAGGGGGATGCGGTCATGTCACGCTTGAGAGAGCCGGAGATGCCGATCTGGATTTGGTCCATGTTGCGGAGATGGACGCCGGAATCGATCGTGCCTTCGCCGAATTTGAATTCCAGTTCGACGACAAAGTCTTTGAAGGAGTTCTCCGTCCAGAGAATGGAGCCTTTCTTGTCCGGGCCGCTCTGGATGTGCAGTTCGCCATCAACGGCCTGATACCAGTTTTTCTCCGCGTTTCCCTTGGGCACCTTCCAGCCGGTGAAGTCTGTTCCGCTGAAAATCGGCTTCGTTTCGGGTTCGGCGGTGGCGAGTCCGAGCCAGGCAATGCAGAGGAGGGAGATAGCAATTGGGGTTTTCATGACTGCCACCAAGAAGAGGGGAGGGTGAGATGCAAGTGGCAAGATGACGTCCCGCAGTTTGCCGGTTCCCTGCCGGATTCGCTCGTGACAAGTTGGAATCGACAGTCTAATCGTGGAACGTGCCCCAACTTCGATTACCCCTTCTCGTAAGTCTCTGTGCCGCGATCCTCGGGCCCTGCCTGGGTCAGGAATCGGCTGAATCCAACGAATTGAACTTCCACAAATGGAGCGGTGACGTGAATGTGCCCGACCCCGTGGCGGTGAGTCTCGACGACGAAGGGCGGGTCTACGTTACGCAGACGCAGCGCCGCAAGATCCAGGATCTCGATATTCGCAAGAACAGCGATTGGATCGAGGATGAAGTCGGTTTCACCAGCATCGATGACAAGCGGGCGTTTTATCACGAGCGACTTGCGCCGGAACGCTCGGAGAAGAACAAGAACCGGATCGAGGATCTCAATGGAGACGGCTCCCACGATTGGCGGGACCTGACCGTTCTCAGCGAAAAGATTCATTTGGTTGAAGATACCGATGGCGATGGGACAGCCGACAAGATCCAGGTGTTTGCCGACGATTTTCAAACCGAGGTGACGGGGATCGCGGCGGGAGTGCTTTGGCACGAAGGCTCGGTGTTCTCGACGATCGCTCCGGACGTCTGGCGGTTAAAGGATACCGACGGTGATGGGATGGCGGACTCTCGTGAGGTCATGGCGACGGGATTCGGCATGCACGTTGCCTATGCGGGGCACGACATGCATGGGCTCACGGTTGGGCCGGATGGCAAGATTTACTGGACGGTCGGCGACAAGGGCCTGCCGGGATATCCCAACCAGGGTGGATTGATGCGCTGCAATCCGGATGGAAGCGATTACGAGGTGTTTGCCCACGGATTGCGCAACGTTCAGGAAATCGCGTTCGACGAATACGGCAACATCTTCGGGGTCGATAACGACTCGGATAAGCCCGGCGAGATGGAGCGTTTCGTCTATATCGTGAAAGGCTCGGATGCTGGTTGGCGCTGCAACTATCAATATCGCGGGAACGGCTACAATCCGTGGATGGCGGAGAATCTGTGGAAGCCGGCCGAGGTTGTGAATGGATTCGTCAACCGGCCTTACTACACGGTTGCGCCCATCTGCAACTACAAGGATGGGCCTTGCGGATTCATCTACAATCCGGGCACGGCGCTTGGCCCGGGGTGGGAGCGGACATACTTCATGACCGAGGCACCGAAAGGTGTGCAGTGGGCGTTTCAGGTGGAGCCGGTGGGGGCGAGCTTTGCGATGGTCAACTCCCGCCAGGTGGGCGCGGGCAAGGCCTTGATCGGCTGGAACTTTGGACCGGACGGCGCGATTTATGCGGCGGATTGGGCGAACGGCTATCCTCTGAACCAGACGGGCGCTGTCTGGAAGATCGATGTTGCGAATCCGGACCCGGCCAGGACCGAAACCCAGTCCCTGTTGAAGAAGGAAGCCGCCTCCATTCCGGAACCGGAGTTGGGCAGATTGCTTCATCATCCGGATCAACGGGTTCGGCTCAAAGCGCAGTTTGAAATCGTAAAACGGAACCAGCGCGAGCTCTTCGATGCTGCGTTGTCCGGGATGGATCAAACCTTGGCTCGCGTTCACGCGGTCTGGGGTCTTGGGCAGTTGGCCAGGGCCGGGGATTCGAATTCCGTGGCGAAACTTACCAGTCTCCTCGCCGATTCCGAATTGGAGATCCAGGTTCAAGCGGCAAAGACGATTGGAGATTTGCCGACGGGATCGACCTCGGGAAAGGCGTTGCTTCCCTTGTTGGCTTCGGATTCTCGGCGCCTCCAGATGCATGCGGCGATTGCCCTGGCCAGTCAATCAACACCAGATGCGGTTGAGCCACTTGTCGAGGTCATCAATCGCGTTAGCGCGGTCGCTGCGGATGAATCCTATCTCGTTCATGCGGTCTCCATGGGGTTGGCCGCTTGTGCTGAGCCGGAACAACTCGCGGAACTCTATCATCACGATTTTGATTTGGTTCACACCACGGCTGCTCTCGCGTTGCGACGCCAGAAATCACCGCTGGTTGCGGACTTTCTTTACGCACTCCACAGCAATACCATCGATGAAGCCGCCCGCGCGATCCATGACGACGCCGGGATTCCCGAGGCACTCCCTGCTCTTGCCAAGGTTTTGGACGAGCCTCCAATGCGTGGCGAGGCCTTGATCCGCCGCGCCATCAACGCGAACCTCCGCCTGGGTTCTCCGGAGCACGCCGCCCGCGTGCTGAAGTATGCTCTCAATACGAATCCGGACGAAGTCCTGCCGGCGATGCGGGTGCACGCCCTCGAAACCCTCGCGATTTGGACGAACCCGCCGGTCCTGGATCGCGTCGAAGGCCGTCGCCGGGTGTTGGGCAAGCGCGAGAAAGGGCCGATCGCCGCCGCGATTCAAGAGGTGGGGCTCAAAAGCTTACTCTCCGAAGACAACCCGGCGTTGGTCGAGAAGACGCTCGAATTGACAAGGAGTCTCGGAATCCAGCTCGAGCCGGAAGCGCTGTTCGCCGTTCTGGAAAACTCGAAAGCTCCCGACTCACTCCGCGTTGTGGCTCTGGAGAATCTGGAGTCGGCCGTGGCGATCGATTTCGCCCTGAAGTCGGACGCCGAAAAATTGCGGATTCGTGGAAGTCAGTTTCTCGCGAAATCTGATGCCGACCGTGCGGCTGAGTATCTTCGGCTTCGTCTCGATGACGCTCCGTCCGTCACCGAGCGTCAGGCGGCGATTCAGACGCTGACCAGCCTCGAAACCGAAGCCGCCGATGCCGTGCTCAACGAGTGGATCGGCCGGTTTCATCAGGATGGCGTTGAGATCGCGATGCACATCGAGTTGTTGGAGGCCGCCGCCGCACGCGGGATCGAGGCCGGTTATCCCCGCGATGCCGACGACCCGCTTTCGCCCTGGATCGAATGTCTCGATGGTGGCGATGTCAGCGCCGGCAGGGATCTCTTCATGAACCACATCGCCGCGCAGTGCATCCGCTGCCACAAGGTCAAAGATGGTGCCGGAAGCGTGATCGGGCCAAATTTGAAGGCGATTGGAGAACAGGAGCCGCGTTATCTGCTCGAGGCGCTCGTTCTGCCGTCGGCGGTGATCGCTGAAGGATACGGCATGATTTCCGTCACGCTGAACGATGGCAAAACCGTTTCCGGTCAACTTCGCAAGGAAACCGAAAAGCAGCTCGAAATCCGCAGCGCGGACGGAAAGAAGACCGACAACGTCAACAAGGCCGATATCGCGACCCAAACGCCACCCATCAGCCTGATGCCACCGATGATGGCGTTGCTGAGCAAGCGGGAACTTCGGGACGTTGTGGCGTACCTGGCGACGCTGAAGTAGTTCTTGCGTTGACTTCGTCGCAGGAAGCCGGGAGAGGTTGCGGCTCTCTTTGTTGCCATGTTCGAACTACTTCAAACCGATTCCGAAACCCAGGCTCGCCGCGGTCGCTTGACGACGGCACACGGCGAAATCCAGACCCCGATCTTCATGCCGGTGGGCACGCGGGCGTCGGTCAAGGCCGTGAGCCCGGCGGAGTTGGTTGAGCTGGAGGCGCAGATCATTCTCGGCAACACCTATCACCTCTGGCTGCGACCCGGTCCGGAGGTCGTGAAGAAGTTCGGCGGGTTGCACGGATTCATGAACTGGGATCGGCCGATTTTGACCGATAGCGGTGGGTTTCAGGTTTGGAGTTTGGCGAAATTGCGAAAGATCGAGCAGGACGGGGTTCGATTTCAGAGTCACCTCGATGGTTCGCCGATGTTTTTGAGCCCGGAAAAATCGATGGAGATTCAGTCAGACTTGGGGAGCGACATCGTGATGGCGTTTGACGAATGTCCGCCTTATCCCTGCGAGCGCGATTACGCGGCGAAGAGCTTGGACCTGACGCTGAACTGGGAAACGCGCTGCCGGCGCTGGTTCGATGAGCACGCGGACCCGGCTCGCCAACAGCTTTTTGCGATTGTGCAGGGATCGACGTTTGCGGATCTGCGGGAAGAAAGCGCGAAGAAGCTGGTGGAGCTCGATTTTCATGGCTACGCGATCGGCGGAGTTAGCGTCGGCGAACCCGAGAACGAGATGATGCGTGCGGTCGAGCATTCGGTTCCGTTTCTCCCGGCCGACCGGCCGCGTTACGCGATGGGGCTCGGTCAGCCGGATCAATTGGTCGAGATGGTGGCGCGCGGCGTCGATATGTTTGACTGCGTGTTGCCGACCCGGGTGGCCCGGCATGGAACGGCGTACACCGAGGACGGAACGCTCAATTTCAACAACAAGCGTTTCGAGCTGGATGACCAGCCGATCTCGCCCAATACGCACCCACTTTGTGCCGGATTCAGTCGCGGATACATCCGGCATTTGGTCACTCAGGGCGAAATCCTGGGAATGAGGCTCTTAACGCTCCACAACCTCCATTTTTATCTCAGCTTGATGAGTCGGATCAGGTGTGTTATCGAGGACGGCTCTTTTGCTCGGTTCCGGAAGGAATTCGTGGCTCGTTATCGTGCTGGGCAAGAGAAATCACAACCTTCATAGTCCCTATAAAATGTCTCTTTTCGATCTTTCAGATCTTTTGTTCGTCGCCCAAGAAGCACCAGCTACTCCGCCACCGTCTGGAGGAATCGGCAGCTTGCTTGTCCCCATGCTGTTGATGTTCGGTTTAATGTACTTCCTCATCCTGCGCCCCAACAATCAACGCCGCAAAAAGTTGGAGGCCCAGCTCAGCTCAATGAAAGTTGGTGACAGCGTCATCAGCGCGGGTGGAATTCATGGAATCGTCGCCAATAAGAACGACGCCAAGGGAACCGTCACCGTAAAAGTTGCCGAGGGCGTGAAGATGAAGTTCGACAAGTCGAGCATCGCCACGGTGATCGGCAAAGGTGACGCCAGCTCAGACGATGACGGAGGAGATGGCGGGGACGACGAGCCTCAGGACGAAGAGGTCAAGCTGCGAGCGAGCTAATCGCCGTTTTTCGAATCCCGTTAAATCCCTAGATCATGGACTTTGAAATTCTGACTCAGGCATTCGCCTTCACTCAGCAAATTACCGAGGCGGCAGGTGATGCCGTCGCTCAAGCTGGTCAAGCCGCTGCCGATGCGGGCGGGGCTGTTGCGGAAGCAGCCGAAGCGGTGAAAGACGTTGCCAAGGACGCGGCGGAAGCTGGCGCGGCAGCGGCGACCGAGACCGCTGAGGCAGCCAAGGAAGCCGTTGCGCAAACGCAAGACGCTGCGGCGGAAGTCGCCGGTGAAGCGCGCGAAACGGTGGTTAGCGCTGCTCCGGAAGGTTCCATTCCGGAAGTCGCGGCGCCGATTGAAGAGGTTGCGCACGCGATCAACCCGATGATGATTTTCTGGATCGGACTGGGATTGTTTGGCTTGTTTGTGGCCTACTTCGCGATCGAGAAAGTCGTGAAACGCCGGATTGTCGGCACCGCTCTCACCCTGGGTGTTGCAGCGTTTACGCTCTTTTTCTTTCTCAATTTCCCCATGCCGAAAGGGATTGATCTTCAGGGGGGAACCCAGTTCATCCTCGAGATCCAGAGTGATGGCGAGAAGGAGATCGATGAACAGGCGGTTCAGGACGTCATGGCGACGCTGCAGCGCCGTCTCGACGAAGGCGGGGTCACCGATTTGACGATGTCTCCCCAAGGCACGAATCGTATTTTGTTGCAGATGCCGGGGATCAGCGAGGAAGAACGCGATCTCATCCGGAGCAAGCTGGAGGAAACCGCGAAACTGGAATTGGCCCTGGTTCATCCCAATGGCCAGTCCTCCTCAGCGTTTCTGGTGAGTCAAGCGCGTGAAGGAAAGGTCTTTCCCGGATATGAGCTGGTCGAGCCCTACGGAACGGCGTCTCTCGAGCGAAAGCTGGAAGAGAAGAAGGCGCTGGTGGCGTTGATCGAAGCTGAAGGCGACGAAAACGGATTGCGGACCCGCCTGCTTGCCAAGCTTGACCGCGCCATTGCTGAAGCACGCGAGAAGATTTCTGAACAAGCCGAGATCGTCCAATTGCGGGCGCCAATCGGTGGCGAGTTGATCAATAACGCCGGCGTGAGTTATGCGCCGGGCGGATTCCAGATCAACGTCGAGTTGAAAGGGGAGGCCGACGGCAAAATGCGGAACCTCACCAAGGAAAATGTGGGCAAACGGATGGCGATTCTCGTCGATCGCGAGGTCATCATGGCTCCATCCATCAACGGGGTGTTTGGCGCAAACTTCATGATCACGGGAAGTTTCGATCAACACGAAGCGCTCACCTTGGCCACCAAGCTGAAGAACCCGCTCCAGAACCCGATCAAGATCGAGTCGGAGTCGAGCGTGAGCCCGGCGATGGGTGAGGACACGATTCGTCAGGGAATGTATGCGGGGATTGCTGGTTTGGCCATCACGCTGCTTTTCGTGCTGGTTTACTACAACTTTGCCGGCTTGGTCGCGACCATTGGTCTGGCGCTCAACGTCGTCATCATTTTTGGCATCATGTCGATGTTCCAGTTCGTCATGACGATGCCGGGTATTGCCGGAATTATTCTGACCATTGGTATCGCGATCGATGCGAACGTCCTCATTTACGAACGACTGCGAGAGGAGCAAAAGGCCGGGAAGTCGTTCAAGGCGGCGCTTGACGCGGCTTATGGGAAGGCGTTTTCCGCGATTTTCGATGCCAACATCACCACGCTGATTGCTGCGGCGATTTTGCTCTGGTTCGCGACCGGAACCATCAAGGGTTTCGCGATTACCCTCATGATCGGGGTGTTTGGTTCGCTCTTTACCTCATTGCTGGTGACCCGGGTTTGCTTCGGTTGGCTCATGGACGCAGGCATCCTCAAAAACATCAGCCTCTGGCAGTTGGTGAAGGAGCGCAGCATTGACTTCCTCGGCAAGCGACGCAAGGCCGCGATGATCTCCATTATCTTGGTCATCGGAGCGATTTCGCTCCTCTGGGTGAAACAGGATTCCGCTCTGGGAGTGGGGTTGCGCGGCGGTGACTTGCTCACCATTCAATCTTCGGAAGATCTTTCCGTCCCCAAAATCCAGGATGCGCTGCGTTCGGTCGATCTGGGAGGTGAACCGCAGGTTCAGGAGCAGAAGCCTCAAGGAACCGAGACGGTGTTCTACACCATCCGCGTTCCGGAAAAACAAGGCGATCTTGCCCGCGATCATCTGCGGGAAGCGTTGCAAATGCCTCTTGAGGACACCTCGCTCGAATCCGTTGGCTCCAATGTCGGAAACGAGATGCTCAAGTCGTCCATCCTCGCATTGGCTCTCGGCTTGGTTGGGATCATGCTGTATGTCAGCTTCCGATTCGAATCGATGGCCTTCGCGCTCGGTGCCATCGTCGCCGTGATTCACGATTTAACCATCACCCTTGGTCTCGTGATCTTCTTTGGTCATGAAATCAACCTGATCACGGTGGGCGCTTTGCTCACAATCGCGGGTTACTCGATCAACGACACCATTGTGGTGTTCGACCGATTGCGGGAAGGTTTGCGAACCAAACGTGGCGACATCAAGGACGTGATGAACTTCTGCCTCAATGCCACGTTGAGCCGGACGATTTTGACCAGTATCACGACCTTGATCGTCGTGGGCACGCTCTTCGTCTTTGGCGGGCCTTCGCTGAATGATTTCGCGCTCACGCTGATCATCGGTGTCCTGATCGGAACCTACTCCTCCCTCTTCGTTGCATCGCCCATCGTCCTTTGGTGGGCGCGGACCCGCAAACTCAATTTGCGCCGCGAAGTCATGGATGCGGAAGCCGCGAAAGTGGCTGGACCGGCGACTGCCTGATGTCAGAAGCTGATTCCAGTTCCGAAATGCCAAGCGTTCCTGACGCGCGGGATGCGACCACGCTGATTGAGGTTCGCAGCTACTTTGTCCGGGAGCGCAATGCCTTGGCGGTTCACGCCAGCTTCGAGCGGCTCTATGTGGACTACTATCTGCATCTCATGGATCAGGCGGTGCAATATCCGCCTGAACTGGACCTGATGCTGAAGGACGGCCTCGCTGCGGTGGTGCTCCACGCAACGACTCGTCCGTGGAAGGAAACCCACGCGTGGACGCTTAACATTCCCAATCCGCTGGCCAATCTCTTCGTCACCGCCAGCAGCTTGGGCGAGAGCGTCACCGGTCGTGTCTTCACGGACGGCGTTCGGGAAACGAAAAACGGACTGTTTTACGCCCAGGTGAAGGTGCAGAATGAAGACCCGCGCCAAAGCACGACCGAGATGAAGGGAAGCCGCGTTTTTGACGCGGTGGAGACGTTTTACCTGCAGAGCGAACAACGCCGTGCCCGCATTTTTGAGCTCGGCGACGAAGAGTTTTTCATGATCAGTGCGCAACCGGACTGCGACGAGGAATGGCTCGAAGCGCTCACTCCCGAAGGTGCCCGCAATCTGGAAAACGACGAAACGCTCAGCCTCCTTGAAACGCGGAAGTTCCGGTTCGAATGCGGCTGCAACCTCGAACGCATCTACCCCGCCATCGCCCCGCTCGCCAGCCAGGGACTGGACGAATTGTTCCAAGGCGACGAAGCCATCACCGTCACCTGTCCCCGATGCAACGCCAAATGGCGGCTCACGCGGGAGCAGATTGAGGCGGTGATGAATTGAGGAGTTTTAGCTACTAAGCGTGGAATTCAAATATGAGGAAGAGAACGTTGTGAAAGGCATCGATTGTCTGGTTTTATGGCCGAACTGCACTGATTTTGGCCGTGCTTGAGGTGAGGGTTGTTCCTTAAACAAGGGCTAGTTTGCTAATTTTTAGAAAATTTGGTTAATACCACCTCACTCAGCCAATTGCTCACTTAAGTTGTTCATTATAAGTAAGTTAAGAGGTTTTTTTGTTTGCGGTCATTTGTGCTTAAATCGATAAACCGCAAATTTGTCCCGCTTTTTCGCGCTTAACCTCTCCACGATTTCCAGCGATTCCATCTTCTTGAGTTGGTTACGAACGGTCTGCGTGCTCAATTCAAGATTTTCTGCTAAGGTGTCAATTGTGGCTTCATGGTTTTGGAACAAGAAATGGACAATAGCACGCTGAGAGGTTGCAAAGTCCTTCCATCCCTCTTCGACAGCTTTCAATACATCTTCGTGAATTGTCTCCTTCCGATCGGTGACGCGATTTCGAAGCGTTAGCGTCACGATGTCATTTTCGACGCGGTACTCAGGACTTGCCAACTCTCCCTCGGCCATGGCACGAAAAATCCTTGGCACTCCTTCATTGAGTTCCCGGACATAGTCGAACTCGGACAACATTCTCGCTATACGGGGGTTCCTAGAATAGCGTTGCCTCTGAATGTTCTCAATCGTTACCTGTGCTGGTAGTGGACCACTGTTGGAAATTTCGATTCGGTCTTCAAAGTGCCTGAAATAAATCGAGTTCCCTTGCAGGTTGTAGGAGCGGTGACACAACGCGTTTACGATTCCCTCTAGCCAGGCTTCACGTGGATACTCGGGAACCTTTGTGAATTTTCCCTCCTTGAGATCAAGGAAATAGTAGTCTCGAAAAGTGGCGTCAATGTAACGCTGCAAAACTTCGATCTGGCGCGGCAGGCACTCGTCAAAGCGCTCATCCTTAACCACATTGAACTCAATTCCGGTACGGCTTTCGGTTCCACGATAGCGAACATACCGAACTAAAGCGTTTGGAATGTATTTGCTGGGTTCCTCGGCAAATAAGAGAATCGCTGCATTCTTGTAAACGATTTGCTTCCCATTTTGCACGGCCAAGTTTCGCTTTACGGCTAGATCTTCAAAGGAACCGGCGTAGTTCATTTTGGTGACATAGTAGTCGCAAACCGAATTCCTCAAATCGGTCGGATCAAAATCGGGCCGCTGCTCATCTTCGAAGGATCGAATCGGCTTGTTGTACTCCAATTTTCGGACCTGTTCGCGATTGAGAGGTCCGTTAGAGCTATCGGCTACTCGCAGATATACCGCCTCATTGTCCTTCCTCATAAACAGCCGCTCATAGTCTGGCTCGATGTGGTAGAGGAAAATCAGCTCACCGGATTCAAGTTCCACCTCCTCGATTTCGACCAAGGCTGATGGCGACACGAATTCGATTACAATTTTTCGAAACTGATCGAGATCGTTTTCCTCCATTTCGCGAAGGTCTTCAATCTCGCCATCGTCCCCGATGCCCAGCGCGATGACACCCCCACTTGCGTTCAACATTCCAATGACGTGATTCGCTAGTTTTGATGGTTTGATGCGGCAGCTTTTTCGATCGAAGAATTGGGATTCAGGGCCGTGGCGAATCTCATCCAAAGTTAGGCCAGAGTTGTGGGAGGAAAGTGGCATTTCGATTCACGAAATACTTCAGAATTCCAATTTCTCAACGAATGTCAATGATCCGTCGAATTCGTGGCTCTCAGATTGAACCCAAAGGCTAACGATTGATACCTATTTTCCAAATACCATACAAGCAACGCATGGGTTCGCCTCACTGCAATATGGCGGAAATCCGAAAAGAGCTTTTCGCCAGATCGTAAGTCAGGGATTGGCTATTGATTCCGGTATTCCATTCGAATCTGAACCTGAGGAAATCTCACCGTACTTCCACAACAAAATTCGCTTCGAGCGCTTTGGTGATGCGCTTGCTGGATTCCTGAAGGTGAGCTTTGGAGTAAGGGTCGAAACGGGGATCCGCTTTGACGGCGTCAATTTGGTCGCGGATTTCTCCAAGCTGCATTGCCGCGAGATCCTGGATGGGGCGCTCGCCAATGCTGAGGCCGCTTTCCGGGCTGGAGAGATCGATGAGGCGATCGATGTATTCCTTCTGCAGGTTCCGGCTCAGGCTGGAAAGCGCCGGCTTGCGAGCAGAGAACTTGTTGGCGTCGTCTTTGAGCAGCGCTTGGAGATCGCCCCAGATCCCGTCGCGCAATTGGTCGAGAAGTTCCGGAATGGTGAAGGCGTCTTCATCGGCGGGAACGCGAAACTCGTTGTCGTAGATGCGCTCGAGCGTTTCCGGGCGCATCAGGCTGGTTAACAACGAGGATTGAATGCCGAGGACCTTGTCGTGTACGGGCCAGGCGGGATTTTGCATCGCACTGGAGCGGCCGCGAGGCTCGTTCCACCATTTGTCGATGGTCATGTAGCGAAGCAATTCTGGAGTGAGGCCGTAGGCGGACTCTTCGAACCCGTTTTTCATGACGAACTTGAGGGCGTCGCGCTGCTTCTTCGCGGCAACGACTTCGAGCGGGGCGCGGTTGGAGGGATCGCCTTTCTTGTCGCGATACACGTGGGTGCCGCCAATCCAGTTGGCCATCATGGCAAGGGCGCGGGTTTGCACCGCCAAAGTCAGTTCATAGCCGCGCCGGGCTTTGCTCCAGCTTTGGCCGTCCTTGACGAAGCCATTGAGAATTACTGCGCGATTCTTCTTTACCAACCGCATCTGGTTTTCGGCGAACGTGAGCGGGTCTTTCCCGAAATCGTAGCGCCGGGCGAGAGGGTCGGGGCCGAAGGTGTCTTCGTCAGTCGCGTAGGCGAGTTGAGGTTCACCAACCCGTGCCAGAATCGGCTTCAAGTCGTTGAACGTGTAGCCATATTCGATCGCCCACATGTCATAGGGACCAACATCGATCATGGCGAAGTCGCCCTGGATCTCGCCGGTCTGCGCGTTGATATTCACCGGAATGTAATCCATGACGGAGCCGGTCATGGCGGATTTGCCGGCTACTTTTCGACTGTTGATCTCTTCGATCGTGTAAATCGATGACGCCTTGAAGTTGTGGCGAAGACCAATGGTGTGGCCGACTTCGTGAGCGACGAGATCGGCGAGCAGGGGACCAACGAAGGATTCCGGAATGCCGTCGATCAGCTGTTCGCCGTCTTCATTCACCTCGGGTTCCTTGGGTTTTTCCTCGTCCTTCTTCTTCTCTTCTTCGTCCTCTTTTTTGGGATCTTTCTTGTTGTCGTCGTCGTGGGACTCTTCCGCAGCCGCCTCCGCGACTTTCGCAGCCATCAGCATCTGCATGAGACCAATTCCATGAGACTTGCAGTTGGCAGCCATACAGAGGCCGTTCTTCTGCACGGGCTTGCCGATGAGGCCGTCGAACTCCTGATCGCCGAGGATTTCGCCATCGACTTGGGCGATTGCGTGGCCGCCGAGTTCCGGCATGGGTTGGGTGGCGCGGGCCTCAATCAGGCCGGGTCGCAGTTCGGGCGCGGCGAGGCGAACGCGCGGATCCCACTTCGGGTTTTGGTGAAGCCACGCCAGCGTTTTGGGCGAGTAACCTTCCATGGCCACGCCGGGGAGGATTTCGTGATACTGCGTCCAGAAGTGACGAATCCAGCCGTCGGTCAAAATGATGTCGGCGTCGAGAATCTGTCCGGAGTTGGGATTGACGCGGCTTGGTCCGATCGCGGTGCCGATTCCGTTGTTGAGCCAGCGCACGAAGTTGTAGCGCACGTCTTCCGGATCCTTTTCCATGTGCGCCTTGGTGGTGGCGTCCTGCTGGCGAACTTCGATCGCATCGATCAGGCCGACGTTTTCAAACGCCTTGTTCCACATGAGAATGCCTTCGCGAACCCAGCGGCGATAGCGAATCGGAGTGGTGTGCTCGATGTAAAAGACGATGGGCTCTTTGGGCGGGCTCAGCTTGAGACTGGAATCCGCTTTTTCGAGGTGCCAGCGGTTGATGTAGCGAACGACGGTCTCGTCTTCCTTGAATTTGCCGTAGTCGACATAGGTCGTGGTGAAGAACCCGACCCGTTCATCCGCGCGGCGCGGCTTGTAGTCCTTGTTCTCGGGAATCAGGCTGATGGAGTAGTGAAACGTGCGCAGTTGGCCATCCGCAGCTGGAACTTCGAGGCCGATCTCGACGTTCTCCGGAAAGGCTTTCGCCGTTTTGATCGCGATGAGGTCCTTTTTGAGGCCGTTGGCTTTTCGTCCGAAGAATTTGCCTGCGTTTTCGATGAGGAGGGCGTCGAGATCGATCAACGGCCCGCCATTTTTCACCATCGCCAGAATCGGGATATCGAGCAGCACTTTGTCGGTGAACAGGCGTTTCACGCTGGCCTTGGACTCGTTGTCGCCGGTTGAGCGAACTTCCAGGTTGGGCTCAATCAGCGCGATGCGTTTGCCATACTGGCGCCAGTAAACGTAGGCGTCGCCCGCCTGAAGGCCGGCGTAGGAATCGCCGCTCGCGACGGTGAGCGCGATGTAGTGACGTTGATTCGCGAAATTCTTGGGAAGCTCGGCGAGAAGCTGTTGATCCTTTTTCCGGCGCCAGATGGTGTAAAAGCTCTTTTGGCCATCGAGCGTTGAAACGACTTTCTCGTATCCTTCGGTGAATTTTTCTGAAGGAGGGAACTCAATTTTCGAGCTGCTTGATGTCGAATTTGAGCTCTGAGCGTGGAGGTTGAGGAGAGAGAGGCCGATCAGCAAAAATGCGGAGAATATGGTTTTCATCAGAAAGGAGGTTCGGAAGAGGAGGGTATTCCAGCGAGAGCGGGCTAATAATAAACACCAAAACGTCACGGGAGGCGATTTTTGTTTGAGGAAACGGCGTCAGAAGGGTGGGAAACGACGATCTCAGGGCTTTTGCGCTCGAGTTGACACCTGCCTGCCATTCCCGTAAAATCCGCGCCGATGCCAGCCAAACTCCTTACAGCACCTGAACGAACCGGGCGGACATTTGGCATTGCACTTCGCGTGTTGGGCGTCATTGCCCTGATTCAGATGATCGTGGTGTTGTGGGCGATGCTGATCCGGTTCGATGGCCGGCCGCGCCTCGCCCCCAGTTCGACGACCTTGGTGGCGGCCATTCCCGCTCCAACTCTCCCCCCGATTCCCGTTCCCGAGCCGGCGGTTTCGAGTGAGGTTCCGGCGATACCGCAGGAAACGCTTCCGCCAACCGGCGAGCCACCGGAGATTGTTCCGGAACCCGTTTCGGTTCCAGGCCCGAGACCGAATCGGAAACAGGAAATTCATCCGGCCCATCGCGTCCCGGATCCTGAGGCGAAAGGGTTGGTGGATCGCGGGCTTCAACTCCGCGAAGAAGGAGATATCAACGGCGCATTGGCCGAATTGAAGAAAGCGGACGCCCGCGTGCCGCGGCATCCCAAGATTCTTGCGGAACTCGCCACGACGTATAGTCAGTTTGGCCAAGTCGACAAAGCAACGAGCTACTGGGAGCGGGTCCATCACATGGGATCAACGGCGGCGGGCGCGTATTGGGATCTTGCCGACATGGCGCTGAAAGGGCATTCGCTCGAAGATGCGTCGAACGTGGATACGCAGCTCAAGATCAGCCGACATGTGGCGCGTGGCCTCGAGTCCGGAGACGGGCAGAAAGTGATTCTGCGAATTCATACGGAAGCGCTGACGCAGTCCAAGCTCGATGGAGAGCAAATGTATCTCTACGTGTTCTTCTACGATCTTGCGGAGTTTCCAAGTGGGAGCCGCTACGAAGAAACGGTCGCGAAAATGACGCAGCGGCTCATCACTTCTCCTTATGATTGGAAGGACGGGGATGAGGAGGTGATCGAAGTCGAATATTTCCTCAAGACGTTGACCAAGGATCAGGAAGCGGCATTGGGGAAACGACAGTATTTCGGCTACGTGGTGGAACTCTACTACCGGGACGTGCTTCAGGACGTGGTTGCGAGCCCCCGCAAACTCTTGCGAAGTGGAGAACAACCACCCGATCAAATTCCCTATCAGGGAAGCAGTCTTTTTCCCCAATAGTTTCGCATCCCTGCACAAAGAATTCGCCTGGGAACGATGCGTTGATAGGGAAGATGGAATGCGCTAGTGTTGCTGCTTTGAAGAAAAGGCTTCCCTTGCTACGTCCGACCGCCTTTTCTTCACTCTTGATTCTGACAATTCACCTATGATTGCGCTGCTGCTAGACGAAAACGGAGATGATCGCACGAACCTGGCCGACGCGCTGGTCGAAACGTTCGATTGCACCTTGTTCACGAGTGTATCTCCGCATTCGGCTTTGGAAACAGCCAACGCGCTTGATGCCGTCGATGTGTTGATCGCCGATATTCCCGCTGAGGGGGTGGATCCCGTCCTGGACGCGAGGACGAAGATTAAGGAGCGCTTTCCGAATGTGTTGGTGATTTTTCTGACCCGCCTGGATTTGAGCAGCCATTACGACAAGTTGGCAAAGGAGGAGGCGGTTTTTTACAAGCCGCTCGACAATCAATCGCTCTTTGACTGGCTGGATCGGGTGTTTCCTGGAAAGAAGAAAAACTCAGCAGTTTCTGAGGCGGTCGCACCCAATCTCGACCTCACCGCTCCGGTCCAGGTTTCGCCGAGTGCGGCCGCTGTTTCCGCAGCACAGGAGCCGACCCAGATTCCTGCCCCTCCGGAGCCTCCTGTAGAAGCGACAAGCCCGGCTCCGCCCGAGCAGCCGCCGGCACCACCAGCTCCGCCGGAACCACCGGCGACTCCGCAATATCAGCCGGAACCGTCGGCAACTCCCCAGCCTCCGGCCTCCAGCGGAGAACTGCCTCCACCAATGGCGGTCGGCACCGTGTTGGGCGACTACGAGCTGCTCGACTTCCGCAACCGGGGGACCACTTCCGATTCCTTTGTCGCTTTGCAGCGTTCCGTCGACCGGCGCGTTGGGTTGCGGATGCTTCGTCCCGACTTCATGGCTTCGGAGTCCGCCAAGGAACAGTTTCGCGCGGAAGCCAAAGCACAGGCAACCGTGAGCCATCCGAAGATTGCATCGGTCTTTGAATCGATGGAGACCGACAGCGCCCTGTTTTATACCCAGGAATTGATTGATGGGACAAGTTTGGCCGATATGGCGGCTTCGGGAAAGACCTTGGAAGAGGAAGAGCTTTTGGGGGTCGTGAAGTCAGCCGCGCAGGCTTACAGCTATCTCTACGATGCGGAATTGGCTTATCTCCCCATCTGGCCGGAGCACATTTTTGTTTGCGAGGACGGATCGGTTCGCCTCGGCAATACCGTGCAGATGGACAAGCCGGAAAATCGCCTGCGACAGTCTGATCAGATCAAGAATCTGGCCAAGAGTTGTCATCCGGTCATGGATGAAGACACGAAGGTGAACGAGACGATTCCAACCCTTTTTTACGAGATGGCGGGAACGGCTGAGGATAGTGAAGGAATTGATTCGTGGTCGGATTTGCTCTCCGAAATCAAATACATTGAGAATCAGTGGAAGGAGATGAGTGGCGGGATTACGCCAAAACGCGCAGCGATTTACATGGGAGGCGTGCTTGGTGCCTTGGTCGTTTTGGTTGGAGTGATTGCGCTGGGAGCCCAACTCTTCAAAGCCGCAACCAAGTCCAAGGTTCGAGTTCAAGAGCAAATGGTCCGAATTCCGGCCGGGCCGTTTATTTATCAGGACGGGATTACCTCGAAAACCGGAGAATTTTGGATTGATGCCTACGAAGTCACCATTGCGCAGTATGCGGAGTTTCTCGAGCACGTGAGCCTGCTGGATGAAGAGCTGCGCAAGAAGTATGATCATGCGAATCAGCCTTCCTACAAAATGTCTCACATGCCTGCGGGGTGGAACACGTTCTACAAATACGCGCAGGAAGGCCGGAAGTGGCCCATCGTGGATGGAGAAGTCACTTATTTCATCGATGTCGATCTCAACAGCCCGATGGTGATGGTTGATTGGTGGGATGCCTACGCCTATGCAACGTGGAAAGGGAGGAGGCTGCCGACCGAGCAGGAATGGGAAAAAGCAGCTCGTGGACGAAAGGGGAATATTTACCCCTGGGGAAATGAGATGGATTTTTCCAAGCTGAATTCGGGCATCGATTACGTCGCTCCAGGAGCGAAAAAGCGAACCGAAACCGGAGGGGAAGATGCGCCTGAAAACGATGAGTCGATGGAGCCGTCCATGGATGGAGGAATGGAAGCTGCCAGCATGGATGGGATGGATAGCATGGAAGGTGGAATGCAAGGAGGCATGGAAGGCGGAAGCATGGAGAGTGGTGGCATGGGAATGGAAGGCGGCATGACCGAGTCCACCGAAGCCAAGCCCGCCGCAGCGATGGAGGAAGCTGCCGAAGAGCCCGAGCCGGTCGCGCCAGCTGATGGAGAGCCGGTTGAGAAAAAAGAGAGGGCGCCTCAGCGGGACGGATTCAACTTTTGGTGCGGTGTTGATGTGATGGACGAAGATATGAGTCCCTATCGCATTTACGGGATGGCCGGGAACGTGAGCGAGTGGACCGGAACTTGGGAGCCCCATCCCAATGATCCCAGCAAACAGGTTCCGATTCGGCGTGGCGGATCTTTTCGGGACAAGACCCAGCTGGAACTGAGCACGCGACGATTTGCGAAGGAAGCCGGCGAGTGGAATCTGTGGGTCGGTTTTCGCACCGCTTCGGATCGTGCTCCCGTCGTTGCGGAAGCCGAATAGAGACGGGGATGGTGGCGTCTTAACTCGGTGCTTTCTCTGCGCCGGAAAATAGATTAACGTAAAACGCCCCTAACATGCCTGTAACCCGCTGATGAACAGAACCCTCGGCTTTATTCTTGCCCTCTTTACCTTCGCGATGGTTGCGACGGATTCGCATGCACAGCTTTCGGTGCACATGAAGCCGACCAAAGACACCTTTGTCGCCTACGAGCCGGTCAAAGTGGTGCTGACCATCACCAATCGTGCGGGACGAGACGTGGTTTTGGCGGGACGCGGAAGGTCTCCATGGTTGACGTTTCAAGTTTCCGATGCGCAGGGCCATCTCGTCAGTCCGCGCAATGAGAACCAGTTTCAGCCGGTGCTGGTTCCCCCGGGGCAGAGCCTGAAGCGCACCATCACCGTCAATTCGATGTATTCGATGAGCCAGAAAGGGATTTATCGGATCCGGGCGAGTGTTTACTTCACGCAATTGGATCAATTTTTTAATTCCAAGCAGGAGACGATTCAGATTTCGGATGGGAAGAAGCTTTGGCACCAGGTATTGGGCGTTCCGGAGGGAAATGAAGGCGCGGGTACCTATCGCCGGTTTACCTTGCTGAGTTTCAACACCGGAGCGGAGAAACAACTCTATTTGCGGGTTCAGGATGAGAAGTCGGGAGCCGTGATGACTACCTATTCCCTGGGGCAGGTCATCATGATTCGGGATCCGCAATGGACGATCGATTTGGAGAACCGGCTCCATATCCTGCACATGGGAGCTCCACAAACGTATGCCCACAGCGTCATCGGAATTGATGGGACGATGGTCGCGCGAGAGGTTTACCGCGAAAAAGGAGGCGATCGACCGAAGATGGTGTCGACCGCGGATGGCGATATCGTCGTGGTGGGAGGTGTCTCCGAACAGGATGAGAAGCAAAATCCACTCAGTGAGAGTGTCCGCAAACTATCGGAACGACCTCCGGGATTGCCGAAACCCGGGGGGAACGTTGGGGCTGGCTTTCTGAACTAACAAGGTGCAAAAATTTCTTGGTTCTTGATGTGACAAACGCCGAATAGGGGCATCATTTCCATCGTCATGACCTCTGGAGGCAACAATAGTCCCATTTCCGAGTCGATTGCTGCCTCTCAAGGGTCAGAACATTGTTGCCCTGAACAAGTTATTGTGGACAACCGAAACCTAACGTTGGCAGAAAGACGAACCTTTCTGAAGCAAGCTGCAGCGGGCCTCTTCGGAGGGGCTGCCTCGTTGCTTTGCGCGCCGAACGTTTTGGCTGCGGGCAAAGTGAAGACCGTCGTGATTGATGCCGGACATGGCGGCCATGACGTCGGGGCGCACGAAGGGCGCGTGTTTGAAAAACACCTCAATTTTGACGTATCTCGTCGCCTGCAGATCCAATTGAAGCGCAAGGGCTATCGCACGGTGATGACTCGGGATCGCGACGAATTCATTCCGCTCCTGACCCGGGCCAGCATTTCCAACAAGTACCGCGACAATATTTTTGTCAGCATTCACTTCAACTCTGCCTGGAGAACGACGGCGGTAGGGATTGAGACCTTTTACTATGGTTACGCTGGTTACCAGTTGGCGAGCAAGGTGCATTCCAGCATCATCCGAAAACTCAAGCCGGAAGACCGCGGTGTGAAGCGCCAGCAGTTTTCGGTGCTGCGGAACACCAAAGCACCTGCGATTTTGGTTGAGGGAGGATTTATCAGCAACGCCAAGGAACGGCAACGCTGTCTGCAGCCCTGGTATCGGCAGGCGTTGGCGGAAAGCATCGCGTCCGGAATCTCCAGTTACGATTCCGCGTCTGTGCGTGGCCGGGTTTGAGCGATCTTGACCCCGGTGCGTGGGGATCTTAGGTTGGAGCTGATTCCTTGACCGATGATCCTGACTTGTGCCCAGATGAAAGCTGCAGAGGAGGCGCTCTTTGCCACGGGAGCCGAGGCTGAGCCGCTCATGGACAAAGCGGGTTTGGGATGCGCCCGCGCCATTCATCAGTTCTTCCCCAAACCGGGAAATGCGACCCTTTACATCGGCAAGGGCCACAATGGTGGCGATGCGGCGGTGATTGGGCGCCATCTGCGCGAGGCTGGCTGGGCCGTCGAATCGCGTTTGGTGGGAGCTCTTGAGGATTTGGCTCCGTTGACGCAAAAGAAGATGGCCGAGCTGGACGCGACACCTGTGCCGCCGGTGAGAAATCTGGAAAACCAGGTCCATCTCCAAGTTGATGGCTTGTTGGGAATCGGGGCGAGCGGAGCATTGCGAGGTTCACTGGCCCCGTTGGCGACGGAAATGAACGAGAATCGCCGTCGTGGAAAAGCGGTGACGGTCGCTGTGGACATTCCGTCAGGCATCGATGGCGATAGTGGCGAGCCTTATGATGGAGCGGTGATGGCGGATTTTACCCTGACCATTGCCCACACCAAGGCGGGTTTGGTGGCGGATGCCGCGATTGACCATGTGGGGCGACTTGCCCTGATCCCGTTGCCGGAAATCGTCGCCAATGCCGGCGATCCCTCGAGAACCAGTCTGCATGCGCCAGATTTGACCTTCAAAATGGCGCCAGCCGCCTTTTCCACCCACAAGGGCCGGGCGGGGCGTGTTTCCATCATTGCCGGATCGCCTGGATTTGCCGGTGCGGCCGTGCTTTGTGGTTTGGGAGCGTTGCGGGCGGGTGGGGGACTGGTTTCGATTTTCTGCGATTCCGATGTTCTTCCCCTGGTTGCGGCAAAGGCGCCACCGGAAATCATGGTGCGACATCTCGCCACGGAAATCGACCGGGATGCGATCGCGATTGGTCCGGGACTGGGGGCCGACCCGCCTTCCCAATTGATCGATCTGATTTGGAATGATCCCAGCCCGATGGTGGTGGATGCGGACGCGCTGAACGCGGTTGCTCGCAACCGGGACAGAATGGACGAGCTCCCGCCCAATCGCCTTTTTACGCCTCATCCGGGAGAAATGCGCCGTCTTGCCCCGGATTTGGAGGGAAATCGCGGCGAAATTGCCAATGCATTTGTCGAGCGGTACGGCCTCAAACTGCTTTTCAAGGGGGCTCGGACGGCCATTGCGGCTCCCAATCGTCCGTTGGCGCTGAACACGACGGGCAATCCGGGAATGGCCAGTGGCGGGATGGGCGACGTCCTGACCGGGGTTTGCGCGGCGTTGGCCGCCCGGGGAATCGACCTCTATGACGCGGCCTGCCTTGGAAGCTGGCTCCTGGGACGGTCGGCAGAAATTTTGGTTTGGGAGCGTGGTTATGCTCCGGAAGGTGTGAGCGCCGGGTTGGTGGCGGAAACGCTGCCCTTTGCCGTCGCGAGTCTGCGCCGTCAGGATTTTTGAAGAAAGCGCGTGTCGGCTCGCTCAAATAGCCAGTCGACCCGTATCTGTAGGCGGGAGAAGGAATGGCTGTCGAAAACTCGGCGCTTGTCCCGACCCAGAACGCGTCTTACGTTGAACAAATTATGGCTGAACGGAAAGGTTTCACAATTGGCTGCCTGCTCGCTTTTGGCGCGGTGGCGATCGCAATGATAGGTTTTTTTGTCGTGGTAGGCTTGATGATTTCAAGCGTTGACGACAGAGACACGGTTTACGGCGACAAGATCGCCCACATTGACCTGGAGGGCGTCATTTCCTCATCGATTGATGGCGGGTGGGGCGGTGCTGGAGGGTCGATGGTCGAACGACTGGGCAAAGATCTGAAGCGTGCTCGTGAAGATGACGACGTGAAGGCGATCGTGTTGAGAGTGAATTCTCCGGGCGGCGAAGTCACCGCATCGGACGTTCTCTACAATCACGTCAAAAAGACTGCCGCGAAAAAGCCCGTGGTCATCTACATGGACAGTGTTGCGGCAAGTGGCGGCTATTACGCGGCCTGCGGAGGCACGGAAATCATGGCCAACTACACCACCATGACGGGCAGTATCGGTGTCATCATTTCCACGCTGAACTACGAGACGCTGTTCGACAAACTGGGCGTCGATTCCGTTGTGTTCACGAGCGGCAAGTTCAAGGACACGATGAGCGGGAGTCGCCCGATGCGTGAGGATGAGCAGAAAATGGTTCAGGGAATGGTGGATCAGATTTACGAGCGCTTTCTCACGGTGGTGAAGGAAGCTCGCACGGAAATTCCCGAATCAGAGTTGCGGGCGAACATCGCGGATGGCCGGATCTTCACGGGAACGGAAGCCCTTTCCAAGAAGTTGATCGACAAAATCGGCTATATCGAAGACGCCTATGACCGGGCGCGGGAATTGGCCAAGGCTCCCGACGCGAAGGTCATGAAGTACAATCGAGAAGTCTCCATTTTCGATGCTCTGGGTCTCATGCAATCGCGGCTTGCCCAGGGCAGCTCAACAAAGGTTGAGATCAGCCTGCCGGAACAAGTGTTTCCACGGCTCCAACCGGGAATGATGTATCTCCTTCCCTCCTTCTACAGCCACTAGACCAGCCAAATCTCCTCGTTGTATTGACTACGCCGCTCTAATCGAGCTTTTCGACCCGGTAGAGGGCTTTTTCGGTTCGTAGGTAAAGTGCGTTTTCGACCGCCACCGGTGAAGCCATCAATCCGTCGTCCAAATGGTTTTCGGCGATGATCTTCAGTTCATTTCCCGGCTCGAAGATGACCATTTTGCCATCCTGGGTTCCCGCGTAAATTTTGCCGTCGGCAAAGAGTGGCGAGGCTGAGAAATTGCCTTCGAGGCGTTCCTGCCAATTCACCTCGCCGGTTTTGGCGTCTATGCTACTGGCGATTCCCCGATCATCGATGGTGTAAATCTCGTGCCCGATCAAAAGAGGGGAGGGTTGGTTCGGCATCGCACGGGTTACCTCCCAGGCGATCTCGGGCTTGGCGCTTCCATCGTAGCGAATCGCGAGGAGTTTGCTCTTCATGAAACACGTCGGCAGGTAAATCATGCCATGGCCGACGACGGGGCGGGAGACATTGGAGAATCCCAGGTGGTTGTAGCCGATCTTCCAAAGTTCTTTCCCGGTTGAAGGATCGTAGGAGTAAAGCCAATCCGCCGCGGGAGACAACACTTCGGTTCCTTTGGGAGTGGTTAGGAGGATGGGAGTTCCACAGGCTTTCTGGAGCTGGGGATTCTCGTTGAGTTCGCCGCTGCGTGGGGTTTTCCAGGCCAGTTTGCCCGTTTCCGTATCGAGCGCGGCGATAAACTGGTCATCGCTTCCATCGAGATTGAAGATGAGCCGGTTCCCGGTTAGCACAGGCGATCCTCCCGGGCCGTTTTCGTGCATCACGTGCAAATCCAGATTCGTCCACGCAACCTTTCCAGACCGGGTGTCGAGGCAAGCGGTTCCAAACGCGCCAAAGTGAGCAAAGAGCTTCCCATCCCTCAAGATCGGAGTTGGCGAGGCGTAGCTGTTCAATTTGTGGACCCACTGAGGATTTTCCCGGCTGAAAAGCGCAATGTTCTTGAGGATTCTGCCCGATTCCCGATCCACGCAAATCGCATGGAATTGAACCTTTGCCAGGACGACGAGCGGTTGGCTGCCCGAGTTTGCTTCGAGCCGCTTTTGGGTTTCTTCCGGGCTCGCCTTGGTCTCGAATGCCGTTGTCAGCCAAATCTCATTTCCGTCGATCAACGGCGTCGAGTGTCCCCGTCCCGGGATTGGCGTTTTCCAGGACACATTGGTTGATTCAGACCAGGTGGTTGCCAAGTCGGAGGCGCCAGGAGCGTGACCTTGCTGACCGGGGCCCCGCCACTCGGGCCATTCAGCAGCATGAGAGAGAGACAGGAGCAGAGCAGAGATTGCGATCAGGGGGACGGGATTCATGGGAATTTTGTTAGTTGTGGAATTTGAATTGCTCAAGAGCTGTTTTGTTGGCAAAATGCTGGAAACTGCGAGTGGGACGTGTGCCGGTCGCGACCGGGGCGATCCTGTCGAACCCGCCAAATTACATCGTTATTTACTGGACATATCATGAAAAGGTCCGCAATAAGAGGTCACACCAATGACACCCTCATTGTCATGCGCACTTTCATAAAATCTCTCACTCTCGCCACATTTGGTCTGGCGCTTATCGCCCCCCAAATCAGTTTGGCCGGGGATGGCCAGCCCGAAATCCGGAAGGTCAAATATGAGCAACTCAATTTGAGCCAATCGTTGCGGACAGAAGACGCGATGATCGGTTTCGAAAGGAGCTATCTCCTCTATGGCGCAATTACGTCGGAAGAGTATCGAGCGCGCGAAGGAAAGTACTACACGATCTTCTGGCGCTCAAAAGGGGATCGACGCCCGGGCATGGTGGTGAGACTGGAATACCTGCAGGCCAATACTGGCGACGAGGTGAAGGTGAAAGAGGTGACCGTTGATAAAGTGGAGCGCCAAAATACGACCGACATCAACATTGTTGGAGAAGAGTTTAAAACCGACGGAAACGTCGTTGCATGGAAAGCGTCCCTCGTTCGCGACGGAGAAGTTGTTTCCTTCGTGGAATCTTTTCTCTGGGAATGATCTGAATGCTGATGAGGCAGGTGAGGGAAAGTTGAACTCACCGGCGTCATGTGCGATCTTCCAAGGCGTCGAGTTACCTTTAGTCCATCTCACCCCCGCCCCAACACCCGTAATGTCCACTACGGTGAAAGATCAGAAAAACACTCCAGCCATCCTTGCCGGCTTATTTGGAGATGTTGCTTGGATACGAGTCCAAGGAAAAGGGTCATTCCAAAATAGTCCCAATCTAAGAGCCTTTGCGGATCACATGGTAAGCATGGGCCAAATGCACCTTGTGGTGGATTTGGAGGAATGCCCGGTGATGGATTCCACATTCATGGGAACTCTGACGGGAATTGCCCTCATTTTGCAGGGGCATCCCGGCAGCCTGTTGGAATTGATCAACCCAAACGCCCGCAACACGGAATTGGTTCAGAGCTTGGGCCTTGATCAAATTCTTGAACTCGATACCAAAGGCGAGTCCTGGTCGAAAGAACGAGAATTGGTGCGTGAGAATGTAACGCAGTCGATCTCAGTGGCTCCTTTGGACCGGACAGAGCATAAAGAGCACGTTCTTCATGCGCATGAAGCCCTCTGCCAGGCCAATGCAGAAAACGAAAGTCGATTTAGCGATGTTCTTGAGTATTTGAAGCAGGATGTAGCGGAGACTCGAGAGGCGAAGGCAAAAGACACGTGATTCCGTATCTACTGCTCTTCCTGCTGCTAATGGTTTCGGCAGGATTAGCCGTAAGTCTTCGGCAACAGCACAAGATGATTGCTGGTCTGAGGAAGGCGAGCGAGCGAATGCGGGGCGAAGAGGATCGCGCGTTTCAATTCCTTCACAATCTGGGGTTGGCGGTTCAACAGGACTACAGTCCGGCCAACATGCATCGTTGCATCGTAGAGGGAATCATCCAGGCCCTGGAAGCCAATGGAGCCTCCCTTTACCTGCTCGATGATACGAAGAGCGAATTGGTTCCCAAATTCATCTCCAACAATTGTCCGCCACTGGTTCTGCTTCCTGATGATGTGGCCAAAGAGCGGGATACCAAGCCCAGCGCAATCAGCAATTACATTCGGCTACAGGCCATTGATTCGTCGCACCCGATTTACAGTCGGCCCATGGAAACGCAGAAGCCGTTGCGCATTGATGATTTGGCTTCGCATCCGGATTTTGGCGCGTCGGCGATTCCTGATCTTCACGAAGGCGTTTCCCTGATCATTGGTCCGCTGATCTACGCAGGAAAGCCGTTGGGCTTGCTTATGATTGCCCGCAAAGTGCCCGCTGCGCCATTTTCTGAGAATGAGGCCGAGGTCTTCCGTTCCTTGGCAGAGCAGAGTTCCTATGCCTTGGGAACGGCGGAGCTGCACAAGGAGGCGCGCGACAAGCGGTTGTGGGATGCTGACTTGCGAACCGCGAGCGAGTTTCAACGCATTCTCCTGCCGGTGGAAGCGCCCGATGTTGCGGATTTTGACATCGCCGGGGTCAATTATCCCGCCAAAGTCGTAAGCGGAGACTATTTCGACTATATCAAGTTGGACGAAAGTCACCTGGGTATCGTGATTGCTGATGTGGCAGGCAAAGGGTTACCCGCATCACTTATCATGGCGACCTGCCGAAGCGTGCTTCGCGCCAGAGCCTTTGACACCCTATCGCCGGCCGAAGTGCTGCGAACCGTGAATCGCCAGATTTTTTCCGATATTCGCGAGGATATGTTTGTGACCCTGGCCTATCTCATTTTCGATGGGGAGTCGGACAAGGTTACGATGGCGAGAGCCGGCCACAATCCGCCAATGGTCTACCGGGGGGACGCCAAAGAGATTGAGGTGTTGGAACCGGCCGGAATGGCCTTGGGAATCGACAGTGGAGGAGTCTTTGAGCGCATCATCTCGGATTTCGAGTTCGAATTTCGAGACGGAGACGTGTTGCTTCTTTACACGGATGGGGTGACGGAAGCCGAAAACGCTCAAACTGAGGAATATGGCACCGAGCGAATGACGGAAGTGTTGAAGAATTTTGCCAACCACACTTCAGAGGCCATTATTTCTCGGCTCAACGATGAGTTGCGCGCATTTGTGGGAAACGCACCGCAAAGCGATGACATCACCTTGATTGCGATCAAAAAGGGTTGATAGTCTCCGCGCCTCACGGAAGCCAAAAATTCCTGTTAGGAACGACTCAAACACGATGGAAGGAAACCAAGATACTCAGAACGACGCAGCGGAAGCTGGTGTCGAGAACGAAGAGGCTGTTGAGGATGTGAATCCTGCAAACGAAGCCGGGAATTCTGCGCCTGATGAAGAGAAGGCCGCCGAAAAGCTGGATCCTCAAGCCGAAGCTCAGAAATGGCGGGATGTTGCCTTGCGCAGCCAGGCGGAACTCGAGAACTTCCGAAAGCGGATGTCTCGGGAGAAGCAGGATGCGATCAAGTTCGGCAACGCAGGGTTGCTCGAAACCTTGTTGCCGGTGATCGATAATTTTCGCTTTGGACTCGATGCGGCTCGCCAGGAGTCACAGGACTCCATCGTCTTTCAAGGAATGTCCATGGTGATGAAGCAATTGGACGACTTCCTTGGCGAACAAGGCGTTGTCGAAGTCCCGGCGGAAGGGAAAGTCTTCGACCCGAATCTTCATGAAGCGGTAAAGCAGGAATACAGCGATGAAGTGGAAGAGGGAACGGTTACTGCGGTCATCCGTCGTGGATTTAAACTGCACGATCGGCTGCTTCGTGCCGCTCACGTGATTGTTTCGAAAGGTCCCGAGCCTGAAGTCAATCCTGCAGCGGATTCCGAAACGGAGGAGCCGGTTGGTGAGACGACTCAAAACGCCGGGTCGGAGGGCTGAGCGCTGAATTGAATTTGTAAACGAAGAGCAATGGCCAACAAAAGAGATTACTACGAGGTTTTGGGCGTAAGCCGGGATGCGACTGCGTCCGAGATGAAAAAGGCTTACCGCAAGTTGGCTGTGCAGCACCATCCGGACAAAAATCCGGGCGACAAAGCTTCAGAAGAGAAGTTTAAAGAGATCAGCGAGGCGTATGACGTTTTGGCTGATGAGGAGAAGCGTGCTGCCTACGATCGCTATGGACATGCTGCCTTCTCCCAAGGTGGCGGCGGCGGTGGTGGCGGATTTCACGATCCTTTCGATATTTTTCGCGAAGTATTCAGCGGGGGAGGTGGCGGCGGCGGCAGCATTTTTGAGGAGATTTTCGGAGGTGGCGGCGGGGGCCGGCAACGTGACCCGAGCGGAAAACAACGGGGATCCGATCTTCGCTACGATTTGCCGATTTCCCTCGAGGAAGCCGCATTCGGAACGAGCAAGGTGATCGAAATCGAGAAGTATGACAGCTGCACCACCTGCTCCGGAAATGGTTCAACGTCAGGTGGTTTCAAGCATTGCGGAACCTGCGGCGGCAAAGGTCAGGTCGTCTCGTCGCGTGGCTTCTTCCACGTTCAGCAAACTTGTCCGAATTGTCGCGGAACCGGCCAGGTTCTGACCGATCCATGTCGCGAATGTGCCGGCGATGGCCGCACCGTGCAAAAGGCGCGGATCAAATTCAACGTTCCGCCCGGAATCCGTCACGGACAACGGCTGCGTTCGCCCGGAAACGGGGAAGCCGGAGTGCGGGGTGGAGCCCACGGCGATCTTCACGTCGTCATTCACGTCCGTGAGCATGAGATTTTTGAGCGGGATGGCGACGATCTTCACGTTGCGCTTCCGGTTCCCTTGGACAAGGCGATCCTCGGCGGAGAGATGGAAGTGCCGACGCTTGAAGGGAAACGGGTCATCAAGGTTCCGTCCGGGACTCAGAGCGGCAACACCATTCGGGTGGTCGGTGGCGGAATCAAAGGCTATGGCGGTGATGAAAAGGGCGCGCTCTTTCTTCACGTCAACGTCGAGATTCCGATCAAACTCAACGGGAAGCAGAAAGAGAAGTTGCTCGCCTTTACAGAAACGCTTGGTGATGGGAACAGCCCGATTCGGAAGTCGTTCCTCGATCGCGCAAAAAGCTTCTTCAAGTAGCCGGGTTCCAACCTCATGAATCGTTTCTTTGCTTCCCGGGAACTATGGGACAACGATTCAGTGACGCTCGATGACCAGGAAGCGCATCATTGCGCCCGGGTTTTTCGTCATCAGGCTGGAGATCGGGTTGAGGCGTTTGATGGTGCGGGAACCTCGGCCGTTTGTGACATCGAGCAGGTTTCGAATCGACGGGTTCAACTGAAAATCGTTGAGAAGTCGGTTGGTGATCCGCTTCCGGTCGAAATCACCCTGATTCAGGCGATTCCCAAGGCCAAAACCATGGATTTGGTGGTTCAAAAGGCCGCTGAAATTGGTGCCGCAACCATCATTCCCGTGATCACGGAACGCAGCGTGGTGAAGTTGAACGATGAAGCGAAGAAGCGGGCAAAGTGGCAGCGAACGGCCTTGGAATCCTGCAAGCAATGCGGCAGGAACTGGCTTCCGAACGTCAAAACGCCGTCGAATTTGGGAGACGTCATTCAGGAGGAATCCAGCGAGCTGAGATTGGTGGCGGCCTTGGACAAGAATTCGAGGAAGCTCCGCGACATCGCGGCTGAATCTGAAAGTCGGCCAAAGACGCTCAGTGTGGTGATTGGTCCGGAGGGTGATTTCTCGCCAAACGAGCTGGAAATGTTAAAACGGGCAAAATTTGAGTCGTTGAGTTTGGGCCCAACCGTCTTGCGTTCGGAGACGGCTGCGATCTATGCGCTCAGCATCATTTCTCACGAATTTTTGGACGGAACCGCGGAATTCCGAGCGTGATAGCAATTGCAAATTCATATTATTCTTGCAATTGAGTATAAAAATTATAGAAGTGTCGCAAACCTGTGAAATTTGCGAACATGAAATCAACATTGATTCCTACTATTGTGCTTCTGGGCAGTTTGGCAGCACCACTGGCTGAAGCCCGCCCTGCTGATGGCCATCGCCGCAATGTGACCAATAAGTCCTCGAATCGGGAAGTCAGCACCCTGAAGGTGAAGCCGTTTCAGAAACTTCGCCAAAAACTGGCATCTGCAGAGTCATCGGAGCGATCCAGTTCCACCCGACCGCAAGGTTCCGGAATGCGGGCCAAGTTGGCTCCCAGCAGCCGCGATCGCAAAGTGACGGCGCAAATCCAAGTCAACGCGAGTCAGAAGCGTCCAGGGCTGCTACAACGAATCGCCGAATCTTCGCGGAAGGCGGGAATGAATCGTTTGGCGTCGAATCCGAAGGTCAGAGTGCCTCATGCGAGTCCGCTCAAAGGGATGAGATCCGCGCTTTCCGTTCGCACCACGGCCTACACCCATAGCGAATCCGATCATTTGGTCTACGGACGAAAAACTGCCATCGGATCGACTTTGCGAAGTACCCAGAGCTACACATCGGCAGCGGCTGACTGGTCCAGGTTTCCAATCGGAACGACCTTCAAAATTGAGGGTGAACCCACCACCTACGTCGTTGACGATTACGGGTCGGCTCTTGTCGGCACCAACACGATCGATATTTATCGCCCGTCACGCTCCTCCATGAACCGTTGGGGGGTTCGGAATGTGTCGATTAAGATTCTGAAGGTTGGTTGCTTCGAAAGGTCGAAGAATCACCTCGCGAAAGTAACCGGATACTGGCACACAAGGGCGATGTATAAGGCGTTGAGCTAGGTTCTCAGCCAATTGCCTTGCGGAAATTCTGGATTCCGCCTGCGACAGCAGCAGCGAGTTGATTGCGGTAGGATGCGGTGGCGACGAGTCTCGATTCCTTCGAGTTGGTCAGGAATCCTCCCTCAAAGAGAATGGCTGGGCGGTTGATCCCGCGAAGCACATTGTAGCGGGCCCGTTTGATCCCGCGATCCACCGCTTCGATCTTCGTCATGACCATGGCGTGAACCGCTGTCGCCAACGCGATATTCTGGGCGTCGGATTGATTTCCAGAGTATTTTGAGGCGGAAACGGAGCCATCGTTGGTGGAACTCGTTCCTTGCGGGGCCAGGGCGTAAGTTTCGATTCCAGAGGCATTTGCGTTGGTTCCGGAATTGAAGTGAACGCTGACGAAAATCGATTTGTCGATCTTGTTGGCGATTCGGACTCGCTCCGGAAGACTCAAAAACAGATCGGTATCGCGAGTCATGTGCACTGCCAAGCCCAGCTTCTTCACCTCATCCCGCAATCGGCGCGCCATATCCAGCGCAAACTCCTTTTCGGATCCGTGGGAGCTTCGAGCACCTGGGTCGTGGCCACCGTGCCCGGCATCGATCGTTACGGTGTGAAAGGGTTCGGTCGATTTGATGTACCAGGGGCGCAAAACAGGATCGAGCAGCTTTTGCAAATCGACCCGTGATATGATAACCTTCCGGTTCTCTTCAATGACCGGATAGCTGAGGCTGAACTTGATGTTGTTGATGAAAATGACGGTGCTTCCCACCTGCCATTTCATGATCGTGTTCGGGCTCCGATAGATGAGGTCCTTGTCATCGCGGAAAAATCGCTCAAACCGGTAAAATGCCTGAACACTTTCAGCCGTGACGTATTCCCGGCGTTGATGAGTCACGATTTTCCAGACGCCTCGTTCCGTTTCACCCAGGACGGGGCCTGCCGCAGCCAACCCGGCCGACGCCAGCGAATAGCGGGCAAACTCTCTCCGCGAAAAGTTTTGAGGCAAACTGGAGTCAAAGATGGGGGAAGTCACAGCAGGTAGGGGTGTCAGAATTCTACCGGAATTGTCACAAGACGCAATCTTTCGCGTATCTGGACGACGAAAAGCTGGTGCGAATTGCGTAATTCCGTCCGCGAATTTGCCGATTTACGATCAGATGGAGCCCTGACGAAGCCATAAAAATAGCTGGATTGCACCTCCAACGTGAGTAGCCTCATCGGGCATGGCCAATTTTGTCTATTTTGACCTCGAAACGCAGCGTTCGGCAAATGATGTGGGAGGGTGGAGCTACAAAGACCGTATGGGCATGTCCATTGGCGTAACCTACAGTTCGGCTTCCGGACAATACCGGATCTATGGGGAAAATGGAGCCAACGAACTGGTTGATGAGCTCTTGAAGGCGGATTTGGTGATTGGCTTTAACCACATCAGCTTCGATTACGAAGTTTTGCAGGGTTACACGATTCTTGATCTCAAAAGCCAGATTCGCAGTCTCGATTTGATGGTCGATCTCGAAAAAAAGCTGGAACACCGTCCCAAACTGGAAGCCGTGGCCGCCGCGTCACTCGGCACGGGGAAAACGGCCGAAGGGATTCAAGCGATTCGTTGGTGGCGGGAAGGCAAGATCATGGAAATCGCGGAATACTGTTGTTTCGATGTCAAGGTCACCAAGATGGTTCACGAATTCGGCGCTGAGCATGGCTACGTGAAATACAAGGATCGGTTCGACAGGATTCAGAAGGTGGAGGTGGATTGGCACAAAGCAGATGCGGAAGCTGCGTTATCCGCTTAGGCGGAGGGGATTGTGGCGAAGAGGTAGTTCCAGGCCTCCCTACGAAAACAGCCTCGCCGGACCGAAGTCCAGCAAGGCTGCTATATTCCCCCCCCAAAGATTTGGGAGGCCTAAGTCATGTTGTAAGAGCAGCGGTGGCGCAAGGAAAAAAGAATGCTAAATGAGCAAAATGTATGATTTTTTAGCAAGGTACTGTAAAGTTGTACACTTCTTTTCCAGAATATTGCTGGATTGGGTCATTCCGAGGTCCTGATCGCTTCGATTACCACGCTTAAACTGGAGCGGCCCTTGTAGATATTTCGGCTGATCCGGTAGGCGATATCCCAGGGAAGTTTGGGAAGTTCTTCTACGGCGCCGTTGAACATCATCGCATCGATGCGGCAATCGTTCTGGATCAACGGGAGTTTCAGGTGCTTTTCCTTCAGCACCCGGGGTTCATCGGCCATTTTGATCGATTTGCTCATCATCAGGGGAGCCGGATTCCCCATCCCCATCGGGTGAACCAGTTCGTAGCTGTCGAGCAATTGCAGGTCGAGTTGATCAAAAGTCGCGACCAAATCGATGTCGAGCCGGGGACGCAGGGTCTCTTTGGTGGCATGATCGCGAATGTAATCGCTGAAGCGTTGTCGAAACGCCTCGAAATTCTTGCGCTCCAGGGAGACACCGGCAGCCATCTCGTGACCACCTCCCGCCAGCAGCAAATCGCGACAGGAGTTCAGGGCGGCGACCAAGGAGACGCCTTCAATACTTCTGCCGCTTCCTTTCCCAACGCCATCTTCGTCGAAGGCAATGATGAAACTGGGCCGGTGAAATTGTTTCGTAATCCGGGAGGCGACGATCCCAACCACTCCCGGATGCCAGGTGTCGTGACCAAGTGCGATTCCAAAATCGCTGGATTCATCAAAGTTGCTCAGCATTCCGAGAGCTTCTTCTCGAATTCTCGCTTCGAGATCCTGGCGCTCACGGTTTTGACCATCGAGGAACATCGCCAACTCGCGGGATTTTTCGTGGTCAGAGTTCATGAGCAGTTCCAGCGAAGCCTGTGCGGTATCCAAGCGGCCGGCTGCGTTCAACCGCGGCCCGAGCTTGAAGCCGATGTCGTAGGCGACCGGTTTGCCGGCAACGGCTGCGACGTGCTTGAGCGCGTTCAGTCCCGGATGAATGGTGCGCTCCATTTGTTGAAGACCTTTGCGAACCAAGGTGCGGTTTTCATCGACGAGCGGCACCAAATCCGCAACCGTGCCCAATGCGACGATATCGAGCCAGTCACGAAGATTGAGATTGGCGGTCTTGCGGGTTTTCAGCATCGCGTGACCGACTTTGAACATCACGCCAGCGGTGCAGAGATAGTGATAGTCTTCCCCTAACTTGGCGTTTACCAGGGCGACGGCGGGTGGAAGATTTTCCGGCGTATTGCATTCGTGGTGATCGCAGATGATGACGTCGATGCCCTGTTCTTTGAGAAACTTCACCTGTTCAACCGAGGAAGTTCCACAATCCACAGCGATAATCAGATCCGGAGAGAATTCCTTCAAACACCGTTCGACGCCATGATCGTTTAAGCCATAGCCTTCATCCATCCGATGCGGAAGAAAGGTCTTCGCCTCCAGCCCGTAAGCCTTCAGGAAACCGTGAAGCAAGGTTACGGAAGTTACTCCATCCACGTCGTAGTCCCCATAGATCACGACCGTTTCGTCGTCATCGATCGCCCGAAAAATGCGGTCGATCGCCTCTCGCATTTGTGGCATCAAGAACGGATCGCTCAAGTCCTTGAGCTGAGGATGGAGAAACTTTTTGATCTCAGTTGGATCATCAAGCCCGCGTTGCACCAAAAGCTCAACAACGAGCGGACGTAGACCAAAGTCTTCGGCTAGTTGGCGAACGCGCTCCTGATCTGGTCTGGCTCGCACAGCCCATTTGTGTTTTAACATCGTGTTAGGTAGACGGTCGAAAACCCTAACCTTGTTCAAAACGGCAGGGAATCAAGATCCCACACTCAATCAAGTAGATGGAGGGTGAGAGCCCTGTTTTCATCCGTTGGCGAGGATTGGTGCCCGCCAGGATTGAATCAAGCATGGGAGCTTCGATTTGAAAGAAAGCTCCATTTTGTGATAATAATGCCAGATTGTTTGACATTTTAGAATTCCTAAGTAAATTCAGAAAAGAAGGATGTCAGGAGAACTTTTCAGAAAAAAAAGCGAGGGGCAAAGTTGTTTCTTGCTAGGTGGCACGCCATCTGCTGATCTGAGCGCACCTCGAAACACAACCATGCGCACTCCAAAGAAAGTGGAAGAAAAGCTTCCATGGATTCAACTCTCCTTCGCCGTCGTTTACGGAATTCTCTTACCCTTGGTCTATTGTACCTTGCAGGGCTGGAATCTCGTTATCTCTGTTCCCGTCGCGGCCGTCTGGCTGCTTGTGAACCTCCCCGTCATCGAAAATTGGGCGCCTAAATTGGGCAGATTGCTGCTTCGCGGCAGTTTGGTGGGACTTTCTACGCTTCAGCAATGGACGGCTTCTTCTTCCAAGCTCGTGCGCGAAAAGTGGCAGAATTGGCGGATCGTTGCCAGCAGCCCTGTTACTTCTGAGACATCGTAGTTTGGGCTTCCCAACCGCCTGTTGGGGATCGGCATCTTGCGGCGAGCCATTCAAATGGAATTGCATGACAAGAATTTTGCTGGCCAATTCGCATCTGCACTCTATGAGTCCCAGCCATGCGAGTTCGTGCCTTCCAGGGGCTGGTTCCCCATCCTGACAAAGTTGCCAAAGTAGCTTCTGTTCCCTATGACGTCGTCAACACCGAGGAAGCTGCGAAGCTTGCCGAGGGTAACCCTGACAGTTTTCTCCACGTCATTCGGCCTGAGATTGATCTTCCCCAGGGAACTGACATCTACAGCGACGAAGTTTACGCCAAAGCGGTCGAGAATTTCAAAAAGCTTCAGGACAATGGAGTCCTGATTCGGGAATCGGCACCCTGCGTTTACGTGTATCGCCAAACGATGGGCGATCACTCACAAATTGGCATTGCCCTCACCTGTCACATTGAAGAATACGAGCGTGACATCATTCGAAAGCACGAGAAGACCCGTCCCGACAAAGAAGATGATCGTACCAGAGTCGTCAGTGAACTGAATGCGAATCCGGGCCCTGTCTTTCTGACCTATCGCGAGAATGTCGAGATTGACGCCTTGGTGAATCACGTTGTTGAAACCGAAGAGCCCACTTTCGATTTTGTGGCTCCCGACGGGGTGGGGCACACCGTCTGGAGGGTCGGAAACCACGAGGAATTTGTGCGCTTGTTCGGAGAGGTGGAACTGGGATACGTCGCGGACGGTCATCACCGTAGTGCGAGCGCATATCGCGTTGGAGCCGAGCGCCGGGCCGCAAACCCGAACCATGATGGCACCGAAAACTACAACTGGTTTTTGACGGTTCTCTTCCCCGCCGATCAGCTCAAGATTCTGGCCTACAACCGCGCGGTAGCCAGCTTGAATGGGCTGAGTGAGGACGCGTTTTTGGCGAAAGTTCGTGAAACATTCCAGGTAACGGAATCCGGCGAGAAAGAACCCGCAGGTTCCGGCCAGGTATGCATGCATTTGGGAGGAAAATGGTTCACCCTGAGTTGGGATCCGGATCCCAATGCAGATCCTGTTAGTAGCCTGGACGTTAGCGTTCTTCAGGAACGTCTGCTGGCTCCGGTTCTCGGAATCGAAGATCCACGGACGGCAAAAGGAATCGCCTTCATCGGGGGAATCCGTGGAACGGGAGAGTTGGAGGCCAAAGTGGCTTCCGGTGAAGCCGCCGTCGCGTTTTCGATGTATCCAACGACGTGCGATCAGCTCATGGCCATCGCCGATGCCGGACAAATCATGCCGCCCAAGAGCACTTGGTTTGAGCCCAAGCTTCGATCAGGATTGTTTGTCCATACGTTGGACTAGACCTGGCCGAAGGCCGGAATGAGCTGCGGTTAACAGCCAAAAACTACGCTTCGCCTGAAGCCGAAAAGCCGACGTCTTCGGCCAGGTTTTTCGACTTGGCGGCTCCCACAGCCAGTTGATCGCACCGCTCATTGAGGGGATTGCCGGCGTGTCCCTTGACCCATTGCCAAGTGACTTCGTGGACTTTGGCCAGATCATGGAGTTCCTGCCACAAATCGGCATTCTTCAAGGGACCGTCCTTTCGTTTCCAGCCCCGTTTCTTCCAGCCTTCGACCCAGCCCTTGCTCATCGCGTTCACGACATATTGTGAGTCGGAATGGATGGTGGGGGCGCACGGTTCATTCATGGCCCGCAGCGCGGCAATCGCGGCCATGATTTCCATGCGATTGTTGGTCGTATGCTGGAAGCCGGAACTCAGCTCTTTGCGATGTTTCCCGTAGATGAGAACCGCACCGTAGCCACCGGGACCAGGATTACCCAACGCTGAGCCGTCCGTATATACCGTGACCTTCTTCATCGGGCTGGCATGGCTTGAAATTCGGCGTTCGAGCTGAGACGAAGGCAAAAAAGAGCCTCGCCACCGTTTCCGATGGCGAGACTGCGAGCGTGCTCCGCTGCACAACCACTCGCCCGTGCAGCGGCGCTAGTTAACCCAGTTACACCACAGACAGGCATCGCGCGCCAACGCGACGCCAAATTAAAAGCAGGATTCAAAAAATTACCGGACTGTGGCAAGTCTGGAGGCGAGGTTTTTGCAAATTTGGTTGTCGCGTATGATACGGGTCTCAGGAATGAGTGCAATCTCATTTTCAAAAAAATCAGGAAAAACTGATGACCTTTGGGGTTTGGTAGGATTCCGGCCGATGAAAATTGGGAGCAATGCCAGGTTCCGGGCAGCAGCTCAGAAAACGGCGATCGCCTCGCGGATCCGTCAAAATCATGGTGATATCGACCCTGGATGCTTCCAGAAGTCTCGCATTGTAGGGGAGTTCAATCCAAGACCACCAACCATCATCGTGAACGTGATTCTTGATGGAGGGGGCAGAGTCAGGGGCAAATTGGGAATCAGGTTTGCGGGCCTCCGTGAAGCGCTGGCTCCACCACGCCCCTGACGGACTGAGGTTCCATTCCTGGTAAACGGAGGATTCGCTGTGGCTTATGAACAATTCTCCCACATCTTCTTCCCAAAGGCCTTTGGTGAACTGGCCAAGTGGGTGGTTGGAAAATTTTGGAGAATTGTTAGCGGAAATCAGAAAGAAAAGTCCGCGAGGACTCACGGCGAGACAGAATTCCGCCACGAAATCGAGCGGCTTGCCAAACCAATCGCTCTCGAACCGTTGGCGAGGGAGCTTGAGGAGCTGCTCTTCGCGAAGTTCAGAGGCGCTTTGATGGATGGTTGGAGTGACGGACACGCCCAAGGACTAGCATTCGATCACGGAGTCGTCACTTCCCGGTCTCTTTTAGAGTGGGCGCTTGTAGGTCTCGGCCCGATTCGACCAACCCCGCAGCCACATGGATTCATCCTTCGGCTTGGCGTTTGCAACGCGGCGCGTGAGAACCCGTTTCGCGGAATTTCCAAATTCAACCGAAGCTGCCACTCCTGTCGGCTCCCCCTCCATTTCCAGCAAAACCTGAGCGAGGCCCCAACCTTGTCCCTTGTAACGTTCCTCCTTCTTAATGCCTTCTCCCTTGAAGTTCACGTAGTCGATCAACGCATAAACACCCTGGGGACTGCTGGCTACCGCATAGAAATTGTGTTCCAATTTCGCCCGTTCGGCCGGAGTCGTCGCGGCGTGGGCCTTCATTTTTGGCAAGGCGCTTTGAAGGCGATGGACGATGAAGTCGGTTTGAACGTCGATCGTCTGTTTGAGAAATCCCCGGAGCTCATTCATTTGAGCGCTGTTTTTGGCGGCATGAAATTCATCGTAGCTGTTCCAGGGACAATCCTTGGTGGTCGCGATCCACGTTGGCATCGCGACGTTCTTCTGTTTCATGAAGGCCACCAGTTTTGGCCAGCTCTCATCAAAAGGCCCGGGTCTCTCGGCGGTGTACCAGATGAAGTGCCCAATTCCCAAGCTCGCGAAATATTCGTTCTTGTTCCAACTGGTTAAGCCTTCGACGGTTCCGCTACACTCGTTGACCCAGATTTTGCGTCCGATCTTCTGTTTCGCATCCTGGCTGAGGGTAATTTGCCGGCCGGTTGCTACCCCGCTGCTGGAACCCGGTTCCTCTTCGCCAACGCAGCTTGAAAGAAGTAGGCTTGATGCGAGGAGGGCAAGGAGTCGGGGATATTGCATGATGAATTGGACGGAGTTTTGGAGGGTTGTCTCGGGGAAAGTTGGATTGCCTCACTAGCAAATCAACCCTTTTGAGAGCTTGCCGACCGGGCAAAGTCAGGGCGATTTGCCGTTTATTTTTGATTTAGTAAGCCAAACTTAAAGATTTAGAATAACTAAATTTTACAAAAATTTACCTTGCAGCTATAATAATGATAAGCAGGGTGGTTGGATAGCCGCCTTTAACTTCTAGTTATTATGTCAATTCCGGACCACAATTTCTCGCGCAAGGATGGGGATGCTCATCGAGTGCCCGATGCAGCAACCGCCCGGTTTCTCGAGGCATTGGGATTTCAGGCGGGGGTAATCAATTCAGCGGCGAAGTCGCAGGAAAGCACGGCAGAAGTTTTCTATGTTCTTTGTCCGGGGTGTCATGAGGAGCTTTCGATCGGAAGGGCCAATTTTGGCGTCGAGGGGCCTTGTCCGACCTGCGGAACGAGAATTGTCGCCGATCAGGATGGTGACGGAAGTGTCCAGGCTCGAATGACCGGTCAATTTTGTCCTCCGCCCTCGCTGTTGGAATGGCCATCGTATTTCAGTGCTCGGAGCGGTTTCAAAACCAGCACTTCACCAACAGGTGAACCGTTGCCCGCCTCAAAGTTTCCAGCTTCTCAGGAGCGGAACCTCGTGAGAATGGAGTATCTGGTGGACCCGAGTGATGTGAAGCCCGCCATGGTCACCATGAAAAAAGGAGGGCGAGGACAGATTTTCAAGGTGGCGGGAATTGCGGCGGGATTGATTCTGGCCGGCATCGCCGCGGCTCTGGTCAGCCAATCAGGAAACCAGAACGAGTCTTCGAATGTGGCTGCGGCACAAGAGGAAGGGGGCGAGCAGCCATTGTTGGCGAAGGTCAGCAATGCGTCAGTCGAGCCGCAATCCATGGAATCGGCTTCCCATGTGGAAGATGAGGTGATTAAAGGCGTTCAACTTCCGGAAATTTCGGAATTGATTCCAGAACCGGTTTTGGAAGTCGAGTTGGCTCCCACGTCCACGTCTGCCATCGAACATGAACCGGAACAGGGGCCAACCCGTGAAGAGGTGGGAGAAGCGACGGTAAGGGCGTTTTTGGCTGCGGATAATCTCGATGCGAAGGCGCGATGGATATTGAAACCCGCTGAGAATCAGCCGCAATTGCGTGAATTCTACTTTATGGAGGCGCTGGTTCATCCCGGAGAGCCAGAGGTCCAGCATGTTGAAACTCGACAGACCGACAAGGGACAATGGATCAGTCTCTTTGACGTTTTTCTGTCGGCTTCACTGCCGCATCGAGTATTGGTTGTTCATCAGGACGGGATCGGAGCAAAGGTCGATTTTGGGCTGTATCGGCAAATGCGCGAGAACGCCTTGCACCGGTTTCTCGCCGGACCGGACAGCGGAAGTTCCCGGCAATTTCGGGTGATGCTGCGACAGACGGATCGGGATGTTGCTGCCGTCAGTGCGAATTTCAAGGAACCAGCTCTCTTCTTCGAGGCGCGCCTGCCCTTTTTTCCAGGGGCACCCGGGATGGTGGCCGTCCCGGTCGATTCTCCGGTTCTGGAAGAATTGCAGAACGCGTTTTTCCGCCATGAAGGTGACCTTCCTGCAGTCGTTGAGTTGAAGTGGCAGCCCAGCGAGGTGGATCCCCGGGAATGGGTTGTGACGATTAGCCAACTGGTCCGTCTCGGCTTGTGGGAGTAGATTTTTCCCTGGTTTCGCAACATTGAGTCGAACATGTGAAGCGGTTACCTGTTTACGTGAGCAGGGAGTTCGTTATAATCTCCGCAGTGTGATGAAAACGAACTACCACCTCATCGCCTTCTTCATCGTTGTACTAGCTCTATTTGAGGCGAACAGTGTAGTAGGTCAATTGTCCCCTGAGGAGACGGTTCAAGCATTGCTGCCGGCCGATGAACTGGAGGTAACCTTATTCGCGGCCGAACCCATGTTGGTGAATCCGGCGAGTATTGATGTCGATGAACGGGGGCGGGTCTGGGTCTGCGAAGTCACGAATTATCAAAACGAGAAAGGTCACCGCCCCGCCGGAGATCGCATCTTGATCCTGGACGACACCGATGCGGATGGAAAGGCTGATGAAACGACCGTTTTCTATCAAGGGCCGGATATCGATTCCGCGACGGGTATAACGGTGTTGGGCAACAAGGTCATCGTTGTGTGTTCGCCCAATGTCATCGTCTTCACGGATACCAATGGAGACGATCGTGCGGATTCAAAGCAAATCATGTTTACCAATACCGGGCTGGAGCACAGTATCCGTTCCGTTCACTCGTTTGTCTTTGGGCCGGATGGGAAGCTCTATTGGAGCTTTGGAAATACGGGAGAAAAAGTCTGTGGCCCGGATGGGAAAATCGTTGTCGATAAAGCGGGAAACCCGGTAATCGACGATGGAAAGCCTTATTGGGGGGGGATGGTATTTCGTTGTGATCCTGACGGGAAAAATTTGGAAGTCATCGGCCACAACTTTCGTGGCAATATGGAGGTCGCGGTCGATTCGTTTGGCACGGTGTGGCAAGGCGATATTGGCGACGATGGCAAATCTTCGACGCGGATCAATTATGTCATGGAATACGGCAATTTTGGATATCGTGACGAAAAGGATGGCAGAAGCTGGCGTGACTGGAGACTTGGGAAAGCCAGCTCTTTGGAAGAACAGCATTGGCACCAGAATGATCCCGGTGTCGTTCCCAATTTAATGATCTTGGGCGGCGGGACACCTGCTGGGATGCTTGTCTACGAAGGAGGTGCTTTGCCGGAACTTTTTCAGAACCAGATGATCTTGTGTGACGTCAGTAGCCGCCAGGTAAGTGCGGTTCCCGTGGCAAATCTGGGCGCGGGGTATCGCGGGGAGGTTGTACCATTGCTGAGTGGCGAAAACGATCCCTGGTTTCGACCGGTCGATGTTTGTGCGGCTCCAGATGGTTCATTGTTTGTCTGTGATTGGTACGATCCTGAGCCGATCGAGAATGGCGTCGGTGATCTGAAGCGCGGTCGTATCTATCGAGTGGCCGCCAAGGATAAACCCTACATCCGGATCATGTATGATTTCGACACACCGGAGGGAGTGCTCCAGGCTTTGATGAGCCCTAACCTGGCCACCCGGTTCCGGGGATGGGCGACACTGGTTGGTTCTGGAGAAAAGGCGGCTTTGGGCAGTTTGCTCATGCACCCAAATTCGCGATTGAGGGCACGGGGGCTTTGGCTTCATTCGGCGCTTCCCGGCAAAGCTCGCGAGGCGGTCGCGTTGGCGAGTTTGGATCGTGATCCGAATATACGGGCGATGGCCCCCCGCATGGCGCGGTCCTGTGGCGTATCGGTTTTGGCGACCGTAAGTTCGCTTTCAGGTGATGAATCCAGTTTGGTTCGCCGCGAATGTGCCATTGCACTGAGAGATCAAAGCGGGCGCTCTGCCGATAGAATTTGGGCCGAGTTGGCGCTCGCATACGAGGCCAATGATCGGTGGTATTTGGAGGCGTTGGGGATTGGCGCTGACCTCCACTGGGATCGCCGTCTTTCGGCTTGGTTGGATCGTGTGGGTCCAGGTTGGAATTCGGGGCCGAATCGAGATATTGTCTGGCGGAGCCGCTCCATTCGCACGCCGGATTTGCTCGCGGAATTGGCGCTCGATAGTGATCCAGCCGTCGATCCCTTTGAGCGTTATATAAGAGCAATGCATTTTCAGGATCCGGATGCCGCGCGTTTGGCGCTTCTCAAGGTGTTTGATTCCAGCGACCTCAAGCTGACTTATGCAGCTGCGGTTGATCTGCGATATGAGGACCTCGCTGGCGAGCCGGAACGTATCGGAAGGATTCGCAGTCTGATCAGCGCGAAACGCGGAAAGCCGGAGTTGGTTCGCCTGGTGGATGCCCTGAACATTCGCACGGCCGATCGTGAACTTTTGGAATACGCCCTCGCTCATCCCAATTCTTCGGAATCTCTTCGCGCGGTTCAATTGCTGATGAAGAATTCGGAGCTGGTTTCGAGCCTGCTCAAAGGTCCTCAGCTGCGAGCCCGGGAATTTATCCGGCTCATGGGGCGGTGCAACGATCCCCTTGCGAATGAAACACTGGCGTTTCTGGCGTTGGACAGGAGTGAGCCGGTCGCAAATCAGGTGGCGGCTGTTGAGGCGCTTTGTCTCAATGCCAAAGGAGCAAACGCGGTGTTTGCGTTGGCGAAAGACGAGAAAGTAGAGGGAACGGTGCTCGATGCCGCGATTGCGAGCCTGGCGCGGGCTCCCTGGGATGCCATTCGGGGACGTGCGATTCGGGAGCTGGGTGCAACTCCAATCGCGATGCCGGTTGGCGAAGCCGTTTCCGCTGACGAGCTTGCAAAGCTCCCCGGAAATTCGGCGCGTGGAAAAGAGGTTTTCCTCCAAGCAGGCTGCGCGGAATGTCATCAAATCGCCGGGCGCTACATCAATTTCGGTCCCGACCTTTCGGCGATTGGATCCCGCATGAATGCGGTTGCCCTAATCGAAGCGATTCTGAACCCGAGCCGAAATCTCGCGGAAGGATACGAAGGAGTGGCTGTTAAGCTGAAGAATGGGCAGGAATACGTCGGATATCAAACCGCGAAGTCGACCAATTCGCTGACCTTGCGATTACCCGGAGGCGTTAGTCAGCGGGTGGAAGAGGATGATATTGCGAGCCAGGAAACTCTCGATTCATCATTGATGCCTGAAGTCCATTCTCTCCAGCAGCAGGAACTCGTGGATCTGGTGGCTTATCTAACGTCGCTTCGTTAGTCTATCTAGAGCTTTACCCAGTCCTTGAGCTCGGGGTGCTCGAAGATCATTTTCTTCTGAATCTTCAGATCCTGACCCATGCCGACTTCGAGGGCGCGCTCATACATGGCGTTGGCAATTCCCACATCGGCAAAAGCCAGTCCAACGGCGTTGAAGTAGGTTCGTTCTTCGTCGCTCTCCCGTCCCGGCTTCTTGCCGGTGAGGATGTCGATCAAATTGCAATGAATGTCATCATCCGATAGTTGGCCATCCTTGTACATCCGGCTGAGCGTCTGGGTTCGGTGTTTCACGGTCTCCCAATCATCACAAACGATCTTGTCGCATTGCTTGGCGACCTCGTATTCATCCTCCCAGCCTCCAACGTGACTGTAAAAGGCACCAGGCTTCATCCATTTGGCCTTCAGGAGTGGCGCCTGGGCACTGGTGGCCGTTACAATAATGTCGGCATCAGAAACCGCGTCCTCCAGTTTGGTCATCGCCCCGCTGATTTCCATGTCTTCAAAGATCGGCCCCATTTCCTCAACGAATTGCTGCTCTTCGTCGGGAGTTTTCGCTCCGACCCGGCAGGACTTCAATCCCGGAAACGCGGTCTTCATCGCGATTAAATGCATCTTTGCCTGCTCGCCCGCGCCGATAAACCCGATCGTTTCAGAATCCGGGCGGGCCAGATGCCGGGCGGCCAGTCCGCCCATCGCTCCGACTCGCATGTTTGAACAGAGCGTTCCCTCCATGAAGGCGATCGGAAAGCCGTGCTCGATTTCGGAGAGGATGATCACGGCGGAGAGGTTTTGGATGCCGTGTTTTACCGGGTTGGGAGGGAAGACGGAAACCCACTTCACGCCGCAAACGTTCTTGGAGCGAAAGGTCGCGGGGAGGCAGTTGATGCGCTCTTGGGTGTCGTCGTTAAAAATCTGGACGATCTTTTCCGGAAACAGAACATCCCCGGATTCATACAGTTTCATGGCCTCCTCCGCGGCGTCCATCGCCATATTGAGATCGAGGCATCCCGAGGCGAGCAAGTCTTCCTGAGAATAGTATTGGCAGTGGATTTCGTGAGCGTTCATAGGGTAAGGGTATCGTCGAACAGGAGAACCGCCCACGCCATGCTAGGTTTGGTTGATGGTGCGCACATCTTGGCCCCGATTGGAAGATGCGGCCAGGGCGATGGTTGCCAGCGAAGACAGCGGCATCAGAATGGCGGCCCAAAGTGGGTTCATGAGCCCTGCCAGGCAAAGGGTGACCGCAGCCACATTGTAGGTGATGGCAAAGGCAAAAATTTGATGCATGATGCGCTGTCGATGGCGTGCCGCGGCGAAGAGTTCCCGCAACACGCGAAGTCCCTGCCCCAGGAAACAGAAGTCCGCCTTGGCTTCCAGAACGCTCTGGTCTCGAGCGGGCATTCCGCTACAAAGTGCCGCATCAAAGGCGAGGCTGTCGTTGGCCCCGTCCCCGAGAAAGAGGGTTTGTTCCCCGTCATGCTCGCGCAACCAATCCGCTTTCTGCTCAGGGCTCTGCTCCCCTAACACCATCGCATTTGCGAGTCCGATCTTGTCCGAAATTTTCGCGACTTGAGGTTGCTTGTCGCCGCTCAGAATCGCGAAGCTGGAGAACTGGCGGGCCAGAGCTTGAATCTCACGAATTGCGTCCGGACGAATCGCTTCCTCGAATTGAAAGGAGGCGATCGGTGTCTCTGCCCGGCTGAAGACCAACTGATGGCCCGTTTCGCCCGTTCCCTTCCAGCCGTTTTTCCCCAGGCTCCAGACTTGGTGGTTCGGATCCAAAAACGTGACACCCTTGCCGGGTTCCTCAGTAACCTGGCTCTGATTGTCGGGAGTATGGGTTTGGAGAACCTCGTGCAGACCGCGGGCAAAGGGATGGCGGTTGTTTTCCACCAATTGCGCCAGAATCTGCCGTTCCTGGTCATCCAGAGATGCAATGGCCTGCGGATTGACCAGTCGCGGACTGGGCAAGGTCAGGGTCCCGGTCTTATCAAACGCGAGTTGCCGGACCTTGAGCAGCCGCGGCCAAAGATTGGAGTTGCGCACAAAAATGCCGAATCGCTCCAGGCGCCGCGTGGTCCAGGAATTGAGGAGCGGGATGGCCACGCCCAGAGCGCAAGGGCAGGAGACGACGAGGATGGAGACAAAAACCTGGAGCGCGGTCGAGACGCTGCCAAGGACGGTCCAAGTCACGAACCCTCCGATCGCGAGGAGAAGAACCGTGCCCAGGTAGAATTTGAGGACTCGCTCCAGAAGCGGATCACGATCCTGGTTACCACTTTGCTCCAGCAGTCTGCCAAGCAGACCTTCCTCAAATGAACCGGCCGTGCGGAAAAGGGCGGGGGAGCGACTCACCAGGCGTCCTCCTGCCGGAACTTCCTGGCCCTTGTCAAAGGTGATGGGTTCCAATTCCCCGTTGATCCATTCCAGGCTGACACTGACGGAATCATCCTGAACAAATGAGCTCACCGGCAGGATGTTTCCCGGCCGAATCTGAAGGACCTCATCCCGTTCAATCGAACTGGAAGGCGCCTCAATCATCTCGCCCTCCGGAGACTGCTTCAATACCCGGAGGGTCTGAATGTTGCCGGGAAGGCGCCGTTGGCACTGAGCCAATGCGCGTTGTTGGACCCAGCGTCCGAGCAGCATCAGAAAGACGAAGATCGCGACAAAATCAATATAGAAGAGCTCCTCCATATCGAGCAACCAACTGAAGATCGAGCTGATATAGGCAACAAGGATTCCCAGGGCAATGGGAAGGTCGATATGCAGAATTTTGCTGCGAAGGCTGTTCCATGCCTGGCGGAAAAAATACCCTCCACCGGTGAGAACCGCAAAGGTGGCTGACACGAAAGCAATCAACCGAAACAACGAGCCGAGTTCCGTGTCGGCTTCCAACCCAAAATAGGAAGGCAGGGTAAAGGCCATCGTGTTGAGGGCGAACGCACCACAGACGCCCAGTCGCGTCAAAAAGCCTTGGTCGGATCGAGAGTTGGATTCCCCCTGGAACGCCGCTTCGGAGGCGCGGTAGCCAAATCGAGCCCAATCTTGAAAGCACTCTTTCGCGTCAAAAGCTCCGGTCCGCCAACTGAGGTGGGCAATTCCGCGGTCGGTCTGAAGGTTGATGCGAAGGCTTCCGGATTGTTCCGCAAAGCGTTTTTCGATCAACCAGGCGCAGGCAAGACAGGAGATGCCCTGAAGATGAATCTCCGCAGTTGCGGTTTCTCCGGCATAGTCCTGTTCGGCGTCCGAAAGCCACCGATCAACCCAATCCCAATCGGTCGGCTCGAACACGGAGTTGCCGATCGCGTCCGTGATCCGCTTCCCTTTCAGTTCATAGAACTTTCCCAGGTCCTCCTTGTTGATCCAATCATAGACAAAGCGACAGCCGTTGCAGCAGAACTCCTCGGACGGCTGTTGAGGAGAAAAAAACGTTCCACAGTGGCGGCAGGCGATCGCGGCTGAACTCATGGGGAGATCTGGTCGCAGCAGGTCGGTTGCCCGGCAATGGCGGTTGCGCCAAGGCGCCAAAGCACCAGGGCGGACGCGGAGAAGACGAGAATTCGCTGCAAGATGAGGACGCCTCGCTGACCGAATCTGGCGCGAAAGTTGGCGAGTTGATGCTGCGCCAACCAAAGCAGGGGAACAGTGCCCAGGCCAAAGGCGAGGGTGATGCCGGCACCGCGAACTGCTGAACCGGAAAGCGCCGCGAGGCCGAAAATCAGATAGAGAGGCGCGCAGGGAATCAACGGCGTGGCAAGTCCCAGCAGGGTGGGGGCGTTCTTCGTGAGCTTGCCAAAGGGAAGGCGCGCAAAGTTCGGAAACCAATTGAAGCTCCAGCCAACCGCCCACGCGATGAGGAATGCCCCGGCAACCCAGGGGAGCACGTTGGTTACCGCTGGAGGGATGACTTCCAGCAGCACTCCTCCAATTCCGCCGGCCATGGCTCCGACAACGGAGTAGGCGCCCAACCGGCTTCCGTGATAGGCCGATGCCAGGGGAGTGGTTGAACAGCTTCCTTTGGATTGACAGGCCAGGCAGGCAAGCGGCCCACACATCCCCAGGCAATGGATGCTGGTCGCCAATCCCGCGACAAATGCTCCCAACGTGGTGATGGTGGTTTCAGGGATCATGGATGGGCGAGTTGTGCAGACTCCATCGGAACCGTTTGCGGACTGTTCTTCACCGCGATGACAATGAACCAAGTCCACGCCACCATGAAGGTGATGAAAAAGAGGACAATCCAGATCCAGGGGCGATTCTTAAACCAGCGTTTCATGGAGTCTATTGTTCTTTCAAAAGTTGTGGGTTAGGGCCAATGAACTCGCCGCTCGCGGTAGCGAGGGTTGAGCCATCTTCCTCCGAAGTGACCACCAGGTCGAATTCGAACGTGCCGTCGAAATCCTTCTTGGGAAGCTCAACGAGGGTGGTGAAGAGTTGTTCGTCCATGGCTGCAAGCTCATGAATCCCATCTGCTCCGGTAAGGTGGAGGGCCGCAGGCGCATTCGAAAGTTCAATTCGGAAACGGCTGGGTTGCATGGTCTTGTTGATCACCCGCAGTTGGAAGTGGTTCCGGAGCGAAGTCTCCGTCATATAATAGGGCGATCCCTGCATTCTCAGAATCCCCGCTTTGAGTGGTGTGATTTGGTTGACGCTGATGCTCATCACGGTGAGGCCGAGAGCGAGGAAGCCGGAATAGATCAGGGTTCGAGGGCGAATCCATTGCGTCTTCTTTCCTTCCAGACCCTTCTGAGAATCATAGCGAACCAGCCCCTTGGGACGGTCGAGCTTGGTCATGATCTCATTGCAGGCATCAACACAGGCGGCGCAGCCAATGCATTCGATCTGGAGTCCGTTGCGAATGTCAATTCCTGTCGGGCAAACCTGAACGCAACGATTGCAGTCGACGCAATCTCCGGCCTTTGGATCGTTCGCTTTTCCCCGTGGTTCTCCCCGTTCCGCATCATAGCCAATTACGACCGTGTTGGGATCGGTCATCGCAGATTGGAACCGGCCGTAAGGGCAGAGGATGATGCAGAATTGTTCCCGAAACCAGCCGAAGCTGAAATAGAGCGCACCGGTGAAGAAGAGAATCACGCCAAACGACTTCAGGTTATCGAGCGGACTGTTTCCCATCATCGCCCACAACCCGGGAATGGAGACAAAGTAGGAGAGGAAGACGTGCGCGATGACGAGGGAGATGATGACGAATGCGCCGTGTTTGAGGCCCCGCCGCGAGATCTTGTTGAGGGTCCATGGCGCTGCGTCGAGTTTCTTCCGTTTCGGTGCATCGCCTTCGATCAATCGCTCGACCTTGCGGTAGAGGTGCTCCAGAAAGACGGTGTAAGGACATGTCCACCCACACCAGAGCCTGCCAAACAGTGAAGTGATATAGAAGAGGGAGAAGGCGAGCCCTGTTATCACAAAAAAGAGGAGCCAGGTATCCTGGGGGGCAAAGGTGAGGCCAAGAATATGGAACCGGCGGTGGGCGACATCCAGAAACACCGCGGGATGTCCGTTGATGGGAATCCAGGGAAGAAGGACATAGACCGCCAGGAGGATCCACGCGGTAATCGATCGCAGAAAGGTGAACTTGCCGCGAACGTCAGCCGGATGCAGATAGTAACGACTTCCATCCTCGTTGATCGTGGTAACCGAATCCAGATTCGGTTTTTTGAGAACAGAAGGCATCGGGTTGGTTCCTAGTTTCGGGGCAGGTCTGAAGTAATGGACTCAAGTTCCGCCCGGCGGTGAGGAGCGCTGGTGTCCTTGTATTTCTCGCGGGCATGCGCAACCTGATCGGTGAAGACCGGCGAAGCACTGTTGCCGAATTGATTGCGAACATAGGTAAGCACTCCGGCGATCTGCTCATCGCTGAGGCTGGCCTTCCAGCTCACCATGACGCCGGTGAACTTTCCTTCCGGCTGAATGCCGTTCAGCACGATCATGGCGAGTCGCTCGCTGGGGCCGGTGGCGAGACTTGAGCCCGCCAGCGGTGGCGCGAGGTTGGCAACGATCCCTTTTCCGTCAGGGCCGTGGCAGGCGATACAGAAGGTGTTGTAGGTCGTTTGCCCGACAGTCATCAGGTTTTGAACCTCCGGATCTTCTCCTTCGATCTTCGGCAATTCCTTGACTTCGGCCGTGCCAACTCCGGTGGACGTGGGGCTTGTGGCAGGAGCTTCGGCCGGTTCTGCCGTTGGCATGGTGTTTTGCTTGCTCAGGACAAAGGCAACCACCTGGGCTGCTTTTTCGGCGCCGAGAAGGGGCCCCCACGCGACCATCCCTTTCGTTGGGTCCGGGGATCCGTTGAACACGGTCTGGTAAACATACGAAGGCTTGCCGCCGTACTTCCATTCCTGGTCCGTAAGATTCAGGCCAATATATTGGGGGCCTTCACTCGAACCACCGAGATTCGGACCATGGCAGGCGAGACAGTTCTGGTTGTAAATCTGTTTTCCCGCGAGGACGGCGGAGGTCGGCCCCTTTTGACGACTCATCTTCCAAAGATTCTCATCGTCGAGCATGGCAAGCATCGCTTCCTTCTCTTTGGTTCGGAGGGCGGCGATCTTTGGATCGAGCCGGTCCTGGTCGGACGTCAGGAGGTCGAAACCATAGAATCCCAGCCAGTAGACGACAAAGAACACGACGGTGATCCAGAGGGTAAACAGCCACCAGTTTGGGAGCTTCTGGTCATATTCCTCGATCCCGTCGAAGACGTGTTCCCTGAGAACGGGACCATCATCGGTAGATTGCTTGGGCTCAGTGCTCATTTGGTGGAATCGTTGGTTTCGGGTTGCTCCTGAAGGGGGAGTTGCGCCATGTATTCAGCTTCCGTCTTCTTGAGTCTGATTGCCCGCACCACAAAGTAGATAAAGACAATAAAGGTGACGAAGAAGGCGGCGAATGGGACCATGGTGGTCCATTGCTCGTAGTCGATTCGGTGAAACATCGTTAAGGCTTCTGAGTGGTGGTAACTTTGGCTTTGGCCTCGCGGGCGGCTTCGAGTTGAGCCGTCAGTTCAGCGGCGGCGGCTTCGGCGGGATTGTCCCCCGGTTCTTCGGATTGACCCAGCTTCTGGAGGTAGGCGATCAGGGCTACCATCTTGCTTTCGTGATCGACGAGAACGCCATCGATCTTCATGGATTCCGCAATCTGCATCCCTTGTTCGATCGCGTGCTGCTGAATCTCGTGTTGCGTCATTGGTGGGTAGGGAACACCCAGTTTGTTCATGACCGCGATCTTTCTGGGAAGAGCCTTCAGGTCTGCTTTTTGATCCTGCAACCAGGGATAGGGCGGCATGATGGAGTTTTCCTGCATCTGGGGGTTCACCAGGTGGTTGTAGTGCCAGGTGTTGGAACGCTGGCCTCCTTCCCGAGCGAGATCCGGCCCCGTCCGTTTGGATCCCCACTGAAAGGGATGATCAAAAATCGATTCCCCCAGTCGGGAATAGTCACCGTATCGCATGACGTCGGGCATGATCGTGCGGATCATCTGGGAGTGGCAATTGTAGCAGCCTTCACTGACGTAGATATCCCGTCCCGCCAACTCAAGGGGAGTGTAGAGGGTCTGGATTCTATCCTCAATGTTGTGAGCGCGATTGACCGTTACCGTGGGGATGATTTGAATGGCGCCACCAATCGCAACCGCGATGAGGGCCAGGACCGTGAAAGGCATCCAGTTCTCGCTGAGACGATCATACCATTCGACCCAGGACTTGGTGTCTTTCTTGAATCTACGGACGGCGATGATCGAAAAGAAGATGGTGAGACCGAGACCGATCCATTCGACGACATGGCCGCCCAACATCCAGATGGAGGCGGAGAAGATGATCCCGATCGTGGCGGCGAATGGGTCTCCCTCGATGAATTCCATCAACTTTGGACGAGACTTTGGATCAGGGGCATTCCAAGAGACGACTTCCTGCTTGGAGGTTGCCGGACTCCCGGCGCGAATCGTCATGAACACATTGTAGACCAGCAGGATGAAGCCAGTGAGGTAGAAGGTGCCGCCGATGGCGCGGAAGAGGAGCAGGGGCCAGACACCGGTCAGGGTTTCGACAAACTGTGCATATTTCAGCCCCATCCCGTCTTCGTTGATCGCGTTCAACATCAGGCCCTGGCGAATTCCGGACGTCCACATCGCGGCGACGTAGAGAAGAATGCCGATAAAGCCGATCCAGAAGTGATAGTCCGCCAGTTTGGTGGAGTAGAGTTTGGTGCCCCAGAGGCGAGGAACGAGCCAGTAGATCATTCCGGCCGCCATGAAACCGTTCCAGCCGAGCGTTCCGCTGTGAACATGTCCGATCGTCCAATCAGAGTAGTGAGACAGATAGTTGACGCCGCGAATGGCGAGAAGCGGTCCTTCAAACGTCGCCATTCCGTAGAATGTGACGGAGGCGGCCATGAACTTGAGAACGGGGTCTTCCAGAAGCTTGTGCCAAGCCCCGCGAAGCGTAAGAAGTCCATTCAACATTCCTCCCCAGGATGGAGCCCACAGCATCAGGCTGAAGCACATTCCCAAGGCCTGAAGCCAGTGGGGGAGGGCTGTGTTGAGAAGGTGGTGAGGGCCCGCCCAGATGTAGATGAAGACGAGTGACCAAAAGTGGACCACGCTAAGTCGATAAGAGTAGACGGGGCGTCCCGCAGCCTTCGGGATAAAGTAATACATGATTCCCAGGATGGGAGTCGTGAGGAAGAAGGCGACCGCGTTGTGCCCATACCACCATTGGACGAGGGCATCCTGAACTCCGGCGAAAACCGGGTAGCTATGCGTAAAGCTCGTGGGGATCGATAGGTGGTTTACAATGTAAAGCATGGCGACCGTAACGATCGTTGCGATATAGAACCAGAGGGCAACATAGAGGGAGGGCTCATTGCGCTTGGCCAGCGTCCAGAAAAAGTTGACGGCAAAGACGACCCAAATCACGACAACGGCCAGGTTGATGGGCCAGATCAATTCGGCGTATTCCTTGCCGCGGGTCAGGCCCAGGGGCAGCGTGATGGCCGCAGCCACGATGATGCCCTGCCAACCCCAGAAATGGATCTTTGAGAGGAGGTCGGAGGCGGTCCTGGCTTTACAAAGGCGCTGGGTGGAATAGTAGATGCCGGCAAACATCATGTTGCCGACAAACGCGAAAATCGCGGCATTGGTATGGAGGGGGCGAAGGCGCCCGAAGGTCAGCCAGGGAAGCTTGAGGTTGAGTTGCCAGAAATTGAGCTGAAAGGCGATGTAGACACCGGCCAACATCGCGACGACACCCCAGAATACGGTCGCAATCGTGAACCATCGCACGGTACGGTCATCGTACTCGATCGTGATTTTCTCCCCGTCGGTCATGAGTGGTCCTCCTGGTCGGAGATGAATTCCGTTTCATCGAGCGGCATGAGGCTCTGTTGGTCGATGCTTCGCTCGGCAACCCGTTGGGCGGCATTCACAAAACAGGCGACGAATCCGGCGGCCAGAACGAGGCTCAAAAAGATGGTCAGCAAGAGAACTTCCATAATGTTGTGCGGGAAACTAGTGAACTTTGGAATTCACGCTGCGCGTTGATTGGCGCATCACTCTCAAATGTTGCGTTGGATCGCTACGATGTGGGCCTGATGGGCCCGTTTGAGAGATTGAAGCGCACAGCTGTGGCGCAACCCTTCAATTGAGGGATTCCGCCAATTGCTTATGTTCGCGCTCTAATGGGAGAGACGCAGCTTCTCCAATTCAGCAAGAAGCCGCTCCATCGGTAACCCCACCACGTTGGTCCAACTCCCGTTGGTGGAGGCGATGATGCGATCCCCGTGATCTTGAGCCGCGTAGGAACCCGCCTTATCGAGAGGGTTGATCAGGCCGAGGTATTCTCGAATCGCGGTTGCATCCAGATTTCGAAACGTCACTTCGGTTTGTTCGATGAATTGAACATCAGTTCCCGATTCTCCCAAACTTAGGCAAACTCCGGTGCAAACGACATGGGTTCTGCCGGCCAACGAACTGAGCATTTCAAACGCGTGATCGAGATCCTTCGGTTTGCCGAGGGGATGATCGTCAAGCGCGACGAGCGTGTCGGCCCCAATCACGATTGCTTCGCGATGTTGTTTGGAAACCGCTCGTGCCTTGAGAGCCGCGTTTTGACTAACCAGCGGCTCGATTCCGAGCCTCGTATCCTCGAGTTCTTCCACATCAGCAGGAATCACTTTAAACGTGAGCCCGGCCTCATTCATGAGGTCGGTCCGGCGGGGGGAGGCCGAAGCAAGAATCAATTGGCGACTCATCAGCGAAGGAATTCCGTCCTAATCCTCCATCTCAACGCGATACCGCGGAAGGCTGGAATCGACTTCTGCGCTGTAGGCATCAATTCCACCGCGGAGAGCCCTTGCATTGGCGAAACCGTGCCCAATGAAGTAGGCCGTTGCGTCCAAGCTGCGTTCGCCGGTGTGATCGTAAAACACGATGGTTGCTTCCTTGTCCCAACTTCCAAAAACTTCCTGGAGGAGGTCCTGGCTGTAAAGTTGAGCGCCGGGAATATTGACGGCTTCGTATTCTTCGCGAGTCCGGATGTCAATCAGGCGCGGTTTACAGGCACTGCCGAGAAGCTCGTTCAATTCGGACGGTTCAATCAGGATGCGCCGATCCGAGTCGTGAGACTCCTGAATGTGGGCAGCCACTTCATCGACCGGAACGTTCTCATTGCGCTCGCAAACCTGAGCCAGGGTTTCCTCGGGCGAAAATCCGCAACTCTGGCAGCCGCCGATGTGATAGCGGGCAAAGAGGGCACGCTGCGCGCCGGGGTAGTGCTTTAGCAGTTCTCCCATGGTGGTTTCTGCGGTGATGGAAGGCAATTCGGTAGTCATTGGGCAAACGGATTTGCGATTGGACGACCCTTTCTCGTTCCGGCTTTCAGTTCAAACTCGAATTCCAATTCATTTCAGGTCTGCAAAGAACCGAGATCGCTGATTGCGGTTGGTTGTTTTTTTCGACATAGTCCCCGCTATGGCGGTTTTTAAGGAAAGCCCACGTATCTATTTTCTGCCGAATTTGATGACGGCCGGGAACCTCTTTTGCGGGTTTCTCGCAATTCTGCTCATCACGGAGCAAATCCCGATTGTGGGAGTCGCTCCGGATAGCATGGATCGATTTTATTACGCGATCGCGATGATTTTTGGATCGTGTATTTTTGATCTCCTCGATGGCCGGATGGCGCGGGTTTTTAGTTCCGAATCGGAGTTTGGGCGCGAGTTTGACTCGATTGCCGACATCGTTTCGTTCGGAGTGGCGCCAGCACTTCTGGTGATGGACATCGTGCTGGTCGATTTCGCGAGACTGGGTTGGGTCATTGCCTTCATTTACCTCTGCTGCGGTGGCATGAGGTTGGCGCGGTTCAACGTGATGCAATCCAACTCGAAAGAGTTTGTGGGGTTCCCGATCCCGGCGGCAGCGGCGGTGATTTCATCGCTGACGCTGATGTTGATCTGGCTGAACAATGATGCGCGCGATCTCGGTGGCTGGAGGTTCGTGCTCCCATTCCTGATGGTGCTGACTTCGTTCATGATGCTGAGCGAGTTCAAATATCCCAGCTTCAAAAAGATCAATGTGAAGACCAAGCGCTCCCAACTGTGGGTCTTTTTGGCGATTCTCCTGATTGTCTGCACCGTGATGTTCTGGGAGTGGATGCCCGCGGTGCTCTGCACGAGCTACCTGACCTACGGACTGATTCGCCCGATGATTTCCAAGAAATGGGTTCACGAAATCGAAGATGACGAGGTCGAGGGAGAAAGCGATATCGACATCGAGGTGGAAGTGGAACCGGAGATCATCACGGCGCATATCGAGCCGATTTCCAAACACGACCGCGAAGTCGGTTAGGTGCAAAAAGGCGCTTCGCTAGGGATACCATCCTGCACTCAGGATCGCGATTTTCCGTCGCAAGGAGGAACTGATGGCGTTTCCGGGGGCGTCGAGAATTGGTTGGCTGCTCCGGATTGCTCGTTCGACTTGCGCGCGGATTGTTGAGGAATCGGAACTTTCGGATTCGGAAGCCAGTTCCGCCAATTCCTGAGAAGCTTTCGCGAGATCGTTCAACTCCAGGGCGCTTGCGTGCGCCCGGATTTCGGTGGCGACTTCGGTCAAAAATGTGGATTCCGAAATATTGTGCAAGCCGGCCAGTGCCCGGATTTGACCTTCGTAAAACTCCAGGCGCGATTGGGAGTCGACATAGATTCGCGCTCGAAGCGGCTTGAGTTTCGAGGCGACGAGCCGCCAACTGAGACTGAGTTGGTTGACCCTGCTTCGAATCTCGGATGGTTTCCCCGATTTCTCAGTCGCAAAGTCATTCAGGAGGCTCCGGCATTCCTCGCTGAGCTGATCGATTTCCGTCAAAAGTTCATCGCGACTCTTTTGAGGAATCGTGACCAATTTTCCGGTGGCGAGGTTTCCCCGGACCGGAGTCAAGCTGTTCTGGAACCGGGCGATGGCGGCGGGAAGCTCATCAGACTCAACCCAGGGATCACGGTCGACCAGGCGCAGGGCTTCGCGAAAGCTGGAACGAACGTTCTCAATCGCGGCATCAAGTTGAAACGTTGATTTGTCCCGCCATTCCAGGCGCAGCTCCGTGAATTCCTTCCACAAGGCGACCACGGCTTCCTGAAGCCGAGGCGGTTCCCATGTCTCAGAGAACTCTGAAGCGACATGGGTTGATGCCGCCAGCCAGGCGATTTGTTGCTCCCAATCCGAAACGGAAACCTCGTGGGCGAGGATCTGGCGAATGCGCTCGCGCAGATCCTGAAGTTCTTCGGTCGTGGTTCGCAATTGATCGGACAAGCGCTCTCGGTCGATCGAAATTTCAACGTCCAACAACGCGCGGACCTTTGCCAATTCGCGATCGATGGCGCGGGCCGAACCCTGCACGCTTTCCGGAGCGTTCACTTCCTGAAGTCGCTGCGCGATTGCTCTCCATTCATAGTCAAGCGAGCGGCAATTGGGCCGAATGGCGTCGAGATTCGGGGAGGAGGCGCACCAACTGGAAAGCACCGAGCCGCGCACTTGATTGGCGATGGCATCGGCCATCAGGGTTCGTAGCTCGGGCTGGTCCTTGAGTTGATTTCGCAGATCCCGCACGAGGAGATCTGCATGACGCCCAAATTGGGTCAATAAATCCTGGAGCTGCTGCAGATCAGGCGTTGTGGGCCGATTCTGCTTCGCATCCAGATTGAGAGGGCGAGCGCGAATGGTCTCTGTTGAGGCGGGACGCGTGTTTTGGGCTTTGGAAGCCAGCAACTCATTCTGAAACTCAGCCAAAAGTAAGCGCGTCGCGATCTCTGTCCCTTTCTCTGCTCCCAACACGAGAGCCGAAGCACTGCACCAAATTGCAACAAAAAGGGCAGACGCTACCTTCAAGTGAGGTTGGCGTTGGAGGGGCGGGGAGATACCACCCACTTAGTGGGAAGTCGCGGCCAGGGTCAACGCAAATCGGGCCACTTCACCGACTCAAATCATCTTGAAAGAGCACTTTGAAGCCCGATTGACGAAGAACGGTAGCTCCGAAGTCGGTGTCTTCCAGGCACATGGCGAGAGCAGCCTTGCCGCCAGGTCGAGTTAGCAGCGGATAGCTGAAATGGATGTTCGTTTCGCCTCCCAGCAGGGCGGCAAGGCAGTCCGTCAATCCATGAGCGCCTTCATCCAGTTGAACCACTACCATGTGAGTTTCCGTAAATGCGATGCCTTTCTCGATGAACAACGTGCAAACGGGATCGGGGTCGGTCAGGATCATCCGAACGATGGTGACATCGACGGAATCGATTACGCTCAAACCGAGGACTTCGACCTTGGTTTCGTTGATAAGCCGCAGGACGGAGAGCAGGGCTCCCACGCGGTTCTCAAGAAATACGGAAAGCTGGGTGACCGGCGCGCCGGGTTCCCTCACATTTGCTGGGTTGAGAGGATTCTCTTCAAATTCCACAATGCCGCTACTAAAACGTGGTTTTGGGAACAATGCCAGAGCAAAAAACAGGCCCCAGGGTTCTCCAAAATGGGCTCATCAGCGAATGTAAAGGAAGTCGATGCAGGAGAAGAGTCCGCGAACCAAACCGGACCATGCCTCCAACGAGTCTTCGTGACTGGCAAAAAACTGCCGGCTCAATTCGGCCTCTTGCGGAGTCGGTTCACGGCCCAGAACGAGCTGATAGGCCAATGTCAGGCGTGCATCTGGATTTTCTGGCTCTTTTTCCAGCAATTGCTTGGCCGCCAACTGGCTCTGTTCGTGGACAAACGGACTGTTGGTGAGGTAGAGCGCCTGGGTTGGAATCGTGCTCTGACTGCGCTGCCCGACGACGAAATTGGGGTTCGCGAAGTCGAACTTCCCGAAGATTTCGTGAAGCGTATTGCGAAACGAGGGAATGTAGACGCTGCGCTTAAGGCTTTTGAATTGGTAGCCGAACTCGCTTCGGAACCCGGCGGGGAGCGATGGGCCGCCCGCCGTCGCGTCCAGATTGCCTGAAATTGCGAGAATCGAATCCCGAAGTGTCTCGGCATCAATGCGTTGCAACGGAAAGTGGTGATAGAGCCTGTTTCCGGGATCCTCGGAGTTTTTCGATGTCGTGGCCATTTGCCAGGTTCGGCTCAGCACGATTTCGCGCACCAGCGCTTTCGTTGACCACTGATGTTTGATCAAACGGGTCGCCAAATGGTCGAGCAATTCTGGATGCGTTGGCAGGTTTCCGGTCGTTCCAAAGTTGTCCGGACTGGTGACGATTCCGGTTCCGAAGAGCTTGAGCCAGATGCGATTCGCCATGACTCGCGCCGTGAGCGGATTGTCGGAACTGGCGACCCAATTCGCGAGTTCCAGTCGCCCGCTACCCGATTCAATGCGCGGTTTCTGGTCGGGCTGCATCGCAACTTGAAGGAATCCGCGGGGGGCAACCGGGCCGAAATTCCGTGCCACACCGCGAATCCGAATCGGCGTGTCAGCCGGTTTCTCAGCTTCAGCCACGCTCATCACGGTTCCCAACTTGGGTTTCGACTTTTGGAGATTCTTGAGCTTGGCGTTGAGCTGTTTTTCCTCCGATTCCAGCGCCGCGATTCGTTCCAGATCGGGTTTTGGAGCATCCGCCGCTTTGGCGACGTTCTCGCGTTTGCCGGATTGGCTCCCCTCCGGCAGGAGCTGCACCGCATCGATAATGACAACGCCCTGAGTTCCGCGATTTGAAATCTGGATGAACCCTTTCGTTCCGGCTTCGAAGCGAAAGGTTCCCAGTTCCAAAAACAAATTGTCGATCGGAGGTCGCATTCGTTGATCGACTTTCAGCTCAATCTCTCCGTCGGCGTGGCGAATCTTCACCGGCGTATTGCTTGCACGATTGGAGCCTTGGGAGAAGCCGAGCCGGACGTGGTAGCGTCCGGCCTTGTCCACGTTGGGCCGGAACGTTGCCGACTTGGCTCCTTTTTCCTTGTTGAGATCGTGGGCGTATCCGGCATCCACCCAACGATGCTGGCTGGTCGACTTTTTCCATTCGCCGACCAATTCCGCGTCCACGTCATCCACCACGATTCCGCCAAGCTCGCCCTGGGAAACCTGGTTCCCTTTCAGGCTCACATTCATCTGGCCCAGAGCCCGCAATTGCTTCTTCACGGCGGCGATCTCCTCCTGCACCGCCTTTTCCTTGGCGTTGTAAGCGGCAAGGGCGACGGATTGCTCTGGGGTTGGGGGAAAGTTCTCCGTATGCCATTTGGAGACGTTGGCATGCTCCACCGTTTTGCTGCTGAGGAAGATGCCCGCCATGGCGTAGTAATCCTTGGTGGGGATGGGATCGAACTTGTGATCGTGACAGCGGGCGCAACCGATTGTCATCCCCAGAAACGCCCGGCCAATCGTATCCACCTGTTCATCGGCAATCTCCAGATTCAGCAAGTCCTTGTCCTGGTTTTCGTAGTTGTGAGGTCCCAACACGAGGAAACCGGTCGCGGTCAGCTGGGACAGTTGTTGCTCGCGGGTTTCGGCGGGCAAGAGGTCACCCGCGATGTGTTCGCGGATCAACTGATTGATCGGCTTGTCCTGATGAAAGGACTCAATCACATAGTCGCGATATCGCCAGGCATCGGGCATCGGCATGGCGCGTCCTCCGCCACTGGTATCGGCATACCTTGCAATATCGAGCCAATGCCGCCCCCAGCGCTCCGCAAATGCGTGAGAAGCCAACAGGCGATCGACAACCTCTTCGAACTGGACGTTTCCCGAGCGAAACTCGGCCTGTTCCTCAACCGTCGGAGGCAAGCCGGTGAGCGCGATCGTCACTCTGCGCAGCAACGCGTCTCGAGAGGCGTCCGGGGCTGGCTGGAGGTTGGCCGCCTCGCGTTTATTGGCGACGAAATGGTCGAGGGCCGCTTTGGGCCAGGATTTGTCCGTCAACTGGGGGCGCGCTGGATTCGAAATGGGCTGAAACGACCAGAACTTTCGGCCGGCTTCAAGATCAATGGTGCTTTCTGCGACGATTCCGCCTTCATCGCGTGGGTCGGGAGCGCCCATCGCGATCCATTGTTCCAAATGCGCGATTTCCTGATCGGAGAGCTTCGTTTTCGGCGGCATCGCCAGATCGGGATCCGCGTAGCGAATCATTTCGACCATCAGACTGCCTTCGGTATCGCCGGGGACCAGGGCCGGGCCCGAATCACCACCAATTTCCCAGCCCGCCTTTCGATCGAGCCAAAGCCCGCCTTTTCGCTTTCCCGCTTCCTCGCTGTGACATTCGTAGCAACTGTTGATCAGCAGAGGGCGAATCTTCGATTCGAAGAACTGCATCCCTTCGTTCGCACGGACTTGGGGAGTTAAGAGAGAGACCGATGTGAATATGAGGAGAAGGTTTCGCATGGGTTTGCCCTATCCACGAAAGCAACCTCGCCGACTTTTCAAGAGTTGGCGGGCAGGGAACGGTTCCTTGCACCAAAAAGCCCCGGAAAATTCCGGGGCTTTTCTCAAATGACAGAAATGATTTGTCGAAACGGTCAGGCGACCGCGCTGGAGGTCGATGCCGATGCTTCCGGAGCAGCGGCGACCTCATCAGGGTGAACGGTTGCAGCTTCCGGCACCTTGATTTCCTCCTTGGGAGGCATCGCGGGAGCGTCTTCGCTTTCGGTCGAGGGAAGGGCCGCTTCCGCATCCGGTTCGGCCTGCTCGATGGTGCCGCCATTGATGCGGGGATCGTAGGCCAGGTAGTAGCCGGTCAGATCTTTGAAGAAATCAGACGTGCTCTCTCCGGACATTCCGTCGTCCTCCAACTCATAGCCCAGACTGATGCCGAACATCTGAGATTTTTGAGCAACGGCGGTGAACGTTGCCGGAGCGTAACAAAGCGGTGGGAACAAGGGTGGTTCCTGCGGATCCGCGATGATGGTTTCCTCGTCTTTCGTGATCAAATCGGCCTCCTCGGTCAGCTTCAGTTCCGCCAGCTTGGTTTCGTCTTTGGCGCCGCGAATCAGGCTCAGACCAAAGGCGTGGGCCTTGTTCCAGCGATTGACGAGCCCTTTCCAGAAGTTGGCGCGGTATCCCATGTAGCGCCGCTCGTAACTTTCGCGGGCGTCACGCAGCTTTTGGAGCAGGGCGACGGGATCCTTTTCAAGGATTGCAATGGCCGCCTTGGTTTTGGGACCGACTTTGCCGTCAGCGGTTACGCCGAGAGCAATCTGAAGAATGCGGGCTGAGCCGGTCGGCCCACGGTTGAAGGCGCTGTCGCGGAGGAAGGCTTCGACACCGGGATTTTTGACCCAGTCGGTCACTTTGTCGGTGTAGGTGGCAATGTGAAGTGCGGCAGCTTCTTCCGCTTTCCTGTATTGCCCGGCGTTGATCAGCGAAACCAACTTGTCAACGGTCTCCTTGTGGTAGCGGTCGTTGATTCCGGCGACTTCGTATTTTCCACCTCCGTCGTTCGAAGGAAGCGTGTAGATCTTGATGTTGCCATTGCTGTCGCGGCGAGCTTCCCAATCGACGATTTGTCGGCCAATCCGCAGGCGCACGGGACCTGAAGCCGGCCTTGCCGGCTTTTCCTCCGCGGGAGGAGTGGTGTTGGGTTCGTTCTTCGCTCGTGCGTCACCCCGCAGGTAGTACCCGGTGATGATGTAGAGTGCATCCGAGGTGTTTTTTCCGCCATAGCCATCCGGCTTCAGATCAATGCCAGGGTATTGACTGGCAGCTTTCTGGAATTTTTCGATGTCGGGCAGATAATCCCGTGGTGCATAGCGCAACCGGGGAAGTGCCTCTTCGGGCTGGTCGGATTCCACGACTTCACCGGCGGATTTTTTCAGGTAGCGCCGAAACTCCGGCATCGAGATCGAAAGAGACCCACCCGGATCATCTTTGCGGGAGGGAGCCACTTCGTCGTGACCCAAAACGTTTTCGAAGGAGAAAATGTCAGGAGCGTTGCTCTTCAGCCATTGGAGCAATTCCACCAACGCGGTTTCCTGGGCGTCGGTGTATTTGTGATAGGTGCCCCCCTTGACGTTTTGCCGGGAACTCACCTTGCGAACCTGATCCTCACTCAGTTTGAGGTTAAACCACGGTTTGTAAGTCCCGTCGCTCTGTTTGGTCACGCGTCCCGCGCACACGACCTCGATGCCGACGAGCTTGGTGCTGACGCCGCTCCCAAGTCCGGGATAGGAACTTTTTCCGGCATGGTATCCCCAGCGATTGAGCGGAAAGTTCTGATACACGGTCCCATCGGGTCCGATCACGTAGTAGCAGTAGCTGTTTTGATTGACGCCATACTTGACGGCGTTGTCGCCATTGAGGGCGCCTGCCGTGAAGTGGACGATCGCACCCTCAGGGTGACCGTTTCGGTAGTTACCGATCGTCTTCATTTTGCCGAAGCGATTCTGTTGTGCTTTGGGGTAGTAGAGTTCCATGTTTTAGGCCCGGTTAGTCCGTTGCTGATCCTCTAGATTTAAGTCAGTGTGTAAAGGTCAAATTTAGGGGATTCACTTCATTCGAGGGAAAACGGGGGAGGAGAGTGACAGAATTGTCGGTCCTCGGCGGGCCCTGAACTTGGAATCTGGCCTCTCAGTTCAACCAATCCGGCCCATTGGCATACCACCATTGCTCCACCTTGAGCATCCACGGTTCGGGCCGATGAAAACGCAGTTGCTGATCGTGGCGACTGACATGGACATAGGGATCCCGCGCATAACGTTGATATTCGGCCAATAATTGGCGTGGAGAGGTGTCGAGAAAGAGCTTGGGCCAGTAGTCGTCCGGAACATCCATGACGGGAGTTCCGGTAAGGTGATCCATTTCCGTTTCGGTCGCACCGGCAACGATATTGAGGATGATCCAGGCCAGGTCCTGGCTGCGACGATCGTTGGCGTCGCCAGGTAGATAGAGGCGCGGGATCTTTGCGTCGAAGAGGTTGCCCAGTTCTCGCGAATTCGGCATTTCGGGAAGCGAAGGGAGTCGGAAGAGCGCTCGTGCCATGTGAGGGAGAAAGACGACGCTCAGGTCTTCGATTTCGTCCCGCGGCCACTCGACGGAGACCAACCCGAGATCCGAGGCCACGTCTGCGGGGAGCCATTGCTCAGTATCATCGATGACACCGGGTTTTCGTCGCACGCGCAACATCGTTTGTTCGGCCCAAGTCTGCGGAAACGTGCGATGGACAAAGGTGGTGACGGTTCCCTGTTGTTCGATGGGAAGGTGAAACGCACGACCTTTCGGCAACGCGCCAAAAACCTTGCCGTCGACGGCATCGACCAGTTGAAACCGGGCATGAGGAGCGAGCGCGACGTCGGAGCTTTGCCGGAGATCGAGAGGAATGATCCGGGGCTGGCCGCAGGGGAATTGCAGCGAGATCAGAACCGGAGTGTCGTGCCAAATGCTGAGGTCGGTATCGAGAATCAACAAGGCCGGATCTTCGGCCGGAACCACCCCGAGAGCCTGGGTGACGTTGGCCTGGGTTCGTTCGTCGAATGCGCGCCACTGGGTGACGCGGTGAAATTCCAAATTCTCACTCCGAAAGACGAGGCGAATCATCGGAAACCAGCGCATGGCTCGCGAAACGGACCGGCCTCCCACAGGAACGTGAAGCGCGTCCAGCTCCTGAGCTGAAAGCAGCTTGCCTGCCGGGGTGCGAAACGCGAGCGCTTCCTCAGAGTCGTTCTCCGGCGTGAGAGGATCGTCCGAACGCGGAATGCTGATCGCGATGGCCTCGAGGCGGAGTTTGCTCCCGCCCGGCAAGCTCGCCAGTCCGTTTTCGTCTGCCATTACCGCCGTAATCGGCGGCGGTGTCCGGGGATCGACCAGCGGGTTGGTTTGCAGATTCACCACCTTCGATTTGGGATAGTCCAGAACCATCGCGGCGGGCATCTCCGCAACGTTCGGGAGTTGGACATCGTCAGGTTTTTCGTGCAGATACGCCTGCCAGGTCGTCAAAAAAATCGACGCCATATCGTCGCGGATCGCCTTGGGCGAGGCGTAAAACGGATCGCGGTTTTGCAGCCAGAAGGCAAAAATGGCGATCCCGACGAGAATCAGCGAAACGATGATCGTTCGCGTGTGCAGTCGCGTTGCCAGCGTTGCGAGACGCTTCACTCTTTCTCGTCTTTCTTGAGCGAGATTTCGATCTGCTTGAGCCGTTCCTGGCCTTTGGGACTGAAGGTGCTGAGCTTGTCGTTCCCTTCGAAGTGATTGTGGACGATCCGCCGATGATAGGAATTGAGGGGGCGTGTTTTGACCGGCTTGCCGGTATTAAGAACCCTCTGGGCAAGTCTTTCCGCCTCTTCAACGAGCTTGTCCTCGTTCATCGAGCGGTAGAAATTGATATCAACGCGGATGCGCGGTGCGGTCGCGTCCTGATTCTGCAGCAGGCGATTCACGAGATACTGGATGTCATCGAGACGGTCGCCATAGCGTCCGATCAACACATCGCCCTCGCTGGTCGAGACTTGAAGACAGGGATCGGGGCGTGAGGTGTCGATCTCGATTTCCACGACAAAGCCGAGGTAGCCCAACATCGTGTCGAGAATTTGCTTCGCGGCAGCTACGTGATTCATGGACAAGCAGCCTAGACAGATTTTGGGAGATTCCCAAACGGGATTTTTCTCTCCGTGCGAAAAAGCTCGGAAATCAGGCGGCGTTTCGCGTGTTCGGATCCTGAGCGGGAATTTGCGGATCCAGCGCGGAGCCCAATGCCGATGCAAAATCGAGATAGAGCTCGGTCAGGTCATCGACGCAGGCAATCAGTGGGCGAAATGCAGTTTCCTCGCGCAAAATCCGGGTTTGGCGGACGATCGCCTGCTCACCACGAGTGATGATGCTGCGGAGATGCAATTTTGTCCCGGGTTGTTGGATCGCGGCCAGACCCGAAAAATGGGCCAGGTCGTCGTTGAGCGTTTTGAGAAGCGGGGAAAGTGAAGCCTTCACGGTTTCGAGACGGTCGCGGGCCTGATCGTTTCTGGGGTCGGACGGCTGGAGCTGGTTTGCCAGTTTGCGGTTGGCTGCCAGGAGTCGGGTCACACCGCTGGAAAGCTCGATGTTGGATGGATGGTGAGGTTGATTGCTGAAGGAAGTCTTCATCAGTTTCTCAGACGAAAACGGCAGGGAAAGATTTCAAAAGCTTAGGGGTGTTTGAAAATGAGGAAAAACTTGCGCGTCCGTCATCATTTTCAAACGCCCCCTGGCGGGCAGGCTCTGGAAGGGAAAAGCAAGAATCCGAACCAAGCGCCTGCCCGCGTCCACCAAGTAGAACATGAAGATTGATTCGAATGGAGGAATGTGGCCGCTCCCGCTGAACATTCAGTTGCCGGGAGCGGCCAGTTGGGCTTGGGCAAGGTTAGTGAATCGGGATGGTTCGCGGCTTTTCCTCTTCCGGTTTTGGAAGGGTCAAGCTCAGCAAGCCATCGCTGACATTGGCATCAATCGCGTCTTCGTTGACGGCGACATTCAACTCAAGGTTCAGCTTGTAATCGTCCCAATTCAGTTCGCTTAGAATGGGACGCCAGTCTTCGCCGGGCTTTTGGCTGCGGGTTCCACCGACTTCCAAATGCCGGCCATTGAGGGCGACGTTGACGCCCTCTTTGGGAACGCCGGGCATCAAGACGCGCAGTTGATAGTGGTCTTCCGACTCGCTCACGTCATAATTGGGACGGCGGAAGGTTTGGGTTGGCTCCTGAGTCCGGAGCTCGTTTTCAGCTAGGGGTATACTCATGTTAGGGTCCTCCAGTTTGCTGTGAAGTGATTTACGGTTGTTAAGAGAGGTTGGATTCGATTACTTAACCTCGATGGTTCGGGCCTTCGTTTCTTCGCGCTTCGGAAGATTGATGGTCAGGAGGCCGTCTTTCATCTCGGCACTGATTTTGCTCGGGTCCACTTCGTCAGGAACGGCCAGGGAACGACTGAACTGATAGTTGGTTTCGTCTTCGCCGCGTTTTTCCTTGAGGGTGCCGCTGACGCGCAAGACCGAGTTTTCGAGTTCGAGGTTCACGTCGCTTTTGCTGACGCCGGGGAGCTCGAAGACGGTGTGAAAGCCGTCGGGTCCTTCGAAGAAATCAGCTCGAAGTTTTGACCAGTCTTTTCGCGAGAATCCCGAGCGGGCAGCTTCAGGTCTGTAGCTGAAGAACGGGTCTCCGTTGGAGAAGACATCATGCAACAAGCTTTCAAGGCTATTGGAGCGATACAATTCGGGTCTTAGAAGTGTCATTGGATTATGGGTTTGGTTTTTGAAATAGGTTCGGAGTTATCCGAATTGGCCATTCAAGAAGCATAAACCAGTCCAATGCTCGCGGCCTGAAGCTTAAGGCGTTAACTGTGAGGGAAATATGACGATTTCAAACCGTCCTCAGGAGTGGGGTTGGAGTGCAATTAGCGCCAAACTGACACGAATTCTGAATCCAGAAAAGGGTCAAAATGGCGCACTCTTGGCTCTGCGGGAGCGCTCGGTATCCATTGGCTCGGCGTTCCCGGAATGCGGATCCCCCGAATCTTTCAGAGTGAAAAATTCAGAGTCGCGCAGACGATGAAACCGGTGCGTTTCGCACCTGGGCCAGACTAGCGCTTGCGTTTTCGCTTGCTGCTCTTTGCCCGGGAGCGCGATTGCTTGCTCTTGGGCTTCTGCTTTCGTGGGCCCTTTTCGCCGAAGTTGGTCGAACCTGAACCGCCCGACGCTGCCGCGCTGGCTGCAGCTGGGCTTTGCCCTTTTTTCTGGGCTGCTTGCGCTTTTTGCGCGGCTTCGGCTTGTTCCTGAAGTCGTTCGAACCACGTCTTCTTGTTGGATTTTTTGACCTTTTTCAGCTCAGGAGCCGGGCGCTTGTTGAGAATCCAGGTTTGGAAGATCGAAATGATGTTCTGCATCGTCCAGTAGAGGGCCAGGGCTGAAGGATAGCGGTAACAGAAGACAAGGAACATGAGCGGGAACATCATGAACATCATCCGCTGCGTTTTGTCCCCGGTTTTGGGCATCAACGCAAATTGAAGGTAGCTGGTTCCAGCCATGAGGAACGGCAGCAGGTTGATGGGAGCTCCTCCAATCATCGGGACCCATTCCCAGACGTGGCCAAGGGTGTCCGGCATCGACAAATCGTTAAGCCAAAGGGCAAATGGCTGATGCCGAACTTCAACCGCGCTGAGCAGCATGCGGAAGTAACCGATGAAAATCGGGATTTGGAGGATGGCGGGGAGGCAGCCTCCCATGGGGTTGATGCCGTATTGCCCCCAGAGCTTCATTTGCTCCTGCTGCATGCGTTGCGGATCATCGGGATACTTCTCGCGCAACTCATTCAGCTTGGGAGTCAGCGCTGCCATTCGTTTGGAGGTTTGGTGGGCCTTGGCGTGAAGCGGCCACATGCAGAGGCGAACCACGATCGTGAGCAGGATGATCGCGATGCCGAAATTGCCGGTCTTGTCGGCAAAGAAGACCAGAATGCGGTTCAGGGTCTCGGCGAAGGGCTTGATCACCCAGCCAAAAATGGGGCCCATGACTGGGATCTTGTCATAACCCATAACCGCCTTTTGCTCGGCAGGGAGGCGGGCAAGACGGGCGAATTCCTTCGGACCAACGTAAATTTCGTAATTGACGACGCGAGTTTCGCCCGGGGCCAGGTCTTGTTTGGGTAAACCCAGCGCACACTCCACGCCGGCCACGCGCATCTTTTGGGAGACGGCTTCCTGTCCATCAACCACGAAGGGGAATCGCCCGGACCAATACACGCCATCGATTGGCTCAACCGGGCGGACGATGCTCGCAAAAAACTGGTTGCTGACGCCACCCCATTTCAAGTCTGGCGTCTGGTGTTCAATGTATTCCTGCTCCTGTTTGAAGAAGAGGAACTTGTTGAACCAGGTGACCGGCTTGTAGTTGGATTTCTTCCCATTCTGCCAGAAAAACCCGCTCCACATGCCGCGTCGAGCATTCAAGGGCGCGGCGGACCCACCATACAGTGAGTATTGTTGAAGCGCGATTGGGGAGTCGCCGGAATTGGTCAGGCGCAGTTCCAAATCGACGATGTGACCGTCTTCACCCTTGATCTCATCGGCATCGTGATGAACGCGGTAGGTCTTTTCAACGGCGAGACCGTCAGGGCGCGTTACGGCATAGGTAACGGATTCCTTTTCTTTGGATTGCAGGGAATACGGGAGGTTCTCGAAATCGCGACCGTAGCCCAATGCGCCGAATCCTTTCCCGATGGAGCCAATCGGGGTGCGATGTTTTGCTCCGTCATAGCGATTGAAAACGACGTGCGCTTTGGAATCCAGCGTTTTGTCAAACTTGAGTAGCTCGGTGGAAGCGATGCCGCCGCCGACGTTGGTGAAATTGAAGATGACGCCATTGGTCTGAATGCTGGTCAGCTCTTCCTGATCCGAAGGATCGGGAGCGGGGGCTGGAGTGGATTCCGAAGTATCCGGTGCGGGCTGAAGTTCCGGATTCGCTTCCAATTCGGCTCTCTTGGCCGCAGCGGCAATCTCAGCTGCCTCACGAGCCTTCTGGGTCTCCTTCATGGAGCTGGAATACCAGAGCGCGAGCCCTATGGAACAAATGATGACGGCTATCCAGCCGGTACGGTCGAGATTCATGAGTCAGAATGTGAGTTTTCGGGATCTGTGGGGTAGTTGGCCTCGGTGCCGGGGACAGGGTCGAATCCTGAACCTCCCCAAGGATTACAGCGTAAAATTCGTTTGGCTCCCAACCAGCAGCCTTTGAGAGCGCCGTGATGCTGAACGGCTTCGAGCGTGTATTGCGAACACGAAGGGTAGAATCGACATCCGCCCAGGGGCCCGGCAAGAAAATGAAGGGGAGGGGAAATGACGATCTGGTAAAAGCGGATCAAGAGGCAGGCGATGGTTCGCATGATTCCTTGGGGAGAAAAAGCTTCGCGCGGTGACCAAGCCATTTCCACTCTTTTCGAAGCTGCTCATAGCTCGCTTTGGAGGCGAGCGGCCGGGCGATGGTGACGACGTTGAGTCCGGGTTTGATCTGATCTCCAAGCTCCGTGATGAGCGCACGAAGCCTCCGTCGGATCAAAACACGGGTTACCGCGTTGCCGAGACGTTTGGTGGTAATGAAGCCCACTTTCGTCGTTTCCTGATTCTCGTCCCGAAGAACGCCCAGAATGAGGTATCTTCCCCGGAAGCTTTCGCCTTTCTCCCGCACGCGGCGAAATTCGCTACTCCGCTTCATGCGTCTGGATTTGGGCAGCCGCATGCCGGGAAGAGGCGTCACTTATCCTGGTGACAGTGGCGACGAAAATGCTTTTCTGCGCCCTTGGCCATAAGACGCTTGCGTCCCTTCTGGCGGCGGCGTTTGATCAAGTCGCGACCCTGTTTCGTGCTCATACGAGCCCGAAAGCCGTGTTGGCGTTTGCGGGTGCGCTTGGATGGTTGGTAGGTCCGTTTGCTCATCGGTTTGAGTTGCTGCTAAAAGTCGGTAACGTGTGTTTCTTGGTCCTTCCCACTTCTGGTAAATTGCCGTGAAACAGGATTTACCGAAGTCCTTATGCGCAAGACAGTCCGAGCCGGGGCAGGAAGGGCCGGAATTGTAGCGAGCAATTTGCAAATTCCAAGTAGGAATTTCTTGAGTTTTTCGCGGTTTGGCAAGCTTGGTGCTGGATTCGCCTTCTGATTTGGTGCCTACTTGGTGATTGTGAAAGCGATTTGCTACGTTCTTCTCTTGTCTGCGATGCCGTTTTTTGCGTCCTCGCAAAGCAATCCGGACGCACGGGAAGAATTCAGCCGGCGCAACTACAACCCGTTCCCGGAATGGAAGTTGAACGAGCAAATGCCGAACGATGTGTTCCGATTTGCCCGTCTGCGTTATGACTCATACTACGGTTATGGTCGGCATGGAAAATGGGCGACGGATTTTCCCGATAGCGACCTTAACTTTTCCTATCGCCTTCATGAACTGACGTCTCTCGAGGTTCATCCCGATCCCATCGTCGTCGATATCGACCCCCAACAGCTGGCCGATCACCCCTTCGTTTACATGATTGAGCCCGGGAACATTTTCCTCAATGATCGGGAAGCGAGAATTCTGCGGGATTACCTGCTGAATGGGGGATTCATCATGGTGGATGACTTCTGGGGAACCCACGAATGGGAAAATTTCATTCGCGACGGCTTCAAAAAGATCTTTCCAGAGCCAAAATTTGAGCCTCAGGAACTCCCGATCGAGCATCCCATTTTTCATTGCGTCTTTGATCTCAAGGAAAAACCGCAGGTCCCGGCCATTGGCCACGCGCTGCAAGGTCGCGACATGGGAATCACTTACGAATGGAACAAGCCGGGCACTGAAACGGCTTACTACAAAGGCGTTTTTGACGAGAAAGGCCGCATGATGATGATCATCTGTCACAACACCGATCTTGGCGACGGTTGGGAGCGCGAAGGCGAAAACGAATGGTATTTCCGGGAATTTGCGGAGAAAAAGTCTTTTCCCATGGGAATCAACATCGTGTTCTATGCAATGACGCACTGAGGAGAGGGTGGGGTTGCTTCCGGATAAATTTTTGAACGATTTTTGTCCGTGACCTTGTCAAAGGCCTTGCTAGGATGGGCGTCCCCTGCTCTGGGATGTCATCCTGACTTACCTGAATTTGTTGCATGAAATACCCAATCAAAGTCGCCATTTTCCTAGTTTTGGCGACCATCGCTGTCGTTTTAATCGAGCGCGAAGAGGGCCGGAATTCCCTTCAAGCGCTCAATCAAGGTTACCTGGATTGGCTGGTCGGAAACGCCAGTGGAAAGATTGAGGACCCGGCGGTGACGTTTTTGCGGGTTGATAAAGATGAGCTGGACGAGCACAACCTGGACCCGCGTTTGGACTGGGCGATCATCCTCAAAGGACTGGAAGAGTTTGAACCGAAGGCGGTCGGGATTGTTCCTGCCTTGGATTGGGAAGGTGATGACGTTTTGGCGAAGGGAGCCTTGAAGAAACGCGTCAATCTGATGCCGCGAATGGTGCTGGGAAGCATTTTGGGGCCTGCGGCTGGCGAAGGAGGGGAAGACCCCGCCATTTCGAAATTCGCGAGTTTTCAGAACGTGTCGGGAGATCAATCTGCGTTACCAACTGCGAAGAAGGTGATCGCGCTGCCGGATGAGGATTTGTTGAGCAATGGAGATCCTGCGTTCACGCATATCGATTTGAGCGAACAACCGGAAAGCAGCCCAAACGGGATTCGCGTTCCGCTTCTGGCCAAATTGGGTGACAAGGTGGTTCCTTCGTTCGTGCTCGCTTCGATTCTGGCCTATGAGGGCGTGACGACGGATGACGTTCAAGTGAATCTCGGGCGGAACATCAGGATTGCCAATCACTACAAGATCCCCATCGACAAGGGCGGCTATTTCACGGTTTACCACGGGATGCGGGGAATTTATCCCAACATCAATTCGACGTCCCTGACCCTGGCGGTTTCCCAGTTCGAAGATTTGACGCAGGAATTGCGGGAATCGAGTCAGGCGACCCTGGATACGCTCAAGACAAACACCATCGTGATTGGTTATGATCAAGAGACCGAGCACCGTTTCGAACTTCCGACGGGGAGCAAGATCTCGCTTGCCGAACTTCAGGCCATGGCGATTGCGACCGTTCAGAGCGGTCGACACATCACGCATTGGCCGTTGGTTGGACGGATCCTCAGTTTTATTGCCTTGACGGCTGTCGGGGCTTTCATGCTGAAGGGAAGCCGGTTTCGCGGCATCATCGGTGGATTGCTCGCCCTGCTCTTGTACGCGATCATCAGTCTGCTTACGTTTCAAACGTCTCTGAGCTGGACGCCGCCGGTTGCCGCAATTGCCGTTTGCATTGTGCTCACCATTCTTGGAGTCATTTTGCCGAGGTCCTCAACTTCGAACCCGACTTCTTGACGGTGGACGTAGAGGCATGCATGCTGCATGCTTTTTTCCTGACACGAGGATTGCGACCGTTGAGACGGTTCGCCTCGTCTTGACCTGACTATGATCGAACTTGTTAATCTGTCCGCGGGCCGCGAAATCGGTTCGAATTGCTATCTCATCAAGTTTGGTCAGACCCGGGCCTTGTTGGATGCTGGCACGCACCCCAAAAAAGAAGGCTCGGATACGTTGCCTCGCTTCAAAGCCCTCGGGTATGGGAATCTGAATGCCATTTTCCTAACTCACGCGCACCTCGATCATTCCGGCGCGATCCCCGTTGCGATGCGGGAGCACCCGAATGCCAACGTGTTCATGAGCGAGGCAACACGCCACCTTGCCGACGCGATGCTGCACAATTCGGTGAACGTGATGACTTCGAAGCGTGACGAATTGGAGATCCGCGATTACCCGCTCTACACCCATCGGGAGCTGGACAAAGCGACGTCGCGTTGGGAGACGAGTCCTTCGGAACGACCGTTCTACTTCAGCAACACGGACGACGTGACCTGCGAGTTTTACGACGCCGGTCACATCCTTGGGGCGGTTTCGCCGTTGTTTGAATATGAGGGCCGCCGCATTCTCTACACCGGAGACATTCATTTTGAGGACCAGACACTGACCCGCGGCGCGAAGTTGCCGGAAGGGCCGCTCGACACGGTGATTGTGGAAACGACGCGCGGTGCGGTGCAGCGGCGCCCTGATTACACGCGCGAAAGTGAAATTGACCGGTTTTCCAACTCCCTCAATGCGATTTTGGAGCGGGGCGGATCGGCGCTCGTTCCGGTTTTTGCGATGGGCAAAACCCAGGAACTCCTGATCACCCTGCATCGACTGAAGGAACAGGGGCGACTTCGGTCCGCCGCCGTTCACATCGGTGGATTGAGCACCAAGATGACCCAGCTTTACGACAAGCTGGCTTCGCGAACCCGGCGCCATTTCCAGGACCTCAAGATTTTGCAGGATATCGAGCTGACGGTGGCCTCGTCCAAAAAGCGGACCCGGCAGATCGAGTATCAACCGGGCTGCATCTACGCGCTTTCCAGCGGCATGATGATGGAGCACACGCCGTCGAACAAGGTCGCGCGGATGATGGTCGAGAATCCGAAATGCGGCATCCTCTTTGTCGGCTACGCCGATCCCAAATCCCCGGCCGGTCAGATTTTGGCAACAGAACCAGGCGGGACCATTCAGCTCAGCAAAAATGCGCCGGAGCAAACGCTAAAGTGCGATGTCGAACGTTTTGATTTCAGCGGACATGCCACGCGGGAAAGCATTTGCGATTACCTCGTCAGCGTTAAACCAAAGAACATCGTCCTGGTTCATGGTGACGAAGATGCGTTGGCGTGGTTCGAGGCCGAATTGAAGGTGCGATTGCCGGATTCCCGGATCATCATTCCAGTTCCGGAGCAGCCCATCGAGCTTTGAAGTTCGGTTAGCAGGGTGTTGAAAAACTCCGTGTTGCCGCGCGCTAGCTGCTGGAGTTGTGGGCTAGACGCGACGAGGAAGCGAATCGAGATTCGTGCCCAAGGAGCAACAACGCCCACAGCTTCAGCAGCTTGCGCCCGCAGGGAAGACAACAACCGAAACCACGCGAAGCCATATTTACCTACCCCAATGAACTGTCTTCGCGGCGGCGCGGAGTTTTTCAACCCCCTGCGCCCTAGGCCTGCAGTCCGTTGAGGCTTTGGCGCAGCGGGCAGGTTTCCGGAATTTCCCCGCCTTGACGATAGCACCCCAAAAGGTGCTTGGAGTGCTGGGCCAGCATTCGGCGAACCTCGCGGCGACGACCTTTCTCCCGGGGAATCTTCATGTGATCGTAGGCCGTGGTCTGGTGGCGCATCCAGGCAATCGTGGCGGCCTCAGCCCGGCGTTCGATCGGAATGCGCTGGGTTCGCGCCACGGTTCCGCTTCCGACCGGCACGGCGTGAGTGGCGATCGCCGTGGCCAACGCCTCGGCGGAATCCCGATGCTCCGGAGCAAAATCCAGATACTCGAAAACGGCACGGCGAAATTCCTTCGCGTAAGCTTCCTGTTCCTTTTCCCTTCGCTCACGGCCGGCGTCGAGTTTGCGCTGATAAGCGGGATCCTGACGTTCGACTTCCAGCTCGGCGCGAAGCGCTTCGATGCGTTCTGCGGGAGCCCAGATGCCGCGGGAGAACATCTTGCGCCCCTTCGCTTCCTTCACCGTCCAGGTGGGTCCGTCCTTCTTGATCCGGCGACTGAGCGCGGGATCGCCGGGTTCGAGCAACGCCCAGCCTTCAGGAATGGCCAGCTCGGTTCCATCGAGCGCTTTGACGTGATTCGGTTTTGCAGAGGGGCGGACTTCGAGCGCATCTTGGGGCATGGCCGGATTTTGGCCTAACATTGCCACCAATCAAGGTTCAATTCCGGTCAACCCGGGAACGATGCTCCCCAAAAAAATTGAGGGGCACCCCGGCTGCGTCCCCGGAATGCCCCTCGGGCCAGGAGGAGGTTGTTGCTGGTTGAACGAACCACACGAACGGTGCAGTTCAGACACTTATTTAGATGGGGCGACGGAGATTTTAGTCACCGTTTTTTGAAGTTTTTTGAAGTTTTTTGATCAAAACTCTCCTGCGGCAAAAGTTAGTCTTACCTAATTCCATGAAGTCAATTCACACCTATTCGTGCATCGACTGTAGCGGCGTTTGCCAAAACGCCGTCCCCGAAGCTCCTGATCCCTGCCACGAAGCGCCTTCATGACAGGCATCCAAACGCGGTGGAAAAGTAAGGTCAAGCAAGACTGTTCTTTTGAAGCCCTCGGTTCGTGGCGAGATGCAAAGAGTCCTGATATCCGGATCGTCGCCGACGCGTGAAATTCTCCCATTCATCTTCCTGGATAGAGGCACTAATCCCGACAAAACCCTTGCGATCCCAGGGGGGGTACGGACAAATACTGTTATGCTGAAAAATCCATGAAGTCGAATGCTTGGCGTAGTTTCAAAACTTTTGGAAAGCTCGTCGCCGAAGTTCAATCTCGCGTCAACGTTCAGCAGATGAATACTCCATTCGAGGATGAACTGCTCTCTGACTTGATAAGTGAGCGACATTATGTTTGTGGCCCACAGGGCCTGCGGCCGCGGAGATTCAAAAAGACCTCCGAAGATAACCCTTATAGATTCTATGGTGACTTTGAGGGCATAGGGTGGCATCCGGTGTCTTGGCGTGATGCTGCGTCGAAGACGAGTAGGAAGAAGAAGGAAGCTCTTAGCAAGGCTCTGCGTCTCGAGATTGTTAGCCAGAAAATCTCCTATCGCAAGCAACACGAACTTTGTGAACGGTGCGGACTAGTCCCGCCGGATGACGTCCACCATGAAGAACCAACGTGGAAGAATATCGTGGTAGAGGTGATGAGGACTGCTGGAGACGAAGCTATTGCAAAGGAGATGGCTCACTGGGATTGGTTTAAGCTTGAAGAATTTCGCGTGAGGCCAGAGGGGAGGGTTAAGGAAGTCTTTGATGAGATACATCGAAGTGCTCGTCTTGAAGCTCTATGTAAGACTTGCCACAACAAGGCAGAACTCCAAAGATAGCTTCCGTGCTTTGCCCCGGAGCTATCGGTTGTTGAACGGGCCCTCGTGCCTCCTTTGCGGTTTCGATTTCAGGCTGAGGTTGAGCGACTTGCGGAGCAAGCAACGCTGGGTTGACCCGGTAACGTGATGCGCACAGCCCTGCGTGACGAATCGCTCCGCCGATTTGTCACCAGCAACGCGAGAGGCAGTGGGACCGATGGCGGATGGCGTGTTTTCTGCGGGACGAGTCCGTACGTTCCCATGACATGTCGATTCGGATTGTGTTAGGATGGCTTGGCTTTGCGGGGCGCCGTTTATAGGTGACAGCGGTCAGTGCTCGAAGCTGATACCTGACGGCTGTTACCTGACGCCTGATACCTGCCCGATGGCCAAGATTTGCACCAGGATGTTCACCTTTTCTCAACCTGCCGGATCTTTTCGAACGAACAGCCTTCTTCGGAAGATTTTGCATCTTCCGCTACGGGCTGATCGGGTGTCGAAGATTTGAGTCACCGTTTTTCCGGTTTTTTGATCGAAACTCTCCAGCCTCAAAAGTTAGTTGCGGCTATAAGATTTAGGCTTACCTAATTTTATGAAGTCAATTCACACCTATTCGACCTGCTTTTTCGTTTGCGGAATGATCCAACTCTTTGCCGGTGATCCTGAGAGTTCCCAACTCCCGGCGGAGTCTGCTCGTCCTCACTACTGGTTTAATCCGGTCCCGGACTCCGAGCTTCGCGACCTCTCTGCCGATCGCCCTGATGGAACCGAAAGTCCGATTACCGTTGATGCGGGGCATCTCCAATTGGAGATCAGCTTCCTGGATTGGGCATTTGATGATCTGAGCGATGGCGGTGAATTCGAAGCCTATGTTTTTGCGGCGGCGAATCTTAAATTCGGCCTTTGGGAGAACACGGACCTTCAGGTGGTCTTCGATGTCTACACTCACGAGGAAACCCGCTCCACGGACGCACCCACCGAGACCGTGGAAGGACTGAGTGACGTTCAATTGAGGCTCAAGCATAACGTTTGGGGCAACGACGGAGGACGCACCGCGTTTGGTCTGCTTCCATTCATCAAAATCCCCACCGGGAGCCAACTGAGCAACGACGAGATTGAGGGAGGGATCGCCTTTCCTTTCGCCCTCGATCTTTGTGACCGAGTCGGGTTGGGACTGATGCCGGAGGTCGATGTCGTTTTTGATCCCTTCACCGGCGAACACGAGTTGGAGTTCTTCCACACCGCTGTGCTTGGTTTTGAAGTCACTGAGCAACTTGGGCTTTATACCGAATACATCGGCATCGCCTCACCGCTTTCTCCTTACCAGGCTCACTTCAGTGGCGGGATGACGTTTGCGTTGGATGATGACACCGTTCTCGATGCCGGTGTTGTTGCCGGACTGAACGACGCGGCTCGCGACCTTCAGTTGTTCACGGGAATCACGATCCGTTTCTGAAGCCGGGCAGGCGGGAACGCTCCCTACGGAATTTTCAGCTTCCCGATTTCTTCCATCACTTTGTCGGCAAGATACTGACTCGCTTTTTTGCCTTTGGCGTTCAGTTCTTCATCCGTGAAATAGATGGGTTCGCCAACGACCAGGTCAAGCTTGCCATGAGGGCGGGGGAACTTGGCGCCGCGGGGAAAAATCTCGAAAGAACCGAAAATGCGCATCGGAATGACCGGCGCATGGGATTTGCCAATCAGCATGCCGACGCCGCGCTGGCCTTTGCCCAGATTCCCGTCACTGGTGCGCTCGCCTTCGGGAAAAATCAGGACCTTCTCCCCTTTTTTCACCAATCCGATGACCGTTCGAAAGGTCGACATATCGGCCTGTTCCTGATCGACGGGAATCGAGTTCAGTTCGCGATAGACCCAGTCGGCGGCAGGAGTGCTGAACAAGGTTTTTCGGGCCATGTAGTGGATCGGCTCGTTCATCCAGCAGCCCACGATGGGCGGATCGAAGAAGCTGATGTGGTTGGAGGCGATGAGTGCTCCGCCCGGGATTTCAGCGCGTTCCGGATAATGAATCTGGAAGCGATAGAGTGCTGTGTAGATCCACCGGGCGCTGAATTTGAGAGCACGATAAAGAAAGGAGCACTTGGGTTGTTGCTTCCGGGTGCGGTCCCGGCGAATGCCACGGGTGCGAAGGTGAAGCGAAATGTGTGAGGCAACTTCTTCGAGCGTCATGTGGCTCGAATCCAGCATTTCGGCATCGGGCGCGGGGCGAAGTGGCGCGGTTTTGCGGTTGCTGTCCTGGCGATCCCGTAGGCGAATGTCGTCGGTGACTCCTTCCGCTCCGCGGCGTTTTGCGCGAACTTCAGGGGAAGCGTCGAGGTAAAATTTGTAGGGCGTATCCGGAAAAACGACGGTTCCGATATCGCGTCCTTCCGTAATCACGTCCGTCAGTTCCTGGTAGCGGCGTTGTTCATCGACCAAGCGCACGCGCACTTCCGGAATGGCGGAAACCGCGGAGACCGCGTCATTGACCCGTTGCTCGCGCAACTCGTCGTTCAATTCTCTTCCGTTGACGGCGACCGTGGAGGCGCCATCGCGGACGCCGCAGGTGAAATTGGTTTCGTGCAGAAGTCGGATGACGGCCTCGGAATCAGCGGGATCGATCCCTTGTTCGAGGGTGTGCCATGTCATCGCGCGATACATCGCTCCGGAATTGACGAACGTGAATCCGAATTCGCGGGCGAGGATCTTGGCGACGCTGCTTTTGCCCGAAGCGGCGGGGCCATCAATGGCAACAACGATGTGATTGTGAGCGCTCAAATCTTTGCGCTTCCCATAGCGAGAAATAAGGGGCTGAAAACCAAAATCTTAGACTGACGGCCTCACATCTCGTCTGAGCGCATGTAGCGGTGGTCCGGTTCAAACTCGATCGAGGGATTGAGCGAGGAAATGACCGGAGTGTAGCTGTCACTCCGCGTCTTGAGCAACTTTCCCAGCTGTTCCTGGAAGCCGGGGTAAGAAGTATTGATGCAGTCCGTGTCTTCGATGATGGTTTCGCCATCCGCGTAGAGGCCGGCGATCGCGAAGGCCATTCCCACGCGGTGATCTCCAAAGCTGTTGAGTCGCGCTCCCTGCAGTTTCGCGCCGCCCTGAATTTCCATCCCGTCGAAAAACTCCTGAACCTCGACGCCCATGAGGCGCAGATTGTTCGCGACGCTGGCGATCCGGTCCGATTCCTTGACGCGCAACTCCTTGGCGTCGCGAATGGTGGTTCTTCCTTCGGCAAGGGCACCGGCAACTGCGATGACGGGAAGCTCGTCGATGACGTTGGGAATGTCTTCTCCTTCGATGATCGTGCCTTTGAGGCGGCCACCGTGGATCTCGATACTCCCGATTGGTTCGCCATGGTCGCTGTTCTCGATCACTTCCGTGATTTGGGCTCCCATTCGGATCAACGTTTTGAGAATCCCGGTCCGCGTTTCATTGAGACCCACGTTTCGAATGGAGAGGTGCGCGCCCGGCATCGCCGCGGCGGCGATTACCCAGAATGCCGCACTGGAAATGTCTCCAGGAACCGTGAAATCGCGTGATTCAAGCGTCTGACCGCCCCAAATCGAGATGCGATCTTCGTTCCGCAGCGTTTTGACCCGATAAAAGTTGAGCATCCGCTCGGTATGATCCCGCGTCCGTGTCGGTTCGGTAATGGTGGTTTTTCCCTTGGTGAACAAGGACGCGAGCAGGACCGCGCTTTTGACCTGGGCACTCGCGACGGGAAGTTGATAATCGATTGCGTGGAGCTGTGATCCGCGAATCACCACGGGCGCCGTGTCGCCTTCGCCTTTGGCGGTAATGCGTCCGCCCATGATCGTGAGAGGCTCGATGATTCGCCGCATCGGACGCCTCATGAGGGATTCGTCGCCGACCAGTTCCGCTTTGAAACCAACCGGTTGGCCCGCGAGGATGCCGGTCATCAATCGCATGGTGGTCCCGGAGTTTCCGCAGTCGATGGGCTCGTCGGGGGACTTCAGTTGTCCCTTTCGACCGTGAACCTTGAGACGGGTTGGGCCGGCTGCGTTTTCTTCTTCAAAGATGATTTTGACGCCGAGCTGGCGAAAGGCGCTGACCGTTGCCAAACAGTCTTCACTGGGTAAAAAACCGTCGATCACGCACGGGCCGTTCGCGAGAGCCGACATCATGATGGACCGGTGCGAGATGCTTTTATCTCCGGGCACGGTGATTTCCGCCGTGATCGGGCGACAACGCTTGACCTTGAATTCCGCCATTGAGTGGGAGGGATGAAGTAGCTGAAGCGGAAGACTCGGAGGTCGATTTACCTGAACCCGAGTTCCCAACTTCGAAATTTTGGAGTTGGTTTACTCCGCGAGAAGATCGCGGAGTTCTTTGGCGCGCGCCAAATAGGCGGCAAGCTTCTTTTGGTCCCTTTTACGCAAAAACTCAAGTATTTCGCTCACATTCGCACTCAAATCCTCTAACGCGGCCAGAACTTCGACCTGATTTTCCAAGAGAATCTCCGCCCACATTTCCGGTGCACCCGCGGCAACCCGGGTCGTGTCTCGAAATCCGCCTCCGCTCAACTGAATGGGCGAGGTGTCGGAACCGATGGCTGCCGCGGTGATCGCGGAAGCGGCCGCATGGGGAAGATGGCTGATGCGGGCAACCACGCGATCGTGTTCTGCCGGGGTCAGGATGTGCGTCGATGCGCCCAGGCTCCGCCAAAATGATTCGACGCACTGGACTTTGGTGTCCGGCTGGCCGGTTGGTGTGATGATGCAGCGAGCACCGCGCAGCAATTCCGGATCGGAATGTTCCAACCCGGTTTTCTCCGATCCCGCCATGGGATGGGAGCCGATAAAGCAGATTCCCCGATCGTGGAAAATCGGCTCCAATTCGGCGACCACGCTTCCTTTGACGCTTCCCACGTCCGTGACGACGGCGTCCTCGGCGAGCTCCGCATGCTCGACGATTTCTTTGGCGAGATGGGCCATCACGCCGATCGGTGTGGCAAGGATCAGCAGATTGGCGCCATGGGCGGATTCGGACAAATCCGCGAAAACCTGGCTTTCCGCAAATCCGCGATCCCGCAGTTCCTGGCGTGCTTCCTCCCGCCGCGCCCAAATGGATAGGGAGGCGTTGGGGAGGTGTTTTTGGATTCCAAGCGCGATCGAGCCTCCCAGGAGGCCGGGACCAGCGATACAGATGTGCAGATCAGAGTTCAGAGCCGAACTCTGCATTCAAAACCCCGGTTGGGAAATTCGAATCTCAGGGAACCCGAAATTGGATGGTTTTTCCAGGGTTGTTGCTGTCTGGAATTTCAACCGGAGTCCCTGGCGGAATTCCGCGAACATCGATCTCGGGAGAATTGGTGTAGGGGGCAGGAAGCGAAACGTAGCCCGACTTGCCCGGAACCGGAACGGCCATGGGCAGATGACTGAAACTGCCACTCTGGGCGGGAGTCTCGTTGCGCTTGGTGCTGGCCAGATTCTCCGCATTGCTTCCAACGGCTTCCCGCGTTTCGTAGCCTCCGGCGGGAGGCATGTTGTCGAGGTCTGGAGAAAGCCGGCGTTCCTGAGGAGGCTGTCGATCCGCGGGTTCAGAGCTTGCGGATGGCTGTTGATTATTGGATCGAGGTGCAACCGCGCTCAAGCGTGGAGGACTGTAGGGATATTGGTAAGAGTTCCGTGGTGGAGTGGGAACCGAGCCGTAGCGATTGATGCCGGTGTAGGTGTTGTAGGCGGCGGTGCTGCTCGGGCGGCTTGGTGCTCGATTGGTGGCTTGGTTCGCTTCGGTATATCGTCTCGCCGGAGGAGCCACCGAGTATTGGGGTGAGCGTTGCCAGATGGAAGCCACTTCGCCACTGTTCTTGTAGCGGGATGGCTCGTTGACGCAGCTGCTGAGACAGATCGCAACCGCGGGGAGGGTGAGGGTCAAGATTTTGTGCATCTTTCCAAATGTTCCAGGTTTGTAGCCTCTCCCGAGTGCGCCGTGGCAGGTGACTCGCGTTGAGGGGGGATTTATAAAATTGCCACATTAAAGATGCTGTTGCAACAAGTGAGCGTACTCGTAATTGTCACATTCGACCGTAAAATAAGCATTTCCCTGTAAAATCAGGGGTGTGGAGAGGTCTCGGGACACTGAAATTCTTCAAAATCGGCGCAAATTAGGCCAATCCACGAACGCAAATGTTGTCAATGAGGCGCGTTTTTCCTAAAAATACGGCAATGGCAACCAGTGCTTGGTCTTCAATTTTTGAAAGTTCGCGAAGGTCTTCCGGGTCGACAATTTGGACATAGTCGATTCGTGCACTCCGGGCGGTCTGAATCCGGGAACGGACGACGGAGTCAACCGCATCCGGATCGCGCTCGCCGGCAATCATGTATTGCTTCGCCATTTCGAGCGCCTCGCTCAGCACCTTTGCCTGTCCGCGTTCGCGCTCCGAAAGGTACTGATTTCGCGAACTCATCGCCAGTCCGTCGGGTTCGCGCACGATCGGGGCTCCGAGAATCTCGATCGGGAAATCCAGATCGCGAACCATTCGGCGGATGATCGCCAATTGTTGAAAGTCTTTTTCTCCAAAAACGGCGGCATTGGGTTGCACGATATTGAAGAGTTTGGCGACGACCGTGCAGACACCTCCAAAAAAGTGCGGGCGGCTTTTTCCGCAGAGTCCTTCGGAGAGCGAGTCCTCCACGATGTGGGTGGAAGCGGACTCGGGGAACAAACTGCCTTCCGGCGCAAAAATCACGTCCACGCCAGCCTCGCGGCATTTCTCCAAATCCGATTCCAACTCGCGCGGGTAGGATTTGAAATCCTCGTTGGGAGCAAACTGCGTCGGGTTGACATAGATGCTGACGACGACTTTCGCATTGATGCCGCCCCATTCGCGGGCCCGCTTCACGAGCGAGAGATGGCCTTCATGCAAGGCGCCCATGGTGGGGACGAAAACCACGGGGTGCGCGGAAGCATTCAGCTCCGCCCTGATTTGCTCAATGGTTTCACAAACGATCATGTTCTGCTTCAAGCCTTCAGGTCACGCTTGCGAAAAGTCAACCAGCCCACGGCAAAGCAGCCGATCGATATCCCGACCAGAATGCCCAGATGCCAGCCAAGTTTTCCCCAGGGGAGGGGATCGGCAAACGCCTGGATCCAGACCCGCAAATGCGGCGTGAGAAACCAGTTCTGATAGTCTTGAAAGTAGGGGACGCCCCACAGAATCCGGTCGATAAAGAACACGCAGATGGTCAGGATCGTCGCGGCGGCCGGTTTGAGGTTTTGGCAGGAGAAGAGAAAAGCGACGCTTGAGATGGTCGACATGCACAACGTCAGGAACCCGGCGCTGATTAGGTATCGCCGAAGGCCGGTCTCGAAATCGAAGACGCCCAATACCTCTCGCGGTCGCGTCATCACGAACATGCTGCCGTTCCACGTTGTCAGCAGTGCGCCGGTTCCAAAGGAGATCAGGGCCAGAAACGCGACCAGGGTGAACGTGTAAATATGGCAGGCAAGGAACTTGCTGAGGAGCAGGCGGGCACGGGAAACCGGGCGCGAAAGGATGAGTCGCAGATTTCCATCCTCCAATTCCTTGGAAACGACATCACCCGCCACGAGCGCGAGAAAGGGGATGAGCAGAAAAATGGTGGTGAGGCCGAGAATTGCGAAGGCAAGCGTGAGTGCGGAGTAGTATTCCTCAAACGCGAAGCCGCCGTTCTCCATCGGTTTTCGAAACAGCTTGGAAGGGCCGGGGCGGCTCAGAATCGCCAGGAAAAGCAGGTTGAAAGCGAGGAACGCCGCGTAGCCGCCATACGTCCGCTTCCGGGCAAACATGCGGAGCAATTCAGATGAGGTGATGCGGATGAACTGAAACACTGGCCGGGGTTAATCCGTTGTGGGTTGAAGTTGCAGATCATCCGGCGAAACACTGTCGGTTCCGAGGCTGACGGCGTTTCTGCCGACCGAGAGATAGATGCTCTCCAAAGACGCCTTTCGTTTCCGGAACTCTCGAACCTTGACTCCCGCTTTCGCCATTCCGGCGACGAGATCGGCCGGATCGATTCCGTCAGGAACGCCAATTCGTCCTTCGCCGGAAATTTTCACCGGGAGCAATTCCAGAACCGATCGCGCCAAATCCCAGTTGTCGACGCTGACCTCGTAAATGGTGTTTCCATCGCTCAACTCGACGAGCTTGCCTTCAAACGCGAGCTCGCCGTGCCGCAAAATCGCAACGCGATCGCAGAGTTGCTCAACTTCGGAAAGAAGGTGGGAGTTTAACAACACCGTGATGCCAAATTCGTCGCGCAAACGCCGCACCCGCTCCCGAAACTCAACGATGCCATCGGGATCCAAACCGTTCGTTGGTTCGTCCAGCAACAGCACCTCCGGCCTCGGCAGAAGGGCTTGCGCCAAGGCAAGTCGCTGTCGCATCCCCTGGCTGTAGGTCGCGACTTTGCGGTCAATCGCCTCGGTCAGCCCCACCCAATCCACCGCCTTCTCCGCTTCCGCGCGCTTCCAGTATCCGGAATAGCTGGCCAGCACCTTCAGGTTTCGCCAACCGCTGAGGTACTCGTAAAACTTGGGCGACTCAAAAATGGCTCCGACTGATTGAAGCGCCTTTTCCCGCTTTTTCTGGACCGAAATTCCGTTGATGACGGCTTCGCCGGAATCGGGGTGCACCAAACCCAACAGGACGCCAAGTGCAGTGCTTTTCCCGGCGCCGTTGTGCCCCAGCAAGCCGAAAACCTCGCCCTTCTCGACCGAGAAGCTCAGATTCACCAAGGCCGGACGCCGGCCTTTGGGGAAAGTCTTGCTGACGGAGTTGAATTGGATCATGCAACGTGTGCGTTGATCTGGTATCGCCCATCTGCCTCACAAATCTACCATTTTTCCTTGGGATTCCACAAATCCGAGAGAACCCAAAAAATAGGGGTAACCTTTGTCGGTTTCCTGCCATTCCTTGGTGAACATCGACCATGAAGGACCAGAATCTCGAAATCTCCATCCAGCGCGCCCGGAACGGGAATCCGTCCGCGTTTGAACCGGTGGTGCGTCGTTTCGAAAAGGCCCTTCGCTCGTGGCTCGCAACCCAGGCGCCTCCGGGGGTGGACGTGGATGACATCGCGCAACGCAGCTTCATCGTGGCCTACAGCAAGCTTGAGGACTACCAGCCGGGAACCGATTTCGCCGCATGGTTGTTCACCATCGCGCGGTTCCAGTTGCGAACCGAAACGACCCGGCTGCGGCGGGTGGCCGACTACCATTCGCGCTATGCGCCGGACATTCTCTGCCGGGAACTGGAACGCCGTCAGGAGGATCCGCCGGAAAAGATTCTGGAACGATTGGATTGCCTGGAAGCCTGCCTTTCGCAGATCGAGGGACCGTCGAGACGTTTTCTCACCTGGCGTTATGAAGAGGAGATTCCGCTCGAGGAAATGGCCACGCGGAGCGAGCGCTCGGTGGCTGCGGTGAAGAAGGTGCTCTGGAAACTGCGCCGCAAACTGCGCGACTGCATTCTGGACCGAATGGAACTGGCGAACGGAGGAGCGGCATGACGAATCCGAACGAAGAACGCTTTGACGAACTCTGGTCCGATTACCTGGAAGGTGAACTGGATGAAGCCGGGATTGCCGAGTTGCAGCGGCTGATGGCAGACGACGAACAGCTCCTCGAGCTCGCCACGGATACGTTTCAAACGCATCGTCTACTTGGCGTGCTGGCGACGCGGGATTCGTCGGATGCCTTCGTTGAGGAAACCCTTCAGTGCCTTCCCGATAGCGGAGAGGATTTTTCGGCGGGCGTCATCAAGCGGCTTCAGCCGGAGGGCTCCGCGACTTCGAAAATCGCCCTGTTCCCGCAGATTCTCCAGTTCGGTGGATGGGCGGTCGCCGCGTTGTTGATGGTGGCGTTCCTCATGACCCACGAAGCGGACGAGGCGGGTTCCCCCACAAGCCGGGTTCAGTTTTCGAGTCTGGCACAAGCCAATTTTTTCGGTGAGCGGACTCCGTCAGTGAAGTCGAACCCGGAATTGCAGCGGGACTACACCCTCGTTTCCGGATCGGTGGAATTGGCCTTTCCGGCCGGAGCGAAGACGATTGTCGAGGCTCCCGCCGTGTTCCGGGTCCTCTCCGACGATCACTTGGCGCTCGATGTCGGGCGCTGTTCGGTTCATGCCCCGGATGGAGCCGAAGGATTCCGGGTCGACACGCCGAACGGTCGCGTGGTGGACCGGGGGACGCGTTTTTTCGTGAATGTCTCGGAAGCGAGCGAAACGGAAGTGCAGGTTGTCGAAGGTGCTGCCGACGTTCATCCCGGCGGGGAGAACGCCGCCGAAAAACTTCACCTGACGGATGGAGAGGCTCGGATGATTGGGTATGGCTTCACCGCCGCGGTTCCCTTTTCGCCGAAGCCCTACCGGCATGGCCTGCCGGACCGGGTGATTTCCTATCAAGCGGAAGCGGGACCTGACGGGCTCGCGAAAACCTTGGCCGGTGTCACGGTGCAGCGGGGCGGCAAGGAGCATCATTACTCCGCCGAGTCGCTGATCCCGATTGAGCTGACCGGGTTTCACGGTGGAACGACGAAGCATCTCATCGGGCACCTCGTGGGAGCGGAAGGAACCCGGCTGCCGGAACGGCGCGCAACGTTGTTGGAAGATTTCCGATTCGATACCGGGGTCATCAATCCGGGCGGAAGTCCGCAGCCGCTTTCGGGGCCCTTTGATCCGAACGAGACGCCGGGTTTCTCAGTTCGCTTCCATCAACCCGTGAAGAATGGTCCCGGTCCCGATATCGTCTTTTTCGAGATCCAGAACCAGTCAAACCCGCCGGAGGGCGACGCCTTTCACGTGAGCCCGCTGCCCTGGGAGGACCGGCTGCGATCGCATACCGTGCCGCGCTACGATTTGATGGTGGCTTCGGCCGATGCCCTGTCGGTTTCCCGTCGCATTTTGTATCAAAGCGAGGAGCCGGTTCCCTCTCTCGCCAACCTGGAGTCTTCGCCGGTCAAGCCCAGCGTTTCTCAACTGCGTTTCCAGGCCATCGCGGTCGGGATCGATCTCTCGGATCTCGGCTACGGCCCGCACGAGACGGTGCAAACACTCTTCTTTCAGGACGCGATGGACGACGACAACCAGGTGGATCCGTTGGTGATCGTCGGCCTGCCCTCCAACTAACCCTTTTTCTCCAAAACCCATGACCAAGTTCTTCTCAGCCAGTTACTGTATCCTCCTCATCGCCTTTTGTGCGTCTCAGGTGAATGCCGCAGATTCGCACCTTGCCGCGAAATGGGATTTCAATTCCGAAGAGCCCGCTCCGTTGATTCCACGCGGCGGCGTGATTCGCGATCAAGACGGGCCGCGTCCGCCGGAGTTCCCCGATCTCGAAAGTGACAACACCGCGGTGCAGCTGAAAGGCAACGGCGCCCGTTTCGAGGTCAAGGATCCGGGGCCGAAGAGCGAGTACGATTTCACCAATGGCGACGCGATCACGCTCGAAGCTTGGGTGCTGGTCGAAGCGCTCCGGCCCGGTCAACCTGCCTACGTCGTCGGCAAGGGCCGCACCCACAATCCGCGTTTCAGCCGGGACAACCAGAACTGGTCGATGCGGGTCGTCGGCGCCAACGGAGGCCTGGCTCAATTGGGATTTCTCTTTACCAGCATCTCCGACACTGGACAGAAGCACTGGCATCGCTGGAACTCGGAGGCGGCGTTCCAGATCTCGACTGGTTGGCATCACATCGCCCTGGCTTATGAATTTGGGAAGCCGGAGACGATGCGCGGCTGGATCGACGGGCTGCCCACGGAAGGCAAATGGGACGTCGATGGCCCGACCACCGATCCGCCTGTGGTCGATGACGACGATGTCTGGATTGGTTCCGCCTTGAACGGGAGTTCCGTCAACAGCTTTCAGGGGTTGCTCGACATGGTCGCGATTCACCGGTCTCGCCTCTCGGACGAGGAGATGGCCGGCCGATTCCTGAGAAAGGACGGGCCGCAGGTGGTGTTGCCCGCCGTCGCGGAGATGCCGGATTTGGGACCGATCGAAGCAGGGGAAGTCCTCGTTCAATTCAGCGAAGGTCTGCCCACCTACAATCGCTGGCCCAACGCCGTCGCGCTTCCGGAAGAAAGTCTGCGTTGGACGAGCGACGTGTTCCTGCTTCCCCGCGTGCCTGTGCGCTACGACAGCTGGGGGATTCGGGGTGCGTGGAAAGCGCCGGTGCTGATTCGGATGGCGGCGGACGTGGAACTGCCGGAGGGACAGCGGCGTTTTCTGCTGCGAACCCGCGGCCTGGCGCGGCTCTGGATCGACGGCAAACTCGTCGCCGAGACCAAGCCCGCTCGCGCCTCGACGCCGAACGGCCACGAGCCGGTCACGCCACTGGCAGAACCGCCTCATCCCGGCGTTCGCATCAAGGACTACCATCACCAGGAGGTGTTCGGCATGGTCGATCTTCCAACCGGGGCGGATGGCCCTTCCCGCGTGGTGCTGGAACTGGTTGCCGGGGGCAAGAATCAGCGGACCGAAACGGGCGAGGTTTGCGTCGCGATCGAGTCGGCGAGCGGAGATTCCTTTGCCGTCCTCCGCGCAGGTGGAGAGTCGCCCCTGCCGCTGACCGATGCGGCGGTTGAACCCGTTCTCGCGCAACTGGAATCCGAACTTTCGGCGTTGGACGATCGCAATCGACGGACTGCATCCCGATCGCAGGATGAGTTTTGGAAGAAGCGCCATCAGCTCGCGGCGGAATGGGTTTCCCAGAATCCTCCGCCGGCACCGCCAAGTGCCGGGCATCCTGTCGACGCCTTTCTTGATGCACGCATTGAGGCGGCCAGCTTGGCTGGATCCTCTTCCTCTGAAGATGGCGAAACCTTTGATCACGAGGTTTTGAGCGTTCTTCGCGAAGCCTGTTTCCGCTGCCACGGCGATAAAGAAAAGGGTGGCTTGAAGTTGGACAGCCTTGAGGCCGCCCTGAGCGGAGGCGACTCGGAAATCCCGGCGCTCGTACCCGGCGATCCGGAATCCAGCGAACTGATCCTGCGTCTCCGCAGCGATGACGACGATCTGATCATGCCGCCGACGGGCGATCCCCTGCCCGAAGCACAAATCGCGGCGCTTGAGGCTTGGATTCAGAAAGGCGCCAAGTGGCCGGCTCCGCCAGTGAGTCCGGAGAAAGTCGCCAAAACTCCGCGGACCAGCGACGAAGCCTTCCTTCGCCGTGTGACCCTCGACATCATCGGTCTTCCGCCGACTGCCGGCGAGGTCCGCGCGTTTTTGGACGATCCAAGCCCGGACAAGCGAAATCGTCTGATCGACCGCCTGCTCGCCGACGAACGCTGGGCCGATCACCAGATGAGTGAGTGGCTCGATCTCCTCGCGGAAAACCCCACCCTGATCAATCCGTCGCTCAACAGCACCGGGCCGTTTCGCTGGTTTCTCTACGATTCCCTTCGTGACGGCAAGCCGCTCGACCGGATGGTCACGGAACTGCTCCTGATGCGGGGAGATTCCGCTCACGGCGGCAGTGCCGGGTTCGCGCTTGCGGCGGAAAATGACGCGCCGTTCGCGGCCAAGGGCCACATTGTTGCCTCGGCCTTCCTCGGCATCGAATTGCAGTGCGCCCGTTGTCACGATTCCCCCTATCACAGCACCACCCAGCGCGATTTGTACTCCCTGGCGGCCATGCTGGGACGCAAGCCGACACAGGTTCCGGAAACGAGCCGGGTTCCGGCCGGGTTCTTCGAAAACAAGGGCCGGGAATCGCTCATCCAGGTGACGCTCAAGCCGGACGAAGTCATCGCTCCAAAATGGCCGTTCGCGGCGACGACCGGGGTTTCCGATGGGGAGAACATCGCGAGACTCGTGACCAAACCGAGTGACTCGCGTGAGCGCTTCGCCGCCTTGGTCACTTCGCCGGAAAATCGCCGGTTTTCCCGGGTCCTGATCAATCGCACCTGGAAGCGGCTCATGGGAGCGGGGATGGTCGAGCCGGTTTACGACTGGGAAGGCCGCGACGTCAGTCACCCGGAACTGCTGGACTGGCTCGCGGGCGAGTTCATCGCCAATGGTTACGATTTGCGGCACGTCATCCGGCTCATTGTCAGCTCCGAAGCGTATCAACGCGAACCCGGCGATCTGGATCTGGTTTCGTTGCCAGCCGCGGAACGGTTTTTCGCGGCTCCCGCCCGCCGCCGCCTCAGTGCTGAGCAGGTTGTGGACACGTTGCACGCTTCTACGGGCAAACCGATTGACTCGGAGGAACTCACCTTTGTTCACGATGGCCGCCACCTCCTCGGACGGCGACAGACGCTCGGAGTTCCCCGGCGCGGTTGGATGTTTGCCAGTCTCAATAACGAGCGTGATCGCCCCAGCTTGGCGCTCCCGCATGCCCAAACCACGGTGGACGTGCTCGAAGCCTTCGGTTGGAACGGTTCCCGCCAGATGCCGATCTTCGAACGTGCGGAGGATCCCAACGTGCTGCAACCGGGCGTCCTCGCCAACGGCACGCTGGTTCAATCGCTGTCCCGAGCCTCGCATCAAAGTGAGTTGGCCGACCTCGCCGTCGAAGCGGAGTCGCCGGAAATCCTGCTGGAGGAGCTGTTCCTCCGCTTTCTCACCCGCGCGCCTCGTCCGGCAGAGCGCGAGGCCTTTCTCCCCGCCCTGCGCGCCGGCTTTGCCGAACGCCTCGTCCCCCGGGATGAACAAATCATTCCCACCAAACCTGAGCCGCTGCCTCTCGCCACCTGGCTCAACCACGTTCGCCCGGAGGCCAATTCCATTCAGCTCAAAGTCGAAAAGCGCGTTCAGCGCGGTCCCAGCCCCGACCCACGCCTCCAGGCCGCCTGGCGCGAAGTCTACGAGGACGTCATCTGGAGTTTGATCAACGACCGCGATTTTGTCTGGATGCCCTGAACCCTCCACCTATCATTCACCTGAAAAACGACCCACCTATGAATCGCCGACAATTTCTCGGAACCGGAACTTCCCTTGCGGGAGGACTGGCGCTTCCCCATTCCCTCCTCGCCAATCCGGCGGATGAGCTCATTAGCGGCAATGCCGAACACGTGATTTCCATCTGGCTCGGAGGCGGCATGGCGCAGATTGACACCTTCGATCCCAAACGGCTCGGAGATCCCAAAGCGAAAAAAGCCGGCTCCTACTATCCGGCCATCGATACCGCCGTGCCGGGAGTTCAAGTTTGTGAACATTTCGCCAATCTGGCTCCCCTTATGGATCGCGTCACCGCGGTGCGAACCGTTCATCATGATGTGATCGATGAGCATGCCGCAGCCACCAACCGGATGCACACCGGACGTCCCATCAGCGGCACCGTCAGCTATCCGTCAATCGGTTCGATCATCGCTCACGAACGAGGAGCTGCCGCCGACGGCGCGCCGCCCTACGTCGTCATCGGCTATCCCAACGTGACCCGCGGACCCGGGTTTCTCGGAGCGCAATCCGGTTACCTTTACCTGACCGACACCAGCCGCGGTCCGGCGGGGCTCTCGCGGCCCAAAGGAATTACGGCCGAACGCCAGACGCGCCGCGAACAGTTTCTCGCCGCGCTTCGGGCCAATGCAGATCCGACCAACCATCCTGAACTGCGGAGCTACGACGCAGCCATCGAGCAAAGTCTCAAGTTGAGCGGGCCGGACTTCAATCGCGTCTTTCAACTGGACGAAGAGCCCGCCGATTTGCGAACCCGTTATGGTGGAGAATTCGGGCAGCGTTGCCTCCTCAGTCGGCGTCTTGTCGAGCGCGGCGTTCGCTTCGTCGAAGTTTCCCACAACCTGAATTTCCTTAACGGAACCGGCTGGGATACCCACAACGAGGGCATCCTTCAGCAGCACGAGCTGATTCGTGAACTCGACACTGCGTTTTCGACTCTCATCACCGATCTTGAATCGAAGGGGCTTCTCGACAAGACGCTTCTCGTCATCACCACCGAGTTCGGTCGTCCGCCGGAGTTTGACGGCGGTGGCGGACGCGGTCACCAGGGCAGCGCCTTTACCTGCGTTCTCGCGGGTGGTGGTCTGAAGCATCACGGTGCCTGGGGCGAGACGGATGATCTCACCAAGAAGATCGTCTCCAACCCCGTTGGCGTTCCCGATTTTTTCGCGACGATCTGCGCGGCTGTCGGAGTGGACTATCGCAAGAACCTTTACGACGGCGACCGGCCGGTTCCGATCACCGATCGCGGGAAGCCGATTTCCGGGATGTTTGGATAGGCTTCCGCTGTTCCGGCGGGGAGGAGGGGAGAGGTAATCCTGACGAATTTCCGAACAACATTGACGGCACCCGGATGAATTCTTATGGTGTCAGTCATGACGTTTTGGATTGACGATCGACCGTGGCTCAGGCACCCGGTCCTTCACGCTAACCAACGATTTGTCCGGCGGGCCGTTCAAAGTGGAAGGTCCATTCAAGAGTTCTCCTCTCTCCCCCCCCAACTCCAGGCAACTTTGGCCTGTGGCCCCGAACTGTGAAAAGCACCTTCCTTTCCGTTTTCAACGAATCACAGAACGGCCATCGGGGCGAGATCCTCATCTTGTCGAGTCGCGGTGACGAGCAATGGGCGAATCTGCTTCGGACGGCCCTGAGCACGCGGCTGCCAACGGGATGCGGCGTGGCGCGGATCGACGAGGGAGAGTATCGCAAGGTGAACGGTCGCGAGAAGATCAAGGCAGCGATCGACGCCGCCGCCGTCATCATGGTGTTGACCAGTGAGAATATGCTCGCTTCACCGTTGGTATCCAGGCTCCACCTGCCTCGTCTGCTGAAAGAGGCCAGCCATCGCGGAGCCTGCGTTCGGCAGGTGCTGGCGCGACATTGCTTTTACGAGCATTCAGAATTCAAGGAGTTTGAGCCGTTGCACAATCTGCAACGTCCGCTCGACAGCCTGAACCTTTCGCAGGGCGAAGATGTCTTCAAAATTGCGACGGATGAGATTCAGGCCCTCTTGGCGCCGGGCAATGATGAGGAGGGGGATTTGGCTCCGCGTGACGGGGAGGCGTCATCCGACGCTGACAACGAGAGGAGCGAGAAGAGCAAAAGCAAAGATCACAAGGAACCCCCGGAAAAGGACAACCCGGAGCGTAAAGTGGAGCTGGCGGCTTCTTCTGCAACGGCCTCGATTTTCGCGCCGCAACAGTTGGATCCCTGGACCGAGGAGGACTCGGCGAGGCAGGCGCTTCGGCTCGAGCAGGTCTTCAAGTTGCGGCAGAAGAACCTGGTGCTTTTTCGCGAGTGCATCCAGAAGCTGTTGCTGGTGGCGGCTGGTCTGCTGGTTTTGGGCGCGCTTCTGGGGCTGATCCGCTGGAGTCAGCCGCTGTTCTTCAGTCTTGCCGGGGCGGCACTCTTTACGGCAAGCATTGCCTTGGTACTGCGCCAGCACGTTCGCGCGATTGTCGCCGGCATCGTCACCCTGAAATACGTGAAGACCGGCTTGATGGACGATTCGTTGCCTTCCCGCGAGCGAGCGATCCTGATGAAGAAGGCCCAATTGATGCGCGGCGGCACCTTTTAAACTCAATGAAGTAAGAAATATTCACATGACGGACATCCGGATAGCAAACACCGAACTCGAGCAGTCCATTTATCGCGCGGAATTGAATGAGAAGCGTTCGCGCTGGTTCGTTTTGATGATGGCGGCGCTGCCCTTGGCGGTTGGCGCCATCTGGTTGCTCTACTCTTCAACGCAAGTGGAGGTCTGGCGCTCACAAGTATCCGCCGCTCATCGTCATGAGGCCGAGCGAGGCAAACGGGAGGCAGAACTGAAACAGCGCGCGGAGGATGCGGAGAAGTTGAGAGCCGAGGCTGAGGAACGAGAGAAGACCGTGCGTGCGGAAGCTGCCAGTGCCAAGAAGCAAATTGCCGAGACCAACGAGATTCTCGGGAACGTGCGCGGCGAAGTGGACAGTCTGGTGATCGTGATCAATGACCTACGCACCGCCCAGTGGCGCGCCAACCTGCTCTCCAACAGCGGAGCCACTGAAGCGAAGATTATGGAAGCTCGCGCCAAGCTCGGCAGCGGCCTGACCTCCATCGAAACCCAACTCGACCGCGCCATGCCGGGAATCGAACGCCGCTCTCGCGTTTATCTGCATCTCGCCAGCGAAAGCCAGCGGGATCTGGGCGAGGAGATCAAAAAGGAGCTCATCGCCGCTGGGTTCGACGTGCCGGCTGTGTCCGTCGAGGTGCGCCGGGTCAACGACAATGAGGTGCGCTATTTTCGGAAGACCGAAGACGCACTAATTGCCAAGAAGATCGCCGAGGTGGTGGAAACCGTGCCCGGGGTTGGCGACGTTGAGCTTGATTACTCCAGCGATCCCGACAGCGCCGGTGTCGGGGATCGTTACCAGGTCTGGCTGACCCGCTGGGCGAAACTCGACCGGTAGAGTCCTTTTGGGGCTGGTCGATTTTCGTTTTGGGTGTCCCTCCGTGTTACTTTGAGATCTGCACGCAGATCAGCTCGCCTTTTTGGTTGCGCGCGTAGAGTTTGCCTTCCCAATACGCTGGGACGTTGCGGACCTGAGGGCGGTGAATCTGGGCGTGTTGCGTTTCGACGAATTGCTCCGGGGAGGGCTGGCCGATGATCATTTCACCCTGCTCAGTGACGAGGACCGCGAGGGTGCTGTGGGAGTTTGCAGCTGGCGACTTTCAAAACTCCTCGCCGGTGTTCGCATTGAGGCAAATGACCGAAGCCTGCTCGCCGCGTTCGCCGCTGATGATGTAAAGCTTTCCATTCCGCCTAATCTGCGGCTTTCACCGGGCCAATATAGGATGTCGCCGCGACGACATTGTCGTACCACTTCTTCGTCGCGGGATGTTTCTTGGTGTTGATGTTGAGGCCGATCTGGAGGTGATCGATTTTGAGCGATTCGATGTCGCGGCAGTGCAGGTTGGGGAAGTCCATCGCCAGGGTGCCGTCGACCCAGGCCGCAGCGCGTCCGTCCTTTTTCCCCGGGGTGTTGGCCCGGAGCATCAGCTCGTGGCAATGCCAGGTGCCGAGTTCGGTCACGATGTTGGGGCGGGCGACAAAATCCGGCCCGAAATCGGCCTTGAGGCTGGAATTCGGGATGACCATGCCAGTGGGGAAAAAGCCGTCACCCCACTGGTGGCGCTGACCCAGATGGTAGATGTATATCCCGAGAAATCCCGGGTTCTCCACGCCGAAACCCGGCCAGCGTCCATGATCGAGCGCCGCGACGAAGTGGTTCTTCCCGTTCGCCCTGGTTCCGGCAGACGACCGGCCGCGGTTGTCATACATGTTCGCGGAAATCGCGCCCCCGTTGTGAGCCCCGCCCAGCACGTCGTAAGTTCTGGCGAATTTGGAATAGTAACGCAGAAACACCACATCCTGTTTTTGCTCTTCCCGCAGAAGGTAGCGGGCCGCACCGCTCGCCATGATCCGGTCCGCCGGGACGGCGAATTCGATGGCTTGTTCGCCGCGAAAGACGTTTTCTTTTTCCTTGGTGAGCGAGGTCTGATTGAAAACCGAGGTCCAGATCGAGCTGAGGTCCGCCTTGGTGGCGTGGCCCTCGAAATCGTCGGCGAAGATCACCTCGGGATCGTTTGAGATTCTGGCATCGCCTGGATACCGCGCCGCAATTCCGGTATCACCCTCGGGCAAGGGGTTGCCGATGGCGAACAGAGGAATCAGGATGGCGAGGCTGGCAAACGGACGAAATGGCGAGTTTTTCATGGATGCTATGGTGTGTGGTTACACCAATCCATCGGCGCCAAGGCCTTGTTTCGTCTCCAAATCGCTCCGATTTGACTTGTGCCGATTTACTCCTCCAGCGCGGCGAGAAGTTGGGCGGCGAGGCCCATTCCAACCGGAAAGATCACCCGGCGATTGCTTTGTGCTTCGGGCGAGCGGTTGCTGGGAGTGCCGTGAGAGAGGAGACCATCCGCGGTGAGGTAGGCGGTGAGGCCATCTTTCGTTTTCTGCGCAGCGGCGCGCGCCTTTTCCGGGAGAATGCCTTCGTTCGCTCCAATGGCGAGGGCGGCGGCGATGCCGGAGGAGCCGGAAGTGTCGACGGTCTGCGTGGGGATGTCGAAGAGGTTGCGCCAGAGGCCGTTTTCCTGCTGGTGAAGGAGCACAAATTCCATGACCCGAACCGCTTCGGCGCGGAGATCGGTGGTGTCGGTGCCTTCGGGCGCTTCGACTATGCCGCGGATGAGGCCGAGATAATACCAGGTCACGCCGCGAGCCCAGTTTTTCATGGTTCGTCTGCCGTTGGAGTTTCGGAGCCAGATCCCCCCATCGTCATCGACGAGCAACTTCTTGCGCAGGCGAAATTGATCGAGAGCGAGCGCGGTGAGTTGCGGGTCATTGCGCAATGCGGCGATGTACATGAGCGGGTAACCAACGGTGTAGGCACCTTCCGCGCTGCACATTCCTCCATCCTGGATGCAACCTTCGGCAAAACCGGATGAACGGCGGTGTTTCTTCCAAAAATCGACCGCGATCTGGATGCTCGGGTGCTCGGGGCGGGTGCGCGCAATCGCGGCGAAGGGAAGCGAGTCTTCAATGCCGCAAACCCGGCCGTCAGCAGGTCGGCTTTTCGGGTCCTCGTAGATCAGCTCGTCGCCACGGAGATAGAGATCGATCCGGTCGGAGTAACCTTGGGCAAACTTGCGATTTGGGGAAATCTTGCTGAGATCCCAAACGCCATCGAGCAGGGAGCCTTCCATCCAGCCGAAGGGCTGAATCGTGTCGAGCCCTTCGAGGCGGGTCAGGTATTCGGCCCAGGGATCGGTTTCGCCCGCGACCATGAGGTGAGGCTGGATCAGGGCGGGAGTGGCCTTTCCGTCAGGAGCCGGACCAAAGATGTGGAAGGGCGCTTTGCCGACAGTCCGGGTGATGACGATCCCCTCGGCCAAAACGCGGGTCGCCTGGGCGCGGGTCAACGAAATTTCACCGAACTGGAAGACAGGGGCGAAGTTGAAATTGATATTCTCAAGCGGCTCGGAATCCGACGGAATGCGGATCTCCAGGAGCAGCGGTTCGCGGGAATCGAGGGCCGTGACGAGCCGGAGACGGATGGTCTCGCCGGGAGGAAGCTCCTGGGCAGACCACTTGACGAGCGTTGGAGAGCCGGCGTCAGCTGGGGCGATCGCGATGGAAGGCCAGTTGAAGGGAATGCGGAGGTTGCCAGGAACGGGAAGGGTGGGGGATTCCTGAGCCGTGGCGGGAATGTGGATGGCTTGAGCGCCGGCAAACGAAGGCAGGAGGAGGCAGAGCGCCGCGGCGAAGCGTGAAAGGAAGGGATTTTGCATGAAAAAAGTAGAGTTGGGATTGATTCGCTCAAGGACATCCGTCCCGGCTGAAGTCCGCGCCCAATTGGCGTGAGCGGAGCCTAGGAAGGCCAGCCCGCTCGTCAACGTTTTTTGACGGGCAGGGGTGACTCAGCGGCTCCCGGCCCGGCGTTGCGCGAGACGTAAGCCGCCCCGACCAGCCATCTTGCGGTGTCGCAATCTGGTTGATTGCAGCGGCAAAATTTCGCCTCAAGACCGGTGCCCGGTCCCTGGCCTGGTTACCTGTATCGGTTTGCCGTTTGTGACCAGGCCCACCAACACAGCATCCATGCGAAATAGATGATCGCTGGGGAGATGAACAAGAGGTAGAGGATACCTTCCATGGTTCGGGTTCGTTTTCGGTTCATTGTCAGGCGGCCTGGCCGAGTTCGAGAAAAACCGGCCATGCCTTGGGAGTAAAATGGATCTGCCGGCCATCGGAGTTGCGTACGGCGTGGAGTCCGTGGTAGTCGGCGAACTCGCGCAATCGCGCCGCACTCAACGGAGCCAGCAGTTGGATCTCCACCGGATGCCTTATCGTAAAGGTCATCCCCGGCTTCAGGCGGCTTCGGATTTGCTCGCCCAGTTGCCGGAGTGCATCACTTTGGCAGGTCGGCTTCATGGTGGCAGCCGCTCGGGAAGCAAACTCGCGCCCCGGCGGCAAACGAGTTGGGGTTTTGTGAAGGGAAAGGTCGCGGGAGTGCGTCCGATTTCCGGCCTCAATTATACACCATGCGGAAGTTTGGTTCCACAAATCGTTGTTCGCTAGTGCGGTATGCAGTCTTCACCAAGACGGTTTTTCTCGTAAGGGCACGCTTGGAACGGGAACGACGTTTCGTCTGGTTCTCAATGCGAATTGCTCCCCGGTCTTGTAAGAATCGGGCTGGGTCGGATTTCAGGCGATTCGATGAAGGGCGTTGAGAAAAACGCCAAATCCGTGTAGGTGAATTTACTATGGAAGACTTTGGCAGCGAAAGTAAAGTGCTCGCCGGGAGCGAGCGCGACCTCGAAGCTATTGTCGAAGCGGTCCCGGTTGCCATGGTGGTGCTTGGGGCGGGCGGTGAGATTGAACTGTTCAACTCAGAGGCGGAACGGCTCTTTGGCTACCGCCGGGAGGAAGTCCTCGCCACGCCGGTTGAACGGCTCGTGCCCGAACTCTTTCGCCAGGCCGACTCGGTTCTCTCCCCTGAAGCGCAACCCATGGAGGCGGGGCGCGAACTTGCTGCCCGGCGCAAGGACGGTCGCGAGATTCCCGTGGAAACCAGGTTGACCCCGCTGGAATGGGGCGGCGAGAAGCGGACCTTGATCTCGATCATGGACGTCAGCCCGCGCCGGGAAGTCGAAGACGCCCGGCGCTTGAGCGACGACCGGTTTCGCGTCGCCAGTCAGGACCACTATCTGAAACGGGAATTCTACGAGGAACTGCGCTCAAACCCGTCGGTGATCGAATTTCTCGAGGCCGGATCGCTGGACGGCATCTGGTATTGGGATCTCGACAACCCCGAGCACGAATGGATGAGCCCGAATTTCTGGCGCACGTTCGGCTATGAGCCGGAGGAAAAGAAGCACTTCGCCTCCGAGTGGCAGCACATGATCTTTCCCGAAGATCTGGAGGTTGCGCTGGAGAATTTCAAGAAGCACTGCGCCGACCCGGAGCATCCCTACGACCAGCTTGTTCGTTACCGCCACGAGGACGACTCCACCGTATGGGTGCGCTGCTATGGAATCGCGATCCGCGATGCCGAAGGGAAGCCGCGACGCATGCTGGGAGTGCACAACGACGTCACCGCCACGTTGCAAGCCGCCGAACGCGTCAGCGACGAGCATTTTCGCGCCTTTTTTGAAGACTCTGCCGTGGGAGCGGTGTATCTCGATTCGCAGGGGCGCCTGTCGCGGGTCAACGACCGGTATTGCGAGATCACCGGTTACAGCCGCGAGGAGTTGCTGGGTATGGTGCCGTCCGATCTGGATCATCCGGATGACATCGAGGCCGACAAGCGCAAGGTGCAGCGCTTCTTCGAGGGAAAGGACCCCGTTTACATCCAGGAAAAGCGCTACCTGCGCAAAGACGGCAACTTCGTCTGGGTCCACATCACGGCTTCGCGGATCTGTGATGAAAGCGGGAAAATTCTCGCGGTGGCAGGCATCGTGCAGGACATCACCGCGCGCAAGCACGCCGAGCAGGGACTTCGCGAGTCCTTGGCGCAGTTCCGGGGCACCTTCGAGAACGCGGCGGTCGGCATGGCCCACGTCGCCCCGGACGGCCACTGGCTGCAAGTAAATGAGCGGTTCTGCGAGATTGTCGGCTACAGTCGGGAGGAGTTGATCACCAAAATGTTTAGCGACATCACCCATCCCGATCATCGGGAAGCCGACTGGGAGCAATCGCGGCGCGTTCTCTCCGGTGAGATCCCGAATTATTCGAGTGACAAGCGCTATATTCGCAAGGACGGCTCGGCCGTCTGGATCAGGATCACGGTTTCGCTGATGCGCCGGCCGGATGGGGAGCCGGAATATTTCATTGCGGTCATGCGCGACATCGACGCCCGCAAACAGGCCGAATTGAAGCTGGAAGAATCGCTGCGAAGCCTGCGGGAGGCCCAGGATGAACTGGTGCGCAACGAGCGTCTCGCGACCCTTGGCCAACTGGCCGGTGGCGTCGCCCACGAGTTGCGCACTCCGCTCACGGTGCTGCGCAACGCCGTTTATTACCTGGAAAAGACCGCGGCCCCGGGGGATCCGATCATGCGCGAGGTGCTCGACGAAATGCAACGGGCCATCGGCAGTTCCGATCACATCATTGGCGAGATGCTCGACTTTGTGCGGGAGCCTGCCTGCGAAGTTTCGCTCTTTCCCATCGGCGAAACGATCGACCGGGCGCTGGATCTGGTCCCCGTCCCGGAAAGCATTCGCCTTGAGGGGCCGGAGGGTGAGGGTGAAGCCGAGGTTCACGGCAACCCGGAGCAGATCACGCGCATTTTGACGAATCTGATTCAAAATGCGGTTCAGGCCATGCCGGACGGCGGCGCATTGGAAATTTGCGTGAGCCGCGAAAGCGAAAAAGTGTCCGTCGAAGTCCGCGATACCGGGGGCGGAATCCCGGAAGAGAACCTGGAAAAAGTCTTCGATCCGTTGTTCACGACCAAAACAAAGGGGATTGGGCTTGGGCTGGCGGTGTCGCGGCGGTATGCTGAGCTCAACCAAGGCGGACTCTCCGTGCAGAGCACGCCTGGAACGGGGGCGACGTTTCGCCTGGTTCTCAACTCAAATTCCCCCCTTGATGCATGAAGATTCTGATTGTTGATGATGAACCCGATGTGGTTGCGGGACTGGCGCGCAATCTGCAACTGGCCGACTTCGACGTGGCGACCGCCCCAGATGGCCGGGAAGCTGTGGCGAAATGCAGGAACTGGAAACCCGACGCCCTGCTCATGGACATCCGGATGCCGCATCTGAACGGGATGGAAGCTTGCCGGGAGATCCAGCGCGAACAACCTGAAATCCTGGTGATTCTGATGACCGGGTTTTCTGAAGCACTGGACGAAGCCAATCAACACATCTTCGCGCGAGCCTGCGAGAACCAACAGGTGGAGCTCATGATGAAGCCGATCGATTTGGATGAGGTGATTGCGTTGATCCGAAGCGGTGAGATGAGGTAGGCGACCGAAATCCGAGTCTCGTCTCACCCCACGATTTCCACGCCCACCACGGAGAGGTCATCCACGAGCCGCTCCGATCCGGCCCAAGAGTGAACCTCGCCGATCAACCGGCTCAGACTTTCGTCCAGCGACTCCGTGAGATTCTCCGCAAGGAGAGTGGCGAGGCGATTTTCCCCCAATTCCTCACCCTTGCCGTTGCTGACCTCGAAGATCCCGTCGGTGTAAAGAAACAGCCGGTCGCCGGGATGAAGTTCCACCTCGGCTTCGGTGAAGTGGGCCCCCGGAAAGAACCCGACCGCCGGTGGCATGGCCGGTTCGACGTGGATTCCCTCCTGCGAGACGACGATGGGGCCGGAGTGGCCCGCTGAGGTGTAACGAAACACGTGCCGGTCCAGATCGAAGACTCCGTAGAGAAAGGTGAAGTATTGGACGAGGTCTTGATCGAACGGAAACAGGTTGTTCAACTTTTCCGCCACTGCGGAGGGTGGCTGGGAAAACCCGTCCCGGGGTTGCAGCAAGGAATCCGGCTCGTCGAATCGGCTCAACAAGCGATTCAGTTGCACGGAAAGCAGCGACGATGCCACCCCGTGACCGCTGACGTCGGCCACGAAGACGCCCACGTGACTGTCGTCGAATGGCAGGATGTTGAACGCATCGCCAGACAGCTCCTGGCAGGGCTCGAATCGCCAACCGAAACGCAGGTTGGGGAGTTCAGGGAGGTTTCTGGGCAAGAACGCCGCTTGAATGCGAGCCGCCGCTTCCAGTTCTCCCTTGATGCGCCGGTGGGAAGTGGCGATGGTCACGTTCGCCCAAGCGAGTTGCCGGTTCTTGCGTTCCAGGTTTCGCTCGTTCTCAACGAGTCGCGCTCCCGCGCGGATTCGCGCCAGCAATTCTTCATTGGCGAAAGGTTTGCTCAAAAAATCGTCGGCGCCGCCGTCCATCGCCTCCACCAGATCTTCGGTCTCTCCGCGAATCGTCAGCATGATCACGTAGGTGGAGTGGTCGTGTTTGCGAATCCGCCGTAGCAATTCCAGACCGTCCAACCCCGGCATGAGCCAATCGGTCACGACGATCGGGGGGCGCTCTTCCTCGTAGAGATCCGCTGCCACCTGCCCGTCGGGAGCGGAGATACATTCATATCCCCACGACTCTACCAAGCGTCGAATTCGTTTCAGCGTCACCATATCGTCATCGGCGACCAGGATTTTCATGGAGTGAGGGGTTATTGGGTGGAGAGGACGACCTTAAAGATATTCACACCGGCCAGATCAGCAATTTCTTTCTGGTGATTGAGTAAGGTTCTCCCGGAGTGGCGCGAAAAGTTTTCCGGATCACAGCGTCGCGCTGAAGGCTTCCAGTTCATCCTTCAACCCGGTCAGTTGCTCTTGAAGACTGTTGAGCATGGTCTCGATGTCCTGGGTAAGCTGCCCGCTATTGGTCAGCATATAGAGTTCGTTGGTTTGCTGATAGGGCTCGCCGATCGTAAAGTTGCCGACCATCCCTTTGAGTGCGTGGGCCACCCGGTGCAAGGCTTTGCCGTCGCCATCTGCCAGGGCGGTTTCGGCCGCCTCCATCCAACGCGGCAATTCCTCGCGATAGGCGTCGATCATGTCGCGCATGAGGTGGGGATCTTTCATGGCCTTGCGGAACGTCTCCGGGTCGAAAATTCCTTCCTGATCTCTCATTTCGAGACTCTGAGCTGCCTGATCGGTCCGGGTCCCGCCCTGTTCGAGGGCCGCATAGAGTTCGGCCGATCGCACGGGTTTGGCGACGTAGCCATCCATTCCGACCGCCAGGCAGCGTTCCCGGTCCGCCTGCATCGCGTCGGCGGTGAGGGCGATGATGGGGGTCGGTTTACGGCCGGTGATCTTCTCCCGATGACGGATTTCCTTCGCCGCAGCGATCCCGTCCATCACCGGCATCTGCACGTCCATGACGACCGCGTCGAACGGCTCGCGCTCCAATTCCTGGAGCGCTTCGGCACCGTTCTCGACCGCCGTGACGGAATGTCCGCGCTCCTCCAGCAACTTCAGGGCGACGATGCGGTTGATCTGGTTGTCTTCGGCCAAAAGCACTCGCAACGGACGCACGGAAACGGCTGCGGTGATACTCGGGGGCTTGTCCGCATTCATTTCGCTGGCGCCGAAGGCCTGCGCGATCGCGTCGAGCAACTGGGATGCCCGCACCGGTTTGGTCAGAACCCGGCTGATTCCGAGCTTGGTCATCTTCCGCGTCGAAAGGAGTTGGCCCAGGGAAGAGAGAATCAGCATCTTGGGAGCACCGTCGCCGAACCGTTTGCGCACTTCGCGGGCCACGGATTCGCCATCCATTTTCGGCATCATCATGTCCAGCAGGATCAGCTGGACCGGTTCTGGAGTCGCGCTTTCCTGTTCCAGAATTTCCAGCGCCTGTGGCCCGCTTTTTGCAATGAGCGGCTTCATCCGCCACATCCGCAGGCTCTCTTCCAGGATTTCGCGATTGGTGGCGTTGTCGTCCACCACCAGCACCCGCAACTGGTGGAGCGATTCCGGCGGAGCCGGGGTGATGCGCCCGGAGCCCTCGCCGACACCGAATCGGGCCGTGAAGTGAACGGTGGTTCCGGCGTCGACCTCACTTTCCACCCAAATGCGTCCGTCCATCATCTCGACCAACTGGCGGCTGATGGTCAATCCCAGACCGGTTCCGCCAAAGCGGCGTTGCGCCGTGCCGTCGACCTGGGTGAATGACTCGAAGATCGCCTCCCGTTTTTCAGCCGGGATGCCGCAGCCGGTGTCGCGCACCCGAAAGTGCAGGATGAACTCAGATTCATCGCCGCTGACCTCGGACGCTTCCAGTTCCACCTCGGCCACGACTTCGCCTTGTTTGGTGAATTTGATCGCATTGCTGACGAGGTTGACGACGATCTGGCGGAGTCGGCTGGCGTCGCCGACGAGGCAGACCGGGACTTCGGGCGCGACCCTGTAGGCCAGTTCCAGTCTTTTTTCAGCCGCCCGGTGGCCCAGCCCCTGGAGGGTCGCGCCGAGCAGGTCGTGCAGGTTGAACTCGGCCGGGAACAACTCCAGCTTGCCGGCTTCGATTTTGGAAAAATCCAGGATGTCGTCGATCAGCACGAGCAGCGATTCGGCCGACTGGCGCACCAGGTCCAGGTAGTGGCGCTGATCGGGAGAGAGCGAGGTTTTCAGCAGCAACTCCGTCATTCCAATGACCCCGTTCATCGGCGTGCGGATCTCGTGGCTCATGTTGGCGAGAAACTCGCTTTTTGCCCGGTTGGCGGCTTCGGCGTCGTCGCGGGCATCGCGCAAATCATGGGTGCGATCCTCCACCTGCTGGCTCAGGTTCTCGCTCAATTGACGCAGCGCTTTTTCGGCTTGTTTGCGCTCGGTGAGGTCAAACAAGGTGCTCAGCACAAACAAGCCGTCCTCGGTCTCGATTGGGCTCAAACCGACATCAACCGGAAATTCGCTGCCGTCCTTGCGCAGGGCGAACAATTCCTGGTCGGCGCTCAATTCCCGGACTCCGGGATTCTCGAAGTAGTCGGCGCGGTAGGCGGCAAGCTGGGCCCGAAACCGCGTCGGCACCAGCCGTTCGACAGGTTGGCCAAGCAACTCGTCGCGGGAGTAACCCAAAAGGTTTTCAGTCCGGGCGTTGACGAGCACGATGCGGCCCGCGCGGTCGGACATCACGATCGCGACCGGTGCTGACTCGATGGTTGCCAGGAGGCGTTGTTCGCTTTTTCGGAGCGCCGAGTGAACGGTGCGGAGTTGCGCCAATTCATCGAGCGTCTCCTGCCGCAATTCCTCGCCCACCGCCGAGGGGTAGGAGTGAATCCACTCGTTCAGGGCGTGTTGTTCGTCGAGCAACCGCTGCACGTCACCTTCGTAGGCCAGTTCCGGATGCGTCTCCGTCCAGAAGTGCGCGGTCTGGATGAAGGCGAATAGCAGCAACAAGTGGTCGCACCGCGTCGGCCCGAGGACGCGGCGCAATGCCTCCAGACACTGTTCGTGATTGCCCTGGCGCAAAAAAACCGGAACCGAACAGGCGATCAGGCTGGTTTCAACTTCATCACCGGGCTGCGGCCACGGCTCGAGCGGAGCGTCGATCGAATCCAGCGTGCGAAGCCGCGCGGCCAGTTCATCATTCATGACGAGGGGATCCTGAAGCAAGCGCAACACTTCCTCCGGCGCCAGCGGGTCACAGCCGGGGTCGCCCGCGACGCGTCCCTTGCCAAGGAGAAACCCGCAATGCCGCGCCATGCAGTAGGAGATCCTGCAGAATCGCGACAGGTAGGCGAACAGCTTCTCCTTGAAGAGTGACGGCAGCGGATTGTCCAGATAAGCGTCCTGAGCCTGGCGCCAGAGGAGTTGCATGGTTTCGGGCGAATTCGCCGCGAGCAGGAAAAACGAAGGGCAGAGGCCCATCCGTTGCTCGATTTCGGCCTTGATTTCCGCAACTCGATTCTGCTGGGCAGATTCGCTCATCGTCAGGGGAATACTATCGTGTATCCGGAACGAGCGGAACAGCAAATTCTTCCCGAAAGGCGGCGAACCCACCCAGCTGGGGTCAGCTTGGTTGCCGACGTCGCCGCAACCACGCCTTGAGCCGGGCCAGCAGATCCAGGCCGCCGGAGAACCGGTTGCGTGGCGTCAGAGAACGCAGATAGCGCGCCGTCTCGAGCCGCCCGAACAAGGTGGCAAACATCAGCGGAGTCTGGCCACCGCCCTGGTCCGCGGCGGGATTGGCCCCGGAAGCGACCAGGAGCCGGGCAATCTCGAGATGGCCCTTGAAGGCGACGCCGCCGAGCGGAGTCTGATTGCGGTCGTTGCGCCGGTCGGGATCGGCACCGTGTTCGAGGAGAAGCCGCACCGTCTCGACGTGGCCGTGGTAGGCGGCCAGCATCAGCAGGGTGTTGCCTTTCGCGTCCTGCAGGTTGACCGGCAGACCGGCGAGGAGCATCGGGCGGAGCAACTCGTGGTCGTTATCGCGCGCTGCGTCGATCGCGAGAAGCTGCAAATCCGCGTAGCGAGCGTCTTCGGATTCGGTGGGGACCGTCGTGGTGGTTGCGTTCATTTCAGGCGGCCTCCCCGTGAAGTTGCAGCTCGAGCGCCCGGGCCACGCCGGCAGCGTAGGCGGGATCGGCTTGTTCGAAGTGGGCCAGCTGGCGCTCGACGATCTCGCGTGGGACGCCTTCCATCGCTTCGGCGATGTTCCGGAAGAGCTGCTCCTGTTGCCCGGGCGACATCAGTCGGAAGAGGTTGCCGGCCTGGGTGAAATCGTCGTTGCCTTCGCGGTGGTCGTAGCGGTCCGCGGCGCCGGAAAGCGGCAGGGGCGGTTCGGCGAATTCGGGACTCTGGACCGGTCCGCCCATCGAGTTCGGTTCGTAGTAGGCGTCGCTGCTCGCCGGTTTGGCGAAGTTCATCGCGCCGTCCAGGTGATAGGTCCGCACCGCGGAACGCGGTTGGTTCACGGGCAGGGCTTCATACCAGGTGCCGAGCCGGTAGCGATGGGCGTCGGCGTAGGAAAAGACCCGCGCCTGGAGCATTTTGTCCGGCGAAAAGGAGATGCCGGGGACGATGTTCGACGGCGAAAACGCGGCCTGCTCGATTTCCTGGAAGTAGTTCTCCGGGTTGCGATTTAGCTCCAGCACGCCCACGTCGATCAGCGGAAACTCCGCGTGCGGCCAGACCTTGGTGAGGTCGAACGGATTGAAGGAGGTGGTTTCCGCCTCGGCTTCGGTCATGACCTGGATCTTGACGGTCCAGCGCGGAAAATTCCCCGCTTCGATCGCCTCGAAGAGGTCGCGCTGATGCGACTCGCGATCCTGGCCGACCAAATCCGCCGCTTCCGCGTTGCTCAGGGTCTTGATGCCCTGCTGCGACTTGAAGTGGAACTTCACCCAGACGCGTTCGTTGTCGGCGTTGAGCAACGAGTAGGTGTGCGAGCCGTAGCCGTTCATCTCGCGATAACTGGTCGGCAAGCCGCGGTCGGACATCAGGATCGTCACCTGGTGGAGCGACTCCGGCGAGAGCGACCAGAAATCCCACATCGCGGTGTTGCTCCGCAGGTTCGTTTTGGGATGACGCTTCTGGGTGTGGATGAAATCGGGGAATTTCAGCGGGTCACGCACGAAAAAGACCGGGGTGTTGTTCCCGACCAGGTCCCAGTTGCCTTCCTCGGTGTAGAATTTGAGGGCAAAACCGCGAACGTCGCGTTCGGCATCGGCCGCGCCGCGTTCCCCGGCCACGGTGGAGAAGCGGAGCAGGACCGGGGTTTCCTTGCCGATTTCGCCGAAGAGGTTGGCCCGGGTGTAGCGGGTGATGTCGTTGGTCACCGTGAACGTCCCGTAGGCGCCGGAGCCCTTGGCGTGAACGACGCGTTCCGGGATCCGTTCCCGGTTCTGGTGCGCCAGTTTTTCGATCAGCTGATAGTCCTGAAGCAGGAGTGGCCCGCGCGGGCCGGCGCTTTGGCTGTTCTGGTTGTCGGCGACGGGATTGCCGCCGGTCGTGGTCATGGTTTTCATTGGGTGGAGTCGTGTCGGATGGTTGATGGTTGCTTTTGCAAGGCCCGCAGAATCGCGAACCGACAACTTCATCCGGGAAAACCGTCGATGCATCCAATGCATCATTCAGATATCAGCGATGCGCGAAATGCATCGCAAGGCGTCCACCTGAGATCTCAGACCAGCACAAACGCAAGCGCATAACCGACGAGGCAGGCGACCGTCACCCCGATCAATCCGGGAACCATGAAACTGTGGTTGAAATAGTAGCGCCCGATCCGCGTCGTGCCGGAGAGGTCGAAGTTGCAGGTCGCGATGTCGGACGGGTAGTTCGGGATGAAGAAATAGCCGTAGCAGGACGGCATGATCCCGATGAGCAACTGAGGCGGCAATCCCATGGCCAGCCCGACCGGCAGCATCATTCGGCAGGTCGCCGCCTGGCTGTTGACGACCACGGAGACGACGAACATGGCCAGGGCGAAGGTCCAGGGATAGGTCTGGACCATCTGGGTGATGCCGGCCTGAAAACTGGGCAGGGCGTGGGTGAAATAGGTGTCGCTCATCCAGGCGATCCCAAAAATCGCCAGCGCCGCGACCATCCCGGACTTGAAGACGGGGCCGTCGGGAATCCGGGCCGTCGGGGTGCGGGTGGCGAGGAGGATGATCCCGCCGAAACAGAGCATCATCATCTGGATCACCACCGACATGCTCAACGGTTTCTCGGAGTCTCCGATGATCCGGATTTCGGGAAGCATCGCGATGACGACGATGGTCACCAGCGCGCCGAGAAAGATCAGGACTGCGTTTCTCGCCGAGTTGGGCAGTTTCTCGTCGAGGGTTGTGTGGGTCGTCGTGGCGATGCGGTCCTTCCAGAGCGGATCCTCGAGTCGGGCCTGGTAGATCGGGTCGTCGGCCAGTTCGACGCCGCGGCGCAGGCTGTAGAGCGAGACCGCGATCACTCCGGCGAAGGTGGCTGGAATGGTGACGCCGAGGATCGAAAGCAGGGTGAGACCGGGATGGAGGTTCCCGATTTCCGCGAGGTAATAGACCACCGCAGCCGAGATCGGGCTGGCGGTGATTCCCAACTGCGACGCGACCGAGGCGGCGGCCATGGGGCGCTCCGGACGCACCCCGTTTTTGAGGGCGACGTCGCCGATGATCGGCATGACCGAGTAAACCGCGTGCCCGGTTCCCAGTATCAGCGTCATGAGGTAGGTGACCAAAGGGCCGAAGATCGTGATCCGCCGGGGATGCGCGCGGAGAAGCCGTTCCGCGAACTGGAGCATGAACTTGAGCCCGCCCGCAGCCTCAAGCACCGACGCGCAGGTCACCACCGCCATGATGATGAGCATTACGCTGATCGGCGGCGAGGTCGGGGTCATCCCGAACACGAACACCTCGATCACCAGCCCGATGCCGGAAACGACACCGAGGCCGATTCCGCCGAATCGGCTGCCGAGGTAGAGGACCGCAAGGAGGAAGAAAAACTGAAAGTACAACATGGGGTTTTGATTGGCGCGGAACGCCGGGGATTTTCGGCACGCTAGCGACGGTTCGCCGCGGTGAAACCGGTTTTTTCCGTCAGTGCCGGATTCCCAAGCCCTCGTCGCGGAATCCGGCTGGCGCATCCCCGGAAACCGGGGGAGCTTGGCTGGCGATGAAACCCGAACTCGACTTCCACCAGCTCGAATCCTTCCTCGCGGTGGCCCGTGCCCGGAACTTCACCCGCGCCGCCGAGGAACTGAACGTTTCCCAATCGTCCCTGAGCCGGGCGATCCAGAAACTCGAAGAGCAGATCGGTCAGCCGCTGTTCGAGCGCCAGCCCCGCGAAGTCGTTCTCACCGACCTCGGCGAATTGCTCCTCGGCCGGGCCAAGCAGATCCTGGCGCTGGTCGACGACACCTTTTTGGAAATCTCGGAGTTCGGGAAGCACGGGCGGATCCGGATCGCGGTGATCCCGACCATCGCGCCGTTCTTCCTGCCCGGCGTGCTCGGCTCCTTCGCCAAATCGCATCCCGAGGTGAAAATGATCGTTCAGGAAGACACCACCCAGAACGTGATCCGGCGTTGCAGCCACGGCGAAGTCGACCTCGCGATCCTGGCCCTGCCGATCGAGGCGAAATACCTCGAAACCGAGTCGCTCTTCGAGGAGGAACTGGTCCTGGTTATGCCCAACGACCATCCCCTCAGCGCCATGGAGGAAATCCAGCTCGTGGACGTCGAGCCTTATCCCTTCGTCATGCTCGATGAGGCCCATTGTCTCTCCGACCAGATCGCCTCGTTCTGCCGCCGGCAATCGATCCAGCCGGTCTCGGTGGAGCGGACCAGCCAGCTGGCCACGGTCCAGGAACTGGTCTCGCTCGGCCACGGCGTTTCCCTGGTCCCGAAAATGGCCCAGCGGATCGACCAGAGCCCGCAGCGAACCTACCGCTCCATCGCCGACCAGCGCCCGGCCCGGACCATCGCGATGCTCTGGAATCCCTACCGCTACCAGAGCAAGTGGCTCAAGGCGTTCCAGGAACACCTCCGCGCCACGGCCCGGGCCGAAACGGCGTAATGCCGAAACGGCTATAGCCCTTCTTGGAGTTTCTGAATAAAAGTGGAAACGGGAGATCTTACACGTTCAACAACCTGAATCGACTTTCTGTCTGCTGAGGGTCTCAAGACATCATACTCGACCGTATTTCCTATCACATTTGCTACCTGAAACCCATATCCAATTTGTTGTAGAGCTTCTGACCAACTTCCAGAATATGCCTTGGACGTATCATAGATCGTATCTCCGGGGGCAAAGCGTTCATTTGCCAAGGCTGATTTGAAGCATGAGCCTACGGCCATTCTAAAGTCAATAGCATAGCCATTTTCGAACTCGACTTTCATGCTACAAACCGCTTCCAGTGTTCTTCGGAAATAATTGAAATTGGTGTCCCTTCGGATCGAAGTTCTACGGCGCGCTCGATTTTCCTGCCGTAGTTGGTGTTATACCAATCTCGACTCGCAAAAACCCCAATGACCAGGTAGCTGGTGGAGTGGGTCGGAGTTCCATTTTTAACGATTCCACCACGTTGTTCAATGGCTTCGCCCACTTTCCGACGGGTTCCGAATGCAAAGCGTCCAGTTATGACAAATTCATTTTGGGGAAATGAAATGGTATATGGAAGTGGATTGTTGAGCGGTAAAGCTGAAGAAAATGTTTCAAGGGCATTCATTTTCGCATTCCCGGTGATTCGCTGCATGACTTCTTTAAGTTCCTCCCTTTCGAGGTCGGAAATTATTCCATCAGCAAAAATGGTTTCCAGTCGTCCCAAAACCTCCGAAAAAGGCCAAACTGGCTCGTAGGTTGAGTATTTTTGAATCCATTCGTGAAAGAATCGCGCTTCCTTTTCACAAACCACCCCGTCAGCCAAGATTCCTGCGCACATTCCCGATAGTTGATCAATCGCTTTGCTGACGTTGTTATCGTGGTTCGTCTTGAAGTATCGGAGTGGTTGCCCATGCTCATCCTTCGGTTCGTGTAGGGGGTAGACTGCCATCGTTGTGGAATTGGTGTGCTTCGCGACCGCGATAAGAGGTCGATGGGAAATCCCAAGCTTGCGTCAGTTTCCTAACATGTCCACCACTCGTTGGCAACAGGAAGAATTGATGAGATAACAATCAGAATCTGAGGAGCAGCAAGTCAGAGCCGGTTCCAAAGGGTCAGAATATGTAGCCTGGAAGAACCGGCCAAAGAGACAAATGGACAAGACGGGATAAGAGCCGGGACGATCAAACTTAGTTGCCCGCTTTGCCAGTTCCGGCAAGGGTCGTGGTGGCGATTCGTTTTAGGGTTTCCTCCCCAAGAAACTGGAACGAAGGCATCGGCGGAAGTTCCGGATTGCGGTTCTCCGTGTTCAGCGATTCATTTCACGATGCCTCCGGGGTGCGGCCCAACTGCTTGCGGGATGAAGTATGCAGGGGATCGCAATGACGCCCTGCCGAAAGAGCTCCTATCTATCTATTGAAACTCGATCAGCCCCATATCCTCTGGCTTGGAAAAGCGCATCCCACCCAGTAAATCAATCCACTCGCGACGCGTCTTCTTGCCGTCGGCGGTGGAATCGATGTTGTTGATCATTATGCCGACGCCCATGTAGTTGCGGGGAGGCACACCGTCGAGGCCTTGAGCCACATCCTGCCAGGGTATGGCGATCTCGTAAACGGTTTCGTCGCCCGAGCGGACAATCGCTCGTGAGAGTTCTTTCGTCGATACAATCCCTGCGGGAAAGGCGTCCCCCATATCCCGAAAGACATTCTGGTGCCCATTGACGGAGTTGCGGCCGATGTTCAACTTCTGCCAGTTTTTCTGATCTGGATTTTCCGGGTCGATCGCTAGAGCGATTTGAATCGAATCCGCGTGCCAGAGTCCTTGTGGGGACTGAGTCTGAAGGTGATCGGAGTCGTTGAGTTGAACGGCAAAGTAAAGCTTTTCGGCATCGTAGCGAACCGCGACGCGTGGGTCCATCCGTTCTGCCAGTTCCGGGTTTTGTTGATTCTCATAGCGTTGAAAGTCCTCCAACAGCCAATCATCGAGTTGCCCATCGATCGTGAGCACGGACACCGCGCGATGAGCCGTCACGATCTTCTTTGGGGAATTGAGGCCGAGGCGACATTCGGCTCCCCGTGCATCTCGGTAGTGAAGGCTGAATCCTGGTGAGGCATCTAGATTTCTAACGGGGAATCCAATCTGCACATCTTGCCCGCCTTGCAATACGACTGGTTTTTGTGCCACGACCTCCTCGCCGGCTAATAAGTAAAGATCCCCCTCACTCACCTCGGAGCGAGCATTCGTTAAGCGAACCTCAAGTTGCCCCGGTGGCACATCCATCACCTGTTCCAATTGCAGGACAGGGTTCACATGTACGATGATCGTTCTAATAAGCGCTTCCGTTTTCGCATCAGAGAGTTTGACTAGCATTGGCCCAACCGAGGCATCCTCGGGAACGCTCATCATCCCTGCTCTCATGCCTTCGGTGCGCCACTCGCCATTCACGAATGAGGCGGCACGAAGTTCGCGATTGTGAAGCTTCGGAAGTCGCACCTTTTCGCCGGGAAGTGTCGTGATCTCCTTGACGTCTTCATTGCCGATGGGAAGCGTCGCTGGGTGAATCCCACGGATCCAAACTGGGATAGTATCTAGACGGACTGTTGCAGTGCCGTCTTGAACTGCCAGGGATTTGGGATTCCCCATTGGGTCGATCAAGGTCGGCATCGTGCTCGTTCCCACGGGAATGGGAATGTCGCGCGACTCTCCATCCTCGGACCACAAGCAAATGACGGATTCACCATTGCGATCAAACGCGTAGCCCAGCACCCCCTCGCCGAGGAAGTCAATCCGCCCCAGAGAACGCGTCCCCTCCAAGAGGCGTGTCGCGGTCGCTGCTGCCATGAAGACCGGCTTCGGGGCGACTTTTGTCGCGCCGAACTTCCGTGTCTCTGCCGTCAGATTATAAAGCAAGCCTGCGCCCGACTTTCCGTGATCGGCGGTGTAAAAGAAGAAGGTGGCATCCACGCCTTCCCCGAGCGTGACGAGGTGACCTCGCATGAACTGGGCGGCTTCAATGCGTAGAGCGTTCGGATCCTCTTCGGGGGTCTTTTTCCACGCGACCCCCCATTCGGTGTTCATGATTTTTGCATCGGGGCCAACATATTCGCGGGTCAAGCTCACCAATTCTCGCATGTCGTCGGGCAGTTCCTGCGCGCCTTGCTTGGAGATATAATAGGTATGGATCAAGACCCCATCCAAGTACTTGCCAAGACCTTTGGGAAATAACCGACGAAGTAGTCTATTCCCCGTCTTGAGCACTCCATAGTTCGGTCCCAAAAGCAGTCCGTCAGGGTCGTTCTCATGCACCGCCTCGTAGGCCACCTGATACATCTTGATGAAATCTTCATCCGAGCCCTTCCAGTGCCAATCCGCTTCCCAGCTAATCTGGTAATAGTTTTGGGACATGTTGGGGAACAGCGTTTTGCGACGCACGACTTGTTCCCGAACGAGCTGGGCCAGCATTTGCTTGTACTCAGAATAATCTCTGGGAGGAAATCGCTGGCCTGCCTGGGTATGGTTCCCATCGGACTTCGCTCCGGGAGGCACGTCTCGTTGCCAGACCGGAAGGCTGTGCATGTCGACAAGAATTGCACACCCTGCATCGGCATCGTAATGCGAGCTGCGCAAGAATACCTCTGGGTCCAAGCGGGGGTGGTAGGAGTCTGGACCATCTTTATAGAGCAATGCCAAATGCCGGTTCAAATATACCCAGCGAGCGCCCAACAGCGGGTAGATTGGCATGAGGGGATTCCGATTCCCCACTTTCCCCTCCAAGTCATCAGTCAGCAGAAAATTCGTTCCTTGGGCGCCAAAGCGTGAGTCATCCACGTGCTCCAAGGGCAGAGCCTGCAAATCAGGCAAGACTCCCCAGGCTATCATGCCCGGGCGACGGCTGCCCTCTCGAGGTAACGTTAAACCTGTCTTTTCCAATTTCAGGTGAACTTCAAAATACCCGGCGCCATAGTCATCGGCTTGGATTCGAGTTTCCCAGCTTCCGTCGCCCGCGGGTACCTTGATGCTTCCTTGGTCGCGCTCTTGCCCCAGATAATCCGTGACGTTCCATTGCAGCACGTCCTCTACCGCACGACTGCCAGTCAACGTAAGAATCAGTTCAACGGGCTCATCGGGTTGAAAGATTGCCCAACGTTCATTCTCGGAGAAAGCCGCCGTTAATTGAGGCAATGGCTCCGCATGCACGGACTGGAACTGTCCTCCGAGGAAGGACAGGCAAAAAAGGAAGACGATCAGACGTGTCATGTCGGAAACGGTTGGGATTGGGAAAATAATGGATGGGTTCGTTGGAGCTGACTGCTTCCAGGGTGATTTGATGGTGAACTGGCTGAACGTGCAATCGTGCGTCATTGCGCAGGGCTTCACCTTGAGAAACCACTAACTCCTGCTGAAGGAAGACGGCGATGGAAATCTTAATTTTTTGGACTGCCGGTTCCGTTCAGAATCTCGGTGGCGATCCGTTTCAGGGTTTCCTCCCCGAGAAACTGGAACGAGGGCATCGGCGGGAGATCCGGATTGCGGTTTTCCGGGTTCATCGCCCATTTCACGATGCCGTCCGGGTTGCCGGCGTAGCGCTGCCGGATTTCGGCGAAGGGTGGGCCGACGACCTGCTGGGTCGGGTGATGGCAGGCGGCGCAGGCGTTCATCAAGGCGGCGATGGACAGCTCGCCGGGGAGCGCGGGCTGAGTCGCCGCGATCGATTTCTTCACCACCGGTTTGTAGCCGGGAAACTCGGTGAACGGTTCGCCGAGGCGATGCACCGTGGCGAACAGTTCCAGCCGCGGGGTTCCCGCAAAGTGGAGGTGAAGCTGGTGGACGGGCCGGATCTCGGGAATTTCCAGGAAAACGGTCCGCCCCTCGTCGAGGCGTTGGACGGAGCGGATCTCGAGCCGGTCGTGACCCTCGGTTTCCGGCGCGCTCACGGAAAACTCCGGCGACCCGTAGGCCGGGCCGTAAAGGTAATTCCAATGCTGGGCAAACCAGCGATTCGTCTCCGCGATCGAGCCGGACTGGGGATTGGCAAAGCGGAGCAGGACCCCGTTTTGGCGCATTTCACAGGAATCCGGATAGGGGTATTGACCGCCGGTGTGACGGACCCGCTGCAGGGCGCCGTCGGCGACGCCGTAGTTCCCCCAGCCCTGGGCCGAGGCGACGTAGAGTTGGCCGTCGAAGGGCGAGAAGCGTCCCCGGTGGCAGCCGGAGAGAAACTCGCCGGGCAGGGGAATCGCCGCAGCTTGGGATTCCCCGCCGACCACCTCGCGCAGGACCAGGAAATACTTGGCGTAGCCGCTGGAAAAGTGGAGCCACTGCCCCTGTGCCGGTCCCCAGCGGTCGCTGTCGATGAAGGCCTGCCCGCCGCAGGAATTGTCCGCGCCGCGGGGAAGGTAGAGCATCGGCGGCACGTAACCGCGGTCGCCCGCTTTCGGCCCGCCCGCGCCGAAGTGACCGCCCCGGCTGAGGTCGCAGATCGCGCTGGCCGGGGTCCAGTTGCCTTCCTGCACGCTGCTCAGCACCACCTCGCCGTCCGGCGAGATTCCCAGCCCGTTGGGATTGCGCAGCCCGGTGCCGAGCACCTCGAGCGAGTCGCCGTTTGGCGAAACCCGGCAGACGCCCTGCTTTCCGGAGGCGAAATACCAGCGGCCCTGGTCGTCGCGCTGCAGCCCGGTGATGAAGTCGTGCGCTCCCGGCGAAGCCACGTGGGCCTGGGAAACGCACGCGTAGAAATCGGCCTCGTCGTCGCCGTTGCGGTCGTGCAGCGCGATGAGCTGGTCGCGGCACATCACGTGGATGACGCCGTCGGCGACCTTGAGCCCGAGCGGCTGGTGCAGTCCGGCGGCGAAGCGTTTCCAAGTCAGCTTCGCAAGGTCATCGCTGGAAACGTCGCAAATCCAGACGTCGCCGTGGATCGTGCAGATCGCGATCCGGTTTTCCGCGAGAAAGTCGATCCCGGAGACGAAGAAAAGCGCGTTCCACGGATTGGCGTAGGGGAGGGTGAGGGTGTCGATCGCGTAAGGCTGGCCCTTACCCCGTTCCCCGCGCGCTTCGAGGCGTTCGGGCCACTCGGCGTCGCCCATTCCGGGCGCGCCTGAACTGACCGTTTCGATCACCGCGCCGTCGCGGACTTCGGCGGAGCGATACCGAGTTTCTCCGTTTTCGAGGTAGGCAAAGACGACCCGCTGCCCAGTCCGATGGAATCCGAGATAACGCGCGTCGTCAGCCGGCTTGGGGGCGCGTTTCAGGGGCACCGTTTCCTTCCCGCCCATCGGAATCCCGCGCATGATGCCGCGACGCACATCGGACCATTCCACCAGCTCGCCTTTCCAGGCCGCGGCGAAGGTCAGGGTTTTCTGATCGAACACCGCGTTGATCCCATCGCCGAGCCGGACACTGACCGCGCGGGGCAAGGTCAGGCCCGCGCCGCGAAACACGCCGCTCACCATCGAGCCGTGATCCATCTCACGGACCCGGCCGTCTTTCCAGGTGTCCTTGTCGTTCTGGTTCCCCCAATGCCCGTATTTCCCGCCATCGAGCCCGGGAAACGCGGGCAAAATCTCCGGAACTTCGGCCGGTTCCAGGTTTCCGAAGTGGAGCGCCTGCTTGGCGTAGAAATCGTAGACCCGGTCCCGATTGATCTCGGCTTCCCAGTAGGGATTCAGTTCGGGTTCCAGCGGCGCGCGGGAAATCGCGCCCTTTGCAACCGGTTTGGTCGATTCGGCTGATTGGAAAACGGCCGGGTCCTCAAAATCCCAGTGGCCAAGCTGGCCTTCGGCAGATTCCGGGAACGGGTCCGGCGAAACCGCGTCGAGCCCGGAAACAATCCCCGCGCGAATCCGGACCTCGTCGATCGCGCCGCGCATCCCGATCCTACCCTCGACGAGCCGTCCGATTCCCAAGCCACCCGGCACAACTTTCCGGGAAGGCTTCAGCTCAATTTCCTGGTCCGCAACCACTTTCCCATCAGCCCGGAGTCGAACCCGATCCGGGGCGTATTTCATGGAAACCGAGTGCCATTTTCCGTCCGCGATCACGAAGTCGCTGCGGACGTGATCCGGCGTGGCCCCGGGCAAATAAGCGGTCAGGGTGCCGTCGCCTTTCATCGCGAAAATCTCCCAGTGCGCCGCGGAAGCCTTGGTGTCGCTGGCGAGGAGAATGTGGTAGCCGCCGTCTGGCTTGAGTTTTGCGCGGCATTCCACGGTGATGGGCGGCTCGCGCCAGTCGGCGTTTCCAGGAACCAGCAACCCATCCGAGAGGGCCTGTCCGAACGCCGGGGCGAGAGACGTCTCCAGCTTCGGCGAAGTGGTCGCTTTTCCGAACTTCGGCCGGTCGCCGCTGGAGCCCGGTTTTTCCAACTCGCCGAGGAGCCAGTCGAGCCCTTTGAGGTTCTCGCTCAGGGTCTCAAAGGAATCGGTCGTGTTCTGGTGATCGAGAATCCCGATCGGCCCGTTGTAGCCGGATTCGAGCACGACCCTGAGCATTTCCAGTTCGTGTTTGCCCTGCGACAGCGGCAGGATCTTGGGCTCGGCGCCCGGATTCATTCCGTTCAGGTTGAGGCAGTGCAAATACGGCGTCATCAGCGCGAGCGATTCGGCCCAATCCGTGATGTGACCGTGCCCGTGATGCCAGTTGTAAACGATCCCGACGTGCTTATGTCCACGGTTTCGCAGCTCTTCACAGACCGCGACGAGGTTCGCCGGCTCGCCACCCCAACCGCCGTGATTGTAGAGCCCCAACTTGCAACCCAGCTGCGCCGTTCGTTTCGCAAGCTCCTCCATCGAATCAGCCGCCGCGGCGACTTTTTCGCTCTGGGCGCCTTCGGTCGGAGATCCTAACGTTCGCCAAATCTGGGGATGCAGGTTGTATTTCTCAAAGAGGGCATAGGCCGATTCATGGCCGCCCCAGAAGGCGAAAAACTCGATTCCGTGCTTTTTGTATTCGAGGATTTCCTCTTCAAACTCAGCCACGTGATGGTTCCGCCAATCATAAGCACAGCGCTTCAAGCCGAGTTCTACCAACATCTCCGCGCGTTCCGCCGGGCTGCGTTTTTTGGCGTCAAAGGGGACGATGCACCAGGGCACGAGGTTTTCGGGTTGGAAATTGCCGGGCGTTTCGGCGGGAAGCGTGGCGAAGGACAGGGCGGAGAGGAAGAGGATCGCCGCGGCAGTTCGGGAATGGGTCAGGGGCATCGGAATCACGAGGGTTTTCGGGGTCAGGGTTATTCCTAGCACAGCAATGCCGCGATTTCCGAAACGGAATTCCGGGTTTGAATCAATGCGGCGAGTCACGTTCAACGCAGTTGGCGACTGGCGAGGTGACCGAGGACGCCGAGGGCTTGCTCCATCCGGCTGGTCCAGGCGTGGCCGCAGTTGATCCGAATCGCGTTCCGGAACTGACAGGTTGCCGAACAAAGACTTCCCGGGACGACGGAAATATTTTCGGACAGGGCATCGACGGCGAGTTTCTCGGCATCGACACCGGCGGGCAGCTCCGACCAGAGGATGAACCCGCCCTGGGGCGCGGAAACGCGGGTTCCCTCCGGAAACGCATCGAAGATCGCCTGACGAATTTGCTGAACCTGGCTGAAGAAGAGCGCCCGAACGCGGCGAAGTTGGCGGTCGAATCCACCACTGTTGAGAAATTCCGCCGCTGTCATTTCCGAGAGGGTGCAACTGGCGGTCGAGAGTGAGGTTTTCAGCTTTTTGACAGCGTCGTAATACCGGCCGGGAGCGATCCAGCCGACGCGAAGGCCGGGCGACAGGCATTTGGTGAAGCTGGAGCACTGGAGGACGATGCCGTCTTCGTCGAACGCCTTGAGCGAGGGCGAGCGCTTGTCTCCAAAGTGCAGTTCCGAATAAATTTCGTCAGCGACAATGGCGACCCCGGCTTCGGCGCACATCGATACCAGCTTCTGCTTGTGGTCGTCCGGCATCAGGCTTCCCATCGGGTTCTGAAAGTCCGGCTGAATGAGGCAGGCGGCGACGCGATGCGATTTCAGCGTTTCCGCGAGAGCGTCGAGATCGATCCCGGTTTCCGGATTGAGCGGTGTTTCGATGGTTCGCAGACCAAGTTTTTGCACGAGATCCAGCAGGCCGAAGTAGGTGGGCGTCTCCACCACGATGAGGTCACCGGGCTCCGCCACCGCCCGAAGGGCCAGGCCGACAGCTTCGATGGCGCCGGTGGTGGTGATGATGTCGGACGGCTTCATCTCGACGCCCGCAATCAGGTTGCGCTTGGCGATCTGGGTGCGCAGGTCCTTCCGGCCCGGAACCATGGTGTAGCGGAACGCGGCCGGCCCGTGTTTGCGCGCCATCGCGTGACTGATGGAGGCGAGCCGGTGATGCGGGCAGGCGTCGTCCCCGGGCGTGGCGGCGCCGAAGGGAATGATCTCGGGTTGCTCGATCGCGGCCATCACCGCTTCCTGGATCGCCGAGCACGAGAGCTCCACGGGCCGGTTGCGGTGACGCGCGGCGGTGGGCATGCGGTCGCGCCGGTTGCCCGGCATTTGGGGAAGCACGAAATAGCCGGATCGCCGCCGTCCCTGAACCCGGCCCCGGTCTTCCAAAAGACTATAGGCTTCCATGACCGTGGAAATGCTGATTCGGTGATCCTGACTGAGCTGCCGGACGGAGGGAATTTTTTCGCCGGGTCGAAAGGTGCCGCCGTCAATGAGGCCTTCCAGGTTATCGGCGACCTGGTGATAGAGCGGCTTGGAAGACTTTTTGTCGATCATGGCTGGGTAAGTTCTGCCTTGGAAAGGTATCCAACAGATACAGATGGCGGGAATCTAATGCAGTACAGATGATTTATATCATCTGTACTGGATAACAATTGTTAATTCTGTGTCTGTTCTGGTCGTCCAACCTGACACAACTTCCACACGTGAAAATGAATGCTACTTTCCATCCTGAACCCCGCTCGCGGACGCCTCGGTTGGCGTCGATATCTCATCCCGAGCGGCGCACTCAAACCGAGTCTCCCAAGACCCTCCGTCACTGGCTGAAGCTCTATTCGGAAGTTCCGCATGGCAGCGAAGTCGCCGCACGGCGGATGCATGGGCTGAGCCTCACTTCACGCTGAGAGATCCCGGGCCCGGGTGAATGTCGCGATCGCGCACAAAGGCGTCAAAAGTGAATCAGTTTTCCAGCACCGGCTTGGGACCCGTCATGGGTGGATTCTCCGGATCCCACAGCAGGCTTGGCCGGCCGCGTTCCATCAGCGCCCCGATCTCCAATTCGCCCAGACTGCGGTTCCAAACCGTCACCTCATCGATCCGGCCGTGAAATTCGCGGTCCGGTTGGTTCCGGTAGGCGGCCGATTTCAGCCAGTTGCCCAAGCGGCAATACCCCGGGCGAATCGCGACATGGTGTTGCGGAGCCAGGGTGGTTTTGGTCACCAATTCGCCGTTCACATAGATGTCATGCCGGCGCTCCGGAATCGAGATCACCTGCGTCACATGCGTCCATTTGGCGACCGGAACGGGATTGCCGACCCACTCATAAACCGGGCGTTCGACGGCCATGATCCCGCCGCGCGGCAATCCGTGGCGCGTTAGCTGAAGGTGGACGTCGCCGGGATCCTCTCCGTTGGAATTGAGAACGGCGTTCATCCCTTGATCGTAGCGATCCACCTTGAGCCAAACGGCGATGGTTAACTCCTGAAACTCGCCGGGAATCTCCAGTTGAACGAAATCGCTCTCCCGGTCGAACAGGAGCGCCTCCTTGCCCGGCCAGCGGCCGGAAACCCATCGGGCGCCCGCGATTCGGCCGTCGGGAACTCCGTATCGACGTTGCCCGTTGGTCAGGACGGACCGGTTCGTTTCCCGCGAGAACGGGAACCAGGCGATGACACTTGGATCCTCCAGGATGGTGTTGCGTTCCTGTCTCCAACGCAGATAACCGATGTAGCCGGGCGAGGGAAAGAGGGACAAATCCAAGGCCGCAGCATTCTCGACAAAGTCCTCCCGATACCGCACCCATTCGCCACTGAAGACTTCCTGCAACAGGCTTGAATCGCTTTTGCGGCGAAGGTTGACCTGACCATCCAGAACCTGCATGCCGCTTTCTCCCAAACCGGGATCGACGCTCAGGGCAAACTCTGTGCCCACGTCCTCAAATTGCAGTTGAGGCGTTTCGATGGTGAACCCGCGGGCCGGGGGAGGCACGACCGCCCTGACGCGGCCGGATTCGAGCAAGGTGTGCTTCACGTTATCAATCGAAAACCTGGCCGGCCCTTGAACCACCAGGTCCGCTCCGTTGGCGTAGCGAAGATGGGCTGTTCCGGCTTTCAACTCGTAATCTCCGGGACCGAATCCCACCTCGCCTGCATCGCGATGCCGGGCAAATACGGCCCCGGCTTCATCAACCAGCAAGGCCGTATAAGCCGGTCCCCCGGCGGGGGCATCGCCCGGTGAATGCGTGGAAACCGGACGGATCCCGAGAAACAGCGCCAGCGCCGCGGCAATACCCGCGACCGTCCAGGGCAGCCAGACTTGCTCGCGCAAAGGCTTTTTCCGGGACGGATCCAGTTTGGAGGGCGGAAGATCAGCCAGCAGGGTCAAACCGGGTTCGGCCAATGCCGTGAGACCGGTCTCGACCGCGGCCAACGCCCGGAGCTCTGCCCGCAATTCCGCGCTTTCCTCGAGACGTGCGTGAAGCAGAGCGAAGTCCGCTTCCGAAATTCGATCGTGCCGCCAGGCATCGAGCATTTGTTGGTCCTCGCGGGTGATCATCCGGCTAACACGCGCCTCCTTCGCCGGTTTCCAGCGTCAATTCCCGTTCGACGCATTGCTTCAAATCCAGGCGGATGCGTCGCAGGAGCTGGTAAAGTCCATTCGCGGTTTTGCCCAGTTTTCCGGCCAGATCAGCCGTTTTGCAGCCCGGCTCATAGGCTTGGAGCACGAGGCGGCGACGCTCGTCCGGAAGCTTTTGCAGACAACTGTCCAACAGGTAAAGCCGACGATTCAAATGCGGGATTTCGTTCGCCGCTTCGGCGGTAATTTTCTCGATCAGTTTTTCGTCCAGCTCAAAACGGTTCCGGGCTTTGTCGCGCTGAAACGCGAGGACTTCGTAACGGGCGATGACGCAGGCCCATTTCGCGAACCCTTCCGGCTCGGTCAGCGTCTCAAACTTTCGCCAGGCGACGAGGCTGACGTTTTGCATGATCTCATCCACATCCTCGGAGCGCCGAATCACGGCGCAGATCGAGGCTCGAATCACCCGCTCATGCTTGGTCAGCAGCGTGATAAATCGTTCGTGGCTGTCTTCGGAATCGGGCACTTCTCTAAAAAGGGACTCCCTTTTACCGGGAAATCTGACGAAAAAATGTCAATCAGTCGGTGGTCACGCCTCCTCAAATTCCCGGCGCAAGACGACCATCGTTTCCTTTTGTCGCGTTTCCACAAATTGACGGGCCAGCGCAGCCTGTTTCCGCGCAGTTTCTGGTTTTTGGGCCATTTCCAAAACGGTCGGCACAATTCGCGCCTGATCCTCGGGAGAATCGTGATCAAAGAGCCAGTCGCCGAGGCCGATGTCTTCCCACATCAGGCCCTTGCTCGTTTGTTCGGCAAAGCGGCAGACGATTGCGGGCACGCCGTGGCCGATGCACATGATGGGCGAATGCATCTCGTTGCCGAAGAGCCCAGCGCTGCGGACGTAAACGCTGACAGCCTCGCCCGTGAGCCAGTAATTGGGGCGCCAGACGACGCGTTTGAGGATGTCGGCGGGCAGTTTATCGATCAGCATCTCCTTGCCGACGGCCATGTGGGTGCGGTCCTCGGGGCAAACCAACACTTTCAGATCGGTCTGCTTCACGATCTCGACAATCGCCTCGCGCAACGGGGCGTGATCGTGCTCCTTCATCTCCTCATTCCGGGCGTGCTTTACCTCGTCGAGTTTCCGGCCCTCCTTGATCAGCCAATAGGGTGTGTAGCGGAGTCGCGGGATACAGCAGAGGAACTTGCCGTCCTCCAACCCGTTTGCGGTGAGGAAGGTCTCGGCCTTTTCCGCGTCGCGCAGATCGCAGGCGAACGCTCCGTCGGGGCCGAACTCCATGACCGGCGACTTCGCACCCAATGATTTCGCCAGTTCGAGCGACTTGCTGTCTCGGAAAAAAACGAATTGCGCCTGGCTCAAAACCTCGACCGAACGCGCCATCGCGTCTTCCGTCCGTGAGGTTGTGGCCGACGACTTTTTCATGGGGAACGTGATCCCGTAGATTCCGTAGGGCTTGCCGGTCTCCTCGCGCCAACGAATCAAATCGCGCTCGGCCACGATCGAAGCGCCCGATCCGTGGAGGAGGAAATCGCACTCCTCAAACGCGCGTTTCAGGTCTTCGCTTCGGGATTTGGCGATCTTGAGCTTGGGAAATTCCTTGAGGAGCAATTCCTGGACGCCGTTGTCGACATTTGAAGGCCAAAGGGTGATTTCCGCCTCGGGCAGATGCTGGCGCAGGATGCTGAGGACGCCCGGAGTGTGTGCGATATCGCCGATGTTGACCGTCTGCCAGGAGGAACGAAGCAGAATACGCGGGGGGCGTTTGGATTCGGCTGCGGACAGAGAAGATTGAAGGGCAAGGCCGAGGCCAGCCAGGCCTGAAGTCTGGAGGAGTGAGCGTCGATTCATCCGCGTAAGGAAACGTGCAGTCGGCCCACATCAACTGGTATCGCCTTAATTTGAAGCGCTATCTCGAGTTTCTCGGCGACTCCGTGAAACATTCCAGCAGCCTGGAACGAATGAAGCCGCACGAGCCAGCGAGGCCCGTGCGGCGATTTGGGGTTTTTCCGAGGGGTTTTTGGGGTTTTTGGTCAGGGGAAAGTTATCCGGCAGCGGCTTGGGGCATTTCAAGATCGTCCGTTGCGGTTTCCTCCTTGCTGACCCGGAAGAAGTAGGCCAGCGGGATGGCGTAGGCCCAGTGGCGGGTCATCGAGAGGATCGGGAAGAGGACGCCTCCCTCCAGGCCGGCGATTCCCAGTCCAAGCAGGGGGAAGAGGAGGAACCAGACCAGCATGATGGTTTCCAGCGTGGTGAAGATGATAGCGCGGACCCAGCCGGGGCCGAAGAGCGACGGCGCCAGGGCCGCGTAGATGGAGGCCAGGGCGACACCGTTGCCGTAGTGCATCAGCAAGGCGACTGGGAAGGGCAGGCCGATCGCTTTGGCCAGGACGCCGGGGATGTCCCACCAGGTGCCCGCCAGAAGCAGACCGACGAGGTCGAAGAGGACGGTTCCAATGACGCCGGCGAGGACGGCTTTGGACCAATTAATCGTGACGGTATTTTTCATGTTTTGTTTTTAGTTTGGTTAGGATTCAGATTGGTTGGTTTGGTGGTTTCAGGGGCGCCCGCCGAATCGCACATGGTCGTCGAGATCGAGATACTCGAAGAGCGTGCCGACATCGGGACGGGGAGGGGAGAGGGAGCTGGAGAATTCAGCGAACCAGGCACGGGCTTCAGCGCTCAGGCCCGGCACGGATTCGATCCACGTGCTCCAGCTCTGGATTTGGTGTGGGAGCAGCGGGTGTTCCGTCTGGGCCGTGACCCACTCGAGGATTTCCAGGTCGCCGCCGCCTTCTCCGACCTTGTCGAGCAAGGCTTCGGGAGTAAGGCCGGTGAAACGGAAGAACTCGGTGTCGAGCAGGCTTTCTTCGCCGTAAACGTAGACCCCGAGCGTGCCGGCGAGGGAAGCCCGGGCCTTGTCGAGCAAGCGGGGAAGATGGGCAAAGCCGCCGAGGCGAACGCGCGGACTCCGAGGGGCGCGCCGGGTCAGGTCGATGGTATGGGATGGATTCATTGCGGTAGGTGTTGAGATTAAGGTTAGAATTAAAGTTAGGAGTAACGAAAGGATCAGAGGCGGCGCTCTGCGGCGGTGATGGGCTGGTCGTTGATCGAGGCATATCGCCGCGTCATGTGCCCGGTTTCGTCGAACTCCCAGTTCTCGTTGCCGTGGGAGCGAAACCACTGCCCGGAGTCGTCGTGCCACTCGTATTCAAAGCGAACTGCGATGCGGTTGTCGCTGAACGCCCAGAGGCTTTTTTTCAGCTTGTAGTCCAGTTCGCGGTCCCATTTGCGGCGGAGGAACTCCACGATCTCCTCGCGTCCGTGGACGAATTCGGCCCGATTGCGCCACTCGGAATCCTCGGTGTAGGCCAGGGCGACCCGTTCGGGATCCCGCGAATTCCAGGCGTCTTCGGCCAGTTGAACCTTTTCCCGGGCTGTCGCTTCGGTAAAGGGCGGCAGCGGAGGACGTTGGGTCGGTGCTTTCATGATCGTTTTTTGGGGGGGCTCACGGCGGCGGAAGCAACTCGCCTCCGCCGCCGGTTTTGGGGTGGGGGCTCGTTCAAGCAGCAGCCGCAGCGAGACCGGACTCGACCTTCGGGAAGTCGATCTCCGTCTGGGCGAAGCGGTTGAAGTAGTTGGTGAACACGTTCAGGGCCACGTGGGCTACCACCTCGGTCGCCTCTTCCGGGGAGACGCCCGCGTCCTGCGCCGATTCGTAGGCTGCATCTGGGACATTCCCGCGGGTTTCGAGAACGGATTGGACCAGGTTGAGAATGGCTTGCTCCTTGGCGTCGGCGGAATCACCGGCGCGGGCGGCAACCAGTTCATCGGCCGGAATCTTGAGAAGCCCCCCGATTGCGGTGTGAGCGCTGAGGCAGTAGTCGCATTCGTTGAGCTCGGCCACGCGGAGCGCGATTTTCTCGCGAGTCACGGGCCGGAGGATTCCGCTGGAAACGGCACCGCTCAGGCCGAGGTAACCCTGGAGACTGGCGGCGCTGTTGCCCAGGGCCTTGACCATGTTGGGGACGAGCCCCAGCTTCTGCTGCACGGCCTCGTAGAGGGCGGTGACAGGCTGCGGAGCGTTGGCGGATTCGATGGTTGGTATTCTACTCATGGTATTTGTTTGGTTAGGTTAGGTATTGGTGTTGTTTGGTTGCTGAAAGTTGGATTGGCGACCGACATCAACCGACCGGTCGGACCGGGCGAGAGCGAAACGCATCGCCCTTGTTCAACGTTGGGCCGGAATCGGAAATCGATTGAGGGAGAACCGTCGATTTCCAAATCGCACAGACATAGACCGACCGGTCGGTAAAAACTTTCTGAATTTTTTCCCGAAACTGGTTTTTGTTGAACTGAAAGGGGATTGCTTCCAGCCCCGCAACCGCGCCCGAACGACCATCGGTCCGGGAATTAAAAGAGCGAACCTTGGGGCGAGGGAGGAGGGGAACCTGCCTTGTCAGGGGCAAGTGTTCTCACTTCCTGTGGTTACGTTTTCCGGTTGGTTTCAGCGACGTTTCTGGACAATTCCCGGGCTCGGTTCCTTGTTCCGGGGATCATCGGGCCGGGATTTCACGTCCTGTGAGGTCTCTGTTTCGCGAGGATTTTGGGAGAGATACCAACTGGTTCTGGGGATTCCGAAAAACCCATCAATTTCAAGCTGGACTGAAATTGGATGAGTTGTGGGTTTGCAATGGCGTCATATTCTGTTAGAAGACGCCGCTTTTTGGGGCGGATCGTTTTTCCCGTGCGCACATGAATCCTGTCGAAAGCAGCATCAAACGCTGTCAAAAGTGTCAGAAATCAATTGTTTCAGGCGCGGCGCAGGGGGTGTGCCCAGATTGCCTTGCCGCGGCGACGCGAAACCTGCTTTCCCAACCGGATTCAAATTTCGAGGGCGGATTTGAGGCGCCGAGCCCGGAAACCGTCCACCAAATGCTCCCGGGTTACTCGGACTTCAGCTTGATCAAAGCTGGTGGAATGGGGGCCGTTTATCGGGCGCGCCAGGAGAGCCTGAATCGCGAAGTCGCCATCAAGCTGCTGGCGCCCGATTTGCGCGACGATCCGGAGTTTGCGCAGCGTTTTCGCCAGGAAGCGGAGGTCATGGCTTCACTCTCGCATCCCAACATTGTGGCGATCCACGATTTTGGTGAGGCGGGCGAATACCTCTATTTTGTCATGGAATTCGTCGATGGTCCGGATCTGGCGACGCTGATGGAGACCGAAAAACCCGGCCCCGGGCGCGTTGTCGAATGGATCGGTCAGATTGGCGATGCGCTGCACGACGCCCACGACCGCAAGGTGATTCATCGCGACATGAAACCCGGCAATGTGTTGATCGACCCCGAAGGGCGCGCCAAAGTTGCCGACTTCGGGCTGGCGAAGCTGGAAAATGCCCCGCATTCCGGCACGCTGACCATGCCGGATTCGCGGATGGGATCCGCCGGTTATTTGGCACCGGAAACCTTGAAACGGGGCAGCGCGAATGTCGATCACCGGGCTGACATTTTCGCCATGGGGGTGATGATCTACGAATTGCTTTCCGGAAAATCGCCAGTCGGCAAGTGGGATTTGCTTTCGAAGCACCACCCGAAAATGGGCTTGAAAATCGACGCGATCGTTTCCAAAGCCACCGAGCACGATCTGGAAAAGCGCTACCAGGACGCCGCGGAACTGGCGAGCGATTTGCGGGAAGTCTGGCGTCAATCCCAATGCTGTGGGATTGGGAGACTTGGGTTTGCGGGGGTGGGTGGATTGATCGCGTTGGCTTTGGTGATTGGGATCGGGGTGCGCGATGGCCCCAGTTCCAAGGCGTCAGTGAAAACGGAACCGATGCAACAGTTTGTCCGGCCCAGCATTCCGGGCCGCCTTATCGCGATTCCCCGCCCCGGCGTGGATCTGTCGAGTTTGGATCCGAGCATCGTCGAAAAAGTCGGCCAGGCCGCCGAAATCCCCGCTGATCTCGGTGCCGTGGTCAGTTTTTCCGTGGACGTCAATGCCCGGAGCGGGGCGGCGGTCTATCCCGATGGCAAAGCCGTTTCCTGGGGACTCCTCGAGCTTCCTCAAACCCTTTCGGGCGTAGCCTCCGTCAGGGTTGTTGTGGCCCATTTCGGATATGTTCTGAAGGAAGATGGGGCCGTGGTGCGTACTTCTCCCAAATCAAGTGTGATCAGCGATGTTTCGTGCTTCGACAGCGCTTCAGGGGCGCAAGCCGCATTTTGGCGAAACGGGGGACTTTACGAGGTGAGCGGGGACAGAAGATTCCAGCTTGCCAATTCGGTGGCGACTTTGATCGACGGTGAAAACCACACCGTGGTCGACATCGCCTATGACGGTAGGTTTTGTATGCTGCTTCTCGAAGACGGCACCGTTCATGGAGCGGACCGGGAGGGCACCGAATCGGCGGAATTAGCGGAACTTCAGAATGTCGTTGATGTCGTTTCGCCCGAATCCTTGCAACACTACGCACTGAGGGCCGATGGGACGATTTGGGTGAGGGATAGCAGTCGGACCGTATACATTTGTCCCGAATTGGAGTCGATGTCCGGGGTCGTTGCGATTCGCGCACTCCACGGCACCCTGGCAATTGGATTGAAGGATGGTTCCTGGCGCCTTTTTGGGGCCCCCGGGGCCCTGCTTCCGTTGCAGCCACTTTCGAACGACTTGGCCGAGCAGGTCACGGGAGCCATTGACGTCCAGATTACCCGAACCCACATTTTTGCCCTGATGCCGTTGGAATGAATCCCGGTCAAAAAACGTGGAGAGGATCGATGGCGGATCCCTGCCCATCGCGGTTCGAAAACCGCAGCTACAGACCCGTTTAGAGGACTGGCCCATCCGGCACATCAACCCTCTCCACACTTTAAAGAAGAATTTTTGGGCAAACGTTACTGATTTTTTTCTGAAAAAGGAGAATTGACGGCTAAATTCCCTGACATGATTGCAAATCGAACATGGGTCGGTCGCGAATTTCCCAACACGCGTTGGACATTGGTTCAGCGCCTGCACGAACCGGCCGGCAACGATCGCAATCAGATTCTCACCGAGCTTTGCCAAGCCTATTGGCACCCGATCTATACCTATGCGCGAGGTCGCGGATTTTCCCCACACGATGCCGAAGACGTCACCCAGAGTTTTCTTGCAGATTTGCTGCGGCGTCGTCAATTCGACTGCGTGGAGGAGAACAAGGGGCGATTGCGAACGTTTTTGATCGTCGCTTTTCGCCATTTCCTGGCCAACGACTGGAATCGCAAAAAGGCGGAAAAACGCGGAGGTCACGTCAAGATTCTATCCATCGAACAGGAAATCGCCGAGGGGCGGATGTTGGATACCGAAGATCTGGAGGAGGAACCCGAACGCCGATTCGACCGGCAGTGGGTCATGACCTTGCTCAGCCTCGTTCTGGATCGGCTTCGCGATGAATACGAGAAGGCGGGAAAGCTGGCGCTCTTTGAGGAATTGCGGATTTACCTGACGCTGGATGGCGATGAAGCGCTTCCCTACGCCGAGATGGGCGAGCGCCTCGGGATGAAGGAGGGCGCGGTGAGAACGGCAGTGTGTCGGCTCCGAGGCGCCTACCGCAAGACTGTCCGGAAGGAAGTCGCCGACACGCTGAACGAGGAAGAGGATCTGGAAGAGGAGATTCGGCACCTCTTCAAGGTGTTCGGCTGACGAAGGCCGGGCCGCGGCTAAAAACCCACCGATCTCCCCAGAGAATTTGTTCGGCAGGTCACCTGTCGTCGGCGTAGCGCCGCCACATTCCTTCGAGGTATTGGGTTCGTGCTGTTTGGCGACACGGTCGCTTTGGGCCGGAGGAAGAGAGTCGCTTTCGAGGAACCAGGATGGATCTCAGTCCTTACATAGCAGGGGGGGGGCATCGTCATGACACCGAACATTTCGGCAATCACCTCATCAAAGAGGATGCACTCAATGTCCAACGTGTTGCGGATAGGAAGAAGATCAGGAGATTCCAACCATTACGTTGCAGGTAGTAACTGACGAAGCCCCGGATTTTTCAGAACAGGATTTCCAATTCTTTCTCGGCCAAGCGCTGACCTAACACGGAAGATGAACCTTGGTGGATCATCGCCAGAAGGTTCAAAAATTTCCTGACACGAAATCATTCCAAATCTTTCGTCCAATTATAATCGAAACCGGCGAAGCATTTTGGGAGAGTTTGAAGGCGCAGGGATGAGCAGGTTTTCGAGCAGTCCCGGGCAACCTCCCTCTCCACCCAACAGGACTACCATCATGATCGCAAACTACCCCTTCAAATCACAAGCGGCAGGCGAGGACATGTTCCGCGTCGATGTGGCCGGCTTACGTCGCAAGTTCGCCAACCGCTCTAAGAACTTCCTCATCTATGAGCTTTACCAGAACGCGGTCGATGAAGACGTGACCCGCGTTACGATCAATCTCGAGCCGATTCCCGGCGGTGAGCGTTGCCGGTTGATTGTCGAGGACGACAGCCCCGAAGGCTTCAAGGACCTGACCCACAGCTACACGCTCTACGCCGACAGTTCCAAGCTGCACAACCCCGAGCAACGCGGCATCTGGAACCTGGGTGAGAAACTGGTCCTGGCATTTTGCACCGAGGCGACGATCGCTTCGACCAAGGGAACCGTCAGCTTCCGTGACGGGCGACGCTTCAACTCCAGCGATCACCGGGTCCGGGGGACGCGCTTCGAGGGGGAACTGATCATGAGCCAGGCTGAGTATTTGAATGCCTGCGATGGCATGCGCAGCCTGCTCCCTCCCCAGGAAGTCAGCGTTCGCTTCAATGGCGAAGAATTGCTCGCGCCGCCCTTTGTCCACGAGTTCACCACGACCCTGCCCACCACGATCGGCGATGACAGCGGCGCGATCCGTCGCACCCGGCGGAAAACCGCTGTGCGGCTTTATGACTGCGGCGAACGCAGCGAAGGCTGGATCTACGAGATGGGTATTCCCGTCGTCCTTAGCGGAACGCGCTGGCACTGCGACGTCCAACAACGTGTCCCTCTCAATATGCAGCGCGATAACGTGACACCGGCGTATCTGCAGGAATTGCGCGTCGCCGTCTTTAACGAGTCTCATCATCTTCTTGAGAAAGAGGACGTGACTCAGGACTGGGCTCGTGCGGCCACCAATGATCATCGCTGCGCCCCGGAAGCGACGACCACATCCCTGGACTTACGCTTCGGCGAGAATCGGGTCTCCTACGATGTGAACGATCGTGAGGCCAACAAGAAAGCCATGGCCGAAGGCTACAACGTCGTCGCCGGCGGTTCGATGTCGAAACAGGAATGGGAGAACGCCCGCCAGGCTGAAGCGATCAAACCTGCCGGTCAGGTCACGCCAACGCATCATCAGGAGGAGAACCCCAGTCAACAGATGGAACCGTTGGAGTGGACTCCAGCGATGCATTTGGTGGAACAGTATGTGCATCGCATCGGTCCGGAATTGGTCCAGCATGACCTCAACGTGCGCATCGTCTGCAAACCGACCTGGCCAGTCGCGGCGACCTACGGCGAGGGCGGAACGCTCACCTTCAACCTCGGCACGCTGGGCCATCGCTTCTTCAACGATCGCAGTTGGGAAGGCCTTCAACGGATCAACGAGCTGCTCATTCACGAGTTTGCCCACGAATACGCGCACGACCACTTCACCACCCAATTCCACGACAGCATGGGATTGATCGGGGCGCGGCTTGCCAAGCTGGCCTTGGTCAGTCCGGAACTGTTTGCCGACATGGTGATCGAAGCAAAGTCCGTCCGCACGTTCTGGCCGGGGCATCCGGCGCGGTGTGAATGAGGTGGGTAGATGAACCTCCAAATCGGCGTCGCCAGCGGACTGCCGCCGGGAACAGGATCGATTTAAGGGGACGGCTGCCGCTTCGTCCACCGGGTTCACCAGTTTCCCACTGGCACACCCTAACATTCTGCCCTATATCTCCGCCACATGATTACCGGCGAACTGCGCTCCAAAGTCGACAAAATCTGGGACACGATGTGGTCCGGGGGAATTTCCAACCCGCTCTCCGTCATCGAGCAGATCACCTACCTGCTTTTCATCAAGCGGCTCGACGAGATCCACACCCTGGCCGAAGCCAGGGCAAACCGGACAAAAAAGCCGATCCAGAAGCCGATTTTCCCCGAAGGACCGAACCCGGAATCGCGGGCCAAGCCGCAACGCTCCTTCCAAGACCTGCGCTGGTCGCGCTTTCGGGATTTCGGTCCAAACGACATGTTCGAGGTGTTGCGCGACGAGGTTTTTCCGTTCATGAAGTCGCTGGGCCAGAACGGCGGCGGCAAGAGCGCGGCGGAGGGCGACAGCACCTACACCCACCACATGAAGGACGCCCTCTTCATGATGCCGACGCCCCGGGTCCTCGCCAGCGTGGTCGATCAGCTCGACGGCATCGACATGGCCGACCGCGACACCAAGGGCGATCTCTACGAATACATGCTCGGCAAGATCGCCAGCGCCGGGCAGAACGGCCAGTTCCGCACCCCGCGCCACATCATCCAGCTCATGGTGGAGATGATGGCTCCGACACCGAAGGATGTCATTTGCGATCCCGCCTGCGGCACCGGCGGTTTCCTCATCGCCGCGTCGGAGTTTCTGCGCGATCATCACGGCGACGCCATCTTCAAGGATGAGGCCAGCCGCCGCCGTTTCAACGAGCACACCTTCCACGGCTACGATTTCGACAGCACCATGCTGCGGATCGGCAGCATGAACATGCTCCTGCACGGCGTGGAAAACCCGGACATCCGTTACAAGGATTCCCTGGCCCAGGCCGATGAGGACGACGCCGAGCGGTTTTCCCTCGTCCTCGCCAACCCGCCGTTCGCGGGCAGCCTGGATTTCGAGTCCACCGCCAAGGACCTGCTCCAGATCGTCAAGACGAAGAAGACCGAGCTGCTTTTCCTCGCCCTCTTCCTGCGTCTGCTCCAGACCGGCGGGCGCGCCGCCGTCATCGTGCCGGATGGTGTTCTTTTCGGCAGCTCCACCGCGCACAAGGCGCTGCGCAAGATCCTGGTCGAGGACCAGAAGCTCGACGCCGTCATCTCGATGCCATCCGGCGTCTTCAAGCCCTACGCCGGGGTTTCCACCGCCATCCTGCTTTTCACCAAGACCAACTCTGGGGGAACGGATGCAGTCTGGTTCTACGACATGCAGGCCGATGGCTACTCGCTCGACGACAAGCGCACCCCGCAGCCGGACAAGAGCGACTTGGCTGACATCCTGGCCCGGTGGAAGAACCGCAAGGCCGAGAAAAAGCGGAAACGCACCGACCAGAGCTTCCTCGTGCCGAAGGACGAGATCGCAGGCAACGACTACGACCTCTCGATCAACCGCTACAAGGAGGTGGAATACGAAGCGGTCGAATACGATCCGCCGGGGGTGATTCTGGAGCGGCTGGCGAAGCTGGAAGAAGAGATCACCAAAGGGCGGAAGGAGCTGGAGGGGAAGTTAGGATGAGCGAAGTTCCGACTGCGCTTACAACTTTGGGACAGGCGGTTGAGTTTCTTGACTCCCAAAGGCGTCCTGTGAAAGCTGCCGACCGAAATCCCGGTCCATACCCATACTTTGGAGCGAACGGGCAACAGGGGACCATCGACGGCTTCATCTTCGATGAACCGCTGGTCCTTCTCGCTGAGGATGGTGGACACTTCTTCGAACCGAACCGGGGCATCGCGTATAAAATCAGCGGCAAAACGTGGGTAAACAACCATGCACATGTCTTGCGGCCCAAGTCCGGCACAGATCTCGATTATCTATGTCTTGTGCTGAAGCACCTTGACGTAACACCACAGCTCACCGGCACGACCCGTGCAAAGCTTACGAAGGCAGGAGCGAGCCGAATCCAAATCCCCCTCCCGCCCCTCGCCGAGCAGAAGCGGATTGCGGGGATCCTGGATGCGGCGGACGCCTTGCGGGCCAAGCGCCGCGAGTCCCTCGCCCAGCTCGACACCCTCCTCCAATCCACCTTCCTCACCCTCTTCGGCGACCCCGTCACCAATCCGATGGGGTGGGAGAACGCTCCGCTGGAGAAGCTGATCGATCCGAATCGGCCAATCACCTACGGAATTCTTAAACCGGGCCCGGATATTGAAGACGGAATTCCCTATGTGCGAGTCGTCGACATTAAGAATGAGCAAGTGCTAGTTAACCAACTCCGAAGAACCACGGTAGAAATTGCGAATCAATACAATCGGTCGCGTCTTAAGCCCGGTGATCTACTCATGTCGATCAGGGGCCACGTTGGTCGGATGGCGATAACCCCGCATGATGCCGAAGGCGCTAATATTACCCAAGATACGGCCCGACTCGCTTTGGCGGAAGCTGAAGCAGCCTACGTCATGCAGTGCATCACGACTCAAGGGATGCAGCACTACATGGCGCGCAGGACGAAAGGAATTGCAGTTCGAGGAATCAATCTCGGCGATGTGAAGAAGCTACCAATCCCTACGCCGCCCCTCGACCTCCAACACAGCTTCGCCGCCGTCGTCGAATCGGTCGAGCGCCAGAAAGCCCGCCTGCGCGCCCATCTCGCCGAACTGGACACCCTTTTCGCCTCCCTCCAATCCCGCGCCTTTAACGGAGAACTTTAGTAGCCCAACGTTTCCCCATGTCCACCTTCGACTCCACCAAGCTCAAGCTCAGCGACCTCCTCGACGACATCGTGGAGGGCAAGATCCAACTGCCGGACTTTCAGCGCGGCTGGGTTTGGGATGACGAGCATATTCGTTCCCTCCTCGTCAGCATCGCCCGTTCCTTTCCGATTGGCGCGGTCATGATTCTGGAAACGGGAGGAGAAACGCGATTTCAGCTCCGGCCGGTCGAAGGCGTCACCTTGTCTCCCGGCTCAGACGCGGAACGCCTCATCCTCGACGGCCAGCAGCGGCTCACCTCCCTGACCCAGGTGGTGAAAGGCGATGGGCCGGTCGCCACTCGGGACGACAACAAGCGACCGATCAAACGGCACTACTACTTCGACATCGCCAAGGCGCTGGAGGGACCGCAATCCCTGGAAGCCGCCATCATCGCTGTGGACGAACGGAAAACCCTGCGGTCGGATTTCGGGCGGCAGATTGACCTGGATCTGAGCAGCCCGGAAAAGGAATACGAGGCGATGTGCTTCCCCTGCAGCCAGATCCTGGATTCCGACGCATGGGAAGAAGGGCTCAATGAACGGTTTCCGGAACGGTTCTCGACCTACATGACCTTTCGGAAGGAAGTTCTCGCCGCATTCCGAGGCTACATGATCCCGGTCATTCTCCTCAAAAAGGAAACCTCCAAGGAGGCCGTTTGCCTGGTGTTTGAAAAGGTGAACACCGGTGGGGTGGCGCTCTCCGTCTTTGAGCTGGTCACGGCCAGCTATGCGGCGGACGGCTACAACATGCGGAAGGACTGGTTCGGCGAGCCTGCGGGAACGGGACGGAAAGCGAAGCTGGCGGCCAAGTCCATCCTCACCGACCTGGAGCCGACCGATTTCCTTCAGGGAATCGCCCTGCTCGATTCCCGGGAACGAAGGCTGGCTGATTTGGCTGCCGGAAAGAAACCGAAGGAAGCCACCACGGTCAGCGCGAAACGCGAGCACGTCCTTTCCACGCCGCTGCCGGCCTACCAGCGATGGACGGAGCCCCTGACCGGCGGGTTCCTGGAAGCGGAACAGTTTCTGAGGATGCTGGGATTCCATCATCAACGGTTTCTTCCCTATCGCAGCCAATTGGTGCCCCTGGCCACGGTCCTGACCCACTTGAAAGAACGCTGGCTGGAACCGGCCATCCAGGACCGGCTGGCGCGCTGGTTTTGGTGTGGGGTTTTGGGGGAAATGTATGGCGGCGCGGTGGAAACGAGGATCGCCCTGGACTACCAGAACCTGATGGATTGGTTGACCGGAGACGTCGTCGAGGAACCGGTGACCGTGGTTGCCTCCGGGTTCCAGGAGTCGCGCCTCGATACCTTGAGGACGCGGAATTCCGCTGCCTACCGGGGTCTGTATGTGCTGGTGCAGCAGCAGGGAGCCTGCGACTTCTTCTGGAAGACCAGGATGCTGGATCTGGACCTCAACGAGCGGGGAATCGACATCCATCACATCTTTCCCCGGAAGTGGTGCGACGATCGGGGGATTTCACCCCGGATCTACAATTCCATCATCAACAAGACGGCCATCTCCGCCAAGGCCAACCGGATGATCGGCGGCAACGCCCCGTCGCATTACCTGGAGCAAATCCAGACCCACAAGGGAGTCCAACTCGACGACGACGCGATGGACTCGATTCTTCGCACCCACTGCATCGAGCCGAGGTTCCTGCGAGCGGATGATTTCGATGGGTTCTACCGGGCACGGAAAGCCGCGCTTCTCGATTTGGTGGAAAACTCGACGGGAAAGGGAGCGATTGTATCCGAGCTAGGAGTGGCGGAGGATGAGGTGGAGGAGGCTTAAAAGGAAATGAAACTGATCACCAGCGTCCGCAACAGTTTGCAGGATATCGAGGGAGCGCTGTTCGATGAATCGCCGGAGTTCGAGAATCGCGGTCCTGAACCAAGGGTGGCGGTGACCACGTTATCCGGCGCGGAGACCGAAAAAACCTGCGAAGCTCCTCTTTCCGTGTGGGATGGTGACGATTTCGACGAGCAGCAGGAGTCGGATGGGTCGGTTCCGGATTTTGAGCCGGTGATCGAGATCGGAGCCGAGGCGGAAGAAACTTTTCCGGCGCTGGATGGCGAAGAAGAGGAACGGATCCGGAAAAGCGTGGAAATCCACGGGATGGATGCGGTCGGTTGGTATTCCTCGTTTCACGTGACCGGATTGCAGTGGGGCGTTTACGTGCCGGTTTCCGGGATTGCCTACCTCATGAAGCATGCCTTCGGCGGCCTACCGGCAACAGACAAGACCAAGGCACACCTCGCCTTTCACGCGATCCTCAACCATGAGCTGTTTCACTTTGCCACGGACTACGCGGTGGCCCAGATGGAATTGGTTTTCCAGGAGCCATGGTGGGGACCGGCCAAGGAAGCGTTTTTCGAGGATTACCCCGGCTACTGTGAAGAAGAGGAAAAATTGGCGAACGCCTACATGCTCAAGGCGTTCCGGACTCGGAAACGATCACTGGAGGTGCGCGGGAAGCAGGAGGCTCTGAAAGGATTTGTTCGGGGCCAGCCGATAGGCTACTGCGATGGTCTCGATGTCGAGAAGGAAGGCTGGGATCGCAATCTCACGGAACTGGCAGAAGGCTACCGGGCCCTTTCCGAAACGGGAAAGGCGAATCCCCATCTCGGAGACCGGGGCGGCGGCTGGGATTGGCCGCGGCAGTTCCCGATCCATCCCCGGATCGACTGGCGCTACTGCCCCATCCACCTCGTTCACGATGGAGAACGACTTGGGATTCTGGAAGGCTGCCTGGATCTGTTCGGTCACTTGGAGGAAATCGTGGAATCCGGTGATTTTCAGCGCAAGCTGCGCAAACTCGCCCCACCGATTCAGGATGCCTGGGAGCGGAAAAAATCACAGCTTCAGGCGGCCATCACACCGGGAGCCGATTTCAAGAAGTGGCCCAAGGGAGGAAATGATGTGTGGTCGGTCAGGGTGAACCAAAACTTCCGGGCTCACTTTCGTCGGGAGCCCGACGGCACCTGGGAAGCGCTGTCGATTGGCAACCACAAGGAGATGGGGCATGGTTAGGAGGGCGTTGGTTCATCAAGCCCACTTCGCCGAGCTAAACATTCCCTTCGCTCCTTCCAATTTCGCACCCTCGACGAACGGCGAGATTTGAGGTTCGCACCGAATTTGGAGGACAAGAATGAGCATCAAGTGGGTTTGTCTCTCATTTTTATTAGATTATTAACATCGAAGTCGTTTGGCCTTCATGGGAGAGCCTCAAAAGGTGTCGATGATCAAACTTTCGAGAATCTTGATGCCAAAGAAGATTGATGTTCCACCATGAACGCCAAACGAGTTTGTCTCTCATTTTTCGCCACCCGTTAACATCAACGCTCCCTGGCAATCACCAATGAACTTCGATCGGATTTAATGTTTAAATGTCCAAGAATTTCGACAACAACCGAGTTTGGTATTAAAAATGAAGCCGAACATGAACTTCGATACGTCCAAAGCCGTTTGGTATCACGATGGGGAGTTTCCACCCGAGTCGCTCGATTATGGGCGAATTTTGTCGGCGCTGCTGGCGGCAACCGACTCCTTGGCGCGCTATGACCAGATGCTAAAGGGGCTGCACAACAGCGAAATCTTCCTCGCACCCCTGCGCAATCAAGAGGCGGTGATCTCCTCACGAATGGAGGGAACGATCAGCACGCTGGACGAGATCCTTCAATACGAGGCTGAGTATGGTGACGAGGTGGCCTCGGCTTCGAAATCTCGATCTGACGTGATCGAGACGGTTCTCTACCAGCGGTCGCTTCGCGTCGCGCAGCGGCAGATGGACGAGGGGCGGCCGCTGTCCATCTCGTTGCTGAAGAGTATTCATCAACAACTTCTGTCTTTCGGACGCGGAGCGAGCAAGTCTCCCGGTGCGTTCAAGGCCGAGCAGAATTATATCGGAGAGCGGGGCCGCCGAGAGGTCAGTTTCGTGCCAATTGCGCCTGAAAAGCTTGAGAGCGGTATGGATGCGCTGGTTGCCATGGTTGAGGATGAGAAAATGCCAATCCTTTTGCGCGCTGCCCTTTGTCATGTCGAGTTTGAGGCGCTGCACCCGTTTAAGGACGGAAATGGCCGGGTCGGGCGGATGCTGATCACGCTGATGCTGTGGGCAAAGGGAGCCATTGCGGCCCCCCATTTTTACATCAGCCGTTACTTCGAAGATCACAAGGACGCCTACATTGCGACCATGCGCGACGTTTCGGCAAAGGGGGCCTGGGACGACTGGTGTATTTTTTTCCTAACGGCAGTGGAAAAGCAGGCGATTCACAATCTGGAAGTCGCCGAAAAGGTCAGGTCGCTTTACGAGGATATGAAAGGGCGTTTTTCTGAATTGCTGGCGTCGAAGTGGTCGGTGAATGCCCTTGATTTTGTTTTCACGTATCCGGTTTTTCGCAATAGCCGGTTTACCGGGAACGCCGGAATTCCCGCCCAGACGGCAGCCCGATTCACCCGGCTGCTTCTGCAGGAGGAGATTCTTCAGACCGTTGAAGAGGCGTCAGGGAGGAAAGCCGCAATTTATCGGTTTGAACCGCTCATGGAGTTGGTTCGAGTTTGACGGGGCTCTGCTCGCTTCCTCATGTCCACTTCGTTCCAGCTTACCTCCATCCCCACGCTACCGGGAATCTATGCGATGCTCGATGGCCAGGAACGTGTGGTCTACGTTGAGATGGGCAAGAATCTCCGCCGCCGGATCGAGCAGCACTTGATTCACCGCGGCAGCAGCATCACCAGCAAATCGGCAGCGGTTTCGCTCAATCCGGATCTCGTCGCCAGGGTGATCTGGTGGACGGAACCGGGCTTTGACGACAACGGGAGACGTGAGGCGGCCGAGTTAGTCGCTATTGACGTTCTCGATCCAGATTTGCGCAGTCGGAGCGAGATCTCGAGTTCCACCCGGAAGTTGGCAAAAGACAAATCGTTCCGCGAATCCATGGTGAATCTCTTCCGGGGACAGCCGTCTGGGGAGTTCGTGCCATGGACATTTGAAACGATGGCGGAGGCGGATGGCGGAGAAGCCACGAATTTTTTCTACGACCCGGAGCATTTTGAAGCTTTTCGAAAAGCGCCCTTCCTCATGCAGGGAAGAATCGGTGACGTTCCCGCGCAATGGGTGGAAGACTTAGAGCTAGAGGAGGTTTCGCAATTGGGTCCTTTTCCAGTCGATCAACTCGCCCGACATGACGTTCGCCAGCATTGCAGCAACACCGAGAAGGATCCGCTATTCGGCTACATCTGTGCAATGGCTTGGGGTGGTCAGGGGTTGGGACCGGGGGGAGCCGAGAACGCCCAGAAGGCTTGGAATGCGAGGCGTGCCATTCGGGGCAAGCTGATCAAGCTACGGGATTGTAAACTCAGCCGTGCCGAGGCTTATGACCTCTTTGCTGGCAATGCCAACATCCCCGGTTTGGGCCCCGCATTCTTTACCAAGCTCCTTTATTTCTTCGGCCCTAAGAATCACTACATTATGGATCAGTGGACGACAAAGTCCGTCATCTTGCTTACTGGCGAGAATCTCATCCGTCATACGGACCAGGGACCTGGCCAACTGAACACCGGTTTTAACTACGAACTTTACTGCCAGGTAATTGATGATCTTGCCTCAAAGCTTGGGAAGTCAGGTGAACAAATTGAGCAAAGCCTTTTCAGTATGGGTTCGATTCAACGTCAACCGCGAGGGGAATGGCGGAGGCATGTTCATGCTGCGTGGGCAAACCGCCCTGCACTCAGCCGCTACAATCGAAGGACTCTCGAACAACGATTTGCTCCCCTTTTGCAAAAATGATTCGGCGGGCTCCAGAGAATCTGGCAAAGTTTAACTGGTAAGTTGATTCCTCCTCTGTTGGGCATCAGAATCAGCAACACGAATGTCAAACTTCGCCTTTCTCGAAACTGAGTTCCCCGAATTGGCCGAAGCGGCGATGAAGGCGGAGCGGCAGGCTCTTGCAGACGCGCGGGCCTCCTGTTTTCACGCCCGGTTCGCCCTGGAGACAACGATTCACTGGCTCTTTCGCTTCGACCAGCGGCTGAAGCGGCCCTATGACCGGAACCTGGGGGCGTTTCTCTACGAGCCGAGCTTTCGGCGCGTGTTGCCGGAGGCGGTGTTTCAGAAAGCGCGGGTCATTCACAAGATGGGCAATGCAGCGGCGCACAATCCCCGGCCAGTAGGTGAAGGTGATGCCCTGCGGGTGGTGCAGGAACTGCACCATGTTCTGTATTGGGTGGCCCGAACCTATTCGCGGGAAGCTCAGCCGGATCCCGGTGAGGCAGCCTGGAGCGACGGCCTGGTGCCGAAACCTGTGGTGAGCGAACCGACGATCTCCCGCGAAGAACTGGCCAGGCTGGAGGCGGAACTGGAGCGGACGAGCTGCGAGACTCTCGAAAAACAGCAGAAGATTGACGCGCTGGACGCCGAGCTGAAAACCGTTCGCGAAGAGTTGGCAAAGGTCATTGCGGAGAATGAAGCCAAGAGCGATCCGCATGATTACTCCGAGGCGGAAACGCGGAAATACCTGATCGATGTGGACCTGCGCCGGGCCGGTTGGCCCCTGGAAAAGCCGCAGGATCGGGAATACCCGGTGACGGGAATGCCGAACAGTCCCGGCAAGGGGTTCGTCGACTACGTGTTGTGGGGCGACAACGGGCTGCCGCTCGGATTGGTGGAGGCCAAGCGGACCACGGCCGACCCGAAGAACGGCCAGCAACAAGCCAAGCTTTACGCGGATTGCCTGGAACAGATGCATGGTCAAAGGCCGGTGATCTTTTTCACGAACGGTTACGAAACCTGGATCTGGGACGACCGCTCCTATCCGCCGCGGCGCGTGGCCGGTTTCTACAGCAAGGACGACCTGGAGCGACTGGTGCAGCGCCGCCAGATCCGCAAGCCCCTGGACGTGGCCCAGGTGAATGAGGAAATCGCGGGTCGCTATTACCAGAAACGGGCCATCGCGAGCCTTGGAGCCACCTTCGCCGCGCATCAGCGCAAGGGGTTGCTGGTGATGGCCACGGGAACGGGCAAGACCCGGACCGCGATCGCCCTGACCGATGTGTTGCAGAGGGCCAATTGGGCGAAGCGAGTCTTGTTTCTGGCCGACCGGATTTCCCTGGTGAACCAGGCAGCAAACGCCTTCAAAATGCATCTGCCGGATTCCAGCCCGGTGAATCTGGTGACCGAGAAAAACAAGGAAGGCCGGGTCTATGTCTGCACCTACCCCACGATGATGGGATTGATCGACGAAACCAAGGGCGGGGTGGCGCGGTTCGGCCCGGGCCACTTCGATTTGGTGATCATCGACGAAGCACACCGGTCCATTTACCAAAAATACGGGGCGATCTTCGAGTATTTCGACTCCCTGCTACTGGGGCTGACGGCGACACCCCGGGAAGAGATCGATAAAAACACCTACGATCTGTTTGATCTGGAAGCAGGGGTGCCGACCGATGCTTATGAACTGGATCAGGCGGTGAGTGACGGCTTTCTCGTGCCACCGCGAGTCGAGCAGGTAGATCTGAAGTTTCCACGCGAGGGAATCAGCTATGACGATCTTAGTCAGGAAGAGCAGGCCGAATGGGAGGGGATTGATTGGGGTGACGACGGTGATGACGGCCCGCCGGCGGCCGTGAATGCGTCGGCGATCAATCAGTGGCTCTTCAACACTGACACGGTGGACAAGGTGCTGCAGCACCTGATGGAGCGCGGGCATACGGTGGCGAGTGGCGACCGGCTCGGGAAGACGATTATTTTTGCTCGGAATCACGATCAAGCGAAGTTCATTGAGGAGCGGTTCAACCACCACTATCCAGAACTCAAGGGGCATTTTGCCCGCGTGATTGACAACCAGGCGGCCTATCCGCAGAGCCTAATCGACGATTTTTCGTTGAAGGACAAAGAACCGCACATTGCGATTTCGGTGGATATGTTAGACACCGGAATTGACGTGCCAGAGGTGGTGAATTTGGTGTTTTTCAAGCCGGTCTACTCGAAGATCAAGTTCTGGCAAATGATTGGACGCGGCACCCGGCTCTGCGAGAATCTTTTTGAGCCGGACAAGGACAAGAAGGACTTCCGGATCTTCGATTTTTGTTTCAATTTCGATTTCTTCCGCGAGAATCCAGACGGGATCGAAGGGCGCGGGGGCGAATCGATCGGGAGTCGGCTGTTCAAGACGCGGGTGGAGCTACTGGCCACGTTGCAGAAGGAATCGGAATTGGAACCGGAGGGGAAACTGACGCAGTCGCTGGCAGCCGGTCTTCACGCGGAGGTCGCAGCCATGAATCCCGAAAATTTTATCGTTCGGATGCGACTGGAACCGGTGGAGCGATTCCAGAAAAAGGAATCTTGGGGCCAATTGACTGAGGGGGACGTGCACGTGTTAGAGCGGGACATCGCAAACCTTCCCAGCCAAATCGAGAACGATGAAATCGAAGCACGAATGTTCGATTTAAAGGTGCTGAAAATGCAGCTGGGAGTCGCCAACAAGAGTGGTGTTTCCGAAAGCATCAGACTATCGGTGATCGAAATTGCCGCGTTGCTGGAAGGAAAGGACGCCATTCCCGCGGTAACAGAGCAATTGGCGTATTTGCAGATAGTGCAGACCACGGAATTCTGGGAAGGCATCACCCTGGCGTTGTTGGAGGAGTTGCGGCTTCGGCTGCGAGGTCTTGTTCAGTTTCTCGACAAGAAAAAGCGCAAGATTGTTTACACCGATTTCGAAGACGAAATTCAGGGCGTACGGGTAGGAGAACCGGTCTTGGTGCCGAAGATGACCGGGGCGCAATATGAACGGAAAGTGAAGGAGTTTTTGAAAGCTCACCTGGATCACATTGTGATTCACCGCTTGCGAACCAATCAGCCGATGACGGCACTGGATCTTGCGGAATTGGAGCGAACCTTGCAGGAGATTGGCGAGGACCAGGGTGAAAGGTTGCTGTCCGATTTGCTGGCCCAAAGCGAAGCCCCGTCATTGCCGCATTTCGTCCGGAAGTTGATCGGAATGGACCGGACCGCAGCGCAGCAGGCTTTCGCGGAGTTCCTTGGGGACCGAAGCCTCTCCGCCAATCAGATTCGGTTTGTTGAACTGATTATTGACCAACTAACCCACCGCGGAGTCATGGGAGCGGAAGCGCTTTACGAATCGCCGTTTTCGGATTTGGACGCGGGTGGACCAGAGGCCGTGTTCACTGGCAAAGAACAGGTGATTGAGGGGATTTTTTCGAAATTGGAAGCAACCTGCCCGCAGGTAGATGAAGTGGGATGAGAACTCATCTTGCCCAATTGAACGGATGAAAGTAAGAATTTTCGAAGGGGCTCAATGGACAAGAACTTAGGGTAGAACACTCAAAGGAACCGCCTAATCCCAATGCAACGAGTGAGGTTGCCATGGTTGAAACGCTGATTCAATCAGCAATCAAAGCAATGGGCGACTCACCTTCGTTTCGAATGACGAATATCATGAACAGCCTCTTGCCAGGTGTTGAGCAGTACTGTCGGTATATTCTTACCTACAGAGCATCCCCTCAATAAGGAGGCAGAGAAGCTCTCAAGTGGTCTGGTAGAGAAAATTACGACGGAATTGAAACTGATCCAACGCCGTGCCTACGGCTTCCGAAACTTTAACAACTACCGCCTGCGCGTCATTGCCGAGTGCGGATGAAAAACGGCAATCCCCCAAACTTGGTGTAGTCCCCCTCTTTTTGAATGCTCCCTTAGATCCTGCGTATCCCCCTGAGAATGAAAGGCGCGCTCGGAAGGATTCGAACCCTCAACCTTCTGATCCGTAGTCAGACGATCTATCCAGTTGATCTACGAGCGCTTATTCTCAACTCAGGAATGCCGGGCCGAGAACGGCCCGTATTGTGCACTCTTCTTCGCGATGAGCAACTAGTTTTTTGCAGGGGTTTTGAGCTTCATTCGGCAATCCAAGAAGAAAAAGTTGCCATATTGTTAGGGCTTGCTAAAAATTCGGAACGTGGAACTAGACGATCTTCAGGTTTTTCTGACCCAATCCCCGACGACTCGCTTGTTGCGAGCTCAGAATGGGAGCTTCATTCTGCACTTCCTGTATCAGGAGTTTAAACGGGAGCAACGGATCACCATTCCACAGGATCAACTGATCGCGGATCTGACCGATTATCAGGAGCAACACCCCGATGCGTTGAATGAGGCGCCGCTGGATTACCTGAACGCGTGGTGCAAACCGGAGACGCGGTATCTTCAGCGTTATTTTCAGGGTTCGAGCGAGGAGCCGGTCTATCAGTTGACGGCTCATACCGAGGCTGCGATGCGATTCGCGAGAGAGTCGGTGAAGCGTGATGATCAGTTTGTCGGCGCCGAGAGTTGCGTGTTGGCCATCGTCGATACGCTGCGGGAGGTGGTGATTTTTTCGGGCGATGACGCGGATAGCCAGGTGGCGGCGCTGGCCGAAGAGCGCGACCAATTGCAGGCCGAGATTGATCGGATTCAGCAAAGTGGGGACGCGAAAACCTACGATGAGTCCCAGATTCGGGAGCGATTTCATTTTGCGCTGGATCTGTTGCAACGTGTTTTGGGGGATTTCCGCAAGGTGGAAGACAAGTTCAAGGAAATTACCCGGCAGGTTCAGGACATGCAGATGGCGGGGGAGAACAAGGGGGATCTGTTGGAGTATGTGATGAATTCGGAGTCGGTCTTGAAGGACTCCGACCAGGGGAAGAGTTTTTACGGCTTCGTGAACCTGATTCTATCGCCCTCGCGCCAGCGCACGCTGCGTGATTTGGTCGAGAATGTGCGGAAGATCGAACAGATTGGAGGGGATGAGGAAGAGATGGAGATGTTGCGAAACATGATCCCGGCACTGACGGCGGAGGCGGAGCAGGTCATGCAGACGAATCAGCGGCTGTCGGCGTCGATTCGACGGATCCTCGATGGCAAGGTGGCGGACGAGCGCCGGAAAGTCGCGCTCACGATCGAAGAAGTCTTGAATTTGGCGCGTCAGGCTCGGAATGCGCCGCCTGAAGAGGTGGTCGGCCTGGACATTGAAGAAGGCTACAAACCGTTTGTGACCTTTAGCCGGACGTTCTGGTCGCCGGCGGCGGAAGTGGATACGATGGATCTCCAGGTCGCGGAGGCGGGGACTGACGAATTGGACGAAGCCTTTGATTTGTTTTCGCAGATGCGGCGCCTGGATTGGAAAGGGATGCGTGATGTGATTGGCGATGCGGTGAAGCACGTCGATTCCGTTTCCCTGCCTCGCCTGTTGGAAGATCATCCGCCGGAGAATGGCGCGGTCGAGGTGCTCGCCTATGTGCAGATTGCAGAGGATGACGACCACGTCGTTGTCGATGAGGAGATGGACGAAGTTCGTCTTCCTGACGAAAGCGCCGAGGGAGGGTACCGTGTGATGCGGGTGCCGCGGGTGGTGTTTCGCCCGGCGGTTGGCAAGTCCTGAATTCTGCTGTGTTGGCGACGTTAGACCTTTAACCATTTCAAAACCCAAACTTACTCAACCCATTTTCTATGGCTCACCTTCCTGAATTTCACGAGTCCAGTGTTCCCGCGATTCGTCTCCTCCAAGGAGCGGTCTATGCGGATGATTCCAAAACCTGGGATTTACTCATGACCAATCGATCGAGGCTGGAGACTTATTTTGGCCGGGTCGGACTGATCATGGTCGTCGATGAACCCGAAGGGTTTGCTTATCTGCGGCAAATTGAGGAAGAGGAATTGCCCGACGGGTATGATGGGATGCCGAAGTTGATTCGAAGAAGCCGTTTGGGATACGACGTCACCTTATTCAGCGTGATGTTGCGCGATGAACTCCGGCGTTTCGAAGAGCAGAACGTCGATTCCGAGCGTTGCGTGGTGGATACGTCAGAGTTGCAAACCCGGATGATGGAGTTGCTTCCCGATACGGAAGATGAAGTTCGGGTTCGGCGAAAATTTGATCAGTTGATGGTGCGGGCGCAGGAACTCGGGTTTCTTCGCAAGCTCAATACCCAGCCTGTTGCCTACGAGATTCGACCAATCATCAAAGCGCGAATCACCGCCGAACGATTGGATGAATTGAAACAGCAATTTCAAATCCACGCGGAGACGATTGCCGCTCAAAACCAATTACCAAGCTAGAAATCATGGAAGACAATTTCGTTTCGGTGGGACTTCCCGGGTATCGTCTGTATAAAGTGCAGATCATGAACTGGGGAACGATTGATTCCTCAAAAGGCCAGATTCATACCGTTCGTCCCAATGGCAGGACGTCACTGCTCATTGGTCAGAATGGAAGCGGGAAATCCACGATGGTGGATAGTATCCTGACGTTGTTGGTCCGGCCGGGAATCCGGAACTACAATGTAGCGGCGGGTTCGAGCGGGAAGAAGCGCGAGCGGGATGAACGTTCTTATCTGATGGGCGCGTATGGACACGCCAGCTCAGATGCGGAGAACAAGGCCTCTACGTTGTATCTTCGCAAGGAAGGGCGCCATCTCAGTATTCTTCTGGGATACTTTTTCAATGCCGACACCAACAAGGGATTCACGGTCGCCCAGGTGCTGTATTGCGGCGCGGACGGAAAAGTCGAAAAGGTTTTTTGCTTCGCGAAAGGAGAGAAAGACATCGCAGAGGATTTTGGCGAGATTAAGTCAATCGACCAGATCGCCAAGAAACTGGAAGCTCGTGACATCAAGACCACGAAGACGTTTGCCCAGTATCACAAGTGGCTCATCAACGAGGCGAACATGCGTCCCAAAGCGATGGACGTCTTCAACCAGACGGTCGCGGTTAAAGATATTCGAAGTCTCACGGAGTTCATTCGCGGGCATATGTTGGAGGGGCAGAACTGGAAGGAGCGGATTGATGATATTCTCAATCACTTCCAGCAGCTCTCTGACGCGCACCGGATGTTGGTCGATGCGAGGGAGCAGTCGATTGCGCTTCAGCCGATTGCCCAGACCGGAGCTGAATACAATCGACTTCAGGAAGAGCTGCAGAAGCGGGAACAAACGGAGAAAGCCTGTGATGCGTATTTCCGAGTCAAGACGGTCGATCTCTTCACGCGGGTTCGTGAGGATCGCCTCGTCGAAGGGGAGGGGATTTCGGCTGAGCTGGAGTTGTTGAATCGTCGATTGGACGACAACGAGCAGCAGATTCGCCGCTTGCAGAATGATGTGGAAAACGCGGGCGGAGAGCGTTTGCGATCCCTGCCCTTTTTGCTGGAGCAAAAGCAGGACGACTCCAAGCGGAGGCGTGAACGGGCGGACCGTTATCGGAAAGCGCTCCAGAAGGCTGGCTTGGCCGGGCATGTGGGTGATGAGGCGACGTTTCAATCCGCCCACGAGTCTCTTTCCGCGTTGCGTCTTTCGACGGAACAAGAGTTGCAGACCCTCGAAGAAGGGAAGCTGAATAGCGCGATTCGGGCTCACAAGCTTGAAGCTCGCCGCGACGGAATGGAACTTGAGATCCGGACGCTTCAGGAGCAGGGCTCGAACCTTCCGGATCGTCATCAGCAGATCCGCAAAGTGATCTGTGAGGGCCTCGGGATGAGTCCTTCGGAACTGCCGTTCGCCGCTGAATTGATTGCGGTGAAAGAGAGCGCGACGGCATGGACCGGTTCAGCCGAATCGGCGTTGCGCGAGTTTGGTCTTAGTCTGCTCGTCCCTGCGGATCGTTTCCGTGAAGTGAGCACGTTCGTGGACCAGCTTACTCCCGAGAACCAGACCGATGCCATGAAGGTGTCCTATCTGAGGGTTGGCGAGGTGCTTCCGGATAACGTCCCGACGATCGATGCAAACGATGCGTCGCAGCTGATCAACAAACTGGATTTCAAAGAGGGACATCCCTGGATCGAATGGATCAAAGCGGAGTTGATTGCGCGATACAATTTCAAATGCTGTGAGTCGTTTGAGGAGTTTCGCGAAGTCCGGACGATGGCGTTGACTGCCGACCGGCATGTGAATCTGGGGCGCGGCTGGTTCGAGAAGGATGAACGCGAGTTGGTCACGAATCCCCGTCACTATATATTAGGCTGGAACAATGAGGCGAAGCTCCAGGTCTTGCGCAAGGATTTGGCGATCGCGGAAGAGGATCTGCAACGCCTGTTGGTGGAGATGGCTCAGCATGGAGATCAGGTCACCGAGTTGAGGGGACGCGAGGAAGCCATCCGGCGGGCTCAGGAGGTTCGCGTTTTTGCGGAGATCGATCACGAAGCCGTGGATCGCGAACTGGCGGAGCTGCGACGCGAAAAGGAAATGCTGGAGACCTCGAACGAGGCGGTCAGCGCGGTAACGAGTCAGCTCGGCGCGGCAACGGCGCAAAAGCACGAGTTGAAGGGACGGGAAAGCCATCTCATCAAGCGTCTCGGTGTTTTGGAGCGTGAGATTTCGCAGGCAACGAGTCTTCTCGAGTCGAGCCAGCGCCAGATCCAATCGATGAGCGAGGAAGGCGGTTTCGAAGCTCAGAAAGCGCTGTTTCCGAGCATTGAGGATGATCTGTTGGGCGCGGGAGTCATCTTGAATGCCGAGACGTTGGCCGAACAAGAGAACCATTACACGGCGGATCTGCGTCAGGCGATTGATTCGATTCGAAGCAAGCTCGCTCCGGTGGAGAAGTCGTTGCTGCAATCGATGAGCCGGTTCCTGCGGAAGTTCCGCCAGTTCGAGCACGAACTGCGCGATGATCCCTCCTATCTCGACGATTTCCTCAATCTTCACGTTCGTCTGGAGCAGGAAGACCTGCCAAAGCACGAAGGCAGTTTCAAAGAGCGGCTCAATGAGAAGGTGACGACGGAGATCGGGATTCTGAACAATCAGTTGGATAACGAACGCGAGGAAATCCTGACCCGGATCGAGACGTTGAACCGTTGCCTGGAGACGATTGATTACGATTCCCACGACGGCACCTACATGCAGCTGGAGCCGAAGCCGGTTCGTGATGCGGAGATCGCCGAGTTTCAGCGGTTGATGCGCGAGTGTCTCGCGGATGCGTTTGAAGGGAACACCGAGGCTGATGAAGCGCGCTTTGCCCGAATCGAGGGATTGATCAATCGCCTGCGCGAGGATTCGCGTTGGCGAGAGAAAGTGACCGACGTCCGGCGTTGGTTCGATTTCGGCGCGCAGGAGACAGTTCGTTCCACCGGCGAAGAGCGCGGTTACTATTCCGACAGCATGGGGCAGTCCGGTGGTGAAAAGGCCAAATTGGCGTTCACCATTTTGGTCGCGGCCGTCGTTTACCAGTTCGACATCGATCCGGAAGCTCCCCAGAGCGACAAATTCCACTTCGTGGTGGTGGATGAGATGTTCTCCAAGATTGACGACCGCTATGCTGAATACGCGTTGCGCCTGTTCGAGAAATTTGGCCTGCAGCTGCTCATCGTCGCTCCATTCGACGCCAAGGCAAAAGTGACCGAGCCGTTTGTCGACTACTACATCCAAGTGGTGAAGAAGAACAATCGCTCGCGGATTCTCACCATGACCTCGGGAGAATTTGGCGATCGATTTGGCGAAGTGACCGGGATGGCGAAACGCAGCGCGGTGCCGGAAGCGCCGGAAACTACGGCTTCCTCGTTCACGCTGGGATCCTGATCAGGCCGCTTTCAAAATCCATCAATCCTCCGAGAAATACGTGTCGTCATGCGAATAAGGAGGAGCGCAGCAACACAGAAAACGGAGCGCCTCGGTCGCCCGAATCTGGTGCCATGCCCCCGGAGGGATCAAAATGGCATCTCCGGGGCTGACGGTCCGGGTATTGCCATCGATCTCCATGGTTCCGGTGCCTTCCTGAATGAAATACAGCTCCTCGGAGACCTTGTGAAAGTGCCGATCGGTCGCGGCGCCATCGGGCAGCGTGGCTTCGGCCAAGCTTTGGTTTTGCACCGGCGCATTGGTGAGATCGAGGATGCTGCGGATGGTGGATCCGTCTTTCGTCGTAAACGGTTCCTGGTCTCGAAGTTGCTGAATCGTCATTGGGTGAAACAATTGAGAGGTTGCCAACGTCCAAAGTGGACGCGATTTATCCTATCTTGCCCACCATTTTGATTCATGGCTGAGAAAAAATCCAACGAACCCCCAGAAAATCCGATCGCTGCGCAGGTTCATGCGGCGGAAGAATCGGAGCCGCCCTCGGGACCTCCCGAACCGAAACCATCGGCATTTTCCAATGCGCTGGGGAATCTCATTCTTCTGGTAATTTTGCTGTGCCTCATATCCATTCCCTTTTTGGTTTATTTTACGGACACGGGTTCCCGGCTAAAGCGTGAGGTCCAAAAAACGCTCCGCTCGGATGGCGAAAAAGTCGTCGATACCAAGCAATTGGAGGAGGCCAAGGCGAAAATTGCCAAGCTGGAACAGGAATTGGCCTCTGCCAAAGCCGCGGCAGAGCGGGCCCCGTTGGTCGCTCAACCGATCGGGGAAGACGAACCGGCCGAAGTCGAGACGCCCGAAGAAACCGTGGAGGAACCACCGGCAGACATTCCGCCGGCGCCCAAATTGCTTCCACGGCAGGAGTATGACGTTGCGAAGCTGTTCAATGGCGTTGGCGTCAAAACCACGCTCGACCTCCAGAAGGGCGATACGGCAACCAAGGAACGGATTTCGGACGATGCCTATCAATTCGAGATCAAGCTTAAGATCAATGTTCCCAAGGCGAATCAAAGTGTGGCCGAACTCGCTGCGCTCAATCCTCTGCTGCCCACCATTCTTCCCAGTTTGGACACGCTGGTCGAAACCTCCAAGGTCTCTCCATTTTATGATAAGCTTTACAGCCTGAAGAACGACCGCATCAAAACCTACATGACGCGGTTGGAGAAGCTGGAAACGCGTCACAACTACTTTGATTGCGAGACCATTCTTCAGTTAACCCATCCGGACACAGGCCAGAAAGCCTTGTTGATGCAGGGTGAAATGGATGTGGTGGCCGACGGTTCCGATGGCGATCGCATGCCGACAATCGACGACTACATTTCGCTTTCCAACTACTATCAACCGACGACGAGCTACGGTTGGGCCAAGACGGGAAGCACGCTCAATCCGTTGATTCCCCGGTTGGAGAAGGAGCTCAAGGATGTGACTGAAGAGTATAAGATTCCCGGCTTGTCGGCGTCCCGAAACCGCTACCTCGTCAATCGTCGCGATGAGTTGAAGCGCATCATCTCTGACCTGAAGTTTCGCAGCTTTCTCATCGCGGAAGCGGATCCCTTCATCGTGTTGCCGCTCTCCTTGCTTCGTCAGGTTGGGAAGGTTTCCCATGCCCCGGAAATCGGCGATTACGCTGCGGTGGTCTATGGTTCCAAAGTTTATCCCGTGCTGTGTGGTGATGCGGGGCCATCATGGAAGATGGGCGAAGCCAGCCTGTTCGTTGCCCAAACCATCAACCCCAAAGCCAGTCCCTACAATCGGCCGGTCAGTGATTTGAAGGTTACCTATGTTGTCTTTCCCGGTTCCAAAGATGAGACGAAAGGTCCCCCGGACTTGCTGAAGTGGAAGGAAAAGTGTGAGTCCCTGATCGATGGGCTTGGCGGATTGGGAGATGGCTACCAGGTGCACGATTGGCGGGATATCATTGCGGAACGCCGCGCGGTTCGGGAGACGAAACGTCTGATCGGCCAGGTCGCTCTTCAGGTTGCCAATGCCGATGGAGCCATCGCGGAAGCGAAGAAAGCGGTTAGTGCGGCGGAAGCGAAGGTGAAAACCGCCATAGCGAAGGTGGCCAGCGCGAAAGCAGCGGTGGCTGCGGGAACGCAAACGGCTGACACGGTTCCCCCGCTGGAAAACGAAGTGACGGCGGCGACGACGAAGGTTGATGAAGCAAAGGCGGCGCTGGACGAAGCCCAAATCGCCGCGGCAAAGGTCAAGGCGGCCTCGAAACTGGTGGCGGAGGCTGCGGAGAAGGCGGCCAAGGCGACGAAGAAGCCACTCAATGTGTCTCGAGTCGATACCACCCTGGTGGCGTTGACGGCCCTGAAGGATTCCGAGCAGGCACTGGAGCAGGCCAAGGCGGATGCGAGCGCAGCTCGTGCCGCTGCCGAGCGCGCCAAGGGATAGGTTTCTCTCCCGCTTGCGATTTTCCCGTCTCCGGCTTCAGTGCCACCAAACCCGTCACCATTATGAAACCCCTTCTTCATATTCTAACCGCTTTGCTGTTGGGCAATGCGCCACTGTTCGCACTCTCTGATCAACCCAACATCGTCTGGATTGTGGTGGAGGACATGTCCGACCATTTCAGTTGCTACGGCGAGACGACGATCCAAACGCCGAATGTCGACAAGCTGGCGTCGGAAGGGGCGCTCTTTGAGAACGCGTTCGTAACCTGCCCGGTATGTTCACCAAGTAGATCCGCGATGATCACCGGGATGTATCAAACCACCATTGGCGCCCATCAGCATCGCAGCGGCCGGGGCGAGATACGCATTCATCTTCCCGAACATATCTCCACGATTCCCGACTTGCTCAAGGATGCTGGATACTATGTCACCAACTCCGGAGCGAAGGTGAATCCCAAGAAGCCGGATGCCATCGGAAAGACCGATTACAACTTCGAAACGGCGGATGATCTTTACGACGGGAATGACTGGACCCAGCGCGAAGAGGGCCAGCCGTTCTTTGCCCAGTATCAACTTGCGGGAGGGAAGAACCGGGCCGTCCGAAGCAATGAACTTCTGCCCGCGGATCAACTCCCCACTGCGGATCAAGTCAAGCTCCCGCCCTACTATCCAGACGATGCGGTGCTTCGGGAAGACTGGGCGGACTACCTCGCCAGTGTCTTGTTGGTGGATCACGAAGTCGGCAAAATTTTGGCCAAACTGGAAGCGGAGAACGTTGCGGACAATACCGTGGTCGTCTTTCTCACGGATCACGGAATCAGCCACGCTCGCGGCAAGCAGTTCATGTATGAAGAAGGAATCAAGGTGCCCCTGATCATTCGCGCGCCCGGAGCGGTTGAGCCCGGCACGCGGCGAACCGACCTCGTCGCTCATATCGATCTCTCGGCGACGTCGCTGGATTTTGCCGGGGTCGAGATTCCTGAGTCGATGGAAGGCCGCCCCTTGTTTGGAGACAACGCCAATCCCCGGGACTTCGTGGTTTCGGCGCGGGATCGTTGTGATGAAACAATGGACCGGATCCGCTCGGTTCGGACCGCGAAGTATAAATACATTCGCAACTTTCATCCGGAGCGTCCTCACCTTCAGCCCAATGCCTATAAGGATAACAAACCAATCATCGCGAGGATTCGGGAATTGGGGGCGGAAGGGAAGCTGAACGAGCTTCAATCGCGCCTGGTGGCGGAAACGCGTCCGATGGAAGAATTCTACGATTTGGAAGCCGATCCGTGGGAAACCAACAACCTCGCCAAAGATCCAAAACTTCGTGGCGAACTTCGGAAACATCGTCTCTTGCTTGAGAACTGGATCGTCGAGACTCAGGACGCCGGGCAGACGCCGGAAGATCCCAAGGCCTACAACAGCGACATGGCTGAATACCTGAAAGGACTGAAGGCGCGACGTCCGGAGCGGCTCGCCGAGATCCGAAAGAACATTCGCCAGCAGAAACAGTGGCTGGCGGAAGGGAAGTAGCGATTTTGGTTCCAATTCCGGGGCAGAGCAGGGTAGTTTGGTGACCAAACCCCCGCTTCTCATGCCCCATCCATTCCCGATCCGCTTCCTCCTTCCCGTCTTTGTCGTTGTCCTGTCCGGAGGAGCGGAGGCCGAACCCGATTCGCGGGAAATCGCCTCTGCCATGAAACGGGCATCGGTATTTTATGGGGAGAAGATCGCGCGCCACGGCGGCTATGTTTACTATACCGCTCCCGATTTCTCCAAACGGTCGGGCGAAGGGATCGCGACCGAGAACCAGATCTGGGTGCAACCTCCGGGAACTCCCTCGGTTGGCCTTGCCTATCTCAAGGCCCATCGGGCGACCGGCGATCCCTATTATCTGGAGGCGGCTTTGGCGGCCGCAGATGCCCTGATCCATGGCCAACTCAAGTCCGGAGCCTGGACGAATCTCGTAGACTTCGATCCGAAAAGTCCCCGGGCTGGCCTGTATCGAAACGGCCAGGGCAAGGGGCGAAACTTCTCAACCCTCGACGACGATATCTCGCAAGCCGCGATCCAGTTTCTGGTCCAGTTGGATCACGCGACCGGATTCAAGAACGCGAAGGTGCATGAATCCGTTACCATCGCGCTCGACGCCTTGCTGGCAGCCCAGTTTCCAAACGGCGCCTTTCCCCAGGGTTGGGACGACGCTCCGCAACCCGCGGGATTGCCGGTCGATAAGCGGGCCAATTTTCCCAACTACGACTGGCGCACGGAGGGACGAATCAAGGAATACTGGCGCCAATACACCCTCAACGACGGCCTGGCACCCGCCGTCGCCAAAACGCTCATGGTCGCCCATCAAGCCTATCAGCATGATCGTTATTCCGATGCGCTGAAACGCTTGGGCAAGTTTCTCATCCTGGCACAATTGCCCGAGCCTCAATCCGGCTGGGCGCAGCAATACAACTACGAGATGCAGCCCATCTGGGCGCGAAAATTCGAGCCGCCAGCCGTCGCCGGCCGGGAATCGGAAGGCGTCATCGTCACCCTCCTGCAAATCGCGGCTTATCTTCGCGATCAACAATTTCTCAAGCCCATTCCCAAAGCCATTGCCTACCTCAAACGCTCGGAATTGGACGGCGGAATGCTGGCCAGATATTACGAGGTGCAAACCAATCAACCGCTCTTCATGGAACGCCAGGGCAAGGCCTACTCCCTAACCTACGACGACTCCCGTCTTCCCAGTCACTACGGCTGGAAGAATCCTTCCCGCATCCAGACGATCGAAGCGGCCTGGCAAGGTCTTCTCAAAACCGGGAAACTCCCTGACATTGACCAAATCCTGCCCCCGTTGCAGCCCGATCCCACTGTCGCCGAAATCCTCGCCGCCCTGGACGATCAAGGCCGCTGGATCTCCACCTTCGGCGGCGAACTTCTCGTCGGTCAGCCCAAGTTCCAGCCGGGCGAGCTATACATCGATAGCGCCGTCTTCTGCCGCAATCTCGAGATCCTCAGCGCTGCTCTGGGTTCCCGGTAGGCTGCGCCTTCAGTGGAATCCCGAACCATCGGGCCCGAGATGCGGAACGTCGACGCCATTCGACCTCCTCAAACATCTGGGAATCGGAATTTTTTGCAAATTCCGCTACGAGGGCTGTAGCGGAAGATGCAAAATCTTCCGATCGTCAGCCTTGCGCATTGCAGCGGTCGGAATTTTGGTAAATTCCGCTACGATGAATGAGAAGAGTCCGATCGAGGAACATTCCTATCTGCGGCGCCTGCCTCCCGAAGCGTATCGCGATTACGCCGTCGTTCACTGGTCGATGACCATTGAGGAGCGGAAGCAAGGCTGGCTGACAGAGCTGTTCCACGCCCGGTTTCGCGAACTACTCACCCACATGGCGTTTCGCTACCATGTGATCTGTCCGAGCTATGTCCTGATGCCTGATCATCTGCATCTGCTCCTGATGGGCTACCACGAGTCCTCGGACCAGCGGGTCGCGATGCGCTATTTTCGGAAGCAACTGAATTGGGTCCTTCGCCCGGAAGGATTCCAGCTGCAAAAACAAGGTTACGACCACGTTCTTCGTGAAGATTCACGGAAGCCGAGCATTTTCGAAAAGGTGGCCGGTTACGTTCAGGAGAATCCGCTCCGCGCCGGGTTGGTCGCGGATTACGACGAGCTTCCAAGTTACCCGTTTGCCGGATGTCTCGTGCCTGGCTATCCGGAACTCGATGTGTGGACGGACGAATTTTGGGAATCGTTCTGGAAGCTTTACTGGCTGCTCCGGGAGCGGGAAAAATCGTAGCGGAAGATGCGAAATCTTCCGCAGAACCTTCCGAAGGCCGATGCGATCTTCGGTCGGAATTTTTGGCAAATTCCGCTACGGTGTTGTGAGCTTCCCATCGCACCTGCTCCATTCCTGTTGGCATGCCCGGTTTCGAAAACCATCTTCGAATTCGTGATCCGCTGTCTCCAGGCCATTCTGCTTCTTCCCCTGTTTCTGGGGATTGCCGTGGCGCGTCCGATGACCGGGATGGAGTTTTGCACGTCTCAAAACGATTTTTGCTCGCCGGTTGAGCACAGTTGCTGCGGCTCTGATGAGGTGACGACGAACCAGGAGAGCGATTGCTGTGTGGAGTTGCCTTCGCTGGGGGATTTTTTCACCGCTCCGGCCACTGCGTCGGTTCCGGGCTGCTCGTTCCAATTTCTTCTCCCGAGCGATGTTCTGCACTCCGGGTTGTTTCGTTCGAGCCAGCGAGAGTTGGCTCCACCGTCGATTCCCGAGCTTCCGCCGCCGCCGTTGCGGACCGGTTTGGCTCAGCGACAGGTCCGTCTGCTCTGATTCCCGCGCCTTTACTACAGGTGGCAGGCCCGTTCCGTGCTGGAGTCGGCCGGTTGCCTTGATTCTTGGCGCGGAAGGAACCATTCGCAGGTTCAATCCGCTTGAAAGCACCACCAGGCCTTTCGCCCGGCTTTCACCTCTACCTCTCTCGCGGAATTTACGATGACGAATGATCGACTAACAACTCTACTGAAAAGCTCCGTCCGCTCGGACGATGCACCTTCCGAAACCTCTTCAGCCACCACGGTTTGGAAGGCGCGTCTGGCCGCGCTGATTCCACTTGGAATTCTGCTCGGGTTTGTGCTTCTCCTCGTTCTCCTTTTGGGCGAACGGCTGATGCCGGCTCGCGAAGTGGCGTTGGAAACCGTGGTGACGGTGCGCGCCGAAGCGGGGGTTCGGCAGGAGGCAACTCCTACGGCCGGCGATCCTTACGCGGCACCCATGTTGTTTCAGGCGTCCGGTTGGATTGAACCTGATCCGCTCCCGATCAAGGCGACGGCGTTGGTGGATGGAGTGGTCGATCGGGTGGAAGTGCTGGAGGGAGCCACGGTCGAGAAAGGGCAGGTGCTGGCGACGTTGATTGACGAGGATGCCCGGTTGGATTTGGAGACGGCCCGGAGTCGCCTGGCTTCGCTTCGGGCACAGGAGGCGGCACACCATGGGTTGATCCAGGTGATTGAGGCGGAGGTCGAGACCTTGAAAAAGCAGTTGGTCGCGGCGGAGGCAAAACGAACGGACCTGGCGGACCGGGCGCGGCGCCTGACGGAACTGCCCAAGGGCAATGTTCCGGAGCGCGAGGTGGCGGAGGCGCGGCTGCAACTGGCGACTCAGGAGGCGGAGATCGAGGCCGTTGCCGCGACCGAACAGGAGCTGCGCGGAAAATGGCAGCAGCACCGAGAGATGGCCAAGGACTTTACCGCCCGGGTGAAGGAGGCGGAGACGGAGGTTGCGCGACGGCAGCTGGCCCTGGACCGGACGCGGATCCTTTCACCGGTGGACGGGATTGTATTGCGGTTGCTCGCGGTCCCGGGGCAGAAACGCATGTTGGGAATGGACGATCCGGATTCCGCCACCATCGCGATTCTGTATCAGCCGGATCACCTGCAGGCGCGGATTGATGTGCCACTGGAAGAGGCAGCTCAACTCGCCGGGGGGCAGCCGGTGCGGGTGCGCTCGAATTTTTTGCCGGACCGGACGTTTCGCGGGACGGTGACCCGGATTGTGGGGGAGGCGGACCTTCAGCGAAACACGCTCCAGGCCAAGGTGCGGATTCAAGATCCCGATTCGCGGTTGCGTCCGGAAATGCTCTGCCGGGCCGAGTTTCTGGCGCTGACTTCGGGGCGTCTCACCAGCTCGGATTCCGGCGCGGTTGCGAACGAACGGGTCAATCTTTACGTGCCGGAGTCTGCGCTCCTTGAGGCGTCCGGCAATGAGGCGCAGGTCTGGTTGCTTGACGCCAGTGGCAAACGTGTCGTCCGGCAGACGGTGCAACTGGGACCGGAAAAGCGGGAGGATCATCGGCTGGTTCTGGACGGGCTCAAGCCGGGGGATCGCGTCGTCACAAACCCACCAGGGGATCTCAAGCCTGGTCAACGAATCAAACCCAAATCCTAGATGAGTTCAAAATCTCAAGAGTCCTACATCCGCTGTCGCCAGCTTTCGAAGTCGTATCGCAAGGGACAGATCACGGTAACGCCGCTGGAAGACCTCAATCTGGAGGTGAGGGGAGGGGAGTTTCTCGCCTTGATGGGGCCGTCCGGGTCGGGCAAAACCACGCTGCTCAACCTCATTGCGGGGATCGACCAGCCGACGTCCGGAGAGCTGCTGATTGGAGACCACAACCTCGCCACGATGTCGCGCAGCCAACTGACCAAGTGGCGGGCTGGTCATTGTGGTTATATTTTTCAGCTCTATCACCTGGTCCCCATTTTGTCGGCGTTTGAGAACGTGGAACTGCCGCTCCTGCTCGACAAATCGCTTTCCCGGGGGCAACGCCGGGAGCGAGTCCACGCCGCGTTGGAGTTGGTGGGGCTGAGCGATCGCGCGAGTCATCGCCCGTCTGAGTTGTCCGGAGGGCAGGAGCAACGGGTTGCCATTGCCCGGGCGATTGTGGCCGATCCCGGGCTCCTGGTGGCCGACGAACCCACCGGAGATCTGGACCGCAAGTCCGGCGACCAGATTCTGGATCTGCTGCGGGAGCTTTCCGGCGAACACGGCAAGACCATCGTCATGGTGACGCACGATTCCCGCGCCGCCAACGCGGCAGAGCGAACCTTGTTCCTGGAAAAGGGCCAATTGGTGAGCGGTGGAAAACTGACCCCTGAGCCAGCACCCGTGAAATGAAGATGCTCCTTCATCTGGCGCATTTGGCCACCAAGCAGATCGCCCGCCACCGGCTGCGTAGCCTACTCACGATCCTGGGAGTCGGAACGGGGATGTTCCTCTTTACGGCGGTGGAGACGATGCAGCAGTCGCTTCGCGTGGCGACGGAAGCCAGCGCGGACGATACCACCCTCGTCGTCTACCGGGAGAACCGGTTCTGTCCGGCAACGTCCCGGCTTCCGGAGCATTACCTGAGCGATATCCGGCGCATCCCCGGGGTGAGCGACGCGATTCCGGTGCAGATTGTGGTGAACAACTGTGGCGCCAGTCTGGACGTGATTACCTTTCGCGGGGTGCCGCCGGAGGAGCTGAAACCCTATAATCCCGAGCTGGAGGTTATTGCCGGTTCGTTCGAGGATTGGGTAGCCCGCAGCGACGGAGCGCTGTTGGGGGAGAACTTTGCCGCACGGCGTCGCCTCACACCCGGCGATCAGTTCGAAGCGGTAGGCGTTCGCGTCTATGTGGCGGGGATTGTTCGTTCTCCCTCGGCTCAGGACAACAACGTGGCCTACGTTCATCTGCCTTTCCTTCAGCAGTCCTCCCGGGTCGGGCTGGGAACGGTGACCCAGTTCAATGTTCAGGTGGATTCCTCCGAGCAACTGGAGTCGGTGGCGGAGAGCATCGACGAACTCTTTGCTTCGGATTCGCAACCCACGGATACGCGCCCGGAGAAAGCATTCTTTGCCCAGACCGCCAGTGACATGATTGAAATCATCAGCTTCACCCGTTGGCTCGGCGTGGGCGCGGTCTTTGCCGTGTTGGGGCTGGTGGCCAATGCGCTCCTTCTCGTTGCGCGGGGACGGATCAAGGAAAATGCGATTCTGCAGACGGTTGGGTTTCCGCGAAGATCGGTCGGCGTCCTCATGTTATGGGAGGGCATTCTACTCGGCCTGGGTGGGGGAGCGCTGGGCAGCCTGACCGCCGGCATCTTCTTTCACCTGAAACGCTTCACGTTTGGGAATGAGGGGCTAACACTTGCCCTTGTCCCCAGTTTTCAAGTGATCACCTGGGGGCTGGTTCTGGCGGTTTTTCTGGGCTTGCTCGCTTCACTTTGGCCCGCCTTTGATGCGGCCCGCAAACCGATTGTCACCTCCCTGCGAAACGCCTGACCCCGCCCTTTCCTACCATGCTCCCGTTTTCCTACGCCACCCGAAATTTGCTGCGCGATCCCACCCGGTTCGCTCAGAAAGTCGGCGGTTCCTGTTTGGTCGTGTTTCTCGTCTTCGCGGCTGGTTCCTTCAATCTTGGGATGAAGCAGGTTCTGGAAGCAACGGGTTCGCCTCGCAACGTCATTCTGATGGGAGCAGGTTCCGAGGAAAGCGTCGAGCGGAGCGAGGTCGCGATCCAGGCGGAAACGTTGGCCACCGCCGGCGTCAGCGGCATTAGTTCGCGGCTGGGAGTGCCTGCGGTGTCCGGCGAGGTCCATTACATGGGGCTGCTGCGCATTGGCGACCACCCGGAAGAGCAGGCGATTTTGCGCGGCATCACGCCAGCTGCTCTGGAGGTTCATCGGGAGGTGCGCATTCTCGAAGGCCGCTATCCGCGCCCGGGCGAAGTCCTGGTCGGCACGTTGGCGCATCACTCGCTCGGGCTGGCGGAAGACCAGGTGCAACCCGGGACGAAAGTTTACCTGGAAGATCAGACCTTCGTGGTCTCCGGGATTTTTGAAGCGCGCGGCACCGTGATGGAGTCGGAACTCTGGTTTGACCGAACGGATCTGATGACCGCGATTCAGCGCGATGCCTTGTCCTGCGTCATTTTGCGGATGGATTCCGAGGAGCAATTTGTTGAGGCCGATCTCTTTTGCCGGCAACGCCTCGATCTGGAGCTGGTGGCGATGCGCGAATCCGATTACTACGCCAAGTTGGCGAACTTTTACGGTCCGCTTCGCGGGATGACCTGGCTCACGGCTGGGATGGTTGGAGCGGGGGCCGTGTTTGGAGGGCTGAACCTGCTTTATGCGGCCTACGCCTCGCGCATCCGGGAACTGGCGACGCTTCAGGCCGTCGGTTTTTCCCGGTTCGCCATCCTGGTGTCCCTGATTCAGGAAAGTCTCCTTTCCACGTTGTTGGGAACGCTCCTCGCGGCGTTTCTCGCCATCGTCCTGCTCGAAGGCGTCACCGTTCCGTTCTCAATCGGGACTTTTCAGCTGTTGCTTCCCTTGTCGGTGCTTGGCCTGGGACTGCTCACCGGCTTGCTTCTCGGTTCGTTGGGAGCGCTACCGCCGGCGATCCGCTGCCTCCAATCTCCACTTCCAACTGCCTTGCGTTCCGCTTAATTTCGTTTAATTAACTATTAACAAACCTAAATGATGAAAAATATACTGAGTCCATCCTTCCTGTTCTCAACCCTTGCCGCCGGAGCCTTCGCGCTCGGCATGAGTGCTTGTGGTGATGGTGGAGAGGCGGAAAGTGCCGCTGCTTCCGCTGAACCCCTTCCTGAAATCAAAGCCGTGCTTTTGGACGCGGCGCCTGAGTCGGAAGCCGTTTCCGTCATCGAAGCCCGCAAGGAAGTTACGCCGGGGGCTGAAATTACCGTCGTTGGCAGGGTTGGCGGAGCAATGGAGCCGTTCTCGGAAAGCTTTGCGACGCTGGTTCTCGCCGATGACACGCTTGAGACGTGCGACAAGATTCCCGGCGATAGTTGCCCGACACCGTGGGATGCGTGTTGTGCGCTCCCGGAAACCATCAAGGCTTCCCGTTTGTCCGTTCAGATCAGTGACGCGGATGGCAAGCCCATGACGCAAACACTGAAAGGCGCCGGAGGTTTGAAAGAGCTGGATTCGATCATCGTCACCGGGACGGTAGCCGAAGGATCAACCGCGGAGAACCTCATCGTGAATGCGACCGGGATTTACCGGAAGCCCAGCTAGACGAGGCCGCAACCATGCGAATCCCGTGGAGACAGTTTTTCCCGATTCTTGCGCTGAGTCTTTCCCTGGGATTTGTCGGCTGCTCGAGTGTGCCAAAACGGGACGCCCCTCAGCTTGGGAAAAGCGAGGTTCGGGAAACCGCTCCTCTCGCCGAAATCCCCGCCTGGTGGCGGGAGTTCGGTGATCCGGGGCTGAATCGGGCCGTTGAGACCGCGCTTGAGGGCAACCCGGATTTGGACAGCGCCGCCGCCCGCATCCGTGAGGCTCGGGAACTGGCTCAGGCCCAGCGGGCAGAAGGTCTGCCCCGGGCCAATTTGGGAGCCGGCTTTACCCAGGGGCGCGAAAGCAATCGCGAAACCGCGTTTCGGAATGTCCGGATCGATCCGTGGCGCGCGGCGGCCACCGCCTCCTGGGAGATCGATCTGTTCGGTCGCATTGCGGCTCGTTCCCGATCGGCAACGGAGAATTTGCGTCAGCGCGAGGCCGATCTGCAAGCGGTCCAACTGGCGTTGTCCGCCGAGGTCGCCGTCGCCTGGTTCACACTGTTGCGATTGAACGAGGAGCGCGAGATCGTCGCGGAGTTGCTGGAATCCAGCGAAGAAATTGCGGAGACGACCCGCAATCGTGAACAGGCGGGCCTGGCCTCCACCGCAGAGACCGGTCGCCAGGAAGCAGAGACGGAAACGCTCCGCGGGACGTCGATTGAGATCGACCGGCAACGGGAAGTCGCGGCCATCCGGCTCGACGTCCTGAAGGGGCAACATCCCGGGACGTCTGCTCCCCCGCAAAAGGGCCTTTCCACTTCCCGGCTGTTCGAGAAGGTTCCCCGGCAAGTCCCGTTGGAATGGATTCGGCAGCGCCCTGATCTGCTTGCTGCGGAAGCCGCCGTATTTTCCAGCTATGCTCAAGAACAGGCGGACCGGTTGAATCTCTATCCTGCGCTGACCATGGAGCTGGATGGAATCGCGATGGCGGGCTCACTTTCCGGCCCGGTGGGGGCGTGGCTGGCGGGAGGAGGCCCTCGACTTCAATTGCCGGTGTTGGATCCCACCAATCGGGCCCGGGCCCGTGCCACCCAAGCGCGAACCGATGCCGCCGTGGCCGCTTGGGAAACCGCGCTGTTGGCCGCGTTCGAAGAATTGGAGATCGCCTTGATTGACGTGGCTCATCACCGCCGCCAGTTTGAATCCGTCCGCCGCGAAACGGCGCAATGGCGCGACGTTTGGAAAACGACGAGGACGAATTTTGCAGCCGGTGTCGTTTCCCATGTCGAAGTGCTTGATGACCAACGCAGTTACCTCGCTGCGCGTCGGTCCGAGCTGGCCCTGCGTCACCTCATCGTGATCGACCAGGTGGCGATCGCCAAAGCGGTTGGAGGAAAGATCGATTGAAAGCCCGTGCAAACAACCAAGCCAACATTCGTCGCGTTTTCAGTCATGGTGGCTGCGAATCTGGTTCTGGTGTCGTGCTCCACGTCCAGGAGTTGTTGTGATGCAGAGCGGCCCTCGAAAGTGCTGTCGGAGGAAGCGCTCGGCTTTCAGAATCGTTTCGTTTTTCCCGAAGAAACAGCTCCGGACCGACTTCCGCTGGTTCGGTCCCGCTTGAATCAGGCGAGCAAGGACCGGCTTCCCATCGTCCTCCTGCATGAGATTACCGGGCTCGATGCAGGGATACTGCGATTGGCCGAAGAAATCGAAAGGCGAGGCCATTTCAAAGTCATCATGCCGATCATGTTTGGGCCCGATCACGGCGTCTCTGAAAACGAGTTTTATGTAATGGCTGGAAGAACGGCGGAATGGAAGCTGCAAAAGGGGAGCCGGCCAATCTTTGAGCTTTTGCGGCGGGAAATTCGCCAAGTGGCAGCCGAGAATCCCGGCAAACCGATCGGGGTGATCGGAATGTGTTTTACCGGATCGGTCGCTCTCGCCATGCTGAGCGAGCCAGAGGTTCGCGCCACGGTCAGCAGTCAGCCGGTTTTGCCCATGTTCGCTCCTGTTTTGATGCCGCTTGATCAGACGTTCTGCACTTTGGGCATCCCGGGAAGTGATCTTGAGCATGCGGTTGAGCGGGTCAAAAATGGGACGGCGGCTCCACCGGTCGCCATGCGTTTTGAAACGGATCCACTCTCGCCGAAGCGCCATCTCCAGGTTCTGCGCCGAGAGTTTGGCGACGAGGTTCTCTTCGATTGGACGATATCGAGGAAAGACGAGTATTTCGATCGGAACCATGATCGCATCGTTCCGGGACTCGTTCCAAACCCGCCCCACTCGATCTTGAATGGAAACCTGGTCTTGAGGAGCGGATCAAGCGAACAACCACTTCATCCGACCGAGAAACGCCTCGACGCCGTCGTTGCTTATTTCACCCATTATCTTGAGCGGCATCCCGGACTCGACCCGCCCAGATTTCAGGCGCCTGAATTCTCATCGCATTGAGAACAAGTCAGGCGTTTGCACGAAGAAGCCCGAGCGTTTAGCAGGGGCTTCGCGCTCGGGCTGTAAACCAATGTTTGAGGTCAAAGGGTTATGACATCAAACATCAGGGTGACTTAGTGGCCTTTGTTCCGATGACCATGGGTCTTGAACTGATTTCTCTTCTCGCGAACGTTGAGAGCGACGGTGGAAGCGCGTTGCTCAGTCGGTTGCATGCGATGCATCCTTTGCATCCGTCTCATGCGCTCGGATCGATTGGCGAGGTCTGCCTGCTTCTCAGCGCGAACTTGTTTGTAGTTCGGGTTGTGAATCTTGGATGGCGGAGCTGCCCAAGCAAAACCGAGGGTGGCAAGAAGGATGGTAGCTATGTATACAGGGGATTTCATTGGTTTGTTGTTATGGGTTTTAGTGTTCCTAAATTATACGCCAAAGGGGCCCCTATCCCTTACATGTTTTTTAGAACATCCGACGGTTTTCCCGACCGGTTGAGGGGAAAGGTGCAAAATAGGTGGGAGTTTCCGCAAATTGAGGCGTCTTGCACGGGTTGGCATCGATGATGCTTCAGGCTCGCCCATGCGATCCTTCCTAGTTTTTGCCAAAATCCTGACACTTTGCGCCTTGCTTGCCGCTGCTGAGGCGGGTCAGGCACCGATTCAATCCCGCAGCGGTTTGGTCTGGGTGAACGTGACTTCCGATTCCGGGAAGAGGCCGCTGACGTTCATTGTTGATACCGGGGCGGAAGAAACGGTGCTGAATTTGCAGACGGCGGAAACCTTGGGGCTCTCGCTTGGACGGAAGGAGACGGTGCGCGGTGTCGGCGGACTCGTCCAAGGGTATCGTTCGCAGAGTCATGGCCTGCGCTGCGCGGGTGTGAGCCTCCGAAAGTCGTTTTTGACGCTCGATCTCTCCGCAGCAAGCCGGAAGGCGGGGCGGAAGGTGGATGGTTTGCTGGGAGCAGACTACTTTCATGGCCGCGTGGTCCAGATTGATTACCGGGCTCGTCAGCTTCGGGTGCTGTCGGGCTACTCGCCCGGTGGGGCCGCAGAGATCTTGCCGATTCGCCGCAATTACGGGGCGATGTGTGTTCCGGTCGAAGTTGGCGATGCATCGTTGCCACGGATGCGGATTGATACGGGAAGTACCGGAGGAATCCTTTGGTCGACTGCCGGTGCCCGATTGATCGCGAATTCCAAGTCGAGAACCAGTTCAATTGGATTTACCGGGAAGATCTCGACCTCCGGCAAGAATGACGTCACCCTGGGAAGCCAAACCTTCTCCAATATGCGGACGACGGCGCGGGGAGGAGCGCTCTTTCCGGGTGAGAATGGTTTGCTCGGGAACGCGGTGTTGAGTCGATTTCGGGTGACGATTGACATGCGTCGAAGCCGGCTCATTCTTGAGCCGAAGTGAAAAAATCGGATTCCTCAGCATCCGGTTCGAGCGTTCGCACGAATCTCTTGGCAAGAGGGCCTTCGGTGCTCGGCATCCCTGCCCAACCTGCCTCCTATCGCCAGCCGGAGGCCCTCGCTTTTTCCTTCAAAACTTGGGCAGAAGGGCAAATCGTTTTCAAGGCGATAGGCTGGAGAGGGAAAACTGCTTGCCCTGACTTGGTTTCTCCTCCTTGGTTTTTTCGATTGGCACCGTTGATTAAAAAACCATGAGAACGATTTTGGGCACTCGTATTTCACAAAAAATGGGAATTTTTGCGCTTTGGGCGCTGTTCCCGATTCTGACGTCAGCGCAGGTTCCCGGATCTCCGGAGGAGTTGAGGAAGCGGTTTGACGATGCCCTCGACAAGATCGTCCAAGAGCATGCCGAGAAGATTGCCGACTTGAACAAGCACTATGTGGTGGCGCTGGTGAAGCTGGAGCAAAAGATGCAGAAAGAGGGAAAGCTGACGGAGTTGGTAAAGGTCAAGAACGAGCGAGAATTGTTCGAGAAATCTGGGGCGATGGGCCCTGACGATCTGGATGAAATCAAGGATTTGCGTTCGCGAATGGAAGTTGCGAAAGAGCCGATTGATGAGAAGAAATCGGACGATATCGTGAAGCTGACGACGTCGTATTTGAAGTTGTTGGAGCCCCTGCAATTGCGGCTGACAAAGGCGGGAAGGATTGACGAAGCCCTCGCTGTGAAATCGGAGACCGAGCGGGTCACTCCATTTCTGAATCCGGAAAATGCGATGGGAACCTTGAGTGTTGGACGGGCAAATACCCTACCCGCCGGGCTGGCTGCGATCGCTCCAATCCCATCGTTTTCTCCACCGTTGGTGAGCGATGACATTTTTGAACGAGACAAATGGCCCGAAAAGCTCACGTTGCCGGTCGCGAACTTTCGATTGCGCGAGAAGCGAGAAATTGGAAGAGGTTCAGGATACGAACTCGTGCTGCAACCCGGGACGACGTTCAAAGGGTTGGAGGATAATACGGCCTGGAACGTTGGTAACTACGTGACCGTTGCGAAAGGCGTAACGTTCGATAGCTTTGGGCTTTACGGGAACTTGGGCGCCAAGCTCTACCTTCAGGATTGCACCTTAAAGGATATGGATATTGGGAAGGGAGGGGGATGGTTCGGTGGTCGGCCAATGACGAGATGGCAGTTCTTGAATTGCACGATAACGGGCTCCTTTGTGAAACGGTGGGAGTCCAGCCATATTGGGTTGCAGATGGTTAATTCCCACGTGGAGCGGGTCGAATTTGTTCCCATCAAGTATCACAAGGACGATAAGCCTGGAGCATTTGCGTTGTCGGACTGGGCCATGATTCGCGACACGCACTTTCGGAAGTGTGTGATTCCTGCGAGCGTGCTTAGCCTGATGGAGAACTGCACGTTCGATGATTGCCGCTTTATCGATGATCCTGAGCCTCCGGTTTTTGAAGTTGCAGTCCAACGGACGATTTACATCCAAAACTGCAATTGGCTGATCAAGGATCTTCCGACGAATTTGACCATCGACCAGAAACCGCTTTCAGCGCGATAGGGGACTGCAAGCAGAGCGTGAAAAAGTCCATTCTTCCGCAATTCCTATCTGGACGTGAGGTTAGTACCTGTTAGGGTGTGCAAGATCAATCCCCATGGACATCACCAACAAGACGAAAAAATCACTGACGGTCTCCCTCCCAAAAGGAAAGAAGTTGTTTCTTGGACCGGGAAAGACGGGTCAAGTGACGGAAAAGGCGCTCAAGCATCCGCCGGTCGTGAAGTTGTTGGAGGCGGGGGATTTGGAGACGTCGGAAGGGGCTGCCACCCGGACCGGCGGAAGCAGTGGCAATACGGGGAAACCCAACCCTTCGGGCTACAGCGGGACGGGTGCGATGCGGCAATCGGGAGATCGATAGCTGCACTGCGTCACCCTTCGTGACGGAAGCGCCAGGAACAGGCGAAGAGGTGGCGGGCGATCTGGCGTGAGGCCTGAAGAGTGGGCTTTTGGAGAGAGGCGTGATTGCATTGACAGCCGGGATTCAGGTCGATAGGCTTTTCTTTACCAGAAATCCCCCTTTCGAATGGTAAGCCTCAAGATTGAAAACCCTGCGTATCTGGACGGTGAAATGCTCGAATTTGAGCCCGGCGATACGCTTCTGAAGTTTATTGACCGTCATCATGGGCGCGGCGCGGTGCCGACGCTCTGTGATGCGCCGCAGTTGGAGCCCTATGGCGCATGTCGCGTGTGTTCGGTCGAAATCGCCCTGAGTGATGATGGGCCGCGCCGAACCGTGGCCGCCTGCCACACGCCGCTGACGCCGAATCTGCATATTTTTACCCAGAGCCAGCAAATTCAGCGTTTGCGCCGCAATATTGTGGAGCTGGTTTTGACGGATCATCCACCTGATTGCCTGACTTGTGAGGTGAACGGGAATTGCGAGCTGCAGACGGTGGCCGCGAAGGTGGGAGTCCGTCAGATTCGTTACCCGAACGGTCGAAATCACCTGCATTATGAGAAGGATCTGAGCCACCCCTACATGACGTCGGAGCTGGCCAAATGCATCAACTGTTCGCGGTGCGTGCGGGCCTGTGACGAGATCCAGGGACAGCATGTTCTTTCCATGCATGGTCGTGGATTTGCGGCGCGAATCATCAAGGGGCTCGATGTGAGTTTTGAGGATTCGCCGTGCGTGAGTTGTGGAGCGTGTTCTCAGGCGTGCCCGACTTCGGCGATCAGCGATATTTTCGCTTCAAAAGGGATTGTCGCGACGAAGAAGACCCGCACGATCTGCACGTATTGTGGGGTGGGCTGCAATCTCGAAGTTGCGACGAAGGGTGACAAGGTGCTGTCGATTCAGGCGCCGGTCGACGCCGAGGTGAATCATGCCCATACCTGCCTGAAGGGGCGCTACGCGTTCAAGTTCTACAACCATCCGGATCGCTTGCGGACGCCGATGATTCGCACGAACGGCCATTTTGAGGAGGCGACCTGGGACGAGGCGTATGACCACATCGCGGAGAATCTGAAACGAATCAAGAAGGAGCATGGGCCGGATTCGATTGCGGGAATTTCCTCCGCGCGGTGCACCAACGAGGAGAACTATCTGATGCAGAAGTTCATCCGCGCCGTGATTGGAACGAACAACATTGATTGTTGTGCCCGTGTTTGTCATTCGCCGACCGCATGGGGAATGCAGAAGAGTTTTGGAACCGGCGCGGCGACGAACTCGGTCGAGGATCTTGAGTTTACGGATTGTATCCTGGTGATTGGTGCAAACCCGACACAGGGACATCCGGTGACCGGCGCGAAGATCAAGCAGCGGCTCATGAAAGGCGTTACCGGGATCGTGATCGACCCGCGGAAGATCGAAATTGAGCCGTATGCGAAACATCACCTGCAGCTTCGGCCCGGGACGAATGTGGCTCTGCTGAGCATGTTCAGTTACTACATTTGGGAAGCCGGACTGGTTGATGACGAGTTCATCAAGACGCGGTGCGAAAATTGGGACGAGTTTGAAGCGGGGCTGAAGGCCCTGGATCTCGATGAGTTGGAGAAGATTCACGGTGTGGATCGCGAAGCGGTGAAAGCGGCGGCGGTTGACTATGCCAGCGCGGAGGCTGCGATGGAGTTCCACGGACTCGGAGTCACGGAGCATAGCCAGGGAGCTAAGACGGTGATGATGATCGCAAACCTGGCGATGATGACGGGGAATATCGGGCGTCCCGGTTGCGGGGTGAATCCGTTGCGCGGTCAGAACAACGTGCAGGGAGCGGCGGACATGGGGTGCCAACCGCACCAGGGAGCGGGTTACATGGCGGTGAACGATCCCGAGATGCACGCGATGTATGAAAAGTTTTACGGGATGAAAATGTCCGACGAGATCGGGCTGAAAATTCCGCAGATGTTCGAGGCCGCCCGGTCCGGAGATCTGAAGGCATTGTGGCTCATGGGTGAGGATGTGGTGCAAACCGACCCCAACTCCGAAGCGGTGAAGGCTGCGATGAACGCGCTCGACTTTCTGGTCGTGCAGGAAATTTTCATGACGGAGACGGCGAAATTCGCAAACGTGATTTTGCCGGCGGCGAGCTTTCTCGAGAAGTCGGGAACGTTCACGAATGCCGAGCGACGCGTGCAGCGGGTTCAGGCGACCGTCGAGCCGTTGGAGGGAACCAAACCGGACGGACAGATCATCGTCGAGATCATGAATCGGATGGGGTATCCCCAACCGGATTACACCCCGGAAGGCATGCTGGAAGAGATTTCCCAGGTGGTGCCGTTCTTTGCCGGGGCGAAGTGGGATGAGTTGGGCGACAACGGCAAACAGTGGCCGATCAAGCCTGACGGTAGCGACACGCCGCTACTTCACATCCATGAGTTCAAGCGCGGGCTTGGACGGTTCCACTTCTTCAAATGGGAAGAATCCAAGGAGCTTCTGGCCAATCGTGACGAATTCCCTTTCATTCTCACCACCGGTCGGCTTTTGGAGCATTACAACTGTGGCACGATGACCCGCCGCACCGGGAACCGCGAGATCGTCAGTAAGGACGTTCTAGCGATCAACCCGGTGGATGCCACGAAGAAGGGCATTGAGACTGGGGACATCGTTCGAGTTTTTTCCGCACGCGGCGAAGTCGAGTTGGAAGCGATGGTGAGTGACGAGGTGAAACCGGGCATTCTCTACACCACGTTCCACTTTCCTGAACACATGGTGAACAACGTCACGAGTGATGAGCATTGCGATGACACGCTCTGCCCGGAGTACAAAGTGACGTCCGTTGATGTGGAAAAAGTGCTGTCGGGAGATGCGGCGGAGCCATCCAAAGCGGTCGCGGTTCCTACCGCGCCGGTGTTTGCGAAGTAGCGGCGAGCTTCATTGCTTTTTCGAACTTCTCCGCTTGTGATTCGAAGAGGTCCGGGAGGCGTTCCCGGCTTCGTTTCGCGAGCTTGCCGCTCTGTTCGCCTAACGCGCACTGAACAAAGACGGCTTGCTTCAGAATCTCGTCTTCGTCCGCCTTGCAGACTTGATCCCACGTTTTGTTCGCCGGCAAACTGTTCATTTCCACGCACTGTTCAAAATCGATCAGAAAGACTTTGATGGGTGAGAGGGAGACGATGACGTTGTGCAGAAAAAGATCACCGTGAGCCATCCCCGCTTGATGGAGGAGTTGGACTTCCTCAAATACGGACTCCAGCATATGCCAGAGGCCGATCAGATAGGTGGATTCGAGTTCGCGAGCCAGAGAGATGTTTCGTTCGACGGGTTCCACGCCTAACGAGGTGAGAATCGAAAGCGGCTTGCCCGGGATGAAGCAACTGCGAAAGCTATTGCGCGAAAATCCGATCGGAGGTGGTAGTTCGAGGATTTTCGCCGCATTCTCGTGGTGGCGGTATTCGCGTTCCGGTGGCGGGTGGAATGCGGTGGGGTAGTAGGTTTTACGAAAATGAACCGGATATTCCCGAGCCATCGGATGCTTGTCTCTCGTCTCTTGTCCGGCCAGCACCATATCCCCTTGGATCAGGGGCTGATCGTTGGCGAGCTTGCGCGAAACGGTTCGGATCACGAGATCGCGGGTGGGCGGATCTTCGAAGAAGGGAATCAGATCGGCATCGATTTCGGCTTTGTGAAAGGGAGATAGAGAAACAATCACGAAGAGAGAATGGTTGGGTTGAAGTTGGTTAAACGAATTTTTTTCAATTTTTCAAGCAGGTTGGCCTAAGAAATGCTTATTGCTGGATTCCACAATATCAAACACCTCTATCACTGAATCTATGAAAGCAAGCTCGCCAAGGCTCGAAGCAATCTCGAAAATCATCAACGCAGACCCTACTCCAGAATCGTATCAATTCGAAACATCACCGTCTGCGGAGTTGTTTGGGTCCAATACCTTTAGTCTGGCCTTGATGAAGCAAGTGCTAAGTCCTGCCACTTACGAAAGCCTGATGAGTACCATCGAGAGTGGTACGAAACTCGATAGTTCGGTGGCCGATGAGGTGGCGGAAGCAATGAGACAGTGGGCCCTGTCACGCGGAGCGACCCACTTTACCCACGTCTTCTATCCGTTGACTGGATACACGGCCGAGAAACACGATAGTTTCTACGATCCCGGCAAAGACGGTGCATCCGCGATTTCCAAGTTCAAGGGGAAGACCCTGATCCAAGGTGAGCCCGATGCGTCATCCTTCCCGAATGGTGGGATCCGCGCCACGCACACCGCTCGTGGATATACCGCATGGGATCCAACGAGCCCTGCCTACATCATGGAGAATCCTTACGGAACCACGTTGTGCATTCCCACATCGTTTGTTTCCTGGACCGGAGAAGCTCTCGATAAGAAGACGCCCGTTCTCAAATCGATGCAGGCGGTGGACAAACAAGCCCGCCGTATTCTGAAGATTTTTGGGCACGAAACCATTTCCCGAGTTTCATCGAGCGCGGGACCAGAGCAGGAATACTTCCTGATCGACAAGGCCTTCTTCTACGCCCGTCCTGATCTCCTCAGTTCAGGAAGAACTCTTTTTGGAGCTGCTTCCCCGAAAGGCCAGGAATTCGACGACCACTACTTTGGCGTGATTCCTGATCGCGTGATGTCCTTCATGTATGAGGTTGATCGCGAACTCTTCAAATTGGGCATTCCGTCCAAGACTCGTCACAACGAGGTTGCTCCCGGCCAGTTTGAGATCGCTCCGGTTTTCGAAAGTGCAAACGTCGCTTCTGATCACCAGCAATTGGTGATGACCATTCTCAAGAAGGTTGCCGATCGTCACGGAATGGCTTGTATCATGCACGAGAAGCCATTTGCGGGTCTTAACGGATCCGGTAAGCATGTGAACTGGTCACTCGGCAACTCAACCCAGGGCAATCTGCTTGATCCCGGTGATACGCCTCACGAGAATGCGCAATTCCTCGTCTTCTGTGGTGCCGTGATCCGCGCGGTCAGCATGCATTCGAAACTCTTGCGCGCTGTGGTTGCTTCCGCTGGAAACGATCACCGCTTGGGTGCCAACGAAGCTCCTCCGGCGATTATTTCGATCTTCCTCGGTGACCAACTCGGCGACGTTTTTGATCAAATCAAAGGCGGTGGCGCGACGACTTCCAAGTCGAAGGGCGTTCTCAACATTGGCGTTGATTCCTTGCCTGAACTTCCGAAAGACGCGGGTGACCGGAACCGGACCAGCCCGTTCGCCTTTACCGGAAACCGCTTTGAGTTCCGCGCAGTCGGTTCCAACATGTCGATTTCAGGTGCGTTGGTTGCGATGAACACCATCGTTTGTGAGTCTCTCGACTACATGGCATCACGATTGGAAGGTGCTGCGGATTTGAATTCAGAGATCCAAACGCTTCTGAAGGAAATCATCGATGAGCATGGCAACATTATCTTCAATGGCGACGGTTACTCTGAAGAGTGGCACAAAGAAGCCGCCGAGCGCGGATTGCCGAACCTCAAGACTTCAGCTGAGGCGCTTCCTCAGATTGTGGATCCCAAGACGATCGAACTCTTCGAGAAATACGAAGTGCTCACCTCCCGCGAGCTTCACAGCCGCGAAGAGATCTACATCGAGCAGTACGAGGCGGTGGTGAACGTCGAAGCCAACCTGGTGACTGAAATGGCCAAGACCATGATTCTTCCTGCCGCCGTCCGTTATCTCGGCGAATTGGCTGACACCGCGACGAAGACCAAAGCTGCCGGTGTGAAGCCTGAGACGACTTCCATCAAGACCCTCGCCGGAAAAGTGGCGAGTTTGGAGTCTTCGATCGCCGCACTGGAGAAAGCTCACAAATCTGCCAGCTCCATCAATGATTGGGCGCATGGAGTTTTGCCAGCAATGCTGAAGGTTCGAGGAATTGCGGATGAGCTTGAAGGCATCGTTGCCGACGATCTCTGGCCGCTTCCGACCTATCAGGAAATGCTTTTCATTAAGTAAGTATTAGCCGCGTGTTTTCCGGCGTGAGTGCCAGCTGTGGCGCTCACGCCGGTTTTTGTTTCTCCCTAACGATAATCCTTTCCAATGGCCGAGACTCAGAAGCTTTCAACTCGGGATAAAGCCTTGCAGGTGAACCTGGATCCCAGGCGTTATGGGACCTTTGCTGAAATCGGGGCCGGACAGGAAGTCGTTCGTTGGTTCTTCCATGCCGGAGGCGCCGCCGGCACCATTGCCAAGAGCATTTCGGCCTACGACATGAAGGTCAGCGATGCCATCTACGGGAAGTGCGATCGTTATGTCTGCCGGGCTCGGCTGGAAAGCATGCTCGAATACGAGCAGAGCCTGAACATGGAGCGCCTTCGCAAGGAACGCGGAGATACCACGGCCTTCTTCTCGTTTGCGGATACGGTTTCAGCTCGCAACTATCACGGCACCAATGAGTGCCACGGCTGGCTCGGAGTCCGTTTTCAAGCGCATCCTCGTGATGAAAGCAGCCAGATTATCATTCATGTTCGGATGCTGGATAAGACCAACGCGCTTCAGCAAGAGGCGCTTGGGATTGTTGGCGTCAACCTGGTCTACGGGGCCTGCATGTTGCACCATAGCCCGGATCGGCTGATTGAGTCGCTGCTCGACAACCTGACCACGGCCCGGCTCGAGGTCGATATGATCGAGTTCAACGGGATCGAGTTCCGGCACGTCGACAACCGGCTGATGAGTCTCCACCTTGTGCAGTTGGGGCTGACCAATGCGGCGATGTTCGGCGCGAATGGAGAAGTGCTGCAACCGTCGGAAGCGCTCCGCAAAAAGTCCGTTCTGGTTGAGCGAGGCAGTTTCCGCCCAGTCTGCAACGCGAACATCGACATCATGCGCTGCGCTTACGAACGGTTTCTTCAGGAGCCGGGCGTCGAGGAGGATTCTGCGATCCAGATCATGGAGATCACCATGAAGAACCTGATGGCGAGCGGGAAGATTGATTACCGTGATTTCCTGGCTCGCGCGGACATGTTGGTTGCTGCCGGAATGACCGTCCTGATCTCCGACTACTTTCAATATTACAGGCTCGCTGCCTATCTCAGTCGTTATACCAAGAAAAAGATCGGAATCACGATGGGAATCGGCAGCCTTCGCGAACTGTTCGACGAAAAATACTATACCGAACTCGAAGGTGGGATTCTCGAATCGTTCGGCCGCTTGTTTAAGGGCGACCTCAAGCTTTACATCTATCCGCTGAAAGACAGTGCGAACGGCGAACTCGTCACCATTGATAATCTGGAGATTGCCGAAGATCTGCAGAAGTTGTACGGCTACCTCATCGATCGCGGCTGCATCGAACAACTGCACGACCACGACGACAGCTGTCTACAGGTCTTCTCCCGGGATGTTCTCGCGAAGATTGCGAAGAATGATTCCTCATGGGAGTCGATGGTTCCGCCCGAAGTCGCCAGCGTCATCAAGGAACGCGGCTACTTCGGATACCACCGATGAGGCATGGCGATCTGAGGTTTTCATTGGCTACAGATTGACCCCAATGGTTCCGGAGCATGGAGCCATCACGTTGCGATAGAGGTTCCGGTCGACGGTCTCTTCCATGGCGACCTTGTTGAGCTCATTCCCAAGGAACCGGTTTAGGATTGACGCCGCCTCGGCCGGATTGGAAACGGTGGCTGCGTACTGCACCTCCAAAGCCGGAATCTCGCGTTCGTTCAAAACCTCCCGCACCTTCGCCAGCTGATGCCGGAAGGCGCTTGCCAGATCTCCCTGTCCTCCGTGGTCGAGCCGTTGCTCCCGCTCCAGCATTTTGTGTTGTGAAGCCAGAATCTCGTTCAAATCCCGATCGAGAAAGAGAACGCGGTAGTGCAGCTTTTCACCATTCTCATCCGTCGACGGCAGGAACGGCAACAACTGCGCGACGACCTTGACCGCTTTGCCTTTCGCCTCCGGCACCCAGTTCCTGTTGCGCTGCAGTTGAGTGGCCGGTTCGTACTCGTAATAGCCCCGTGGGTTGGATTCGTCGGCCTTGCGCCTCGCATCGGTCAACGCGGGAATTCCGCCGGCATCGAGCATCTGCATGAGCATCGAGGTTCCCGAACGCGGCAGACCGCTCACGATCGTGATCATCTCCGAATCCGGGACGCCATCCAGCACCGAAACATCGGTCGTGAACGTGGTGCGCGGGGGCGTGGAGTGGATTTGCAATCCGCTTTCAGAGCCCCCGCTTTGAGAGACGGATTGCAAATCCTTGCCACCTTCCGCGTTGGCGCCAAATTTCGCCTCCAGATAGTCGCGAATCTCCGCTCGCGCCTTGAGGGCTTCGCGATGAAATTCCGCCGCTCGGGCAATGTCTTTCCGCACAAATTTATAGAGCTGGGAGAGCATTCGCCAGGGCGCTGGAAAACAAGTGCTCTGGCTCGCGGCGGTGAGGAAGGCCTGCTCAGCTTCGTCGTATCGTCCGGAACGGAAATAGGCTAGGCCAAGAAGTTGGTGCCCCCAGGGTTGATCGTAGTTCTTGGCGAGGGATGCGAGGGCATGCTCGATGGCGGCGTCGTGGATCTTCTCGCGCAACGCACATCGGCACAAACCCATCTTGGCCTGCGGGTTGCCCGGGTCGTGCTTATCGGCTTCGGCAAAACTTTCGCGCGCGGATTCCGTATCGCCCAGTCCCAGATAAATTTGGCCGCGCAAGTTGTGCAACTCAGGGCGGTGCGCGTGCTCCTCATCCGCCTCGCGCAGCTTCTCCAACGCTTCCCTGGGTTTGCGATTGGCGAGGTCCGCCCAAGCCGCGAGGTGCTGCAGACTGAACAGATTCGGAAAGGCCCGGGCGTTCAATTCACGGAGTTCCCCCTGTCGCCTGCGTTGTTTCATCGCAACCTTGCGCTGCATCTGCTGACGACGCTGCACCCGCAGTTCCACGAACGGCCCCCGCACCATTTTTCTGCGTCCAAGACGCCGCCGGTTCAGTTTTGCCTCCCGACGGTTTCCTGAAAATAGCTTCCGCCGCACCAATCGATACCGATCCAACAGCATTTTCCGCCGCAACCTCTGCAACCCCTCCTTCGCCGTCTCCGCTTCCTCGATCCGGCGCTGCAGCAGCCCTTCGATCAGTTCGCCCAACTCATCCAGCTTGCGCAGCGCCCGGTAACACGTCGCCAGCTTGATCCCGAACCGGTGCTCCTCCGGCCAGCGCTCATACAAACCCTGAAGCAGATCCGCCGCTTCGCGATAATTCCCTCCGTCGATGTGGGCTCCAGCCAGGTTGTAGTTCAGCTCGCGCACCGTTTCCTCAATCGCCTGGGCCATATCCTCCGCCGGCTTTTCGATGTAGCCCAGCGCCACCAATTGATCGATCGAGGCCTTTGAGTCGGTGGGCGCGATTTGCTTGTCCGGCGAATGTGTTCCCGGGTTGCCCTCATGCACTTCATCCCAACTCGGAATCCACCTCACCTCGGGTTCAACGCTGTGGAGTTCGGTCAGGGGTCTGCCGTCCATGTCTTCGCCCACCGGCAGATCGAACAAGTTGAGAATTGTTGGGCAAACATCCAGCAGGCTGGCGCCGGAAATCAAGGCGTCCTGCTTCAAGCCTGGTCCGTAAGCCCCGAAGATTCCGAAATCGCGATGTTCCGCCGCCGGTCCGGCCGGTTCCTTGGGCAGGGTCCAGGGCCGCAGGTGATCCGGGTGAAAGCCGTGATCGGAAATCAACAGGACCGTCGTATTGACCGGGTCAATCTTCTCCAGGAACATGCCCAGGATGTTGTCATGCAGCCGGTAGCCCGCTTCAATCACGTGTTGATACAACCGAAAATCCTCGTCGCTGATCCAGGGCCGCTTCGGTGGATGGTATTTCATGAACCCGTGACCGAAGTGATCGATCGCGTCATAGTAAACCGCCATGAAATCCCACGGCTCGTGGTCGAAGAGATGCTGCGCCGCTTCGTGAATGGTGAAGGTATCGCCAATAATGCTGCAGAGTGATTGCAGGCGCGGATCGTCGTTGACCTTCTCCACTTCCTTTTTGCTTAGCTGCAACACCTCCGGCAGGAAGAACGCGATATCGCCGTTGCTTAGGGTTGTGGGATGGCGACGGAGAGCTTTCAAGGTCTCCTCCAGGCGCTCTGGATGCACCGTGCCCGGTTTCATCGGCCAATTGTCCGCCGTCGTGTTGGCACCTGCGCGTTGATAATCGTTGCTCACCATCACGCCGTTGATGGGCTCTGCCGGATTCGAAGGCCACCAGCCGACCACGTTCGATTTCAGACCCTGCTGGTTCAGGATGTTCCAAATCGCTTTGGTGTTGCGCGATAAATTGGTAACGGGGCGAATCCCGCCCGTTACCGGGTCGGGTTCCGTAAAGCCATGAACGCCGTGTTTGTAGGGGCGCTTACCGGTGGCGATCGAGGTCCAGAGCATCGGTGACAGGACGGGCTGCAACGTGGCCAGATCCCCAATCACCCCGTGATTGATGAAATGCTCCATTGCGGGCATTTTGCCCTGATCGACGAGAGGATGGATCACTCGCCAATCGGCGGCGTCCCAGCCGATGAGAAGTACTTTTTTGGCGTCCATCAAAACTGAAGCCCCAGCCGCAAATAACCGTAGTGCTCGGTGAAATCGCTCCGGAAGAGTTGCGTCTGATACCCCGACTGCAAGATCCAGCGCTCCTGCTCGCCCAGCAACTGCATCAGGTGCAGGCCGAGGGACATGTAATCGTTTTGCGGGGTGGGATTGTGCCCCGCGCCGAACACTGCCGGGCCTTCGGTCACGCTGCCGGTCGCCGGATCGAAGGTCGTAATCGGGCTGGTTTCGAACTGGTATTCGGTGTTGCTCTCGTCCAGGAGATGTTCGTGATTCCAGCCAGCGCGCAGTTGGAGAAAGCCGCGGCCCAGCTTGCCCAAATGATGCTGCTTGGCGATACTCCAGCCCACGTCGCTGAGCAGGCTGGCATAGGCGTGCTCGTTCACGATCAGGTTGAAGGCCCCGCCGCCGCGTTCGGTGTAGCCGTCGATGCTGCCGGTGGTGTAATCCAGGCCCAGATTCGGCCCGTGAAGAAACTCCATGCCGAAGAGGTTGAGCGGCAGGTTCAGCCCGGCGCCCCAACTGATCACGCTGTTGGCGCTGTCGGTCGCGGCCCGCGGGGTCACTCCGGGGAAGGCGTTGCGGGTCACGTCGATGTCCATCATCCCGTAGCCGTAGCGCAGACTCGTCCAGAAATGTTTGCGGGAATAGAGCGCGTAGCCATCCAGAACGATGGCATCGAGGTCCGCGCTGCCGGAATTGCCGCCGGATTCGACCGTGTTGCGGCCCAGGGTGGTGGCGAAGCCGATCAGGAAACGCCGGCCGAGACGGCGCTCGATCCCGATCGTCCCGGTCCAGGCATCGCTCGTGTAACCGGGATCCTGTCCGATCCGGTCCTGATCCTGGCGGTTGAAGGCGCCCATGGTGTAGAGTTCCCACTTCGGCACGAAGGTCTCCACGCTGATCGGCTCGGAAATAACCCCGGCGGTCATTCGCGCGGCCCGTTCCCAGCGGCGTGCCGCCCCGGCGATTCGGGAGTTGAGCTGGAGATTGGCCCGATGGTAGGCGTTGTCATTGCCCGGCGCGCCAAACCCGGTCAACCCGTTGAGATGGGAGGAGACGTTCTTGGAAAAGCCGCGGAAATGCGCCCGCGAGCCTCCGTTAACGGTATTGATCACCGCCTCGCCGGTGGTTTTGGCCGAAAGTTGCGCGCCGACATCGATAATGGTGATGGGGTCCGGATCAGGCTCAGGCGCAGGAACGATGACAACGGCCGGAGAACCCTGATTGGTTCGGGCCGGAACGACCGTCGTTGATCCGTCTGCGTTGCTTCCGCTCGAGGGCGTCCCCGGGGCGGTGAACGTGAAGTTGAGAATCTTCGCCGTGGCGGTGATGTTGTAAGAGGCAAGGTCCCCATCAAGGGTAGTGCGAAATATTCCAGAGGCTTGCCCACCGCCAGAAGTAGACACATTGAAGGGCGAGCTTCGATGGGAAGAACTGAGATAGATTGCGTAGGTCCCGATCCGCAGTCGTCTGGAGGTGGAGGCAAGGGTGACGGACGCCGGGCCGAACAGCTTGGCACTGGCAAAAATACTGAGCGAACTACCCGCTGGTAAAATGGGCGTAACCCGGGCATTTCCGCTCGCCGCAATAGCCCCCGAAATGAGATTGACGAAACCGTTGGTGGATCCCGGGCCGGTCTGTCGAACGACCGTCACCGTGCTCTGGGCCCGGCCGGTCGATGGCAGCCCCAAAACCGCCAGTGTCGGCGCGGCCAGGGCCAGCCCTCCGAGCGCTTTGGGCACGGAGGAGGTGGAACGACTTCGCCGCTTGTCGGTGGATCGGTTCGTTGAGCTCGAGAGTGCTCCGGTAGGGCAGCTGGGTGCGGGGTTCGGCCGGATCGGTTTTGCGGAAGAATGGACAACGGAATTGGTGGAGTTCACTGGGAGTTGAGGTCGAGATTGAATGTGGCGTGTGGATTAACTGCCAACCCCTCGCACCCCAACCTTACAACTACCTTACAAGTGGATAAAAAACTCCGCTCCTTCGCCCGGCGTTGACTGGACCTCGATGCGGCCGCCCATCCGCTCGACGGCCCGTTGCGCGATGCTCAGGCCCAGCCCGTGGCGGTTTTCCTTTCGCGAACGGCTGCGGTCGCCCCGGTAAAAGGCGTCGAACAACCGGGATAGAGCCTCTTCCGGAATGCCCTCGCCCTCGTCGCGCACCGAGATGGTTCCCTGTTTGGACAAATCGCCTTCGCCAGCCGTCAGGCACGTCACCGTGACGGTGCCGCCTTCCGGACTGTGGTGAATCGCGTTGCTCAGCAGGTTGTTGAGGGCGATTCGCAGCAAGTGAGGATCGATCTGCCAAGGTCGTTCATCGGGATCAGTCATCTTCAAGCTCACCCCCTTGGCAGCAGCCAACGGTTCGTGCATCTCCCAGCATTCACGGATCAACGCCGCCGGGACACTCGGGATCGTCTCGTCCCGGGTTTGATCGGCCTCGAGCGCGTGGAAATCGAGCATCCGCTCCACGAGCTGGGCCGCGCCCCGGGCATTGCGCTCCACCATCTTCAGCGCGCTTCTCTGCCGCGAATCGGGAGCGTCGTCCTTCAACTCCAACTGGGTTCGGGTCAGCATGGCGGCCAACGGCGTTTTTAATTCATGACTCAACTCTGCGATCAATTGCCCCCGCGCCTCCGCCTGCGCCGCGAGCCGCTCTCGCTGGGAAACGATACGGTGGGCGAAGTGGACAAGAATGGCGAGGTCCACCAGGAGGCTAACGAGGGTGTTCGCCAGGTTGATCCGGGTCAGTGTCGAGCCGGGCAGCTCATACACGGGATCCACCTCAGCTAGGAACGGCTGCAACGCGACCATCGCAACCAGGGGAAAGAGCGCCATGAAAATCCGGCGTCTCAGGGGGAGGTGATCGAACAGGAAGACGGCAAACACCAGGCAGCTCACGTATTCCTGAAAGCCCGCCGCCCAGCCAAACAGATACACAAAGGCCAACATGAACACGGCCCAGTTGTAGCCGAATCCCAGAATCAGCAGGTGTCTCCGCAGATAAAAGGAACTGAGATAGAGCAACCCGGAGACGACGCCGCCAGCCAATCCGGCGATGGCCGTCAACGGGTAGCCGCCAAAGAACGCCGGCAAGGCGATCAGAAGCCGGAAAATCGACTCTCCCAGAAAGTAGCGACGGAGGGCAAGCCTCAGGAAGGGCGTGCCGGTGGGGGCATCGTGCTTCGCCAGGAACTTACGCATCATCGCCTACCAGGTAGCCCAGTCCACGCCGGGTCTGAATCACGTCGGCGCCAATCTTGGATCGCAGGCGATGCATGTGAACGTCGAGGGTGTTCGCCAACACGTCTCCCAGGTCGTCGTCCAGCAACTCCTCCAGCCGGTGACGCGAAACCACGCGCCCCTTCCGCAGCATGAGGTGTTCCAGGGTTCGATACTCCGCCCCCGAAAGGCGGATTTCCCGCGAGCCCCGAAAGACGCGACCGCCGGATGTCTGAAGCTCCAGTTCCCCACAGCGGATCACGTCGCCGTCCAGGCGGTAAGCACGGCGCAGCAGCGCCCGCACCCGGGCGAGCAGCTCACTGAGGTCGAAAGGTTTTCCAAGATAGTCGTCCGCACCGTTGTCGAAGCCTTCGAGCCGATGCTGAACCGTATTCAGCGCTGTCAACATCAGGACCGGAGTCGACTTGGCCTGACGGAGCTGGCGCAAAACGGCCATGCCGTCCTCACCGGGCAACAACCAATCCAGGACTACCGCATCCCAGTCCCATTCCAGCGCCCGGAAGAGCCCTTCTCCTCCGTGGCGTTCCCATTGCACCTGATACCCCTCGGACTTCAAGGCCTCCGCAATGGCTTCGCCCAAGTCGTCGTCATCTTCTATGAGCAAGAGTCGCATGATGAAAGGAACCGAAGGTCTTCGGCAAAACCAAGCGAGGTAAGCTGAAGAGATTCGCTTTTCAAGGACGTTCGTTCGGATTGGAGAAACCCATGTGCATGGGCTTCCCCAAGATCGCGGAGTTGCCAAGCCGTCGGCGCAGTGGCAGGATCCACCTCACTACTGAATCCCTTCCTTCGTGTTCCAACCGTTCAACAGGAGGGAACGGAGGGGGAAGGGCCGGGCAGTTGCGAATGGGTGGGTGTGGCAGCCTGGCCGGAACCCTTTGCCTGGATCAATGCAGATGGTGCGGCGTATTTGGGGGAAGCTCGCAGAGGAGCTCGCCTTCTAGAGCCGCTTCACTTTCAGGTTCCGGACCGTGAATGGTTGACCGTGATCCTGGATGCAGATTTTTCCGCTGGGCGCGAGGTTTTTGTCGGCGGGCTTCTTTTCGGCGAGATTGATGTCCTGCACGACTTCGCCGTTGAGGACGACGTGGAGTTGGTCGCCCTTCATCGTCACGATCATGCGGTTCCATTCTCCCGCGGGCTTCGACATGTTCTTGAGCGGGCCGGCGGTTTTGATGACTCCCGCCATGTCGTGGTGGCCTAACTCTTTCTCTTCGCCGTAGGAATCCAGAATCTGGACTTCAAACCCGGATTTGGTGGGGTCGACATCATCTCCGCAGCGAAAATAGAGGCCTGAGTTGCCGCCCTTTCCGTATTTGAATTCGAAATCGAAGACGAAGTCGGCGTAGTCCTCTTTGAGCCAAATGTAGGATCCGTAACGGCTCCAACCCTTTTCGCCGGGACGAGGCTCGAGATGAAGTGAGCCGTCGTCCTGAATGATCCAGTTCCCTTCCGTCTTGACCTGGGAAAGGTCTTTGCCGTCAAAAATGACGGTGAATCCTTCCGCATCGGTTTCCTGGGCATGAAGCGAGAGCAGACCAATGAGGAGCGTGAGGGTGACGAGGAATGGGGTTTTCATGGATCGGATGTAGCCTAATTCGAGACTGCGGGCAAGTCGCTGAATCAAAGCTGGCGTGAAATGTGTTCCAACGCGAGCAGGGCGTAGCTGGTGACGAGGATCGGGTCGTCTTCCCACCAGCGTGACGAGCCTTCGTTGATCCAGGAGCCATCGGGCTGATGAGTATCGAAGAGTTTCAGGGCGAGTTGCTCTTTCCAGTCGACGTTGGAGCCGTCGTTCAGTTTCAATTCGCCTTTGCCGGTGATGGTCAGCGCCTTGGCCATGGTATGATAGTAGTAGTAGAGCCCCTGGGCGCCCATTCCCGGGTTTTCCGCGATGCTGTAGTTTTTGGCCAACCATTCTTCGACCGCTTGAACGCGCGGATCGGTGGGGCTCATCTCTGCATAGACAAAACTCAGGAGGCCGGCATAGCTCATGCTTCCATAGGAGCGGAGCGCGATCTTTCCATCCTTCTCCTCGCTTTCCGCGCCCGCTTTACTGTCTCCCGGGAAGTAGACGAAACCGCCTCTGTTCTTTTCCGTCAATGCAACGTAAGGCTCGGCATTTTGTTCCACGTTTTGGCATTTCGTAACAAAGTCGATCGCGGCATTCCAATCCAACTGACGACCGACGCCACCCGGACGATCGGCCAGGACCTGGCGCGAGTAGTAGAGAGCCTCCATCGCCAAATGGGTGTTCGACAAATCGCTGTGGGGATAGGTGCCGCCATATCCGATTCCGCCGTCCATCGGGCTGTCGGCGACCCCGCGTTCATCAAAATCGGCTTGTTGATTGATAAGGAATCGGCGCGCTTTGCGAATGGAGTCTTCGACCTCGGGGCGATCAGCCAGGTGAATCAGGGCCATCAGCGAGAGGGAGGTATTGTAGGTCGCCAACCCTTTGCCGAAAATGCCACCGGTGCGGTTCTGCTTCGAAAGGAGGAACGCATAGGCTTTCTCCAACTCGGGAGAAATCGGCTGCGTGGGGTCGCGATCCGGATTGCCCATGATTGCGGACAGCGGCATTGCGGTGAGGGCGGGATACGTTTCATCGCCCCAGCTTCCGGTCTCGTTTTGCTGCGACTCGAGATACTTCAGCCCTTTGTCGATATGGCGCTGAATCTCCAGCTTGAGCGAGAGGTCACCCTTGATGTGGTGGAGCTTTGTTTCCTGGGCATTCAGAACCGTGACGCCGAGAGCGAGTAGGAGGAACAGTGAAAAGGGAGTTTTCATGATTTGGTCAACGTTGTTGGTGGGATTCTATTCTTGGACAGCTTTGTGCACCGATGGTTTCAAAATGATGGTGATGGGGGTTTCCATGGCTGGAATGTTGGCTGTGATCGGAAACCAGTTTTCGTCATCGGTCGCACGGGGATGTTGCGTGTTGAACAAGGCGAGAGGGTCACGATAAATCGCGAAAAACGAACCTTCATACTCGGCTTCGAACCTACCGTTCACGATTTCGCTCCCATTGTAGATCCAGGGCAGAGGTTTCATCGCCGAATCCCCGCGTTCATCGCGAATCAGCTCATAAACCGGGTTCTCGATCGAGCCCGGCCAGGTCGCGAACAGGTCGATGCCATCGCCCAGAGGCTCCAACTCCGGCAATTCACCAGGTGGGTAAAACCCATGAAACAGCTTCCCGTCGCCATCCTTGTAGCGCAGTAGCTTCAGGACGACGTTCAAGTCCGTTGGAGAGATCTCTGTCGTGAACAACGACTCGTGATCCTTGCCATTCACGTGAACGAGGACGTATTCCAGGATTCCCCGGTTCATGTTCAACACGCCGGGAAACCGGATTTCGCGCGTTTCCGAGTTAAATTCGATCGTGCCCAAGCGAAACTGGGTGTCTGAGAGTTGCTCCACCGTTGGCTTTTTCGGCACGGCGTTTTCCTCCTTTTCTTGAGCTTGAGCGCAGGTCGCCAAACCAATCGATAAAAGCAGGGGGAGCATTCGCATAGGTTGCAGGAAGAAAATCATGGGAAACCATTCTCTTCAACGGAATTGCGTCCCAAACCTTAGAGAGCGGACGTGAATGTTGCTCCGTGGGTTCCCAAAAAAGTAGCGGGAGCCGTTGCCCTGAGGCCAGCGACTCCCGCTATTGTGCGTGCATATCTAAGAAATTTTCGAGTAAACCTGTGAAAGCAAAGGGCTTTGTGTGAATCCCTTGGTTATCTCAGTGTTATAGATTTTCTATAATCCTGAACTAAATCAGTGCAAGGATAAAATTATGGTTTCATTAATTATTTCTGAAGTTTTTAAGCAAAGCGTGCTGAAGGCTCCCCTTGCACGGTTCGTTGACTCAAAACCTTCACTAGACCAACCGCCAATCTACCGCTAGAGGGCAAGTATGAGACAAACCCTTTTCCTCGTCCTGATGTTTGCGACCGCGAGTGCCCTTGCCGCCCCTCAAGAACCGATTGAACTCTGGCCTGATGGGAAGGTTCCCGGTGAGGAAAACGTGGACCTGCCGGAAGAAACTGCGGCTGATAAAAATGGGGATGGCATCATCCGAATCTCCAATGTCAGCGTTCCCACGCTTCAGTTTTATCCAGCGCCGGCCGATTCGAATACCGGCACGGCCGTTGTGGTGGTTCCCGGAGGTGGATACGGCATTCTGGCGTCGAAACATGAGGGCACGGATGTGTGCGAGTTTCTCAACTCGATTGGGGTGAATGCGGTTCTCCTGAAATACCGCGTTCCGCGTCGGGAAAACCTGGACAAGCACCATGCTCCCCTGCAGGACGCGCAACGCGCCATCTCTCTGGTGCGCAGCAAGGCAGAAGAATGGAAGATCGATCCGCAACGGGTTGGCATGCTCGGATTTTCCGCCGGAGGTCACCTCACGGTCATGGCGATGACCTCGCAGGAGAAGCGGACCTTCACTCCGGACGCGACGCTTGATGCCCATAGCTGCGTTCCCGACTTTGCCGTTCCCATCTACCCGGCCTATCTCAAGAACGAAGCCGAATCCAACGCCCTTTCACCGGAGATTGTCATCACCGAGGAGACGCCACCTGCGTTCATCGCCATCGCTCATGGAGACAAACGTTTCGTCGAAGGCGCCGCTCTGCTTTACCTGGAGATGTTCCGGAAGGGACGCCAGTGCGAGCTCCACATTTACGGGCACGGAGGTCACGGTTTCGGGATCAAAAAGATTTCGGAAAAAGTCGGCGAATGGCCATTGCGGATGGCGGACTGGTTCGGTGCGATGGGCTATCTGAAGGCCGCGGCCGAATAGGGCTCGCAAAGGTTTTCGCGTGGACGCTCGGAGGTTCTGCGGTTACGTAGCGGCCATGAACCCCCATGTTTTCCTTGTCGGTGTCCTGACCTTGTTGTTGGGCCATGTGACGGCCCTTGTTGCCGCGCCAACTCCAAACGTGATCCTGATCATGACGGATGATCAGGGCTATGGCGATCTCAGCATTACGGGAAACTCGATCGTCGAGACGCCGAATATGGATCGTCTCGCCAAAGAAGGGGCTTGGCTGAAGGAGTTTTACGTCAGCCCGGTTTGTACCCCGACCCGCGCGCATCTCATGACGGGGCGTTATGGCTTTCGGACGAGGGCGATCGATACGTACCTTGGCCGGGCGAACATTGAGCCGGACGAGGTGACCCTGGCTGAGGTGCTCAGCGAATCGGGTTATTCCACGGGAATTTTTGGGAAGTGGCATCTGGGCGATTATTATCCGATTCGATCGATCGATCAGGGCTTTCAGGAATCGCTTGTGCATCAGGGCGGCGGGTTGCGCCAGCCGTCCAATCCACCGGAAGGTGAGCGGTATCACGATCCCATTCTTTTCCACAATGGTGAGCCGGTTCGGTATGAGGGATACTGCACCGACATCTTTTTTGACGAAGCGGCCAAGTACATTGAAACGCAGGCGAAAGCCGGGAAGCCCTTCTTCACCTACATCGCGACGAACGCTCCGCATGGGCCGTTCGACGAGCCCCCGACCCGCGAGTTGTTCGAGCATTTTCAGGCGAAGATGCCCAACGATAAACGGCCCACCCGTGCCGGGTTCTATTCCATGATCAGGAACATCGATGACAACATGGGGCGATTGTATGAGAAGCTTGAGGAGCTGAAGATTGAGAACAACACGATCGTGATTTTCCTGACCGACAATGGTCCAGCCGGGGGCGGCTCGGCGGGCCCGTTTCGCGGAGCCAAAGGGCAGATTTATCAGGGCGGGATTCGCACGGTGTGTTTTGTCCGCTGGCCCGGCGTGATTGAAGCGGGATCGTCCGTCCAATTCACCACGGCGCACATGGATCTGATGCCCACCATTCTCGACTTTTGCGGCGTATCCCAGCCAGCAAACGTGAAGCTGGACGGCCGGAGCTTGCGCCCATTGATTCCAGAAAAAGGGGTGGCCAAGATACTGGGCTGGGAAGACCGGCATCTCTTTTTTCAATGGCATCGCGGAAACGAGCCGCAGCGGTATCATCACTTTGCGGCGATCGATCCGCAGGGTGAATGGAAGTTGCTTCATCGCAGCAAAATCAGCTCTCATCAGTTTGAGGGAGAACCGGTTTTTGAGCTCTACAATCTGCGCGATGATATTGGCGAGACGAACGATCTCTCCGCCGAGAAACCGGATCTGGTGGCGCAGCTCAAAGCGGAATACGACGCTTGGTTTGACGACGTCTGCAATACCCGTTCCCCCAATTTCGGGATGACGCCAATCGTCATCGGGTCGGACAAACAACCAACCGTCGTTTTAACGCCTCAGGACAAGCGCATCGAAGGGCCCGACTCACAAGGGTGGTGGACTGGCGGCCATTGGACGGTCGATCTTGCGCGCAAAGGCAGTTACACCGTCCATGTTCGACTGAATGGAGAAGTGCCTGCTGCGACGACGGTGAAGCTGAGACTGTCGGTTGGGGATGCCCGTTGGGAGCAGGATGTGAGTCTGCCGCGGGGAGTTGATTCGGCTGCGATTGGCGAAGTGGAATTTCCAGCAACCGGGTTAGGAAAATTCACCGCTCAAGTCGATGGCGAAACGGATGGTCCGAAGGTCTATCAGGTGACGTTGAAATAATCAGGAAACTGGTCAGTCTTCGATGCGGTCGAGAACGATCGAGTAGACGTCAATTCCGTGACCGTTGACCAACTTGGGAGCGGTCAACGTCAGGAGATCGCGTCCCTCGCCCAGGGTGAGGATGCCCAAATCAAGCGGTTTGAAGTCTTTCACGAAGTAATGCGATTCGGCGACGCGTTCCTTGGATTTGTCCCACAAGGGCGGATCGAAGGCTTCGAGGACGGTTGTTTCCGTGGCGGATTGGCCCCAGGCCAGGCGAATCGTGGAACCGACGTTCGGCTCGGGACAGGTTTGGAAGACGGTTGCCCGGTAGTTGCCCGCCGTTCCAACCTCGATGTCCCAGGTGATCGAGTCGTCTTCGCGGGTCCAGTTTTTGAAGAAGGAATTGTTCGGCGCTTTGGAGCTGCGGCGAATCGTGCCGTGGGGAACTCCGTCGCGAGCCGGCAACGTCGTGGACTCCGCGTAGCCAACCGTAAACGGTCGATCTGCGTTGGCGGCAAATTGGCGGTCGGCTTCCCTGCGATGCTCAGCGGCGGCCTCGCGCAACTTTGCCGCGATATCGGGATACTGGTCCGCAACATTCCGGTGCTGACCCCGGTCGGCCTCAATGTCGAACAACGCGCCCTTTTCATCGAGCCGAAACCGAGCGGTGCGGACCGTGGTTCTCCGCTTGCCCCAGATGCTGAAGAGTTGGCGATCCGGCCAATCAAAGTCGAAATCTCCCCGCAGCAATCCGGCAAAGCTGCGACCGTCGATCGGCTTCTCCGTTTTCGCGGGCACCCCGGCCAACTCCGTCAATGTGGGCAGCAAATCAATGGCGCCCGCCACCTCCGTGATGGTCTGCCCTGCCGCGATCTGGCCGGGCCAACGGATGAGGAACGGTGACCGGAGGCCTCCCTCATCGACAGATCCCTTTTTTCCCTTCATGCCCCCGTTCCAGCGGAAGGAGTTGGGTCCGTTGTCCGAAAAGTAAACGACGATGGTTTCTTCGCGCAATTCGAGCGCGTCCAGTTTGGCCAGGATGCGACCGACATTCCAATCGATGTTCTCAACCATCGCCAACGCGGCGCGGGTCGCTGGCAGGTCCTCCTTTTCCGGATCACGATTTCGCATCGCCGGATCAAGATTCTCGAACTTTTCGTAAAAATCGTCATCGACGTAAAAGGGAGAATGTGGCGTGTTGAACGGGACGTAGCACAGGAAGGGCGCGGCGTGATTTTCCTCGATGAAGCGAAGTGCGTGATCTGTGAGGTCGTCCGTTAGATATCCGTTGCCTTTCACCTGTGTCCGGTTGTGATCCAGCGGTGGGCTGAAGTAGTGCCCCCAATGCCCCGACGTGAATCCATAGAACTCATCAAATCCACGGTCGAGCGGATGATAGGGGGATTGCGTCCCATTGTGCCATTTGCCAAACGCACCGGTCGCATAGCCCGCCGCGCGGAACAGGTTTGCCAACGTGGTTTCGTCCGGATTCAACCGCCCCGTACCCTCGCTCACACCGCTGACTCCAGTCCGGAAGTGGTAGCGTCCGGTCAGGAATTCAGCCCGGGTTGGAGCGCAAACCGCGCAAACATAGAAGTTTTCCAGAATCGCCCCATCTCTCGCCAACGAATCGATGTTGGGGGTCGCCAGATTGGTGTTACCTTGAGTACTTAGATCTCCCCAACCCTGGTCATCGGCCAGGAAAATCACCAAATTGGGTCGTCGCTCGTCTGCCGGGAAGGCGAGGGGAGTCGTCAGGAGCAGGAACCCGGCGAAATAGCAGATGGTGACGGGGTTCATGGGGTGAGATTCTCATCGCGACAATTCGGACTCAAGCAGAGACTGTGATTGAGGCAATTTATCGGCTTTCCACTGCGGAAACCATTCGCCATTCGCGACTTTCGTGATTCTTTCGTCGCCATGACTCTCATCAATTCTCCTGAAGCTCCCGCTGCCGTCGGTCCCTACTCCCACGCCGCACGCGTTGGCAATCTCCTCTTCTGCTCCGGGCAAATCCCGCTTGATCCTGCGACCATGAAAATCGTCGAAGGCGGCATCGAGGCGGAGACGCAGCAGGTCATCACCAATATCCGCGCCCTCCTTGCCACAGTTGACGCAGGTTTTGAGAATATCGCCAAAACGACCATTTTTCTCACCGATCTTAGCAACTTCGCCACGGTGAATGGCCTCTACGAAGCCGCGTTTGGCAGCCACAAACCCGCCCGCTCCACCATTCAGGTCGCGGCACTTCCTCTCGGCGCCAGTGTCGAGATTGAGTGCATCGTGGAACTGCCAAGCTGAGCGTGAAGATTACGCCTTTTGGTTACATAGGGTGGTTAAAATCAATTTAAGATGTAACATTGCTGCCGTATCAGTCGTGTCTGTGTGCAAGGTGATGATTTGTTGACCGAATTTGATTGCCCTTTCGGCGCAAATCAGGGAAACATTCACTTGGATCGCAACAAAACAGGTTGGACTGAGTTTCAGTCGCTACTGAGAACATAAACTACGAAACGCAATGATCGGTAATCTGACGAGAGCAGCGGTTTTTTTGTGCCTGATGCTCGGCTTTTCTGGGGCCAGCAACGCGGGGTTGCCTACGGAAACGGTGGCCTACCCGGTGCTGGTGCAGATGGATTTCGATGGCGGTCAGGGCTCTGGTTTTTTCGTTTTGCACTCGGATTCTGTTTACCTCGTTACCGCGAGGCACGTGGTTCTGAACCGGGAAGGTAAATTCTGGTCCCCTTCGATGCGGTTGTCGGCTTTTGGGCTGCAGGAGCGGGGAGTTCAGCCGAGTAAGTTGACGATTGATTTACAGGCCTTGTCCAAGGCGGGGGAATGTCGGTTTCACGAAACCTGGGATGCGGCGATTCTTCGAATTGGAATCGCCAATGGCAATGAGAAGCAGCGTCCGATTACCTATTTGCCGTCGGTGACGCTTCGAGAAGGAGGGCGGTTGACGGTGGTCGACTGGAAAAATTTGACGCGGCTCGAAGGACTGCGATTTGGAGCCCGGGTCTATGTCAGTGGATTTCCGAATTCCGTGGGTTTACCTGATGGTAGCCAGTTGGACCAGAGGTTTCCCTTGCTGCGAGAGGGAATTATCGCGGGAATCCATCCCGAATACTCCAACGTCATCCTGGATTGCCGCGTTGATGGGGGAAACAGTGGAGGTCCGGTGATCTGGAGAACGGAAGATGAGTCCGGAAACGAGCTTTATTCGGTGATGGGACTCGTTAGCCAATACGTTCCTGTCGCTCAGAACTGGATAGATTCTCAAAATCGATCCGTGAATCAGGATGTCGCAAATTCAGGCTACTCGGTGGTCACCCCGATGGATGCCGTAATCGAACTTCTTGAAAAGACTGAAGTGCGAAATGAGAATTCGAGTCACACTTCGGCAGTTCAGGCTAATACCTATTAACCGCAATTCTGAAACCCAACATTTTGAAACCAAAACCTCTCCATTTCCCTCGATGGGCCAAGCACCTGACCAGTGCGATATTGGTGGTGTCGATGCCTCTTTTTTCCGTTCCAATTTATGCCAATCCCTTTGGAGGTGAGGTTATTACGGGAGATGTGACGATTCACGAGGCGACTGGTGGAACGCTGAACATCGACCAGTTTTCGGATCGGGCGATTATCGAGTGGCAGAACTTCTCGATCGATAGCGGTGAACTCACCCAATTTTTTCAGCCCGGCACGCAGGCCGCGATCCTCAACCGGGTAACGGGCGGATCGCCTTCCCAGATCAATGGTGCCCTTCGAGCAAACGGAAATGTCTGGCTGATCAACCAGAACGGCGTGTTGTTTGGCGCTGGATCGACCGTCGATGTGTTTGGTTTGGTGGGTTCGACCTTGGATGTCAGCAATGAGGCGTTTATGTCGGGTGGGGATATCGAGCTTTCAGGGGGCGGACTCGGAGATACTGTCAACTTCGGCACGATCAATGCCGTTGGTGGTGATGTCTTTCTGGTGGGAAGAAGCGTCGCCAACCATGGTGCGATTGGTGCGGTCGACGGAACCGTTGGATTGGCTGCGGGGAACCGGGTTCTGCTCAAGGCGTTGGGAAGTGAACGAGTGTTTGTCAGCGCGGGAGAAGGTTCAGTCACGAATACGGGAGAGATTCGTTCCGCGATGGCGGAGTTGAAGGCTCACGGTAACGTCGGAGCTCTCGCGATCAATAACACGGGTGTGGTTCGAGTCTCCGGAGCAGGTGTGGATGGAGGCCGCGTGGTGCTGAGTGCCGCCAATGGCAATGTTTCGAATACCGGAGAAATTTCGGCCCGCAACGCGGATGGAAGCGGCGGCGGAATCGAAATTCACGCGGGAATGGGGGAGATCCATGTCGGCGGAATTTTGAATGCGTCGGGTAGCGGCAATATTGGAGGGTCCGTTGGATTGGCCGCTTCTTCGGTGCGGGTAGATACCGGAGCAAGCGTCATGGCAAACGGAACCGAAGGTGGGCAAATTCAGGTCGGTGTCGCCTCTGATGTGGGGCGAGTCGAAGTGATGACTGGTGCAAGCGTCACGGCAAGAGGTGAGGTTGGAAACGGAGGAAATGTGGCGGTGACGGCGGGAGAGGTTGTTTTTTACCCAAACAGCACGTTGGGAGCTGAGGGCGAAGTCGAAGGGGGGACAATTGGAGTGCAAAGCAATGGAAGGGTCCAGGCGGATGGTCTGTTGTTGGCCAATGGTAGAGTTGGAAATGGCGGCTTGGTGGATTTGTCGGGCCAGAATGTGCTGATTGGTCAGACGGGGATCATCCAAGCCAACGGAGGCGCTGCCGGGGGCACGGTGGAACTTCATGCCGTCGATGGAATGACGGTGGCCGGGAATGTCAGTGCGACCGGGAATGGCGGGATTGGCGGAACGGTCAATGTGACCGGTGACGAAGTGAATGTGGGGCCCATGGCCGTGGTTGATGCGAGCGGTGCAACGGGAGGCGGAAACATCAATATTGGTGGCGGATTTCAGGGGCGGGTTGTGAGTCTGCGAAACTCATCGAAGACCAATGTTGCCGCCGGAGCCGTGATTCGGGCAGATGCGACCCAATCGGGTAACGGAGGCCAGATTGCAGTCTGGTCGGATGGAGAAACGGATTTCCGGGGCTTTGCCAGTGTTGCCGGAGTTGGCAATGGCGGTGTGGTGGAAGTTTCCGGACTGGAAACGCTGACCTATTCAGGAAGCGTGGATTTGTCTGGAGGAACGGGAGAGAACGGTTTCCTGCTGCTGGATCCGGTTGATGTTACCATCGGGCAGGTGAACTCGGATGGTTCAACGGTTGGTGATGGAAATGCTGCTGCCGGATCTGCTCAGGAGCCCGGGTTGGGGGCGGGCGTGATTGACGCCGATGCACTGATTGCCGCGTGGAATTCCGGAAACGTTGTCGTGCACACCTCGGGCGTTGGCAGTGGCGTCGGTAAGATTGACATTGAATCGGACGTTCAAATCATCGGGAACAACTCCAACTCCTTGTCGTTTTTTGCTCACGAAGATATCAACGTCGCTTTTAATGCCAGCGACCGCGGAGCGACGCAGATTGTCAATCATGGAAGCGGCAATATCAATCTCGTGGCGGGATGGGACGGAGGAGGCGTTTCCCTGTTCGGTCCCAACCTGGTTGCCAACGCAGATCCCAGCAACGTGGTCGACCAGACCTCTTCCCATGCGCTTGCTCCTTCCGGTGCCATCTCAGCAGCCGATCTTCGAGCGGGAACCTACGGCTCCTACGGTGACGCCGGGGACATCAATTTGAATCCGGATGATTTCTACTTCCAGGTCGAGATTGGCAGCGCCGGTGGCGAGACCAACCTCTTTGCCCGGAATCTGATAGCAAGGGTCGGCAATGAAACTGACGAGCACGTCCACATTGGATTCAATACCTCCCATTATGATGCCGCCACAACCAGCCCCGTGACCGGAGATATCAATATCGAACTATTGGGGAGCTCGTTTCTCACTTCCACGGGAAGCGGGGAGCGTTACATTCAGATTGGACACGGCGCCCACACTTCCGATGCGACAGGCACTGCGGCAGCAGTTCCGCTTTCTGGCGATATTACGTTCAATGCCGAAGGAATTCTGCAGGCCAACGGAGGAGGAGGAAACGGCTATGTGCTGATTGGGCATGGCGGTCGCTTGGTCAATTTTCCGACCATGACCGGAGATATTAATGTGAATGCCTCAGCCCTTTTTCTGAACGCAGGCACATCCAACCAAGACTTCGTTCAAATTGGTCATGGTGGTCAGCAGATCACCGGAACCGCGTCGGGTGCGGTTGTTGTCAATGCTGGCTATGTGGAGTTGAACGGACGTGGCAATGACGGCTTTGCTCACATCGGACACGGCGGATGGGACGTGAACGGAGATCACACCGGCCCCACTACGGTTACGGGCAAGACGATTCTGCTTAGTGGAGGGACCGCTTCTGACTCATTCGCCATGATTGGTCTCGGCGGCTTTAACTCTGATGGAAATATGGTCGGTGACGTCACCGTCGTTGCAGAGCAGAGACTCGAAGTGACGGGAGGAAGTGGAAACGACCACTCCTTTGCCCTAATTGGTAACGGGGGAGACGATTCGAGTGGCAATCACTCCGGCGCGATTGATGTGACGACGTCGCTGCTGACCATCAGCAGTCTCGATAGTGGAAATTCTTCGGGGGCGCGCGTCGGACACGGAGGTTTTGACGCACAGGGGAACTTTTCAGGCGCGATAACAATCAACGCTTCGGGTGGCATTGAAATGAACTCCGGAGGCGCAAATGACGGAGCCAATCGGGGAGCAGGCACGATTACGCAGATCGGCCATGGCGGTTATAATTCGGATGGCGATCACAGTGGCAGAATTGAAATCAATTCCGGAACTATTTCGGTGCAGGGAGGAGTGGAAAACAGTCGGCCCGCCATCATTGGTCACGGAGGTCAATACAATGACAGTAACCTTTCCGGCGATATTGTGGTCAATTCCACGGGGAGCATTTCCCTTATCGGAGGAGGTGCTTTAGGCGACAATACCAATGGGGAACGGACCTTTGCCATGATTGGCCATTCCATTCATGATGCGAGCGTAGGAGGAACGGTGACCGGAAATATTACGGTGACTGCAGTGGACGATATTACCCTGACAGGTGGCGTGAATCACGACTCCAACGCATCGATCGGCCATGGTGGCACCCTTTCCAATGTCTCGGGACTGTCCTTTGGTACCAGTGCCAGTCCCTCAGATATCGTGGTGCGCTCAACCAACGGGAGTATTATTCTGAACGGTGGAGGAGATGATGGCGGAGGCGGCGGTGAATCCCGACGCTATGCCACCATTGGACACGGTGGTGCAGGAACGAGTTTTGACGCCGTTGGCAGTATCACGGTCGAGGCAGCTTCCAATGTAACTGTTGCCGGCGGGGACGGAACGTTTGCCTATGCAGCCATTGGCCATGGCGCTGGCGAGTCTCCCAGTTCAGCCCCCATCAATGTTGATGGATCCATCACGGTTGATGCGGGAGGAACCATTGATGTCCTTGGTGGCATCAGTCCCACGGGACGAAGCAATTTCGCGCAAATTGGCCATTTTGCGCAAGGGACTTCTGTGGAGCTTACCACTTCGGCCGCATCGAACGTGACTGTAATGGCCGACGGCGACATTACGATGCAGGGGAATGTTGGGTCAGGTAACCATGCGATGATCGGGCATGGGGGAAATGCGATCGGCGATGTCCTCACGCGGGATACAAGTCCGATTTTGAATTTGCGCGGTGATGTGGAGGTGGTCACTGCCGGCAATCTTTTCATCCTGGGAGGGAACGAAATCGTCAACGACATATCGTCGTTGGTCGGGGAGGGGCTTCTTCAGCAAATTTATTCAAACAGCAACACGCTTACCCCAAGTGCTTCGAATCTCTTCCAAACCGAGCTCGTCAGCCATGTGTTGGCCGGTGATGCTTCGGGAACCGGGCCGTGGGCGGTCTTGGGGGATAACGAAACCATTGTCTATCATGGGCAGTTTTACGATGCCGATGGATTTTTTGGTTTTGCCGAGAACATCGATGACCGAGCGAGAGTGATTGTTGATGGCAATGAATTGATTGTAAACAATACGTGGAGCAATGCCACCAGCTCCCTTGGAACCGACAACGGGAACACTGGAGCTCAAGCTGGGACCATTGATTTCGGGATGGGGACCAATGGTGATGGGTGGCACGATATTCAGTTCATCTTTGCCAATGGCGGGGGCGGAGCCGGTGCAAGTGGGCGAAACGACGGTGGTGCAGCCAACTGGACCAGCAGTGTGGGATTCGGAATTATTGATCCCTCCGCCCCAGGGGACTTGGGCACCTTGACCAATATCTTGGATTACGACAACTATGATGAGACCAGCACATTTGCCTCGGTCCCGACGTTCAACGACGGTACCGCCGATTACACTAGCCGTTTTCGGGTGACGGCAACGACCACTGGCCTTGATGAGGCCGCGACGACCGGCGCACGAGGTTCCTTCGCCCAAATTGGTCATGGCGGAGCTGGTAACAATTCCAGCGCGTTTCCGAACATCAACATGTCTGGAGACATCGATATCCGAGTGGGTGAGTCGATCGATCTTACCAATGGATCGGGAGAAGATGCCTACGCCAAGATTGGCCACGGCGATAATCTCCTGGATAACCCCGTAGCGGGTATTCGGAGTTACCAAAGTGGTGATATTTCGGTAGCGGCGGGAGACGATTTAAATATGACCGGTGGGATGATTGGTCACGCCCAATCTCCCAGTGTTCGCCTCGAATCAATCAGCAATGGGAATACCTTTGTTGCCGTTAGCCGGGATCCCGCATCCAACGGGCAAGGCAACCTGACAATCATTGATGACATTGGCGATGGTTCCGGAAACGTCGGCGTCATAACGTCTGGAAGCAGCGGTGCGTTGCGAATCTACATGACGGACCGTTTACCAGCAGGTGAAACTCCGGGAACGGTCGACAATAATCAGATCGCTTCAGGGACCTTGTTGAATGGCAGCTCTTATCTCCATCCCACAACTCCTACTTTGGGATCCAATGAGAACATTGCCCAGGAATTTGGCTTCACCCGTGACGCCAACGGACGGCCGCTTGGCAGTTTTGGGCCGGTGGGCGATCTCGTTGGATCTGGTTACACGATTTTCTATTCCGGAGAAGCGGTTTCAGTGCCGGGAGCTCCAGGAAGGGGCGGGAAGGACTCGATTCCGTTACTGCCTCGAAAGTCCGTTGCGAGTGTTCCGTTCATTCCTTCACCAACTCCAACCACGGTCTTTATTCCGACGGTTCCTGAAATTCCGAATTTTCGGCCGACGTTTGAGCTCAATATTCCGTCCACGGAATCTTTCGATCAATCCGAATTTGTGTTGAACGACCCAGATGCGGCTTTGAATCCGGCGTTTCCGGAAGTTGAAAACCCCGTCTTGTTGGATGGAGATGGAATCCGTGGAAGAAAGGTATCTTACCAAGGCGGCAGTTCCGGCAGCACCGGCGGAGTCAGCACGGGACAAATTGTTGGAGCTGACGGCATCACGCCGCTTGGTGAAAGGCCGTTCAACGTGGATCGCTCACAAGGTTCAATCTCTGTTGAAATGGAGGCCAACCAAATTGCGGGCGAAGGCGGAGGGGCGACCTTTGTTCCTGTCATATCCACGGAAGACGACGAATTGCGTCGCCGCCAGCAGACCGAAGGTTGAGGGGTTCGCATTCCCCGCATTCCGGTTCATGATCGTAGGCACGGCCTCGTAATTGAACCCGATCGATTTACATCGACTCCAGGCTTGCTTCAATGGCTCTCAGGAGCTGTGAGATCATCTGGAGCGGAAAATCAAGAGCGGGGACACCAATCAAGGTTCTGATGAGGAGAGTGCCCGTTGCCAAAGCGAACGTGGATGTATGATTCCAGTTGCCCGCGAAGTTCGGATCGTTGAGGGTTCGTCAGGTTGAGTCGCTGAAGCACTTGGCCGTCTTCCATGTCCCTGATCCTTGTTTTTGTCGTGATTTTCGCGGTGTTGCTGGCGCTCTGGCGCGAGTGGCTGGAACCGGAATTGGCGGCGTTGTCGGGAATGGCGATTCTGTTGGTGACGGGAATCCTTTCGCCCAGTCAGATCAGCGGGGCCTTGGCAAACCCTGCTTTGGTAACGGTGGCATGTATGTTTGTGCTGAGTGCTGCTTTGGAACGAACCGGAGTGATCGCGGAATTGGGAGCGCGTTTTTGCCGGTTGGCGGGCAAGAGTGAGTGGCGAGCGCTCCTCTTGATTACGGCGATTCCCTTGTGCGTTTCCCCGTTTGTGAACAACACGCCCATCGTGGTTATTCTGATGCCGGTTGTGCTGGGGTTTTGCCGCGATTCCGGAGTGAATGCCTCGCGTTTGCTCATTCCACTCTCGTTTGCTGCGATTATGGGGGGAACAATCTCCATTGTTGGAACATCGACGAATTTGTTGGTGGATGGTGCCGCGAGGAAATTGGGGCAGCCTGCGTTTTCCATGTTCGAGATTGCTCCTCTCGGACTGATTACTGCAGCGGTCGGGATGGCATACTTGTTGACTGTGGGAAGAAAATTTCTTCCGGATCGCGCCTCCGCCCGGGCCATATTTCGCCCGGAGCTGAAGCGTCAATTTCTCGTCCAAACCGTCGTTTCGCCGGGATCACGACTGATCGGAAAACCGGTCAATCAGTCTCCGGTATTGCGCTCCGGTCGCGCCATGGCGCTGGAAGTGAAGCGCCATGGATTGGCGATGCGTGAGAATCTGGAGAAGCTGCCGCTGAAAGTTGGAGATCGGGTGTTGTTGCGAGCCGATGGCGCATCTGTGAAGTCTCTCGACCGGGAATTGAAGTTGGCGGATGAGTCCGGATTGGAATTGTTGGAGAAACGCAACGCACTCTGGGCGGAGGCGATTGTCGGGCCAAACGCACGCTTTCTGGGGTCGACGATTCGCGAGGCGGGGTTTCTCACGGATTACGGTGTGCAGGTCATCGCCATGCATCGGCAGGGACATGAGTTGCGTGAAGATTTCGAGGATCTTCCCCTCCAGTTTGGCGATGTGCTGCTGATTTTGGCGGAGCACGATTCTGCAGGTGCGCTGTTGGAAATGGGCGATTTCATCAACCTGAGCGAAACGCCGGGCCAGGCTCCCCGGCGTGATCGAGCTTGGATTGCAGTAGGCGTCATGGCCGCCTTTATCGTTCTCGGTATCGCGGGAATTGATCCCTTTATTCTCGCGTTGACTGGCGCGATTTTGGTCCTGGTGACGCGTTGTGTTGAACCCGCGGAGGCGTATGCCGCGATCGAGTGGCGAATCCTCTTCCTGATCGCCGGGATGCTGGGGATCGGAGTGGCGTTGGAAAGCAGTGGTGGGGCCGCGATGGTGGCTGGCATTTTCACCAATTGGCTCGAGCCATTCGGCGCGGTGGTGGTGTTGTCCGGCCTCTACCTGCTTGCCTCTGTCCTTACCGAAATCATCAGCAACAATGCGGTGGCAATTCTCCTTGCGCCAATATCGATTGAAGTTGCCGAGAAAATGGGCAGCGACCCTCGCGCGTTTCTCGTGGCGGTGATGTTTGGTGCCAGTGCCAGTTTTGCCACACCCATTGGTTACCAAACCAACACCTATGTTTACGGCCCAGGCGGCTATACCTTCAGAGATTTCGTCAAGATTGGCCTCCCCTTAAACCTTTTGCTTTGGCTGACGGCAACGATCTGTATCCCACTCATCTGGAAAGTTTGAACCCGCAGATCTTTCGTCGTGAAGCTTTTGTGATTCCCGTGCATCTATCTTTATACACCCTCATGAAATCCAAAATCGTTCCCCTTCTCATGCTTGCCACGCTGCCGGTCTGCGCGATGGCGATCAATCTGCTTTCGCCGGAGCAGGAAGCCAAAATGGGGAAGGAAGAATTCATCAAGTACAAAGCTTCGCACAAAGCGATTCAGAATGGACCGGAGTTCGAGATGACTCAACGGGTCGCGGCGCGATTGCTTCCCATCGTCAAGGTGGAGAATGCGGAGTGGGAGTTCGTGCTCTTTGAGGATGCCTCACCCAACGCTTTCGCTTTGCCGGGAGGGAAAGTTGGAGTTCATAGCGGGTTGTTCAAAATTGTCGAGAACGAGGCGCAGCTCGCGGCGGTCATTGGTCATGAGTTGGGTCATGTAAAAGCAAGGCATTCGGGCGAACGGATCAGCAATGCGGTCGTGGGATCTGCGATTGGGGCAGCGGCAGGGAAAGTCCTCGAAAAGAAGAGCGGAATGAAAGGCGGCACTGCGCAAGCTGTGACTCAGGGGGCTGCGACGCTGCGCTTGTTGAAGTTTTCTCGGGAACAGGAATTGGAGGCGGACCGGCTTGGGGCGATCTACATGGCGAAGGCCGGATACGATCCGGAGGAGGCGGTCAAGCTGTGGAAACGATTCGATGCCTATAAAAAGCAGCAGGGTGGGGGCAAAACTCCGGCATTTCTCAGCACGCATCCGCTCGATTCAAAGCGGATTGAGAAGTTGGAATCGGAGATGCCCGAGGTGAAGAAGTCCTATAAGCCGAAATCAACTTCTTCGAGTTCCCCGATCCAAGAAGAGCCGGTTAAAGCAATCCGAGTTCCCAAGTAATGGCGAACGGGTTAGAAAAAGCGATTCGCTCATCGCTGCGGTTTTTGCGTGTCTCCACGGTGCGCGACGAACGACCGGCAGCGTCAACGCCGGGTACGCTCATCCATGTTGGAGAACGGCGGATGGAGGAGCCGATTTTCCGCATTATCGACTACACGGAGGCGGATCTTGTCGAGAAGACCTCCGCATCGTTGGACGAGTGCCTCAGTCTCGATCACTCGGACACGCCAACCTGGCTGCAGGTTTGTGGGCTTCATGATACGACGGCGATTGGTAAAATCTTGAGCGACTACGGAATTCATCCACTGGTTCAGGACGATGTCCTCAACACGAACCACCGTCTCAAGGTGGAAGACTTTGGCGACTATGTCTTCATTGCCTTGAAAGAGCTTGTCGCCACGAATGATCACATTGAGCTACGGCACCTCTCATTGATCCTTGGAAGGCAGGTGGTGATCACGTTTCAGGAAGCACCCTCGGAGTTGTTTGCGCCGATTGAGCAGCGTTTGCTTTCGGGGAAAGGGTATCTCCGCAAACGCGGGTCCGATTACCTGGTGTGGGCAATTCTCGATGCCGTAACCGATCATTTCCGAGCGACCCTGGATGCCTTGGTCAAAGAAGTGGAATGGTTGGAGGACGAGGTTCAGGAGAAGGACTCGGATGAAATTGGCGACCGGCTCCACGCCACCAAGCGGCAGATCGATCATCTTCACCGCGTGGTTCGCCCCTTGCGCGAAATTGCGACCGCAATGAGGCGGATCAAATCGAACCTCGTAGATCCTTCCACCGATATATTTTGGTCCGACCTTCAGGATCACACCACACACGCGAACGAGTCGATCGACGTCTTGCGTGATACCATCATCTCACTCCGTGAACTCCATCTTTCCGTTCTCAGTCAGCGCATGAATGAAGTGATGAAGGTGCTGACCAGCTTCGCGACCATCTTTCTCCCGCTGACGTTTCTCGCCGGTGTCTACGGCATGAATTTCAAGCACATGCCGGAACTCTCCTGGAAATGGGCCTACCCCACGATGTGGGTTTTGTTCGGAGTGCTCGGCGGACTCATGTTTGCGTATTTCCGAAAGCGAAAATGGCTGTAGTTCCAGGGAGCTGCGAGGCGGCCTCGACCAACCGGGCATACGACAGGTCGCGTTTTATCTCGTTTTGATCACTCGTGTGCTGGACATGGAATCATGCCATCCCGACCCCTCTTCTCCTAAAAACGACAGCGCTTCAAATGGAATGAAGCGACACAGAGTCCTCCCGATGATTTGCGCGAAGGTAGGGCGACCCCCATCTTCCTGAACCACTTTCGTTCCTGTGATCAACTTGCCCAGCGACCGGTTCCAGATTCCTTCAGTGACAATGTAGTAAATGGAAAAGATGATGAATCCCAGAACAAACTCCGGGATGCTTTCCATCACGGCAAAAGCTTCGTCACCAAACGCAATTGCGATGAAAATACCCAGCAGGAATCCGCAGCCAATGACCGCCAGGTAATCGATGAAGTAATTCAACAGGCGTTGACCTTTCCCGGCAAACTCAAAGGTTTCATACTCATCTGCAACATTCTGTCCGGTGACGCTTTGAGGTGGGCTGTAGGGGTTGTGTTGAAAGGCAGTTGCGGCAGCGACTCCAGATTCGGTTGCGATGGGAGTTTGTGGTTTGGGGACGGGAGCTTGGGGAGTTTCGACTTTTGGCGGCAGAACTGTGTGAAGCGGCATCCACTCCGCAAGGCCCTCTCGCCATGCGAGTTCATCATTGGCAATCGCGCCTGACTGAAGGTGTTGCTCAATTTCATCAACGGAATAGGGCCCAAATTGCTCGTTGTTTCGCGAAATCAGGATGTTCATTGGTACTTCAGTTCGTGGAAAGACGTTTACGGTTTCTGTTGCTGAGGGGAGCAAGTCTTCGTCTCTCTTGAGTGCATCAATGAATCGATCAGATCAGTGATCATCTTTGATCCGGCATCAGAGAAATGCCCAAAAACCTGCCACAATAACTTACTAAGGCATTTCTCATCTTGATGTCTACCAAGAAACGATCTCAAAGCTTAACGCTTGTCGAAAAATGCAACCCTTCTCCCTCGATCTAAGCGATTGCAGGCAGCTCGGGAGGTGGTGCTGGAACGGGAACTTTGGAGCGACGGACCACGAAGGTTGAGCGAACCCGCTTTGAAACGAAGAAATAGGGAATCCAAATGATACTGGCAGCAAGGGCCTGAATCTGGTTGGATTTATATTCCGCCAGGATTTCGGCATCAAACGCATCGATATGAGACCACATGAACTGAAGTCCAAACGCGGAGGTGATCCACAGGATATAGTAGACGACCATTAACCTGGGGAAACTGGTTCGTCGTGCCAGGAGAAGAATGAGAAGTAAAAACTCGTAAACGACGAAAAATGAACAGGAAGTGATTTCCAGAATTGCCCCCGGCTGCCAGAGGACGTGATAGACGTCACTGCTTGGATCTCCGACCTGTTGCCAGGTATGCGCGTCCCAATCCTTGACGCTGGTGTATAACAAGAAACCGCTCCCGAATGGGCGGAAGAGTGCCCCAAGGGTGATCAACGCCAACCATCCACCCAGGCCAACCAACTTGGGGTCGGGGTTTTCGGGAAGTGAGGGTGCTTTTGGATCCCAAAAATAGATGAGAAGGCACGCGATGAATCCCACAAACAGCCCCATCCCTGCAATGGTGATGATGATCCAATTGTATTCGTAGGGCGATGCCTCTTCGCCCGCTGACAACTCAGATCGAATCTCGGCGATGGATTTGGAAGCGTAATTTTTAGGCACCCACACATAGTAACTCATCAGGTTATTGCTCTCCTCCAGATCCTTGAGATACTGAGGTGTATCCTCTGCTGCGACGGTGTTTTTGAGAGAGCGATAGGAGAAGGTGGCTTCGAATCCATTCTCTTTGGCGACTTCCTTGAGACTCATTTCGAAGGAAGGGTTTTCGATCACGGTGAATGCGCTATTGAAAGTGGCTTTGGTGGGCAGGTTCAGGATGATCTTCTGGACGACATTTCGGGGGTGTGAAATGGCAAAGGGCGATTTTCGAATTCGGGTCGAAGGAGTTTCGAGTTCCGCTGCAATGATTCGTGCATAGAAGTCAATCTCCATGGAGCCATCTTCTCCATCATCATTTTGGATCCAGATATTCTGAATTTCGTATTCCTCCCAGACCTTGACGACGTTTTCAGTTTCGTTGTCTTCAAATCTGGGTGGAGAGACGGCTGAGATTTCAGGGAAATCTTTGGAATAGTGGTTGAGGTAGTCTTTCTGCCAGCGGTCGAGGCTCTTGGACGTGAAATTGGAGCGCATGCGGTCTGCCTCTCCGCCACGATAGATGGAGAGGACACTGAGGGTTGCCTTTCCTTGGTAGTCTTCCACGTTAAACGTTTCGATGACTTCCAACTTTGATCGGTCATATCCAGAGGGTTCGATCGGAGTAAGATGTTGGGTATCCGGCGATACGATCAAACCATAGCCGTAGGCTGGAAAATAGATTTCATCCAACGGTCCACCTTGAAAGGAACGAGTTGGGTCAAGCCAGATATCGCGATCTTGGTAGCGGAGATGAACGACCAGGTGGTTGAAAGAACCCGGAGTTGGAAGCCAGTCTTTGACCTTGTGACGGTTGCCGGTGGCGACCAAGGCAAGGTGAGCGTCAAAGCCAAGTTCACGAAGGATCGTCGTCAAGACCATTGACTTGTCCTTGCAGTCACCAAAACGCCGGCGAAGAATGGTTTGTAAGGGATACGGCTGGTGGGAATGAATCCCCTCGAACATTCCAAGGTATCGAATCTCATCCTGGCACCACCGAAGAGCGGCCAAAATGCGCTCCTCTTCCGATTCCAGTTTCGAAAAGGTTTGAATCTCAGTCTTCAGGGTATTGGGAATCTTCTGATCGAGATCATAGAGACCGGTTGCCCACGTCGCGACTTCTTCCCAGGATTGGTAATCCGAAAACTCGATCCAAGGCCATTCGTCGTAATAGGAGGGGACTTCGCCATCTCCCAACAATGCCTCAAGCCCATCTTCGTAGATGGTGAGTTCTTTCAACTTGCCAATCGGCTTCCAAGGGAAATCGCTGGGGCTCTTGAAGTCATAGGTGTTGAGCTGAAAATCACGATTGCGCTCACAGACGAATCGAAATCGGGATTGGTGAAGCGGGGCTGACCAGCGAAGGCTTTCCACGTGAGAATAATTTTCACCGAAAACGGGGTTTCTGCCCTCCCGCGTGTAGGCGTATTCCAGAATATCACCGACCCGCAAATCTTCGATCACGGCGATCGCCGACATGGTGCCGTCGTAGAGCTGCCGCTCGAGCCCTTCTTCACGCTGCAGAAGCCGAATCTCCTGCTTCGTTAGTTTGTCGATCACCTTACCGCGCCGATGAACTCGCAGCTGATGAAGCGTAATTGTTTGATAGGATGGATCAAAATTCAGCGTCAGCTGCGCGTTGTCTTGAACTCCGTTCTCGGTGAGAAACTGGTAGGCATAGTGGCGATAATTGCTTTGCGCCGCGGCGTTCTCTTGACGGTCAGCCAAGAGATAATAGATGTCGCGATTCTGCGCAGCTTTCGGAATTTCCGCCGTTTTGTCGACTTCGTGGCTCTCGGTCCATTCGGGGGAACCGGGTTTCGAAAAAAGCCATCTTGATTGTTGGCCTGTTGGGAGAGTGCCGGATCTGCCCCCGCAAACCCTAGAATTAGACCACAAACCAGCCAAATGTTGGATCCTGCGGTGCTGAGAAAACTTGAAAGGCGCCTCCGTCTCAACTTCACGCCGTCGACGTTAGGGAGCCCGATTCTTGCATGCAACGAATTTCAGAAGGATTCTGAAACAAAAGTCCCCTCATTCAGGTTCTGGCGTCGGCAACACCAGACGAATCCTGTTGCCGACGGAGGGTTTTACGAGGCAGCCTGGACTTTTCGGCTGCGATTGCGCTCCATTCTCCATTGGAGAATCTGAACCAGGGTCGCGAATCCCATCGGAAGGTAAATGAAGGGTTTGGGAATGTGGTGATGCATGCCTTCCGCAAAAAGAACAACGCCGATGGTGACGAGAAAGGAGAGGGCAAGGATCTTGAAGGAAGGATTCTCCAGGATGAACTCGCCAATCGGCTTGGCGAAGGCGAGCACCACGATGAAGGAAAGAACGACGGCGACCACGATGACCACCAGATTTTCGGTGAGTCCGATCGCCGTGATGACGGAATCGAGCGAGAAGACCAGATCCATCAGCACAATCGTGCTGAGTGCTCCGGCAAAGCTTGCGGCAGGGCGGTGGGCACCGTGTTCGTGATCCTCACTCACTTCAACGGTGAGGTGCATCTCGCGAATGGCTTTCCAAATCAAAAACCCGCCACCGGCGAGGAGGACCATGTCCTTGATCGAAAATTGGCGCCAAACCGGCTCCTGCAAGCTTGCCAGAACAAAGAAAAGGCCGAGCATCACAATTCGCGCACCGAGAGCCAGCCCCAGACCAAATAGTCGGGCTTTCTGTCGGTCCTTTTCGGGCAGACGAGCCACCGCGATCGTGATCATGACAATGTTGTCGATACCCAATACCAATTCGAGGGCAATCAGGAGCAGGAGTACGGTAATTGCGTCGGCCATAACAGAATCAAATGCGGTTGCTTGGATTAGATCAAGACGGAACGGTCATCGGGGCGAGTTTTGCGGAAAAAAGATCGGCAATAGTACCCGTAGGAGGGGGCTATCACGCTGAACGGCAGCTCCACCGGGGCGAACCGCTTCATTCCTCGTTGCGGTTCGACTTCGATTCCATCTCGCTGGGAGCCTCTTCAGGTTTGGATTCGGCCTTCTCGTCGCTGGTGGCCGTTGACTCCGAAAGGTGATTGATCAGCTGATCAAGGTTCCGCTCGAGAGCTCCGAGACGGTCCTCAATGGAGTTGAGCTGGGCAATCACTCGCCCTTCTTTGGACGCCACTCTCCTCTCCTTGGCGATGATCTCTTCCTGCTTCTCAATGATGTCCTCCTCCTTTTCGATGATCTCCGCTTCCTCGCGGGAAATCAGGAACGCGGAAAAGCTCGCCGTGATCAGGGAGAACAAGCCCAGGCCCAGAATCATCAGGACTCCGCCAAAGATTCTGCCCTGCGGACTATCCGGGACAAGGTCGCCGTAACCAACCGTGGTCACCGTGACCCACGCCCACCAGATCCCGTCCCAGGGCGTATCGATGGCTGGATCGATCGCGGCAATCCAGATTCCCGCCATGACGATGATGATCAGGCTTACGAATAACGTCAGTCCGATGTTGTTCTTTGCCAGCATCTTGCGGATGGTGCCGGACAACTCGAACAGGATTCCGAAGATGAGAAGAATCCGCAGGCTCCGAAGAATCCCCACGTAAAGCTGGTTGTTCCAAAAAAGCGGAATCCCAAGGGCGATGATTCCGAGGTTCAACCAGTTGCTCTTGAGATAGTGGCGGGTGTTCCGCACCAGGATACTCAGCACGACCGTTTCCGTCACGAAAAACAGCCAGATGGCCCGGTCGGTGAGGATTGCCCAGTTCTCGGGGTAGACGCCCTTGGCCCTCAAGTACCATTCGATGATCATCCACATGGCCAGGACGAGCATGGGCGCTTCGAACCATTTCCCCCAGCGCCGGGCCCGCGGCCGTTCCGTGGGGGCAACGCCGGCGAGTCCAATCAGGAAAGTCAGATTTTGGCGTTTCATGCGGCCATCATTTCGTGATCCTAAGTCCAATTCCCAGCCTTAGCTCCGCATCCCTTGCCCCAATTGCGGCCGAAACTAGCGGATTTCGGCGGCGTAAGGGAGAATCGCGCCGCTGATCAGGCTGTCCGGATCGCCTCCGCGCCGAACTCGTTTGCCTCTAGTTTTCGGTTCCCGTCCTCGGGGCTTGCAGCGCGTAATAGGCGCATTCGGCAAAAAAGAACTCCGCCATATTCAGCTTGGTATAGTCATAGTGGGCGATCGCCGCCCGCACCGAATCAAGCCCGTCTTCATATTCTGCAAACGCAATCAGGGCGGCGGCAGCCAGTGGATTCCGCATCAGCCCGGCCTCATAACCCTTGCGGTTGCCGAGGATTTCCCGGTCGCCGGTTGAAGCCAGTTTCACGGCGTCATGTTGTGATTTCTGGGGAAACCAATCCGGGTAAGCCTCCTGCCAGCGGGCGTGCCCAAATACCTTGGTGTCGTTGTTATCAAACCTTTTGTAGTCCTCCACCTTGACCATGACTTCCCGGGCATTGATGACAAGACCCGCGTGGTATTGCGCCTTGATCGATTCGTCCGTCTCACTTTCGGCCAGCCATGCCAAGGCTCCCTGTGAACTGACGTAGATCCAAAGGAGACCGCGATCGATGTTCGGGATTTGATCCCGGTCATACGGATAACCCGCAGCGCAAATTTCCAGCCGTGTCTTGCCATCGTTTTCAGAGCGCTCATGCATAGCCGTGTGGTAACGCTTCTGCCAAATGTCGTCGCCAGTCACCTCGTGCATCGCTTTGAGGATCGATAGATACATGACCGCGCCGTGATGCCGGAACATCTTGAAATCGCCTCGGGATTGCCCCTTGAAGGCACCGTCACAGGGGCACTTCCAATCCAGGACCTCGAGTGCATCGGCGACTTCCCTCATCTTGTTCACCACAAGCTCTCGCTCCGTATCGCTGGGAATGCCGCTCGTGGCATAAGCGTGAAGCCCGTAAAACCATGGATGCGACTGGTCCTGCGAGCCGAGCGGATAGTGACACTTGCCGTCCGTTCCCATCCCGCGGGCAATGAAACCCGTCACGTCGGAAACCGACGCGCACTTCAGCAATCCCTGGGCAAGGCGCGTCGCCTTTTCGCGGTCGGCAGGATCCTCCGTCCGGCGGGCTCGCTCACAGATGGCGGCAAGATACGTTCCGGTAAACATCGGCCCATTCTCGATCGGGCTCCACCATCCGAGCGCATTTGGCCGCCCCAACTTGCAGTCCTCCGGAGTGGGGATTTCGCCGACGTAATCGTGAATCAGCCCATCATTTCCGATGAACTTGTCCCAGAGAACGGCGTGTGCTTTCTCAACCGATGCGGCCACCTGTTCCGGCGACACTGCGTTTTCCGTGTGGCCCGCCTGCAACGTCAGCAGGAGAGCGATTGACAGGGTGAGTAGGGGGGGCATGGGGAACTCTTGTTCAGCATCAAAGCTCACTTGGTGAGCGCCGTCAGTTTCCCCATCTCCTCCGCCGTCAACGCCCGGTCGAATACCGCGACGCCTCCGATCCAGCCCGTGAACCCAACCGAGCGGGAGCTGTGGATGACCCGGCCGATCGTGAACGGGCCTCCGCTTGTGGCGTCCTTCGGCGTGTAGATGCCGTGCGGATACCACCACGGATTGAGGCGCAGCGCCACGAGGTCGCGACTCGTTTCGGAAAACTTGCCGTCGGCGTCCTTTTTCAGGGTAACCTCGATCTTGGTAAAGCGATAGTCGCGCCGTTCAACCCGCTCGTCGGCCGTTTCGCGAAGCACCTCAACCGCGACCGGCTCGTCTTCAGGCGGCAGGTAATACTGGTCCTTCGGGAAGTTCGGATCCTCGCCGGGCTGGAGGCCGGGCAGGCGGTTATAGTGGCCCTGCAGATAGGCCTTGTAGGCAGACTTGATCAAACCGTCCTTCTTCGGGTTTTCCAGCCAACGGTCGCCGGAAACACCGTTGAGCCAGCCGGTCAGCTCGTCCGTCGCATTGTCAAAAGTCATCGCAAAGCACTGCCAGGAGGCGTCGAGCACGTCGGCCGGCGAATCGGCCGGAACCGCGGGAGAGAGCGCGGCGGAATTGCACTTGTGCAGCGCATACTTGTTCAGAAACGAGCTGGCCCCGTTTTCCGAGACGTGCCCGCAGGCACTGCCGGTTTTGTTGAGCCCCGCAAACAGGGCGTATTGGCGTTGCCCGCGCTCCACCTTTTGAATTCCGGTGGTTTCCTTCTGCACCAGGTCCGTTCCCTCGTGCCAAATGCCCGCGAGCGCGTGATTTCCGCTCTCGCGAATCGCCCACACCACCACGGTCACGGATTTGCCCTCGCCCTTGATATCGAGTGGCGTGTCATGCAGCCGCGAACGCGGGATGAAGAGGAAAGGCCGAAAATTGGGGTTCCTCTCTTTTTTGATTTGGATGGCTTCCCCAAAGGGACCGCGCCCGAGCAGGGGAAAATCGGCATAGGTCGCCTCGCGGCCCGCGCCCCAGAAATCCTTGATGTAGTTTCCGGCGTCGAGGGGATATTCGGTCGCGGCTCCCGGAGGAACATGGGCGGTGAAGCGTCGCGGTTCGTCTTGCTCGCGTTTCACGAAATCCCAGAACGCAACCACGCCCGGAGTCTTCATCACCGCGTCAATCCGCGCGGCGGTCCGCTTGGCGCTCGGAGTCTCAACGCTCATGAACTCCAAAATCGCGTTCCGCGCCGGATCATCCTCGTCGGCGATTTTACTCGCGATGGTCCCGTGATTGCGGTCCGCGACTTTCAAACTCCGGACGCCCTTGTTGCCCGCGCCCTTCATCATCTCGACCAACAATTCGTTCTCGTCGGCGCGCGCGAGCATGTCGTTGTCGGCGTAGATGACGAGCATCGGCGGGGTGTCCTTGCGAACGTGGAAACCCGGGGCCGCTTCGTCCGCGACGAGGGTGTAGCGCCCGAATCCTCGTTCTTCACGTACGGTGGTGTGGGTGATCGTCTGGCCACTCACCGGAATCAGCCCGGCGATTTCATCGAGGGAAAGGCCTGCCGTTTCCAGGTAACCCGAGTCGAGGCCGAGCATGAACGTGATCCATCCGCCCGCGGAATGTCCACCGATGAACAGTTGCTCGACGTCGGCGCCGTGCTTGGCGAGATTCTGCTTTGCCCAAGCCACACTCGCGGCCGCGTCTTCGAGATAAGCGGGAAACTTGACCGTGGGGCTGAATCGGTAGTTTGGGCAGACCACGGCGACGCCCGCCTTGGCGAGGCTCGTGGCCATGAATTCGGGCTTCACTCCGTCCGTCGGCGTGCCGCGCTTGTCGCCAGCCTTCAACCCACCGCCGTGAAACCAGACGAGGACGGGCCAGTTTTCACCGCTGTCAGGCAGATAAACATCGAGCTTGCATCGCTCCGTTTCGTAGTCGGTCAGGGTATCGCCGGTCTTGTAGGCGACATCGGAAAGAATGCGGTTGGCCGGTGCCTCCGCAGCCGGGAGGGCCGAAGGAATCAAGAAAATGGCGATCAGCTTCAGAATGAGAAGAAGATGGCGCGATCGGAGTGGTTGCGGTGTGGGGTTCATGGGGGATTAATGGATCGAACGATCTAGGACCTAATCGAGATGTTGGCAACGGCGAATCGAGAATTCGATGGGAGATCTGCGCGGCTTTCGGAGCGAATCCGGCATCTTCCAGCTTGCGAACACTGAAGACCCCGGTTCTTTTGCCCGCCTATGAATCGTCGCCATTTTCTTCGCGGGCCGGGCGCGTGCCTGGCTCTGCCGTTTCTCGAAACGTTCGCCCGGGCGGAGACTCCACCCACGGCGCAGCGTTTCGTCTGCGTCGCCAACCCCTTCGGGATGATTGCCGATGCCTTTTTCCCGAGCGAGACGGGGCTCGAGGCGGCGTTGCCCGAAAACCTGACCGCCTTCGAAGAGCTTCGCGGCAAGTTTACCGTGTTTTCCAACCTCGACCACGGAATCAGCGGCGGTCATGCCGGGACGCATGCCTTTCTCTCCGGCGTCCGCACCCAGGAAGCATCGGTGATGCCGGACGGGAATGTCACGCTGGATCAGTTTCTCGCCGAGGCCAATGCCGGGAAGACGCGGTTCCCCGTGCTCAACACCTCGGCCGGCAGCAACCGGGGCGGCTCGTGCGAACTTTCATGGACGCGCTCCGGCGTGTTGGTTCCGGCGATTCAGAAGGTGAGCCGGGTCTTCAAACTGCTGTTCGTCAGCGACTCCGAAGCCGCTGCCACCGCGCGAAGTGAGCGCTACGACCGGCATGGTTCGATTCTGGATGCGGTGTTGGAGCAGGCGAACACGATGCAGAAGCGGCTTAGTAGGCGCGACCAGGCGAAACTGGATCAATACCTCACCTCGGTCCGCGAAGTGGAAGTCGCGATCGAGCAGGAAAAGGAATGGGTCCACCGGCCGCGTCCGGAAGTCGATTTGACCGAGCCGAAAGACGGGACCGTGACCGAGCAGTTGCCGATTCTGTTTGATTTGATCGCGCTCGCGTTGGAAACGAATTCGACCCACATCGCCACGATCGAGGTTCCCGGCGGTTTTGACGCGAAAGGGGTTGGGCTCAATCCGAAGGGATATCACGCCTATTCGCATCACGGCAAGGATCCAACCCTGATGGCGGGACAGCGCGCGATCGAGAAGTATCAACTCGATCATGTCGCAAAGTTTGTCGCCAAACTCGATGCGTTGGGCTTGCTCGATTCGACCCAGATTCTCTTCGGCAGCGGAATGGGCGACGGCAGCGCGCACACCAATTCGAAACTGCCGATTTTGCTCGCCGGTGGTGGCCACCAGCACGTTACCCACGCAGCGTTGCCATCGGAGAAGTCACGCCGGATCCCCTTATCCAATCTCTACCTGACCATGGCACAGCGGTTCGGCGTTGAGACGGAGCGATTTGGTCAAAGCACGGGAACTCTGGGGGAATTCGCATGAGACGACTAGCCATTCTGATTCTCCTGGCCCTTCCGGCGTTCGCTGCTCAAGCTGGCTCCGGATTGGATGCCCTGCTTTCCAACAGTTGCCTCGACTGTCATGACGACGCGACGGAAAAAGGCGGGTTGTCGCTGGAAACGGTCGATTTTGAAATCACGGAAACGAACGCGAAAATCTGGGAGCACTGTCTGGAGCAGGTCGAAAGCCGCTTCATGCCACCGCCGGACAAGGCGCAACCGACTGATGAAGAGCGCGAGGCGGCGATCCTTGAGCTCGAAGAGCGGCTCGTGGCTTATCATTCCAGCAAGCCAAAGGAATCGAGCCAGGCCGTGTTGCGTCGTCTGAACCGGACCGAATATCGCAACACGATTCGCGATCTGTTTCAGATGGAGTCCGGCCAGGATCCGACGGCTGAATTTCCGGGCGACCAACGCTCGCACGGCTTTGCGACGAACGGAGAGAAGCTGGTGACGTCGAGTTTTCTGCTGCGCCAATATCTCGAAGCGGCGGAGGAGGTGATCGATCGGGCGATTCACTTCGAACCCAAACCGGAAACGCAGGTTTGGAAGATGAAACCGCCGTTCGACCGCACCACGGGACAGGAAATATCGCAGGCGGTTGGTTATTTTCGAAAATTGGGTCAACCGCAGCCCTACCAGGATTTGTGCCAGCGAATCGGGGCGGGAGGCGCTCCCTTCGGCAAGTATCATCCGCTCGACGACGTGAGCGACAGCGGCGTGCCGATGAATGGTTGGTATCGTGTCCGGATTTTGGCGGAGGCGAAGTTTCGCCACGCGCTGAAGCAGGAGCGGTTCAAGCGCTGGCCCTCACTTTGGGATGAAAGCGAGCCAGTTCGGCTCTCGCTCTCGACCGCGTCGCTTCAAGGTATCGATCCGCAAAACAAGGAAGCCCGCGATTACGCCGCGACGCACGAACAGGCCAGTCAACAGCACATCGCAACCTGGGATTTGCCGGACGACGAACGCGTTTGGCTCGAATGCCGAATGTGGCTGGAGAAGGGGCAGTTTCCGCGGCTCGGGTTCCCGAACGGGCCCACCAATTCGAACTACCGCATGAACACCTATTTCAACGAATTGGCGAAGGATACGTTGTCACCCGAAGCCTTTGCGGAATTCGAGGCCGATCAGAAGAAGTATGGTGGCTGGATTTCGTTTCACTTCGGCGAAAGCCCCCGCGTCCGGCTTCACGAGATTGAATTGGAGGGGCCGCTCAACGAAACCTGGCCGCCCGCGAGCCACCGGGTTGTGTTCGGCGACGAAGCCTATGACGCTTCCCGCGCCGGAGAAGTGCTGCACGAGTTTGCCGAACGCGCCTGGCGTCGTCCGGTCAAGGAGGGCGAACTCACGTCGATTCTCAAATTGACCGAGCAAGCCGGGAAAAGTGGAATGACGGAACAAGCCGCGATTCAGGAAGCACTCAAAGCGGTGCTCTGCTCTCCGGCCTTCATTTATCGCGAGGAGCGAGGCGATGAGCTGAACGAGTATGAACTGGCGTCACGTCTTTCCTACTTCCTGACCGCGTCGATGCCGGATGAACCACTCCTCGAGCTGGCCGCCGGCGGCGAACTTCGTGCCAACCTGCGCGCGCAGGCCGAGCGGCTCCTTTCCAGCCCGCGTTCCGACGAGTTCGTGAACGAGTTCCTCGACGGCTGGCTTCATCTCCATGAACTGGGCTCGATGGCGCCGGACCCGCATCGCTTTCGCGTTTACTACGACGACCGGCTCGAACCGGCGATGCGACGGGAAACGCGCGTTTATTTCCGGCACCTGATCGAGACCAACGGTCCCATTGCCAATTTGCTGGATTCCGACTACACCTTCGCCAACAAAGAGCTGGCCGCGCTCTACCGCATCAAGCCGGAACAGTTCGCGCAGATCGGCGAACAGGAGGTCGATGGCCTGCCCGCGCGCTATCTTCGCCAGGACGGCGTGGGCGATTCGCCGACGACGCGTTTCGCCCGGATTCCGCTGACCGACCGGAGAAGAGGCGGTGTGTTGGGCCATGCCAGCGTGCTGACCCTGACCGCAAATGGCGTCGACACGTCGCCGGTGATTCGTGGAGTCTGGCTTCTGGAGAACATCCTCGGCACGCCACCGTCACCGCCTCCGCCCGATATTCCCGCCATTGAACCGGATATTCGCGGCGCGACAACGATTCGCGAGCAATTGGAGAAACACCGCGAAAGCTCCGCCTGCAGCTCCTGCCACAACCACATTGATCCACCCGGCTTTGCCCTGGAATCGTTCGACCCCATCGGCAAATGGCGTGGCCATTACCCCGTCGGCAATCCGTATCCCAAGGTCGATCCTTCCGGCCGCTTTGGCGGAACGGAATTTCCCGACATGATTGGATTCAAGGCCGCGCTGATGGAACGCGAGGACGCCTTTGCCCGTTGTCTGCTCGAAAAACTGCTGGTTCACGCGCTGGGACGGGATCTGGAAATCACCGACCGGCCTGCGATTCGCGAGATTTTGGCGAAGACGAAGGAGCAGGGGTATCGACTCCGGGATTTGGTGGTGGCGGTGGTGGAAAGTCCGCGTTTTGCGCGGAAATAGGTGGCGAGACATCGGAGTTGCAAGCGCGTTTGCACGCGTTCGAATTCGCCGCTAGCCTTCCGCCATGTTGAATCAAAAACCCCTGACATGGTTCTCAATTCTGGCGTTGGCTGGCTTTTTACCCGGTCTTTCCCAGGCACAGTCCACTGAAGCCGACGTCATCGTTTACGGCGCGACGCCGGGCGGATTCTGCGCGGCGGTGGCGGCGGCACGAGAGGGGGCGTCGGTGATTCTGCTGGAGCCGACCGACCACATTGGCGGCGTGAACACCGGAGGATTGAGCTTCAGCGACTCGAACCAGACGGTGCGCTCAACCGTAGTGGGGCTGTTCGATGAATGGCATCGCCGGATCGCGGAAGACTACGCGTCGCGCGGCGTCAGATTGCCGTATGACGTCAGCGTCAAGGATCAGTCCAAGTGGACCTACGAACCGCACGTCGCGATGCGCGTGACCCGGCAGTTGCTGGACGAGGCTGGCGTGCAGGTTCTCACCGGGCAGGTTCTCGAATCCGCGCAGAAGGACGGCGCGCGCATCGTCAAGCTGATCACAAGCCAGGGCGAGTTTGCGGCGCGGGTTTTCGTCGATGCGACTTACGAAGGCGACCTCATGGCCGCGTCGGGCGTGAGTTGGACGATCGGCCGGGAGGGCCGCGCGGAGTTTGGCGAGTCGCTCGCCGGAAAGCAGTTCACGAAGCGCCGGTTGACGATTTCTGGGCTTGACGACGAAGGTAAGCCGCTGCCGCTGATCACCACAACGGATGCCGGTCCCGATGCTGAGGGTGACGCGAATGTGATGACCTACAGCTTCCGGCTTTGCCTGACCGCTGATCCTGAGAATCGCGTCGCCATGCCTGAACCGGCGAACTACGACCCGGCGCGATTCGAGGTGGTGCGACGGCATCTCGCGAACGGAGGGAGCGGTGTGGGATTCGATCTCTACGATCTGCCCGGCGATAAGTTCGACGGCAACAATTCGATCGGTGGACAATTCTCGTTAGGCTTGGTTGGTGCCTGCAACGGTTGGAGCGAGGCTGACGCGGAAGGTCGCGCCGCGATCTGGGAGGCGCACCGGCAATACACGCTGGAGTTCTACCACTTTCTGACGACCGACCTCGCCGTGCCCGAGTCGATCCGCCGGAGATTTGTGCGGCTCGGGCTTTGCAAGGATGAGTTCGCCGAGACCGATCACTTTCCGCCCGCTCTTTACGTCCGTGAGGGACGGCGGATGCAGGGCATTTATGTGGTGAGCCAGAAAGACATCCTCAAAGAGCCGGAAAAGGAGGATCCGATCGCGATTTCGTCGTTTCCGATCGATTCGCACGATTGTCAGCGCATTGCCACGGCGGACGGTGCGGTGGTCAACGAAGGCACGATTTTTCCCGTGCGGATGAGCGGACGCCGTCATGGCTATCCCTATCAGGTGCCCTACCGCTCGATCCTGCCAAAGCCACAGGAATGCGACAACCTGCTCGTGCCGGTCGCGTTGTCCTGCACTCATGTGGCGATCAGTTCGATCCGGGTCGAACCGACGTGGATGATCCTGGGTCAGAGCGCCGGGATTGCCGCAGCGTTGGCGGCCGGAGACGACGTCGCTGTGCAGGAATTGCCGTATCCGAAGCTTCGCGCGCAGTTGCTCGCGGCCGGTCAGGTGCTGGAGTTGCCCGAACTGCCTCCACTTCCGCCCAAGCCGAAGGAAGTGGGCGGCGTGGATCCGAAAACGCTGGGCGGGATCGTGCTCGACGACGCTGCCGCGACGTTGAAAGGGCAGTGGCTTCGCTCGACCAATTTCAAGCCGCACGTCGGCTCCGGCTACGTGCATGACGATCACAGGGCCGATGGCAAATCCGTGGCGACCTTCCGGTTTTCCGCGCCGGAGGCCGGCCGTTATGAGGTGCGCATGGCTTACTCCGCCCATGAAACGCGGGCGACGAAGGTTCCCGTGGTCGTCGTCAGCGGGGACAACCAAACCACCCTGACTGTGGACCAAACCAAGGCGCTTCCGTCCGGAAAATTGTTCCGGCCCATCGGCGTGGTGGAATTGTCTGCTGGCGAATCGACCATCACCGTCAGCAATACCGGCGGCGATGGTTTTGTGATTCTCGATGCCTTTCAGCTCGTTCCCAAGACCGAAGAGTGAACGCGCGTTCGGCGCTTTCGTCTATTCGCTGCGGTAATCGTCCTGAAACAGACCGATCTCCTCAAACGGAATCGGCTCGAACCCGGGCAACTCTTTCTGAAGCCGGGCGCCGTCCTTCAGGGTGAAATCTCCGGCGGAGGCATCGGCAAAGCCGAGATCGACCGGAGCGTCGTCGGTGCCGGAGAGGTCGGTGAAACCCTTGAGTCCCTTGGTCAGGGCTCCGGCCTCGGGATTGCCGGTCGTGTTCACCGCGAGGTTGTCGGCGATTTCCAGCTTGTCGTCGACCATCTTGGTGACGTTGCCGTCGAAACTGCAGACTTTCTGGGCGCAGTTCACGAAGACGTTGCGCCGAATCGGGTTGTTGAGCGGTTCCTTCGGGGACTCGTCCAAGATCGCGGCCAACCTCGGATAGCGCTCGCTCCAGGGCGGGTTCTGGTAGTTGACGGCTTTGGCTTTTCCTTCGAAATCCCAACCGGAATAACTCGGGTTGTTCCACTGTTTCCAGGTCATCCCGCGTGCGTCGAAGTGGAGGCCGATCGGGCATTCGACGACGAGGTTGTTCAGCACCGGATTGTCCCGACCGCCGCCGATCATGATGGCCCGGCCCGCGCGGTAAAAAATGTTCCCCTCGATCGTGTCGCCCGAGTCGCAGTCGTCCAGATAAACGCCCATCGTGTTGGTGTGTTTCGCGTCGGAGCTGCCCAAATGGTGAATGTAGTTGTGACGCAGCACGTTGCCCTGGCTGGTCCAGTCGCGCCCGGTGTAGAACGCGCCGGAATCGCCGGTCTCCATCACCACGTGATGGATCTCGTTCAGCTCGAAGAGGTGCTCGTTGCCGCTGTAAAGGATGGCATTGTGCGGGGCGTCGTGGATCAGGTTGCGCCGCACGGTCTGCCCGCAGCCGCTGACACTGATCCCCGGCGCGTAGGTGCGCTTGAAAATTCCGTAATGGTGAATGTGGTTGTTCTCCGCGAGATTCGCCGCCGGCTTCAGCGTCTTGCGGTCGCCGCCATACATGGTGAGGCCGGTTTTTCCGAGGTTGAACAGGTCGCAGGAGCGAACCGTGTTGTAATGCCCGTTTATGGTGATGCCGTTGGCCGCGAAATTCGACACCTCGCAACCGGCGATCTCGACTTCTTCGACGCCTTTGAGCGACATCCCGTCGCCATGTCCGAACTCGAAGGCGAGCTGGATGAACTTCAGATATTTGGTGTCGCTCGCCTTCACCAGCGGCTGAGTCAAAGTGGTCAGCACGATCGAGGATTCATCGAGCGGCTTGGCCGGGTAAAAGTAGAGCTGCTTGTTCGGGCGATCGAGATACCATTCCCCCGGCGCATCCAGTTCCTCGAGCGCGTTGAGGGCAAAGAACCGGCGCTTGGCGCTGCCCCAGGTTCCGCCCATGATGCCGTAGCTATGCGGCGCGGCCAGGGCGATTACCTTCTGCTCCTTGTCGTAAGACGCGATTTGGATCACCTCGTCGCTCCAGTCGTGGGTCCAGTAACCAAAGAGCCAGACGCCTTCGTCCAGGTTCCAGTGCGCCGGACGCGGGTCGTCGAAGACAAAGGACCCAGGACGACGTTTCTGGCGGGCCGGGTCGGGAGAATCCGGCTCGGGAAGACCCTTGTCGATCACCTCGGAAAAGCCGGCCCAGCCGTCGTTCGGCGCGTCGAGATTCGGCCAACGCGCCAGGGTCATTGGCGCCCCGTCGATGTAAAGCCAGGGTCCGGGCGGAACTCCACGATAGGATTTTCCGAACGCCTTGAACTCGCCCGGAACCTCCGCAGACAGGTCGCAGACGAGGATGTTCCCGCGAACGTTCTCATCGAGTCGGGAAAGAACCGCTTCGTCCTTGAGCGGCCGGAAATTCGCCGGGTCGAGTGTGACGCCGCCCCGAATCCGTGCCGTGCCCGGTTCCTGCGCCCGATAGATGACCGGGGCTTTGGCTTCGCCGCCGTCTTCCGCCGTAAGTTCAAAGGACTTTTCCAGCGGATAAACCCCCGCCCCAACCAGAACCGTGACCGGCTCGTCGCTCTTCAGCGATCCGTCTTTCCGCGCCGCACGAATCGCGTCCCGAGCCTGTTCCAGTGTCTGGAACGGTGCCTCGCCACTGCCGGAGCCACCTGCTTTCGCGTCTGCCGCAACGTAGAAATCCCGCCCCAAAGCGCTGGTGCCGCAAACGAGCAGCCCGATCAGTGCCAGGTAATTGGAGAGAGAATTGGTAAAGGGACAACGGGCGAGAAGATGGGGCTGCGGTTTGCTCATAGGTCTGCGCGGCATGCTTCATTTCACCGGGACCGTCGTCAACCGCGAATGAGTCAATCCTCGACGAAAGTCGAAACGCCGGTGTCGTGTTGGCGCGAGATTGTCTGCAACGGGATGAGCATGCTCCCGAAAGGACAACGCCATTCGATTGGGGCCGCAATATTCGAACAACGCTATGGACGCGGAGAGAAGTCGTTTCTATACTGCCCGTTTCCGCTATGAAAACGATGAAAAGGGCAGACCAACCAAGGATGCAACGTAGCAGACGGATTCTCGTTTTCTGCCTCTCGGTGGCGATGTGGGGATGCAAGAATCACGACGATCATGAATCGGGTCAATCCTTTCACTTGTTGAGTGAGCTGGATGCCGACGGAAACGGCCTTTATGACGACGGGGAACGCAAAGCCATGCTGGATGTGTTTCTCCAGGAGTGCCCGGACCTGCAAACGGTTCTGAATAAGAACACGGCCGCAATCTCCAAGGCATCCTCCGACTACCAGGAAGATTTTTCGGACAACACGGCTCCTACGGATGATGCGGCGCAATCCGAGAAAAACGTCTCGTTCGATGCCAACGGAGACGGCAAGGTCACGATTCTCGAGCAAACGGTAGGCCGGCCACCGTTGTCGCTTCTCGTTCCGAAAACCATCCTCGCCAGTGACCAGAAAATCCCCTGGGCGTTGGATATCTTTCCGGAATGGCTTTCCAGCGCTTACTTTCAAGAAGACGTCGCCCCCGGTGCGGTGGCGAAACATTCCCCAAGAGGAACCGTTCGACTCGAGGCGGCCCAAGAGTCTGCAGGCGTTCAGCCAAACCTTTTGGAACCGGGTAACGGCGTCACCTTCGCGGCGAATTCCGGTCAGTTTTTGAAAATGCCGGGGCGCCGCGACGCCCCTTGGGATTATCGTTGGTGTCTCTTCACGTTTCGAATCGATGGGAATTCCGGGGCCGGCGATCAGACCATTCTTTTGGACTTGAACCGGGGTAAGTCATCCAACTATTCGTCACCCAAAATTTGGTTTCACAAAGAGAGCGGCCTGAATATCCGATATGTTGGTCTCAATGAAGGCGGGCTCGATGAGCGACTCATGACGACGAAAGACATCGTTGCTGACGGAGAGACTTGGAATGTTTTGGTTTGCGGAATTCGCTATGGTCAGATGGTTGCTTCTGTCAATGGGAGGCCACTCTCGACCGCGAGCGAGCAACTTCCCCGATTTTCAGGCGAGTGGCTGCGAGATAGTTTCTCTTATCTTGGGGATGAGAACAATAGAGGAAACATGGAATGGGCCTACGACTCCCTGGTTTTTGGCCTGACGGAACCCTCCGAAGCCATGGTTCGCAAAATGACGGGTTGGGCGGCTCATCGACTGGGTTTCGCGGAGAATTTGCCGGAGGATCACCCCCACAGAACCGTTCGTCCCGTTCTCGATGCGGAAGACTTTCCGGATCGCTACAACCATAACGACAAAGTATGGAATGCCTGGGGGCAAATGACCAAAGACAAAAGCGTCACCCGCGTCAATGCAGGTGGCCCCCGCGTCGAAATTGAAGGGTTTGAGCGGGTATTTCTTGATGACTTTCGCGCCAATCGCACCGCGGCCAGCACCAGTGGAGCCGGCGATCTCTGGTTGGGGCCGGGATTTAACATCGCAGTGGGAGGCGATGCCCAGGTTCTCACCCCCGGCGATTCACCGAATGCCTATCCCCACGATGCTGAAGATAAGAAGCAGATCGTTTCATTAGTTCAACAGAGCAATAAGCGCTGGCGGGGGAGTGCTTTATATAGCGTCAACGATCTCGGCCACGGATATACCTGGGACGGCCCCAAGATTGTTAGGATACGCTGCATGTTTCCTGACATTCCACAAAAAGAGCTGACCCGCGGCCTCTTCCCCGCATTCTGGTCTTACGGAACGGAAAACCTCATCTGGCGAACTTCCAACCGCATCGAGATTGACTACTTTGAGTTCGATGGGCAGAACGGAAAATGGCTCAACGGACTATCCACGCACTATCACTATCCCTACTTCAAGGGCGACAGCAATATTTTCGCGAGGAACACCAATAGTTACAATCGCTTCAAGGTTTACGGCGGTGAACTGACAGAAGAGAAGAGCAAGATTCCCGGCGGTCTCTATTTCTGGGACGGGAAATTCCACACCTGGGAATTTGTGATGGATCGGGACATGACCTACATCAACGTGACGATTGTGGATGAGCAAGGCCGGGATCAGTGGGTCGAGGTTTGCCGGTGCCCCACCGCTCCGATCTACCTGGAGCGGATCGACCTGCAATTCAACTACGCCCTGAAAGCCAGTCACGGAAAACCGAAAGATGGAGAGCGTCAGGACTTCGTGGTGGATTGGATTGAAGTCCTCCAACGCTCCGATGAAATCGCCAAAGTGCCCGAACCCTTCACCGGCAGACCGAGCCTCTCGGGAACCAATACCGCTGGCAGTACCATTACCTGTGATCCCAACTTGGTGGGAATCCGCGATATTCGCTATTTCTGGTTTTCGGATGGGTATCCACTCACCTGGGGGCCTCGGAACCACTTCACTTTGGGTGAGGCGGAGGCGGGAACCGAGATTCGTTGTCTGGTGAAAGCCGTCGGAGCATTGGATCAGCCGGAAGCCTGGAGCTCGCCTTTGAAATAAGAGCGAGGTTATCCCGCTGGGAGCCAAAACTATCGTGCCAAAAATCGCAACGAATCATCGACTACCTTTTCGACGGTTTCGAGAGTCGCGCCGGTTTTGGTTTTTCCCCAGTAAAAGCCGTGGACCATTCCCGGATAGGTGATGCTGGAGATGTCCTTTCCGAGAGCCTTCATTTCGGGAATCAGAATTTCGAAATTCACTTTATAGAGAAGAACGGGCTTCCCTTGCAGAATGAGAACCGGACATTCGATCTTGTTCATCCAAGCGCGTGTTTCCTCGCGCCTTTCGGCGGTGTATAAAGGAAGGGGATCCTGCATCAAGGCTTCATAATCCCGCGAGCCGGTGATTTCGCCGGTTTTGCTCCGGGGATCGAGAGGAATCACGGTGGCCGGTTCCCCAGCAATCACGGCGGCGACCTCGTTGTCAACGGCTGCGGTTCCGATTGCGAGGATCCCGCCGCCGCTGCCTCCGTAAAGTGTAATTTTGTTCGGATCGACTTCAGGAAGGGTGCGGATTTTTTCCAGAATCAATTTCGTGTCCTGAACCGCTTCATCGAATCCGAAGGGGCGATCTTTGCCTCGTGATTTCCAAAAGGGACGCCGGGTGGATGCGGCGATGAGGTAGCCATTTTCCAGAAATCGAGTCTGAACAGGCTCCGATCTCACGCTCGTTCGAAGGTCCTGCATGGACGCCGTATTTCCGCCGCCGTGGAGAAAAATAATGGCAGGGAAGGGGCCATCTCCCGCCGGTTTTCTCCATACGAAACTCAAATCGACGCCGTCTTCGGATCGAAGGGCGACTTCCTCGATGGGGGAATCGGTCAGGGAAACTTTCGCGCCAGGAATGACACTTCGAGCCGCGAGGTTGTCTCCAGTCGTCGGGTTGCGCTTCATGCCTCGGTGAGCTTTCGCTTCCTCTATCGAAAGAACTCCGTCGCCATTGGTGTCGGCATCGGGATTTTGTGTCAGGTAGTCGGCGAGTCTCTGAGGAGACTGAGCCAAAAGAATCGAGGTGAAAAACAGCGACAGGCTTGCTGCGAAAATGGCAGGTCTCATGAGTCATTGAACTCCAACGAAAGGTCGCGGTTGCGAAATCGCGACCGCGCCAACGTGAAATCAGTCTTACCCTTGAAAAGCCCACCTTTCAGCAGATAGGGATTATCGCCTTTTTCAGCGACAAATTTTCCATTCACAGAGACCCGGCTCGCCTTCCCATCGAAGGTCATGACGACCCTACTGCATCATCCGAAAACTAACAGGGATACTAAAAATTTTGACTGCGCATTTAGAGGATTAAGAGGAAGAACCAGCGTTCCTCAGGAGTGTCAGTCGAGTATGAACACGAGAAAAAGACGGTTTTTCCGATGGGGACTCGGTATCGCCCTTCTGAGTTGCTCTCCAATCCTGGGTGAGGAAACAGAGAATGTCCCCCTGCGGGACATTGAAGTCATCTGCGATTGGAATAATCCACTCCCCGAAAGCCGCTATCGACAGGGGGTTGAGCACCATTCGTTCCTCAGCAAATCCAACAACGTAGAAGTCGGCTTCACGATCTATCTGCCTCCCGGGTATCACACCGGCTCGGAGCGTTATCCCGTCCAATACTTTCTGGGTGGCAGCGGGAATGACGAAAATAGTCAGCAAGAGCGGTGGGCTGAGCATCTCACGCCTGCGATCGAGAAAGAGGTCATTCTCCCCATGATCTTGGTGTGGCCGAATCCGATGAAGAACTCGGGCTATAAGGATTCCCAACACATGAAAGTCGAGAGCATGATCATCAAGGATCTGATTCCTCACATTGACGCCACCTATCGAACCATCGCCGGCCGCGAACACAGGTGGATCGGAGGAATGTCGATGGGAGGTGGAGGTTGTCTGGCGTTGGCGTTTACGTATCCAAATCTCTTCAGCTCGGTGCTCGCCTACGCTCCTGGCGGAGTCCGTGTTCAGGGGAAATTGAAGCCGGATCATGTGGCGACCATCGCCCGGGAAAACGTAGAGAAACTTGGCCAAACAAGGGTGCGAATTGTCTCTGGGGAAAAAGATCGGGGATTTGAAGGCGCAAAAGCTTTCCATGCCTTTTTGTTAGACCTTGGCGTGTCGAGCGACTTTGAAGCGATCCCAAACATCGGCCACGACATGACCGGGATGTTCAAACAAGTCGGGATCAAGGGGCTCCAATTTCATTCGAATTCTGAAGGAAAATGACACCGAGGCTTCTGATTCTGTTCCTGCTTTCCTTGAGCCATTCGATGGTTGCTGGCGAGATCATGCTTGGAAACACACTGCGCAACTTCGATAGATGCAGGGTGTAACCTGCAAAAGTCGAGCTTGACTCCAGTGGTCATGTCAATAAATAAGCTGGAACGAAATCACCTCCCTTTCTTACTTCTATTCATTCTTTCGATGGATGCCATTCAACCCGATCGGGTTGTCTGCGGCGTGAACCATGGCTTTGAAAGATAGGAGAGATTCCCAACCGCCAACTTGGCCATGAAGAACACAATCATTGGATTCACCGGGATTATTTGCGCACTTCTGGCGCCCGCCCGAGCAGACGAGCAACTGATCGACGCCGAAAGTTTCACCGAAATCGGAGGTTGGGTCGTCGATCAACAATCGATGGACCAAATGGGTTCCCCCTATCTCATGGCGCATGGACTCGGGGAACAAGTCAGGGATGCCCATACCAAAATTCACATCCGCAAAGGCGGCGAGCATCGGATTTGGGTCCGCACCCGTGACTGGGTCGGGAAATGGAAGAGTGAGCAATTCCAAGGGCCGATGAAAGCCACGGGATCTCCGGGAATCTTCCATCTTGCAATCGACAACCAGCCTCTCGAAACCCTCTTCGGCGAACATGGTGCAGATTGGCACTGGCAGGATGGGGGAATCATCAATCTCGCCGCGGGTGAACACACGCTGGCCCTGCATGATCTCACCGGTTTCAACGGCCGTTGCGATGCGATTCTCGTAACCGATAAGGTTGATCAGCGACCCGGCGATTCTCTTAAGGAGATTGAAGTCCTGCGAGAGCGACTTTTGCCGCATCAGACGGAAGTGCAGGACCAGGGAGAATTTGACCTTGTGGTCGTTGGTGGAGGGATGGCAGGGATTTGCGCCGCCATTTCTTCCGCCCGATATGGCTGCAAGGTCGCCTTCATCCAGGACCGCCCCGTTTTGGGGGGGAACAACAGCTCGGAGGTCCGGGTCGGCTTGTCAGGCCTGATCCGGCAGAAGCCCTATCCTGAACTCGGAAATCTCGTCGATCAGCTGGATCCTGTCGGGCACTGGACTCTTTGGGATGCCAACAAACGACCGGAGCTCGAGCGAAGCCGGGAGGTGAAGCAGATCATCGGGAAATATCCGGAAAAGAAGACCCACAATGCCGGCCCTGCTTCGAACTATGGGGACGAGAAAAAGCTCAAGTTGGTTCTCGCCGAAAAGAACATTACCCTTTTTCTCAACACTCGCGCCAATGGCGTTGAAATGGGAGGCGACCAAATCACGGCGGTAATGGGGCGCAATACCCGCACCGGCGAAAAGATCCGGGTGAGGGGCAAGATCTTTGCCGACTGTACCGGCGACGGCAATATCGGATTTCTCGCGAACGCGGATTTCAGGATCGGTCGGGAGTCGAAAGACCAAACGGGTGAGGATCTGGCTCCCTCGGTTGAGGACGAATTGGTCATGGGAACCTCGGTGCAATGGAATACGCAGGAAGCGGCTGAAGAATCAGGCTTTCCTGCAACCCCGTGGGCGATTGGTTTTACCAACGAAACCTGTGTCCAATCCATCCGGGGCGACTGGGACTGGGAAACCGGCGCCCGCTTGAATCATGCGACTCAGATCGAGGAAATTCGTGACTACGCCCTGCGGGTGGTCTTTGGGAACTGGAGCGTTCTCAAGAACAATCCCGATCCGGAATGGCGGAAAAGTTACGGGAAGAGAAAACTCAATTGGGTTGCCTACATCGGCGGCAAGCGGGAGTCCCGCCGGCTCATGGGGGACTTCATCCTGAGGCAGCAGGATATCGTCGAAGCCAAACCCTATCCGGATGCATCGGTGACCACCACCTGGACCATTGACCTGCATTACCCCAAGGATCCCGTCTGCGCCTGCGATGCGTTCCAATCCACGGCTCACCTCCTCGAGATCACTCCGTATCCGATTCCCTACCGCTGCTTTTATTCGCGCAACGTGGCGAATCTCATGATGGCGGGAAGAAACATCAGCGTCTCCCATGTGGCGCTCGGGACCGTTCGGGTGATGAGAACCACCGGCATGATGGGCGAAGTCATCGGCATGGCAAATGGCATCATGAAAGAACACGGCTGCTTGCCCAGGGATGTCTACACCAGTCATCTGGATGAACTCAAGCAGCTCATGAGCGAAGGCGTCCCCGGATCTCCGAAACTCAATTAGGCTGGGCGTCCGCCCCGCCATCGAAGATTCCTGGCAGGGTTTCCGGCGGTTTCCACCGGCGAGCTGTCTGGAGATGCGCAACGCCAGATCCTTCCCGGTGAACCGGCGCTGGCTGAAGGGATGAATCTGGCTATGCTGGGTCTTTCCTGTCCATCGACCCAAAAAATCCCTCAGCCATGACCCCATCCCGAATCCTGGCCGGCATCCTGCTCGCCGGTCTCTCCGCCATCGCCGCAGCAGAGAAACCCAACGTCCTTTTTCTCGCGGTGGACGATCTCCGGCCGGAACTGGCCAGCTTCGGCGCGAAACAGATGCTGACTCCGAACGTCGACGCGCTGATGCGGCGCGGGGTCCGGTTCGAGCGCGCCTACTGCATGGTGCCGACCTGCGGAGCCTCGCGGGCCGCGCTGATGAGCGGGCTGCGGCCGAGCCCGAGCCGGTTCACGAGTTACCTGACGCGGGCCAGCAAGGACGCCCCGGGCGTCACCACGCTGAACACCCATTTCAAGAATCACAGCTATTACACCGTTTCGTTAGGCAAGATTTTTCACCACCCCGACGACAACGTTCAGGGTTGGTCGGAAAAGCCGTGGCGGCCCCAGGCCCAGGCCTACGCCACGGACGAAGCCAACGCCGCCCGGGTCAGGGACGCCAAGGGCCGCTCGCGGGGGCCGTCCTGGGAGAACGGCGGTGAGGTTCCGGACGATTTCTATGGTGACGGCAAAACCGCGGACCAGGCCATTGCCCAACTGCATAAGCTGGCCGGCCAAGACGAGCCGTTTTTCCTCGCGGTCGGCTTTTTCAAACCGCACCTGCCCTTCGTCGCCCCGGGCCGCCACTACGAGCCGTATCCGGCCGATTCGATCCAAATGCCGGACAACTACTTCCCGCCGAAAAACGCGCCGCCGGGAGCGGTCCACAATTCCGGCGAACTGCGGGCCTATTCGGACATTCCCAAGAAAGGCGTTCTGCCGGAGGCGAAAGCGCGGGAATTGATCCGGGGCTACTATGCGGCGACGAGCTACACCGACGCCTGCATTGGCCGGGTCATGGCTGCGTTCGACGAATTGGAGCTCGGGGAGAACACCATCGTGGTTCTGTGGGGCGACCACGGCTGGAACCTGGGCGAGCATACCCTGTGGTGTAAGCATAGCTGCTTCGAGACCTCGGTCCGCGCTCCGCTCTTCTTCGCTGCGCCGAAATCCAGCGGGCTGGCCGACAATGCGGCGACGCCGGCGTTGACGGAATTCATCGACGTCTATCCGACGCTCTGCGACCTCGCGGGAATTCCGAAGCCGGATCATCTCCAGGGCACTTCGCTCGTTCCGATTTTGCAGCAGCCGGAAAACGCGTCGGTGAAGGACGCCGCAATCAGCCGGTTTGGCCATGGCGACACCATCCGCACCGACCGCTATCGCTACACGGTTTACGCCAAGGCGAAGAATCGGGTGGCCGGCCACATGCTCTACGATCACGAAACGGATCCGGGCGAAAACGTCAACGTGGCCGACGACCCCGCCTACGCGGAGATCGTCCGGGAGCTTGCGGCGAAGCTCGAGGCCGGACGCGGAAAATGAGCGTTCACCCTGTTGCACTGGTACTTGAACGATCTTCACGCTTGTGACAGGCTCAGCGATGATGTCGAAACTTGTCACTCTGCTTCTCCTTCTGACCTTCCCGGCGGCCGTCTCGGCCAAGGATTATTTCATGACGCCGGAAGGCGCCGGAGACGGGGACGGTCGCGATTGGGACCATGCTTTGAAACCGGCGAAAATCGGGGAGATCGTCAACCAGACGCTGCAACCCGGCGACAGTCTGCACCTCGGCGGCGGCGTTTATCGCGATGTGAGGCTGACCATTTCCGAGGGCGGCGAGGAGCAACGTCCCAAGCGCATTCTCGGCGTCGATCGCGGTCAGGGCCTGCCGGTTTTCGAATCAACCTGGTCAGAGGACAAACCCTCGAAGGGCGCGACGGCCATTCGGATCGAGCCTGGTGTTTCGCAGGTGATCTTCCAGGGGCTGCGCCTTCGCCGCTACATGACGGGCGTCAGAATTTCGGCGGCAGGCGACGGCGGGGCGGCCAGCTCGAACGTTGTTTTCGAGGACGTGGACGTCGATTACGTTCGCCACGGGTTTTATGTTTCAGACGCCGATGATCTGCGGTTGGAGGCCTGCGATTTGAAACGCTACACCAAGCACGCCTTTCGCTTTGAGGAAGGCTGCGACCGCGTCACGGTCCGAGATTGCGTTGCCGACTGTTCGGAAGGCGACGCCGATTGGGAAACCAAAACGGAGCTGTTGCCGTTTGGGTTCTTCGTCAACAACGGAGGCGCGCCCAACACGGCGTTCGTCTTCGAAAATTGCCTGGCGGCGAACAACCTCATGCCCCTGCAGAAGGGCCGTTACAAGAATGGCGACGGCTTCGTGGTGGAGGGCAATACCGCCGATGTCAAATTCGTGCGTTGCCGCGCGATCCGCAATCAGGATGCCGGGTTCGACCTCAAAGTCCCGGGAGTGCAGTTGATCGACTGCGTTGCTCTGCGCAACTCGCGCAATTTCCGGATTTGGACGGGTGGTTCGCTGGAAAACTGTTTTGCCGGTTGGGCCGGGACCGGGCTGTGGAGCAATGGCCCGGCAGTGACCGCGAATCGCTGCACCTTTCACGCGCTGAAGGTGGCGGCGATGACCGACGACCGGGCCAAGGGGCCGATTACCCTGACCGACTGTCTGATTTCCAACACCGCGCAGAAATTTCGCAGAACGGCCAGCGGGGGACGCGCGGATTTCGAGGCCACCGAGCTGACCGAAGAACCAAACTTCGTCCGCCCGGCGGAAGACTGGGACGGGATCGGCGAGGCGATGAACAGCCAGGCGTTTCCGGAAAAAGGCTATCGCGCCACGGGCGGGGAGGGGAGTTGAGGTTGAACGAGCGTCAAACAAATCCCTTCACATCGATGCCGCGAACCAAAGCGTGCAGCGAACTGGTTGGAGTCTGAGGGGTTGGCGTTAGTGTTTCAGCCACTCATTCGGCAGAGCCTGACGATCCAACCCGGGTCCGGAGATCTCCAGAATCGGTGCGACGCCACGCCAGGTCGTCTCGGGCCAGGGATAGTGGAAGGCGAGGTCGATCCGCTGGTTCTCCAGATCCTTGGCGCGGGCATCGGCAAAGGTGACCATGAACCGATGCAGGCCTTTTTCGAGCGGCACGGACCATTGGCCGATCCCATGCCACGTCTGGCCCAGATCCCATTCCTGGCCGTCGATATAGACGCGCAGGTCATAGCCGGGTTCGCAGAGGTTATTGACGTATTCTTCCGGCCCAAAGAAGGTGTAGACGCCATCTTCGGGAATCTCCAGATAACCTTGATAGCGAACTCCGAACTCTTGCTCGGTCTCCCGCATGCTGACGTCCAGCAGGGTGTCTGTCGTTCCCGTTTTGATCGCGGGCAGGACATCGGCGTAGGACCACAGGGCGAACCAGCGGTCTTCCAGATAATCAAAGCGCAACCCTTGTGACAGTTCGCCGGGCGCCTCCGCCATCGCGGGAAACGGAGCCTGCTTCTTGAAAAAACCGTAGCTGATCGCGCTCACTTCCATGCCGGCGGCGCCTTGCGGAATCTGCGTGACGCCGTTTCGTCGCGCGCGAGCCCGGATGAAGGTGTCTGCTTTGATCTGGAACGGCCCTTCGTAGGGCTGCCAGGTTTCGGCATTCACGCTGCTCCGCTGCGGTCCGGCAATCTGGTCGCTGACGCCTTGATCGGCCATCGTCTCCGCGATGTATTCGATCTGAACGTCAGGCGTTTCGCTGCTGATCGTGACCGTGGTTGAATCCGCAAAGGTCGTCTCTGCGGGCCCGATCGTTGGGGGATCGATCGGGCGGCGGATCGCCTTTTGGCTCAGGCCATTCCCAAGGTCGAATTGAAAATCCGGTGAGTTCAGTTTCTGCGTCTCTTCATCAAGCCACATCGTTTCGGCCCCAAGAACCAGGCCGCTGATGCCATGGCCGGGTTGTTCCACCAAGAGCAGCGCCTCGCCGTTGATTCGGATCGGCCCGGCTTCCAGTTCGCTCGACTCGTGGCGGGACACCAGCAAGGTCACGTTGACTCCATCGCTCATGGTGGCTCGAACGGCGGCAACTTGGTCATTGGACAAGTCCTCCGTCTTTGCGATGGGCGACTCGTCAGGGCGCAGGCCACGCAGCAGCGACACCAGAATGGTTTCGCCTTGTGCTTCCCAGGAAATCTTGACTTCACGCCCCTTGGTTTTGCGATAACCTCCCAGCGTGATCGTGGGCGATCTCCGGAAACTCTGATGACCGATCTCCCTCTCGTTTACCTCGATGTCGAGTTCCGGTTGGCCAAACAAGCTCACCATGACACCGGCATTGCCGGGATTTTCCGTCACGATGCGGCGTTCCTCGGGATCGACTTTGAGTTGATCAATCGTGGCCTCGGTCTCCTCATCGGGATCGATCAGGATCATGGTGTTCTTGAGCATTTGGGTGTGCAATTCCTCAGGCGAGGCGTAACGCAGCCGATCAACCTGGAGGAAGAGTCTCGCCGGGCGAACCTGAAAAATTTGCCGGGTCGTGGTGACGCCATCGACGTGTTCCTCGCTGGAATAGGCAACTCGTTTGCGGAGCTTGTGGTCGAATTCCGCCCCTACTTTCCGGTAGTTGCCGCGATAGATCGCCTCGCCGAAGTCGAGCTCCGAATCGCTGTACCACCGGGAAAACTGCGGTTTCTCAGCTGCCTGAGTGAAGACTTCCTGTTTGCTGCCGCTTGGGGCGCGCCCTTCCTCGGGACACGGAGGAAGACCGTCCACCAAAACTCCCAATCCGGTCATGAGGGGACTGGCGTAGTCGTGAAACCGATAGCTGGTGGTATTGAAGGCTCCCTGTCCGTAGGTGTTGGTCACGGGATAAAGACCCGCCCCGCCCATGCAGTTCGGCATCGTGGGATGGACCAGGTGCAGCATCGGATCCTCGTGATCCCAGCCACCGCGAAAATACCACAGACCGGTGTAGGGCATCCAATCCGACCGGTATTTTGGAGGACCGGCGTAGTCTCCGGTGTTTTCGTTGAAGAAGTCAGTCAGGGACTTTTGACCGCTCGCCCGGGGCTCGATTTCAAACGGCTCCCGACCCCGCCCGTAGACGGTGTCGATGATCGCCAGCGGCTCCGGCTCGGTCAGGACGGGCCTGCACAATTCGGAATAGTAATCAGCGCGGGACGGCTTCCGGTAAGCCAGGTTGCGCAGCCCAAGCTCCAATTCGACGGGACCGACCGAGTTGTCGGACACACTCCAGCGAACGTGAGCCCCGCTTGGAGAAATGTTTCTGGCGTGCGACAAGACATTCGCCCGATAGTGATCCAGAAAGTAGGTTTCGATCGCGGGAGTAAACCAGTCGGGGCGGCCATGCTTCTTGTAGAGGCCATACAGGTTTGCCGGCGTCACCACGACCGACATGTAGTGGCCTTCGTCGCCGACTTCGACCATCGAACCGTCGCGATACATATTATACGTGAACAGCCGCAGGAAGGCCTCGCGCATCTCGCGATTGAGCCGCTGGCCTGCGCGAAAATCCATGATCGCTTCGGAAAGCAACAGGCCGGCGGGGACGGCGTTGTAGGTATGGTTGAAGGTGCCGGTGCGACAGACCCTCCAGATCGCGACCGGAAACTCTTCCAGAATCGGCATCAGAAAGCGCGCCAACGTTGCGCCCGAAACATCCGCCACAAAACCGGGGTTGTCCGACGCTGCATTGACCAGATCCAGCAGGTTGTCCATCACGGTTCCGCCATCGAGCACAAAGAGATCGCGCAATTTTTTCGGATCCTTGTCGGCGGCATCCTGATATCCCAGAGCCCAGTCGTCGGTCATGGACTCCCACATGCGGAGCGCTTCCACATTTCCCGTGGAGGCGTATTGAAGCAGGAGCGGACGCATTTGGAACGGGAACTTGAGCCTCCCCGGAGGCAATAGCCCGGGCGTGAATTGCTTCACGGTCAGATCCTCCTTGTCGCCATAAACCCGGTTCATCAAATCCCGCGCCCGCATTCCCGAGCGGGAATTGGGATCGCTCATCCAGGTGTACTCAAAATCGCCATGCACGTCTTTCAGCACCCCGACTGTCTCGAAGAACGGCGCCTTGAAGGCCTCGAACGCTTCGGCGTAGCGCCGCTCCGCAACCAGTGACTTGACCGTCTTCATCCCCGGTCGATCCAGATCGACGATCCGGAAGAATGTTTCACCGAGTTTGTTGATCTCTTCGGGATCATTGCGGCGTTCAAACTGCTCGAGTCGTTCACGATCCTCGCCGGAAAGATTCTCGTTCAGATCGATGGTGGGCTTGCCGAGAAAATCCCGGATGAACTCGGCCTCACTGAGCCAGTTCAAGCTGCCTTGGGGGACGACCCTGCCCGCGGGCGCGCCTTCGGCGGGTTCCGGAATAAACGTCCAGTGACCTTCTCGTTCCCGCCAGTCGTCGGGATAAGTGTTGAACGTATTCCAGGCGACAATCCTTCGTTCCTCATCCAGCACCAGTAGATAGCGCCAACCCAGATCCTGAAACAGTTTGAAGGGCTTGTCATCCTGCATGTAGCGGCTGCGATAAAACTCGATTCGGTCGATGGGGATCGACGTTTTCAGATCAACTTCAAAGGCGCAAAGACTGAGCGCTCCGTCCTTGTAACCCATTCCGTCCGCGGACCGCTCCAGGGTGCGAGGCCAGCGTTCCAACGTGTTTTTATTGCCGTCCACCATGTTCCGAAGGTGAGCCGCGTTGGATTCCGGTTCGCGACCGGTGAGGCAGAGCAGCTCGAAATCTTCGGCCCGATTCGCCACCACGTTGACGTCGCCGGACCAGACTTCAAATTCGGCCACCCCGAGGATGGGAGAAAGACCGTTCCCGAAACAGACATAGCGGCCTTCAACGGCAGATGCAGGAGGCGAGCCAAACGCCAGGGAGACGGCAATGACGGTCAGTATTCTTTGAAGGTGTCGCATGAAAATTGGGAAACGTGGTTTGGTGGGGCCCATCCTATTTTTGCAGTTGCCGGTCGATTTCCTCGGCCATTTCTGTTGCAAACAGTGCGGAGACGTCGCGGGGCCAGTGGACGGAATCCTTTGAGCTGCGGGTGATGGTGTCGAGCTTTGCCGCGGCGATCGAATAGAGATCGATGGTGGGAATTCCGTGCTCGTTCATGATCCGGTCGGCCAGTTGATTGACGTGCATGATGCGCTCGTTCTGGGGCGTCTCCAGGGTCGGGGTGGCGTCTTCGGGAGTGGTCCGCCACGGCGTGGTCCGGTTCCAGATGAACTTCGTCTCCGGAGCCACTTTTTGCATTAACGCGACAACTTTGGTCATCTCTGCGACATACTTTTCATCCGTGGAATAGCGCCCGTCATGCGGCCACCAGTGCAGTCCGAAGTTGAAGGTGACGGCGTCGTAAGGGCCGTTGGAGAGGACGCCGGTCAGGGCGCGCTCCAGCGGGGAATTGTCGCCCTGGGCGCTGAGGTAGCCGGTCAGCCAGTAGTCGATGTTTGCCTGGTCCTGGTAGCGCTCGGTGAGGAATCCGCGATAGCCACCCGAAATGGAGTCGCCGATCACGAGAATGCGCGGCAAGTCCGGGTTGGTTAGCTCGACCCGCTGCATGGAATAGCCCTCCCCGCCATAATAGCGCATCCGCTTGGCGTTTGGATCGTGGCTCGGCGGATAAACCGTTGTGTCATAGATCTTGAGACTGCTGATCTCGTAGGGACCACTGAACTTCGCGTTCGCTTTCCCGAAAACCAGCGGCTGCGAGCTCGGCTCGACCGCCGCGGTGGTGGCGAGGAGGAGGCTGTTTCGGAAGAGCATCAACTGGCCGTCCTTCGCCACGATCGTGACCTTGTTGACCTTGTCATTGAGGAATCCGCGATACTCCACCGTGCGGTGCCCATTGACCATCAGCCAGAAGGCGTTGTAGGAGGGCGGATAGTATTTCAGGCCGAGCCCGGTCTGATTGGTTTCGTCCGTGTTGGAAAGCAGGGTGATCTTGTCACTGGACTGGACATCGGCCGGTCGCTTGACCTCGAACTCGATGGTGTAGTCCTTCTGCTCGCCAAGGGCCGAAGCCGGAATGGAAAACGCGTTGCTGCCGTCCAGCTTGACCACGCCATCCACGACATCGATCTGCCCGGTGATTCCCTCGGGATCGAGAGGCGACGTTCCCAGTTCCCAGGTTGGAACCGGTTCTTGAGCCATGGTCGCCTGATAAAGCCCCGCAATTTCTTCGTCCGTCAGGCTCCGATCGTAAACCGCCAACCCGCCCAGGAGCCCTGCAAATCCCTCGGAATGGGTCGGCGCCTCATCGGGATAGCCGGGCCATTGCGGAAGTGGACGCTGCGCCACGGTGAAGTCCGCGCCTTCCTCCCCGCCATCGAAAATCGGCTTGTCCCACAGAAACGGATTGCTGTTTCCGTTCTCATCCAGCCTGCCATCGACATAAACCCGGATCGCCTTCTGATCGTAGGTAAACGCGATCATGTGCCAACGTTCCTTCTCCAACACCGTCTTTCCGGTGCCATAAGAAAAACAGTATGGTTTTCCCTCGGTTGCTCCACCCACCTCGGAAACATAGCCGTGCGCCCTGTAGCGACAATCGCTGCGATCCATGGTCACGTAGTCGGTCTGTTTGTGTCCGCAGGTGAACAACGCATACTGCCGCTTGGCATCGCGCTCGTTCCAGACTCCGGCGATGTACTGCCAGATGCCGTTGTGACTTCGCTTGATCCACGCCACCATCGTCACCGCTTGCTCACCGTGCAGATTCAGCCCCGGACAATCCTCCCGCTCGATCATCATCCATTGCAACGGCTGGATTTCCAGCGCGGAATCCCCAAACACTCCCTCCGGTGCGTTCTCAATCTTCCCGTGCATCTCCTTCAACCTGTAGGCGTGCTTGCCGCGACTGGTGAGACGCTCTTCGCCCTCTCCCTGAAAGTCCCAGAAGCTCAACAAGCCGGGGATCTCTTCGGGGTGTTTTTCGTTCCCTTCCTCTGCCGCTCTCGACTCCGCAAAGCCGGCCAAGACGACAACGACAGCCGCCAATCCAACGTGATGTAAACCTTTCATTCTATTGTTACTATTGTTGTTAATTCCCACTTGATTCGCTTTTAAAATTTGGCTGCCCGCCGACTCAGCATGACGCGATCCCGGGCATGGCGTCGCCGAAAACTCAGAATCTGAAAACGCGCAATGTGACCGCCCCATTCCGGAAACTCCTCAAAATTACGGGGTTGATCACCCCCCTGACAACGGGGGCGTGAGATTCGGGCGCTGGAGGGGTTTCAGCCATGAGACACCAATGACAGCCGTTCCCGGAAGAGTCTTATGAATTTCCTGGAGTTTTCTCAAACGGCTTCTCTCGAGTTGGGGAGCGGTTCTGAAACGCGCGGAGTTCACCCGATACCTCCGGCCTTTGAGATTCTACTCCGCCAAGAAAAAGGTGGATTGTAGATTCTGTGCCGAGTGGTTCCGCAAAATCAATGCGGATGGTCCAAGAGATGCTGTCGCAGGAGGTCCTTGCCGTAATCGTTTCCATTCGGCGTCCGCACCGTTGCGTGAATGTGATTGCGCGTTGCGAGGCCCGACCGGTCCAGCGCGATGGGACGTTGGTGGTCGAACTCGATCAACACCACGGGACTGTGCACCCGGTAATAAAACACGGAATCGTCGTCCATCCCGCCAATCCAGGCAAAACGGGTTCGATCCAGATGTTTGCGGATCTCGGACATCTTCACCTTGGCGTGCCCTTCTTTGATGTTGCCGATCCACAATTCGCACAGGTGGAGAAACTGCTTCTTCTGCGCGTCGTCCAACTCGGAAAACGGGATTCCCTCGTAGGGGATCACCACGTTGTCGTGAAAGGCTTCGCTGTTGGAATTGGTGCCGGCTTTCGCGGAATTGAGCACGGCTTTGGCCTTCTGCGCGTCGGTCAGGCTCTGCGCCAGGGCCAATCCGGCATTTTGTTCCTCCTGCAAGACGATTGTCCCGGCATAGTCGCCTTCGTCTGCCCAAACCGGCTCGGAACCCAGGAAGATCGGCGTCACCACGACCTGATCGGCCAACACAAAGTAGTTGATGATGCAATGATGCCCGTCGAACTGCCAGCCCCACGGTTCCGTGTCTGAAGGTTCGCCCATCACCGTGATGAAGTAGGCCCAGCGCCCGTAGCCGTATTCGCCGTGACGCCCGGAAATTTCCGCGATGGTGTGGTTCAGCTTCATGATATCCTGCGTCGTCTTCAGCCCGCGGGCACTGAGACCGGCGCCGATCATCTTGAAGGCCAACGCGCGTTGTTCCTCGTTCATCTCCTCAAAGCTAACGCCTTGCCTCGGTAAACTGTGCTGATTCGCCCAACGGCGCCATTCGTTGTCATCAACCGGAAACATCGTCTTCTTGCGTTGTTCGTCGGTGAGGGCTGCCAGAAAGACCGTTGTCGCTTCCACCAGTTCGCTCGTCGAAACGCCGGTCGACTGGATTTCGAACAGTCCCTTCTCCACTGTTCCATCGGTCGTAACGCCGACAAACGGCTGCGCGATGGCCTGCTTCTCCAGCTCGGCAAATCGGGAATTGCCGGGGGGGCGCTGTTGCGCATGGCTGATGGTCAGAGAAAAGCTGGAAAAAATTCCCAACAAGGTGGCGATGGAGAGGGCGGTTTTGGGGCTCATAGGTCAGGGAAGATTGTCAGTCGCGCGACTGGGGCGCAATGGACTGAAGGATACATCGGTAAGGGGAATCTCAAACGAACGCAAGGCCATTGGGCCCGGGGGCTCCGCGATCAAAATCCGATGCAATTTGCACTTGGAGAAGAGGCGATTCGTGATTTGTTCACAGTCTGCGAATTCATCTCCCGATTCTTGTCATGACAACCAATTCCAACCCCACGTTTCTTCGGTTACCCATTTGGATGGCGATTGCCTTTGCCGGTTACATCGTCTTTGTCCGCTTGCTGCCGTATTTGGCGGAAGCCCTGGGAATGCAGATTGATCCGGAATTCGGCGCCTACCCGTGGAACTTTTCTCCCGTGATGGCGCTTTGCCTGTTTGGTGGAAGCCGCTTTTTGCGAGCCGGTTCGGGCTGGCTGGTTGCCTTTGGTGGAATGCTGGTCTCGGACCTCGCGATTCTGGCAATCAAAGGCCCGGCGTTCGCGTTTTCCTGGATCTCGGCCGGCGTTTACCTCAGTTTCGGCATCGGTTTGCTGCTGGGGAGACGTTTGCGGCATCAGTCGGGACCGGCCGTCTTGTTGGGAGGAGGTTTGCTGGCGGAAGTGATCTTCTTTGTCGTCACCAACTTTCTGGTTTGGCTGTTTTTCCATAGCCAGCCGCCCATGCATTATCCCCTCACCGCAGGAGGGTTGGGAATGTGCTATGTGAACGCGATTCCCTATTTCGGAAGATCATTGGCTTCCACGCTCATCTACGGAAGCCTCCTTTATGGCTCATGGGCCTGGATTCGCCGAACCGCGACGTCGCGTGATTCGCTCAACGCCTGGGTCGTGCGCGAGGCATGAACCGCATCGTTTCGCTCATCGCCAGCTCTACGGAAATCGTCTGCCGCCTTGGCCTGCGCGACGAGTTGGTCGGCGTCTCCCACGAATGTGATTTTCCGGGAAACGTCTCTGAACTCGCCGTTTGCTCCAAGCCGCGCATCGACGTGAACGGCACCAGCCGCGAAATCGACGATCGCGTCAAAACCGCGCTCAAGGACGCGCTTTCGGTCTACGAAGTGCGGCGCGATGTTCTCATCGAACTGGATCCCACCATCATCATCACGCAGACGCAGTGTGACGTCTGTGCGGTGAATCTGAAAGACGTTGAAGCCGCCGTTTGCGATTGGCTCGGCACCCAACCCGCCATCGTCTCGCTGGAACCAAACGAACTCAGCGACGTGTGGACCGACATCCAGCGTGTGGCTGACGCGGCGGGTGTAGCCGGGCGAGGCCGCGATCTCGTCACCGAGTTGCAGACCGGGTTGGCCGAAATTCGCGAACGTTCATCGAAGCTGAAGGAACGTCCCACCGTGGCCTGCATCGAGTGGATGGATCCTCTCATGGCCGCCGGAAACTGGATTCCTGAACTGGTCGAAATCGCCGGTGGCCGCAGCTTGTTCGGCGTTGCCGGCAAGCATTCGCCCTGGATGACATGGGACGAACTCGTTGCTGCCGACCCCGATCTCATTATCACCACGCCCTGTGGTTTCGACATTGGCCGAACGCTTGAAGAGATCCACCTCCTGACGGAGCGCCCCGGTTGGAGTGACCTCAAAGCCGTTCGCAACCAACGCGCCTACGTCACCGACGGAAACGCCTATTTCAATCGGCCCGGACCAAGGTTGTTGGAATCCACCCGGATTTTGGCCGAGCTGTTTCATCCCGGGGAATTTCCCGCCGAGTTTGAGGGACACGGTTGGATTCCGATCAAGGGCTGATCAACTGGTGAGCCAAAACTGAACGCAGGAACGCTCTCCAAATAAGGAGTCCGCAAGTAATCCCGTTGGGATTGGCGAAAGCTGACGCCGTTTCCCCGAGTCCCGGAGGGACGAACGATCGTAGCGCGGGGTGGAGCGCAGCGGAACCCCGGGAACTCGAGACGGAGAACATGGCGCGCCGGAAGGTGCGCGAGAAGGCCTCTGGCGTCCCAGCCGGGACACAACTGGTCTTCGCGATTCGTCCGGTGGTTTCGCTGCGCTTCACCACCGGCGATTTTCTGGGTGAGCCTCCGGCTCTTAGGGACGCCAACGGAGCAGCCGCGCCGATCAACGACAACAACGTGGTTGCGAAATCGCGGTTGGTACAGCCCAACCCTCAATGGATGGCGGTTGCCTCGTTAGAGCGCGGCGTTCATTTCAGCGACGGCGTCGTTCCAGCCGCGAACATAGCCGCGTTGGTAGGATCGCTGAAAGGTTGCGGTCGAGGCCCGGGCATTGCCTTGGGGATCGGCGTTGAGTCGATTGTAGGCGTGAGAGCGTCCTCGCGAGTAGCCGGCGGAATAGGCGTCGTCGCGGCTCAGCCGCCGGAAGCTCTGAACGCCGGAGACCGGAGTCAGGTTGGAAGGAGCGGCGTTGGTTCCCCGCCAGGAGCCAAAGAGGCCGCGGCCAATTTCGCGGGTGGTGTTGGCGACGCCGGTGCTGGTATTGCGCAAGGCGGAGTCGACGCCGTAGGCTGCGTGTGAGGCGACGTTTGAGGCTTTGCTTTTGGTGAACCAACCGGCGTTGCGGGTTGCGTTGCCCATCTTGCGGCTGGCGGTGTCGAACCCGCGTCCGATAGTTTCGCCCGGACCCATGTAACGGGTGGAGTTTGTGTAAGGATCATGAGTTTGGCAGGAGACCAGACTCACGGTGGAGATTAAGAGAACAGTGTACCCAACGTTTCGAAGTTTCATTTCTAGGATTTTTAGTTAGGCTTTTTAGCAAAACGGGATTTTTACGGTTTGCAAGAGGAATTACAGTGAGGTGAATCTGATGGCACCGGCATTTTTCAGCCCTTGATAGGGTTGATGCGCATCGATTGGCAGACAGGGGGGCGCTCGAAGACGAAAGCGAGGCGCGCGGCGAGTGATTTTTTCGACTGGAAATGATGGCGCGGGGCGGCGATGAGTCTTCTCACAAACGCTCTCTAGTTTCCTCGCCCATGCCAACCGCAATGATTGATCCCGCTACCGTTCCCGATTCCCACGGCCACTTTGGCACCTACGGGGGCGTTTTTGTTCCCGAAACGCTGATGACGGCGTTCAAGGAGCTGACGGAAGAATACGAGGCCGCGAAGAACGATCCTGCGTTTCAGGCGGAGTTGGATGGGTTGCTCCACAACTACTGCGGTCGCCCGACGCCGCTCTATTTTGCCGAGCGCTGGACGGAGAAACTCGGCGGCGCGAAGATTTATCTCAAGCGCGAGGATTTGCTCCACACCGGTGCGCACAAGATCAACAACGCGCTGGGCCAGGCGCTGTTGGCCAAGCGATTGGGCAAGAAGCGGATCATTGCGGAAACCGGCGCGGGCCAGCACGGCGTGGCGACGGCGACGGTGTGTGCGCGGTTCGGAATGGAGTGCATCATTTACATGGGCGAAGTCGATATGGCGCGGCAGGCGTTGAATGTCGCCCGGATGCGGTTTTTGGGCGCGGAAGTTCGCGCGGTCACGGCCGGTCAACGGACGCTGAAGGAGGCGGTGAACGAGGCGCTGCGCGATTGGGTCGCTCATCCGCGCGATACCCATTACATTCTCGGCTCGGCCCTTGGCGCGCATCCGTTCCCGATGATTGTGCGTGATTTTCACCGCGTGATCGGGATTGAAGCGCGTCGCCAGATTCTCGAGCGCGAAGAGCGGTTGCCCGATTTGTTGGTCGCGTGTGTCGGCGGAGGAAGCAATGCGATTGGGCTCTTTCACCCGTTTCTGGAGGATGAATCGGTCAAGATGATCGGCGTTGAAGCCGGCGGTCATGGCATCAAGAACGGCGAGCACGCCGCGCGGTTCCAGGGCGGCAAGCTCGGGGTCCTGCAAGGCTCGAAGACGTGGCTTTTGGCGGATGACGATGGCCAGATTCAACTGACCCATTCCGTTTCAGCCGGTCTCGATTACGCCGCCGTCGGTCCCGAACACGCCTTCTACAAGGAACAGGGCCGGATCGATTACGAATACGCGACCGACGATGAAGCACTGCAAGCGTTCCAGGACCTCAGTTCGATTGAAGGCATCATCCCGGCCTTGGAATCGGCGCACGCCATGGCCTACGTCACCAAAATCGCACCGACGATGAGCAAAGACGACATCCTCATCGCCAACCTTTCGGGACGCGGTGACAAAGACGTCGCGCAGGCCGCTCGCTTCGTATACGGCGAAGAGTTGGAATTCTGATTCGCGGTTTTTTTCACGCGACGGCGCAACGCTCGCAACGGAGGAATCAGGATTCGTTCCCAAAAATCTCTGCGTCTCAGCGCCTCTGCGTGAGAAATGAAACGTAGCGGACTTTGCGCCGTAGCGAGCCTTTCGTGGTTTCACGCGACGGCGCAACGCTCGCAACGGAGGACTTGGGATTCGTCCCCAAAAATCTCTGCGTCTCTGCGTGAGAAATAGAACGTAGCGGACTTTGCGCCGTGGCGAGCCTTTCGTGGTTTCACGCGACGGCGCAACGCTCGCAACGGAAGATTCAGGATTCGTTCCCAAAAAAATCTCTGCGTCTCAGCGCCTCTGCGTGAGACATGGAACATCGCGGACTTTGCGCCGTAGCGATCCTACCTCAGAATCTCGATCTTCACCGGAACCACGCCGTCGTTGGTCATCCCGATCCGGCGACTTGCTCCTTTCGTCAGGTCAATGATGCGTCCTTCGACATAGGGACCGCGATCGTTGATCCGCACTTTCACCGATTTCCCATTGTTCAGATTGGTGACTTTCACCCGCGTATCGAACGGCAGGGTCTTGTGCGCTGCGGTCATTCCCATTTGCCGGAACCGCTCTCCGCTGGCGGTTTCCCGCCCGTAATTCGTCTTCACACTGTACCAACTGGCGAGCCCGGTTTGGGTTTGAGGGCTCGAGCAACTGCTGAGAAAGAGGCTTGCGAGGACGAGAGGGAGGATTGCCAGGATTTTCATTCGGATTGGTAAATATCCCACATCTTCTAGAGATTCCAAATCTGGATTCTCGCGAGGGCTGGAAATCTGCCGCGTTGGCTCCCTGTGAGGGGGCGTTTGAAAAAAGAGAAGCGATTTTTCCAAGGTTTAAGGACTTTTTGCGCGACCGTCCCATTTTTTCAACGCACCCTAGCCCTTACATGGCCAAACTGACTCACATCAACGAAGAAGGCGCCGCGGCGATGGTCGACGTCTCGGACAAAGCCGTTTCCAAGCGCGAAGCGATCGCCGCCGGAAAGATCCGCCTTCGCCCGGAAACGCTCGAAGCCATCAAGAGCGACCACATCGCCAAAGGCAACGTGCTCGCCGTGGCGCGGATTGCCGGGATTCAAGCCGCCAAGCAGACCTGGCAGCTCATACCGCTCTGTCATCAGCTTCCGCTCAGTCACGTCGAGGTCGAATTCGAGTTGGTTGATGACGGTGTCGAAATTCGCGGAACCGCTCGCACCAAGGCGCAAACCGGCGTCGAAATGGAAGCCCTCACTGCGGTGAACCTCGCCGCGCTTACGATATACGACATGTGCAAGGCGATCGACAAATCCATGGAAATCGGCGAGGTGCGCCTCTTGCAAAAAACCAAGGAAACGCTCGATTAACGGCCATGAGCAACAGCATCCAAGTCGGCATCATCACCGTTTCAGATCGCGCGAGCGCGGGCGAATACGAAGACCACGGCGGCCCGGCCTTGCGAGCGGAAGCGGAGAAGCGTGGTTGGTCGGTTTTGGCCGAAGCGATCGTGCCAGACGACCTTCCCAAGATCCAGCAGACGATCCGCTCCTTTAGCGATCAAGGTTGTGGGCTCATTCTCACGACGGGTGGAACCGGAATCGCCGAACGCGACGTCACTCCGGAAGCGATTCGCGGCATCATGCGGGTCGAGATCCCCGGGTTCGGCGAATTGATGCGAATGCGCTCCTTCGACATCACGCCGAACGGGATTCTCTCCCGTAGCCTCGCCGCCATCGTCGAAACCGCCCTCGTCATCGCCCTCCCCGGCAAGCCAAGCGGAGCCGTCGAATGCCTCGGCTTCGTCGACGGCGCGATCCCCCATTCCGTGAAGCTGGCACAGAAGGTGCCGACTTCTTGTTAGGCCAATAGATCCGTCACCACCCGCCCATGAACATCCGTTAACCGGAAATCACGTCCTCCGTAGCGAAACGTGAGGCGTTCGTGATCGAGGCCGAGGGTGTGGAGCATGGTGGCGTGCAGGTCGTGGAGATGCACCTTCTGCTCGACGGCCTTGTAGCCTAACTCATCGGTTTGGCCGTAACGGAGGCCGCCCTTGGTGCCGCCACCGGCGAGCCAGGTGGTGAATCCCAGGTTGTTGTGATCGCGGCCGTTGTTCTTGTTGTAGATCGGCGGGCGACCGAATTCACCGGTCCAAACCACGAGCGTTTCGTCGAACAAGCCGCGTTCCTTCAAATCGGTGAGCAAACCTGCGATTGGCAAATCCGATTGGCTTGCCAGCTTGGGATGGCCTTCCTCGATTTTGGTGTGTTGATCCCAGAAACCGAGATTCAATTGCACAAAGCGAACGCCGGATTCCACCGCACGTCGCGCAATCAGGCAGGCGCGCCCAAAGTTGTCGGTCGGTTCGACGTTGATCCCGTAGCGTTTGTGGACGTGGGCCGGTTCGTTCTCGGTATCGAGCAATTCCGGTAAATCCGTCTGCATCCGAAACGCCGTTTCGAAGGACTGGATAATGCCTTCAAGGTTGGGGTTGGCCTGATCGCGTTCCAGGCGTTGCCGATTCAGCGATTGCAGGAAATCGAGCTGTTCGCGTTGCTGCCGCCGATCGTAAGCCGCGTTCTCGGTATGGGGAATCTGGAAGTCTTTGAGCCGAGCCGGGAGAATCGAGGAGTCGCCTCCGCCGTAGGGGGCAATCGCGGTTCCCGCCGTCGCCGAGGGGAGAAAGGCGCAGCCGTATTTGCGAGCGCCACCCGCTGAAAAATCGGGATTGATGGTGAGGAATCCGGGTAGGTTCTGATTCTCCGTTCCCAATCCATGAACGATCCAGGAACCGACGGATGGACGCACGAACTGGAAGCTGCCCGTGTTCATCTGCAGAATCGCCTGCGGATGATTCCCGATGTCCGTGTGCATCGAATTGATGACACAAAGATCGTCCGCATGTTGAGCGGTGTGGGCGAAAAGTTCGGAAACCGGGAGTCCGCATTCGCCATAGCGCTTGAACTTCCAGGGCGATTGATAATAACGCCGACCGCCGCCGAGGTCCTCTTCATGGCGCTTGGTCAATTCCGGCTTGTAGTCGAAGGTGTCGACCTGGGACGGCCCGCCGCGCATGAATAGAAAGATCACATTTTTGGCGCGGGGCGAATCATGCGGAGCTTTCGCAGTGAGCGGATTGGCAGCCGCTGCAAACCCGGATTGCTGCATCAATCCAGCCAACGCGAGTGAACCAAATCCGCATCCGGCTTGGCGGAGGGCTTCGCGGCGATTCAGCCTGGGGGCCTTGGGATTCATTCCTGAGTTGTTACACGGGGACGGACGGCGAGAAATTTCGACAAACCCGGCTTCAGTAAACTGTTCGAAACTCGCCCGAGCACATCAACGCCTGGCAGAGCCGCGTCCAGGTTTGCTCAGAGTGACCGTTGGATTGCAGGAAGGTCGCTGCAGTTTGGCGTTCGGATTCGAGTGGCGACCGACCAAGAATCAGCTCGTAGGCGAAGTCGATTCGGCGGTCTTGGGAATGCGCGATGACGCGCTTGGCGGTGAGGGTTGATTGCTCCAACACCATCTCGCTGTTCATGAGGTAAAGGGCCTGAGTCGGCACGATGGTCAGTTTGCGGGCGCCGACGACCAGGTTGGGATCGGGAGCGTCGAACGTGGCCAGCATGTCAGGGAGAACGCCGCGCGCCATCGGTAGATAAATGCTGCGATGTGGAATGTTCCAATCCACGTCTTTCTGGTAGTAGTCGCGCCGTCCAATCTCGCGCTGGCGACCGAGAACCTGTTGCTTGCTGATCTCGAGAACCTGGGAGCCGTCGGGACGAGCGCGATCGAGATGATCACTGACCGCAAGGATGCTGTCGCGAATGACTTCGCCTTCCAGAAGTTGAGGGGCAAATCGCCAGAGCATGGTGTTGTCAGGATCAGTCGCGGCATATTGCGAATGGTAGGTTGAGCTTTGCGCGAAGGTGCGAGTCAAAACGAGGCGACGAATCAACGCTTTAACCGACCAACCGCTTTCCATGAAGTCGAGCGCGAGCTCATCGAGCAACTCCGGGTGGCTGGGAGCGCTGCCGAGCAAGCCAAAATTGTCCACCGTCTCGACCAGGCCACGGCCAAAGAGATGATGCCAAACGCGATTGACGAAAACGCGGGCGGTCAGCGGATTGCGGGAATCGACAACCCAGTCGGCCAGTTGCCTGCGGCCGCTTTCGGTTTTACCAATCGGTGGAGTTTCGTAGTCAAACAGGCTGAGTCCGGAGCGCGTAACCGGGTCGAGCGGGGAGTTGAAGAGCCCTTTGTCATAGACGGGTGAATCCTGGATGGTGGGCCGTTTGGGTGTCGGGTTGATCGCCGGTTTTTTGGCTTTCTTCAATTCCGCGATCAGCGCTTTTTCTTCTTCCAGTTTCTTGGCGAACCCTTCAGCTTCCGCTTCGGTCAGTCCTTCGACCACGGCCATGGCAAAATCGGGTGGATCGGGAATCGCCGCTTTCGTTTCCTTCACCACGGCCTGTTGCGCCTGAACCTTGGCTTCAGCATCCGCCAATTCGGGCGTCGGAGCTTTCTTCCAGTCGATTCCCTGATCTACGAGCGGTTTGCGCAGATCATTCCGAATCTTCACCAGCTCCATATAGTAGGCTTGCTCTTTGTCGGCTTTCTTTTTTGCGGCAGCGATGTCGTCCAATTGCTTCCAGCCGTTTTCGCCGAGAGGAAAGGCTTCAGAATGCTCGTTGCGAACATTGGTTTCGGATCCGGCGAGATTGCGGCTCGAGAGAAAGATCCCCGCCATCGCGTAATAGTCCTTTGTCGGAATGGGATCGTATTTATGATCGTGGCAGCGCGAACAATTCGCGGTGAGGGCAAGGAAGGCGCGACAGGTCACGTCGATCTGGTCATCGGCGCTGTTAAGATGAAAGAGGAGTTCGTTGCCCTCATTGAAGGTCTTGGCGCCGATGGTGAGGAAGCCGGTCCCGATGCGCGTTTCGTCGGTCGCGTCCGGCAGAAGGTCGCCCGCGATCTGTTCCTGGATGAAGCGATCGAACGGTTTGTCGGCATTGAAGCTGTCGATGACGTAGTTGCGATAGCGCCAGGCGTAGGGATAGAGCATGTTGCGCGAATAGCCGCTCGACTCGCCAAAGCGCGCGACGTCGAGCCAATGGCGCGCCCAGCGGACGCCAAATTCCGGTGAAGCGAGGAGCCGATCCACGACTTCGGCGAACGCATCCGCATCCGGTCGCGAGTCCGCCAGGAATGCGGCGATGTTTTCCGGGCGGGGCGGCAATCCGGTCAGCTCCAGCGTCGCGCGGCGAATCAGGGTTCGGCGATCCGCGTCCGGGTTGGGCGCCATCGCATTCGCCTCAAGTTTGGCGAGGACGAAGTGGTCGACGGTGTCTCGCGGCCAGTCTTTGTTGGCAACGTCAGGGCGATCATGTCGCACCGGCCGTTTCCAGGCCCAATGATGTTCGGCAGCGATCTCGCGCGGCAATTTCGAAACGCCATCTCGCGGATCGGGAGCACCCATCGCAATCCATGCCTCGAAGTCCGCGACCACCGATTCCGGCAAGGCATGGTTCGGCGGCATCTGGAGCTCCTCATTCTGGTAGCGAATCGCTTCAATCAACTGACTTCCTGCGACGTCGCCCGGAATCACCGCATCGCGACCGCTGACACCGCCTTTGCGAATTCCATCACGCGTATCGAGGAGAAAGTCCGCTTTGATCGTTTCTGCGCCAATCGAGTGACAATCGTAACACTGCTCGACAAGAACCGGGCGAATCTTTCGCTCAAAAAAGTCGATATCAGCCGAATCTGCAGACCCGCGATAGGTCCCCGACATCACCACCGCGATAACGATGGCTGAACATTGGAGGGTGGAAACGGAGCGGGGCATGACAGGCTATTCCTGTATCACGCTGAACCCGCTCACGGTATTTCAATCCGTCATTCGGTCGTGAACGCCAGCGCGGGCAAACCTTCCTTGTTGAAGAGGTTGGCCCAGGTGCGGTCCTGCGAATAGGCGAAGCGAACCTGAGTCGGTGCGGGAACCGCTTCGCTCGTCAGGGAGACGGTGTTGGGGCCGGTGATGGTTGCGGTCGCCCAATGCCAGACCCCATTGCTTCCTGCCACGGTGAACCCTTGCAACGTGTCGCTGTGTCGCGTGGTCAGACCTTGTCCGGCCTGGGTGAATTGGACCGTGACGGTGCTGCCTTCGATGCTGTGCGACTCATAGATCGGGCCGTAAGCCTGAACTCCGTCCAGCTTGTAAACCATCTGCATCGCGACTTCGGCGGCGCGATTTCCGTAGCCCCATTTGTTGATCGGATGAATGGACGGGCCCAGATCGATCGCGGGAACCATCCAGGCGTTTTCGTTGTCGAGCATGAGGCGAGTGTAGAGATAGCGACCCGCGCCGTTTCCATTGGGAGGGCTGGGAGGCTGAGATTTGAAGGCGTTGGCCTCGCGCGTGATCGGATCCTCGTTGGAAAACGCGTTGCCAAGGCCGCTCGGCTTCTGCACGAAGAGAAAGGGAAAGTCGCCCTGCCCCCAAAGCTCACGCCAGCCGCGAATCAATTCAGACATGCTCGTATGTTGATCGAGCCCGAGGATTCCGGACCCCGCTTCGCCCTGATCCCAGAGCACGCCCTTGATTCCGTAGCCGATGGATGAGCGGATGAATTTGTCGAACAACCCGCCAATCTGTCCTCCTCGAATCGACGCTCCGGGATCGACTGGAGGAGTCGGTTTCCGACCGCGAGGTTTCTCGCCGGCTGCGGTTGCCTTTGCGGCCTGCTCCTCCCAAATCGCGACCCGAGCCTCATGCTGTTTCATCGCTTTGTCGGCGTCCCAGGTCTTGGCGAACCCGGCAACCTCCGCCTTGGCTTTCTCGCTCGACTCATAAATCTCAGCCGGAATCCAGTAACCGGAAGGCGTCCCGCCAACCGCACCGACAATCATCCCGATCGGCACGTCGAGATCGCGGTGGAGGCGCTCGCCAAAGGCAAAAAGGATCGCGGAAAACGCCTTCACATTCTCGGGTGCCGCCAACTTCCAGATCGGTTTCGGCCCGCCGTTCATGAGACGGATGGAAGGGTAGGGCGCCTGCTCCACCAACTTCGCCAGGGTCTCATCATTCTTCGCGTAACTCGAGACTCTTCCCGCCATGTTGGACTGACCGGAGCCGAGCCAGACATCGCCAACCAGCACATCAGCGATCGTCACCTCTTTGCCGCCGCCCGCGATCGTCATGGGGCGACCTTCAGCGGATGCCTCCAAAGCCGGCAACGCGACGCGCCACGTTCCGTCCGCGTCCGCGGTTCCCATTGCCGACTTACCAGCGAACGTGACCGTCACTTCACTTCCCGCGGCTGCCGTTCCCCAAACAGGAACCTTCATTCCGCGTTGCAGCACCATGTGATCGCTGAAATGGGAGGCGGGCTCAAGCGCAAGGAGCGGAGACACAAGGCCAACCAGGAGCCAAGCCGTCAGGAGAAATGAAAGGGGATTCTGCATCACCATCTACTCACGACGCTCAGCTTGGGTTTTGTTCACGAAGTTCAGGAAATGAGGGTTGGGCCGAATTTTTGTCGACCAAGTTTTCTGGAAGGAGATCGCCATTTCTGACAGTGTTCTATCCAACCCCACTGCAATCCGGCTTATTTTGTCGATTCTGATGTTTCGTGTTCCCCAAATCCCCCTGCTCCTGGCTTCGATCAGCCTGAGTGTTGCCGCCGAGCCCCAGGAGATCCAATTCAATCGCGATATCCGCCCGATTCTCTCGGACAAGTGCTTTCACTGTCATGGGCCGGATTCGGCAACGCGAGAGGCTGGGTTGCGGCTCGACAAGGAGGACGCGGCGAAGGCGAACCATGATGGCGTGATCGCGTTTGTGCCCGGCGATGTGGCGAATAGTGAGGCGATCTATCGGATTTTTCACGAGGACCCGATCGAGCAGATGCCGCCGGCGAAGTTGAAGCGTCCGCTTAGCGAGAAGGAGAAGCAATTGCTGAAGCGTTGGGTCGAAGAAGGCGCGGAGTGGGAACAGCACTGGGCGTTCATCCCGCCCCAGCGGTCGGAGCTGCCGGCCACGAATCAGTCGGGCTGGGCTCGCAACGGAATCGATGCGTTTGTTCAGGCCAAGCTGGAATCTGAAGGGCTGGAGCCGTCCCCGGAAGCACCGAAAACGACGCAGATTCGCCGGGTGACGCTGGATTTGACGGGCGTTCCGCCAACGCCGGAAGAGGTCGATGCCTATTTGGCGGACGAATCGCCGAACGCGTATGAAAAGGTGGTCGATCGCTTGCTGGCATCGCCGCGTTATGGTGAGACGATGACGTTGCCGTGGCTCGATGCGTCCCGCTTTGCCGACACTGACGGATATCAGTTCGATGGGCCGCGCTCGATGTGGCGCTGGCGCGATTGGGTGATCAAGGCCTACAACGACAACCTGCCGTTCGATCAATTCGCGATCGAGCAGTTGGCGGGCGATTTATTGCCAAACGCGACTCTTGAACAGAGTATTGCGACGGGGTTCAACCGGAACCATCGCTACAATTCGGAAGCGGGATCGGTGGTTGAGGAATTTTTGCTCGAAAACGCGGTCGATCGGGTCGATACCGCATCGACCATTTTTCTCGGACTGACGATGGGCTGCGCGCGGTGTCACGACCACAAGTATGACCCGATCAGTCAGAAGGACTATTACCAGCTCATCGCGTTCTTCAATTCAACGCCCGAAGCGGGCCGCGCGATTAAGTATGGGAACTCCGAGCCCTATGTAACGGCTCCGTTGCCGGACCAGGTTGCGAAGTTGGAGGCGATGGATGCGCGAATCGCGACTTTGGAAGCCGGGTTCGAGAGCGGGATCGCGAAATCGGGGTTCCGGGAATGGCAAAAGCGGATTTCGGCCGGGAACGCGGTCTTGGATCAGCCGATCGCGAGTTATGGCTTGCTTCATTATCTGCCGTTGGAGGACGCAACCGAGGGAATGAAGATGTTGGAAGGGAAGGCGAAATTTGAGCCGGGCTTGCAGGGGAAGGCTGCCATCTTTGATGGCGAGAGCGTTCTCCAGATTGGAAAGTTCGGACGGTTTCGGGCCAACGATCGTTTCTCGATCGGGTTTTGGCTCCGTCCGGACGAGGTCAAGGAGGGCGTGATTCTCTCACGGCAAAAAGGGGGAACGACCCGGCCGGGCGTCGCACTTGAAATCGAGGACGGAAAGCTGCGGTTTCTCCTGATCTCACGTTGGGTCGCGGGTGCCGGCGTCGTGGAAACCGAAGCAAAGCTCCAGGCAGGCGAATGGGTTCACGTCACGCTGACAAACGACGGGAGCCAAAGTGCGAACGGTCAGAAAATTTACCTGAATGGTGAACTGGCTGAGGTGGAGGTGATTTACAATACCAACAGCAACGTCGGCGGGGTGGGGGAGAATGACGCGTTTCGACTCGGTGGCGGAATCCATGGACCCAACTTTCGCGGCGCGATTGATGAGTTTCGGTATTACGATCGCACGTTGTGGCCGGAGGAAGCGAAGCTGGCTTCCCTGCTTCCTGAGAAACACGATGTGATCTCCGTTTACTTTCGCGAGCACAAGATGAAGGACGTCTATGATGCTTGGATGAAGGCAAGGGTCGATCGGCAGAACTACTTCGATACCCTGCCCACCACCATGGTGATGCAGGAGCTTCCCAAGCCAAAATCAACCTATGTGCGTGTTCGCGGGGTCTATGATCAAATGGGTGAATTGGTTCAGCGCAATGTGCCGGCTGAACTTCCTCAAATGCCGAGTTCCTATCCACGGAACCGACTTGGATTCGCGAAGTGGCTCGTCGATGGCAAGAACCCGCTAACGCCTCGTGTCACCGTGAATCGTTGGTGGCAGCGGTATTTCGGAACCGGTCTCGTCAAAACGTCGGAAGATTTTGGGATGCAGGGCGAGCTTCCGTCCCATCCGGAATTGTTGGATTGGCTTGCTGTGGAGTTGACCGAGTCCGGTTGGAATGTGAAGGCGATGCAGAAGCAGATTGTGATGAGCGCGACCTACCGTCAAAGCTCGGTCATCACGCCGGAGTTGTTGGAGCGTGATCCGGAGAATCGTCTCCTCGCGCGCAATACCCGGATGCGCCTCCCGGCTCACGCGATTCGTGATCAGGCGCTGTTTGCTGGTGGATTGCTCGTCGAGAGAGTCGGAGGTCCATCTGTTAGTCCCTATCAGCCCGCGAATCTTTGGGCGGAGATGAGCATGGGCATGAAGTACAAGCAATCGAAAGGTGATGACCTGTTTCGACGCAGCCTCTACACGATTTGGAAGCGCACCGTCGCGCCGCCAAGCATGGCGATTCTTGATGCGGCAGATCGCGAAGCGTGTTGGGTTGGGGCGAAGCGAACCAACACACCGCTCCAGGCCCTAACCCTCTTAAACGAAACCGCGTTCGTCGAATCCGCCCGGCATCTCGCGACGCAGTTGCTGGAGAGCGAGTCTCCGGTATTGGATGGTTTTAAGACCGTTGCCGCTCGCGTTCCGACAGACCGTGAACTGAAGGTTCTGCAGAGTGCTCTCGATGAATATCGCAAAGAATTTCAAGCTTCTCCGGAAGCTGCCACCAAGCTCATTGCGATTGGAACGACTCCTGTTCCCAAAGATGTCGATGCCGTTGAACTTGCCGCGCACACTGCGTTTGCGAACGTGCTCTTGAACCTTGATGAGGTGATTACGAAGGAATGAGTGCGAGCAGCGAGAAAAGGATCAAGTTGATGTTTGGCATGATCGGAATTGCCCTACTTGTTTTTTTCCTTGGCTCAATTGTGTTTCCGTCGAGTACAACGCCCCGGAGTCATATTCGTGAAGCTCAAGCACGGGAAACTGGGGCGGAGCTTCGGAGCGCGATCGAGAACTATTACGCTGAATACAAGCGACTACCATTGGTTGAGGGCAAGGATCTGGTAGTAGACACTCATTCGAGCAGGCTAATGAGGGAGCTTATTCCAACAGAGTCTCAGATACTTACCCCCAACCATAGCCGAAGAAGCATTCTATTTTTTTCTGACAGAAAGGCACGAGGCGCTCATTCGGCTGGGATCTGGCGAAAGGACGATGGAAGCCTGAGACTCAATGATCCATGGGGGCGTCCATATTATGTGATGCTTGATGGCAATTACGACAATGTCATCAAGGTTCCGGATAGAGCTCAAACAGATGAATTCGAAGAATTGTTTGGCTCCGTTGGTGTTTGGAGTTTTGGACCAAATGGTGTCCTCGGCGCCGGTAACGGCCGGAGGAATGATGATATCTTTGCTTACTAGACGAAATGAACTCAACCCTACCCAACGTCTTAAATCGCCGCCACTTTCTGCGAACCAGCAGTGGGGCCTTCGGTTCCCTTGCTGCTGCTTCGATGTTGCATGGTGCGGATGGTTCGTCCTCGCCGAATCACCAACCCAAAGCGAAGCGCGCGATTTATCTTTTCCAGTCCGGCGGACCGCCGCACATGGACATGTTCGACTACAAGCCGCATCTCGACAAGGTTCACGGTCAGGAAGTGCCGGACTCGGTCTTTGGTGGGCAACGCCTCACCGGCATGACGGCGGGACAGACCGAGTTTCCTGTCGCGCGTTCCATCTTTCCCTTCAAGCAATACGGCGAGAGTGGGCAATGGATGAATGCGGAGGTGTTTCCCCATCTGCAGAAAGTGGCGGATGAACTCTGCTTCGTGAAGTCGATGCATACCGATGCGATTAACCATGATCCTGCGATCACGTTTTTGCAGACCGGCTTTCAGATTGCGGGCCGTCCCAGCATTGGAGCGTGGTTGAGCTATGGGTTGGGAAGCGAGAACGAGAATCTCCCGAGCTTTGTCGCCATGACCTCGAACCGTGGAGGGCAGGCACTCTATGATCGACTTTGGGGTGCTGGATTTTTGCCTTCTCATCATCAGGGCGTTCGCTTTCGTTCCGGGCGCGATCCGGTTCTCTATTTGAACAATCCCGAGGGAATGTCGACTCAGCTGCGTCGCAAGACGCTCGATCATTTGGGTGAGATGAATCGGTTACGCCACGAAGTGATGGGGGATCCGGAAATCCAAACGCGCATCGCCCAGTATGAGATGGCGTTCCGGATGCAGACGTCGGTCCCCGAGTTGGCCGATGTTTCGAATGAACCCGAGAGCACCTTCAAGCTCTATGGAGAGGATGCGCGAAAGCCGGGAACCTATGCCTACAATGCCTTGTTGGCGCGTCGGCTCTCCGAGCGTGGGGTTCGCTTCGTGCAACTCTTTCATCGCGGCTGGGATACCCACGGTGGTCTACCCAAACAGGTGCGACAGCGCTGTAAAGAGACGGATCAGGCGAATGCGGCTTTGGTGGTTGACTTGAAAGAGCGAGGTCTGCTCGACGATACACTCGTCGTTTGGGGCGGCGAATTTGGCCGCACGGTTTATTGTCAGGGCGGGTTGAGCCCCGCGAGTTATGGTCGCGATCATCATCCGCGCTGTTTCACGATGTGGATGGCTGGTGGTGGGGTGAAAGGCGGTATGAGCTACGGGAAGACCGATGACTACGGCTACAATATCGTCGAGAACCCCGTTTCGGTTCACGATCTTCACGCCACGATTCTCCATTTGTTAGGAATCGATCACGAGAAGCTGACGTTCCGTTTTCAAGGGCGTCACTACCGGCTGACGGATGTCCATGGCCACGTTGTCAGGGATATTCTGGCGTGAAGTTGCTTCGATTCAGCAAAGGCTTGATCGTGTGCTTCTTCTTGCGATGGTTTCGAGAAACCCCGTTTCGTTCCCTTAATCCCCGCTCATCTGTGAAAACCCTTTCGATTTCCGTGGTCCTGTTCTTGGCCCTTGCGATCCCTGGTCTTTCGATCGCAGCCAAAGGCGATCGCCCAAATATCCTGTTCATCATCGTCGATGATCAATCGCCGTTTGACCTGAAGGTCTACGACCCAAAGTCAACGCTCCATACACCAACCATCGATCGACTCGCGAAGGAGGGGATCACGCTGGATGCGGCGCATCACATGGGCGCTTGGGTCGGAGCCGTCTGCACGCCGTCCCGCCACATGGTGATGAGCGGGAGGACCGTTTGGCACGTGCCGGATCGCAGAGGGCAGGCGTTCAATCCGAATGGAGGAAAGGCCGATCTCGTTCCGCCCAAGTTGGAGGAGCAGACCATGGCGGCGGTTTTCAACCGGGCCGGATACGACACGATGCGGACCTGTAAAAAGGGGAACAGCTACGAAGGCGCCAACAAGCAGTTCACGGTTCGGCACGACGCGACGAAGAGGGGAGGGACCCCGGAGACGGGAAGCGCGTGGCACGGTGACCGGGTGATGGAGTATCTGGAAGGGCGCGAGGAGACCGGGGACGAGGATCCGTTTCTCATTTACTTCGGCTTTTCCCATCCTCACGATGTTCGCGACGGCACTCCGGCGCTGCTGGCCAAATACGGCGCGGTAAATCACAAGGACAAAAGCTCGGTTCCGGCCCTGAATCTCAATCAACCGCCCCTGCCGGTCAACTATTTGCCCGGGCATCCGTTTCACCACGGTCATCCCGGCTTGCGTGATGAAGTCGCTGTGAGCGGAGTCTGGGAACGTCGCGACGAGAACACGATTCGCAATGAGCTGGGGCGTGAATTTGCCTGCAGCGAGTACATCGATCAGCAGATCGCTCGAGTTTTGCAGCAGCTCGAAAAGATGGGTGAGCTCGACAACACCTACATTTTCTACACCTCCGATCACGGAATGGCGATTGGTCGCCACGGGCTTCAGGGCAAGCAAAACCTCTACGAGCACACCTGGCGCGTCCCGTTCATCGCAAAAGGACCGGGGATTGAGGCGGGCAGTCGTGCTCCCGGCAATATTTACCTGCTCGACGTTCTTCCGACGCTTTGTGATGTGGCCGGAATCGCGAAACCCGAGACCGTGGAGGGAACCAGCTTTCGGTCGGTGCTGGAAGGACGCCAGCAAACGGAGAGGGAGGAACTCTACGGAGTTTACTGCGGCGGGACCAGGCCCGGGATGCGATGCGTCAAGAAAGGCGACTGGAAGCTGATCAAGTATGATGTGATGAACGGCGCGGTTCGGGAGACCCAGCTCTTCAATCTCGCGAAGAACCCCCACGAATTCATCGCGGAGCACGGAAAGAACGATCCTGAACTCACCAACCTCGCCTACGATCCGGAATACGCCGATCAACGCGCCGAGATGGAACTCCTTCTGTTGTCCGAAATGCGTCGGCTCGACGATCCCTTTCGCCTTTGGGATCAGCCGGATGACGAATTGCCCGAGATTCCGAGTCCGAAGTCTCCCGCGAAGAAGAAAGCGAACTGATTGTTAGATGTTGGAGGTCTTTTCAGGCCGCAAATAGGTGGTTTGAACGATCGAGAAGACAATCGCTCCCCAAAAGAAGATCCAATAATCGTTTGGTCGCCAAAGCAGCACCGCCTCCTTTTCGTGAGCCAGGAGGGTCGACTCAAAAAACAGCGCGATTCCCGCCATCGTCACCCAGGACGTGGCGAGGAGGAGGCGGTTGTCCTTCGTCTTCCACCACAACCAGAGCGGCCATCCCCAAGCCGTCCCGATCATCCCGAACATGAGCAGGAGCCCGATGATTCCGCCGAAGTAGAGACTGGAGACGTAGATGTTGTGGCAACTGCGGGTGCCTTTGGCGAGGTGCCTGTCTTGAGGATCATACATCGATTCGCGCAGCTCGATGTAAATCTTTTGCTCTCCGCCAAAGCCATGGCCCAGGATCGGTCGTTCGCGAATTTTGGACAGATACGCGCGCCAGATGGTGAGTCGACCTCCGCCGGATCGCTCTGCAATCCCGGTTTCATCCTCGGTTTCGGGCGAAGTCGTTTCCGGTTTGGTGCCGTCCGTTGAAGGTTCCGCAGCGATCGCCTCGATTGTCGGTTGTTCGATGGCGGCGGTTGCCTGACGGGAAGCTTGCGCAGCCGCTTTGCCGGAAATCTGATCGAGAAATCCCGTCGCGTTCCCGATCGTGAACCACAGGAACAGAATCAGGAGGCTGCCGGCAAAGATCCGTGGGATCCAGGCGTTTCGTGCCAGAGAAAGAAACACGCTGGCGCCCAGCATTCCCAGAATGATCGAACGGCTCTGGGAAAGAAACAGATAGGCGACGAGAGGGAGCGCGACGATCAGGACGATCCACCAATGGCGGGTCAGTGGGCGCTTCCACGTTGTTGATTGGACGAGCAAGATCAACGCCACCATGAAGCAGGCCGTGCCACTGATGGGGCGATACAAGGGGATCATGCTGAAGTTGCGGATCGACAGGCGGCTTTCGAATGATGAAGCCTGTCCATACACCCGGAAAAGGCAGTAGGTCGCAACCAGCGCCACAATCGCAATCCAGCCCCAAAGCAGCCAACGCGCCGAAATCTCGAACCGTTTGCCCATCACTCCGAACAAAAGCGGCCAAATCGCCAAAGCTCCGATGGAGCAGAGCACTTCCGGGCGCGGCGGCATCCCGCCGTTCGGAATGCCCAAGGCCAACAGCCCAAAAAAGCCGAGAAACGCGGCAAACGCCCACGCCGCTGGATTTCGCGCGATTTCCCGGACTTCACGCCAGGTTTCCTGCGGTTTCAGCGCCAGCAAAATCAGCCCCGGCGCGAGAAGGAGTTGGAAAAACACCCAAGCCTCGATTCGTCTGACCGGTGCCAGGTAGTGTGCCAAGAGCCAGATCAACCACGCGATTCCCAGGCACTGCCAAACTCGTCGAAGGGCGTTTGGCCAAAGTTTCAGCGCTGCCATTGCCGCAAACATCGGCACCAGCCAGGACGCAAAGAGCAGCCAGCCCGCCAGCTTGAGTTGGCCCCAAGGCGTGGTCACGGGATCCGATTTCCAGGATAGCTTGATCGAGGGGTCGGTGGTTGTTGCCAAAAATTGATATCCACCGGATTTGTTCTCGGTCAGAGCGTCCACGCCCTTGCCCGCTTTCAAGCGCAATTCAGAAACGCGATCCAGTTCCCATCCGAAAGGTCCCGTCAGGCGAACCTTGGCCAACTGGATCTGTCCGACACCGTTCAGTGGATCCAGGCGCAACCCGGCGATGGTCGTCGCTTCGGTTTCTGGTAGGGGAAAAAAGAGGCGATTGGCACCTTTCTGGACGGGGAGAATGACAGAACGCTCCTCTGTCACCCCCGACCCATCGTCGTAATAGAGCTGGGCAAAACCATCTGCGGGCACGACGACGTGGGTGTGCAGACCCCAATCCATCCAGGCCTCCGGGCCCCATCGTTCCGCGAGGTGAACCATCCAGAAGCTACTCAGCACAGCCGCTATGGAGATTATGGTGAGATCCTGCTGATTCAGCACGGATCTCGCCCAGTTAAATTTTTTTTGAACTGAAATCAATTTCATTTTGACATCGACCCGCGCTCTAGCTTATGCAGACGGACCAGATGTCCAGCCCGGAAACCATAGACGATCAAGTTTGCAATCCTTCTGAAGAGGAAGCGGTGCAAGGTCGTCAATCGTTGACCGAAATCGAGGTGAAAATCATCGAAGTGTTCGTTCATATCACCAAGCTTCTGGCAATTCCCAAATCGGTTGGAGAGATTTACGGACTTCTGTACTGCTCCGCCGAACCGATCACCGTGGCCGACATCACCGCCAAACTGGGCATCAGCAAGGCCACCGCCAGCTACGCCCTCAAGTTTCTCGCCAATATCAACGCCATTCAGGTTTCAAAAGAATTTGGCATTCGGCACGATCTCTACACTGCCGAGACATCCCTGCGCAAGCTGACGTTTGGCTTTCTCAGTGAGCGGGTTGAACCGTTTGTGCAGGAGCGCGACGAAGATTTGAAACAATTGGTGGACCTCAGCGAAAAGCTGCCTAACGGGTCAGCCGACGAGAAATCGGAAAAGCGATTTTTGAAGGAAAGAATCCGAATGCTGTCAGGGTGGCAGCGCAACGCAAGAGGCATCTTGCCTTTGGTGCGCAACTTCTTCAAAATGACCCGGTGAGCCTGACTTCAGGCTAATTTGAACATCGTTCCCCGAGTTATTGAGCCCGGTTGAACCACAGCCCCGAATCGTAGTTCGATTGGTTTTGCCGCAGGACAGCAGCATGCGACCAAGGGCGGCAGCGTGAGATGAAAAATCAGTCATGAATTTGGAAGTAGATTATAGTTTTTTTGAAGGGAAGGGGGTTCTGGTGACCGGTGGTACGGGGTCATTTGGGCAAAGTTTTGTTGAGTCGTTGCTGACAAATTGCCCAGGGGTCGGTAGGTTAGTTATTTACAGCCGTGACGAACTGAAGCAATTCCAGATGCAGCAATGCTTTGGCTCCGAGGAATACTCCCAGGTGCGCTATTTTATCGGGGATGTGCGAGACAAGGATCGGCTTCGCCGGGCGATGGAGAAGATTGACTATGTGGTCCATGCTGCCGCGCTGAAACAGGTTCCGGCAGCGGAATACAACCCGATGGAATTCGTGAAAACGAATGTTCTCGGAGCTGAAAACGTGATTGAGGCTTCGATCGATGCGGGGGTGAAGCGAGTGGTGGCCCTCAGCACGGACAAGGCCTGCGCGCCGATCAATCTTTACGGCGCCACCAAGCTGTGCTCGGACAAACTCTTTGTTGCGGCTAACAATTTTTCCGGTGGCCATGTGGAAGCGCTTTCGGTGGTGCGCTATGGTAACGTGATGGGGTCGCGGGGGTCGGTGATTCCCTTCTTTCTCGACCGACGCGATTCCGGGAAACTGCCGATCACGGATCCCGAAATGTCGCGTTTCAATATTGTGCTGAAGCAGGGCGTTGACTTGGTGCTTTGTGCGCTGAAGGACAGTATTGGGGGGGAAATTTTCGTGCCGCGAATCCCTTCGTATCGGATTACCGACGTCGCGAAAGCGATCGCGCCGAAAGCGGAGCTGGAAATTGTCGGAATTCGCCCCGGCGAGAAACTCCACGAAGAAATGGTTTCTTCCGCGGACGCGCCCACCACGGTGCATCACAACGGGCACTATGTCATCCTTCCGCAGGGCAATACTCGGGTTATGAGCCGGTATCTCAATGACCTTGGGGCAAAACTGGTTCCGGCTGGGCTGGCCTACAATTCGGGTACCAACGAGGAATGGCTTTCCGTCGAGCAGATTCGGAATTTGATCAAGGAGCATGTGGACCCGGGATTTTCCCTCACCTGATTCCCAGCGCTCGGCAGGCAATTGATTTTCGGCCTACTGCCGATCGGCGCAATAGCCAGTGGCATCCGACCGGGAGGTAAAACGGGTTTCCGGCCCGTTCCCGCGCAGACTCCCGCCGACCGGGCCCGGAAAGTCGTTTCGCAGTTTACAACATGATCCCCTACGGTCGCCAATCCATCGACGATGAGGATATCGTCGCAGTGGTCCGCGCTCTGAAGAGCGATTACCTGACAACCGGACCGGAGGTCGACGCTTTTGAAAAGGAACTTGCCGAACGTGTGGGAGCCAAACACGTCATTGCCGTAAGTTCCGGAACGGCTGCCCTGCACATGGCGATGGCGGCGGTTAGGATCGGGCCCGGCGACCATGTCATCACTTCCGCTAACACTTTCCTCGCTTCCGCAAACTGTGCGGCTTACCTGGGCGCGACGCCGGACTTTGCGGACATCGACCCGGTTTCTTACAACCTGAGCGTCGAGTCGCTGGAGGAAACTTGGCAGGGCAATACTAAAGCGGTGGTTGCCGTCGATTTCGCCGGCCAACCCTGTGATTACCCAAGGATTACCCAGTTGGCAAGGGAGCGCGGCGCCGTTGTCATCCAGGATGCCTCTCATTCTCTAGGGGGTTCCGTTGCTTATTCTCAAGAACCGATCTCCGGTCTCCGATCTACGACTTCCGAGATCCAGTATCCCATCGGATGTCTTCCCGGCGTCGACATGACCACATTCAGTTTCCACCCCGTCAAGACGATGACGACTGCTGAAGGCGGCGCGGTGGCAACGGATCGGGACGATCTGGCGGAATTCTGCCGGGAATTCCGCACCCACGGGATGGTTCGCGACTCGAAGAGATTTCAGACTCTGGAACCCGGTCCATGGGTCTACGAGATGCAGCACCTCGGATTTAACTACCGCATCACCGACCTGCAGTGCGCCTTGGGGCGCAATCAACTTCGGAAACTCGATCAATTCGTTCAGCGTCGCGCCGAAATCGTTGCCCATTACAACGACGCATTCGCTGACTTGGATTATGTCACCACGCCGAAACTCGGCGATTGGCTTGGACAAGGCTCCAGGCACCAAGCGCCAAGCACAACAAACCGGATCGCTTGGCACCTCTACGTCCTTCAGATTAACTTCAACGCGATCGGATCGACTCGCTCTGCAGTCATGGAGAAACTACGAGAAGCGGGAGTCGGAACCCAAGTTCACTACATCCCGGTTCATCTGCAGCCTTGGTATCGAGAGAATTTTGGCTACTGTCTTGGGAAGTGTCCGAATGTAGAGAGCTATTACCAACGCTGCCTGAGTCTACCGCTTTACCCGGCTATGACAGACCGAGACGTCAGAACGGTGATTGCAACAGTTAAGATGATATTGCCCTGAATTTATAATGCTAGCTGAAGCAATAATTCCCGCAAGGGGAGGGAGTAAACGGATCCCAGGCAAGAATATCCGAGAGTTCTGTGGGAAGCCGATGATTGCTTACTCGATAGAAGCCGCGCAGCAGGCTGGGATTTTTTTCCGGATCAGCGTATCAACTGATTCCGAAGAAATAGCCGAAGTTGCCCATGCTTATGGGGCCGATGTTCCATCTTTGAGGCAGGAAAAACTGAGTGGTGACCGGGACTTGCTTATTGACGTCATGCGACACGAAGCGAGGTTGCGGAAAAGCGACAAAAATTCGCCCGAGGCGATTTGTTTTATCCTAGCCACCGCCCCGTTCGTTCGCCCATCTGCCCTAAAGAATGGTGTTGCGCTTATGGAGTCGGGAGATTGGGACTATGCGCTGGCCGCCACGACATTTCCGGCGCCAATTCAGCGCGCGTTCAAGCTTTCGGAGTCCGGAGGAACCGAGATGCTGTTTTCCGGAGCTTACGAGAAATTTTCGAACAACTTGGTAGAAGCTTACCATGATGCGGGCCAGTTTTATTGGGGGCTTTTTGAGAAATGGCTCAATCCGAAGCCCGGTTTTTTTGGCGAGCGGACTACGGTTATCAAATTACCGCGACACGAGGTGCAGGACATAGACACTCCAGAGGATTGGGAAATGGCTGAGAAACTTTATACCACCCGGCTGAACTGAATTTTGAAGCGGAAATGGATCTTTTGGTGTGATGGAAACGCCAGTACGGGCTTGGGGCACGTTGTTCGTTGCTTGGGGTTCGCCGAAATGCTGATGGACCTAGAGTTCGAAACTGCCTTCATGGGTAACTACTCGAAGTTTGCTGGAGACCTAATTCGGAGCGCCCGAATTCCCATTTTGCCTTCGCCTGAATTCAACAGTTGGAATCATGCGGCCGTGCCACATTACCTTGCTGCCGGCGCCGGTGTTATGTTGGACTCCTATCAATTAACAGCCGACCGTCTGTCGAAGGTGAGTAGGGTGCTTGTTGAATCGCCATTATGTGTCTTGGACGATTTCGCCGAGCACAAACGATATGATTGTGATGGATTGATTAATTTCACGGTCAGCGCAAAGTCCCGCATCTACCCTGAAGGGCCGGCCAAGCTGTTTTTGGGACCGGAGTTTTTCCCCGCCCGCCGTTGGTTGCGGGAAGTCCGGACGGCCCGGCAGAGTCAGGATAAGAGAGTTCCCCAGCCACAGAACTTCTTGGTCATAGCTGGAGGAAACGACCGCGAAGGAGTGACGCTACGATTGCTTTCCGCGTTGAGTCGGATTTCGCCACAGGCCCACGTCTGCGTGTTGACCGCCGCAGCGGCGAACCAGGATTTGGAGAAGGTTTTAAGCGGATTCAGCACTGTGAACCGGCTGAAATTCTGTCCAGATTTGCGCGAACCGATGCTGTGGGCCGATGCATGCCTCTGTGGAGGGGGGTTAACGAAATACGAATGCGCTTTCGTCGGATTGCCCGTTGCGGCGCTGGCGCAAACCGCTGAACAGCAGGCTGACACCGAGGTGCTGGCCTCAGCTGGGGCAGCATTTGATCTGGGCTTGTCTCGCCTAACAACGGATGAAGACTTGGAAGCGCGACTTCGACTATATGTAACCGATTGTACGAGTTTGAAACGTCAAATTGATTGTGGACGGCAGTTGGTTGGCGCCAGAAATCCACAACGTGTCGCAGAGCCATTCTTGCAGCTAGTGAGCTGATCAAATTTATCTTGATGTCTTCCGAGCGCCATCAACTTCTAGACTTGCTGAATAAGCGATTCGGCCGCTCATCGGGTGTGTTCACTAGTCGAGCGGCAACTGCGATTTACTTGTTGTTGGTCGCCTTGGCCCGGCCAGGAACGGCGGTGGCAATTCCCGCAATCACTTGCCCTGCGGTCGCCTACCCTGTTTTTCTGGCAGGCTACGTGCCAGTTTTTTGCGACGTGAATTTGGCTGATTTCAACATCACCCGGGAGAGTTTGGAAGCGCTTTCCACCGATCGACCTATTTCCGTGGTAATCGCAATCCACAGTTTCGGGCACCGTTTGGAAACGGGCTCAATTCGAGAGTGGTGCGATGAAAACCGCGCGTTTCTGCTTGAAGATGTTTGCCAGATTTTCGGTGATGCCGACTTTGATGCTCGAGGCAACGCTGTTTTGGTCAGCTTCGGACACACCAAACCGGTGGATTGTGGTTATGGAGGCGCGCTCCACTCAAACGACAAGGATTTGATTGGAGAAGTCGAACGCGTCTCGCGGGACTTGCCGCTCAAGCGCGATCTAGATGAAGCCTACCGCGTAACCTACTATCAGATCCGCAAACTTTATCGGAAATATCCTGTTACTCGGTCCCTTGCGGGAGCCTTGGTCGAGCCTTTTGCAGATACATTTATCCATTCCGCCAATTTTGAGCACGGCTTTTTCAGCAATGTGCTCGCCAAACTGAATCGATTAGAAGATGCCATTGCCGGCCGACGAGTCAAAGCCGCGATTTATGCAGAGGCTTTCGCGAATCTACCTGTGAGGCTACCTGATAGCAGGATTGGCTCCGTACCTTGGCGATTCACCTATTTGACAGAAAGAATCGAAGATTGTCAGCGGCTCACCGAGTCACTGAGAGAGGCGAATTTTCATGCCAGCAATTGGTATCCGAGCTTGGCAATGGATTTTGGCCACGATACAGATTCACTTCCAGTCGCAACCCGGTTTGAAAATAGCGTCATCAACCTTTGGGTCGATGAAACGGTAGATACTGAAACGGTAGAGCGCGCGGCTCGCCACGTCGCGGCATTTTGGGGATAACATGAACACCAACGATTCCAAACACGAATTCAGCGACTCGATTTCCAAGGTCGCTGAAATGTTTTCCGAACGTTATCGCAAATACGGCGATAGACCGGAATGTGCCGAACACAGCGATTTGGATAGCCAAGAACGCCGGATGCGTTTTGTATGCGAAGTTGCTGATCTACGCGATGCTAAGGTACTCGATTTCGGCTGCGCCACCGGCCATATGCTGACCTTTCTGAAGCGGGAATTCGACTTTGCAGGAAGCTACGTCGGCTACGATATCTCGCCGGTAATGATTGAAGCAGCGCAAGAAAAATTTGGGGGCGAAAAGGCGCGATTTGAAGTGCGTGACATTCTCTCCCAAGGGGTGGATGAAGAGTTCGACTACGTTCTGATCAGCGGTACGTTTAACGATTTGACGGGCGACAACTGGGGCTGGATGACTGCGGTGCTAAGGACGCTGTTCGCTAAATCTCGAGTGGCGCTGGCCTTCAACAATCTGACGCGTTATGTCGATTACCTTGACGATCACCTATTTTATGTCGATCCAACCAAGGTGTTTCAGTTTTGCAAGGAGGAGTTGAGCCCGAAAGTTAGTCTACGCCACGACTACTGCATCCGCGAAGGGGTAGTGCCCTACGAATTCACGACCTACGTTTACGCGACCGACATCGACTGCCGGAAGTTGAATCTTACATGAAGCTCAAATCAACAGATCGCGTGTGCGTGGTCGGCGGCGGGTTGGCTGGCCTTGCGGCGGCGGCATTGGCGCAACGCCAAGGAGTGCAGTCCGTGACGTTGGTTGAGTCTGCTCCTAAGTTGGGTGGTTTACTTCGCTCGCGCCACATCGAAGGGATGGGCTCATTCGACTTCGGAACCCACGTTTTGGAAGACACCGGTATCGAGGTGCTGGACGAGGCTCTATTTCAAGGTATGGAGTCCAGCGATGGTTGGAATGCCTATGCCTCATGCCCGAGCGCTACCTTTTTTGGTGGAAATCTTTCGAAATCCGGTTTCGTGGATGTTCGCGGGCTCGGCGATGAAGTTCACAACCTAGGATTGAAGCAAATGCTCGGGCTCCCGCGTTTCGAGGGTGCCGAGAACTTAGACCAATATGTGCGAAAGACCTTTGGTGACGTTTTTGCCGAGAAGGTTTTCTCTCCGGTGCTTAAAAAATTCTTTGGGACTAATTTGGAGGAACTGATTCCGCTGGCGCACCACCTTGTCGGAATGAGTCGCTTGGTTTGCGGCACACCGGAAGAGGCCAAAGCGCTGAAAGCAGCCAACGATTGGAACGACGAGCGGTTCGCTTTCCACGATCCGCGAGTTGGCGCGCGTCCGGTTAGGCATCTCTATCCCCAAAGCGGGGGAATCGGCCAATGGGCCGAGAAAGTAACCACAGACCTCCAGGCGAAAGGTGTGGCAATTAAGGCTGGCACGGCTATCGATTCGTGCCATATAGAAGGCTGCTCAGTCACGAGTCTGAATCTGGCCGACAAAACAACGATCGCCTTCGACCAGCTTATATGGACCGCGCCGCCGTTTGCTCTACTTAAAGTGGTAGGGGCACAAATGCCGGCAGGCATGGTGCGACCGAGGTTCTGCCAAACGTTGCTGTTTGATTTCATCATCGATCAGCCGGTCAAGATGTGTGATGTGTTCTACGTTAGCTGTTACGATCCTTCAATGAAGACGTTTCGCGTCACACTTTATGATGTGCTTGAAGGTAGGCCTGGACGGACTCCTTCCAGGCTAACCGTTGAGGTTATGCTACCACCTGTTAACGGCGCTCAAGATGAGAAAGTCTCTGAATCGAATATTCTGGCGGAGCTCGTTCAGATGGGAGTTTTGCCAGTCGAATCGAAAATCTTAAAATCGGCTACCCAATTGGTTTCTCCTGGGTTTCCAGTAATGACTCCGCAGTTTATTGGAAGTTGCGCCAAACTGACCAAAGCGGCCGGAGCTTTGGCGGAGAACGTTACATTATTGGGGCGCGCTAGCGGACAATCATTCTTCATGAGGCAAGTTCTGCAAGAAGTGCATGACACGATAGTGGTGGGACAGTCTGGTTTGGAGGATTCCAGGGGAAACGTAGGCTAACCTTTTGACGACGCTTTGGGCAAAACGATCGCAATCACTCAACCTACTTATTTGCCATGGCTGGGCTATTTTGACTTGGTGGCACGGGCGGACGTTTTTGTGTTCCTCGATTCCGTCCAGTTTGAAAAGCAAAGCTGGCAGTCACGTAATCGAATACGCACTCCGAAAGGTGACGTTCAGTGGCTTTCAGTTCCTATTCGCAAACAGTCTCTTTCCACCGTGATTAAGGACATTGAGATTGCACCAAATCCTCCGGGGTGGCGGGGAAAACAGATGAAGACGATCGCCGCAAACTTACAGAAAGCGCCGTCATTCGCGGACGCGGAAATGGCTTTGGGGCCAGCTTTGGGTGAAGATCACGCATACTTGGCAGAGCTGAATATGGCGTTTATAAAGCAGGTCGCTGGCGAACTGGGGGCTAGGACCCAATTTGTTCGAGCTTCTAAACTCCCTTGCACCGGGGGCCGAGATCAACTTCTCTTAAATATATGCAATCATTTCGAGGCAGATCGTTATTACAGCAATGCGGGCTCCTCAATTTATCTTGAAGAATCACGATCCAACTTTGAAAGCCAAGGGGTAGAATTGGTTTTCCAGAATTGGTTACATCCAACTTATGAGCAGCACGGAATAGGTTTCGTCAGTCATCTTTCTATCATTGATACGATTGCGGCTGTTGGTTGGGGTGGTGTAAGAGAATTCCTGAAATTAGTCTAACATGAAAGACACCTTTTCCATGGGCGGCAAAACTTACCGCTCGGGCCATGCATTGATCATTGCCGAACTGTCTGCGAACCACAACGGTGATTTCGCGAAAGCGATGGAGTTGGTGGTCGCCGCTGTTGAGGCTGGCGCGGATGCGATTAAGGTCCAAACCTACACGGCTGATTCAATGACGATCGATGCTCATCAGGACCACTTTCAGATCAGTGGGGGAACGATGTGGGACGGCAAAAATTTGCACGACATATACGGCGAAGGTTCAATGCCCTGGGATTGGCAGCCAAAGCTAGCTGAGCGATGCAAAGAACTTGGTGTTCACTTCTTCAGTAGTCCCTTTGATGCTACTGCGGTGGATTTTCTTCAAACTCTCGATATTCCAGCCTACAAAATTGCCTCGTTTGAGTTGGTCGATATTCCGTTGATTCAAAAGGTCGCCGCAACTGGAAAGCCACTAATCATTTCCACCGGGATGGGAAATTTGAGCGAAATTGCCGAAGCGGTGGATGCCGCTATTACTGGAGGGGCACATGATTTGGCTCTGCTCAAGTGCACAAGTGCCTACCCGTCACCTCCTGAAGACATGAATTTGCGGACGATCCCGCACTTGGCCGAAGCTTTTGGAGTCGTTGCCGGGCTTTCCGACCATACCATGGGAATTGCGGTCCCTGTGGCTTCGGCTGCTGTGGGGGCTGGCATAATCGAGAAACACTTAACGTTGCGTCGAACTGATGGCGGGCCCGATAGCGCCTTCTCGCTGGAGCCAAATGAGTTTAAAGCGATGGTCGATGCAGTCCGTATCGCGGAAAAGGCCATGGGTGAAGTTAACTATGGTCCCGTCAGCGCGGATATCGGGATACGGGACTACCGGCGCTCTTTATTCGCGGTAAAACGTATTCGAGCTGGGGAGGCATTTACAGCGGAAAACATCCGTGCGATCCGGCCGGGTCATGGCTTGCCACCTAAATTCATCACACAGGTATTGGGGCGTTTCGCTGCCGTGGATATTGAGCGAGGAACTCCGCTTGATTGGGATTTATTGGGTGTCGGAGGCGTATAGTATCACCCGATTTTACCGAATCTGTGCCAGTAGTGATCTGGCGAAACTCGAGTCCGATTATCAAAGACAGAACTCAATAATATGAAAGCTAATCTTCTCGATGAAATGTTGTCCGATATGTCATGTCAAAGTGCCCTCCACAGGCCATCGCAGTTCTGGGAGAAGGCCTTGTTGGAAATAGGCACTGAACTGTGTGGTGAGAATATCAAAAACTTCCGTCAGCTTCCTGGTGCCAAGCGGTGCTTCGTTCCTACCTATCAATTAGACTCTCTGGCATTTTACGGACAGGAATTTGTTGAATTGATCGCCAATCTTCCTGGTAATGAAAAATTAGAAACTCAAAAAGGGCGGGCATTGTTTGAGTGGCTTAGGAACGGTGCATATCTAGCAAATTCTGATTATCGGACCTACATGGCAGGAGACAGGGCAGACCAACCCCCGCACCTTTCCAATTGCTCGGAATCGAAAGTGGGGTGTCCAGATGAACATTGGAATTTTGAAGGAAGAAACTTCAGTCGATCCATGTTGAATTATCTGAACGGGTTGGTTTTTCTAAAACAGAATGTTGATACATCCGATCTATCAAAGGTGTTGGAGGTTGGTGGCGGCTTCGGGACGTTGGGTGAGATTCTTCTTAAGGATACGGACCGGGATTATGCGTATGTTGACGTAGACATTCCACCATCTGCTTTCGCCGCGTCCTACTATTTAAATTCTATTTATCCTGAAGGTTCCTTTTTTGACTATCAGTTTGCTAAACGTGCCGCTGAAATTGAAATGGACAAATTTAGTGGCTCTGCCTTGGTTGTGTGCCCCTGGCAATTGGAAAAAATTCGAGGCCCAATCGATCTGTTTGTCAATTTCATTTCGTTTCAGGAAATGGAACCTGAGATCGTTGAGCATTATCTCGATCATATGCAGCGGCTTGAGTCAAAATATGCATTGATACGGAATCTGAGAGAGGGGAAACCGAAGCGATCCGAGACCTGCCCTTGGGGAGTTGATCGGCCCATACTTGGGAGTGATTACGACCGAATGTTCAGAGCTCGCGGCTTCGAGCTGGTTGCGACCAATGTCTATCCATTTGGGTTTAAAACTGTGGATGGGTTTCATTCGGAATTGCGACTTTACAAGGCGGAAGACTAAGATGATTCTTTGCTGGATTACTGAAACTCGGGTAAGAGACTTTGAACCCCGTTTCCTGACTGCGTGCCAACTCTCGGAACTTGGTTTCACAAGCCTAGTGGGACGAAGGGAGTCGATCAAGCCTTGGGTGATGAGGAATAAGTTTCCCGTCATGTGGATCGACAAGTCAGTTGGTGGCGTGAGCGCCGAGGAAGAGGATCATATTGTTAAGAATGGTGGATTTGGAATATGCCTTGATGAAGAAGGCGGAATTTATCCCGAGAACCGGTACCATTCGGCAATTGAGAAGCGGTTTCCCAAAGGGTCAGTCTCAGAAAGACAAATCTATTGGGCATGGGGCAGCAAGCAGGCAAATTTGATGAGGGGATTGCCTGAGCGGTTCTCCAGTGACCAGGTTATGATCACTGGAAACCCGCGGTTTGATCTATGTAAAAAAGAACTGGCCGGCTATCATGCCGATCTAGATCAGGAGATCTCCAAGTTACGTCCGTACATTCTAATCAACACAAAGTTCACTCCTTGCAACTCTCGGATCTATAACGGAAAACAACTCACTAACGATCAGCGCAAATCGATCGAACAGAGTAAGATGGATATGAAATCGTATTTCGAGTTGATATCGAATCTGAGTAAGCGGTATCCTGATCTTAATATTCTCATTCGTCCTCATCCAGTTGAAATTGCTGCAACCTATAAGGATAAATTTACATTGGTTCCCAATGTATTTGTCGACGATGGCCGACGACCCATTTCACGTTCGAGTTCCTGCGCGAAGATAGTGATTCACCTCGACTGCACTACTGCGATTGAGGCGTTGTTCAGTGGTCATCATCCTATATCCTACCTTCCGAATGGTGTCTATGCAGGCACGCAGACGTTGCCGGTTGAAATCAGCGAAGTGACCTACACTGAGGATGAAGTATTTCGTGCGATAGAGCGGCGTCTGATCGCAGATCCACCCACGGCGGCGATCCAAAGGGCGTTGGCTAAATGTGCCCCGGTCATAGCCAATGTACAGGGGACCTTCTTAGATCGAGTTCGACCGGTATTCGAACGAGTAGATGATATTGTTAGCTTTCGGAAGGAAGAACTTAATCTTCTTGGAGCCACGGATCGACGGAGAATTAGTCAGATTCTCGCCAAGCAGCGACTACTTCGTCTAACCGGGAAAAGCCAACGGAAGGAACCCAAGTTTCCACCTCATAACGCCTGCGAAATAGAAAAGTTGGTTCTCAATGGTGCGGCACACCGCTTAGTACCAAGAAGAGCACATTGTCGGTGGTTGTCGGAAACTCTGGTTTCTGTCGAGCCGTCACGGCAACCGTAGTTATTGGCTGAATCGTGACAAGATTTTTTCCGGTAGGTCATTTGGGCGCAAGTGGTAGGCAATTGCTTTCTATTATCGAGCAAGATGATAAAATAACCGAGAACCTAAAATTGAGACTCCAGATATTGTGACAATCGCGATCATGCAACCCTATTTTCTACCCTATCTGGGGTACTGGCAATTGTTGGAAGCAGTGGATCGGTTTGTGATCCTCGATGATGTCAACTATATCAATCGAGGTTGGATCAATCGAAACCGGATCGCGAGATCTGACGGGATGGCACAATGGATGACGGTTCCACTTGTAAAAGCGAGTCAGAACAAGCTGATCAATGAAATTGAACTTCAGCCAGGTTCTGAATGGCGCATGAAGATGCTCCGAACGCTTCAAGGCGTGTATGGAAATTCTCATCAACTTCACCAAGGATTAGAGCTTATGCGCGAATTACTTGATACTGACGAACTCAACTTGAGCCGGTTCCTCGCACGCAGCCTTCGGATTCTTCGTGACCAACTTGGTGTCAGTACAGAAATTGTGGAGACATCGGCCCAATTTCCAAAGGACGGAAAGTGGGGGGCTGAGCGAATTCTGAGCCTTTGCCAAGTTTTATCTGCTACTAAGTATGTGAATTTGTCGGGTGGGCGGGAAATGTATCAGCGGGAAAATTTTGCGGAACGTGGAATCGAACTGATTTTTCTCGAAACCAACTGGGAAAACATCAAGTTGAAGCATGGAGGCTGCGAAGGGCCGAATCTGTCCATCTTGGATTTGCTAATGCACAATGATGTTTCGGAAATCTGTTCGGCCCTACGGCATGTACGCCTTTGTGCCTAATATCTTACCTAATTTTATACCATATTTTCAATGACCGTCGAAGAAATTACGTCTGAGGTATTTCAAGTTCCTGCGGGAAACGTGCAGGATTCGTGCTCCTTAAGCGATCTATCTACATGGGATTCGATGAGCCACATGGTTTTCATCACACGCTTGGAACAAATCTATGAGTTTCAAATGACTGGAGATGAAATCGCTGAATTGAAAACGGTTTTGGATGCGAAAAATGTGTTGGAGAAGTATGGAAAAATTTAGCGTCATCTTGAATGAGAATTGAAGGATCCCAGATCTTAATCACTGGTGCTGGACGTGGAATTGGGCGTTTCCTTTTGGAAAAATTCCGCTACGAAGGTGCGAAAGTTGCCACAATCGAGAGGGATGCTGGGGCAGCCGATGCTCTGAAGTCTGAATGCTCGGGAGTGTTGGCGGTCGTGGCGGATCTTTCGTGTGCTGATGAAGTTGCCTCCGCCTTAAGACAGTTGGAGGAGAGCGGGTTTGTTTCCGATGTAGTTGTCAACAATGCAGGTGTAATCCACAGCGAGCCGCTTGTGAACCTACTAGACCGCCTGGATCCGCTTCATTCGGTTGACACGTGGAGAGACACTCTGGCGTCGAATCTGGACTCCACATTCTTCGTAACGAGGGCAGCAGTTGGCGATTGGGTCCGGAAACGACGGAAGGGAGTCGCGATTAATATGAGTTCGATTTCAGCTCAGGGAAATGCCGGGCAATCGGCCTATTCTGCGGCCAAGGCCGGAGTGAATGCCCTAACGAAGACTTGGGCTAAAGAGCTTGGTCCTTTTGGACTGCGGTTTGCTTCCATCGCCCCCGGTTTCATTGACACTCCCTCCACAAGGGAGGCCTTAAGTGAGGCCAAGATTGCGGAACTTGAGCGCAGAATTCCATTACGCAAATTGGGGACATTAGATGACATCTACCGCACTGCCCGGTTCATCATTGAAAATGATTATGTGAACGGCGCCGTCATGGAAATCGATGGTGGTCTTACCCTTTAGAGGAAATAGGATTTCGTTCTCTCAGTTCTAGTAAAAATTTGATGGTATCTCCATATATCTACAATCTCGCGCAGCAGTTTGATAAGATTGCAGAATCAAGTCCAGATAGATCAGCCTTGATTTATCCCAACGGGGTAGTCACAAGCTATCGGGAATTACAGGACCTCTCCTTGCGGGCTGCTCTGTTGTTACAAGGGCGGGGGGTAGGCAGGCATGATGTGGTGGCTCTCCTTCATGACAAGTCGCCGTCCGCTTTCGCGATCATGCTGGCTTGCCTGCGCTTGGGTGCCATCTACACGAATCTTGACCCGGCCAGTCCGCCGGAGCGTGCGCGACGTATGCTCCAGACTTGTCGGCCGACATTGCTGGTCGATCTTTTTGAGGCTGGTAGAAATCGTGAGTTGATCGATCATCTCGAACTAGACACTACCAGGGAAACGATTCACCTGGGGGACAAGTTGGCCTCGATGAAGATGGGGGATGGTGAAGCTGAAGTCCTCGAACGTGGATTTGGAGTCTTCACGAGTGCAGATCCGGCCTACATCATGTTCACGTCAGGATCGACCGGCTATCCCAAGGGCGCGGTTATTTCTCACGGAAGCCTGCTTCATTTTATCGACTGGGCTCGAGATCGTTTCGAAATAACTCCGGAAGATGTCTTCTCGAATGCGAACCCAATCTACTTTGACAATTCTGTGTTTGATTTTTATGCGTCGCTCTTCAACGGCGCAGCTCTCGTGCCGATTGGGACCGAGGTGGCCAAAGATCCCAAACAACTGGTTACTGCGATCGGTCGAAGCCGTTGTACGATCTGGTTTTCAGTCCCATCGTTGCTCGTCTATCTGCTCACCACTCGTGCCTTGAGCCAGGACGATTTTCCGTCCGTACGTAAGATTATTTTTGGGGGAGAGGGTTTTCCCAAGCCCAAGCTGAAGCAACTATTCGAACTTTACGCCGACCGTGCCGATTTGGAGAACGTCTATGGACCTACGGAGGGCACGTGCATCTGTTCTGCCCACACCATTTCCTCCGCCGACCTCGATGATATGAAGAATTTGGCCATGCTTGGTTACCTCGCGCCGAACTTTGGTTATGAAATTCTGGCAACCGGCGACGATTCGAATGTTGGGGAACTTTTTCTAACCGGACCGCAAATTGCGCTCGGCTATTACCATGACCCTGAGCGCACAGCGAATGCCTTCGTCCAGAACCCGTCCCACAATTTGTTTCGAGATATCGGCTACCGCACGGGGGACCTCGTGGAGCGGGATCCTCAAGGGCATCTCCATTTTAAAGGCCGGGTTGATTTTCAAATCAAACATATGGGCTACCGGATTGAACTCGAGGAAATTGAAGCGGCTCTAAACGCGTTGGACGGAGTAAACGAAGCGGCTGCGGTCTACAAGAAATTAGGAGAAGGTATGGGTATGATTCTAGGTTTTGTCGCATTATCTCGGGAACGCTGCACGGAAGAACTGCTTGAAGAAGCGTCCCGATACCTGCCTCCCTATATGATGCCGAAGACGATCTCGATCCTCGAGCAACTACCGAAAAACGCCAACGGTAAGATCGATCGGCAAGCTCTTTAAAAGCAATCCTGAAATCCAATTTGTTTGTCTATGAAGCCTATTGTCCTTTTTGGTGCCGGAAAAATTGCGGAAGTTGTCCTCTACTACCTGCAGCACCATAGTGACTACGAAGTGTCTGCCATAACTGTGGACCGAGAACATTTGCCAGGTGAAGCTTGGAATGGATTGCCCGTTGTTCCATTTGATGAAGTAGCTGGCGCCTTTCCAGCCGAAGCTTATGATATGTTCGTGGTTTTAGGTTATCAAGAGATGAACGGCCTACGCGCCAGAAAAGTGGATGAAGCTCGTCAAAAGGGGTACCACTTGATTTCGTATGTGCATCCGGACGCCGGCGTTCCCAAAGATTGTCAAATTGGAGAAAACTGTTTTCTCATGCAGAATACTCTCATTCATCCCCGAGTGATCCTGGGCGATAACGTTTTCGTTTGGAGTGGTGCAATGATCGGTCATCATTCCACGATTGGTGACCATTGCTGGCTGACATCCTGCGCCAACATTTCTGGGGTGGTCACGGCTGGTAACAACTGCTTCTTTGCGGTTAACAGTACTGTGGGGCATGGTGTTACGGTGGGGGAACGCTGTTTCATTGGAGCCAATGCCCTGGTTACCAAATGCACGGACGATGACGAAGTTTTTCTCACGGAGTCATCCAAAGCATTCCGTTTGAATAGCGCCCAGTTTGTTCGGATGGTTAATTTTGATGATCTTTAACTCAAAGTGTGATTGTGGATGACCCAACTAGATAAGCCAAAAATTTTCGGTGTAGGTTTCTCGAAGACAGGAACAACTTCGTTGGAAGCTGCTTTTGAAAACCTTGGGAGGAATGTGTGCAAAGGGGATTGGAGGTTGAAGCACAACGACTATAATCTAGCGCTGTATGTAGATCGAAACTTCGAAGAGCTTCGCCGTATGACGCATTACTGGGATGCTTTCGCGGACGGTCCTTGGGGAGGGGGGGGGCTATATAAGCAATTATATGATTGGTATCCGGATGCCTTTTTTGTTCAAACGGTTAGGGATCCGGAAATGTGGTATAATTCATTTGAGCGAATGATAACAAGTTTTGCCGAGGATGAAGATTTAGCTACTGCTCTAGAGTCTTACCATCAAAGAGGAGCGTATGGCTCGGCATTGTTTTTCCGGAATGTTTTTCAAATTAAGAAGTTAGAAGGCGCTCGGGACAAGATTATCGACTATTATATTTCGGCTAACGCAGAGGTGGAGGCATTTTTTGAATCAAAAGCTGCTCGGTTTATAAGAATGGACATTACCAATGGGGAAGGGTGGCACGAGCTATGTTCATTTCTCGGAGTCGAAAAGCCAAACATTCCTTTTCCTGTCAAAAACGTCGCCCCAAATTCGAATGCTTCATTACTTGGAGTATTGGCGTATGCCATTCAAGGCGGCAATTTCCAGCGGATTTGTAGAGGTAAGTTGAAAAAGGTCCTCAATTCATGTGCTGCAAAGTTGTAAGAATGCTTAAGGTTGCACGTGGTAATTGACTCGTTGATGCCAACGTCATCTTTGTTTTTAAGAAGAAAAGAGAAGTGAAACGATCTTCGAAATGAATCAGCAGTGGATAAAGCAGGGTGTTCTTTTTGAACCCCGGGGGCAGAATGGTTGGATGAATACGCATGCTCAGGTTCCGACGGTCCTTCCGCGTGCCTCAGAGGGGCTCGTTAGGGTCTATTTTTCGACGCGCCCAAAGCCCGATCTCAGCCTCACCACCTACGTAGATCTCGACGCGTCGGATCTCCGTCGGGAGGTCTATTTGCGTCCCGAGCCGATCCTGCCGCTCGGGGGCCAGGGGATGTTCGATGAGCACGGCGTCATGCCGAGCAGCGTTGTGGAGCACGACGGAACGATTTACCTTTACTACAGTGGTTGGTCGCGGGGCACCACTCTGCCCTACGCCAATTTCACCGGTCTCGCCGTCAGCGAGGACGGCGGTAAGACTTTTTCGAAGATCGGATCCGGCCCGATCCTCGATCGCACCCCTTGGGAGCCTTACTCAGCGACATCTCCTCATGTCTTCATCCACGAAGGGCAGTGGTACATGTTTTACTGTTCTGGCATCGCTTGGGTCGATGTAGAAGGCAAGCTCGAGCACACCTACGATCTGAAATTGGCCCGCTCGCACGACGGGATACGCTGGGAGCAGACCGGGAAGGTTGTCGTGCCTCAGTCGCGTCCGAACGAAGCCATTACCAAACCGACGATGCTGGCGGAGAATGGCCGCTTTCATCTCTGGTTTTGCTGTCGCTCGAGCGAGGCTTTCCGTGGCGGCGACGGATCTTACCGCATCGGCTACGCCTCCTCCTGTGACCTTGTTCACTGGGAGCGGAACGATGCCCTCGCCGGTATCGGCCTAGGTCCCGACGACTGGGATTCGGAGATGCTCGCCTACCCTGACGTCGCCGCCATCAGTGGGGATACCTGGCTCTTTTACAACGGAAACCATTTCGGGTGCGGAGGATTCGGGGCCGCACGCCGCAAACTGACGTCATGAACGAACCCGCCTCTTGGAACCTTACCACCACGCGCCTTGAGCTGCGGCCCGTCGAAGTGAGCGACGCCGAAACGTTTTTCCCACTCTTGTCGGATCCGGAGATATCGAAAGATATGGCGTGGAGCTCCCATTCCACCGTGGAACAAAGTCAGGCTTTTCTCGAGGATGCGGTCCGTGCACTAGAAGCACGCCGGGCGATACACTGGGCCGTGCGACGCGAGGGGCGCATCGTTGGCCTTTTTTCCCTCATCGACATCTGCGGACGGCACAGGGCCATTGAATATGACCGTGCCGAACTCGCCTACTGGCTTGCTCCGGCCGAACAGCGGCAAGGTTTCATGACCGAAGCTGGACGCGCGGTGATCGCCTTCGCCTTCCGCGACCTAGGATTGAATAAACTGGTCGTCGCTCACCATGTCGGCAACGCCGCGTCGGAGGGACTCATACTCAAGTTCGGCTTCCGCAAGCTCTATTATGAGCATGAAGCCTTCCGCAAGAACGGCATTAGTATTGACTGCATACATTACGACCTTCTCCGCTCCACTTGGGAAGAAACCCAATCCCATTCCGATATATGAATTTCTCCGCCTTGGTCGATCCAGACACCCGCACTTCGCTTACCCCCGATTCCTCCGATCCCGCAGCGACGACTGCGCTGCTCACATCAGAGGGCGCGCGCTATCCTGTCATAGAAGGCGTCGCCGACCTGGTCTTTCCCCGTCGCCTTGGCGTGGCCGAAGAGTCCTCCCGGGCGTTCTATGACGGTCGTGCCGACCAGTATGAGGACACACTACACCTAACCTTTCTCACCCATGGACTCGACGAGACGTCGACGCGGCAGTCGTTCATCGACAAACTTGAGATCGGTCAGGGATCAAAAGTACTCGAAATCGCCTGCGGCACAGGCAGGGACTCGGTTCTCCTTGCCGATCGAGTTGGTGCCACAGGGGAACTACATCTCCAGGACCTTTCCGCCGACATGATGCGGGTATGCTGGAAGAAACTCGGGCAACATCCCGCCGTGGCGAGCTTCGTCCTCGCCAACGCCCTGCACCTTCCTTATCCGAACGATTACTTCGACGCGGTTTACAGCTTCGGCGCGCTCGGAGAATTCTCCGACCCGGCTCGCGCTTTGAAGGAGATGGCACGGGTGGCGAAACCTGGCGGCAAGGTCGTCGCCGGTGACGAGAGCGTGCCGGTGTGGCTGCGCGAGTCCCAATATTTCCGAATACTTAAGGAGACGAACCCGATGTTCGAGGCACCGCTGCCGCTCGGGGCTATCCCGGTCGAGGCGCGGGAGACCTCGATCCATTTCGTGATTGGACAGGCGTTTTATCTGATCGAGTTTAAAGTGGACGAAGGCGAACCGACAGCCAATTTTGATTTTCCGATTCCCGGCATTCGTGGCGGGACCTACCGCACACGTTATGAGGGACGCTTGGAAGGGGTAACGCCGAAGACCAAGGATTTGGCTTGGGAGGCCGTTGCAAAGGCGGGAATTAATATGCATGAATGGTTGGACAGATTGGTAAGGGACGCAGCAAAGAAGGAGCTTGAAGGAGAATGATTGGCAATCGTGACTTTTTTGTAGGCCGCCCAAATATCGGCGATCAAGAAGTTTTTCTGAAGAGGACTTGCGAGATCCTTGAAAGCCGCTGGTTGAGTAATGGCGGGCAGTTCTGCGAAGAGCTTGAGCGGAAATTCTCTGAATTGCTTGGTGTAAAGCATTGTGTGGCGATGTGCAATGGAACGATCGGCTTGGAGATCGCAGCCCGAGCTGCTGGTTTGGAAGGGGAGGTGATTGTTCCTTCGTTCACCTTTATCGCCACGGCACATTGTCTTCAATGGCAGGCAATTACACCGGTGTTTTGCGATGTAGATCCCGTGACGCACAACCTCGACCCGAGCAAGATTGAGGACCTGATTACACCACGCACCAGCGGCATTCTTGGAGTTCATTGCTGGGGGAGATCCTGCGACATATCAGGACTGGAGGATATCGCTCGGCGTCATGGTTTGAAACTGCTTTTTGATGCCTCACATGCGCTTGGTTGTTCCTCTCAGGGCAGGATGATCGGAGGGTTTGGGGAAGCAGAGGTTTTCAGCCTGCACGCTACTAAGTTTGTTAATGCTTTTGAGGGAGGGATCGTCACAACCAATAACGGGGAATTAGCCAACAAAATGCGGCTGATGAGAAACTTTGGATTTACCAATTACGATCAGGTAGACTACATCGGAACAAACGGCAAAATGAGTGAGATATCGGCAGCGATGGGGTTGACGAATCTCGAAAGTATTGAGGAATTTATCGCTGTGAATCGAGGGAATTTTGATGCTTATCAAGATGGACTAGCAGGGTTGCCGGGGATTTCGCTGATTAGCTATGACGAAAACGAAAGCTGCAACTGGCAGTATGTTGTAGTAGAAGTGGACTCAAAGCGGTGCTCGAAATCCCGAGACATGATCGTCGAATACCTTCACCGGCATAATGTAATCGCGCGCCGTTATTTTTATCCAGGATGTCACCGGATGGAACCCTACTGCAGCTCCTTTCCCAGCGCTGGTCTCCTGCTGCCAGTGACGGAAAACCTTTGCCAGAGGGTCATTGTTCTGCCCACGGGAACTACGGTATCAACGGATGATATCGCATGGATTTGTTCCGTGTTTCGCGAATGTGTGAACCTAAACTGATGCAGCAGGTTTCCGAGAAATGTGAATGGATGTTCGATCTTGGGGATTGCGAGACCGGGCGAAAAGTCCAGGAACTTATTGATACCGAAATTGAAGAGATTCGTTCGGATACAGTTCCCACCGAACCGTTGGTCAGCGTCTGGCTGATTACCTATAATCATAGATCATACATTGAGCAAGCCATCGAAAGTGTGCTTGAGCAGGAAACCGATTTTCCCTTTGAGATCGTGATTGGAGATGATTTCTCCACCGATGGAACTCGGGAAATCGTTTTGAATTACCAACGGAAATACCCGGATCGGATTCGCTTGATCCTGGCGAAGCGAAATTTGTGGAATCCGTTTCCAGAAATGCCGGGAACAGTTACGGCCATGGAACTGTACCAAACATGTGGCCGGGCTCCCTTTATGGCCTTACTCGAGGGAGACGATTACTGGTGCGATCAGACCAAGTTGCAGCGGCAAATCGACGTTTTGCAAAACGATGACAGTGTCGCTCTCGTGTTTCATTCGTGGAAAGTGGACCGACCCGGCATTTCTCCAAAACTCGATCAAAAACTGTGGAAGGATCGCCAACGCATGGACTTTTCTACGGTGCTTCAATATTGGTGCATACGGACCTGTTCGATGGTGTTTCGGACGCCAGCCGGATTGCCGGGTTGGTTTTGTGAAGTTCATGGGGGGGACAAGTTTCTGGCCTATTTGCTGCTGACCAAGGGGGATGCAATCTATCTCGACCGCCCCATGTGTGTTTATCGGGTCCACGACGGCAACATCACCGCGGCAGTGAATAACTCTGGACGCGATCAGGCCTATGAACACCGCGTCAATCGTTATTCGGCGGGCTTGAAGCGATTGGATGGAGCGACAGTTGGAAAGTATAGCTCTACAATTCGCAGAGCTGAACGCCTTCATCGTTATGCCCGTGCCGTAAAGCGATCGGCTTCACTCGGCGGGAGAGTCTGGTTTCAGCTTTGTTTTTTGATCAACATGACCTCTCATCACTGGCTTTGGATGGCGCACAAGGCAGTTGATAGATTCAGGAGAGGAAATCGAGAGACATAACCGGCATTTATTCCAGGAAATGAAGATGACTTACGTCGTGATTAGGCTTTGCACCCAATATTGCGGGAAATTTCAGAGCCTATCTGAAAGCTGGGACAAGAAAAATTGCTTCAAAAACGATTTGTAAGAATCGATGAACTTGATCGCAGATTGGACTTGGTTGATTGTTTTGTTAGTCCTTTACGGTGTCGGTGATTTGTTGATGGTGCTGGCAATTGCCCCAAAGCCAAAGGCGGCAGAGGGGGACGTAGGCATCGCGAACCTTAAACTCGTAGTTCGACGGTTCGGGCCCATCGGTTTCCTTCTGTTCTGTGGTGGTGTTGCTGGTTGGGGGGGGGCATCGGCTACTGGTTGGGGAGATCACGGCGCTGTTGGAGTCATTCTCACGGTTATTTCTGTTCCCCTGTTGCTCGGAACGGCATTTTCCCCGCCGCACTTCCTCCAGTCAACTTGGCAATGGGGGTTACGGTTTGCCATACTTGTCGGGTTCGCGATCCAATCGTTGCATCCCTGTCTACCGCTTCTCTTTACGATTCTCGTGGTAGGATTTTACCGACTCCAAGGAACCCCGATTCATATCAGTATCACCGATAAGGCTCTCGTCCTGGTGGCTCACTTTGCCGGGAGTCTTTCCGCGATTCTGATGAGTCTCTATCCGAATTTTACGGAGCCTCAGTTCATCGGGGTGCTACTCGCCGTAACAGGAGCCTGTTATGCCAAGCCGGCTTGGTCGAAAATTCTGCATGGCTGGTTCCCGACCAATCGATTGAGCAACCTGACTGTGGCGGCTGAGGCGCAGAACGGCTGGATGAAGCGATGGCCCCACCGGAAGGCGCTTCGTGCTCGGATTGACAAGATTAATGGAATCATCCTCATCGCGACCTTGATGGTGGAACTCTCTGTTCTGTCAATCGCGCTTCATCCCGCTGTTATGTGGTGTTTTGCGATCGCGATTTGTGGCTTCCATGTCGGAGTGTTTGCCCTTTCGGGCATATTGTTCTGGAAATGGATGTATTTCGTCCTAGCTCTAGCCTATTTCGCGACGAAGTGGGGATCGTTTGGACTCACGGAGATGGGCTACTGTGCACTGGGGGCCTTGGGAATCGGTTTGATGACGCGAATGGTGCAGGGGTTAACCTGGTTCGATTCTCCGGTTTCCCACCGGTTCGAGTTCGTTGGAGTGGACGAACGCGGAGAGGAAACCCGGTTCGCACCAGAAGACTTTGGCCCGTTCGATTTCCCCGTGGCGCAGGCGCGGTTCAATTACCTGATCAATCGCCCGACCATGGTGGGATGTTTCGGTGCGGTGTTTTCAAAAGACCACTATCGTGCGCTCAAAGATTGTCGTTCACTCGAAGACTACGATGAGGTGATGCGAGCCAAGGGTGAAAATCAGTTCGATCCGAAACGCGCTGACGAACTGGATCGAGTGCTCGTGAAGTTTGCCAGATCCAACTACCCGATTAAAAGGCCCCTTTGGAATCGCTATCTTCCGATCCCGGCCCATATTTGGTCAATGATTCCGTCTTTCCGACGGGAATTCGCTGGCGAATCAATTCAGGAGATCCGGGTTTACTATGCCGAGTTTCTTAGGCAAAATCAGTTGCCGGTCTTAATGCGCCGGGAATTGCTCCGGGAAGTTAAGGCGGGCAATTGATGGGTATTAGTTGGCCTATTTGGCGAACGGAAAGCGACCAGCAAGGCAAACGAAATGTCGTCCACGGCGGATAAGCCTTGGAAGGCATCGAAAACTGCTACCGAACCGCTCCGTGCCGAAATGGTGAGCGAGTCGTCGCATTATTACAAAATTCGTTGATTGGATGAACGGAATCCACTACCGTCCGGAAATTGACGGACTGCGAACACTCGCAGTCTTGGGGGTGCTGATTTACCACGCGGAGTTCGCTCTTGGAGACGGGATTTTGCTCCAAGGTGGATTTCTCGGGGTTGATGTGTTTTTCGTGATTTCCGGGTTTCTGATCACCTCAATCTTGAGAAGGGAATGGTTGCAAACAGGAACGATTTCGATCGCCAATTTCTACAAGCGCAGAGCGAGGCGTATCCTCCCTGCCTTGCTAACCGTGATGCTGGTTTCGTTGCCGGTCGCCTGGTTTCTGCTGCTCCCGTCCGCACTGATCGACTTTGTGAAGTCCCTGCTGGCCTCGCTCGGATTTTGTTCCAACGCCTATTGGCTCTTCAGCTTGCAGGAATACGGGGCTGAATCCGCCTTGTTGAGGCCTTTTCTTCATACTTGGTCTCTGGCGGTCGAGGAGCAATTCTACATTCTTTACCCGCTACTCTTATTATTCCTCTGGAGAACGATGCCGAGGGTTTTGCCTAGTGTTCTTCTCCTCTTGATGATTGCCAGTCTTGGGGCTGCCGTCTGGCTCACGAAAATTCACCCTTCCTTTTCGTTTTACATGCTGCCCAGTCGCCTTTGGGAGCTTCTTGCTGGGGGAATGCTGGTGTTTCTCGATGATCGAAAGCCATGGCTCAAGCTTGGTTGGCTTCCTCGAGGATCGCTTCCGTTGCTGGGAACTGTCATGATTATCGGTTCCTTTATCGGGGTTGGGCAGAACAACCACCCGGGCCTGATCACGACGGTTTGTGTGGGGGGAACCGTTCTGCTTATTGCTACGGCCGGATCGGGAGGTCTGGTCATTCGGCTGCTCTCCACCAAGGTGATGGTGTTCATTGGCTTGATCTCCTATTCGCTCTATCTCTGGCACTATCCGGTCTTTGCGTTCGCCAGGATTCATGACCATTCCCTGGGCATGTGGGAGAAACTCTCGCTTCTAGGGGTGTCCGTGATTCTCGCCTCGGTGACCTATTTTACGGTGGAACAGTTTTTCCGGAAACCGGTCAGGATTTCCCTGCCAAAGTTTGCCACATCCATGGGGATGGCGACCGCGGCGATCATAGTTTTTTCCGGAGCCGTATTGGCTGAAGGAGGGATCATGAATCGCTTTCCCAAACTCGCAGCACTTTACAACCACTACGAATTCGACAATACTCTACTGAAGAGAGAGAAAAATGGCAAAGCAGCATTCTTCTGTGAAAAACAGCCAGAATTTTCAACAAAAGAGGATACGGAAAAAGTCCTTATTGTTGGAGATTCTCACGCGATCGACTTCTATGTAGCATTGATGCTAAACCAGGACGGCTTCCCGAACATGGAGTTTTGTCTCTACAACTTGGAAATTGGAGAGCCGGATGCCATATTTCAAGAATTCTATCAAACCAAAAAGTTTAAAAAGGCAGATCATGTGCTGATCTCTAGCCGGATTGCGGCTCCCAACCACAAAGAACATGGGGGCGTTCGTGATATTGAGAATTTGGAACATGTGATACGGAGCCTTCAGCAGCGAGGGAAGAATGTTCTGGTCGCTACCAATACGATCGAGTTTCTGTATATTGAGAATCTGCCGCCATTTGACTGGTTTGTGCGGAACACACCTCAGGGGAGCTACACATTTGATGATATTAACCGGTTTTTGTGGGACAATCGTAAACTGGACGAAGTGCCTCCCATCAACGCGGAGATCCGCAAGATCGCCAGGAAGACCGGGGCAGTTCTCTTGGAAAAAGCAGAATACATGAGCAACCCGGAGCGAAAAACCTGTCTCGCAGTCACGCCGGAAGGACGAAAAGTGTTTTACGACTACGGCCACTACACCGTGGAAGGCGCAAGGTATTATGGCCGGCGAATCCATGAGCTAGGCTGGCTAAGGCTTGAATCAAATGGCCAATGACAACGATTTCTAAGCCGGTCACTGTAGAAGAGCAAACTGCAGTTTATAGAGGTCGATGAATAAGAGTGTCCTGGAATTACTCAATCCTGAAAAGAATTACACGGCCTTAAGATCCAACGTTTAGAAGAAAGGTAAAATTTGGTAAGAGCCTCTTCAGTAAATTCTTTCTCCGCAAACCCAATCCGTGGAGTCGTCCAGTATTACCGCCACTTTGCTGGGGAGATTGGATGGCGTCTCCATGCCTTTGTAGGGCTCTGCTTCCTCGGTGTGGTTGCGGAGAGTCTGAACATCATGGCGTTGCTTCCGTTGCTCTCATCGGGAGAATTGGCCGATAGTTCGTCCCAAGTCGCTTCCTTCTGGGCTGCATTATTGAAGCGATTGGGCTTGTCATCGACGTTTGAAACCATGCTTGGAATTGTAGTCGTGGTGGGTTTGTTACGCACGGTTCTCTTAAGCTTTCAAGCTACGGTGCAGGGGTGGATCGAGATCGGCTTGGAACAACGACTTCGTGAACGCTTTGTCACGAATCTCGGTGGAGCTAGTTATTCGTATTTTTCGACTCAGGCGCAGGGACGCCTTAACAATTGTCTGACAACGGAGATTGGGGACAAGGTAATGTCCCTTACCAAGTTCGTTCAAGTCGTCTCGGCAATGGTGTTTGCGGTGGGGTTTCTTAGTGTTGCTCTTGTTGCTGAGCCGATGGTCACTTTGGGTGCAGGCGTAGTAGGACTGGTTGCGATGGTTTTGCTGCGTTTTCCCGCCCGATATGGAAGAATGTTAGCTGGCCTAAGATCTCGGGAGAGAGGGCGAATGCAGCAGCTCAACCTGCAATTTCTCAATTACTTTAAATATCTCAAGGCCACCGCCTCGAATGATTTGGTTGCAAATCAAGTAACCAAATCCATTCTTCGGTTTCGCCATCTACGAATGAGAGGGCTTTGGGTGACGGAAGGGGTGCGGGCTTTTGGTCAGTTGCTTCTTTTGTTCGGCATTGCAGCCGTCATGTATTCGTTTGTAATTGGGCGGGGGCAACCGGTTGCTGCAGTTATCGTGATAGGTCTACTATTTTACCGCGCACTCCAGCAATTGGTGAAGTTGCAAGAATCGTGGCAGGCTTTTTGCAATCGGGCCGGAGCCGTGGAGATCGTCGCTGAGATTGAGGAAGAACTGCAGAAGAATCAGGAAATCTCAGGTAAGAATGATCGTTGCCGGTTTCAAGAAGCTATCGAATTGAACGAGGTAAGCTTTGCTTACTGCAGAGATGAACCCGTTCTCCATGACATTTCTCTCAAGATCACAAAGGGCGAGATGATCGGAATAGCCGGACCTTCAGGAGCCGGGAAATCCACGTTGGTTGACTTACTGACGGGATTGATCCAACCAAGTGGAGGTCAGATCACCTTCGATGGAGATGATTACGGGGATCTGTGCCTTAAATCAATTCGTTCCCAGATTGCGTATGTCATCCAGGAGCCTGTTGTGTTCCATGACACCGTTGCCAATAATATCTCCCTTTGGAGAGGCTGTAATACAGACAAGGACCGCGCCAAACTCGATCGCGCTGCCGATGTGAGCCGTTTCGATGAGGTGCTGAAAACCCTGCCTAATGGGTATGATGAAGTCGTCGGTGATCGTGGGGTGCGCCTTTCTGGAGGACAGCGCCAGAGACTTTCGATCGCTCGCGAGGTTTACAAAGGAACTCCAATTCTTATCTTCGATGAGGCGACAGCTTCGCTGGATTCCGAAACTGAGCAAATTGTCCACGAAGGGATCCAGAGGCTGGCTGGTGAGAGGACAATTATCTTGATTGCCCACCGTATGTCGACCTTGCGGGATTGCGATCGAATTTACGTCTTGAGGGGAGGGAAACTGATCGAAGAGGGGAATTTCACCGACTTGAACCTACGCTCTGAGTCCTTCTTTCACCGTCTTTGTGTGACTCAGGGGATCGCTTAAGGGCATCCAGATCTTACTCTTATCCGCTTTTCAATTGAAATGGTTTCTCCATATTGGCTTGCCTCGGACCGCGAGCACCTTTCTTCAGAAAAAAGTGTTTCCGAACTTGGAGGGAGTCGCTTACAATTCACCAGAAGTCTTTTCTGCTTTGAATAGGAGGGTGGTCTACAATGAAACTGTCCAAGAACTGGATTCGCTGTTGGCCGAGGCGCTTTTGGAGCAACCACTTCTTATCTCCTCCGAGGGGCTGTCTTTCCAGCCTTGGAATCCGCAACCATTTCCAGGACTGTTCAAGATTGATAGATTGAAACCAGTTCCTGACGTTATACTATTTCTTCGCGAGCCGACGGATTGGCTGCAGTCGATCTATGGCCTGGCAGTTAAGAAGGGCCGGTATATGACGCCTGGACAATTTCTTGGTTGGGATGGGAGCGCGTTCTCCGGCCTGCCGCCAGAGGGCAGTTGTGATAGGAAGCGCCGCTGTGCCGTGTTGAATCTGGATTTCGCGTCGATGGTTTCGAAGCTTATCGAGGTTGTCGGGAGAGAACGACTTCATGTATTTCACTTCGAACACTTTCGAAATGATCCGGAACAGGTTTTAGCGCAGTTAATCGAGCTGTTGGACGTACCCTTGAAAGCACCGTTTGACCTCGCGCCCGTGAATTCGAGTCCGCAAAGTATCATAATGGGAACGCTGGTTAAGCGAAGCATGGCCAGCTACCATATTGCACCGAGATTGTCGCGGCCGATTCAGTCGCGGCTAATTGGGTGGAGTGGCCGGTTTGTTCGGTGGTGGACTCGAATTTCAACACCACGCTTGGATCTGCAGGGCGATAACAGGATTTTCAGTGAGGAGCTAGAGCAGGCCTTGCAATGGCAGTTTGCTGAACACAACCATCGCCTCCGCGACGTGTTGGGTGGTAAACTTCCAAAAGCTTACGACTATAGGAAAGCTATTTGACGACCAGCAGATCAGGAAGGTAATGCGGCTTAGCATCTCGATTGTATTAATAGGAAACTTGCGCCATCTGGAGCAAGTTGTTCTTAACTCTAGAACCTGAGCCGTGACGGAAAGTGAAGTCATCGAGAGTGGTCGACGCATTCTGGACTTAGAAGTCCATGAACTGCGGCGGGTAGCTGAGTCGCTAGATGAAAGTTTCGCGGATGCGGTCGGTAAAATCCAGGTGGCCAGCCTTGCAAAAAAAAAGGTCATTGTCTGCGGGGTGGGGAAATGCAGCCACATTGGCGACAAGATCGCCGCGACGCTGACCAGTACGGGAACCGCGGCGATTTCGCTGAGTTCGCTCAACGCACTGCACGGCGATCTTGGCATCGTGTTTGACGGCGATACCGTGTTGGCGTTGAGCTACAGCGGAGAGACTGAGGAGATGATCAATTTGTTGGTGGCCTTGCGACGCTTCGAAGTCGTCGTCATCGCGATGACGGGCAATGTGAATTCGACTCTGGCGAAACATAGCGATGTGGTGATCGACGTCAGGGTGGAGCGGGAAGCCTGTCCGCTGGAACTGGCACCGACATCGAGTACGACGGTGATGTTGGCGCTGGGTGACGCCATTGCCATGGTCCTGCTGGAAGCGTCCGGATTCAAGGCAGACGACTTCGCCAAGTTTCATCCAGGGGGCACTCTTGGCAGGAAGCTCCTGACTTTGGCTCGTGATATGATGCGCCCTTTGGAAGAAATCGCAGTGTTGAATCGCGAAGCGACGGTTGATGATGCGTTGGGCGAAATGACCAGCCATCGCTCGGGAGCGGTGGTCGTGACAGAACGGGATGGATCGGCGTTGGCGGGAATCTTTACCCATGGTGACTTTGTCCGGGCATTCAGGGAGCACGGCGGACAAATCGCGGGATTGCCGGTCAAAGAATTGATGACTCGTCAGCCTATCACGACCAAAGCTGATCGTTTTGCGACAGAAGTCTTGGCAGTGTTAGAAAGACATCGGATCGACGAGCTGGTGGTGCTGGACGATCAAGACAGGCCTGTAGGGTTGATTGATGTTCAGGATCTTTCTCGATTGGGTCTGATATAGATCCAACCCGCATCACAAAGGGTGAACAAAGCTCACTAAGTTCGAAAAAGGAAAATGAGATTCTTTACTCGATTGAAAAACCTACAGTTGCTGACTTCCGTTTTTGGGGGGCGTCCCAATTTGGTAACTGTTTTGCTGTTTGCTGCCTGTTTCCTGACAGGATGGTTGTTTTCGAGTAACAAGGATCGACTTTTGGGGAGCATCGCAGCATTGATCCGATTGTCCGAGAATGAAAGTGGATCAATACCTGATGAAAGCACTGAAGATGCAACAGGAAAGCTCTCAGGATTTAGTGTGTCACCTCGCCTTATTGAAGCCAAGTTGTTAGCAACAAGTGATCTTCCTCCTGGATTTCAAAATGGGCCGTATGAATCTGCCTTGGTAGTTCAGAAATTCCAAAATTTGAAAACAAATGAAATTGTTCAGGTTGCGCAAGTAGGAATGTATCGCCGAGTTCTGCAGAGATATTTTGATTCAGTTGGAGAAATCTGCGAACTCGAGTTGGTCGAAAGGCGGGATTGGCTGGAAATCGCTTCGCTACAAATAATAGATTCGTTGCCATTTGATGATAATTTCCATGGCGGGAAATTTTTCATCAATTCAGGACAGGAACTCAAAATTCCGAAAATCAACGGATATCCAAACACGGTGATGGATGAAAAAGTTCAAAAATTTACCAAGATCTGCGGCGAGGTCACAGTAGCTACAATTGGCGACTCGCGGGTTGATCAAGGGGTGTTGCCGTCGAAAATTAACGAGATCGCCGGATTTGAAGGTAAGGCGTTTAATTTTGCAATCGCTGGAACACGGTTGCCATATAGTATGGTAGTTCTTCGTGACTATTTGATGGAAGCAACAGAGTTGAAGATCGTCATCATTGGTTTGTCTCCGAGGATGTTCAATGTTGGAGAGCACCAAAGAGCGGCGACTTCATTGTTGTCGAGCAACGCTTATGCCGAGTTTATGGCTTCAAAGCCGATTTGCGGAGCGAAAAAGAGCAGATCTGATTCGATCATTACAAATGGGGTTTATGATGAATTTGGCGAGCTTAAAGAGCCTGTAAACGCACCGGAAAACTTTGATTTAGGCTTCAAGCTGAAAGTGAAACGAGCGCTGTCTAGTTCGAAATACTACGAGATTGATGAGAGCAAGATTCAATTGTTGGAGAATATGATTCGGCTTTGCCGAGCCCGAAAAATTTGTCTTTATGGATTTACGCCACCTGCGCATGGCGTAACTGGTGACAGTGTTGCTGCTAATGATGGTATCGGACGTGAGGTATATAAAAAATTAATGGAGCGATTCATCCGCTTGAGTGAAGAATATCCCGGAACGTTTTTTTTTAAAGATATTGACCGCGCTGGTTGTAGTGGCTTAGAAGATGCAAACTTTAGGGATGTGGATCACTTGTCGAGGCAAGGCGCAGAGACGCTGACCGGGATTGTGGGCGAATGGGTGAAAAGGTAGGCACATTGCGGGGGGAGCAATGTCTTAGGATAGAATAGGATTTAATGTTACCTAATTTGGGATGGAAGTTTTCTAGACCGAGAAACTTCAGGTGGGAACCAATCTTAGTAAATTTATGAATGTAAGAATTTTTGGTGCCGGTTCGATCGGCAATCATTTGGCTCACGGATGCCGGGGGCGAGGTTGGGATGTGACCATGACCGACCTCGACCCGAAGGCTTTGGAACGGACCCGCACGGAGATCTATCCGGAACGTTACAAGGCATGGGACGAGGGAATCAGCTTGGAAGTTGCCGAGGGGAGTGCGAGTGCGGCTGGATTCGATGTCGCGATTATCGGGACGCCTCCGGATTCCCATTTCGCGTTGGCAAAGGATATCCTTTCCAAGGATCCGCCTCGAGTTCTGTTGATTGAGAAGCCGTTGGCGACTCCGGATTTGAAAGGATGTGCCGAGTTGGCTGAATTGGCGAGGGAGAGCGGAACTTGTGTCTTGGTTGACTACAATCACACGGCCACGCCGAATACTCAGGTTGCGGAACAACTCATCGATGAAGGGAAGATTGGAGCGCCGGAGTCGCTTCAGGTTCGCTGGGTCGAGCATTGGGGCGGGATCTACAAGGCCCATCCTTGGCTCGCTGGTCCGTCGGACACCTACCTCGGATTCTGGAAACGGGGTGGGGGGGCGCTTGGTGAGCATTCTCACGGTGTCAATATTTGGCAGCATTTTGCTCGGAAACTGGGGACTGGTAGAGTCACCGAAGTGATGGCGACGATTGATTTCGTGAGCGAGGGCGGAGCGGACTATGACCGGCTTGCCCAACTGCAACTGCGCACGGAATCCGGCTTGTCGGGTTCGGTGATCCAGGATGTCGTGACTGAGCCGCCGATCAAGAATGTCCGGATTCAGGGGGCTGATGGCTTTCTCGACTGGTATGCCAATTACGAGAGCGGGTGCGATGCCCTCGTCCATGGCACGGCTGAATCCCAGGAAACGAAACGGTTTCCGAAGACGCGTCCCGATGATTTTAAAGGCATGATCGACCAAGTTGCGGGCTATCTCGATGGAACGATTCCAGCCCATCAAATGGTTTCGACGCTTGAACACGGATTGGAAACGATGCTGGTCGTTGCCGCGGCTTTCCGATCAAATGCAGAGGGGCGGTTAGTAAAGATTGATTACTCGCAAGGCTTTAGTGCACGAGCACTGTCATAATTGCTGCTCGATTCGATGAATCTTGAAGACAAATCTTGTGTTAACTGATCCGACGTTAATTTTCATCGGAGGGGTGTCGAGATCCGGGACCTCTCTCTTTAGCCACCTGATTGATGGGCATCCAAGGGTGATGTCGTTCACAGACGAGGTGCAATTTTTGAAAATTGCCCCAAAGATCAAGTGCTGGCGTAACGATTCGGAACAATACTTTCTTCATGTCGTTGGCCGCCCGTTTGATCGCGAGCGAGGCCAAAACCTTCCCTTTTCGGAGTCGATTGATCCAAGTGTAAATTGGAAGTTGTTTGGTCCTTGGAGTGCAATTCGTCAGTCTTCGGATGACGTGTCGAAAGACAAAGAACGTCTGATTGGGGTAATTCGGGAAGGGGCGAACGAGCGAGATATATTTCTAGAGTTGGCTTCGATTTACGCCGAACTGGTAGATAGAAGAACTGTCGACTGGGATCACGTGTTGGAGAAAACGCCGGGCAATGAGTATCACTTCGTTCGTTTACGTCAGCTTTTTCCCAAGGTGAAGTTTGTGCACTTCGTTCGTGACCCATTTGATAATTTACGATCACGAATTGTTCGATCAGGGGTGATTGCAAGTAAGAAGGTGAATTGGTTGGGAGCCGTCAACATGGCTTATGAATGGAAGCGTTCGTTAATTGCTGGTGCTTATAACTACTCTTTGGCACCTGATCACTATCGGATGGTACGGTATGAGGATCTTGTCCGGAAACCTGAACAGGTTTTGAGAAAACTGTGCGATTTTCTTGAAATCGAGTTTGATCCCATTGTGTTGAAGCAAACCCTAAAGGCAGGGACTGACCTTCATGCTAAAAAAGGCCACGAAAACATTGATCGATCTCCCGGTGAGATTGATCAGAAAGCGTTGTCGTTTGATGCCTCGGAGATTTTGGGCAAAGCTTTGATGGGAGGGATTGCAGCCGTTCTCGGAGACTCTTACAATTTGTTGAATTATCATCGGTATGACAGCTTCTTTTCATCTCGCGGTAAGAAGCTACTACGTAAGTATGAGCTGGAATCGCCGAAACAATGGGCGTTTCGGATTCCGTTGTCGGTGTTGTATAGTGATTCCAGAGTCAAATTGCGGTGGAACCCTGAAATGTTGATTAGCTAAATGAGAAATCCCGAAAATTCATCCTTGCACGACCTCTTCATCTTCGACCTGGCCAACAATCACCAGGGCGATATGGATCACGCCAAACGCATCATTGCCGGTGTTGCTGAGGTGGTGGCAAAGCACGGGGTGCGAGGCGCTCTGAAGTTTCAGTTTCGCCATATCCCGACCTTCATTCATCCGGATTTTGTGGATCGGAAAGATGTGAAGCACATCCCGCGATTCATTGAGACTGCGCTTTCGGCGAAGCAGTATGAGGAATTGGCGGATTTCATCCGGGATCACGGGTTGCTGACGATGTCGACGCCCTTTGACGAAACGTCGGTTGGCCTGCTGATGGATCTGGATCTCGATTTCATGAAAGTGGCGAGTTGTTCGGCGGGCGATTGGCCACTCTTGGAGCGAATCGCGGAAGAGGAGAAGCCGATCGTGGCTTCGACGGGCGGACTCAGTATCGGCAAGATCGATGCGTTGGTGCATTTTCTGGAAGAACGGGCCAAGCAATTTGCGATCATGCATTGCGTTGCGATTTATCCCACGCCGCCGGCGAAGCTGAATCTGAATCAGATCTCCCTTTTCAAGCACCGCTATCGGAACGTGCCGATCGGTTGGTCGACCCACGAGGATCAGGACGCGACGGAGCCGATTCAAATCGCCTTTGCGAAGGGGGCCGAGTTGTTTGAGCGGCACGTCGGACTGGCGACGAAGAAGCACAAGTTGAATGCGTATTCGTCGAGTCCCGAACAGTTGGATCGGTGGATTGCCGCTTACAAGCTGGCGGTGGAGATGGTGGGAGTTGAGGGCAGGGCCCCGGCTTCGCTTGAAGAAACGGATTCGTTGAAGTCCCTGGCGCGGGGTGTGTATGCGAAAGCCGCGTTGAAGAAGGGGCAGAAGATCAAACGTGAGGACGTCTTCTTCGCCATGCCAATTCAGGAAGAGCAACTTTCAAGCGGATCGTGGCGCGAGTCGATGAAGGCGGATCGCAACTACAAGGTGAATGAGCCATTGGCGGAAGCGCTGGCGAGTTACGAGCCATCCAACGAACAGATTTTATCGCAAATCATGCTCCAGGCGCATGGGATGCTGAATGAGGGACGGATCACGGTGAATGAGAATAGCGGGATCGAGCTGTCCCACCATTACGGGTTGGAGCGGTTTCGGGAATTTGGCTGTGTGATTGTCGATTGTGTGAACCGCAACTATTGCAAGAAGATCATTTTGATGTTGCCCCGCCAGAAACATCCCTACCACTTTCACAAGCGGAAGGAAGAGACGTTTCAGTTGTTGCATGGGGATTTAGAAGTGGAGCTCGACGGTCAATCCCACAAAATGAAGATTGGTGAGACGCTGCTGATCAAGCCCAATGCCTGGCACAAGTTTCATACTCTGCATGGGGCGATTTTTGAGGAGATCTCGACAACGCATTACAACGACGACTCGTTCTACGAGGATGAGCGGATCGCGAAGCGGCCTCGGGAGGCACGGAAGACCTTGATTCAAAAAGCGACGGGTAGCTTGTAGCTTGTAGCTTGTAGCTTGTAGCTTGTAGCTTGTAGCTTGTAGCTTGTAGCTTGTAGCTTGTAGCTTG
>CAXBMO010000003.1:0-478559 GCA_963977015.1 uncultured bacterium | reverse complement strand
TAGGGTAGCGCAGAACTTCAGTTTTCAAGTGTCCATTTTTCGGGAAACAGGTCAATAGCGCGATTGCCGGTCGACCGGAAGTTTCGAAAGTAGGCCTGGGAGCTCGATCAAAGAAGGTTCGAGGGTATAAGAAGGGGCGACTGCAATTTGAGGGCTTAGTTGATGAAAGCAAAAAGCACGCGAAGGTAGATGGATGGGAAATGCAATTCTTGGGAGATTTGATTCCGCTCGAGAATGGTGAAAAGCCTCCTTTTGGTAAATCTCTCGACTTACTGTTAAAGACTACGGTCATTAATTCACCGAGATCTACTGTGCCAGGGGCGTTGAAGCTTCTGAAAGAAGGTTGGTTTAAATTAGAAGTGGAGATGCAATCGGTTACGGATTTAGCGATTGAGTAAAAATGTGGGATAGTGACAGAAGTACTGAGGTCATGCTCAATAAGATTTTTCGTCCAATGTCAGCCATGGATTCACTTGATACTCGGGGTCCAGTTTTTTCCCGCGATTACCTAGGCGGATTCGGCCGATACCTGCAATTTGGCGAAACCATCATGGGGTTTCAGAACTACCGAATCATCTAAATCAGATGGCAGCGGAACCGCTGCGAAAGTGTTGGGAGGGGAACGGCTAGCCGATCAATAGTCTGAATTTTTGAGAAATCTTAGGTAACTCAAATCAGTGATTGTTATCTATAAAGGCGCCAAAGAATTTTCAGAGGAAATGTTGCCGATGTCGTGCGGCGATTTGGCTTCCGGCAAGGCGTTGTGAACGAGTAGAGTAAGCTCTGTGACTAAGCAAGAACGCAGCAAGTAATCAAAGATTCTGCTGATACTTTTCCTTCGGTGAAGCCGAACCTTTTCTTGATTCCAGTCATCTTCATTGGTTACCAGTTCACTGAAACTGATCTATTTAAAGGCGGATCGAGACCGATTCCGACACGGCTCTTGCCTTTTCTCGAGCGTTGTCGATCGAGCTTCCGCGGGCCAGGGCCACGCCCATTCGTCGCTTGCCGGAAACGCTCGGTTTCCCAAACAGGCGGAGTTGAGTATCGGGTTGGCGAAGTGCTTCATCCAGATTACCAAACCGGACACGATCCGATTCTCCTTCCGCGAGGAGAACACAGGAAGCGGATGGTCCGTGTTGTTGGATATTGGGAATCGGAAGATCCAAAATGGCCCGGGCGTGCAGTGCGAACTGACTGAGATCCTGGGAAATCATCGTGACCATGCCGGTGTCATGAGGTCGGGGTGAAACTTCGCTGAAGTAAATGTCATCACCCTTGACGAACAGTTCGACCCCAAACACGCCGGTGCCACCCAGGGCGTCGGTGATGGATTGAGCGTAGCTCTTGGCGTTGGCCAGAGCTTTGTCGCTCATGGGCTGCGGTTGCCAGCTCTCCCGGTAATCGCCATCGACCTGGACGTGACCGATGGGGGCACAGAAAGCGGTTCCATGAATGTGGCGCACGGTTAGGAGCGTAATTTCGTAATCGAAGTCGACAAAGCCTTCCACAATGACTTTTCCGCCGCCCGCGCGGCCACCTTCCTGAGCGTATTTCCAGGCTTCCTTCAGTTGGTCCCTGGTTTTTACCAGACTTTGTCCCTTTCCGGAGGAACTCATGATCGGCTTGACCACACAAGGTAGGCCGATCTCCTCTATCGCACTTTGAAACTCTGTCTCGGTCCCGGCAAATCGGTAGGGAGAAGTCTTTAATTTCAACTCCTCGGCGGCGAGACGACGAATTCCCTCCCGGTTCATGGTCAAGACGGTTGCGCGCGCCGTTGGAATGACGGTGACGACGCCTTTGTTTTCCAACGCTTCGAGCGTGTCGGTTGCAATGGCCTCAACTTCGGGAACCACCAAGTCGGGCTTCTCCTCTTCGATCACCTTGCGGAGCAGGTCGCCATCCAGCATGGGAATGACATAAGCGCGATCCGCGACCTGCATGGCGGGGGCGTCGTCGTAGGCATCGATCGCAATAACTTCAACGCCATAGCGCTGGAGTTCGATCACGACTTCCTTGCCGAGTTCGCCAGCGCCGCAAAGCAGGACTTTCGTCGCGGTAAAAGTAAACGGTGTTCCGATGGAGGACATGTCAGGGTCTATATCCAGTCTCTTCTGGATTGCATCCGGTTTCTTTAGTCGGATTGAGCGATTTGCGACCGTGGTTCCCTGATTCCTGACAACAACAGGAGTGATAGGGCCACCATGACGGCGGCGGAAATCGCAGTCGGGTAAAAGGCGTCGAATTGACGATGCATGAACCAGGCCAGAAAACTCGCGATCAGGCTACCTGGGATGTAGGAGAAGTTGAGCGAGGCGAGGAACGCCGCCCGTCGGGAACGTGGCGCGAGCTCTATGCCAAGGGTTTGATCGCCGACCTGAATCATGAAGAACACCATTCCAAAGAGGAAAAAGGCGACCATGAACCCGGAATAGGAGCTGGTGACGACAAGGAACGTGCAAAGTCCCAGTTGAAGGCTTTTCGCCGTGAGGAGAACGGCTTTGCCGCCAAATCGATCCCCCAGCCATCCGGCCAGGAAATTGCCCGTGATTCCTCCCAACATCTGAACCGTTACAAATCGTCCGAGGGTGCTCTCCGGAAGGTTTGTCACTTCCAACGCGGTAATGGAAAGGAAGGGGGCTACACAGAGGAAGCCCAGACCTGAAATCCGGACCATCAGCATTCTGCGAAAAGCCGATCGCGAGCTGAAAATCTCGCCAAAAATCCGGATCTGCTTTCCATACCAGTCCTTGGAGTGGGGGACCGGTTCTGGATAGTCTGTTTCGCGAAGGAACAGAAAGATCGTGAAACTGAGCATGAGAAGGGCAAACGCCGCTCCGTGCAAAAGACCATAGCCTTCTGCTCCGGGCCAGGTTTTGAGGATCTGCTCGACCATGAATCCGGCGAGGATTCCGAGAAGGCTGCCAATGATGAAGCGGAAGGCCCAGCCCGAGGCGCGTCGTTTCTCAGGAATCATTCGGGTCACCATTTCCATCCAGGCGGGAATTGCGAATCCCCCGGAAAATCCTGAGATGATGGGAGTCAAAATCACGACCCAAAGGATCAAATGAGGTAGGGAGTCATGCCCAAAGTAGAGGATGAGGGCGGCGATGAGATAGGGGAGGCGCTGGACGACGCCAAAGCTGGCCACAAAGGGAAAAAGCCGCGGCAATCGTTCAATGAGAGGGCTCGCAATGATGCCCGGAGCAAACATGAACATCAGCAACAGGCTCGGCATCAGCGAGATGACCCAGTCCGGGCCACCCAAAGACTGGACCAATTTGGGCAACACTGTCTCCGCCGAGACAAACGCCAATCCGCCCATGTAAATTCCGCCCTCCATGCAATGAAGGACGAAGTTGCGACGGTGGATGGGGTCGGGAAGAGCCATTCGATCGGTAGGCCTGCTTTTCGCTCTCCTCTTCTCATTATTCAACCGCTGTGAGGTGGCATTTCCGGCTTTTCGGAGAGTATTCCAGACGTCGTGACCCTTGCGAGATATCCCGAAAAAGCGCTTCCCACACCGTTTCAATCTTGTAGAATCGGCGTTGCTCGGGGCCTATGAGCAACTCCCACCAAGACACCGAAAATCCAGATGACAATGATGAGGGCGATGAGAACGAAAATTCCTCGCCTGAATCCTTGCAGGAGGACGTGTCGGGAAAAGAGGGGAATGACGAGCCGTCGGAGAGCGACGAGCAAAAGGCTTCGTCCGAGCTGATTCCTGGCGATTTTGATCTGAATCCGGAGGCCTTTTTGAGGGCGATGGAGTCTGCATCGACGCTCAATCAGCTGGACAGCTTTTTTCTCGGTCAGAATCAGGACGAAACGCCTCCGATAGCGGACTACGCCGCGCCTGAGGAACTGCCGGCGATTCCCTTTCCCGACCGGTTCGAAATTGTCGATCTTCCCGGTCGTAAGACCAGAGGTGGAGTCTTGGGAAAAGGGGCCACCAGTTGCGTCTATTCGGTCTACGACAATGATCGGCAGGAGCATGCCGCATTGAAAGTGCTGCGTTTGGCTCGCGCGCGGAGACTCTTCAAGCAGGAGTTTTCCAAGATGTATCAGATCATTCATCCCAATTTGGTTTCCCCTTTTTCCCTGTTGGAGGATGGCGAGCGAGTTGGGATGACGATGCGCTTGATCGATGGTGTCCCGGTTTCCAGTTGGGTTTATGTGGAGGGAAAGAATGGCGCTCCTGGAAGGTTTGATCCGACGAGAATTCGTAGCGCTCTGGTTCAGATTTATGCGGGATTAACGGAATTGCACCGGAATGGCCACGTTCACCAGGATCTGAAACCCGGCAATATTCTGGTCGATCGCAATGGCCATCTCTACATTCTCGACTTTGGTCTTGTGACGCGTGCGGCCGGCTTTCGCAGCGCCATGCCGGATCATAAGTGGAGCGAAGCGGGAGGAACCTGGGTTTACATGGCCCCCGTCCAGCACCAATTCCAGGGCAAAGATCCCGACCCGCGGAGCGATTGGTATTCGGTCGGGGTCATCTTGTATCGATTGCTGACGGGGCGGGAGCCCTTTCAGGAATTGGACAACAAAGATGAATTGCTTCGCCTCAAAATGGAGGAGAAATATTCGGCTTTTCCCGAGTTCGCCAATCCGTGGATGAACGATGCAGCTGATCTGTGCGAACGGCTCCTGAAGCCATTGCCACAGGACCGGGCTACGAGTTCGGACGTTGGCGATTTTCTCGAGCTTTCCGACGGGGACCGGGGATCGCTTCTGCCAAATCGGAGTCTTGAGATGGTGGGGCGCCGAGAGCCGTTGCGCCAATTGCAGCGTGCTATCTCCTTGGCCACGGAAGATGCAGGGCAGGGCGAATCCCCTCAACGAAAAATCGTTGTTTGCCCGGTGATGGGAGAGAGCGGGCAAGGAAAGTCGATTCTGGTGCAGAGCTTTGTGGATCAGCTTAACCCGAAGCTCCATCCTTTGGTTCTGGCAGGCAAATGTGAGCAACAGCGCTCCTCGCAATTCAACGCCGTCGAACCCCTGATGGATCAGTTGGCGGGTTATGTCAGCCAGTTGGAAGGTTGGCAACGCGAACGTTATCAGTTTGGTTCACTTCGCTCCAAAGGGCCGCTCGCAAAGATGTTTCGCGATCTGGCTCTGATTCCGGAAATTCGCACCGCGGAAAATGAAGGCGCCACACTTTCTCCGCAGGAGCTTCGGAACCAAGCGTTGGAAGCAATTCCCTTGCTGCTTGAGCGCGTGGCCGTGCATCACACGCTGGTTCTGATTGTTGACGATCTGCAATGGGCAGATGAGGACAGTCTGAAAGCGCTGGGAATGTTGCTCAAGACTCCTCCCGGAAGGGGGATCTTGCTGATCACGACCTCACGTAGTGAAGCTGCGGAAAGCGAAGCCGTTGTTGGGTTTGGCAACTTGCTGGAGGCGCGTGGAGCACAGGTTTTTGTACACCCGATTAAGTTAGGCTGTTTTTCGCGGGGCGAATCAGACGAATTGGTGAAGCGTTTGGCTGGAAACCGTGAGATCGACTACGACTGGATTTTCCGGGAAAGTGGAGGCCACCCGCAGATGATCGAGGAGTTGGTCTTCGAAACCGGGCGAGACGGAGGATGCCGCTCAAAGGATGTTCTCGAAATTTTCTGGCAACGTTTTCATCGTTTGAAGTCGCCGAAGAACGAATTGATGGCCGTGCTCGCCGTGGCAGGGCAACCGGTTCCGCGAACCGTCGCCTTTCGGGCTGCCGGGATTGTCAGAGGTGAAAAGACTCTGACGGAGTTGGAGTTGATGATGGATCGGTTCACGAAGAGTCACGGCTCCCATCAGAAAGATCAGATCGACGTCTATCACGATAAGGTTCGCGAAAGCATTCTTGAGCATCTTGGCGATGACCAGAAAGTCGAGTTTCATTGGAGCCTCGCGACGGCTTTTGAGAAGCATGTGGATCTGGCGACCCAATTTGTTCTTGCCGTCCATTTTGAACGCGGAAGGGATCTCGAGAAAGCCGGGAAATACTACGAAGGCGCCGGTGACGAGGCGATGGATCAGTTTGCTTTTGATGCAGCGTTTGAGCACTACGAGAAATCTCAGCGCTTTCGTCCCAAACTGGACAACGCATCGGTTTCCCGCTTGTTGAGGAAGCAGGCGGAGGCACGTTCGCATTCCGGTCAGGGTCTGCAGGCTGGGCTCAAATATCGCGAAGCAATCAGCTACGCAATGGGCAAGGATCGGGACCGGTTCCAACATTTGGCCACGGAGCAGTTCCTTATCTCCGGAAATTTGGATGAAGCGATCAAGGGGCTCCAAGATCTTCTTGAGGCCGCCGGATTGAGGAAGTTGCCTCCATGGTTAGCCGCTGTAAAGACGGTGACGAGGCGACTGTTTCGGTTGAAATTTCGTTCCCTGAACTTTGAGCCTCGTTCGGAAAGCGACTTGAATGTTCAGGAGCAACTGGAACGGGAGAGCTTGGATTTGTGTTGGACGTTGGTTCTCGGGTTTGGCTTTCGTGAGGTGATGCTGGCGGGAGAGTTCCAAAACGTGGGCTTGTTCCGGAGCCTGAAATTGAGGTGCCCAAAGCCGGTGATTCGGAGCCTTTGCATGGAGGCCTGGTATCAGGCAGCGTTTGGCCGGAGAAATCAGTCTGAGGTGCAGCGTTTTCTGGCGAAGGCAAGGGAACTGAACGAGGAGCTCAAGGATGATTACTCGCGCGGCATGATCGCACTCGGCACAGGGGCGAGCGATTGGCTCTTGGGCCATTTTCAATCCAGTGTCGATCAAAACGAGCTCGCGGAAAAGATCTATACGTCCGAAGTCGCCGGGCACTTTTGGGAACCCGATACTGGCCTCATCTATAAACTGTTTGCCCTCGTGAACCTGGGTGAGTTTGGGAAGGTGGGAGAAATCTGCGATGCCAAGATTCCGGAGGCAAGAGTGAGAGGCGATTTCTATCTGGAAACCAATCTCCACTGCTATCCGAAACCCTGGGCGCTCCTCGCTGCCGATCAGCCGAAAGAAGCGGGAGCGATGGCCAAAGAGTTCATCGGTTTGTGGAGCAAGAACCAGAATTTCACCGAACGTCATCAACAGGCGCAACATATCCTGGCCTGGGTGACTCAAATTGAAGCCGCACTGTATCAAGATGATGCCGATCTTGCGTTGGATCTGATTGAGGAAGGCTGGCCGCGGTTTGTGAAGTCGAAGATCGACCTGGTTCAACACGTTCGTGTTCAGGCCCTCTTTTGCCGGGGACGGGCCCACGCATTGAAGGCAGCTAAAGCCAAGGATGACGGCCGGAAACACCACCAGCGCTTGGCGCGTCGCGACGCGATTCGGCTGGTCAAAAAAGAGGCTTCACGAAAGTGGGCGACGGGACTGGGGCATCTGATTCTCGCTAGCCTGGAAATGCAGAACGAGGACGAGGCTGCTGCGATTCAACATTTGGAACAAGGGGCCAAAGACTTGGGCGAGGGCGAAGCTTACACTCAGCAAGCCGCCGCGAACTTTGCCTGGGGTCAACTGGCGGGAGATGAGGAACGTCAAAAGGACGCCGCGGACTTCATGATCGCGAAAGCCGTCGCCAAACCCGAGAAATTGACCAAATTATTCGTGGTCTAGGTTGGATTTCGGGCGAAATCCGGACTTTCCGAAGTCGAACGCCCTGCTAGGGTGCGCAGCTTCAGAAAATCGAGAACGTAGTATGAAATTTTCAATTGGAATTGATCTAGGGACGAGCAACAGCGCTTTGGCTTTGGCGGATATGGAATCCTCCGAGAGTCCTGAAATTTTGGAGATTCCGCAAGTCTTGGGAGTCAATGCCCTGGGCGACAAGGAGACATTCGCCAGTGCGACCTATCTTCCGAACGCGGCAGAGTTTCCGGACAACGTCGCCCGAGTGCCGTGGAACGACGGGAGCGAGTCGATCCTTCGTGGCCAATTTGCCCGGGAACACGGTGCGATGGTTCCGGATCGGTTGGTAACGTCGGCAAAGTCGTGGCTTTCCAATCCGCACGTCGATCCCAAGAAAGCCGTCCTGCCGTGGAATTCCGAAATCGGCGACGAAGAAAAAGTCTCGGCCTTTGATGCAGCCCAAGGCTACCTCCATCACCTCAAGGAGTCGGTTTTGGCGTCCGGAAAGGTGGAGAGTCTTGAGGAAAGCGAGGTTGTGGTCACGGTTCCCGCTTCATTTGACGAGGTTGCCCGGAGCTTGACGCTGGAAGCGGCCGAAGCTGCTGAGTTAAAGAATGTGGTGCTGCTGGAGGAGCCGCAGGCCGCCTTCTACGCGTGGACGGCTCAGACCGGAAGCGACTGGAGGAGTCAGGTCAAGGCAGGCGACATCGTTCTGGTGTGTGATGTCGGGGGAGGAACTGCCGATTTTAGCCTGATTGCGATTACCGATAAGGACGGCAATCTGGAGATTGAGCGAATCAGTGTCGGCGAACACCTTTTGTTAGGCGGTGACAACATGGATTTGGCCTTGGCTTACACGCTTCAAGCCAAGCTGGCCAGCGAAGGCACCACAATCGACTCCTGGCAGATGCTTGCTCTGATTCAAGGGTGCCGCCGAGCGAAGGAGGCCCTGTTTGCCTCCGCTGATCTCGACGAAGCTGCGATCTCGATTCCGTCGCGGGGATCAAGTCTGCTCGCGAAAACAATTTCCACGAAATTGGACCGGGCCACGCTTCAGGCTGTCGTGTTGGAAGGATTTTTTCCCATGACTGGGCCGGATGATCTTCCCAAGGATCAGGCGCGCAGTGGATTGCAGGAATTCGGATTGCCCTATGCAAATGATCCGGTGGTCAGCAAGCATATTGTCAGGTTCCTAAGCCGCAGTCTCCAGAATGTGCGATCAAGTGAGGAGTTGGCCAAGTTGATTGATCTGGATACCCATTCTTCGAAGGGAGATTTACTTCACCCCACCACGATTTTGTTTAATGGTGGAGTCTTTCGTGCCGAAGGAGTAAGGAAGCGGGTTGTCGATCTGCTGGCGAGTTGGAACGATGGAACCGCTCCTGTTGAACTTCAGGGCTTCCAACCGGACTTGGCTGTGGCCCGAGGTGCTGCGGTCTATGCCCGCAATCGGGTAACAGGGAAAGGTCTGCGGATCAAAGCGGGAACCGCTCGCAGCTATTATATTGGCCTTGAATCTTCCATGCCTGCCATTCCCGGCTTCAAGCCTCCCCTCAAGGCGGTGTGTGTTGTCCCGCAGGGAATGGAAGAGGGTTCGGACCAAGTGTTGGAGGGGCGTGACTTTGGGCTGATAACCGGCCAGGAGGCGGAGTTTCGGTTCCTTTCCTCCGAAGTGAGAAGTGGGGATCAACCCGGAAGCATCGTGGATGATGCCGAGAACGTTTTGGAGGAGAGCGCCAACTTGAAGGTGGAGCTTCCGGTTCTGGAAGGGCATGCTCCGGGAGAGATGATTCCGGTGCGACTTCACGCTGTTGTAACCGAATTGGGAAACCTTGAACTCTGGATGCAACACACGGGCTCCGATCAGCGTTGGCAGCTAAGCTTTAAGGTGCGGACCGAATAGGTCTTCCGGTCAGAATCTTGAGGAGCATTGATGGGTGGGGAGCGCCATCACTCGGGTCGAAACATGGAATTGTTTTGACCGGCATTCGCGATTTTTCTATCATCCTTAAGGTCATTCATTCCGGGTGCCCTTATCTAGTGAAATAGCAATGAAACCGAAGACTGTAGATGGCGACATGATCACGATTCTCTGCGTTGGAAGGGATCGACGAAAGCTAACCTTAATATTGGAGGAGTCCGGGATTCCCTATTGTTGTGACTGGGTCGAGGGTGGCGAGGCGACGTTGAAGCAGGATTACCATGATCTGGCAATCGTCTCACTTGGTGATCGCTCCGAGACACATCAAGATCCCATGCCGGAGCCCACTCGAGACGGTCTTAGTTTGGTCGGAAGCACCGGGATCCCAACCGTGATTCTCGGAAGCCGGGCCTGTCGTGATTTGTTGGAAGAAATGCAGGGAACCTGGGACTGGGACTTCGTGGATCAGGATGAGGCCAGCGATGATCCCTACCAGTTGTTGCGCGGCATGCGCTCGGCATTGAACGGGTATTTGAAGGCGGTGGAGCGCCCGGAAACCTGCCATCGGCAACGGGCTCTTACCCGAATTACCGAGCACTTTGTCGGTGATATGCCTTGGAATTAGAGAGGATAGGCAGGAGTCAAAATAGAGAAGTTTCTCAAAATAGAGTCGCGAAATTTGATTAATTCCGTGATTACTATAAAATCTACGCAAATCAGCCTCGCCTCAGAGGTTGGTCACGGAGATTTTGCTTTTGAGAAACCTGTCCCACATCTTTTATCGAGCTCTCGACCGTCTTTTGGGCGTGATTTTGGGCCCGTCGCGCAGTGCCTCAGGCTTCAGAGAGTTGAATTCGGAAGCGAGTCGTCCCGTTTTTGTCGAACAGGGTGCGGATCAGCACGATGAGCTCCCTCCTCGGTCGACGATTCTGAGTATTGGATTTTTGCTTTGTCTCGCCTGCGCCTACTTTGCCTCGCTGGCTTTTCTCACACCAGAAGCTTCCATCGAGGAGGAAAAAGAGAACCATTTGGTTCTGACCTTACTCCGGGACGAAAAGGTTGACGATCAGGAGACGAGCCCGATTGAAGACCATTGTCGCAATCAGGAGTATGCTCAGGCCCTGGAACTCTCATTGCAGTTGACGGGCGATTCTTTGGGATCCGTTCGTGATGTCCTGCACCGCTGGAATGAATCGCAACAGAAGCCGGCTTGGAATGAGGTCGGGTTGCTGGAAAGGATGGCAATTGAAGGAAATATTGACGCTCGCACCTTGATGCTTCGGGCGTGCCAAGGTTCGACGGGGCTTCCGAATCAAACGAAGCTGGCGGCAGAGGCTGGTCACCTGGATTCAATCCTGGCTCAGGCCGTTCGAGAATCCAGAGAGGGGAATCTCGAATTGGCGGCGAATTGGTTCTATCAAGGTGCGTTGATGGGCTCCGTCGAGGCGATGTATCGCTTTGGGGAATGCTGTCTCTATGGAAATGGGATTAGCGTGACGGAACCCCAGGCTGTGCGCTTTCTCGATATGGCAGCTTCGCATCAGCATGCCAAAGCGATGACGCTTCTTGGGATCTGTTATCGCGATGGGTTGGGGGTGGAGCCGGAAGAGGTCTTGGCTGCGGAATGGTTCCAAAGTGCTGTAGCGGCAGGCGATCTGGAGGCCCGCTTCCTTCTCGGCTCCTGTTATGTGGAAGGCATCGGTTTCAGCAAAAATCCGGCGGCAGGTGCGGAAGTGTTCCTCGCCGGAGCCAGAAGCGGATCCGTTCCATGCATGGTGGCATTTGCAAAGTGTGCAGAGAATGGAATCGGAGTGGAAACTGATCCAGAAGGCGCGCGCTTCTGGTATGAGAAAGCAGCGGCGCATGGCGACCGGGAGGCCCTTGCGTGGTTTCGTCAAAAGAAGGCGGGCGAGATGGTGAATCGAAATCTGTGAATTATCAGATTTAGGTCAAATTAACTGGAAGAAACATAAGATAACGCAAAACGAGGCATTGAATTATTGGCGTCTCCTTTCTATCATTAAAGAAAATGGCTTCCGGTAAAAACCGTCACCTGGCTGAGAAGGAAACTCCCGCGAATGTCGATGGAGAGCCCCTCCGCACGTTGAAAGCTCCACGGAACCGGAAGGCTGGCGAAGAAAACGAACTCGACCGTAGCGATCCAACTTTCAAGGTTGAGTTCGCGAAGCCTGAACCCGCCTCCAATCGGGGAAGTTCCGTTGGGATGATGTTGGCATTGGCGGTTTTGTTGCTGGCGGTTTGTTATCTCATTTTTGTTCTCAGTCGATCCGAATCTGGTGCGCCGGAAGTCGCTGAACTCCCGCCAAACCCAAGTGCTGAGGCGGGGGCAACCTCGGTCCCGAAAAGTGAAACAGCGGCAGTTGCTCTTGCTGATTTGGAACAAAAAGCTCCGCAACCAGCGGACGTCACTGAAGTAATCGCCAAAATGGAGGCTGGTGTCGAAGATCCGGTTTCGTCCACCGCGATGGTGGAGCAGAAAAGCGTCTCATCGCTTGAGTTAAAAAGGCAACTGGACCCGATTGAGGCTCTGCTGGACTACAGCCAGTTTGGAGACTCCGTCCGTTATCTTTTCAGTTTGGAACGAAAATTTCCCAATGCCCAGGATACGTTGAAACAGGAGATTCAATTTGTCCTGAAGGCGTGGCTCGATTCCAGCAAGGCACCGACCGTTCATGATCAGGAAATCATCGCCATCCTTGCAGAGCGGGGATTTGATCAGGAAACCATGAACCTTGTTTTCCGGGGGGCTGAGGAGATGCCCGAGGATGCGGTCTGGATGAGAGCGGCTGCGGCACGCGGGCATGTTGATTCCATGGCCAGACTCGCTGGTTGGCTTTACCAGCGGAATCCAAAGTCTGCTGATGCAGAACTTTGGTATCGGAAGGCCGCGCTTTCCGGCAATGAGGAAGCGATCAACTGGTGCCGGAGCCTGGGCATTGAGTTTTCCGACTAAGGACCGACACTACTTGGGTTTAACAACGTCAAACCTGTAGACGGTCGTTTGCGTGTAAGTCTTTCCAGGCTTCAGAATAGCCGTCGTATAGCCTTCACCTTTGTTCTCGTGATTCGGAGAGTCTGGAAAGATCTGCGCCTCGAGGCAAAAGCCGTTCCGGTATTCGTAAGCTTTGCCGCTCTTCCCGACATTGCTACCATCAAGAAAGTTTCCGCTATAGAACTGGAGGCCGGGTTCCGTGGTAAAAACTTTGAGCATTCTGCCGGAGTTGGGTTCCGTGACGACTGCGACCAAACTGGGCGTTTCTTGTCGTGCGTCACCAACCACGTAATTGTGGTCATAGCCCAGACCGAATTTCAGGTGATCGTGATCTTCTCCAATCCGCTTGCCGATTGGCGTCGCTTTCCGAAAATCCAATGGAGTGCCATCGAGAAGCGCGATGCCCGTGGGAATGAGGTTTTCATCAACTGGGGTGTATCGGCCCGCAACGATCCTCATCCTGTGCTTCAGGATGTCGCCGCTGCCTTCCCCTGCCAAATTGAAGTAGGTGTGGTTGGTGAGATTGACAACGGTCTTCTTGTCGGATTCTGCATAGTATTGGATTCGTAAAGCATTCTGGTGAGTGAGCGTATAGATGACTCGCATCTTCAAGTTTCCCGGATATCCCTCGTCGCCATCGGGACTGGTGTGCGTCAAAATCACGGAACTGCGTTCCTTGCCTGCCACGGCTCGGGCTTCCCAAATCTGTTTGTCGAACCCCTTTTCTCCTCCGTGCAGATGATTCGGAGGGTTGTTAATCGCGAGTTGGTATTCCTTTCCATCGATCGAGAACTTTCCGTTCGCAATCCGGTTGGCGTAACGTCCCGTGATGCAGCCAAAGTAGGGACTTCCAGCCACATATTCCTCGACGGAATGATAGCCAAGGACAACATCGCCCAGTATCCCGTTTTGATCGGGGACGAGAATCGAAGTTACAATCCCGCCGTAGTTCGTGATCGAAACGCTGACTCCGTTGCTATTCGTGAGGGTGTAGAGTTTCACATCTTGGTCATCCACCTTGCCGAACGGTTTCCAAGTGATTGATCCAGAGGCAAAAGAGTTCTCAGTTGGAATAGATCCTGACATGATGGCAAGAAGTGAAACGATAGCCGCAGTGCGAGCCCGAAAACGTGACCGCAGAAAGAAGAAGGGGTTTATCATTTTTCTACCAGATTACCCGAGTTGGATAGGGCGTCGCAAGCTTACTGACCAAAAAAAGACCGCTCCAGTTCCTGGAGCGGTCGATTCAAATTTGGTAGCCTTGCTGGTCTTTAGGGAACCCGAAAGACTTGATTGGTCGTGGGATCAATTGCCAGTTCGCCGCTTCGAAATCCCTTTACGTCAATCACGTTGTTGGGAGGGTAGGGGCTTTGGACGAAATCCGGGTCGTTGGTTCGCCGACCGGTCGGGTAGCTTTGATCCCCGTAGGGAGAACCACCAGTTCCTTTGTAGCGCTTCGCCTTGATGAGTCCTCCAGCGGCGGCTCCGGCTGCAGCTCCAATAATGGCTCCCTTGTAAAGATCATCGCTGTTGTTACCGGCTGTCCCGCCAATAATCCCGCCGATGATGGCCCCCGCAACGGCTCCGGTTGCGGCATTTGGCTGCATGTCAGTGCAACTGGAGCTGGAAAGGGCAATGAGGAGAACGGCGCCTAGAGAGCCGACAACACGGAGGCTGCGAGAAATAGAATGGGGAATCATGGTCCTTTTGGACGCGGCGAAACCTGAAACTTGCGCCTCAAATTTCGAAAAAATTCAGGATGGCATCAAGGAACGCGAAAAATCTTGTCGGTTTTGGGGTCGATTGCCAGCTCTCCGCTGGAAAAACCTTTTACGTCAACTTTGTGTCCTCCATAGGGACTCGCGACCACGTTCGGGTCACTGGTTGACTTCGCGTATGGGTAGGAACTGGAGGGCTCGCCTCCGGTGTTTTTGTAACGACGAGCTTTGATGGCGTATCCAGCAGCTGCTCCCACCGCAGCTCCAGCGGCCGCGCCCTTCCAAACCGAGCCATCTCCACCTCGTGCCGCTCCAATTGCGGCCCCTGCGGCAGCTCCGGCAAGGGCGCCCGTCTTGGCATTGGTTTCGCAACTGGTGGTACTAAAAGCAATAATTGCAACGGCACAGACACCGCCGTTGAGGAGTTTTCTGAGGGTGAAGTTTTTCATAGAGATGGATCTAAGGTGAACGAGGAGAAGAGAACTATCTTTGATTTAGGGTTAGAGAACTGAAAAATATTCAAATTACAAACGCTTGTCCGCACTTTTCCTAACAGAAATCCCGTTCATGTGGACGCGATTAGGTCCTTGGAACGAAGACGGCTTCCATTCCGGCGGCCTTGGCGGCATCGAGACCGGACTGTCCATCTTCAAAGACCAGGCAGTCCTGCGGAGCAACGTCCATTTGTTCAGCGGCCAGAAGAAACATGTCAGGGGCGGGCTTTCCGCGGTCGACCAATTCTGGTGTCACGATAATGGGAAAAAAATCCAAAAGACCTACGATCTCCAACTCGGGTTTAACGATGAGTAACTCGCTGCCTGACGCGATCGACATGGGAGCCTTCTGCATTGCCAGATTGCGAACGATATGTTCGATCGCAGGAACCGATTTCAGCTCACGCATGTGGGTGATGAACCATTCCTGCTTGGTTCGCACAACCTCTTCCGGATCCAGGGAGCTTCCGTGTTCGGCATTGAGATTGCGGGTCACGTCTGCCTCGGCAATTCCGGCAGAGGCGTAGAAATAGTCTTCTGAAAACTCGAAGGGCGCGTCATGGGCTTCAAGCGCGGAGACCCACGCCCGGTAGTGAAGCGGCATCGAATCAACAACCGTTCCGTCACAGTCAAAAATGTGCCCGGCGAATTGCCGATCTGGGATGTCTAGAGTCATGGGCCGCAAACAACCCCAGCCTAGGACTGAGTCAAGTGGCGCTTTTGGCTCCGTCAGGACTGCGTTGGCCTCAGGAAGCCGTTGCTGACGCCTCTTCCTGAGGGGGGCGATCCTGACTAAACGACGAATCTTCGGAAATCATCTCACCGCTCGTGTCCTTGACGGCAGAGCCTCCTTTTAGAAACTTCCTGAAAATGCGGCGGGGCAGACTTTTGCCTCGCTCCTCTTCGAGAACCTCGTCCATCGCCACCGATTTTGCGGATTCCCACGCTTGGGCAAACCCCGGGGCATTCAAAATCATCGCTTTCTCGGCGCGGGCAAAAATCTCCAGTTCCCGCTCGTATTCTCGTGCTGGGTTATCTTTCGTGCTGCCGACCTTGATCCGAAGGTTTTCGTTCTCTTTGGCCAACTTTTCTTTCGATTCCTTGATTTGAGTGAGTTGGTCTGCCTCAAGCTCAAGTTTATCACTGAGATGTTTGCGATAACGCGAAAACTCCAGTTTGGTTTTCCACAGGTTCCAGAGAGCCATTCCGAAGAAAAGAAGTCCCAAGAGGAGTCCCCAGGTAAACGGGGCTTTGATGATGCTTACGAAAAAGTCCATGTTCTGAGAGGTATTCCAGCTAGTTTCTGTAACATTCCAGCATTGACCGAAAAAGCGAGCCGCGCATCTTCGAAAACCAAACATTCCCATAAAACCCGCGCTGCCGGTTTCTGATTCCGAACGTCAGTTGGGAGAAAAATTTACGATAATTTAGTTCATGAGTTCAAATGACCCTTTCCTGAGTGACGTTTATCGAGCGAACTCAGTCGATATCGAGGAGATCCATCATAAAGCGTTCGATGCGTTGGCAAACGCCGTCCGTTCGCACTCGGATAACGGTCCGGTCCGGGGAAGAAACCTCACGCTCTTCGCACCGCGGGCGGGGTATGGAAAGACGCACCTCTTGGCGAGACTTCAACGGAGTGTGGAATCGGAAGCAATTGTCGCGCCCCTCCTTTTTCGCCCGGAACTCTCGTTTTCCTGGAAACGCCTCAGTGCGGATTTGATCCGGTACTTTCGGCAGACGCAGAAAATTTATGATGGGGAATCGGCACCCTTGATGATCGGTGTGGCGCGTCGGTTTTTTGCCGATTTTCTCCAGTTCGGAATCCGGAATGGCACGGTGTTCAACCGGGATGAGGAGATTTGTGAGGAATTGCTTCGGGATAGCGCATTTTTGGTTTTTGATCCCGACCCGGAATCCGGAATCAGCGTGGCAGCTTGGTTTGTTCCGCGTTTCGAGGGACTACTGGACGACATCGCCGAGGCCTACTCAAATCGCTTGGGGTTGGAGTGTTCCGTCTTGAAGCAGTGGGCGAGATTCCTGTTCGACCAGAATTTCTGCAAACCAAGCCTGTTGCCCTGCGAGTCGGAACTCGAGGCGCAACAACATTTCATGGCGCTGGGGAAACTTGCATCGCTCGAGACTCCACTCCTGTTCCTGATCGACCATTTGGATAGTCTGGAAAGCGAGCACGGATCCGGCCGAAAACTCGCGCACATCGTCAACTCGGTTGCCGATTTCATTCCGCAGAGCGTTACGATTCTTTCGGTGAATCGTGATACGTGGAACGAGCTTTTTCTTCAGAATGTTCCAACGGCACTTTCGGATCGGCTATCGGCGGAAACCATTGAGTTGGAACCGCTCAACTTGCCGGAGGCGGAACATTTGGTGTTATCGAGGATCGCTGATCAAGGGTTGGAAGACCATGAAGCCAACGCGTTTCTCAATCTGGTCAACCTGAGAGCGTTGACGGCTTCGGTCCAGGCCAATTCGTTCACTCCGCGGACGATCATTCGATTCGCAAGAAGGTGTTGGGAGAAGTTTGACCGTAGCGTGATCTCCGATCCGCAACTTCAGGAAAAGACCGTTCCGTTTCCTGCGGAGCCGGTTGCCAGCGAGAAGAGCAGTACGAAGAGTTTGTCGCCATCTGAGAAACTGGCCGCCCTGGCGGAGTCACTTCGTCAGCAGGGAATCCAGCGGGTCAGGCATGAGCCGGACTCGTTTTTGCTTCAACCAGATGAAGCTCCATCATTGGCAAAAACCTTCCAGGAGATTCGTGCTCGATCTGCTGAGCAGGACGAGTTAGCCTATGAGCCGGTCCGGGTTTTCGAAGTCGTGAAACAGATCGGAGCAAACTTTGATCTGATTTCGCAGACCGAGCTACGGCTGGGGCAAAACTCGAATTGTGGCTCATTAAGTTGGGAAGTGGAAGGGCGGGAGATTCTGATTGGTTTTGCCTCCAGCGCGCACCGCGAGTTTTGGAGCGAATTGGGCGAACTGGCGGTCAAGCGAGCCCAGAATGAAAGCGCGCAAAGCTGGGTGAAACTGGCAATCCTTTCACCGAACGGCCAGCCTTTTCAATTGAACGGGGACTTGTGGAATCCCAATTCCGGCATGACGGAGACGCCGATTCTGGATGTCATCGAAATCGATAACGAGGTTTTGTCCGGCCTCTATGCGGCAGAGGAATTGATCGCTCTGCAGGGTCAGGCGGAGAGTGTGTTTTCTCAGCGGGAAGTCTATGCGTTTCTGGCGACGGAGTTGGACTATCTCTGGCAGAAATTGACGAGAAGGTCAGGCTCAACCGGAGAAGCTGCCGCCGCTGGCGGTTAATCTCGCGTCATGAAATCACTGGACGGGAAAGCGGCCATCGTCACAGGGGCCTCGAGCGGGATCGGACGAGCGATTGCCAGGGCACTTGGCGATGCGGGCGTCAGCCTGACATTGACGGCCCGCCGCGCTGATCGTCTTGAAGCGATCGCGGGAGAAATGGAGTCTGCACAAGCGGTGCAGGCGGATTTCCGGGACGAGGAACAGATTCGGGCCGCGATCAAATCTGCAGCCCATCACTGGGGACGATTGGACATTCTCATCAATTCGGCAGGACTCGCCAAACAAGCTAAGCTCACTGATGGAGACTCGGAGGACTGGCGGGAGATGTTGGACGTGAATGTCCTGGGACTGGCGATTGCCAACCGGGAGGCGCTTCGGTATTTTGATCCCCAGGCTGGCGGCCAGATTGTCAATATTTGCAGCATGTCAGGCCATCGGGTTCCGGGCAAGGGCGGTTTTTATGCAGCGACAAAATTCGCGGTACGGGCCATGAGCGAAGGACTTCGCCAGGAACTGCGCGCTGCCGGCAATTCGACTCGTGTTAGCCAGGTCTCGCCGGGGTTTGTCGATACTGAATTGCTCGATATTTACTTCCAAACTTCAGGCGCTGATCGTTATTCCGCCGTGGATTACGAGATGCTGAAGCCGGATGACATTGCGAGGACGGTGCTTCATGTTCTGACGGCACCTGATCATGTGGACGTGACGGACGTGTTGGTTCGGCCGCGCGCACAAGTCACTTAGTTAGCCGAGGACCAGTCCGGGGGGGAGAGCTTCGCCAAACAGGCTTGCCTGCTCAGACGCTTCAATCGGAACGTAGTTTTCCAAGGGTGCCAGCTTCACCGGGGACACGTCGCAAGCTTTGAGCTTTTGAAGGATTTCCTTTTGGATGGGTTTCGGCAAATCGAGAGCCCGGTTGTCGATCCGCCGTGCGGCTCTTAGAAACGCCGGAGCCAGGGCGGCGAATGCGGGACTTTTCCAATCAAACTCTCGAAGCGAATCAAAAGCTTGGCCAACGACGTCCGGAGGCAGCGCCGTCTCCGGTCCTCCATACGTTGGAGCCCGGTTGAGAAGGAGGGTTAGGGCAACCCAGTAGGGTTCCGCGTAACCTCCCGAAGCACCCAAATCCCGACCTTTCGCGATGAGGAGTTCGCAGATTTCGGTTTTCGTCTCGATGGAGGCCCTTTCAAGGCTACCCAGCAAGCGAACCAGCTCCGCGCTGGGTTTGGACTGCCGTTTCAGGATCGGGAGGGATTCCTGAATCAAGATTTCTTGCCGGTCACGGTTGAGGCCGCCGGAAATCCGTCGCCACAGAATGTAGTATTGCTGTTCGATCCGTTTTCCAGGGAACCAGAGATCTTCCTCCTGCAGCCGCCAAAGTTGGTCGATACGGGTTTCGTCGAAGACCACCCCATAGCCGGGCCGGAGGAGAAAGCCGGCGAACGTGATCCAGCTTTCCTCGTGTTCGACCGATTGGTAGCGCCAGTCGAAGCAATCGGTATGAGTCGTCCAGAGTTCCCGCAACAGGGGTGCGTTCCACTCCGATTTCGGAAGCTCGAGGATCGTCTCCAGACTGGCCGTCAAGCGGTTGGGCGTCAGCTTGTCCTTTTTGCTGTAGGGATGGCCAAAAAGGTAGGTGATGCGATCCCGGGCGGCCTCGAGTGCCTCCGGATCGATATTTGAAAGAGGCGGTGCAGTGCCGGTATTGGCGCCGGTCGCGGTCGAGCTGTTCTCCCGAAGATTGAATTGCAACGGCCAACGCGTTTCGGGAGCGTTTTTCGCCACCAATTCGATCTGCACCACCCCGATTGCATTGAGCTTGGAGCTTAAGAAGACGGGAATCTGCTCTTCTACATCAGCCGACGCAATCGTCTGCAGCGACGGAAGGGTGTGAAACTTTTTAGTTGAAGAATGGACCAGGTCGCCGGCCTTTTCCTTCGACCTGGCCACTGAGCTGAAGGCCCGAAATTGGACCGGTTGATTCACAATCAGGCTCAGGCTGAGGTCGTCGAGAATGATCTCCTTCTCCTGGGGCGTTCCTTTCGGCAACACACAAACCAGCGATGCTTCGTCCCCGCGTTGAACTTCAAGGTAGATGGATCGCGCGGCTCCGGCCTCGATTCGCGCATGGTGATGCTTGAGAAGAAATCCGTAACTGGCGGCACCGAGGGCGACTGCCAAATCCGGTTCCTGATTGTTGAGAACGGTGGGAGAGGCGCCGTCCTGCCAATTCGCAATCTGTAGAGTGATGCGTTCGCGAAGCGCGGAGGGTTTGAGGCTTCCTCCGTTGAACAGAATCCCATCAACCAAGGGCTGGCCTTGCAGGAACTCCGCCAAGTGCCGAGTGATGGCGCTATCGGTCGCGTAAGGGAGCCCAAATTCTCGCAAGCCGGTGCTGCTTCGCTCCGGTTGGTCGGTTGCGGCGCATTCCGGATAAAAGCCTTCGAAGAGAATTGATTCGATATCCTTGCGTTCCAGTTTTGCGGTTAGGGTTCCGGCCAACAAGCCCGATCCCCGGCCTGGAACGGAAACCGAAAAGGATGGATCGGCGTCGTGAATTTCCTTCGCGGATTGCGAGAGGATTTCCTCTTTGAGCCGTCGACTCTGCGCAACAAGATGTCCCCATTGATCCGGATTCAGGGATTCGCCAAGTTGCGTTTCCGCAGCGTGAGCGATGGCCAGGTCAATATTATCCCCGCCCAACAGAATATGGTTGCTGACCGTGATTCGCTTGATGACGGGAAGCTTCCGGTTTTTCCACAAGCGGATGTCAAACAGGCTGAAATCGGTGGTGCCACCTCCGACGTCGACCACGAGAATCGTGTGCGGCCGGTCCGGAAGTTCCGGGAGAATGGATTGGAGCGTTCCCCCTTCTTCGTGAACCTCGAGCCAATTGTAAAAGGCAGCCTGAGGCTCCTCCAGAAGTCGCATCGTTTTGGGGAAACCGGCCGACTCGGCTGCGTTCAGCGTAAGCCGTTGGGCCACCGCGTCGAATGAGGCGGGGACCGTAACCGTGATGTCCTGCTGCTCAAAAGGTGCCTCGGGATGGGCGTCATTCCAAACGTCCCGCAAATAGTTTAAGAGCAGCGCCGAGGACCGAACGGGAGAGATCTTCTCATCGGCCGGAACCTGATCGGAACTCCAGGGCAGGAAATCGGACTCTCGATCGACGCCACTCGTCGAAAGCCAGGACTTGGCGGAGTGAACGACTCGAAGCGGAGCACTCGTTGTTTGATTTTTGGCGAAGCGCCCGACGATCCAGTTTCCGCCCTTGGCTTTTCCTCGAAGTTCGGACTGCTCCGCTTCATTTGGCAGAAAGAGAAATGAGGGAAGGGTGTCGCTTTCGACAAGGGTTGAGGCGCTGTCCCATTGCGAAATCGGAAGCGTCCGGCTTTTGGCGGAACCTTCGCCCAAGGGGGTAAACGCGAGCGCGCAATTCGTGGTCCCGAGATCAATGCCGATGCTGAATTGTGACATCTTGATACGCCGTTCGCTCAACTTCCCTCGTTCCGATGAAGCTCGATGTCTCCGAGCGTTTCGGTTTGGATCGCTTTGAAATGGTTTACTTTCATCAGTTCAAGCAGGGCAAGGAAGGTGACGATCACTTCTCCTTTGGAACTCGCGGCGGCAAACAGTTTTGAGAAGGAAATGCTCTTGCCAGGCTGAATCGCATCGAGAAGATGCGAAATCTTGTCGCTGACCGTCCAGTGGTCGTCCTGGATCTCGCCGAAACTCCCTTTCTTTTCCTCAAAACGTTGCAATACGTTCTGAAAAGCCTGAATCAGATCGAAAATTCCAACCTCTCCAAGGGGTTTGGTATCCTCGGGAATCTCCGGGATTTCCGGCAAATGGTGAAAATAGGCGGTCTGTTGTTCCTCGCGCTGCCCGAGATAGGCGGCCGCATCCTTGAACTTCTTGTATTCGATCAATTGGCGAATCAAATCCCAGCGCGGATCATCTTCTTCGGCTTCTTCATCCGGTGGTTGAACGTGCCGCGGCAACATCAATCGGCTCTTGATGTACATGAGATTGGAGGCCATCACGATGAACTCACCAGCCAGGTTGATGTTCAGGAGCTTGAACGTCTCCAGATACGCCATGTACTGGGTCGTGATTCGCTCGATGGAAATATCATAGATATCGACCTCGTCCTTTTTGATGAGGTAAAGCAACAGATCGAGAGGCCCTTCGAAAATGTCGAGCCGCACCTTGTATTCGTCGTCCACAATCTTGAATTTCGAATTATCGAATTTCCAATTGTTGAGCGATACCATTCGATACGTAGCATTTAAATCCCGAAGTTCAGATTTCACGTGGCATCCGCACTCAGTTTCAACAACGTCAATTTTCGGTATGCCGAGAACTACGTCCTGCGCGATGTGAGCTTTGGAGTCGAAGAAGGGGTTTGTTCCTGTGTCATCGGGCCCAATGGAGGCGGGAAAACGACGCTTTTGAAGCTGGCACTGGGGATTTTGAAGCCGGAAACCGGGGATATCCGCATTTTTGATCACCGGCCGCACATTGGCTGCAAGCTGATTGGCTATGTGCCGCAACACATGCAGTTTGACCCGAAATTTCCCGTCACGGCTCTGGAGGTGGTGTTGATGGGGCGGCTCGACCGCCTGCCGTGGTGGGGGCGATTTTGCGACGAGGATCGGGACGCTGCGATGGCGTCATTGGCGGAAGTGGGTCTGAAGGACCGCTGTGACAGCCCGTTTGCGCAAATGTCCGGCGGACAGAAGCAACGTGTTCTCATCGCGCGAGCACTGGCGACGGAGCCACGGCTCCTGTTGCTCGATGAGCCGACCGCCAACATTGATCTCAGTGTTGAGGAGCAATTTTTGGAAACGTTGCGGTCGTTACCGGAAAAAATGACGATTTTGATGGTTTCTCATGATCTCGGATTGGTGGAGCGATTGACCGAGGCGGTGCTGTGTGTGAATCGAAACGTACATCATCACAAGGTTTCAGATCTGGACGGACACACCCTTCGCGAAATCTACAGCGGAGAACTGCGGAAAGAGCATTTCGAACATCACCACGACGATGATTGAATTTCTCGAACAACTCTTTTCCGCGGGTTCGATCGTCCAATTGGCGGTGTTGGCCGGCATGATCGCGAGCATCAGTTTCGGCGTGGTTGGGACCTATGTGGTCGCACGAAGGATCAGCTACATTGCGGCGGCGATTGCGCATAGCGTTTTGGGGGGAATCGGCGGCGCTGTCTGGCTGCAGCATCAATTGGGCTGGGAGTGGTTTCACCCGATGTTGGGCGCGGTGATCGCCGCGATCGCCTCCGCGTTGGTGATTGGATGGGTGAGTCTTTACTGGAAAGAGCGCGAGGACACGATCATTAGCGCAGTTTGGTCGGTCGGGATGAGTTCAGGCTTTCTTTTTCTCTATTTTACGCCCGGGTTTAAGGGGAATCTTGAAAGCTTTCTTCTCGGCAATATTCTCTACATCTCGACCACGGACGTCTGGATCATGTTGTTGCTGGGCGCGATTGTAGTTGGATTGAGCATCTTCTTTTACAATCAACTCATGGCGGTCTGTTTTGACGATGAGTTTGCCCGGCTCCGGGGCGTCAATGTGACGGTGTTCTTTTTCATGTTGCTCATTGTGACGGGGTTAAGTGTGGTTCTGTTGGTTCAATTGGCCGGGATCATCCTTGCCATTGCGCTGATCGTTCTGCCAGCGGCCACCGGATTGCAGGTTACCAGGAAGCTGTGGCACGCGATGGTGGTGGCGGTCGGGTTGGCCATGGTGTTCACGAGTGGTGGAGTTGGTTTGAGTTACGTGAAGGAATTACCGGCGGGCCCCTCGATTATCTTATTGGCGGCAACGGGATATTTTGGTGTGCTGTTCTGGAAGAAACTTTCGAAACGATGAATTTGCTCAGCCCATACCAAATTAAGCCGGGGACTCCGTTCCGGTTCGGCGATGTCGATCCGGACGACAAAACGCAATTCAACGTCTCGAAATCGGAGGGGAAAAAGATGCTGCTTTCCCTGGGTGAACGTCTGATTGATCTCCATCGGATGTTGTATGCCCAGGGGAAGCATCGTGTTCTCATTGTGGTTCAAACGATTGATGCCGGAGGCAAGGATGGGACGATTCGCGAGGTGTTTGCTCCCCTGGATCCCATCCACTTCCACGTCGCGTCCTTCAAGGCACCGAGTTCCCTCGAGTTGAGCCACGATTACCTCTGGCGGATTCATCGCGAAATGCCTCGGAAAGGAGAAATCGTCGTCTTCAACCGCAGTCACTACGAGGACATTGTTGCGGTGCGTGTTCGCGGAATCTATCCCAAAACCGTTTGGGAGAAGCGCTATCAGCACCTTGTCGATTTTGAGCGAATGCTGACGGACGAAGGGATGCTGATCCTGAAATTCTTTCTCTGCATCAGCAAGGACGAGCAACTGGCGCGCTTTCGAAAACGCATCGACAGGCCCGACAAGCGCTGGAAATTCAACCCGGCCGATTTGGAGGATCGGGCGCGTTGGAACGAGATCATGCAGGCCTACGAGGATGTGATCAATCAGACAAACAGCGAGTTCGCGCCTTGGTTTGTGATTCCCGCCAATCGAAAATGGCACCGCAACCTGGTCGTGGCTGACGTCGTGAAGAACGCACTCGAAAACCTGGAGATGCACCATCCAGAGCCTGATTTTGATCCGGCCGATTACGCGGACATTGAGTGAAACACTTCAATCTGAAGCTGACGAATGGGGTTTCTTTTTCCACTCTATCTTTTAGGTGCGCTCGCCCTGGCGGTTCCCGTTCTGTTGCATTTGCGGCGGCGTCCTCCCAAGGACCGCGTGATTTTCAGTTCGCTGATGTTCCTCGATCCGCAGACGCCGCAACGGAAGCAGCGAAACCAACTTGAGAACCTGATTTTGCTGGCGCTGCGATGCCTGGCGTTGCTGTTGCTCGCCTTGCTTTTTTCGAGACCGTTTTTCAGGGATCCGGATGCTCTGGCCGTCGCCAATCAAGGCTCAACCTCGGTTCTGTTGGTCGATCGCAGCGCCTCGATGCAGAGAGAGGGGATGTGGGATCAGGTCAGGGAGATTGCGGGTGAGGTGCTTGATCGCTCCAGACCCGAAGATCGAATTGCAGTGATCGCGTTTGATGGGGCGTCCGAGACTCTTCTCAGTTTCGAAGATTGGACGAATCTTCCGGTTGGAGGGCGACCGGTTGCGGCCAAAGCGAGGCTGGAGGGCACATCGGTGACGTGGCAGAGAACCTCGCTGGATCAGGCGCTGATTGAAGCGGTCGGGCAGATTGAGGATGAAACGAAAGGTCGTCTCGGCACCAAGCAGATTGTTCTGATCAGCGACCTTCAGGAAGGCGCAACGCGATCGGCGCTGGACAGTTTCGCCTGGCCCGAAGAAATAGAAGTGCAACTTCGGCCCGTCGTTCCAGCGCAAACTGAGAATGCGGCGGCTCACTTGGTCGCGAAGCTGCAAACCGAAGATGACGAGGAAGCCTCCGATTCGCATCTCTTGCGCGTTCGCGTTACCAACTCGGAGAGTTCAACCCGGGAGAGCTTCACGTTGGGATGGGAAGGCGATCCGGCTTCCACGATTGATTTGCTGGTGCCTCCCGGAGCAACGCGCGTGGTCATCGCGCCACCACGGCCCAACCCCGAATCCAGATTTGTCGAGCTGAAAGGAGATTCGGATTCGTTCGACAATCGAATCTATGTCGCCTTGCCCGAGGCGCGCCCGGTCGATGTGCTGTTTGTTGGGCCAAACGTGGATCCTTCCGATACACGTTCACCGCTGTTTTACCTGCAGCGGGCATTGAGTCCAACCGAGACCCTGGCTCCCCAATTGCGAACTTCGACCGACAATGATCTCTCGCGCGATCAATGTTTAACGGCTGACGTGGTCGTCCTGAGTGGGCGCCTTTCCGCTGAGCAATCGGAGTGGGTGAACGAGTTTCTCCGCAATGGTGGTGTGGTGTTTTCGGCGTTGTCGAAAGGTGAGAAAGCGCAGCGTTTTGTCGAGGCAGTCGGCGTCAAAGTTCGTGAAGCTGAGGTTTCTGATTATGCGATGCTGGAAGGTCTCGATTTCGAACATCCCGTGCTTCGTCCTTTTGCCGCACCAGGCTTGCGGGACTTTTCGAAGATCCACTACTGGAAGCATCGAAGTCTTGATCTGACCGATGTGAATCCGGATCAGATTTCGATCCTGGCGAACTACGATTCCGGAGACCCTGCGGTGGTCGAATTCAAACTGGATCGAGGCCGGGTTTTTCTCTTTGCCTCCGATTGGACTCCCGAAGAAAGCCAGCTTGCGCTTTCCTCCAAGTTTGTGCCGCTGATCTATTCGATGTTGAGTGTTTCCGGTTTTGATAGCGATGCCCGACGCCAGTTTTATGTTGGCGACCAGCTTCCGAATTTCGAGGAGGAGACGAATCTTTTTCGACCTGACGGTAGTCTCGCTGCGAGAAATGAATCGGCGGAACTCCCCGGGATTTACCTGGCAAAGACCGGAGCGCAGACTTCCAGCATCGCGGCGAACATTCCGTTCGAGGAAAGCCGTCTCGAAGTCCTGTTGCCGGAAGATTTTGTGACTCAGGGAATCACTCTGATGGGGGGAAATGGCGAAAGGAGCGCCAGCGGTGAAAACTCCGATCGAGTGCGCTTGGAGACGATCGAGTTGGAAGCTCAGCAGAAGGTGTGGAAATGGCTCATCCTCCTGGCGGTCGCAATTCTCCTGGGAGAAACCTGGCTTGCAAATGGGGGGCTGGAGCGGATTCTCGCCGCGCGAAAGCCCGCCACAACCTGAAGCCAGATTTGACGAGCGGCTTCGTCACCACTGCTCGACGAGGCTATTCAGCACACCGCTGACGTGGCCATAAGCGTCGTCGCTCGCCTCAATGAATTCCCTGAGTTCCACGACCTTTTCCGTGCTTTGATGGAGGCGATGTGCGAGGAGGCGGGCGATACGCAGATTGAGCTCCGGGTGTTGGAAGAGAAACGCCGCACCATCCTCTGCCAGGTAGAACTCACAAGGCTCCAGAGCTGTGACGGTTGCGGTGTGGGGGATATCCAGCAGCACAGAAACTTCGCCAAAAATCGATCCCGGTGAGGCTGCGCGATTGACTTCCGTGTGCCGTTTTGAGATTTCGACAGCTCCCCGCTTCAAAATATAGAGAACACCATCCTTCTGATGTTCGCGGATAATCTCAGCACCCTGGGCATACGTTTTCACCGGTAATCCTGAGCAAAGTTCTAGGGTGGTTGGGGTCATTTGAATTGAGTTCACTGTGAGGCGTCCGATTGCAAGCAACTTGGCAAACGATCTTCTTGCTTGCGTGAGACGATTTCTCGACAAATTTAGAACTTGTTAGCTAAGCATTTCTTGATGTTACTCCTCCTTTTAATCTTGAACGTGGTTAATCAATTCAAAGGCGTAGCTCAAGGCGAATTCCGAATCACCAAAACACAACGTCATGTCAAACATGCTCAATGAACCTGGAGCAGATGCGCCGAATCGGGGATTTCTCGTTACCGCAATCTCAATGGGGCTCGGCCTTCTCGCCGCTATCGGAACTGCGGGCTACCTCGGAGTGGACGGATCCAAAGCCAAGACCGCGGCTGCCGAGTTGGAGGCCGAAGTTGCGGAGCTCACGAAAAAACTGGAGGAAGAGACCGAAGATCATCAACGGCAGTTCGCGACGATGGTTGCGACGCATCAAGCCGAGATTGATCGCCTCAACAGGGAATGGACGAATCAAGTTGAACAGCAGAAGCAGCAGCAAGATCAACAATTGCAGTTGAGCCTCGATACGATTTCGCAAATCGTGAATGAAAGCGGTCAGACGTTGAAAGTCATGGAGCAGTTGGAATCGAAGATTCGGGACGGGAAGAAGCTCCAGGCAGCAGAGGTTGAGCAACTCAAAGCCGTCGCGAACGGGTTAAGTTATCTCCAGCAACAATACGAAAAGCCGATTCATGAGTTTCGGGAACTGGAGGCCTACCTTTCGAAACAACTGGAAGCGCAGGCTGTTGAACCCGAAATGCGAGGAAAGTTCTTACGCAGAATGTTCAGCACGGAGTGGAAGGAGCAAATGCAGGAGTATTATCGCGATCAAGGGCGAATCGAGGCTGTTGATGGAGCGCGAAAGCAAGTCGCCTCCGCCTACGGGCGAGCGCAAAAGCAAATGGCCAGTTTGAAAAAGGGGACCGACGACTATTTGGCAGGACTCAACAAATTGATTGATGAACAAGGTGCCAATACGGAAGCGCTGGACTCGTTCTTTGAGGTTTCGCAGGAAATTCTTAAGATCCATCAACGAGTGATGGCCATCCAGCCGGTGACCGCAGCCGATCCGCCATCCAACACCGTTCGGCCTTGAGCTAATGTTCTGCGGTCGTTTTCGACGATCGTTTGGGAGGTCGTATTCCGCATCCGGGGGGATGTTCCCGCCGTGTCGACGGTGAGACTCGTCTCGAATGTGAAAGCCAAACCCAATAAGGATTGAAGATCCTGGTTGGTGATTTTTCTGATTGCGTGTAAAGTTTACGCTTCGTATAAACTTCTGACGTTTAGGCGCGCCTTGTCTAAACGGCTTTTTCTCAACTTCTCCCCACATCTATCATGAGTGACGATCTCAGTCGGACGCAACGCATCACCTTACCGTTCCGAACTTCTTCGAGTGATGATGGTTCGCACGGTAATGACAAGGACAACCGTATGAAATCATCCGATTCCGCTCCGGAGCGCCCCAAGGCAGAGAAAACCGGCAAAGCTTCCAGCCATGAAGCGTTGGAGTCCGAGCACGAGGAGCTGCTGGAATGCATCCGCGACTTTAAACTGCGCCGCGATGTTCTGGAGAAGGAGTGCAAGGGCCTTCGTGCCCAGATGGCGGAATTGGCAGAAGAGAAAGAAGAAAAAGAGAAAGCGCTCAGTCCGCTTCGCGATCAGATCAACGTCGCCAAGGGAGACTTGGAAAAGACGATGGAGGAGGTCAATGACCAGCGCAATTCTTTGGACGCGTTGCGGCAGGACGTCTCCCGCCTCGGCGAGGAACACGATGAATTGGAAAACGACCTCGAGCAGACTCGCCGTGCCATTCCGTCTCTGGAGATTCGGAAGAAAGCGCTCGAGGAAGAGATCGGGAGCATGGAGGCCAATCGTGAGGCGATCGGGGAATTGAAGAAAGAGCTTTCGGAAATCGAGACGAAGCTCGAGAAGGGGAAACTCGAAATGGATGCACTCAAGACCGAGCGGAAAGCGCTCGACATTGAAGTCGACCAGTTCCGGGAAGAAAAAGCCGTCGTCGGCAAGGATTTGGAACGGACCAAGAGCGAGTTCAGCGAGATTCAGGAGCGCAACAAGGTCTTGCGTGCTCAGAACGAAGAGTTTTCCAAGGCGAAGGACAAGACTGCGGAAGTCGAGGCTCAACTTCAGCGTTTGAAGGGAGAATTGGAAGTCGCAGAGTCAGATCTCACGGAGAAAACAACCGCGACGGAACGGGTGAGAAAGGAATTGAGCGCCCTGAAGGAGAAGCGGCTGGAGATGCAGGAAAGTGTCGATCGGCTTCGTGATGATTTGCCGAAATTGGAGACGCGCAAAGCCGGACTGGAATCCCGAATCGCAGAGTTTGAGGAAACCAAGGCGAAGGCAGACTCGGCGAAGGAAGATGTCGAGACTGCGAAGAAGGAGCTGAAAGAGACGAATGACCAGATGTGGAAGTACCGGGACACCGTTGCGAATCTGGAATCTGATATTTCCAAGTTGGAGAAAGATCGGCAGGCTGCTGCCGAGCATCTTGCAGAGGTGAAAAATGAATTGCCGGAGCTGGATGCGAAGCACCAGAAACTTTCTGCCGAGATCAAGGACTTGGAATCGTCTCGTGAGAAGGCCCAGAAGTTCCGTGAAGAAATGGAGGCGGTTCAGGCAAAGCTGCGAACCACGAACGAAGAATTCAACCAGCGCCAGGCGGCGGTAGATGCGGCGAAGAAAGAAGTGGAGGAGCTGAACGAGAAGAAACTCACCGTTCAGCGGGAGATGGAGGAAGCTCACAAGAATATCCCGATTATGGAGAATCGGGAAAAGGAGCTGACCCAACGAATTGCCGAGCTGGAAACGTCTGCTGTTGAGGCGGAGAAAAATACCAGCGTTTACCTTCAAGAGGCAGAGGCGGCTTTGGCCAAGAAGACCGAAGCTGAGGAGGTTGCCAACGAAGCTTTGGCTCAGGCGAAGAAGGCCGAAGATCAGCTCGACTTTTACGCCGGAAGACTTGAGGCCACCAAGGCAGAGCGAGACGAACTGGAAGATCGTGCGCGAGAATTGCGAATCGCGATTAGCCAGAATTCCTGAGTTTGAGGGAAGGAAGCGGTTCCCGGTGCTGTCGATTGCCATCCAATTCCGGAGGCATCAGTTGAACAATCGCTTTACAAGTTCGGGGCATCCTGCTCTGATCGGGGCGCTCGAATCGGAGTAATCAAGAATGGAGATTTACCTCATTTACATCCTGGCGGCAGTTGCGTTGACCGGAACCCTCATCATGTCCGCCCGCAAGGAGCAGGACTATGCGTTTTGGAAGACGGTCGTCACGGGAATCCTGGTGTTCGGCATCAGCCTTGGAATTGCCGAAATTACGGAGCAGGTCTTCTTCAATTCTTCGTCCATGGCTCTGAAGCACGTGGTCACCTATGTCGGGTGGCTGGTGATGATTGGAGCCACGGCGGGAATCACTCACTTTTTCTTCCGGGTGGGGATCAAAAATGCCAGCGTGGTTGGGATCACGTATTTTTTGGTTTTGATGTTCCTGAACTGGCTGCTCCGCCAGATTTAGGGGAACTGCAAAAGGTGGTTCGAGGCAGATTTTCCACTTGCTAGTGGAACGGTGCGCCCTCCTATTCTAACGCAACCACCGATCCAATTACGCGCACCCGATTTACACACCATGAGTGACGACTGCTTTGTAGTAGCCTTTGTTAGCGGCAAGGGCGGAACAGGCAAGACGACCCTGACCGCTAACTTTGCCGTGGAGTTAGCCAGCGCGCGTCATCTCGCATCACCGGAAGGGAAGGATTGGAAAAATCGTGTCCTAGTGATCGATAACGACTACGCGACGGGTGGTGCCTCCTACTTGCTCGCGGGAGGTGAACGGCTGAAGAGCGGGGCCGAAGCCGGTTTGATTCATCCGCAGACCTGTTTCTACGATTGCTATTCTCAAAAAATTCCTTCGGCAGATGTGGCTCCCCTTCGACTCATGTTTGAGGCTCCCGCGGTCGGCGAATTCGAGGTTGCCGTTCTCTTGAATAACCTCGCGTGGTGGAAAACTCCGCTGGCCTCCCAAAATGAGGATGAAATGCCGGAGATCGAGCCGGATCCGGAAGGCGAAGACTTTATCGACCGGAATCTTTTGCCCTACTACGAGGAGCTCATGGATCGGTTTAAGCGGGAATACGATTTCATCCTGATCGATAGCCGTGGGGGCGCTGATACGCGGGCCTCGGTCGCAGCGGTAGTGGCGGATTCGGTGGTCATCGTTACCGAGCCGGGGGAAGTCGCCGGAAAACAGGATCTCAGTTTTGTGCAATCCCTCCATTCACTGGCCCAGGCCGTTGGACGGGATGTCGGCGGAGTCAGTGTGATTTACAATCGGGTTCTCGACTCGGAACGCGACCGGGTGGGCCGAAAGAGTGTTCTCAATGTGATTGGAAAGCTGCCCATTAGCCAAACGGTGGTCGAGGCTTACCGCAACACACAGCTCATCTTTGAGAGTAAACCATTGGATCCGTTCTGCATTGAAGCGATCCGGGCCTTTGAACACCCGTTTCCGAAGCAAAACGGAATCTGTCATGCCAAGCGGAATCTGGCGGAAACGCTGCTTCGAATCCGGAATTTTTGTCGCGATGCCACCACCGTTTTGCAATGGTCCGTGGTTGGGTTGGTGATTGTTTTGGCCTTTGGGCTCCTTTATTTTCTCCCTGGTTCCGGACCGGAGTGGATGGGGGCGCTGACCTGGCTTGGAATCGCCCTGCCGGTGGCGGCTCTGGGGGCTGGAGGGGTCTTTGCCTTTGGTGGAATGAGAAATGCCTTTGAACAAAATGATCGCCCCAAACAGATTGGCTGGTCGGTTGGTGGTGTCGGGCTTTTAATTGCGAGTGCAATCGTTGCCTGGTCGGTTGCCCATAGCTTGGCAACTGCGAAACAGAGTTTGCCGGCACCTTCGCCAACCGCAGAGATTTCCGCCTCGCCGTAAAGGGGAGGTGTGAAGGAAAGCTAGGTCATGACACTATCAAAAATCCCCACTTCACCTAGAATTCTCACCACAACAGTCGGTTCCTACCCGGTTCCAGATTGGCTATCGGCATTGCCGAGCGAGCAGGCGGTGATGGACGCGACCCGAGTGATTTTCGATACCCAGCGGCAGGCCGGAATCGATTTGCCAACGGATGGAGAACTTTATCGGTTCGATATCAATCATCCGGACACCAATGGAATGATTGATTACTTCGTGAAGAAGTTTGGCGGTGCCACTTCCGAAATCGGTCGCAGCGATTCAGAGAAGTATCGGGCCAAATCCGAAATGGGATTTCGCGCGAAACCGGCTGCAGTGGTTCAGGAGGCGTTGTCCGAGGGATCGCTGAATTTGTTCGAAGACTGCGCCAGGGCAGCCGAGCTCGCCGGCGGCGCCTTCAAGTTCACGGTTACGAGTCCTTACATGTTGGCTCGAACGCTCTTGGACAATCATTACCCCAATCTGGAAGAGCTGACGTTGGCAATTGCTGATCTTCTCGCGGATCAGGTTCGCGGATTGCCGACAAGTTGTCTTCAGGTCGATGAAGCGAACATTCCGGGCAATCCGGCTGATGGCCCGCTTGCCGCGGAGGCGATCAACCGGGTCCTTGATGCGTTTGAAGGGCCTGGTGCCGTTCACTTTTGCTTTGGAAATTATGGAGGCCAGACCATCCAGTCCGGCGAATGGAAAGCGTTGATCGATTTTCTCAACCGTCTTCACGCCGACCATCTCGTGTTGGAATTGGCCCATCGACCAGAAGGCGATTTGGATGCCTTGGCAGAGTTGGATCCCAAAATCGGCGTTGGGCTCGGTGTGGTTGATATCAAAGTGAATCAGATTGAGACGGCTGATGAAATTGCCGCTTCGATTGAGAAAGCCGAGGCAAAACTGGGTGAGGGTCGGGTGAAATTTGTTCATCCGGATTGCGGGTTTTGGATGCTCAAACGTTCGATTGCCGACCGAAAGATTGAGGCGTTGGCCCAGGGGCGTGATCGTTATCTCGGACTCTGAAATGAGCCACGAACTCCGAGTCGTCGACGTTGAGCCATTCACACGATGGATGGAAACACGTTTTCCATTTCGCTATGGCATTGCGAGCATGACGCGGCTGCCTCACCTGTTCCTGCGAGTCACCTTGAGCGTTGATGGTAAGGAAACGCAGGGAATCTGCTCGGAGGGATTGCCGCCCAAGTGGTTCACCAAAAATCCGGACACGACGTTCGAAGAAGATCTTCCGGACTTGGTCGGAGTGATTCAGCAAGCTGCTGCGGAGGCCCAATCCATTTCATCCGCGAAGTCGATTTACGATCTTTGGAACTGGCTTTACGAGAGTCAAACCAAATGGGCAGCAGAGTCGGGAATCCCCCCGTTATTGGCGAATCTGGGAGTAAGTCTGATTGAGCGGGGAATGATGGACGCGTTTTGCCGTTCCATTGGGAAGCCCTTTTGGGCGGCGCTTCATCACAACGATTTTGGGATCAACCTCGGAGAGATCCATCCGGAACTGCCAAACGCGGTCCCGGCAGATTTTCTTCCGGCTGAGCCGCTCCAAAAGGTGAACATCCGACACACCGTTGGACTCGGGGATGCTTTGATTGCTTCGGAAATTCCGCCGGAAGATTTGGCAGCGGATGGATTGCCGCAAGCGCTGGAGGATTGCATTCGCGAATACCATCTTCGCTACTTCAAGATCAAGTTGAGCGGGAATCTCGAAGTTGACCGGGAGCGACTTTTTCGATTGGCGGACCTTCTGAAAAGGACTTCTCCGGATTTTCGTTACACCCTCGATGGCAACGAGCAGTATCGAGACCTCGGTGCGTTTCGAGCGGCATGGGAGGCATTTCAGGAAGACCCGCAGCTGCAGACATTTCTGAGCTCAAAGCATCTGATTTTTGTTGAGCAACCGCTCCATCGCGATGCAGCGTTGGAGGCGCCGGTAGCGGAAGTCCTCAAATCTTGGAGGAACGCTCCTCCAATGGTGATTGATGAATCTGATGGCGAGTTGGGCAGTTTGCGGCGAGCGCTAGAACTTGGCTATTCCGGCACCAGCTACAAGAGCTGCAAAGGCGTGATCAAGGGAATCGCGAACGCTTGTCTGTTGGCTCACTTGAGACGCCAAGCACCGGATTGCCAGTTTCTTATGAGCGGCGAAGACCTTGCGACAGTTGGCCCGGTGACCTTGCTACAAGACCTGGCTGTGATGGCTGCACTGGGAATTTCTCACGTCGAACGCAATGGCCATCACTACTTCAAGGGGCTCTCCGCGTTTCCTGTTTCGATTCAGGAAACGGTGAACACCACGTCTTCCGGACTCTATCATTCCCAAAAAGAACGAGACTTTTCGGCGTTCACCATCAGGCATGGCCAAGTCGACCTTGCCGATGTGAACGATGCGTCCTTCGGGACCGGATTGGATCCAAGCTCAGACGAAGTGATGAAGCTGTTGGGTGCGCCGGGGTGGCCCCAGCCCTGAGCCGTCAGGATTTGATCGTTTGCGAGTCCTCGAATGGGAGGACCTCGAAATCGGTCAGGAGGCGACAAATCTGGCCATCGCCATCGTAGCCCACGTAGCTGCGGAATGCGCCATCGGGGTTGTAGGAGTCGCCTTCGCCACTACTTCCGTTGCTGAACATCACGTAGGATTCTCCTTCGTGCTCAGTTAGAGCCCAGCCCCAGGTTTCGGTCATGGTGTCATTCATGAACTCCTTCTGAGAGGCGTCGATCTTCTTTCGCAGCGTGTTGTCCTTGCCGAGCAGCATTGCCAACTTGGTGCTGATGAAGCAACAGGTGCCGCCATAGACGAAGCCTTTCCCAAGTTTCGTGTCGGTGGGAACCCGCTCTTTTTCGACGCGAGCGTATTCCCAGCGAATTGGCTTGGCGCTGGAGAATTTGAGCCGGGCGTAGGCGACCCGCTGTTCGGTCAACAAATCGGCGATCGCCAGTTCGACGTCAGCACTGCCTACCGGGAAATTGTAAGCAAAAGGAGGCTGATCGTTGTAGGTCTTTGGTCCGCTGGCGATCAATTGCGCGCAACCCGTATTGAAGTCGCCCAACCGGATATTCTCGAAGTTCATGACCGAGTTTCCAACTTCGACTTTCCAGTCATCCTGAAAGGCCAGTTCAAATGCGGCTGGACAATCGTTCTCGAATTTGGCGATTTTGGGCTCGTTCGCATCGGCTTCCGCTGCCCGGGCCGCTTCCTCCGCTGCGGCTTTTTCTTCGGCTTTCAAAGCGATTTTCAGGAGCGCGGCAGGCACTTCGACATCGATTCGCGCTTCTCCGAAGGTAATCTTGAGCGGGTGTTTCTTGCCCTTGCAGGTCACTTCGGCGTCGATTTCCCGGAATCGGCCTCCCTGAGCAAACAGTAACCCGTTCTCCAACTTCTTTTTCAGGTTAGCGGGTTCAATTTCAGATGCAACCCGGTCAAAGCGACGAAATAAGTCACTAACGCGGACGGGATTTGGCCGATCGATTGTAAACGTCTCCATTTGGGACTGACAGAACACGAAAAGTTTTGGGATTCAAGACGCACTACTAGACAATTTTTAGCCTTGCAGAACATGATTCGGCCTTTTCAGAAAAACGATGAGCTGTTGGAGGACATTGAAACCAGTCGCGAAGACCAGAAATGCCTCCATGTCTGGTGGTTAGGGCAGAGCGGCTTTCTGATCAAATGGGGGGCTCGAAGACTCTTGTTCGACCCGTATCTTTCGGATTCGCTCTCGCTGAAATATGCGGAAACTGACAAACCACATGTTCGGATGACGGAGTTGGTCGTCGACCCATCGCAGATCGGAGGTTTGGACGTCATCACCTCGAGCCACAATCACACCGACCATTTGGACAAGGATACGCTGTTGGCGTTGGCGAGGGCCAATCCAGGCGCACGGTTGGTCCTGCCCAAGGCAAACATCGGGTTTGCCGAAGGCCGATTGGGAACGTCGGTGATCGAAATGATTGGCCTGAACGATGGAGTAACCCTGGAGGTTGGGCCATTTCAGTTCACCGGGATCGCAGCCGCTCACAACGAGGTTGATCGTGACGAGCTTGGCCAGTGCCGGTATTTGGGCTTCGTGGTTCGTTTTGGGGAGTTCTGTGTCTATCACAGCGGCGACACCATGTGGCATGAGGGCTTGGTCAGGCAGATCGCTCCGTTCCAGCCGGACGTCGCGTTGGTGCCGATCAACGGCTTTCGGGAGTCGCGGCGCGTTGCTGGAAATCTGGATGGTCTTGAGGCTGCGGCGGTCGCCAGAGGTTGTGGCGCGGGAATTGCGATTCCCCACCATTTCGAGATGTTTGAATTCAATACGGAGACTCCCGAACTTTTCCGGGAAAGTTGTGAGCGATTTCGCCAACCGTGCCGGGTTTTGCGGTGTGGGGAGCGGTGGACCTTGAGCCGATAACTTTTTCGGTTCACAAATGGGGCGAGATGGGCTCCACTCTAGGCCACCACGCACGAAATCCCATGAGCGCCAATATCCTAATACGCCTTTCGGTCATGATGTTCTTCCAGTTCTTTATCTGGGGATCCTGGTATGTGACCGCACCCAACTATCTCAGCGGAATCGGATTCCAAGCCGAGGACTTCGGCTGGACCTACTCGGTTGGGCCCATCGCAGGGATGATCTCGCCCTTCTTTGTCGGGATGATCGCAGATCGGTTTTTTGCCGCTCAGCGCGTTTTGGGCGTGATGCACATTCTGGGCGGTCTCATCATGTTTGGGGCCACCAGGCTCATGGTGGTAGACTCACCCGTTCCAAATCACATCAACCTGCTGTTTTTTGGATACATGTTGACCTACTTCCCAACGCTCGCCCTCACCAATACCTTGGCGATGCGCAACATGACCGACCCGGAGAAGGAATTTCCCAAAATTCGGGTTTGGGGAACGATCGGCTGGATTGCCGCTGGTCTTGTTCTCACGCAGGTCGGGTGGGAAAAAACGGTCTCCATGTTTCATCTCACGGCTTGCGCAGCCATTATTCTGGGGATTTTCAGTTTTTTGCTTCCCGATACGCCGGCAGACAAGGGAACGAAGGTGACGCTTCGGGAGATTCTCGGATTGGATGCGCTCGTCCTGTTGAAGAATCCCTCCTATTTGGTCTTCATCGTGGCGTCGACTCTGATCTGCATCCCTCTCGCGTTCTACTATCAGATTACCAGCCGGGTTGTGGAATTGGTTGGTGAACCCATCGGCCGAACCATGACGTATGGTCAGATGTCGGAGATTCTCTTCATGGTCGTGATGCCACTGTTTTTCCGGAAGCTGGGCGTCAAATGGATGTTGGCGGTCGGAATGCTGGCATGGGTGGTGCGTTACTATCTCTTCGCAATTGGCGCCCCATCCGAGATTGTCTGGATGATTGTTGGTGGAATCGTTCTCCACGGAATCTGCTATGACTTCTTCTTCGTCACCGGGCAGATTTATACGGACAAAGTCGCTCCTCAAAAAATCCGGGGGCAGGCTCAGGGAATGCTGGTCTTGTTTACACTTGGATTGGGGATGTTTGTCGGAGCGCAGGTCGCCGCGAAAATTGAAGCCAGTCATACGCCGCCTGCGGCAATCGAACTGGCCGCCAAAGTGGCCGGTTTGAATGATCAAATCGCGGAGGCGGAGGGCGATGCGGCGGAGCAGTTGATTGCGCAGCGGGATGAAGCGCGGCATGAGGAACTGGCGGCCTTGGAATGGAAGCCGCTCTGGATGAAACCAGCCATCTTTGCGTTGATCATTTTGGTCATTTTCGTCGTGGTATTCCGTAACCCGAATTCCAAGAACGAAGATAAATTGGCGACCGAATGAGCAAGATTTGGAAAATTGCTGGGATCAATTTCGACCATTTCCACATGGGCGATCTGCTGAGGATGGTTCATGAGCATCCCAGTGCGGAGTTGGTGGGGATCAGCGATGAAGATCGGTCGCGAATGGAAGAAGCGATGGTGAAGTTTGCGATTCCAGAGGATCGAGTCTTCACCGATTTCGCACAGTGCCTGGAAGCGACCGAGCCTGACATTGTGGTGCTTTGCCCTGCTGCTGCTCGGCACGCGGAATGGACCGAAAAAGTGGCCGGCTACGGGGTTCACATCCTCATGGAGAAGCCTTTTGCCGCTTCGGTGGCTGAAGCGGACCGAATGATCGAAGCCATGGCCCCGACGGGAAAGCAACTCGCGATCAACTGGCCACTCCGCTGGATGGATGCCCATCATCATGCGTATCAAAAAGTTCAGGAAGGGCTGATCGGTACCATCCGAGAGGTTCATACCTACGGAGGAAACCGGGGTCCACTGTATCACGGAGCAGACAAGACCGAAAAGGAGCCGTCGGCGGAAGAAAAGGCCGCGAGTTGGTTCTACCGCAAAGCCGAGGGTGGGGGAAGCCTGCTGGATTACATGGGTTACGGTGCGACCTTGGGGACGTGGTATCTGGATAATCGGAAACCGATCGAGGTCATGTGCCTGACGGATGATCCCAACGCCTTGGAGGTTGATGAGCACGCCATCGCCATTGCCCGCTACGAGTCCGGTCTTTCCAAATTCGAAACGCGTTGGGGAACCTTCACGGATCCCTGGACCCACCAACCACAACCCAAATGCGGTTTCGTGCTGGTCGGAACGGAGGGGACCATCGGGATTCCGGATTACACCCAGGAACTCTGGGTGCAAACCCGGGAACAGCCGGCCGGGTATCCGATTCCCGTTCCCTCAATTGAGGCTCCATTTCAAAATCCGATCCAATATTTGATAGATCGCTTGGAGCGCGATCTTCCGGTTGAAGGCCCCCTTTCCGTTGAAGTCAGCCGCATTGGTCAACAAATCGTCGATACGGCCTACCAGAGCGCCATCGAGAAGCGGGCGCTGCCGTTACTTTCCTAATCTTCTCCAGGTATCAGTTTGTTGCCGCGAAATCACCGTTTCCTTGCTCAAGCGCTCATGAGCGTGGTTCTTGCTCAACTGGCTATGCCCAAGGGAATGACCGACCCATCTCCCAAACGATTCGAAAAGCATCTTCCTGATGCTTGCGAACAGGTCTTGTTGGTGACGACTCGTCACTGGACTGCGACCAAGGGGACGCTGCAGCGCTACGTGAAGGAGGCTGAAGGAAACTGGAAAAGGGTAGAAGCATCGGTCCCGGTAGTCGTCGGGCGGGCGGGGCTTGGTTGGGGACGAGGACTTCACCCTGAGCCAACCGAAAAGGAACAAGGCAAGCGGGAAGGCGACGGGCGGGCTCCTGCTGGAATTTTTGAACTGGGAACAGGCTTTGGCTATGCGCCTGAGTTCTCTGGAAACCCAAAACTGCGGTATCGGCAATCCACCGGGATCGACTTGTTCGTGGATAACCCTGAATCTCCTGACTACAACCGCTGGGTTCAATGGAACGGAACCAAGGAAAAAAACTTCGAAGCGAAGCCTGAAGACCGATGGGGATCATTTGAGCGGATGCGACGAGACGATCACCTCTATGAGTTCGGAGTGGTGATCCGGCACAATATGGATCCGTCGAAACCAGGAGCTGGTAGTGCGATTTTTCTGCATGTTTGGAGAAGTCCTGACCATCCCACCGCAGGTTGCACGGCAATGAGCAGGGAGGATCTGACTGAGCTTCTTTCGTGGCTGGATTCCTCAGCGAGTCCCATTCTGATCCAAATTCCGCAGACAGCAGTTGCTCAATTAGAGTAGCCGTGAAAGGAAAAGGTCATGATTCCGGCTGAAGAAGAGATCTAGCCTTTCCGTCAAAGCGCTGAAATTCTGGGACGCTTCGGAAAATGTTAGGTTTTATGAAATACCGCATTGACGGCACCAAGCTATCCGATACAATGCGGAAATTGGCGCTGGATCGTTGCCTCTATCGCTCCCCATCTTCTTATCGGATAAAGATCCTCCTCACATGAAAAAAAGAATTCTCTTCCTCACAGGAGCATTGGCTGCTGCGATCCTACAAGCACATGCTGCAACGGAAGTAAATGGCATCGCTGCCGTCGTCAATAACCAGGTTATTACCAAGTCGGAAGTTCGTAATACGGCTCAAACCCAGGTTCACCTGTTGGTGTTGCAAGAGGGACGCCGGTTGAGTGCGAGTGCCTTGGAAGCGCGGGTTCGCGAAATTGAGCGAAATGCCCTGCGGGATTTGATCGATCGTGAGCTGATCCTCAGCCAGTTTAAGGAACTCGGCGCTGAGATCCGAGATCAACACGTTGACCAAGCGGTGGATCGGTTCGTCCGAGAGCGATTTGGGGGAGACCGGAACCAGTTTTACAAGGAACTATCAGGCAGCGGTCTAACCATTAAACAATTTCGGGAGTTGCAGCGTGAAACGATCATCGTTCAGGCGATGCGGAGTCGAAATGCCGGGGTTGATGACGTGATTGTCACTCCTGTTGAGCGAGAGAAATTCTGGAAAGAGAATCCTTCGCTGTTCAGCTCGGATGGATTCGTCAAAATTCGGACAATTACAATTCCGAAGACGGCGGAGGGGGATCCCAATTCCGGCGCTTCGCAAAAGGCATTGGTCGAAGAAATTCTGTCGAAGCTTCGCTCCGGAGCGGACTTTGCGACCATGGCAAGAACCCATAGCGTTGATAGTGGCGCGCCAAATGGCGGTGAGCGTGGAACCTTCTCCAAGGCAGACCTGAATTCCCAGTTGGCCGAAGCAGCCTTCACCATTGCACCACAGTCGGTCAGTGAGATCATCGATCTCGGCAGCTTTTATACCTTGGTTTACGTGGAAGCTCGCGAGTTGGGGAAAATCACCCCGTTGGACGAAGTGGAAGACGAGGTTCATCGTCGGGTGCTGCAAAACAAACGGCAAAGCAAGGTGGACGCCTGGTTGGCTCGGTTGCGACGCGATGCGAATATCCGGATTTTTGAGTGAAGATCCTCCACCTTTACATTTCTGACGCACACACCTATTTCGGACACCACGGCAAGGAGCCGGGCACCGATCCGATGGTCGAGGTGGACGAAGTGGAGTGCATCGCCAACCGCGGAATCAAAGGTGACCGGTTTTTAGACCACAAGCCGGATTACAAAGGGCAAATCACGTTCTTTGCGAAGTCGGTCTACGATCGGCTTTGTGATCAGTTTCAGGTTGCTGACAAGTCCCCAAAAGCCTTCCGCCGCAATGTGATCGTGGATGATGTCGATTTGAATACCCTGATCGGTGAGGACTTTGAAATTCAAGGCATTCGGTTTCATGGCACGGAGGAGTGCAGGCCTTGTTACTGGATGGATCAGGCCTTTGCCGACGGAGCTCATGAAGCTCTGAAGGGACATGGTGGCCTTCGGGCTCGGATTCTCAGCGATGGGGTTCTACGGAGTGGATCGTGAGCTTTTCCGCCGCATTGATTGCCGGAGGCCGCTCGAAGCGCTTTGGCAGTGACAAGGCGTTTGCAGTATGGGAAGGCAAACCTCTCTGGCGCTCTCAACTGGCCAAACTTGAGGCCTTGAGTCCGTCGGAACTCCTCGTTTCCTGCCGGAAGGATCAACATTTTCCCGCAGAACATACTTTTCTCCGCGTTCACGACGCGCTGGAAGAGCGAGGTCCGTTGGGGGGAGTCAGTGCCTGTTTGAATCAGGCGAAGGATCCACTGTTGGTTATTCTGGCCGTGGATTTGCCGCAAATGCCAATCGAATTCCTCGCGGGGTTAATAGGCGAATCGACTCCGGATTGTGGCGTCGTAACTCGTTGGGAGGATGGGTTTTGGGAACCCTTGGTCGCAGTGTATCCAACAAGTGGAGTGCGCGAAATTGCCAATGAGCGCCTCCGCAGCGACGATTTATCGCTGCAGGGATTGGTGAAAGAGGCGGCCCAAAAGGGCTTCGTCAGGGAACGTGTTTTGTCCGAGGAGGATCGCCGATACTTCGTCAATGTGAACACTCGCGAAGACATGCCCGGTCCAAAGTCGTGACTTTAACATTGACCCTAAGTAAACTTTCATGTCGAATTAGATCCCTAACCTTATCAGAATATCGCTATGCTCAAAGAATTTAGAGATTTCATCCTTAAAGGCAACATGCTCGACATGGCAGTTGGAATCATCATTGGCGCCGCCTTCGGCACCGTGATCAAATCGCTCGTCAACAACGTGATCATGCCTCCGATTGGTCTGGTTTTAGGGGGAATCGACTTCAGCAATTTGAAGATCACGCTTCAAGACGCCAAGCCTGCGGAAGGTGACGCCGCTGCGGTGGAAGCGGTTGCCATCAATTACGGAACCTTCATCAATGACATCATTTCGTTGGTTATCATCGGTTTCTGTATCTTCCTGATGGTGAAGTTCTACAACGAGGCGAAGGCCAAGTTTGAGAAGAAAAAGGAAGAGGAACCTGAAAAGGCGCCCGAACCCGGCAGAGAGGAAGTGCTTCTCACGGAGATTCGGGATTTGCTGGCGAAGAAAGGCTGACAGGCACTGAAAAGATTGCGAATTTACGAAGAGGAGTGTCCGTTTTGGGCGCTCCTCTTTCGCTTTGCATGCACCGGTTACCGGACTAGTTTAGCCTCATGAAAACCCTGATTGCGTGCACCATCTGGAGCCTATTTTTGGGGGCGGTGGCCCATGCAAAGCTTAACTTCGAAGCCGAAATCCTGGAACGGGACGCGAAGATTGGTGATGCGTCAGTCCTCGCTGAATTCAAATTCACCAACGAGGGGAAAACGCCAGTGGAAATCGGGTTGATCGATTCCACTTGTGGGTGCCTCAAGGCGACGAGCGATAAAAAGGTGTATAAGCCAGGAGAGGCGGGGATCGTCGAGGCGGAATTTTTTGTCAAAGGTCTGACCGGAATCGTGGAAAAAGCGATCACGGTTCATTCCAAGGGCGATGGTCGAACCGCCACGCGGTTGGCCGTCAGAGTGTCGATCCCAGAGATTCTTTCCATTGAGCCGAAAATGGCGATGTGGGATCTCAACGAAAGCCCCGGCCCCAAGAAGGTGGTCTTTAAGGTGCTGCGGCCTGAACCGATCCGTGTTTTGGAGGTGGTTCCATCGCGAAAGAATGTAACGGCTGAGCTCCATGTCATCGAGGAAGGCAGGCTCTATGAGATTGAACTGACGCCAAAGGACACCGATTCCACGATGCTCGGTGTGGTGAGAATTGAGACGGATTGCGAAATTCCGGAGCAGCAGCGTCAAATGACGTTCTTTCGAATCGCCAAAGAGGATTGATATCCAGTGACGACGGATCTCCTACGGCAGATTTCGATTCTCATTGGACTCACCTTGGTCGCCGGGGTGATGACGATGTGCGTCCATCCGAAGGCCCCGGATTGGCAAATGAAGCGAGCGGCAAAGTTCGACCCATGGAAGGTTACCTTGGAAGATGTCGCGACGCGCTGGAACAACGACGTTCTATGGCTCGATTCGCGAACCACGGAGAAATTTGAGGCGGGCCACCAGCCCGGAGCCCTGCTTCTGAACAAAGAGAATTGGAACGATCTCCTGCTCGAACACTTCGAGACACTCACTTCCACCGAGAAGGCGATTATCGTCTACTGCGATAGTCTGAGTTGCTGGAGGAGCCGAGTGGTGGCGGAGGATTTGCGGGATCTCGGGATCAGCGAGGTTTACTACCTACCTGCGGGGTGGGTGGAGATGAAGCAACTCCTTGAGGGCGAGGACGCATCCGACTCGTAAAAACTTCCCGTTGCGGCCAGGCGGGCGCTCGGCAGATTTCGAATCATGATCAGAATTGGCATCGTCGGCTGCGGCCGCATCCTCGCGGCTCATCTTCGCGGATATCGGATTTTGCGGGAAGCTGGCGTGGATGACTTTCAGATCACCGCTCTTTGCGCCCGAAAAGAAGCGGACGCTCGCAGCTACATTCAGCGCGGGGAGGGGCCGGCCCAGCGAAAGGCGGTTTCGACGATGGAGGGAGATCCGTTGGCGATTGACGATGAGTATTTGTCCGACTTTCAGCCAGGAGTGAAGGTGGAGGTTTTTGAGGATTATCGCGAGATGATCAAAAATGGCTCGATCGATGCAGTCAACGACTTCACGATTCACAGTCTTCATCATCAGGTTGCCGATGTTTCCTTCGCCAATGGGAAACATTTGATGTCTCAAAAGCCTTTGGCGGTGACGGTTCGCGCGGCACGTCAGATGTGCGAACGAGCAGAAGCCGCTGGGGTCACGTTCGGAGTGTTTGAGAATCTTCGGTACATGTTGGGAATCCGGCGAACGAAGTGGGCATTCGGTCCGGAAGGGCCGCTTGGTGATCTTCAAATGGCGCTTTTCGGCTGTGCAGGTGCGTGGTGGGCTCCAGATCAAATTGTGGCAGAAACGGCATGGCGTCATCGGTTGCAAGAAGCCGGTGGTATCGCTCTCGACATGGGGCCTCACTGGTTTGACATGGTTCGCTACGTGGGAGGTGAGGTAAAAAGCGTCTCTGCCCAGACCTCTGTGATTGAGCCGATTCGTTACACGCGAGATTTGAGCGGGGCCGTGCTTGAGCAAATCAACTGCGACGCGGACGATACCTTCTTTGCCAACTTTGAAACGCACGCCGGAGCCAGAGGAACGATCTATGGGAGTTGGGCCGGTCATGGTGGGCCAACGATGGCGGGAGAAGGAGCCGTTTTTTATGGAAGCCGTGGTCGTTTAACGGGCGACGCAATGAGTTTGGATGACGGGAAAATGCAGTCCCTCGAGTCTGCCCATCATCCTGAAACGCCTCTTGGGCTAACCGATGACTTCGCCTTGGCTCAATACGATTGGCTTGAGGCGATTCGTCAGGGAGGCAACCCGGAAACGAGTGGAGAGGAAGGATTGAAGGATCTCGCCTGTGCGTTTGCGGTGGTGGAGTCTGACAAAGCGAAGTGTCAGGTTAAGGTGGCTGAGGTCGAGAATGGCACAATTGACAGTTATCAGGAACCGCTGAACCGGCATTTCGGGATCCGTTGAGGTCCCTTTTGGGAAACGCTGGACTGGAATAACGCAAATGATCAGCGGAGTGGCATGTTGCCTGCTGTGTTGAAGATAGGGAGGCAGTAGCCGCTCCCTCCAAGTCTTAACGCATATCCCATGAGCCATTTTTTCAAACCTAAGGTCATTGAACCTCCCGTCGATCCAATGAAGGGCGAGATTCCTGCAGATTCTCCAGAACCGTTGGTCGAAGCGCCAGACTCCGAGCCGCTCGAGATTCAAGAGGAAGCACCAATCGTTGTTGAAGAACCCGTTGTTGCCAAAGCTGACGTGCCGGAAGTTGAGGGCGACGAGGCGATGATGCCCGAGGTGGAAATGCCCGAGTCGGCTGTGCCAGAACCCGAAGCGGTGGCGAGTCCTCCCGAGCCAGCTCCCGCTCCTCCGGAAACGGCTCCCGCCAGTCCTGACCCGTTGATGGCTGCGTTTCCAATGGTTGCGGTGATCGAGGAAAAGGTCCAGAAATGCATCCCTCCAGAACTTACCGAGCGGGTCAAAAGTACAAAGAAGAAGTCAACGATCATCAGCGATGCTTATCCCTATAAGAAGGTGATGAAGTCGGCTGAATACGAACGTCAGATCGAGTTGCTCCAAATTGAGTTGGTGAAAATGCAGGCGTGGGTTGGGAAGTCGGGGGAACGGATTGTCGCTGTGTTTGAAGGTCGTGACGCGGCCGGAAAGGGCGGGACGATCAAGCGGTTCGTGGAGAATTTGAACCCTCGGGGGGCTCGTGTGGTAGCTCTGGCAAAGCCTTCTGACAGTGAAAAAGGACAGTGGTATTTCCAACGGTATGTTCAAAAGATGCCAACCAGCGGCGAAATGGTCTTTTTTGATCGTTCCTGGTACAACCGTGCCGGTGTTGAACGTGTGATGGGATTTTGCAAGCCGAACGAGTATTTGGAGTTCATGCGCCAGGCTCCCGAATTCGAGCGAATGCTGGCTCGAAGCGGGATTCGATTGTTCAAATTCTGGTTTTCGGTGAGCCGCGAAGAGCAACTGCGGCGGTTTATGGGCCGTGCGAAGGATCCGTTGAAGCAATGGAAGCTGAGTCCGATGGATGTCGAATCCCTCGGCCGGTGGGACGACTACACTCAGGCGAAAGAGTCGATGCTTTTTTACTCTGACACCGCCGATGCTCCTTGGACGATTGTCCGTTCCGATGACAAGAAACGAGCTCGCCTCAATGCGATCAAGTTCATGCTCAAGGATATTCCCTATGACGGCAAGGATCATGCCTTGTTGGATGACATGGATCCTCTTGTTGTCGGGTCCGCAAATGACATCTATGAAACCGGAGAGCAGGTTGTTTCGACGCAGATGTCCGCGAATGCTGGGGCCTAAGCGTCCTTGCGAACGAAGATCGACAAAGCTAGGCTTCGATTCGTCATCGAAGCCCCCATGATTTTAGATTCCTCCAACGAAGAGATTTTCTCCATTCGGACCTCCGCTCCAGGTCCATCCGGTTCTCTCCCTTTCAAGGACGAATTCCTGGCCAAAGCACCGAGTGGTGACCTCTTTGGGTGGACTCAAAACGTCGGGATGGGATGGGATCCGCGGAAATTGACGGGTGAAGACTACGTCATCTTGAGTACGCAGGGCGGAATTCGTCGCGAAGACGGATCAGCTGTCGCATTGGGGTATCACACCGGCCATTGGGAAGTTGGGATTCTCATGGCGGAAGCGGCGCGAGAACTGGCGACCCATGGCGGGATACCGTTTGCGGCGTTTTGCAGCGACCCTTGTGACGGGCGCAGCCAGGGAACGACCGGAATGTTTGATTCGCTCCCGTATCGCAATGATGCGGCGATGATTTTCCGGCGCCAGATTCGGTCTCTGCCCACTGCAAAAGGGGTCATGGGGGTTGCAACTTGTGACAAGGGGCTGCCGGCCATGATGATGGCGTTGGCCGGAAGCTCAAAGTTACCCGGAATTTTGGTGCCGGGTGGAGTTTCCCTCGTCAGCGAAGATGCGGAGGACTTGGCAAAAGTGCAGACGATCGGTTCGCGCTATGCCCATGGCGACGTGACTCTGGAGCATGCGGCTGAGCAAGGTTGCAAAGCGTGCTCGTCCCCCGGTGGCGGATGTCAATTTTTGGGAACCGCCGCATCAAGTCAGGTGATCGGCGAGGCTCTCGGGATGAGCTTGCCGCATTCGGCGCTATGCCCAAGTGGCGCTGAAATCTGGAAAGACATGGCCGTTCGCAGCGCCCAGGCTTTGCTGGCCATGCGGAAGAGTGGGACCACGATGGGAGATGTGTTGACGGAAGACTCGATCCACAATGCCATGGTTCTCCATGCTGCGTTTGGAGGTTCGACCAATTTGATTATGCACCTTCCCGCGATCGCTCACGCGGCGGGATTACCTCGCCCGACGGTTCAGGACTGGGCCAAGGTGAATCAGGAAATTCCCCGTTTGGTTGACGCTTTGCCGAATGGACCGCAGCATTTTGCCACGGTTCAGGTCTTTTTGGCGGGAGGCGTTCCTGAAGTCATGTTGCACCTGAGGGCCGCGGGGCTTCTCCGGCTCAATGCGAAAACGGCAGCATCCCAGTCCCTGGAAGAGAATCTCGATTGGTGGGAAAATTCGGAACGTCGCACGCGATTGCGCGAAAAACTTCACGAATTGGATGGGATAGATCCGGATGAGGTAATCATGTCACCAACCGCTGCGAAGAAGGCTGGGTTGACGAGCACGACGACCTTTCTCACTGGCAATTTGGCAACCGATGGCGCGTTGATCAAAAGCACGGCGATTGATCCCACGGTGATTGGCGAGAATGGCATTTTTCTTCACGAAGGGCCGGCCAAAGTGTTTGGGAATGAGCCCGAAGCCATCGCTGCGATCAAATCGGACCAGATCAAAGCGGGCGATGTTCTGGTGTTGGCGGGAATCGGTCCCGTGGGGGCGGGAATGCCGGAAACCGCCCAACTGACCATGGCTCTGAAATATCTGCCGTTCGGTAAACATGTCGCCTTGCTCACGGATGCGCGTTTCTCGGGGGTGTCCACCGGTGCCTGCATTGGCCACGTCAGCCCGGAAGCCCTTGCCGACGGCCCGATTGGGAAGCTCCGCGACGGGGATCCGATTCGCATCCGAATTGATACCCGCAACCTCAAGGGAGAATTGAACTTTGTGGGAGAGGATTCCTTGGAGTCGCGAAGTCGAAATCCGGTGTTCAAGATCAATCCAGCCGTCCCTGACGACACCCGGCTGTGGGGGGCGCTTCAAAATGCGAGCGGTGGAAGTTGGGGCGGATGTGTTTACGATGTGGAATCGATTCTCGCCAAACTGGGAGTTGGCACCTAAGGCACGATGCGTTGGCGATCCAGAAAACGAGTTACACCCACCAAGCGGTTTCAAAACCCGGTGGCTCTTTTGTTGCTTCCGCTCTTGCCTGCCGCGGGCTTTCTCTTCGTTCATGCGGAGAAAAAGCGACGGGAAGCGTTGGCACAGTTTGCCGGGAGTCGTGGTGAATCCCAAGGCCTGATCTTTGATCGGCGTCTTGAGTTTGCCTGTGTGTTGATGGCGGCAGGATTGATTATTCTGTCATTGGCGCGCCCTGCCTGGCGACAGGTTCCCGTCGAAGTTCTCAGCGAAGGGCGGGATGTGGTTTTTCTCCTCGATGTCTCTCGAAGCATGTTGGCTCAGGACCTCGCTCCGGATCGGCTTGGCGCCGCGAAAATCGCGATTCGAGATTGCGTCGAGAGCCTCAATGGAGATCGCGTTGCGCTCGTCGTGTTTTCGGGGGCCGCCTCGATTCTTTGTCCGCTAACGACCGATTACACCTATTTTTTCGACAAGCTGGAGGAGGCCGGTCCTTACACGGTCGCTCTGGGTGAGGTCAGAATCGGCGGAACGCGAATTGGTGACGCGATTCACAAGACGTGTGACAAGTTGCTCACCACCAACCGGCGTGGAATGCAGGATCTCATTCTGGTGAGCGATGGCGGTGACCAGGAAAGTCAGCCGACCAAGGCGGTGAAGCGGCTCGAAAACTTGGGTGTCTATTTCATCGTAGCCGGAGTCGGCGATGATCGTCAGGGCGCCAGAATTCCGGAATACGATGAGGCTGGTGACCTCACCGGTTTTGTGGTGCATGAGGATCGGGAAATCTGGACGAAGCTGGAGGCGGCCAGTTTGAAGGAGTTGTCGGATGCATGCCGTCATGGGGTGTTTCTCCATGCCGGAACACAGGCCCTCCAACTTGGCGAGATCTATCAAAACTCGGTTCGCCATTTCCGCACCACAGGAACCGGACAGACTGAAGTGATGATGCGTCCGGAAGATACTTTTCCCGCATTTCTCGCCGCGGCGTTGTTGCTGCTTGCCCCGCCGATTCTTCGATTTGCCAAGTACGGGCGCCGGTTCAATCTCTTGAAGCCACGGTCATGACGGATGTTTCCAGCAGAGTCGTGTTGTCGGTTTGCCTTTGGCTGTTGGGAAGCCTCGGCGCCGAAGCTGAATCTCCCTTCAAAGCGTTTCAGCGTGGACATGAACAATTGGAAGCGAAGAACTACGCGATGGCGATTGCTTCGTTTATGGGCGCTTCCGAATCGCTGGAGACGTCCGAGCATCGTTGTATGACGATCTACAACGCCGCCAATGCATCGTTTCTGCAGGCGAAAGCGGATGAGCCGCTCGATCCTCAATCTTCGCTGACCTATTACCGGCAGGCGGTGAAGGCTTATCGGGCCTGTCTTGAGATGTTCCCGGGTTTTCGGGATGCTGGTTGGAACTTGGAACTGACCCTGGTGCGGCTGGATCAAATTTCGCGGCAAATTGAGGACGAGATGAATCAGGAAGGAGAGGAGTCCGAAGAACAGAATTCCGAGGAATCGGGAGAAGAGGGAGAGAGTGAAGCGAGCGAAGACGAAGGGGAGGGGGAATACGAGGAGTCCGATGAAGAAGGGGCGAACGAACCATCCGCCCAAAGTGGCGAGTCCAACTCCATCGACCTGGATGCCCAGGACATCCCCCCGCCGATGGTGGAGCCGGAGGATATTCTTCAGCACGAAGTGGAGAATTCAGCACTCCGCGAAAAAGGGAAAGCCTCGAAGTATAAACCGGTGGAGAAGGACTGGTGAGTCGACTTGCAAAGGCAACAGGATGGGGCATTTTTCGCTCATGATCCCCAAAACCCTTCTCACCCTCTCGATTTTGGGAGTCGCTGCATCGAACTTGGCGGCACTCGACTACCAGACCGACATCCTCCCGATTTTCGCGGAAAAGTGCAACAAATGCCATACGGACGAAGACGGCAAGGATGCGAAGGGTGGTCTCGCCCTTAACAATTTGAAGGACATGGAAGAAACGTATGTTGGGAAATACACGACCATGCGACCTGGGGATCCGGATGAAAGTGTCTTGCTCGACCATGTTTCAGATCCGAACAGCGACGACACGATGCCGCCTCCCGGAAAAGGCGATCGATTGACCGAAGGGGAGATCGAGAAGGTGAGACAATGGTTGCTGGAGGGCGCCGCGATTTATCCGCCAAAGCCAATGAGCTCCATTCCTTTGGCCGAACGCCCGCTGTTGGAATGGAAGAGTGCAGCCGGCAGCGTGATTAAAGCAAGATTCGTCGGGCTTTATGGAACCAGCATCGACTTGATGCGGGAAGATGGGAAGTCGATGCGGGTAAAACTGGTCCAGCTATCGGAGGAGAGTCAGGCTCAAGCAAAGAAGTTGGCGGGAAGTTGACGTCCCCGAGGTTCGCATCCAAGCTGCCAGCGAAATGGACCCACAATTCTACAAGCTTCTCCACCTGATCGGTATCATGAGCCTTTTTACCGGCCTTGGTGCACTCTTTCTGATGGGGAAGAACGGGCAGGGAAAAAAGCAGGCCCTCATGTTTCATGGAATTGGGTTGCTCTTGATTTTGGTGAGTGGTTTTGGCCTTCTTGCCAAAGGGGGGATCCCGTTCAACGGAGCCATTATTACCAAGCTTCTGATTTGGCTGGCGATGGGGGCCATGGTCGTTGTGGCCAAAAAAGGGCTTCTCAAAGGACCGGTCGGCTGGATCGTCGTGGTCGCACTCGGTGCCTTGTCTGCCTACATGGCGTCGACATTGCCCGCCACGCCCTGGTAGCCATTGAGGACTTTTGCCAATCCAAAGTTTGGGCTGAGTTGGTGGATTGAGTTCTGATTCTCATTGCAACCGCCCATCACGTAGCTTGAAATGGCGGGGATGAACTTTTCTGAACTGCTCCAGACTCCCGATGGGATCAGTGCGCTCGCCACGTGTATCCTGGCCGTTGCGATTTTGATCCTCGCGATCGTAACCGGTTCGAGTCTCGGGGGATTAGCCAAGAACATGAAGAAAGCGGTTGCCCATTTGAGTGACGCTCAAGATGCCCGGGTCCGGCAGACCACGATTGATGCGGTTCGCCGTTATGAAACGGACCCGCAGCTCAGAGAATCCATCAAGCATATTTACAACAAGACGGTCCAGGGAACCGACTACTCGCTTCTGGATCCACCAGATCGATTTCATGTCGTCACGGTTTTGAACTTTTTCGATGGGATCGCCTGCGGGATCGAGCAGGGAATTCTCGTCGAACCTCTGGTTCGTGACTATCTTCAATTTGTTCTCGATAAGAATGTGCGGGCGCTGTTGAGAGGGGATTCGGGGCCGACTTGGGCTGCCGGTGACCCGATCGTATCTTTGGAAGGCTACGAAACCTTGCTCGATCTACATGCTCGATGGCTTACGGATTCGAACCGGACCCTCTACGAAATGCTGCGATGATGCCCTGCCGGGCATTCTTTTCGGTTCCTGCCCCTTCGTTTGTTCTGGAAACTACGGAATAAGGCCTTTAAGCTCGACGAGTTGCACATCATTCGATCATTCTGATTCGAGATCGTTCTAAAATTACTTTCATGTCTAGACCGCGAACCAAGGTCATCATCGCCTTGCTTTTGACGGGGTTTATCCCGGTAACGGTTTTTTGCGTGCTTCTTTACCCGCTGGTTTTCGGTGGGCATCGTGAGCGGATCGATCGGCAAATGAACGCATTTGCGGATATCCAGGCGCAGCGGGTCGAGGACTTGCTGACTCAGAAGTCGAGGGAACAGAAGCTGGTGACGAATTTCGGCGATGAGAAAATGGTTCGGGTTCTGGAGTTCAAGGAAGAAGAATGGGCGCACCTGACCCGTAGTGACAGTGCGCTGGGAACGACCGGTGAAACCATTATTGCGCAGAAAACGAAGGATGGAGGCCTGCAATATTTGATGCCGGCCGGGGCGAGCGACCAAGCCATCGCCATTCATGACGGATTGGATCGTGACCTGATGTATTTGGCGGTTCATGATTCGCCGACCAATGCGGTGGAAGCGATTGGGCCGTCGGGAGAAAGGGTGCTGGCTGCGACCCGGTATGTTCCGAAGGGGAATTTGGCGATCCTGGTCAGACTTGATCAGGAAGAGGCTTTTGCCGAAGCCAATCGATTGGGCAAAATGGCACTGATTGCACCCGCAGCTGCGTTGGCGTTCGCTGTGCTCGTTTCTCTCATTCTCGCGCGATGGCCGATTTTAATTCAGACCTCCGATGAGCGAACACGGGATTTGGAAGCTCAAATTGCTGAAAGTCGTGCCGCTCATGCTGCGTTGGCCGAAAGTGAGGAACGTTTTGCCTTGGCTGTGGCGGGAAGTAACGAGGGAATTTGGGATTTGGATGTCGAAACCAACCAGGCCTATTTTACGCCCCGATTTAAGGAATTGCTGGGATTTCAACCGGATGAACTGGCCAATGACTGGGAGAACTGGCAGGGGCGAATTCATCCCCAGGATAAGGCCGCTACCCTGGAAGCGTTGAGAAACCATTTGGAAACCGGCCAGGCTTATGATGTTGAGTACCGATTGCGCTGCGCAGATGGCACCTTTAAATGGTTTCGGGGGCGTGGGTTGGCCGTCAGGGACGAAAATGGGAACCCGACCCGTATGGCGGGTTCAATTACGGATATCACCAACCGGAAAAAGGCGGAGGAAGAGCTGCTTCGTTCCAACGAGGAGTTGGAACAGTTTGCCTACATTGCTTCCCACGATTTGCAGGAGCCGATTCGAACCGTTAGCAGCTACGTTCAGCTATTCTCTCGAAGGTTCCAAGGTAAGGTGAGCGATGAGGCGGATGAATACATTGGCTTCATCATTGAAGGTTCCGAGCGGATGAGGTCGCTGATTCGTGGGTTGCTGCTTTACGCGAGGGTCGGTACTCGGGATAAGAAGTTTGAGCCGGTTGATACCAAGGAGGCGCTGCTGAATGCGATGAAGAACCTGGAAGTGGCGATTGAAGAGAGTGGTGGCGCGGAGATTACCTACGATGATCTTCCCTTGGTGAATGGAGACCCCGTTCAGATCACCCAGTTGTTTCAGAACTTGATTTCCAACTCCGTGAAATTTCGAAGTGAGGATCCCCTGACCATTCACGTCGGTGTGAAGGAACACGATGGGAAATGGCGTTTTGCGGTAAGGGACAACGGAATTGGGATCGACCCCAAACATCAGGAACGAATCTTTCTCATTTTTCAGCGCCTTCATTCGCGGGAGGCTTTTCCGGGAACCGGGATCGGATTGTCCGTCTGTAAAAGAATTGTGGCACGTCATGATGGATCAATCTGGGTTGACTCTTCGGTCAACAATGGATCCACGTTCGGGTTTACACTCCCAGCTGTTGCCAAGGATACCGCAAGAAGTGCGGAGACTGGGACTGCTGTTGACGCTCCAGTTTCGAATGACAATGCGGCTGCCGAAAAGTCTGAACCCCGTGAGATCGTGGCGTCTACTTCTTAGTCTGCTCACCTTTCTTGCGGAAACGATCCACGCTGAAGACCCGGACGCCAAAGTTCTCTTCCAGACCACCTGCGCCATCTGTCATGGTCCTGAGGGGCATGGAGACCAGAGCAAGATGGCGCCATCGATCGCCCATCTCCCGTATTGGTATGTCGAGATTCAATTGCAAAAGTTTCGCGAAGGAAAACGCGGGGTTGATCCGGCCGATCCTTTTGGAATTCAAATGCGCGCCATGGCTTTGGCGCTGAAAGAACCGCAGATCTCGGCGGTCGCTCGCTATATCAATGCGCTACCTGCAAAGCCGATCGAACCGATTGATGATGAGGGAGATGTGGTTAGTGGTGAACGCATTTACATGGAGAATTGCGCCGCTTGCCATCGCTACAATGGCTATGGTGAAAAGGTGTTCCGAAGCCCGCCGCTTACGGGACTGAGTAATTGGTACCTTCAGGCGCAGTTCGATAAGTTTCGATCCGGGCAGCGTGGTGGGCACGAGCTGGATGTTGACGGGGCAAAAATGCGCGAAATGGCCAAATCGATCGGGAAGCGGTCAGAAGTCGATCTGATCGCCTTTCTCGCCGAGTTGGCGAAGAAGCATCCGCCCGGCGAGCGTCGAACGCGCTAGAAAATCCCGGGCGGTTCGCCGAACCCGGTTCTAGTCGATATTCTTACGCTTCTCGTCCTTTCGGGAAGGATGAGGAGGCCTTCCGCCATCAAAGGGAGGTGGTGGTGCTGCCTCGATTTTTTCCTTGGCCCAGGAATCTCGATCTCCCATCTCTCGGATGAGTTTTTCGCGAATTTGGTTCCGGGCTCGACCATTCTCCTCAGGGGTTGCAGCGGATTTTAGCTGTTCGAAAGCTTCATCCAGCGCGCCACTTAGGAAGGTCTTTTCCGCGATATCCAGAAAACGTCTTCGCTCCTCAAAATCCATCTCGCGAAAGGCGGGTTCTGACGATGCGATTCGCTCAACGACTTCTTTGGGTATTTTCGGACCCATACCTCTTCCCGTGCCGCGAGGGTGAGGAGGAAGCCGATGCCTCATGGCCTCCATCTTGCTCTCGTTATGGAGCCGCTTCATCAAGCCCTCGGCATCTGGATCAATCTCGGACACGGCCTTTTCAAGGGCCTTTTTATAGTTTTCGGTCGCGGAGTGGACTTCATCCCTGGCGGCAATGACCTCCGGGCGTTTCCACGCTTCGGCCAATACCGCTCGAATGCGCTCCCTGTCCTCGGAAGAAAGTTTTAGTTCGGACGTCGGCTTGTCCTTTTCTTTGGGGAAACGGGGTTCTTCGCGATTATCCTGGCCATAGCCAGGCGCACCTGAAAGTCCCATCAGCAGTGAGACGGCGAAAAGAGAATGTCGAACAAATCTCGTCATTGGAGAAGAAACCCCTCCGCCACAAATTGGTTGCGTGCAAGATCGGGCCGGAGCTGATAATCAGTTCAAAGAGCGAAAATAACCACAAATCCAACGTTTAGAAGAACGGGAGAGCTCAAGGCCTGATGTTTTGTGACAATCTTTTTGTAATCTAAGACTTTTCACCTTGACGGTTGAGCGACGCTTTTTAACACTCGTAGATTCAAGGACGCGGCAACGCGCCTGAGTTTTTGGCCTCGGCCAATGAGAGGGAGTCTATGAGTTAATGCTTCTGGGGAGGTAGCATTGCTGATCGGCTCCCTCTCTTCTTTTCCCCAGACCTTCAGATCGGCCTCAATCCTTGTTTCGAAGGCTCACATTCAGAACCTCCAATTGGGCGCGAATGTGTTCGAGGTCGGATTCTTCCACGGCTGGCACGCGGATTTTGACCCGATTCCAGTGGAAAGGTGTTAGTGACGTCGGGAGCCTGGCCTCGAACGGGGTCAATTCCCGATCCCACTTTGCCAGTTCTGAAGTGAACGATTCATAATCCTGCTGCTCTTTGAGCTTCGGAGGTTTGGGACCGAGGCGTCCGATCAGTCGAGCGGAAGTTACCGTCATTCCCAGAGGGTTCCCGATCAGCAGTTCGAGTTCATGACCGGAAAGGGTTTTAGTATGTCCGGCGATCGACACCGGGAAGCTTCCATAGGGAGTTTCCAACATTGTGGCTCCTTTCTGCGAAATGCTCATTTGAGCAAACGCCTCTTCCTTGGCCACGTTGTTTTCCAAGCTGGCCCGGTCAACTTCCATTTTGAAGCGGATGAATCGCAGTTCCGCAAGGCGTTCTGCGGGAATCACCAAACCAATCAGTGTCCAATCATTGGTGGCGAGCGGCGTCACAAAATTGGCTTCAAACTTCTTCAGCGAGCCTTCCCACTGGTCAAAATTGCGGATATAGGTCTCGTAATCCGTGATATCGGTGTTGCTCGGCGGGGGAGAGCCGTAATCGCCGTAAAGTCGGAATTGGTGAATGAGGAGCCCGCTGGGATTCCCGATTCGAAGCGTGAGGCGATAGCCGTTCTCGGTCGCCTCCTGTTCCTCCAACTCGATCAGGAATGAGCCGTGCTTGGTTCGCGCAACGGCGTGCCCCTGGTAGTCCAGCCCAAAGGCGGCCCAGGTCTGCCCGGTTTGGATGACGTCCTGCATCTGGTTGAACCCGCGAAAGGTGCGCTGCAGTTTCTCGTTCTGGATACGAAGCTCCTGAATAATCGCTTCGCGAGTTTGCCCCTGCGATTTCTCCACCTCAAGGATGCGCTGCTGCAGCCCGGAGAGGCGGTCTCCGTCCGCTGGTGCCGCGGCCGTCGCTCTCAGCGCGTCCATTTCCTCTTCCATGTCGAGAAGCCGCTTCGAAAGGCGGTCCAGTTGATCCTGGTTTGCATCGCCGGGAAAGCATCCGCACAAAAAGCAAACCGGTGCGATCAGGATCGAGCACCGGGCGAGATTCGGGAAGGAAATCATCATCATCGAGAACTTCGGAAAACTTAGACGTAAACGTATCATGGCATCTACGGGACTGGCCACCAATTTGACCAACAGTTTGTTAGACTATTCGGGGGCCGGACCTTTCACCAGATTCGAGTTCCTAGTTGCCCAAGCCGGTTGAGGCAAGTATGAAGCCGGATTGCGAAGATTATGAACCCCGCGGAGATTGCCAAACAATTTGAAATGGAGGGACAGCTGGTCACGGTGGAGGCGCTGCATTCCGGAAACGTGAACGATACCTATCGTGCAATTTTTCGGACGACCTTCGACGAGCAACAGTTCATTCTGCAGAAGATCAATCAAGCGGTCTTCCCGTCTCCGGAAAATGTGATGGCGAACATCTCGGCGATTACGAGGCATGCGCACGGCAAGATTCGAAGTGAGGCCGACTCGGCCGATCGAATCTGGCAACTCCCCAAGGTCATTCCCGCAAGTGGGGGGCGCGATTTTGTGCGGGATGACAAGGGAGATGTTTGGCGAGGTCTTTCGTTGATTGCCTCCGCCAAGTCCTATGAGCGGGTTCATTCCGTGGAGCACGCCGTGGAAGCCGGCCAGGTGCTCGGTCACTTTCAGCGATTGATTGCCGATTTCCCCGTCAATGAACTGGAAGATACCCTTCCCGGGTTTCACATCACTCCCGGCTATCTGAAGCAGTTCGACCGCGTCTTGGCGACCGAGGAAGGTCAGTTGCGGGCGGAAGCTTCAAGCGAAGCCCGGCGCTTGGTGAAATTTGTGCAAGAGCGTCGGGATTTCGCGCCCGTGTTGGAGGATGCCTGTCAGAAAGGGGAACTCCAACTGCGCCCGATTCACGGGGATCCGAAAATCTCCAACATCATGATTGATGACTTCTCGGGAAAAGGAACGGCGATTGTCGATTTGGATACGGTGAAACCCGGATTGATCCACTACGATTTTGGGGACGCGGTGCGAAGCGCCTGCAATCCCGGTGGTGAAGAGACGACCGATCTTGACGAAGTTTTTCTGGATCTGGATCTTTTTGGCGCGCTCGTTCGCGGCTATTTGCGCGAGGCCGGACCATTTTTGACTGAGGCTGACCGCAAATACCTGTTTGATTCGATCCGGTTGATCACCTTTGAGCTGGGGTTGCGCTTTTACACCGATTACCTGGCGGGAGACGTGTATTTCAAAGTGAAACACGATCAACAAAACCTTGATCGGGCCCGCGTCCAAATGCGGCTTTGTGAGAGCATTGAAGCGCGGGAGTCCAAACTCCGCCGCGCTTTGGATGAGCTCTAAACGCGCGGCCGTGGCAGGGATTTGAGTTCGGACTCTACCTGCTTCACGCGTTCCAAAGCCTGAATTAACTGATCGGACTGAAGCCCTGGCTCCTTGAGCCGAGCTTTCGCTTCACGGAGTTGCCGGCCAAGAACCTCACGTTGAATCGAAACCCAGCAATCTTCCGCCAGTTCGACGGATGGCGGGGGCGCCTTTTCATCGTTGAGCCAATTGAGGGCGCGTTTCGCTTCATCGGGGAGGGTTTCCAGAAACTGATGCTGGGATTGCGGATCCTCCGGGTCGAAGTCGCCGTCCCACAAGAGTGCCAGGAGTTGAGATCCCGGCAGAAAATCCAGGACCGAACGGTCGGCGTTCTCGAAGATCCATTCCCGGGCTTCGCTATGGTTCGCCATCAACCGGGCAAGCATCCGAAGAACGTTCGAGGGAGGCAGAATGTCGGGAGCCGCCTCCACCGTTTTCTGGCGGGAAGCCTGTCGGGTTGCCCGCATTTGCTCGCGTTGCCGCATCTGGCTGGTGGCGCCTTCGATATCGTCGGTCGCGACCCCCAGAAGGCGCGACACGCGTTCGGTCACGATTCGACGCTGCACTTCATCACCGACATGAAGCAATTTTTCGGCAATCTTGTTCATCAGCGTCCATCGGTCATGCGGCGAGGCCGCCTGAGGGTCGGGGAGGCCGATTTGGAGCTGAAAATCAAAGTAATCGATCGCGTTGTGAATCACGTCCCGGAACGCGTCGGCTCCGGCGCTCTTGATCAATGAATCCGGGTCTTCGCCTTCCGGCATCCGCGCGACTTTTGCGAAAATTCCAGTCTTCGCCAATTGCTCAAACACGCGGTCGGTCGCTTTGATCCCGGCGCGGTCCGAGTCCAGACAAAGCACCGCTTCACGAACGTCCTTCCGGAGAACCTGGGCGTGTGCCTCATTAAACGCGGTGCCAAGCGGAGCCACGATATTCTCCACGCCCGCTTCGGAAGCCGCGATCACATCGAGTTGTCCCTCACAGATGATGACGTATTGGGAATTCAAGATCGAACGCTTGGCCTGAAACAAGCCGAAGAAGGTCGAGGACTTGTCAAAAATGGGGGTGGCTGGCGAATTGACGTATTTCCGGCCGTCGCTGCTCTTTTCCAGCTCCCGTCCGCTGAAGGCGATCACGTTGCCGTACTGGTCCAGAATCGGGAACATGAGCCGGTGCCGAAAGAAACCGTAAAATCCGCGATCGCCGCGCCCGAGAAGCCCGCCCTCAGCCAAATCGTTCTCCCGCAAGCCATGCTTCTTGGCCCATTGCACCATCGCATTACCAAATTTGGGCGCGTAACCGAGTTTCCATCGCCTCGCCACGTCACCGCTCACGCCTCGTTGTTTCAAATAGTCGCGGGCCATCTGAGGGCCTGGGTCGCGGCTTTTCATCAGCAAGTCATGAAACCATTCCGCCGCCTGACGGTGAGCTTCTTTGAGGCGGTCCCGGGATTTGCGTTGCGCGGTGACTTCCGGGGACTCCGCCTCTTCTTCGAGCGGAATATTCGCCCTTTGCGCCATCTTCTTGACGGATTCCGGAAAATTGAGCCCATCCGCCTCCATGATGAACTTGAACAGGTTGCCCTTGCGGTCCGAGGACCAGCAGTGCCAGACCTGTTTTCCCGGATTCACGGCAAACGAAGGGGTCTTTTCATTCGTAAAAGGACTTAGCCCCTTGAACTCAGACCCCGCCCGCTTCAAATCCGTGTATTCGCCAATGACATCAACGATGTCGTTGGCGTCGGCCACTCTCTGGATGAATTCTTCTGAGTACACGGGTGAATGCGATGAATTCCTGGTCTGGAGCCGTCAAATTCGACGAATTTCACGCTCGAACGAGACAAAACCAGAGAAGGGCGCCGATGGAAGCTGGAATCCGGATTTTTATGCTTCGAATTTGGAATTTTCGACTGACCAGCCTAAGCTGGAACTACCTGACCGATTGTTCAGGCAACCACAAGAATCAACGAATTTGTAGCCATGTCAGGAACACCTAGAGCAATGCGAATTTGGGTCTATCTCGTATTAATGACCTTCGGTTTTGCGGGATTGGGTCTAAAAGAGGCGGAACCCGACCTCACCTTACCCACGTCTGAGGAGAAGGAGGGCTTGGAAAACAACGTTCTCGTCGTGCGAGTGACCACGCCGGACATGAGAAACGGGGAACGCCTCCGTTCCCTTCGGAAACTTCTCCAGGAAGCCGATCGCGAAGAGGTCTCGGCCGTCATTCTGGAGGTCGACATCGAGGCCGGATATTCGGCGGAACTGGCGAACTTTCTCTTGCGTGACCTGCCCAAAGTCAGCGTTCCGATCTACACCTACGCAAAATCCTCGGCTCTGGGGATGGGAGCGTTGCTGGCTTTGGGAAGCAACGGGATCTATATGAGTCCGGTCTCGGTGATCGGTGGCGCCACTCCGGATGTTGCTCAGATCACGGGCAAAGATCAGGAGATGTCCTCGCAGGATCGCCAGAAAGTTTCTGTTTTGAAGGCTCAGGCTCGCAGTTTGGCCAAGGCGAAAGGGCATCAGGCCGATTTGGCGGAAGCGATGATCGACCCGGATTTCGAACTCGGTCCGGAGGATGATCGCATTTCCAAGAAGGGGGAAGTGTTGACGTTGGCGGCTGAGGAAGCGGTCGCCTTGAATTTCAGCAAGGGGATTGTGGAGACCAGTGCGGAGATCGTGAAGAAGGAAGGGCTGAAGGGCGAGTTGATCGAGATCAGCGTGATGGAATGGCAGCGAAGCGGCTTTCGCGACAAGTTGTCAGCATCGAAGTCCAAGAAAAAGCCCGGCGATGGGCCTGAAAAGGTCGAAGAGGAGCCGTTCCTCTTCGGGAAAGCGTCAGAAGCGAGCTATGCCGGGAAAATTCTAATTGTGAAAGTAGGTCTTCGGGATTTGTCGACGGAGGCCCGTTTCAAGTTCATGGAGCGGATCGTCGTTAAAGCGCGGGATGATCGGGCCGCCGCGCTCATTTTCGATATGCACACTCCGGGAGGCGTTGGCTGGTACACTACGGATGTGATGATGGGGGCCTTGCAGGAGGTGGACTTCCCAACCTTCACCTTCGTCAATACGAAAGCCAAGTCGGCGGGCGCACTTCTCGCCATTGCGACCGATCACATCTATATGAAGCCCACCAGCACCATTGGCGCGGCGCTTCCGGTCATGAGCACGGGTGGAGATATTCCGGAAACGATGATGGCGAAAGTTCAGGCCGATATGGAATCCACGGTTCGCAACGTCGCGATTGCCAAAGGTCACGATCCCGATCTCTGCGTCGCATTCATCACCACGGAAACCGAAGTGATTCGCGATGGTGTCACGATCTGCGCGAAAGGGGAGGTTCTTGATCTCAATGCACTTGAAGCTGTCGAGGTCTACAATGGAGAGCCTCTTCTGGCGAAGGGGATCGTGAATTCGATCGATGAGATTATCGAGCAGGAGGGGCTCGAAGGCGAGGTGCTCGACGTTAAAGCAACGCCGCTTGAGGCCTTTGCCCAGTGGACGCAGGCCTTCTCGTTTCTGCTCATTGCTTTTGGTGTTGGCGGAGCCTATCTCGAATTGAATTCCCCGGGGTTCGGAATTCCAGGTATCGTTTCCGTGCTATCCTTCACCCTGTTCTTTTTTGGCAACAATGTTGCTGGAAACATGGCGGGTTATGAGACGGCCTTCTTCTTCATCCTCGGCTTGGCGCTACTCGCTCTCGAACTTCTCATATTGGGAGGGAGCACGGTCATCATAGGCGTGGTGGGAGCGCTGCTCATGGTCGGGTCGCTTGGTTTTGCGCTCGTTGACCGGGTCGATCTTGGGGATTTCATGGAAGGAGGGGAAGCTGCCCCGACACTTGGATCGATTGCCAGGGTGCCGATTTTCACGATGATGATCTCCATTTTCCTGGCCGCGGTTCTAATCGGCGTATTGATGAAATTCCTGCCTCATCTGACGCCCGCCACCCGGCTTGTGCTTCAGGAATCGTTAGCTAGCGGAACCGCCATCGGTGACCATGAAATCGACCAAGCGACAGGCAAGAGTCCGCTTCTCGGCAAAGCGGGTGTCGCAAAAACCGATCTCCGTCCCTCGGGAAAGGCAGTCATCGACGGGAAGTTGCTCGATGTGACCAGCGATTCTGAATTCATCGAAGAAGGGAGCGCGATCAAGGTCGGTGCGGTTTACGGTGACCGAATCGTGGTCGACCGAGCCTAGCGCACCGGTCGATTCAATGCCGAAAAAGCTGGAATTCCGGCCCTGACAGCACTAAATCCATCCTCATGAAGTCACTTTTCATAATCCCCTTACTTCTTGCTTCCACTGCGTTGCTTTCCAACGCCGACACGATCGAAGTCTCTCAATACACGTTTGATCTTGGCGAAAAATGGACCTCCCAACAACCGAGCAGCCCCATGCGGTCCGCGGAATTGCTCTTCGATGCCGAAGGCGATGATGATCCCTCGGCTGCGTTTTTTGTCTTCGGTGGTACGCTTGAGCAAAATATTGCCCGTTGGAAGGGGCAGTTCGCGGCTCCACCGGAAGAGGAACGTGAGAAGTTGGAAGGTGGTGGCGTGATTGTCATCCTCAGCGGGGTCTACCTCGACGGACCGCCAATGGCCCCAGCCACTTCCAAAAAGCCCAAAGAGAACTATCGGATGCTTGGCGCCATCCTGCCGACCGATGATGGGCGTTTGGTATTTGTGAAAATGACTGCTCCTGCCGCTGTCGCAGATGAAGCCCGGGAGCCGTTCGCAGAAATGATCAAGAGCGGACTCAAGTAGATCGGGAGCGCGAGGCTCACCCCGCAAAATTTCAGAACCAAAAACCGCTCTCTGATCTCAATTGGGGAGCGGTTTTTTGATACCCGGAAGCCCCTTCCTTTCGCGAATGATTCCCAGCTACGGGGCGTCGAAAATGGGGATGCTCCAATCGATATCAAGCCCACTTGCCCGGTCTCTTCAGCTTGGTGCATCGTGTCAGTGGAGCTTGAAGGGAGGAGGGGGAGAGTTGCCCCGATCCGGATCCTGCGTAAAGTGGAGTTCCCGCCAAGAACCCATGAAACTTCAGGTCCTGTTTTTCTCCATTTTGCGTGACGTCGTTGGTCGCGAGCAATTCCAGTTGGAATTGCCGGCGAAAAAATCGTGGACCGTGGGAGGCCTTTTGGAACGCCTTTACGCCGATTATCCGAAACTTCGCGATTGGGACACAAATTTGCTGGTGGCTGCCGATATGGATTATGTGGATCGCGAAACTGAACTTCGAGATGGTCAGGAGATCGCGATCATGCCCCCGGTCCAGGGTGGATAGATGAACGATTCAAATCCAGATTACGGTGAAACCGAGGAACGGCCACTCTTTGAGTTAGGCTCCGGAGGGGAGGATCGGCCCTTGTTTGAACTTGGGGCGCAGGCTGAGGCGATTCCCGATCAAATGGAGTTGGTAAACCCGATTCACGAGAACGTGGTCAATGTGCCGATGGTCCAGGTTCCTGGCATGATGCTGGCGGGAAGAGGACGACGGTTTGTCGCCAAAGGGATTGACCTCCTGATTTGTTCCGTCGTGTTTTACGCGGCATCGATTGGGCTGATCGCCAAACTTCCTGAAGGCCCGCAGTGGGCACCCGCCATCGCAGTAGGGGTGTTCGGATTTATCGGAGTTTGGTTCACCTGGTTCAACTACAATACGTTTCTGCGCGCCAACACCTGGGGCAAGTGGCTCATGGGCTCCCGCGTCGTGGACGATAAAGGGGATTCCCTCAACTTTGGGAAGGCATTTGGGCGTTCCTGGTCCGAGTCCCTGACGGTTCTGATCCTGGGCCTTGGCTACCTGACGGCGCTGTTCGATGGTCAACGCCGCACCCTCCATGATCATTTGAGCGGAACTCGCGTTGTCCGTCGATAGCGGCGGTTATTCCGGTTTTGTGGCCTTCGGTGGAGCCTCTTCCTCTGCTGTCGGATTGAGGTTCAGTTTCTTGTTAAGCCCCTTCAGGAATGGGATGCTCTCCGTTGCCTTGATGATGTCCTGAGCTGTTTTAGACGCGGAACCCTCCTCGATCCCCAATTTCTGGAGCATATCTCCCAGTTTCTCCTGAGGCACCCCGGCAAGTGTGCTGACCCGGTCAACTCCTGGAATATTTTTCACCCGCCAATCATAGTTGTCGAAGGTTCCGGATGCCTCAATGTCGATCGTCCGTTCAGAGAGCTTTGAAATCACTTTCATGGGACCATTGGGCTTCACGCTCGCCGTCGCGGCCAGGGTTTCCGTGGCGAAATTCACATCAGCCGTTCCATCGACCCCATAGATTCCGGAAAGGAGCTGAACATCACTGGTCGTGAGTTGCGCGTCCTTCAGCGCAAAAGTTGCCGTCACGGAAGTTCCTTTGCTATTGCCGTTGAAGGGCTTCAACGCAAAGGCGGAGAGGACCGGCAAAATTTTCCGGAAAATTGGGATCGAAACGAAATGTGCTTCAGAAATCTCGAGGTTACCGGTGCCGTTCAATTTCTTGAGATCGGGTTCACCTGCGCCGGTGAATGAAGCGCTGAGGGTTCCAACCTTGTCATTCGCCTGACCCGCAAACTTCGCAATTTCGGCCAACGAAAGCTTCTCCAAGGCGAACGTGCCGTCCATGTAGGGAACTTTGGAGAACGGCTTGAGACTCATGTTAATCTTGGTGGCGCCGCCCAGGACGTTGGAAGAAAGGTCTGGGAGTTTGAGGAGGCCTTCGGAAAGGGAAAACGTGGTTGTGACATTACTGATGACCAATTTCTGATCCTCCTTGAAGGCGATTTCGACTCCTTGAGGGCAATTTGCGCTGCCGGTAATCACCGCCTTATCAATCTCGGCAATCGGAATCGTTCCGCTTGCGACCAGATTCGGAGGCTCCAGGAATCGCAGCATGCTGGTATCGCCACTCTCTTCGAAGTGCGAAGCAAGTTTCATCAGGTCAATTTTGGAATCGAGACTCTTAAGCGCGAAGACTTCCGTATCGAGATCAAAGGACCCTTCCGCTTTGAGTGGCCGTCCCGCATACTGGAGTTCGAGACGTTTGATGGTCAGGATTGGAGCGTTCGCGCCGTTCTCAACTTCGACTTCTGCGGTCAGCGAGTCGATCGGGACGCCGTCCCAGGAAAACTTCTTCCCGGAAAAGGTGGTTTTCGCTTCGACCGTTTGGTCTTCGTTGACGGTGAAGCGGGCGGTTAGCTTGGGCGCTTCGCCTTCAGCCTTCAATTTCATGGCGTCAGCCAATGCGGCAATGGGACTGAGGTCCAGGCCCTCGTAGGGAGTCTTGTCATCATCTTCGGACGAAACATCTGGTTTGGACGTGCTCGCCGCTTTCGAACTCGCCATCTTGATGTTGCCTGCCACATCCAAATCCAGGCCAAACAGTTGTGCGGTGAGGTCTGCGATATCGACTTCAGTTTGCGAGACACTCACAGACCCATTGAGCTTCTCGAGTCGGTAGGCCTCTCCTTCGTGATAAGCCGTCAGCGTGGAATCCTCCACCTGGAGAACTGCCGATCGCTTTGTCGGCGAAAAGACCAAATCCGCCAGCTTGTATCCCACCGCGATGTTGGAGAGCGCGATGACGGGCGTCTCTCGTGCTGCGGATTCGTAGAGCGTGAGGTCTTCGAGGCCCAGTCCGGTGAAAATATCGAAATCGGTGGTGGTGTAGGTGAGATGGACTCCCTGCTCAGCCAAGGTGGAGTCGATTTTCTTCGTTAGGGTGGCAGACAGGTAGTCGCGGGAGAGGAAAAGGATGATCGCGAGGAGAAGAATCAATCCCCCGAAGAAGATCGCGCCGCGTTTGAGAAATTTCTTGAGCATGACTGGTTGGTGTCCTTGTTAGGATCGTGTGAAACGTGGTCTCATAATTTGACGCTGCAAGCGCAAAGCCATTTCATCGAATCTGCCCGGTCAACTGGCAGATTTCGTCAGGTCTCGAACTGCTAATCCACTCCGTAGAGGTGGGCACCTTTGCGGGCCGCTTTTAACGCGGCAGGGGTGTCAACCGCCTTACCGGGATCGTTTTGAGCATTCATCCAGATCTCCAACTCATCGCTGAGCTTCGCCTTCATCGCCACGTATTCGGGGTTTCCAGCCAGGTTTTCCAACTCGTAGGGATCCTCGACCGTGAGATAAAGCTCTTCAGCGGGACGAGACATGTAACGTTTGATCAACGGGTAGGCTCCGGACTCCGGTTTCATGGGATCCGCGCCAACCCAGGTTGCCCAATACGGGTTGTTCAGCCTCCCTCCGCCCATCAGGTGCTTCTCAATGTAGAGTTCATCGGGTGCCAGGTTCCGGATATAGCGAAATTTCCCGTTGGTGATGGTCCGGATCGGATAGGCAGGGCCTTCGGGAAGATTGTTGTGCATTCCATAGGCGAACTCGCGGTGCGTCTCGGACGCTCCCTTTAGGACTGACGCGAAACTGGATCCGTCGAACTTCATGGAACCTGAGATCTCGCCGCCGGCCAACTCAATCAACGTCGGAGCAAGATCCGCATACTGAATCAAGGCGTCTGTTCGTTTCCCTTCCTCGATTTGGCCGGGGAGAGAGGCCACAAACGCGGTGTGCAACCCGGTATTCCAGTTGGTCCACTTGCAGCCGGGAAATTGCGAACCTTGTTCCGAGGTGAAAATGACGACCGTCTCTTCCTCTCGCCCCGAATCTTTCAGCGTTTCAAGAATTTCGCCGACCTGCCCGTCCATGTAGGTAATTTCGGCGAGGTAATTCGCGAAGTGCTCCCGGGTGGCCGGCGTGTCAGCCAAATTGGGCGGCAGGTTCAGCGAGGCAGGAGGATACCGGGTCGCATCCCCCATGACCCACGGAACGTGGGGCTCGACCAGCGCAACCACGAGGCAAAACGGGGAGGATTCCCGCTCCATGAATTCGGCGATTCCCGCAACATCATGGGCCTGGGTTGGTTCACGAACGCAGCTTGGGTCAAATCCTTCAATGTTCTCGAAGGGAAATACGGCAGCCGGTTTCACGTGGCCTTTCCCCGCCAAACCGACACGATATCCCAAGGGCTTGAGGTAGTGTGGGAGGCTTTTGGTGCCGGGTTTACTGGCAGAATGATTCCAGGCACAGCCGTTCCGCATCGGATATTGGCCGGTGTAGAGTTCTGCACGGCAGGGCTGGCACATCGCCTCGGCCAAAAACGCTCGATTAAAGGTCAGGCCTCTCGCCGCCAATGCGTCGATATGGGGAGTCTTGGCATTTTGTCCTCCGTACAGTGGAAGATCGTTGTAGGTGCAATCATCCGCGACGATGATCAGGAAATTGGGCTTCTCGGAAGCGCTGATTGCCGCGACCATGGCAAACGCAACCGCCAGAACCAGAAGGAGGGGCTTCATGGTTCGAATTCTGACGGAGGCTCTTCACCCCGGCAACCGAAAACGTCAGGCCGCTTCGATCTTCACATCGCCGCCTTTCGACTCAGTGAATTGCTCAGCCGTGTAGGCTCTGCCGTCCTCAAGACACTTGGCAGTCCACTGATAAAACGTCTCAAAATCCTCGTTGTCGCGAAATTGGTTGATGCTTTGCCAATCCAACCGGCCCGTGTCCCGGGGCAGCGCGATTCTCCGTGGGGTAAAAAGATTCAGGAGGGCCTCGAATTCGCGCAGCCGCATGTTCTCAATGGCCGCCGGTTCGGGCAGATCGTCAATCACATCAAGGGTCAAACCAAGACTGGTCACACCAACCCCAAATTGGTCGGAAAGCTCGCGCAGATCGGCAACCAGCTGTTCGTCGCTGAGTTCAGCCGCGATTACCAATTCGGAGTAGTTCGCCCAAAGTCCGGAACTGAGAGTTCGGAAAAAGTCGGCTCGTGCCGTAGCATAATTCGTATCCAGTTTCAGCTTCAGGGCGGTGACCTTGAACGGAGCGCCGCCCATCATTTGACGGGTTTGGAGGCTTTTCTGGTCGAGAACGAGGCTTCCGCTCTCCTCATCGACCTCACCAATCAGCCATTCCACCGTGGCAACATCGGGAAGGCGCCACAGAAACTGTTCACCAGCTCCGTGCGACAAGGCCCCTTCGAACGCGAACGGGAAGCGATTGTTGAACTCGCAGAAGCGATTGAAAACGGCGCGAAATCGATTGGCGCGAGATAAGGCGAGTTGTTCACCCGTTGCGCGATCCTCGCCGCCAAACAAGAAACCCTCCTGATTGACCGGAATGAAGTTTCGGGCGCTTTCGAGCGAATGAAGCGTGGTAGATCGTTGATAGTAACCCTGTCCGTGCTCCACTTTTGCGATCGGCGAGGAGGGATCGCACGACATGATCGAAAAGTGATAGCGCAGCGTCGCATCAGAGTAAGGCTGCTGCAGCTGGAACTTCACCAACTGAATCAGCTCGGTGCCTTTGATTGCTTCCGCTGGGTTTTTGGGGAGAATATCCGGCAAAATTTGCCGCAATTGCTCTCTGAGATTGAGTCCTGAGGCCACGGCGCACTTTGGAAAGGACCTACGGGAAGGTCAAGTGAGTTTTGGGTGATTTGCTAGGGTTGGTTTTCGGTTGGGGAGTTCTGGAATGCGGCGGAAGTTGGGCTTGCAACCCTATCCCAAGCGGCTACCGGTCCTGACATGGCCACCAAACGCTACGACGAAAACGTTTTTGTAATTCCGCGCGAATTGTTTGATCAATTGGGTGCGTTTCATGGATTCTGTCCCCGGGCGGGCGATTACCTGCCGACCATTCTGAGTCCGGAGAACAACCAGTTTTTGGACCGAAATCTCGCTGAGGATGATCCAGGTTTTAAGCAGATCATTCCCTATGCGATTTTCCGGCACGAGGATCGCTATCTCCACTATGTCCGTGGTGGCGGCGGCGGTGAGAAGCGTTTGGCCGCCAAAGGCTCGATTGGCATTGGTGGTCATGTCAACGAGGACGACTATCACGCCAGCGGTTCCATGGGACGGGAACTGTATCTGGCGGGGGTCGAGCGCGAAACGAATGAAGAATTGCGGATCGAAAGCGGGCATACCCAGCAAATCATCGGGTTGATCAACGATGATACCAACGAGGTGGGTCAGGTTCACCTCGGAATTGTCCATCTCTTTGATCTCGAGATCGCCGCTGTCGAAGCGAACGAAGCGGACATTACGGAATTGGAGTTCCTTAGCCGTGAAGAACTGATTCAGCGACTCGATCGCCTGGAATCCTGGTCCAGCTTGATTGTGGAAAGCCTCGACGAAGTCCTCGAGGCCAATTTAGCCGCATCTTAGCTCTAGGGGATTTTACTGAACGAACAGGAATTGCTGGGTGTTGAGGAGGGCCCAAACGACTCCTTCATAGGCTTCGTCTCCGTATTTCCCAACTTCCTCGCTGACCATCGCCAGCTCCGAATCGGTCGGTTCGCGAGTGAGCATGGCTTGGAAAATCATACGGGTCTTGTCCTCAGGGGTTCCTGCCGCATGCACCCGGTTTCCAAAGACGGCGAAGCGATTGGTCAATGCCTGAACGATCGGGCCGTTCAGAAGGTTCAAGGCCTGCGGGACGGAAGCGTGGTCAGCTGCGTTTTCGATGACCTCGCGGTCTGACTGACCAAAATCACGGAGAAAATGTCCCCGGCGGGCGGGTGACTCCAATTCAGAAGCTCGCGCCATACCGGAGATGAGATTTTTATAGACGGAATAGTCCGCTTTTTGGGCGTTGGCCCAGGCCTTCTTTTGATTTCTTTCGAGGTCCTCAGGCGGATTGGGCAAGCTGATTTTTGGCAGCTTGGTCACAACTGCGTCTTCCGAGCCCTCTTCCATATCGGCCATCATCTCAGCAGCGACTTCGTTCATCCCAATCGCAGCGAGCAAGTCCCCCGCATCCACTTCCTCTCGAAGATGAATGTAGCCGATCTGGGAAATTTTCTCCTGAACTTCTCTCCCAACCTCCCGCAGTTCTCTCCGAAGCTGATTAAAGAGTTCAGTGTCTTCCGCGGCCCTTGCTTCGGTCAACTTGTCCCGGTATTCCGCCTCAATAACATAGCGATTCTTGACGAGCGGAGCCAACTCTTGAACCATGGCGAGGAATTCTTCAAAGGGGCGTTCTTCCAGGCTCGTATAAATCCGGCGTTGATTTTCGATGGAGGAAAGTTGGCCCTTCAGGCGCGGGCGATATTGATCCGCCTCGGGCAGGGAAAGGGCGACAATGGAGTCCCAAATCTGCTCCGCGCTCATGCGGCGAAGAATGGGGCCCTGGAAATAGTAGGGAGCTCCCAACATGATTTCACCGGTATTGGCGGCGCGCTGATAGGTCTCGGTGTTGTAAAGGATTTGGAGCAGGCCCTTGATGTCGTAGTCCAATTCCCGCATCAAATTCTCGAGGTAGCTCAGCAGCTCAGGGTTTGAAACTTCGGTGTGATCGGTGATTTCATCGACGGGCTCGAAAATCCCGAGACCGAAGACTTCCTTCCAAAGTCGGTTCACGATGACCTTGGTAAAGGTGGGGTTTTCCGGGCTCGTCATCCATTTGGAGTAGGCCGCAATTCGACTGTCTTCCTGATCAAGGTCGATCTCCGTGCCAAACATCACAGCTGGTGAAACCTGAGCATGGGGATCGGCATCCGTGTATTGGTAGTCGTGAGGCAACTTTGGATCCTTTTCGTCCTCCCGAACCGAAGTGTATTGCAGCGGGTTGTAGAGCTGGCTGAGCGTCTGACGAAGGGAGTTCTGTTCTTTCTTGGATGCTTCCAAGGCGGCGATTCCCTTGGCAACAATGGCTCGAAACTGTTGCTCGCTGTATCCGTGTTGCTCAATCCAGCTGGGCCTGTTCTTCCTGCCCAACAGATATCGATCGATGGATTGTTCGTTGCGAACATGGGGAAAGCCCTCTTTCGCCCCTGCCTTTTGAACCGCGTCCTGGTAGGCATCGACGGAAGCCTTGGAATAGTGCTTGGTCACCAAATCCCGGTTCGGGAAATCGTAGTTTCTCGTCGACATTCCATAGCTGAATGCAGCCATCTTGAAATAGTCCATTTGTGTCCATTTATCGAAGGGATGGTTGTGGCACTGGGCACATTCCAATCGAGTTCCCAAGAAGATCCGGACGGTGTTCGACATGTTGTCGAGAGGCATGCCACGATCTCGGAAGTAATAGCCGGTTGCACCATTGTCCCAAATCATCCCCTCAGCGCTGACCATCTCACGAACCATTTGGTCGTAGGGCTTGTTGGTTTGAAGCGCTTCCTTCACCCAAAGCTCGTAGGCGGACTTCGTTGCTCCTCGCAATTCACCATTCACTCGGAGCAGATCCGCCCAGAAGTGATAGTAATTGGAGACATAGGCAGGGCTGTTGAGCAGGTCTTCGATCAATCTCTCCCGCTTGTTGGGGTATTCGCTCGTATGAAATGCCTCAGCTTCTTCGATGGTCGGGATTCGCCCGCCAATATTGAGGTATGCCCTGCGCAGGAAGACCGCGTCACTGATTTCCGCATTTGGCGCGAGACCCTGCTTTTGAAGTTGAGTGCCAACCAGTTTATCGATTTGATCCGATGGCGAGAGATTGCCTGCGAAAACGGAGCCAATCCCGAACGCTAGAACGAAAGTGAACTGTTTGATCATAGAGAGAACACCGTTTTGCGAGATTCCAGCTTTCATTCTTTCGCCCAGCCCTTGGCACATTCCACAGCGCGGGCCCAATTCTCGAGGTGGGGAGCAAGTTCCTGTTGAGGGCGGTTTGGTTGAAACGTCCGGTCCATTTGCCAGTTTTCGTGGATTTCCTCAAGGTCATCCCAGAATCCCACCGCCAATCCCGCAAGATAGGCAGCACCTAGAGCGGTCGTCTCCGTAACTTGGGGGCGAACCACGGGGCGTTGGGCGAAATCGGCCTGAATCTGCATGAGGAGATCGTTGACGGAGGCGCCTCCATCGACGCGCAATTCGCTCATTCGAATGCCGGAATCGCGTTCCATTGCCGACAGGAGATCGAGGCTCTGGAGCGCAATGGATTCGAGGGCCGCTCGGGCAAGATGCCCCTTGGAGGAGCCGCGGGTCAGTCCCACGATTGTGCCACGAGCATAGGAGTCCCAGTGTGGTGCCCCAAGTCCTGTGAAGGCCGGGACGAATACGACGCCTCCGCTATCGGGCACGGCTCTGGCGAGTTGTTCGATCTCTTCCGCACTGCTAAGGATTCCCAGTTCGTCGCGGAGCCATTGGATTGCGGCGCCGGCCACGAAGATGCTTCCCTCAAGCGCGTAGTGAACCGTCTCCCCGATCTTCCATGCCACCGTGGTTAGAAGCTGATTTCGGGATTGTACTGGTTTCGTCCCGGTATTCATCAGCAGAAAACATCCCGTTCCATAGGTATTCTTCCCCTGGCCGGGTTGATGGCAGGCTTGACCGAACAAGGCCGCCTGTTGATCGCCCGCGATCCCGGCAATTGGAATCTGGACCGGGAAGGTGCCGGGAGCGGTTTCTCCGTACACTTCGCTGCTGGATCGGATCTCCGGAAGGAGCGAACGTGGAATGTCAAATTGGTCGAGGAGATCCGAATCCCAATCCAGTGATTTGAGATTGAATAGCATGGTCCGGCTGGCATTGGTGACATCCGTGATGTGAAGTTTGCCATTTGTGAGGTTCCAGATGAGCCATGAATCCACCGTCCCGAAGGCGAGTTCGCCCTTCTCCGCCCGGTCTCGCGCTCCCTCAACGTGATCGAGGAGCCATTTCAGCTTGGTCGCGGAAAAGTAGGCGTCGACCGGGAGACCCGTTTTGGCCTTGATTCGTTCGGCATGTCCAGCCTTACGAATCTCGTCGCAAATTCCAGAGGTTCTCCGATCCTGCCAAACCAGCGCATTGTGGATTGGCTTACCGGAAGCTCGGTCCCAGATCAGGGTTGTCTCCCGTTGATTGGTGATTCCGATGGCCCTGATCTCCTGGGCTGAGAATTCAGCGGAAGCTATCGCACTTCGAGCGACCTCCAACTGTGATTCCCAGATCTCAATTGGATCATGTTCAACCCAACCGGGTTTGGGGAAAATCTGGCCGAACTCCTTTTGGGCGATGGAGACAATCCCAGCGGAGTGGTCGAAAAGAATCGCGCGGGAACTGGTCGTGCCTTGATCAAGGGCGAGGATCATATTGCATGATCTCACGCTCGATCCGCTTAGAGCAACTTAGTTTTGACCGAGGATCTTTGGCGCGTTCTGATACCACCACGACTCGACCGCTTCGGAGTCAAAGCAATCGTGCCCGGGATAGCCGGTGGATTTGCAGAACGACGAAAACGCTTGGACGACAACCTGAAGGTTGGGGTCATCCTGAATCGTGTTGAAGAGCGCTTTCTGGGCAGGCGGTGTATTCACTTCGGCCAACAAATAAGCGGCTCGCTCGCGCGACTCGGCTGCGTGACGGCGATCGCGCAACACCTGAATGACCGAGGCGGTCGGAAGATCGGGTTCCGCCTCTGCGCCCGGGAAAATCGCCTGAGCGTCCAATCTTGGAGGAGTGTTCTGAGCCGAGACATGGTAGAGCTGACGGACCCGTACCAAGCTCGCGTGGACGGCGTCATAAATCGGATTGGCGCTGTCTGACTCCAGAAGCTTGGCCTGACGTTGCAATTCAGAAAAAGCGGTGCGATCTCCCCGGACGATGGCTCGATCCTCCAATTCAAGAATTTGGATTCGGGCGCCGAGAGTGCTCTCGGGTTCTGGAGGGGTCCAGTGAACAACCTGAGGAGTGGCTTCTTCACCTTCCGCGTCCAGATACTGAGCTGCCTTATCGAGAATTGCAGACGCCTCTTTTGGATAAAAATAGGCCGCGACTCCCAAACCACCGATAAGGAGAATTTGCGCGAAAATTGCCATGCAAAAAACGCCGAAACCGGAAAATCCGCGTTTCACCTGCACGACCTGCTGAACAGGTTCGAGGGACGGGACCATCGAGTCAGGAGGAACGACAGGATTTGAGGGCCGTTCGAAAGATTCCGGCAACTCGACAACGAGTCCGGTCATGTCGTCTGGGACCATGGCGGGAGCAGGCGTCGATGTGGGAGCACGAGAGGGTGCCGATGCGGTTCCGTTGTCGCTGTAACGCAAGGAGTCAAACATTTGACCGTTACCGCTAGGACGGCGTTGTGGAAGCTGGTGCGCCATGTAGGTTTAGGACGGAGAAGGCCCGAATATAATTCGTCAGAGCGGACTTCGCACGCAGAGTTTCCAAATTTGAGAATTTAGTGAGTCACGATGCGATTTGGCCGCTCCATTTTAGCCGAAATAGGCGGGTTCGTTGCCCTTTTTCCATTTGATGTTGCATCCGCTGCTTGGGCGCATGCGCACGGAGTCTGCTTTTCCGTTTCGAAGGGTGGACTCAAGAGCCGTTCTCAGATCGGCACCAGTGATGGGCGCTGAATTGCCGGGCCGCGAATTGTCGAACTGTCCAGTGTAGGTCAATTCCAGATTCTGGTTGAAGACATAGAAATCCGGCGTGCAGGCTGCGGAGTAGGACTTGGCCACATTCTGGTCCTCATCGAATAGGTAGGGGAAGTTCCAGTCGTGCGCCTTGGAAAACTCCTTCATCTTCTCGGGAGCATCATCCGGATACTTTTTGGCATCGTTGGAATTGATGGCGACGAACTGAACACCCTTCTTCGCGTATTCATCGGCGAACTCTCCCACATAATCGGCCAGGTGGACCACATACGGACAGTGGTTGCAGGCAAACAGAATGACGATTGCCGATTTTCCCTCGGCAAGATCTTCAAGGGAATGCTTTTTCTTTGCTCCGCCTTCGGGAAGCTCGAAGTCCGGCGCAATGGCGCCCCGCCTGAGTTCAAACGTCGAATTCACTTCAGCCATGATATTTCTGCGCGGGGTGCTTTCCGCGGCAGACTTACCAACTCAGAATTGATCACATTTCAAGCGGAAACGCGATCGCGCCGGCAGCAATGGTGCTAGCCCAAGCCGGCAAAAACGCGATCCCGCCGGTTCCGGGCTTCCTCCAAACTGCGGGTCTTGAGGCTCAAGCGAATGCGTTCCGTGGTATAATCGGCTTTGTGGACGGTGAAATGGCACCACCAGGTTCCCCGGTTGTTCCAAAGGTGGTGATTCTCGTTCTCGGAATTCACCCTCACGCTGAGTTTGGGTGTTGGAAGAGCCGGTCTTCCCTGATCGGACTCAATGACTGTCTGATTCATGATAGTTGATGCGATGTCGGTTGAAGTTTCATTCGTTCACCGCATCAGGAACATGTCCGGAGATTCTTCCGGCGGAGAATTGCTGTTCGGCTGACGTGCCGAAATCCGGCAAATCAGTTCCGCACATCGGAGACTGAAGTTCCCTTCAGCTTCCAAGGCACCTTGGCTTCTCCATGCCAGGTTGCCGGATGCCGCAGTTTGCTTATCACTCACCGCAGCACCACTCCTGATGCTAGGAGGGATCTTAGGCATCACCGGGCGGGCTGCAACTGGTACTTTTGTCATACGGCAAGTGTTGAGGTGATGGTTGACACCCCAATGGTACCTCCTACCGTAAGCTTTTTTCTTGTTCAGAGTCCGAATTGAATCTGACCGCATCTATGACCTTTGACGCAACGGTTCCCGAAAGGGACTTCACATCTTACGCTCCGGGCTATTGGGCTGACCGGAAAGTCGCCGAAGAAGATTGGAATTCCTGGATTTGGCAGCAAAAAAACCGTGTTACATCGCTGGGCGCCCTCGAAGAACATCTGAATCTCACCGATGAAGAGCGGAGCGGGGTGATCCTGAGTGGGAACAAGCTGGCGATGGCCATTACGCCCCACTTCATGAATTTGATCGATAAGGACAATCCCAATTGTCCGATTCGCCGCCAAGTCATTCCCCGAATCGAAGAAACCTGGGAAGCCGACTATGAAATGGAGGATCCCTGTGGCGAGGATGGAGACATGCCGGTTGCGGGGTTGGTGCATCGCTATCCGGATCGTGTCAATTTTCTGGTGACCGATCGTTGTGCCAGCTACTGCCGCTATTGCACCCGAAGCCGGGTCGTCAGTGGTGCCGGGGAACAGCATCTCGACACCCAATTTGAAGCGGCTTTCCGTTACCTCGAAGAACACACTGAAGTTCGCGACGTTCTACTTTCAGGGGGCGATCCACTTTTGCTGAGTGACTCGAAATTGGAGAAAATTCTCCGGCGGCTCAGAAGCATTGAGCACATCGAATTTGTCCGCATCGGCTCGCGCGTTCCGGTTTTTCTTCCTCAACGGATCACGCCCGAATTGTGCGAGATGCTGAAGCAGCATCACCCATTGTTCATCAGCGTTCACGTCAATCATCCCCGGGAGTTGACGTTGGAAGTGAAGGAGGCGTTGGAGCGGCTTGCCAACAGCGGAATTCCTCTTGGAAATCAAAGTGTCCTCTTGCGCGGGGTGAACGATCGGTTGGAGGTCATGAAGACGTTGGTTCACAAGCTGCTTCGCTGCCGGGTCCGGCCTTATTATCTCTACCAATTGGACCTGATTAAAGGCTCTTCGCACCTCAGCGTGCCCGTTTCCAAGGGACTTGAGATCATCAGCGGACTTCGTGGGCACACCACGGGTTATGCCGTTCCGCAATACGTAATCGATGCGCCTGGCGGCGGTGGAAAAGTGCCGATGAACCCGGAAACCGTGATTCAGCGCAACGAAGAGCGTGTGATCATCCGCAATTTCGAGGGCAAGACCTTCGAATACCCGGAACCCGCTCCCATCGAGGCATCTGAGTTGGATTGGGCGATGCGGTAAACCTATTCGGCCAGCGAAACTCCCTCCGGACTGAGGACCAGAATCTGTGGTGAAAGCGGGTTTTTCGCCTTTTTGAATTTCTCCGCCACTTCCTCTGTGCCGCGTTCAAGATCGCTTTCGCGAAACAGAACGAGCGATTCACAATCCGGAGTTGCGATGCAGAACGGAGTTCCCAAATGGTTGGCAAAGATGTCGTGAAGCCGTAAATCGAGGACTTTCGACGCTCCGACAGGGTCTCCGGAATTCTCGATCACGATGAGGCGGCCGCTGCGTTTCGGCTTGTTCCGCTTCCGCTTCAGCAGTTTGGGCCAGTCGATTTCGTCGAGATTGGCCATCGCGATATCGTGAAGCTCATCGACGGAGATTCCCCATTGCTCCAGGTCCCACTCTCGGACGAATGTGCGTTTACCAACGCGCTGAATCGCATACGTAATCCAGACATCGCCCAGAAACTCCAAGCGCGCGAGGGACTGCCTTTCCGGGGCGCTGGAAAAATAGCCGTCAGGTCGCAAAAACGGCAAAATCTGATTGGTGACGGATTCCAACGACTCGGCTTCCTCCTCCTCCATTTCCTCGGGAGTTTCATCGAGAACCTCGGGTTCGTCCTCCAACTCCTCTGGTTCCTCTTCTTCAGGGGCGCAAATCCGGAGGCTTTGCATGAGCTGGTCAAAGACGGGCTCAAAATCCGCCAACTCGGCAATGGGAGTATGAGCGGAGGCAAATAGAACGGCGTTCCCGTTGGTTACCATCCAGGCGAGACCCGGAGAGGCCGGATCCTGCGACCTCGCTTTGAACGCGGGATGGGCCAAGCGGACGTCTTGTTGAAATTGCCCGAAGGAATCTCCCGCAGCCTCACGGAAGGAATCCAGCAACCCTTCCAAGAGAGGTTCCGCTTCAATCGAGAAGGGGAGCACCGAGATCCAGAGACCGACATCGTCGCTATCTTCCCAGCCAAACCCACAATTCAACCCATCGTCCTCAATGACGACGATCCATTCGTCAGGAAAGTCTAACTCGTAGATTCCCCCGGGATGGGAGAATCGCTGAACATGCTCAAGCATCGTCCCGAACTCGAAGGATCGGAATTATCTTGGGAAGATCTTCCGAGCGGCTGGAGCTGGTTCTGTCGCGTGCGGCTTGGTGACGTTTGAGTGTCCCGCGTCTTTCTCGTCGTGATGTTCGCCCTCTTTGGGATGATCACCGTGTTCCTCTTTGGAATGGTCGTCGGAATGGCTGTCGGCCCCGTGATGAGGTTTGTAGAGCTGGTCGGTTCCTCCACTCCACACGTGACGCTCACAACCAACGAAGAAAACGAGGAAAGCCCCGCAGCCGAGGCTCAGGAAAAATCGCGAAATGTTACGCAGCATCATATCGGGAAAGCTGTTACCACGATTTGGAACTGAAGCAACCTTCGAATCACTTCACCAAAGCAACAGGATTTGGAACTCTGCCGGCTGCCCGTTGCCCTTCTCCCGGCTGATTCGTGTCACCAAGTTCCTTACGGGCCTGATTTGCGAGTTCTCGGAGTCTGGCCACGATATCCGGGTGAGAAGCTGCGACATTCGATTCGCAGGCGATATCGGTGACCAGGTTGAACAAGAGTTCGTCGGTTGGTCCCTGCCGAAAGCGTCCGTGGCGGATGGGATTCTCCAACTGGAGGACCAACTTCCATGGTCCACTTCGCACGGCTTGGAGCTGATCCAGCTGGTAATAGAAAAACGCTTCATGCGGTGACTCGGCGTTGGGTGTGCCCAATAAAATCGGGCTGATGTCTTTCCCATCGATGGTTTTCTCCACATCCAAAGACTGGTGTGCGAGGCGGGCGAAGGTGGGCAGGAGATCCATCGTCGTTGCCAAATCGGTGGATTCCGTGTTTGGCGGAATCCTTCCGGGCCACCAAGCGATCGTCGGAACGCGCATTCCACCCTCGCTGGTCGTGTATCCCCGTCCGGACAGCGGCTGGTTGGTTCCCCGTTTGATGTCTCCGGGATTGTGGGGCGCGCCGTTGTCCGAGGTCCAGATCACCAGGGTGTTTTCGGCAATGCCGAGCTTGTTGAGTTCGTCCAGGATCTCGCCGGTCGACCAATCAATTTCTTCAACGGAGTCACCCCAGGCCCCGTTTTGGCTTTTTCCCTGAAACCGTTCACTCGAATAGGGAGTCTTCGTGCTTCCCGGCATCGCGTGACTCAGGAACAGGAAAAAGGGGCTTTCTTTCTGTGCTCGAATGAATTGGAGGGCGCGTTCGGTGTAACGTTTGGTCAACGTGCTCCGATCGACCGGAGCCTCAACCACGGTTTCATCCTCAACCAGAGGGAGAGGCGGCCAAACGCGGGAGTTCCATTCTCGTGCCGTCATGTCGTCGCTGTAGGGAATTCCGAAGAAGGAATCGAACCCCTGCTGCGTCGGTAAAAAGGCGGGTTGGTCTCCCAAATGCCACTTTCCGATGATGGTGGTCGCGTAGCCGGCGCTCTTCAAGACTTCCGCGACGGTCACTTCCTCCGGATTCAATCCCAGCGGCGAGGCCGGACGAAGCACATGATGATCGACCTCCATCTTGTGCAAACCGACGCGTTGCGCATAGCAACCGGTCATGATGCTGGCGCGTGAAGGCGTGCATACGCCTGCCGAGACATAGAAGTGGGAAAGCTTCATTCCCTCCGCCGCCATCTGATTGAGATTGGGGGTGCGGTGCGGTGTTTCCGGCCAAAAAGGCTCGATGTCGCCGTAGCCGAGATTGTCACAGAGGATCAGGACGATGTTGGGTTTGTCTGCGGCGGCGCGTTTCGGTTTCTCCGTTTCTTTGGGGCCGGTTTCACCTTTTCCCTGCAAGAACGCGAGCAGATCGGCCATCGCTTGATGGTCGAGCGAGCCCTCAAATCCGACTGGCATCAGGGATTGCCCCAAATCCTTGATGGAGGCAACCTCGCTGCGTGAAACGGTTTCGTGGACTCCAAGACCCTTGATCGTGATCGAATCTGCGGTTTCGGCTTCAATCACGCCGAGCAAAGCGGGGCCCGTTTTCCTGGTTAGGGAATGGGCGGTCCAGCGCGCCTCCACCATGCGGTTGGGATCGAGAATGTCGGAAAGCAACGCTTGCCAGGGCTTGTTGCGAACATCGGTGATGTCTGGACCGATCTGGCCACCTTCACCGCGAAACTGATGGCACACCGCGCAATTCGTCGTGAAAAGGGCGTGACCTCGGGATGCGTCGCCTTTCAACGTTTCCGCACGGAGATAGCTCGTCAAAATCGCGGCCCGATCCTCGCTGGGGCGAGCAAAAAGTTCCTCAGCCAGTTCTTTGATTTCGGCATTCGACGATCGCAGGTAAACCCAACGGCTCATCGGGTCGAGCAAGGCGGGATTGATGTCGCCTGCTTTCATCTTTTGAAGGAGGGGGAGGGGGGATTTGGAGAGAATCGCCATGGCCTCGGCTTTTGACTCGGTGTCGAGATCCGGCCACATCGTGAAGAGCGTTGCCGAGATTTTGGTCCGGTTGAGTGACTTCGCGACCGAGAACGCGGCTCGGCGGATTTCGGTGGGTTGGGAAACATCCAAAAGCGCGGACCAGATTTCGATGCTGCGGTCAATCGGGAGAAGGCGCAGCAGGGGAATGGCCGCAAGCCGGTCGGTCATTTGGGTGTCAGAATCGAGCGCGATGCGAGCGCTGGCGAATAACTCATCGGCGCTCAGTTTTGCGGCTCTGCCAAGCCCTTCGTAGGCAGAGAGCCGCAGCCAAAGTGCGTCGTCGCTGACCTTGCGAACTGAGGCTGCCGCCATTTGGGTTTCGTGAGAGTCGGATCGTCTTCCAATCGCGGAAGAAAATTCGCGGACAAATGCCAATTTCTGATCCGAGGCGAAGTCGGCGAAGCCTGGCGCCTCAATCACGGCTTGGAAAATTTCTCCGGCTCGATTCTCGGCGCCGGAAAGGATGGCCTTGCGGATCCAGGGTTCGAAGTAATCTCTCTGGGCCGCAGTTTTGAGGGCCTGCGTAACTTCCGGGCTCGTCGATCCGCCGATGGCAACGAGGGCCAGAAAGCGGACTCGCGCATTCTCATGCTGAGTCAGGTTGATGAACTCCGGCAGCAGTTCAGGGGAGTCTGCGAGATGGATTTCAGCCGCCTGGACTGCGTTCTCAACGACCTCAGGGGACTCGCTTTGAAACTGTCTTCTCAGTTCCGCCGGGCTCATCCCATAGACTGCTTTTGCGGCAATCTCACTTCGACCGAAGTCAGCATTCTTATCTTTTTGTTTCGGTGTGATTCGCCAGATCCTTCCCTGATCAAATCCCGCCCGCATGTAATGGGCCTGGGAAAACTCTTCGGGAAAGAATCGCGCGTGATCAATGAAGCGTCGATACATGTCACAAACGTAGAGTGCGCCGTCCGGCCCTCTGCGGAGGTTCACTGGGCGAAACCATTCGTCGTGACTCCGCAAAAACTCGGTTTGGGGCTTGGTGCGGACCTGGCTCGCCTTCAAGATGGCGCCCTCGGGCTCGATTCGATTCCGGGTGATGAGTTGACCGGTGGGTTCGCAGACAAAGATGTCCCCGCGATACCAACAAAGCCCGCAAGCCGCGGTGTGAGTTCCAAGATGAGCTGCCGCCGTGGTGTGGCTCATGTTGAGCGGGTAAACGAGGGAATCTCCGCCACTGGGAGCGATATCGATATGACCCGTGGACAGACCTGCATACGGATTGCGCTCCACCGCATAAAGAGGCATTGCTGCAAACATGACCGGACTGCGATTGCTGCTCGCGAAACGACGTCCCCACGGATCGATCGTCGCTCCAAATTGGCCGTAGCCGCTGACGGGTTCGATTTCCCGGGTCTCAGGGTGAATCCGGATATTCCGTCGCGCGATATTGAGCTCTGGTTCCTCGGAATCGCTGGGATAGATCTGTTTTCCGTCCAGCCCGTTGTTGAGATAGATCCATCCATCGGGCCCAAGGCGAGGGCTTGAGATTTGAAGCTGATTGTGGCGTGGATCGTTGCTTTCGAACCAGATCTCACGCTTGTCGGCCACCTGGTCGTCATCGGTATCCTGAAAAAACAGAATTTGGCGGCGGGTCGTTGCCAGGATCCCACCGTTGATGGGGAGGAGCCCCTGAACGTGGTCCATTTGATCGGCCCAGACCTTGCTCTCGTCGGGAATGCCATCGCCATTGGTGTCGATGAGGATTTTGATGCGGGAAAGGAGGGGGCCGTTCGTTGGCGGAAGCGGATAATCGCGCATTTCTGCCACATACATCCGGTCGGCTTCGTCCCAAACCACGTCCACGGGATCGCAAACCAACGGTTCGGACGCAACGAGCTGAATCTGAAACGGACCGTCGACTTCCAGTGCGGCGAAGGATTCGTCTGGGGAGAGTGCGTTCGGACGGGCAACGAGATCGGCGCCGCTTCCGGTGTTTGTTGAGAGGGTTGCGGGCTTCCAGGGTTCCCCGAATTCTCCCAGTGGCCAGACCTCCCATCGCCGAATGAACCATTCCGCTTCCTCCGATTGAATCGCGATTCCTCCTTCTGAGACGGGAAGCTCTTCGAAGTGGTTCACGCGCGTTCCATTCAGGAGAACCGTTAGTTCGTTGCCGTCACAAATCACTTCGATGCGATTCCATTGGCCAAAGAGTTCCTCCAGATCCCAGTCGCCACGAAAGCCCCTCACATCCGTCCACCGCGGGGAACGATACTTGCAATAGCGCTTGGTCACACCGTCCTCCAGGATGTTGAGATTGCCCGAACCTCCCTCAATCAACTGAGCTTCGACACCCTTCGGCCAGGTCCCAAAGCGATCGTGGCAGTGCAGGAAGACGCCAGCGTCCCGAGCTTTGTCGGCTCTGCGTCCCCAGGTGTGCTCGCCCCATTTGAACTCGAGAACGAGATGATAGTTCTGATAGGTCTTGGCCGTTTGGAGATATCCCCAGCCTTTCCCGGATACGCGGAGCAAATTGGGGGAAAGCAGTTGAAATACCTCCTCCCGATTCGTGCTTTGGGAACGCTTGGGATCAAGTCGGCACTCCATCTCGGAGAGCATCGCCTCCTCCATGAAGTTGATCGTTTGCTGAGGGATTTCTGCGGCGCTGACCGCGTGGACAAACAGGACGCAGGAAACGAAGGGGTTCATTACCCTTCACGCTAGCGGGCGGGATGAGGAAGTCCAGAACGAAGCCCGGCGGTAAGAACTTCAGTAAAGGCAGCTTGCGCCGATCTGCTTGCCTTGGATGGTTCCGTTTAATGTTTCGCCATTTTATCGGATTCCTTTTGAGCGCGGTCGTCGTCTGCGCAGCGCCGAATCGTTCTCCCCTGGCGCAGCCCAACCTGGTCATCCTGATGGCGGATGATCTGGGATGGGGAGATTTGGGGATTCATGGCAATCCGCAGGTGGCGACTCCGAATCTGGATGAGTTGGCGAAATCGGGAGCACGATTGGATCGCTTTTACGTTTGTCCCGCTTCGGCGCCGACCACTTCATCGCTCCTAACCGGGCGCCATTGCCTGTTGACGGGGGTAATTGGGGATTCTCAGGGAACCCATATCCTCCATCAAAACGAGATCACCTTTGCGGAGGTTCTTCAGGAGGATGGATACCAAACGGGCTACTTTGGGCGCTGGCAAAACGGCGTAAATCCACCTCATGACGCCGGGAGTCAGGGGTTTGGGCAAGTCGGTGAGGTAAACGATGGCCCTGCGTTCATGGAGGCGAATGCGGAATGGCCGTTTTGTGCGTTCATTGCGCTTCCTGCTTTGGATCATGGTGACCACATCCCTGAGGAGGCAATCGAGAAACACCGGGAGCGCGGTTTAGGGGCAGAACTGGCGACCGTTTATGCCGGAATCGAGGTGGTGGATAGCGTGGTGGGAAACATTGTCAATCAACTGAAGATTCTCGATCTCGAGAGCCACACCATGATTGTTTTGCTGTCGGATTGCGGCCCAAAAGACATCGAAGGCCGATTCAATTCCGGTTTGTACGGAAGTCAGGGGAGCCTTCATGAAGGCGGGCTGCGCGTTCCGTCCATCTGGAGGTGGAAAGGAGTGATTCCCGAGAGGGCGGTTGTGCATCACATTTGTCATCACACGGATCTCTTCCCAACCGTGCTTGGGTTTGCCGGATCTCCCGTTCCGGATGATCGAACCATCAACGGCCTCAATATCGCGCCCTTGCTCTTGTTCGGTGACGACGCGCGGTGGCCGAATCGGAATCTGGGTTCAGTCTGGATTCCGGGAAGGGATCTCGCCAATGCGCGAAGGTCCTATCGAACCACGCGTTGGGCCGCGATTCTGGATCCCAAGTGGCGCAGAGATGAAATAGGTGCTGATGACGAACGCTGGGAGCTCTATGATTTGAAAGCGGATCCGAGACAACATTACAACGTCGCGGAAGCCTACCCGTTCGTCTTGGCAGGGCTCAAGAGCGACATTGCCCACTGGTTTCACAAGTCGCAGGTGTTTGGCTACCCCGTCATTCCGTGGGTGCTCGATGCAAAGCCGATTCAATTGGATCCCTGTTCCGCGGTTTTCCCTTCAGAATGGCCACATTCGACGAATTTAGGGTTCATCGAGGGGTGGGATCGGGCAGGATTTTCGGCGTCATGGCCGATTGAAGCATCGAGGACGGGAAGAGTGCGGGGAGAGATTGTGTATCGGTTCCAAGGAGCTCACGGCGTGCTTCTCCAGGGCTTTGGCGATGAGAATTCGACCCGTCTCGAATTGGGGCCGAGCACGGAATGGCAACGCGCAGAATTCGTGACCCGATTGGAAAATCCCGGTGCTGCGACCTACCGAATTGTTTGCGAAGCCCCGTTGGAGACTCTCGAAGTGCGGGAGGTCTTGCTCCAGCTCATCGAGTGATTCTGGTAATCAAAGGTGTTTCGACCTTCAAGACGCCAACATTGCTGGACGCTGGAACCTTAAGGGATAAGATTACGCGATGTTCTCTCGAATCCGCTTTCGTTTTGTTGCGATGATCATTTTTGGGAGTTTCACGTTCCATGACCCGCTTTTTGCCGAGGATCCCATCGAAGCGCAACGGCGGGCGCTGGGCGGTGGAAGCATCAATAACGATGGCGGCGGGGTGATCGTGGCACCACCAACTCCGAAGCCACAAACCAAAATCGTCTACTACACCTCGGTGAGCCCGGCCCGGCAGTGGAAAGCTGCCGATGGTCGAATGATGGTGGGGAGGTTGATGGCGTTTTCAGCTCCGAAACCCGGCGAAACCGGGGCGGTCGAAGTGATCAAAAATGGAAATGTGAGGTTTCTTCGCTCGGGGGCCAAAGCTCCTGTCGAATTTCCTCTCGAAAAACTGTCAGAGGAAGATCAGAAATACGTCAAAGGGATCGCGAAAGCGGCAAAAAATGGACCACCCAAAGCACCGGCACCCGAGAAAAAAGAAATGGCAGAAAAACCTTCAGGTTCCTAGCGCTCTGACGAGGCGAAACTCTTTCCCATTGGAGCGAAGGTCAACGATTTCCGGTTTGACGAAGTGATGGTCATCAGCGAGATGCCGCGAACGCGCATATCGCTCAAAATTTCAGGCAAGAAGGTTGAAGCAGAACTTCCACATCAAAGACTACCAAGTGCACCTTCCGCCACTTGGTGAAGGAACTTTCGGAACGGTTTATCGGGCGACGTATCGGGGAATCAGCGAACGCGCTCTCAAGGTGTTCAAGCCTGACACGGTGGAATTGCCGACGATGGCCCGCGAGTTGGAAAAGCTTTCGAGCATGGCCGAGCACCCTGGCATCGTCACGCTGCACGACTTTGACCTCCTCACAAGCACGCCGTTTTATGCGATGAGCCTGCACGCCGATGCCAAGGAGGATGGGACGTGGCGATCCCGATCCCTCATGGATATTTGCGGGAAACGGGACGCGAAGGAGAATGCGCGGTTGATTGACCAAATGGCAGCTGCGCTGGCCTATTTGCATCGCCATCAGATTCTCCATTGCGACATCAAACCAACCAACGTGATGTTGACGGACGAGAATCCTCCCCGGATCAAAATCTGTGACTTCGGTCAAAGCCGAGGCATCAATCCTCAGCATGTGGATGCGGTTGGAACTCCTCTCTATTCGAGTCCGGAGCAGCTGATGAATCCGGGCGAGACCGCCAATGGCAAAGGGTTCCGGTGGGACGTTTATAGCTTTGGCGTGCTTTGTTATCGGCTCATCACCGGGAAGTTGCCCCGATTGCAGAAGCTGATTGAAGGGCAGGCGGATGAGGATTTTGAAGCATCAATCATTGAGGCGACCACCTTGGAGGCCTCGGTTGCAGATACCCTCTCGACGGAAGCCAGCCGAATCACCAAGTTGATTGAAGAGGAGCCCGAGATTGTTTGGCCGGATGGGGCAAAAATCGACAACCGGCGCAAAATGGTGATCACGAAGTGCCTCGCTTTGAAGCCAGAAGACCGGTTTATGGATATGCGGGAAGTCCGCAACGAGATCATCCGTTCGGAGCAGGAGAAACGGACGGTCCGTTCGCGAAATTGGTCGCTCCTGTTCGGGGCGATTACCGGAGTTGCGATTGTGGCATCGAGTCTGGCGTTTTACGAGTCCCATCAGGCCCGGCAGGCAAGCGAGTCGGAGCAGAAAGCTCGTCGGGATGCGGAGGAGTTGGTGAACTTCATCATGTTCGATTTGCGCCAAAATCTGGGGCCCATGGAGAAAATGGAGCTTCTCGAGCACATCGCGGACAACGCAGATACCTATTTTGAGAACCTCTCTAAGGATATGCGGACGGTGCAGTCCTTGAAGCTTCTTGCCAATATTCTACGAGGTCGCGGTGATGCGGCGATTGTAAGGGGACTTCATGAAGACGCCATCGCGGCTTACGAGAAAGCCTTCAATATCCTTGACCAGTTATCCCAGAATGGAAAAGGCGATCCGGCAATGACCTTTCGCTCCGCTCTGATTTTGGTGGGATTGGGGGATTGCTATCGGCTGAAGGAGGATCTTGATACTGCGGCAGAATACTATGATTTGGCGCTGGAAATGCGGGATCTCGAGACGGCGAGTGGAGCTTCCGAGGAACGTTACTTCAGCAACACGGCGGAAATTTTCGTTCGGAAAGCAGAAATCCAGAAGACCATCGAACGCTACGATCAAGCGATTCGTTCCTTTGATGAGGCGCTTCGTTTGGCGACGCTCGTGAGAAAACTGCCGAATCAAACGGCGTCAGTCGCGAATCAGTTGATGGTGGTGAAGGTCCTGAACGCCAGGGCCGACACGCATTTGGCCGCCGGCGAACGCAAGGACGCGAAGGATAACTATGAGGAGGCGATTGAAGTCGGCAGAGACCGGATGGATCTTTTTGAATTCAGCACCACCTTGCAGGCCGCTGTTGCCTACGGATACCATGCCCTGGGTCTGTCACATCTGGAGGACGGGGACTTGGTGGGGGCCCTGATCTACTTGCGGCAAGAACTGCTGGTAAGGCAGGAGATTCAAAGGCGGGAGCCAAGAGACTCCAAGCACACGGTTCTCCTGGCGAAATGCTACGCCGCTGTGGGGCGTTGTTACAATCTGGAGCTCCCGGCTAGTCGTTCACTTGCTTTGGAGAATCTCTTGAGGGCGATTCGACTTCTTGAGACGATGAGAAATCCCCTCCAGTTCAGTCGCGAGCGAGAGGAGCTGATTCAGGAATACCGGGATCGAACCTCGGAAATTCTTGAAATGGAGGAATAAAAAAGGGGAACCCGAAAGTTGAAGCCAACTCGCGGGTTCCCTCAAATAGCAAAACAAAGGTTGCCTAGCTCAACAGGTTCAGTTGGCAGGCTTGTTCTTTTTACCGCCGTCTGGCTTGCCTTTCCGTGGAGGCATGGATTCGAAGTGAGCGGTCAGTTCTTCCACGGTGAGTTTTCCATCCTTGTCTTTGTCCGCGGATTCCATCAGCTTGGCTGCACGTTCAGCGGGTGTGGGAGGTTTTCTGGCGCCGTCTTTTTTAGGGGCGTCTTGGGCAATGGCACCACCGAATGCCAATCCAAACATCGTAAGAGTCGTAATTAGGAGCTTTCTTTTCATGATTAATTTTTTGTAGAGATAGGTTGAACTGAGTTACTCAGTGAAAGGTTCAACAACCGATATTCCGCCAAGTTTCAGAAAAAGATGATTGTTCGCAAAATTTCCTTCCTCCTCGCTGTCTTTGGGCTCCTGATTTCCGTTCAAGCGCAGGATGAGGACGCGGATCTCGTATTTGAAGCCGCCAAGGCTGCTTTCCAGAGCGGAGATTATGATGAGGCGATCAAGCTCCTGGCCCCGATCGCGGCCCGAGACACTGCAGACGATGAAAGTGCCCAGATTGCCCGCCAATACACCGCTTCGATTCTTCATCGCCGAGGCTGGAAATCTTTTCAGGAAGGGAACATTGAGGAGGCTGTTTCCGATTTCGATCGTGAACTCGAATTAGAGCCGGAGTACGCCCCGAGTCACTGGCAGCGGGGAATCGCGCTCTATTACGCTGGGAAGTATCAGGAAGGTGTCGACCAATTCGAAATTCATAAAACCGTGAATCCAGAGGATGTCGAAAACGCCGTGTGGCACTTTCTTTGTGCCGTCAGGGTACCCGGTGGCACCGTGGCAAAGGCCCGGGAGAATCTAATTCCGATATCAGGGGATTCGAGAGTTCCCATGAAAGAGGTGCACCAATTGTTTGCGGGGGATGCTACCCCAGAATCCGTGATTGAAGCGGGAAAGCTTGGTGGTAACAACGGAGAGTTTTATGCAGCGCTTTACGTGGGGCTCTATTTTGAAGCCGTGGGCGAAACCGAGAAGGCGATGAAATATGTTCGGGAGGCTGCGGAGAACGCGTCCTCGAATCACTACATGGGCGATGTCGCAAGAACCCACCTCACGGTACGAAATCGTGAAAGATCAGACGTTGAAAGTCAGTGATCTGTTTGGAATTGTCGAGTTGACACGAGGCAATTAGACTCTAGTGTCCCCGCCCCAAAAGTTAGATAAGTAATCCAGCAATAGCATGCCAGAAGTTCAGGTCAAAAAAGGTGAATCCGTCGATCGCGCGTTGAAGCGGCTCAAAACAAAGCTCGAGACCGAAGGGATTCTTGAGGAAGTCCGCCGTCTTCGTGCGTTCGAAACACCAACGGCTCGACTCAAGCGCAAGGCCCGTGCCAATGCAAAACGTGCTCGATTCAAGTTTCGCTTTACGTTGGAAGACAAAAAGACCGATTCCGAAAGTTAGGTCTTTCCGTTGCCGATTGTTCAATCGCAAAATTTCGAAGAAAGCGTCCCGTTTGGGGCGCTTTTTTTGTATTCGGTATTTTGGCTTTGCGGCCTAACTGATTCGCTCTAATTTTGGAAATGTGGAATCTTATCCGGCTTCCGTTTGCTGCGCTTTTTGCAACGCTGATCGTCTTCTTCTGGGGGGTGATTTCGTGGATCAAGTTCGATTGGCATAACACGACGATTCATCGTTTTGAGAACGAAGCCGCAATGGAGGTCGCGATTCGGGAAAATGTAAGTGAACCGGGAATGTATTGGCTCCCGCGAATGACCGATGACGAAGCGGGGGACTCAACCGCAAACGAGGCCTATCAGATCCGAAAGAATGCAGGGCCTTTCTTTTTCGGCTTTGTGCGACCTGGCGAACTTGCGAGTGGTAATTCTGCAGAGCGAAATCAGATCCTGCACCTGACGTTCCTCTTTCTATCCGCCGTGGTGATGGGAGTGATTCTGTGGATTGCACGGATTCGGACCTATCTGGGCAGGGTGGGGTTCGTCACGTTGATGGCTCTCTTCTCAGCCATGGTCACTCACATTCCGTATTGGACGTGGTTCGAATTTAGCGTCGGCCATACCATTGCCAGTATGGGTGATACGCTGATTGGCTGGACTCTCGGAGGGTTTGCCTTGGCAACGTTAATTTGGCCCTCTGATGACTAGGAGAGTAGGTTGCAACGAAGGTTCTGGTCATCAAAAGGCGAATAAGGGAACCGGGTACCGTCCAAACCGTTGTTCATGAGAAAACGCTTTCTGGTCCTGCTGGTCATCCTTGCTGCTGGATGGATTGTCTCAAACCGGCACGACGTCGTCGATTTTCTGGCAAGAGAAAGAGATCCCACCAAGCGCTCGCAATCAGCCGCGAAACGAGTTCGACCTTTGATCTCAGCGGAGTTGAGCCGGCTCAATCTCAAAATGGGCGAACCCATCTTTATCCGGATTTTCAAAGAAACCCGTGAACTGGAGGTCTGGGTGCAGCCAACGGGGTCGAATATCTTCATCTTTTACAAGACCTATCTGATCTGCAGTGATTTGGGCGATTTGGGCCCAAAGCGCAGGGAGCGGGATGGCGATGCACCGGAAGGTTTTTATTGGATTGCGCCTCGTCACATGGATCCTGGTAGCAAATACCATCTCTCGTTCAATATCGGCTTTCCCAACCAGTACGATCGTCAGCAACGATGGTCTGGAAATCCCGTGTTGGTGCATGGGGGCTGCAAACGAACCGGAGGGTTTGGACTGGGAAACAACTCGATTGAAGAGGTCTTCACCCTCGCGACTTCCGCGCTGAACAATGGGCAGGAATTCTTTCGGGTTCACATCTTTCCTTTCAGAATGACCGATCAAAGAATGAACCGGGCGCTTGCCGACTTAGAGGTGTCGAGCGAGGGCAAAGAATTGCTCGACTTCTGGGCGAATCTCAAAATCGGCTATGACTACTTTGAGATTGTGGGGAAGCCGCCGTTTACCAGCCTCAAAAACGGCAAATATGTATTTGAGTGACCGCCTGACAACGCCATAAATATGACCTAACAATGTCAGAATGGAATGCAGATCGCGAACTCGAAGTCGCTTGTCGAGTTGGCTGCCTGACGAACTTTGAGAGAGCTCTCGAGGAGGGAGGAGATGTCGATGCGGATGGTGGATCGCCGCTCTTTATCGCAATCATGAACCATCACCGGCACATCGTTGAAGCATTGGTGCAGCGGGATGCCAACGTGTCTTGTTTTCTGACGAAGACGGCGTTGAAGAAGCTGAAGACGACTGAACAAAAGATCAATGCCCTGATGGAAGGTGCGCCGCCACCCGTTGAAGAAGATTTGGAGGAGCCTCCAGATGCCGAAGATTAGGAGACGATAATCGGCAGCGCTTAATCCTAAGCCGAAACCGGAAGCTGGATGTTGTGGTTCTTGATGAACTTCTTCAGTTCAGAAATCCCGCAATCCGGCAACACGTGGTCGCCAAAGGCGATGGTAGGGACCAGCGATTGACCGGAGATCTCCACCATCTTTTGGAATTGCTTATCGCTGGCGACAACATCGACTTCGGTAAATTCGTAACCCTCATTTTGAAGATAACTGATTACCGCGATACACCACGGGCAGCCGGGCTTGGAATAAATGGTGAGGTCGTCAGGATTCTCGAACATTGGCCTACTTGAAGTGTGACTTGGTTTGGTGCAGAAAATCAATAGGATTTTGCGAAAACCAGTCGGCGTTGACTTGGATTTCCGGTGTAGAAACAGACCCCGGGTTCACCACCCAACTCGTCTGAGTTCGGAATGCAGCGAATGGTCACTTTCATCTCTTTGGCCAGTCTCTCCTCATCCTCCGCTGTTCCTCCCCAGTGGGCGAGGGCAAAACCACCATGGATCTCGGGCTTGTCGGGGTTCTCAGCCGTGAAAAACGCCCGGAATTCCTCAAGAGTATCGATCTTTCGGGTATGTTCTTCCCGGTATTCGAGAGCTCGCTGCAAAAGGCCGTCCTGGATCTCCTTGAGCGTTTCAGGAAGTTGGGTGATGGCGTCCTCCATCTTCACGAAGTCTTTCTCCTGGGCTCCCTTGTCGCGTCGCGCGATCGCCACGGTTCCTTTCTCGAGATCGCGAGGACCGATTTCAATCCGAACCGGGACGCCTTTTTTGATCCATTCCCAATTTTTGGCTCCTCCACCCAAATCACGACTGTCAATGTGGACGCGAAGTCCTTCTCCCCAAGCCGCTTGATCCCGGAGTTTCGCGGCAAAGCTCTCAGCGGCTTCCAAAACTGCGCCGCGATGTTCTTCCTTGGGAATGATGGGAAGAATTACGATCTGTTGTGGCGCCAGACGAGGAGGCAGGACAACACCGTCGTCATCGCCATGGGCCATGATGACCGTGCCGATCATTCGGGTCGTCACTCCCCAACTCGTGGTCCAGGCGTGTTCCTTCTTACCGTCACGGCCTTGAAATTCGATTCCTGCGGCCTTGGCGAAATTCTGGCCAAGAAAATGAGATGTCCCTGCCTGAATCGCCTTTCGATCCTGAACCATTGCCTCAACGGTCAGCGTGCGATCGGCTCCCGGAAAGCGTTCTGCCTCCGATTTTTCGCCGGGAATCACTGGGATGGCCAAATATTCCCGCATGAAGGTTTCATAGACTTCATGCATTTTCTCCGCTTCCTCGATTGCCTCTTCCTTCGTTTCGTGAGCGGTGTGGCCTTCCTGCCAAAGAAATTCGGTGGTGCGCAAGAACATGCGGGGGCGCATTTCCCAACGCATCACGTTGGCCCATTGGTTGATCAAAATCGGGAGATCGCGATAGCTCTGCACCCATCGTGCATAGGCAGCTCCAATGATGGTCTCTGAGGTGGGGCGAATGATATAGGGCTCAGCCAGTTTTCCGGTCGGAATCATCTTCGTCGTCCCGTCGTCCTGCTTCTCCGCTTCCAATCGATGATGAGTGACGACCGCGCATTCGGTCGCGAAACCTTCGGCGTGTTCAGCCTCTTTCTCCAAATAGCTCAGTGGGATCAAGAGCGGGAAATAGGCGTTCACATGGCCGGTGTCCTTGATCATCCGATCCAGTTTCTGCTGCATTTGTTCCCAAAGCCCGTATCCCCACGGTTTGATGACCATGCAGCCTCGTACTTCTGAATTCTCGGCAAGGTCGGCAGCCCGAATCACTTGCTGATACCACTCTGGAAAATCTTCACCTCGCGCTGGTGAAACCGCGTTTTTGACTGCTTTGGACATTGGTCAGGGAAAATCGGCAAAGTGGCCTGAGAGTGAGCCCAAGTCAACTTGGGAGATTGCTGTCTCCGCCCCTTAACAACTGATTGAAATAGGGCTCCAACTTCTGTCCGAAAAGAACCTTCTGGGTGCATTGCATCGAAATTCGGCGCGTCTCGGTTCGGTCCACCTTGATCTTTCGTGTCAGGAAGGAGCTTTGCGATTTGCGCAAGGCGCGGATCGTTGCCGCACCGATCATGGCCGGCAGAACCGTGGCAAGTTTCATTCGCCGATTGAGAAGACGCTGGGAATAGTCAAGGCCCTCGCGGAGGCCCTCTTCTGCGTGATTGAGCCAGGTTGTGGCCACGTTCATCAGAGCGCCTTGGTTGGTGTTCCATGGCCCGTCTTCCCACCCTGCAAACTCCAGCTCCTGTTTAGGAAGGTAGCAACGGCCCATCTTCACATCATCGCCCAAATCCCGCACGATATTGAGATACTGCAGGCCTCGGCCATAAGCCTGACCTCTCGCCTGCATCGAGTCGACGGAGACATCGGAAAAGTTGGGAAAGGCCTGGCTGCCCAATTCGGTCCAGAACCGTCCCACGCTTCCCGCCACATGATCCGCATAGGTGCTCAACTCATCCGACGTCATGAGAAAGCGCATCTTCCCGGGTTCGGACTCACCAAACCGTTGCAGATCCTCAAGTTGACCCGTGGTGATCGAATCGAGGACTTGTTCCACGGATTCGCGGGAAGATTCGGAAAGCGCGTTCAACCAGTCCAGCATTCCCGAAATTCGGCGCATCAACTGGTTCTCCCCTTTGTGGTCGATCGAAGGAAGTACTTCGTCGTGAACCGTTGTTTCGAATTTCTTTACCTCGGCTTCATCGAGCTCACGATCTTGGATCAGACTTCGAAACCGGAGAAGCAAATCTTTGCGAACCGGAAGTTTGACGACCGCCGTATCCGCGAGGGTATCTGAAGTTCTTGCCAGCAGATAAGCAAGACTGCAGGTGCCGCGAACCTCGTTTGGAAGAACCCGAAGGCTGAGAAAAAAAGAACGCGAAACATCTCGCAACACTTTCCCACCAAGCGTGCGTTCAAAGTCCATTGCGGTGAGTTTGTTTCTTTGGCTCAAAGCGAGACCAGCTTGATTTTGGCGATCAGGACGCCGATTGAGGTAATTGAAATTGGAGTTTGATCTTCATCCAACGATAAAGGTGCGACAAGTATATTTTCACGTTCCATTTTGCCATCGGATTTGCCCCTATTGTGGTTTTTTTAAGCATCTGCCAGGGGGAACTTCGATGCCCTCGCTTGCCGACGCGTTGGCAACCGAACTGGAAAAGAGAATTCCTGACGGATACTCCCAAATTGAGACGATTTTTTTCGGAGGCGGCACGCCGTCTCTACTGCCGCGCGAAGTGTGGAAAAAGCTGGCAAAACGCGTCGCTGAAGTTGCCGGAACTCAGCTCGTAGAGTGGTCGATTGAAACAAATCCCCGAACTTTTGATGAGCGAAAGGCGGAGGAGTGGTTGGAATCTGGTGTGACGCGAGCCAGTCTCGGAGTCCAGTCTTTTGACGCAACGGTATTGGAGACGTTGGGGCGCGATCATTCTTCGGATGAGGCGTCGGAGTCGGCCCGGGTTCTCAAAAACGCTGGATTTGCGAAGGTCAGCCTCGATTTGATGTTCGCGATTCCCGGTCAAAGCCTGGATTCGTGGCGGGCCTCTCTGGAGCAGGCCATCGCCTTGGAGCCGGACCACATTTCGACCTACAACCTGACCTACGAGGAGGACACGGAGTTCCTGAGCCGATTTGAGGAAGGGGAGTGGAGTCAGGATCCTGACCGGGATGCCGAGTATTTTGCCTTGGCGCACGAAGTCCTCGAATCAGCCGGTTTTGAGCACTATGAGGTCTCCAATTATGCCAAACCGGACAGTCGAAGCCTCCACAACCAGGCCTATTGGAGCGGCGCGGACTATCTTGGGATCGGTCCGAGCGCGGTTTCAACCATTTGCGGCGAGCGATCGAAGAATGTCGCGAACACCGAAACCTATGTTGAGATGGTCGCCAAGGTCGGGCACGCGCTGGATGAAGTGGAGATCCTGAGCGAGGAGGATCAACGTCTGGAGCGAGTGGCGCTGGGATTGCGAACTCAAACTGGCCTTCCCGTTCCGGAATTCGACGGGGAATTTCTGAAGCATCTTTCCGACGAAAATCTCATCGTCGTTGCCGAGGGGCGTGTTCGACTGACGTTGAGTGGAATGATGGTGGCGGACGAAATTGCGGGATATCTCGTCTGATTCAACCACGCAGTCGCAGCGACTCCTCGCCGATCTGGACACAGAGTTCGTCGAACGAGATCCCCACCGCTTTCGCTGCTTTTGGGAGAAGGCTGCTCGCGGTCATTCCCGGGATCGTATTCACTTCGAGCACGTAAAACCGGTCATCCTCGTCGAGGAGAATATCGACGCGGGAGTAGACCTCAATTTCCAACGACCGATGGGCCTTCAAGGCCTCCTCCTGAACGGCCTGAGTGATCTCGGGGTTGAGATCGGCGGGACAAAAATAATCGGTTCCACCTCCCTGGTTCATCCAGGGATATTTGTTGCTCATATCATAAAACCCGGACCGCGGCTGGATATGAATGATGGGCAGCGGTTGGTCTTTCAGCACCCCAACCGTCAACTCTTTCCCCTTCACAAACTGTTCAACGAGCAGGGTGTCACCATACTTTCCGGCGTCGGCAACCGCCTCCTTCCATTTCTCGGTCGAGTCGACGATGTGAACGCCAACACTCGAACCCTCGCGAGGAGGCTTGACGACGCAGGGCAAATCGACCTGCGCTTCGTCTGCCTTGGCGACTTCCACAAGTTGATGGGTCGGAGTGGCCACGCCGCACTCCACGAAGCGATCCTTGCTCTTGATCTTGTCGAACGCGAGGCGACTGCTTTCGGCTCCAGCGCCGGTGTAGGGAACTCCGGCTTTATCCAGCTGACTTTGGAGTTCACCGTCCTCCCCAAAGGTGCCGTGAATCACGTTAAAGGCGAGATCGGTCCCGGCGGGAAGGTCTACCGAATGCGTTGTGACATCCACCAGGCAGACATCGTCACACCGGGTGTTGAGGGCTTCGAGAACTGCGTTGCCGGAGGCTAACGACACTTCTCGTTCGGATCCTGGACCGCCGGCAAGTACCGCGATCTTGAGTTTTCGAAATTCAGTCATAGTGGCTAAAATGTTTCGTCAGTACCGAGGATTTGAACTTCTGTTTCTAGGGTTACGCCGCGTTCATCCTTGGCTTTCTTCTGGATCTTTCCAATCAACTCCAGAACTTCCGCGGCAGTCGCTCCGCCGTCATTGACGATGAAATTTCCGTGAACATCGGACACCCGGGCCTTCCCGACACTCGTGTCTTTCAGTCCCAAATCATCGACCAGTTTGCCCGCTCCGCACACTTCCGGGTTCTTAAAGATGCATCCGGCGCTCGCGGCGATGGGTTGGGAACTCTTCCGGTGGTGTTTGGATTCCGCCAGCTTTTCGTCAATCTCCGACCGGTTTCCCTTCGTGCCTCGAAAGACGGCGGAAACGATGAAATTGTCCGTGAATTCGGGCACGCTGCGATAGTGAAAATCGATATCGTCGGCCATTTTGGTTCGAATCTCGCCTTCCGAGTCGATGAACGTCACACTCACAACCTGGTCGAACGTTTCTGTTCCCATCGCGCCGGCATTCATCCGAATACTGCCTCCCACATTTCCCGGAATGCCTTCCATCCATTCGAATCCGGTCAACTCGGCGGTCAGGGCCGCAGAAGCAATCCGCTTCAACCTTGCACCGACGCCCGCCTCGATCATTTCGCCTTCGACTTCGACCCGGGCAAAATCGCCTTTCAACGGATGAACGACGACACCGGGGATACCGCCATCGCGAACGAGCAGATTGGAGCCGCGGCCCACCACGCGCATCGGAAGCTCGTTTTCGCGGCAGTATTTGGTTAATCGGGCGAATCCCGCAACCGTCATGGGCTCAATCCAAAATTGAGCCGGACCGCCGATCCGAATGGTGGTGTGGCGGTTCATCGGCTCATAGAGCCGCAAGGTGGAATCGGGTTCGTCGAGGGCGGATTCAAGCTTGGAAAGGGTTTCCAGGTCCTTGGCCAATTTGGTGGTGATTTCGTGGATATCACCAGCGCCGAGACTCATCAGGAGATCACCGGGACGAAGCTGGTTTCCGAGAGCGAGCCGCGCTTCGGTCTTGCTGGGAATGGACCGGACCGTTGAGCTCCCAAACTCCTGAACGGCTTCGCAAATGGTGTTCCCGGTGATGCCGGGAATGGGTTTCTCGCTCGCTGGATAGATATCGGTGACGACGAGTTCATCGACTTGATCGAAGGCCCGGCCAAAGTCATCGCGGAGCAGTTGGGTTCGGGAGTAGCGATGCGGTTGGAACGCGCAGAGAAGGCGCTTGGGTTGCAAGGAACGAGCGGTTTGGAGCGTCGCGGAAATCTCCGAGGGGTGATGACCGTAATCGTCGAATAGCCGATAGTGTTCAGATTGAAACTTGCGTTCGAAACGGCGTTTTGCCCCGCGAAAGGTCCCCAGAGCTGCTTTGATCACTCCAAATGTAACTCCGAGTTCGCTGGCCAAGGCAATGACGCTCATGGCATTGAGGACATTGTGCAATCCGGGGATGCTCAACTCAATCTCTCCCAGGTCCGTGCCGTTCTTCAGCACGTGAAAGGAACTGCTGCCGCGCTTTTCCTGAATGTTGGCGACGGTATAATCGCAATCTTCCCATCCATAGGAAATCCCGCCTTCCAAACCACTGCAGACCGCCTTCGCGCCGGCGTCACTTCCGCAGTAAATGAAAAAGTCGCGCGTTTGGCTGAGGAGCTTCTTGAAGACCGCGTTGATCTGATCGATGCCGTCGTAGAAATCGAGGTGCTCCTCTTCAATGTTGAGGATGATGGCGTGCTCCGGGCGAAACAGCGCCAGGGTCCCATCGCTTTCGTCGCCCTCGGCAATCAGATACTCGGTTTCCGGCTCCCAATGCGCATTGGTGCCCAGCAACGGGATTTCGGCCCCGACGTAGTGGGAGGGCTTAAGCCCGCCACTTCGCAAGACGTGCGCCGCCATGGCGGAGGTGGTGGTCTTTCCGTGAGTTCCTGCGACCACGATCCCTTTCCGCTGATCCATGATTGCGGCGAGGGCTTCCGCTCGCTTCACGAGTGGTAACCCCTTTTCGGTTGCCGCATCAAAAGCCGGGTTTCCGGGCTTGATCGCCGATGAATAGATCACCATTTGCGCCCCCTCAACTTCCTCGGCGGATTGTGGAGAGTGAAATTTCAGGCCGACGGAGGTCAATCGCTCGGTTTCGAGGGTCGAGACGCGATCGGAGCCGCTGACCTGGTGGCCCATTCCCATCAGTAATGACGCCAACCCGCTCATTCCTGAGCCGGCCACCCCGATGAGGTGAATGCGGATCGGGTCGCTCGGTTCGCGAAGGTTTTGGAGAGTTGTTTCTGTGCTCAAGGCGTCTGGTTTTCAATCAAATCGCAAATTGCGTCTGCAGGGTTCTGTGGGGCTAAGCTTCGAATCTTCTCGGACATCTGTTGGAGGCGATTCGGATCATTCCCTAAACTTGCCACAATCTCCGCCAGTTCCAATGGCTTCAAGTCTGCTTGTTGGATCACCATGCAGGCCCCTTCTTCTTCGAAAATATCGGCATTCCGGTTTTGGTGATCGTCGGCGGCGTGAGGATAGGGAACCAGAATGCCGGGGAGTCCCACCACTGACATTTCGGTCAAACTGGACGCTCCGGAGCGGCAGACAATCAGGTCGGAGGCGGCATAGGCCCACTCCATTTCACTCAGAAACGGGATCACATGCGCCGTCACGTTGGCGCTCTTGTAGGCTTCCTGGACCACCTCAATGTCCGTTGCTCCCGCAATGTGGAGAAACTGGCAAAGCTCTGGATCAAAGTATTCGAGCATGCCGGTTACCGCTTCATTGATTCCGCGAGCTCCCTGGCTGCCGCCCATTACGAAGAGCGTGAAGCGGCCGGAGTTGAGCCCGAAATGCTGGCGCGCGATGGCTTTGTCCGGCAAGTCATAGAGGGATGAACGCACCGGGGTGCCGACCACCTTGGCCTTGCCTTCCGGAAAATGCTTGGCGCAGGCGTCCCATCCAACCAACGCCCAGGTTGCGATCTTTGCGTTCAAACGATTCGCGCGTCCGGGGATCGCGTTTGATTCGTGGATCAATCCCACGCAACCTTCCTTTTTCGCGGCAATCAAGGGAGCCGTCGAGGTAAAGCCTCCCATTCCAATCACATGAGTTGCGCCGATTTCGCGGATCAGCTTTCGCGATTTGGAGATCGCCGCCCTCAAATTCAACAGGAACGGGATCATCTTCGGCGACCATGGTTTGGGCATGGCCACACTTGGAATCCGCTCAAATCGGAACCGGTCGGCGTAGCCCTTGCTGGCAACGGTGTCGATCTGCTTCTCGGAAATCAGGAGAATGACGTCGATTCCTCGCGCCTTGAGTTTTTCCGCGATGGCGATTCCGGGGAACAAATGGCCTCCGGTTCCACCACACGCGATCAAAACGGCTCCGCTGGATGTTGGTTCTGACATGAAAGAAAAATTCTGCGCAAACTGATTCAGAATCGAAAAAATCCAACTCCGATTGTCGTCGAATTTTGGGTTGGCTAGGATACGCGCGGGATTTCAAACACCTTTCGGGCAATCCAGCTAAATTCGGGGTGCAAAAACGGCGTCCGAATGGGGGGAGAACGATTTCGGGCTTTGGCGATGGATGCTCAGGAGGATGCCGACCCCCATCAACGAACAAATCAGGTTCGACCCGCCATAGCTGACAAAGGGGAGCGGAAGCCCGGTGTTGGGAAATACCGCCGTCGTGACGGCAATGTTGAGGGCGGCCTGAATGGAAACGCAGAGAACGATGCCAATCCCGAGCAGTCTTCCAAACGAATCGGGGGCTCGTTGGGAAATGACCGTTCCAGACCAGGCAAATCCTGCGAAACAGGCAAGAACCGTAAGGGTCCCAACCAGTCCCAACTCTTCGCCGATCATGGGGAAGATGAAGTCGGTGTGGGCAAACGGCATGTAGAGCATCTTGAGACTTCCTTCTCCCAGGCCCATTCCGTCGACGCCTCCTGAACCAAGCGCCAGTTTTGCCATGTTCTGTTGCAATCCAACCCCGTGTTCGTGCTCCTCGGGCTTCAGAATTGCCATGACGCGGGTCATTCGGCCCGGCACCAACGCCACCAGGGTCGCAAGGCCCAGGGTGGCCGCGATTGCCCCCCCAAAAAGAAGTCTTCGATTGCAGCCGGCGATAAACATCAGGGCGAATACCACCCCCGTGAGGACAGCCGTTGTTCCGATATCAACCTCTGCGGCGATTAGGGCGAGGATGAAACCGGCAATGACGGTTGGAAAAAGGAAGCCAAGGCGAACGTCGTGAATCGAGTTGGAGTACCTTGCAAACCAGGTCGCCAAAGTCGCGATCAGGACGAGTTTGGCAAATTCGGACGGCTGAACCCGGAAATTGATGCCGATGAACGCTGAATTAATCCAGCGCCGCTCCCCATTGATCTCTTGCCCAATTGCGGGAATGAAACACGCGATGAGCAGGACTGCGGCGACCGCGTAGACGGGCCAAATCCAATTCTGAATCCGCCGATAGTCGATTTGGGCAAAGAAAAGGGCAACGGAGATTCCCGCAACACCCCAAAGAGCTTGCCGCTTGACCTCAAAGTACAGGTCATCGGCATCGACGTTGGCTTGAAACGCAGACGTCGAGGCAAGCATCACCATTCCCAAGGTAATGAGAATGAGGACCGAGAAAACGAGAATGTGCGGGCAACGATTTCCCGGGCCGAGGCCGAAAACCATGCGACAATGTTAGTGCAATCGGGGCTGGTTCGCAATCACCGCGAAAGCTTATCCACCGGAGGGAGCGGGAACACCTCGGAAATCGTGTGTTCCTGAGCCATGATTTTCCGAACGCGATCGACAATTTCCGGATACTGCTCGGCGACATTTGTGGTTTCCGATTCGTCGGTTTCCAGATCGTAGAGTTCGATCTCGAGCGGATCTGATTTTTTGCGCAGAATGTTCTGCCTCGTCGCCTTCCATTTCTGGCCCAACCAAAGCGCCTGCTGACCGCCATAGCCGGTGAATTCGCGATACAGAAAGGGTCGTTGCGGCTGCGGATTGCCGAGAAGCGTTGGTTTGATGCTCATTCCACAGATTCCAGAGGGGACCTCGCTCTCTCCATCGACGATGTCGACCAAGGTGGGAAGCCAGTCCTCGAAACCGGTGACGAGATCCGTCACCGAACCTGCGGGTATCTTACCGGGCCACTTCACAATCTGAGGAACGCGAATGCCGCCTTCATACAAGGATCCTTTGAGGCCCCGCAACTCGCCAACGCTGGCGAAGAAGTCGTAGTCCACTTCGTCTTTGAGATGGGTGGTCCCGTTGTCGGAAGTGAAGATGACGATGGTGTTGTCGGCCAGCTTGAGCTCCTCAAGGAGATCCAGAACCTTTCCAATATAAGAGTCCATTCGCGTGATCATCGCGGCGTAGGCAGCTCGGGGGGTGAAGTGAGGTGTGTATCCGTAGCCGCCATCACGGGTGAATGGAGGGTCTTCCCAGTTTTGCGCCAGATAGGGTTCCAATTCCTCATCGGGCACGTGCAAGGCGACGTGGGGAATAATGGTAGGGTAGTAGAGGAAGAAGGGCTGCTCGTGATGGTCCTTGATGAACTGGAGGGCGGCCTGGTTGATGCGGTCCGGCGCATAGTCTTGACCTTTGAAAACCTCGTAGCTGTTGGGATCGGACGGGTCGCTGCCTTCTGGAAGCGATGCGTGACCGGGGACAGGTGGTTCATTGTTGAGTGAAATTTTCTCGCGATTGCTCCAGAGCGTTGCCGGGTAGTAGGTGTGCGCCTTCCCTTGGCAATTGTAACCGAAGAATTGCGCGAACCCCTGATCGTTGGGATCTCCGGTGGATCCGGTTGGGCCGAGGCCCCATTTCCCGAATGCTCCGCAGACGTAACCATCCGGCTCAAGCAACTCCGCGATGGTGACCTCCTCCTTGGCGATGGGGAACTGACCTTCCGGCTTCATCGATTTGTTGCTTCGCACGATGGCCTTCCCGGGATGCTTGCCGGTCATCAGGACGCACCGCGAAGGAGCACAGACCGCGTTGCCTGAGTAAGCGCGGGTGAATCGCATTCCTTCCTTCGCCAGTTGATCAATTCTGGGAGTTTTGATCTTTTCCTGCCCGTAGGAGCCCAACTCGCGGTAGCCCAGGTCGTCAGCCAGGATGAAAACAATGTTCGGCTTCGATTCTGCGAATGCTGAAGGGGAGATCACAGCAAGGCACGCAATCCAGAAAAAGGGGGCTTTCATGCCAAAGTCCCTAAACCGTGTCAGTGGAATTCGCAACCGGACGGTTTACGAGGGAGGGATGAAACCTAGGCGATGCCCTGACCTTCGAGCGATCGAAACCAATCATAGTGAGAGGTTCGAAGCTGCTCTTCATCCGGAACCGGGTAAAACAGCAACTCTTCCTGTGAGGCAAACCAGAACCCGGTTCGATAGCGCGTGAAGGAAACACGACCAAAAATGCTGTCGAGGCTGATCCCTTTGACTCGCTTTTCCGGGTGCCCCTTGATAGCCATAATCTGGTCCCGGAGCTTCGTGGGATGAATGTTCGGGATCGGGGAATCGTGAAACGGATTGGCTTCCAACATTCGGAGGAAGGCGTCGACATCGAGATCGATCTGGCTGAACATCACCTTGGGCGCGCCTTTCGGCTGCTGGGGGTCGGTAATGTATTGGCCGAACTCCGGTGGTGTCATGTGGCTGAGCACAATGGATGTCAGTGGGGTAATTTCCTGGAAGGTCCGCAAATAACCGGCGTCGTGCTGCTTGTCGTAGGGAGCCTTCTTCAGACAGAGCGACTTCCCTTCCACCGAAGTGATGTAGAGGTCGCCGAATGCGGAAAAGTCGAGATGCTCCAACACGCGGTAACAACTCACAAATTTGGTTCGCTTCGGACTGCCGTCGATCTTTGGCTTCACTTCATCCATCAATCGGTCGATCGGAAAATAGTCGTGCCGATAGGTGGGGTCGATTTCGGCGAAGACGATAATGCCGTGGTAGTAACGGGAACTGCCGATTGCGTAGTGGCTTCCAAAGTCCTTGGGACCTAACATAGATGCGACCAAGGCTTTGTTCGGCCACATGATTGCGTAAAGGCGCTTGTCAATCGACTCACTCACGGTCCTACAGTTTGCATTGAAGGTAGGGGGAGTGTCAAGAGAAGGCGGATGGTCATTGACGGCAGCGGGATTCTCGCTCAGCTAAGAATCATGAAACCCTTCGTGCTTTGCGCTTCATTGTTCGCTCTATGGTGTCAGGCCCTGTCGGCCAATCAGCCAAACATCGTTGTCATCCTTTGCGATGATCTTGGGTACGGAGATTTGTCCTGTTATGGGCACCCGCATACCCGCACTCCGCATCTCGATCAAATGGCGGGTGATGGAATTCGCTTCACCGATTTCTATTCCGCAGCACCCGTTTGTTCGCCATCCCGGGTTGGACTGTTGACGGGAAGAACGCCAAACCGGGCAGGAATTTATGATTGGATTCCGCCTTACAATGAGAAGCGCCATGATCGCACGATGGCCCACATGCGGGAAGATGAGGTCACCATCGCCGCAGTTTTGAAAGATGCGGGTTATGCGACCTGCATGAGCGGGAAATGGCATTGCAACAGCAAGTTCAACGACCCAGGGCAACCGCAGCCCGGAGACTTTGGTTTCGATCATTGGTTTGCCACGCAGAACAATGCAGCTCCATCCCACGAAAACCCGGTGAACTTTGTGAGGAACGGTGAGCAGGTCGGTCCGATCAATGGCTATGCCTGCCAGATTGTGGCTGATGAAGCAATTGGTTGGCTGCGGGAGCACCATTCGGCGGACAAGGAGAAGCCCTTCTTTCTCTACATGGCGTTTCATGAACCGCATGAGCCCGTCGCGTCCCCTCCGGATCTCGTCGCCAAGTATCAAAAGGTGGCGAAGAATGAAGACGAGGCTCAGTATTTCGCCAATGTCGAGAACTTGGATTTGGCCACAGGCAAACTCCTGGCTGAGTTGGGAGCTCTTGGCTATCGGGACAATACGTTGGTCGTTTTCACCTCAGACAATGGTCCGGAAACGCTGAATCGGTATCGATCCGCCAAACGGAGTTACGGTGTGCCTGGAGAACTTCGAGGCATGAAACTACATACCCACGAAGCGGGATATCGCGTGGCGGGTATCATGCGATGGCCCGAGAAGATCAAAGCCGGACAAACCGTGAAGACTCCGGTTTGTTCCTTGGATTTTCTTCCGACTTTCACGAAGTTGGCCGGCGGAAAAGTTCCGGAAGGCCTGGAGTTGGATGGTGCTGATTTTTTGCCTGCGCTGTCGGGGAAAGCGGTTAAGCGGGAGAAGCCGCTGGCCTGGTGTTATTACAACGCACTCAACGAATCCCGCGTTGCGCTGCGTGATGGGGATTGGAAGATTCTTGGCCGTCTCAAAGATCTTGGGCGACGGGAATTTCTCACCTCAAAGGACGAAATGTTGATTCGATCGACTCCCTTCGATTCCTTCGAGATCTACAACCTGGTTTCGGATGTCGATGAATCAGAGGATAAGCTGGCGTCACCAGAAGCGCCGTTGGATCAATTGGCCAAGAAGCTGGAGAACTACTATCAAGACTTGGTCGACGACCAGATTTACTGGACCGCAAAAACCGATGGTGAAGCAACCGTGACGTCGAACGCGAAAGGCACCTTGGTGATTGAACCAGGAGCGAGCGGGCCCGGTTCCGGAAAGCATGTCGTTTTGGTCGCCGGGGACGAGGAATATCGCTCCGAAGAGGCGATGCCGATGTTGGCGAAAATCCTCAGCCAAAAGTTTGGCTATCGATGCACGGTGGTGTTTTCCATGAGCGAAGATGGACGGTATATCGATCCGAACAATCCGACGGGCCTGCGAGGGCTGGATGCCCTGGTTAGTGCGGATTTGATGATCATTGGAACGCGGTTCCGCCGTCCTGATGCCGACCAGGCTGTCTACCTCACGCAATATATGGACGCTGGGAAGCCCATTATTGGAATTCGTACGGCGACGCACGCGTTCAATGGCGGAAATAAATTTGGGGACTCCATTGGATATGGAGAATGGGGAAGAAAAGTGCTGGGAGAACAGTGGGTGAATCACCATGGTGTTCATAAGCGCCAAGGGGCGAGAGGCGTGATCGAAAGAGCGAATGCGGACCATCCGATTTTGCGTGGCGTCGAAGATGTTTTCGCGCCAAGCGATGTTTATGGCGTCAAAAATCTGACTGATGTAGACACTATTCTGATGAGAGGCGCGGTAACCGAAAGCTTGGATCCCAAGTCGCCAATGGTTTCCGGTCCGAAGAACGATCCCATGCAAGCCTTTGCTTGGCTTCACCCCTATGTGTCTCCCGGCGGTACCGAAGGCACTTCCTTCTGCACCACCGCAGGTGCTGCGGTTGATCTCGTCAGTGAGGACCTCCGTCGGTTGATTGTGAACGCGGCTCTTCATTTAACTGGAGTCAAAGTGCCGGAAGAAGCCGATGTGGCATACGCGGATCCTTTCTATCCGAGCTTTTTTGGGTTTATCAGGGAACCCGACTATTGGAAAAATGCGGATCTGCAGCCGGAGGATTTCGCGTTGGGAAAAAGCCCTTCGCTTCCAGATCCCAAAGGTTCTCCCGAATGGCCATTTCGCCCGGTGGCGCCCTGAAGCTGCCGACCGGTCAATCGGTTGGATTCTCGGCTTTGTTTCGGAATCGGTCGCGTCGTTCCGGGTCGTCCTTCCGGTCCTTATCAGGGCCCAAATGGAGCTCGCCGGCTTTTCGCAGTGCATTCTCGGTGATGTCGCCCAATTCTTTCAAGGCCTTGTTGGTGACCATCCCCGGCATATTTTTGGCTCGCCAAGTGGGCTGGGATACACTGCCCTCACCCTTAAAAACCAGCAATTTCGCGACCGGAGCAAAAAGCAGACCCGGGGCGCCCCTGAGGTTGAGACCGGCCTCAAAGTCCAACTCCTGGGTTACCAAATCGACGGAGCCGGACCCCTTCATCTGGAAGGTATTGGTCTTGGCCTGAAAGTCGCGGGTATAAAACTTCGAATCGGCGATCTCAAACGCGAGATTGGCTTCGCGGGCGACGGAAAAATCGCCATGAAGTTTGGGAAGAACTTCCTGAATCGGCTTGGAGAGAGGGCCAAAGGCCGGTATCGAGAAAACGTTTCCATCGACAATCACAGCCGAACCGGTGGCCTTGAGGTGCTCAATGCCGATTCCCTTTCCTTCAAATCTCATCGTGCCGCTGAGATGGCCTTCCGTCTCCTTGTAACTGCTGTAGAGTTCTGCCAATTGGCGGAAATCGATGTTGTTGACACCGAGGTCGACTTCATACCCGATCACACGATGGATGTCTGTCAGAACGACCGATGCCGAGATGTCGCCTCCGAGTGTGCCGGTCTTGAAATCTGAGAGCAGGATGGAGTTCTCCTTAATCTGGACCGTGCCGGATGGAGCGGACAATTGCATCACCTGACCAAAGAGTTCGTAACTCGCATCGGCATCGCTCTTGAAGGAGAATTCATAATCGTGCCGCGCGGTGGACCGGGCGAGTTCGGAGCCGGGCCGACAGTCGATCGTTCCCTCAATCGAGAATTCCGGCGGCTCGGCAAAATCGTAGACCAGGAGCTGTTGGGCTGCTTTTGGCGCAAACCAACCCACGGCGTGAACCGGCAGCACTTTTCCGGCGACATCCTCCAGGTAGCAAGTTTGGGAGCCATGATCGAAGATGATGTGTTCACCGGTGACGGAGCCTTCGGGACGACTGATCACGACGTTCCTGTATTCGTGGACGTTGCCCTCAAATTGCAGTTCACATTGCAACTCGCTGATGGGGTGTCCATTGAGTTGGCAATTTCGCAGATCAATCACCCCGGTGCTGGACCAGGTAGTGGGATCCAGCGATGGGCCGTTTCCCTGAAACTTGATGTAAATTCCGGAATCGTTGTTGAAAGACCAACGGTTCAGGAAGTTCTCATTTCCCTTCAGCCTGACGAAGGGCTTGAAAATGGTGGGGTCGAGCTGAGCCGTTGATCGAAAACGGACACCATTGGAGTCGCGTAAAATGTGACAATCCAGGACGCCGGTTTTGTGTTCAATCCGCCCATTGCGGATGTACAGCTCGCGTCCATTTGCGCTGAAATCGAAACTCATCGCCTCAAAAATCACGCCGCGGCTGGTCAGGTGGTCGGACCGGACGCTGCCGATGATGTCGAGCGGCATATTTTCCCACGAAAACTCCCCATCGAGCCGACAGGTGCCGCTGGCTTCGATAAGGGGAGGGCGATAAAAGACGACTTCCCCCAAGCGGGGGGCACGGAAAGCTGCCGAAAGTTGTCCGTGAAGGTCGGTCGAGCTTTTGAGCGAGAACCCGAGTATTTTTTCGCTGGGATCGTATTCCATCCGCGAAAGCAGCTTCCCAAATCGATCTTCGAGGTTGAGCTCGTGAACGATGAGCCGCTCGTTTGCCCACTCAAATTGAGCGTGAACAGCCTCATTGGAATGACCCGCATAGCGGAATGGCCCGGACTTCAAATCTCCCGCCGCCCGCAACTCAGGAAGGTTGGCCATGTCCCCATCCACCCGCACTTCCAGAGTGGGCTTGGCTTCGTCAGAAAACTCGAAGCGTTTGAGATAATCCAGGACCGAGGCAATGGATTGGCGACGATCCCGAAGAATCTTGAGGTGATCTTTGTTATCGGTTGGTTTGACCTCCGCAGGTTCCTTTTTGTCTTCAGCTTCCTTCTCAGGTGTTTCCTGAACGTCGCCCGGCCTAAAAAGCGAACCGGAAACGCTGACCTCAAGTCCCTCAAGGATCGCCTGGGCCCGCACAATCTCGATGTGGTCGGGCCTCATCAGTGTCCGGGCACTCAGATTGTCGAGTTTCAGTTGCTCGCCCTTGTGTTTGCGTTGCGGATCGAGAGGAATGGTGACCTGGGCATTGCGAACTTCGAATGCTCGCATCGATTGGCTGCCTGACAGGAGCTTAACGGGATCGATATCGAGCGCGATCTGGGAAATCGACATCAAGAGAATCTTGTGTTCGGGATCCTCATACACGGCCACGTCGCGGGCGATCAACCCCCGCAAGGGGTCGAGATTCAGGCGGCGAATGGTCGCATGAACCCCGCGCTTTTCGAACTCCGACATGATCATGTCGCGCCACTGATGGGTAAAGCCTTTATCCTGGACGTAGTAGGCGGCCCAACCCACGAGCAGCACCAGGATGGCGAACATCCATAGTACGGTTTTTGTCCTTCGGCGCATGGTTGGTTTTGTCAGTTTACGAAAAGGGAACGTGAAAGTCCAATTAGGACTGATCATGGACAGCTCCGCATTCTAATTTTTCTTAAATTCCCTCCATTCGCCGTCAATCAGGCGTTGGTGAGGGTAAAACGAAGCCTTGTAGTTCATGTGAGCATTCTCCGCGACGTAGTAGCCAAGATATAGAAATTCTAGATTCCAATCCGCGCACTTCTCAATCTGCTTGAGCACGGAGAAGGTTCCGGGGCTGAGTTTCGCGAAGTCGAGGTCGTAAAAGCAATAAACCGCAGAAAGACAGGTGCTTCCCCGGTCCGCTATGGAGACGCCAATCAGTTTCCCTTCGTGGTAGTAGGAAAACTCGAACGTATCGCAGCACGTATCGGCAAGAAACATCTTGTAGTCGTAGGCGCTTGTCGTTTTGGAGTGCGAATTCAGCCCCTTCCGATCACTGTGGTCATTGTAGAGGGCGACATGTTCGGAATCGACCACTGGAGTCTGAACCACGGTTAAAAATTGAGCGTTTCCTCGGGTCAGGGTGCGTCTTTGAGTTTTGTTCGGCTTAAAATCCCTGATCGAAATTCGGATTGGCTCGCAAGCCTGACAGTCGCCACAGGCCGTTCGATAGAGAAAGCGCCCGTAGCGGCGGTCACCCTCGAACATTCGTTGATCGAATTGGGGGCCTGTTAGTTTCTTCGTCGGTCGACGAAGCGGCATCCGAGCCATCGTTTTCGGAAGGTAGGGGCACTCATCTACATTGTCATAAACGATGATCTCGTTGGATTGCATGAGCCTGACGGAAATCTCCCTTTCATCATAATGCAAATCCGCGGAAGTTCACGGGATGAGCGTGTGGAATCTGCAGCCAGGGAAATCGGTGAGATTTGAACCATTCTGACTAGACGCAACGAGACGAATCGATAGTTTCCAATCCTTCTATGGACTTCATCACCTGGCCCGAGCTCTTGCTTTCGATCGTCGCTGTTCTTTCCGTCTTTCTGGGGCTTTCCGGAGCGATGCTGATGGTGGCAACTCAACTGGCTGAAGATGGCCCTTGGTTCCGTGTCGGAGTTTTGACGCCGTTGGGAATTGGGATTGTCGGCTTTTTGATTGGGGGAGCGGCGCAATTGCTCTTCGTGGGAATCGCGTTGGCTGTGGCGATCGCTTCACCCGTGCGATTGGCAATGTTGCGGAGAGTGGACTGTCTTCCGGCAATTGCGACGGGGCTGGGCCTTTTTCTGGTGGGTGGAGTGGGGGTTGTTTCCACCGTCTCAGCCCACTACACGTATTTTGTTCGGTAGGAAGGCGTCTAACGCTCCTCGATCCGAAATAGCCCGGTTTCGGTCCGAATGAGTAGCGCGTCTCCATCAACCCCGAAAGACGCGAGAGTCCGTTCTTCCAATGCATTTTCGGCGAGCAGGTTGAAATCCGTCCCGGCCTCAATTACGTAGGTCGTGCCTTGCTCATCGAGAGCATAGATTTTGCCATTGGAGTGGATCGGCGATGCTGACATGTCGCTTCCGACACGTTCCTGCCAGTGAACGTCACCCGTTTTTGCGTCAAGGCAGCTACCAATTCCCTTGTCGTCGAAAAGATAGAGTTCATCACCAACAAGGAGTGGCGAAGCGTTGCGTGGGGCGCCTTTTGCGGTGTGTGCCCATTCGATATGGGACTTGGTAACATCCCCACTTCCGCCGGGATGAACGGCGTAGATCGCTGGGCGGTCGTAACCGCTGCTGGCGAAAATCAGCCCATGTCCAAAGACCGGTCGAGGCACAACGCTATAGCCCTCACCGTAACCCGATCGCCACAACTCTGCACCAGTTTGTGGGTCGTAGGCAAAGACGCTACCGCTTCCCGGAAGGATGACCTCTTTACGGCCGTCAACGTCCAGGAGGATTGGGGTGCAGAACGAGAATTTCTTACTCGCTTTGGTGTTTCGTGGGGTTTTCCAGGCAACGCGACCGGTTTTGACGTGTAATGCCGCCACGAAAGGATCTGGCGGACCGTCACAGCTGAAAATGAGCTTGTCGCCCACCACAATTGGTGAGCCCCCATTTCCGTGAACGGGCTTGTAGGTCAGGTCTTGGTTTGTCCACAAGACTTTACCGTCGAGGTTGAGGCAGGCGGTTCCCTGATGGCCAAAGTGAACAAACAAATGATCCCAGGCAATGATTGGAGTGGAGGAGGCATGGCTGTTCTTCTTGTGGATCCTTGCCTCCCGTGCGCCGTCTTGCTGAAAGACCTGGGTTTGCCAGAGGATTTCGCCACTCTTGGCATCGAGAGCGATGGTAACCAAGGAGCGGTCTACCCCTGTGCGATCCTGGTCACGGGTTTCCGCGATGGCTGCGGTGAGGTAAATTTTTCCCTGATGGACGATCGGTGAAGACCACCCTTTGCCTGGGAGATCCACCCGCCAAGTCACGTTTTTCTCCGCACTCCACTCCAGGGGAAGCTGTGCACCTTCTTCGACATGTCCCTGCCCGCCGGATCCACGGAATTGGGTCCATTCCGCTGAGGCGAGCCACGGAGTGAGGGAGAGGAACAGGCAAAGGAGGCGGTTCATAGGGCTTTTGGTCATTTGGTAGGATGGGATGTTCGAAATGATTGGGGCTCGTGTTCGCGTTTCAGGCGTTCTTGCGACTCTGGATACAAGCGAAGTATCTTCGGGATTGCCGTATAAATAGATGGGAGAAGTTTTTTCAGGAAGCGAAATTTGATCCTTGTCGAACGAGTTGATGCCAGGCCCAGGCGTGGGAGCAGGTCAGCGGGGAGAGTCTCAATGGGGAGAAAGGCCAAAACCTGACCGAGAACCTTGGTCTCCAGCGAGTCCTCGGGGTAAACGATTGAGTGAGTCAATTTCTCGCAGAGAGGGTGGCTGCCAAGTAAATCTCCGGACAGCATCTCTTGGTAGTAATCCTGAAACGCCCTGAAGTCGGAGGGGCCAAAGTCCTTCTTCAACCCAAAATAGGTGCCGAATCTACGCATATCATGGTAAAAGCCATCCTTCCGGTCGGCGGGGAGAGGACCTCGCGCGAGTTCATGGCCTTGAAGCGCCGCCATGATCAACGTCCCGAGAACCCATAGCAATAAGTCGGGCTCAAAGGCAGAATAGCTTGGTGGACCTTCCATGGTATCCGAAGTTCTTCCCTGAACCTGCTGGTGGACGCTTTTCAGCCGTTCTTTGGTATGTTCGGCATCCTTGATCGTGCCAAATGCGATCCGATTGGTGGATGCCAGGGTTCGCCTGAGTCGGCCAACCGTGTCGAATTCGAAATCGCTGTGATCGGCCACGCCCTGCGCGATTCGCGGGTGGGCGATTTGGAGAATGGCCGCAGCTGGGCCGAACAGGAGCCCACATCGCTCGTGATTGATCTTCCACATCTCGGATTCGAGCGAAAACGCGAACGATGTTCCTGTTTCGGCGGGCACAACTACCGATGGCGGAAGCGGAAAGTCACTTCAACCCAAGATTTCGCGCTGGACTTTACGGCGTTATGAATTCCGTTCGCCTCATGTCCCTCACTTACAAAGACGCGGGAGTCGATATCCATGAAGCGGCTGAAATTGTCGGCGATATTGGCGAGCTCTGCCAGCGTACCCAAAAGAACCGTCAATTACATCAGGCTTTCGGGTTGTTCGCCGCGAGTTATGACCTTTCAGGATACAACGCTCCGGTCATCGTGACTGGTTGTGATGGAGTTGGAACCAAATTGGAGCTCCTTCTCGCCCATGACCTCTTGGAGGCTGCGGGGAAGGACCTGGTCGCGATGAGTGTGAACGACATTCTGACGACCGGTGGTGATCCGCTGCTTTTTCTGGATTACATTGGAATTGCCAAGCTGGAGCCCAAGAAGATCACCCGGCTTGTCGCGGGAATGGTGGAGTATCTCGAAAGTTGCGATTGTATCCTGGCAGGTGGAGAGACCGCGGAAATGCCGGGAATCGTTCCGGATGGAGTGATCGAACTCTCTGGATTTTGTATTGGTGCGGCCGAGAAAGAGAATTTGCTGGATCCCCGCCAAATCAGAATTGGAGATGTGGTGATCGGATACGCCTCCGACGGGTTTCACGCCAATGGTTGGAGTCTGGTTCGCCGGGTGCTGCGGGAAAACGCGACCCAGTTTAGCGATGAGGAGATTCGGAACCTGCTGGCGCCAACGCGGCTTTATCACGATGTGGTGCAAAGCCTGAAGGAGGCTGAGATTCAGGCCCGGGCGTTTGCCCACATTACCGGAGGAGGATTGCCGGAGAATTTGGAGCGTCTTTTTGGAAACCTTGGCGCGGATTTGTCGGTTCCGGCCTGGGAATTGGGAGCCGTGCCGAAAGTTTTGGCCCATTGCGACAAAAGCGATGTCGCAAATACGTTCAATCTCGGATTCGGTTGGGTGGCGATCGTGCCACCAGAACAAGCGGGTGCCGCCTTGTCCTGCGGGCCGGGTGCCGTGAATCTCGGAGAGGTGAACGATTCAGGTAAGGTCAGGGTCGATTTCGCAGGGTGAACAAGCGATTTTTCCGTTGGAATTGCCGTTTGCAGGTTGAGCGGTTTTCACTTATTCGGAGGCAGCCCACTCAACCTTCGCAATGAGCGACCCAATCAAGCACGAATGCGGGATTGCCTATGTCAGGCTCCGCAAGCCCCACAGCTATTACACCGAGAAGTACGGTGACCCACTTTGGGGGCTGAAGAAGCTTTTCTTCCTCCTCCAAAAACAGCGCAACCGCGGCCATGACGGCGTCGGGTTTGGCTGTTGTAAGGTCAATGTCGACCACGGCCAGCGTTACATGTTTCACGAGCGATCCGCGAAGCGGGACGCGTTGGGCCCCGTCTTTGGCGATATCCTGAAGGAGTATCGTGGACTGAAGCGAGACGGAAAGATCAGCAAAGACCGTCCGGAAAGCGTAAAGCGCTACTTTGCGTTCGGTGGCGAGAACCTGTTCGGCCACCTCCGCTATTCAACATCCGGTGGATCCTCGAACAAGAAGTTCTGCCATCCGCAAGTAAGGGAATCGAACTGGAAGACGAAGTCCTTGATGCTGTTGGGGAACTTCAACATGACCAATGTTGGCGAATTGAAGACGGCGATGGTGAATCGCGGTCAGCATCCCTTTCAGGATATCGATACCCAGGTCGTGCTCGAAGATATTGGCTTCTATCTCGATCAAGCTCACGACGCGGTTTATCACCGCTATCAGAATGAGCTTCCCGGTGCGACCATTCCGGACCGGATCAGCGAAGAACTTTGCGTTCGCAAAGTGCTGGAGAATGCGGCGAGGGACTGGGACGGCGGTTACACGATTGCCGGTGCGGTGGGGAACGGCGATGGATTTGTGATGCGGGATCCCAACGGAATTCGGCCCTGTCACTATTTCGTGGATGATGAGGTCATCGCCTTCGCGTCGGAAAGGCCTCCGTTGATGACGGTTTTTGACAAGCCTTTGGGAGAAATTCAGGAACTGGAGCCTGGTCACGTCGCTTCGATCAAAAACACCGAAGAAGGAGATTTCAGGATCGAACAATTCACGGAGCCGAGCGAGCGCTTGCCCTGCTCTTTTGAGCGGATCTACTTCAGCCGCGGAAGTGATCATGACATTTACCGCGAACGGAAGGCCATGGGGGCAGCCCTCGTGGATCAAGTGCTGGAAGAGATTGGAGGCGGCTTTGGCGAAGCGGTGTTCACCTTTATTCCCAACACGGCCGAAACCGGATACCTCGGGATGATGGATGAACTCAACCGTCGCCGGCGCCAGCAATTGCGAAAGGATCTCGCGGCTGCGATGGAGGAAGGCACTGCGGAACAAATGTTGGATGAGTTGATCGACCGCCCCTGGCCAAAGGGAGAGAAGTTGGCTCACAAGGACGAGCGGTTCCGCACGTTCATCAGTGGCGAAAAGGGACGCAACGAGATGGTGGCCCTCGGCTACGACATCACCTACGGTCAGATTAAACGGGTGGATACGCTGGTCGCGCTCGACGACTCGATCGTCCGGGGCACGACGTTGAAGGAGTCTTTGATCGGGATTCTCGGGCGGTTGAAGCCACGCAAAATCGTGGTTGTTTCAACCGCGCCTCAGATTCGGTTTCCGGACTGTTACGGTATCGATATGAGCGAGTTGGGGAAATTTCTCGCCTTTTCAGCCACGATTGATCTGCTGCTCGATACGGATCAAGGGCACATCATTGCCGAAACCTACATTGCCTGTAAATCCGCTCTGGAAAGTGATGAGTGTGAGAAACGAAACTTCGTGAAGGAAATTTACAAACCCTTCACTCCTGAGGAAATTTCCAAGGCAATGGCGAAGGGGGTCACTCCGGATGATCCGGAATGGGACAAGGAAGTCGTTCTGATCTTCCAGAAAATAGGGAACCTCCAAGAGGCGATGCGCGGAGAGATGGGGAGGGAATATGGGGACTGGTATTTTACCGGCAATTATCCGACGCCGGGTGGCTTTCGGGTTGTGAACCAGGCCTTTGTAAACTTCATCGAACAGAATGAAGACCAAAGGCCCTACGATCGTTGGCTCAGTCAGGTTCAATCTGAAGTCGGAGTGAAATCATGAAAATTTTGGTAGTAGGCAAAGGCGGACGCGAACATGCGTTGATCACCGCAATCCATGAATCTCCAACCGAAACGGAGATTTACTCATTTCCGGGAAGTGATGCGATCTTTCAGATTGCGAAGCCGGTTGAGGCGGACGGATTGAGCAGCTTGGGCGAGTTTATGCGCGCAAATTCCATCGACCTATGTGTCGCTGGTGAAGAGAGTTACCTGGTGAAGGATGAGGGGCTGGCGGCAGTTTGTCAGTCGATCGGAGTGCCTTGCTGGGGGCCGCCCAAAGCAGCTGCTCAACTTGAGGCGAGTAAGGATTTTGCAAAGCAGTTTATGGTCAAGCATGGAATTCCGACCGGCGGTTATGCGATGGCGGATTCCTTTCAGGCTGCCAAGGAAGCCATTTCCAGCTATCCCACGGTTTTGAAGTTCGATGGATTGGCCGCGGGGAAAGGGGTCGCGATCTGTCCAGACGAGGCGTCAGCGGACTCCTTTCTCGAACGCGTTTTCATCAACGGTGAGTTTGGGGAGGGGAAGGTTCTCGTGGAAGAGTTTTTGGAAGGACCCGAAATCTCGATCTTTGTGGCGGTGAGTGGCCCGGATTATCAAATTCTTGCTCCGGCGCGGGACTACAAGCGAATCGGCGATGGTGACCAGGGACCAAACACTGGAGGAATGGGGGCCGTATCTTGCCGCACAGGCTTGATTGACGAGTCGATGCTCCGGGAGATCGATCAAACTGTGGTCAAACCGACGATCGAGGGACTGGAAGCTGATGGACTCAACTACTGTGGGTTTCTCTATTTTGGGCTGATGCTGACCAACGCAGGGCCCAAGATGCTGGAATACAACTGCCGGTTTGGCGATCCGGAGGCCCAGGCCGTGATGCCCTTGGTTTCCGGGAACTTCAGCCAATACCTGTTGAATGCAGCGAAGGGAAATCTCGAACCCGATCAGATCAGTTTTTCCGATGATTGGAGCGTTTGCCTGATTTTGGCATCCGCCGGATATCCAGAATCGTCTCGGTCGGGCGACGTGATTTCAGGGTTGCGGGACGTTGAGGGGAGTCGCATCTACCATGCGGGGACGCGAAAGAATCCCGAAGGAAACTACGAAACGAACGGAGGCCGGGTGCTTGCCGTCGTCGCGTCCGGGAAGAGCCGCGAGGAAGCCGTGACTAAAGTTTATCGTGAAGCTGGTAAAGTGGATTTTCCGGGCTGCCAACGTCGCTCGGACATCGGAAGGTTGCATTTCGGGTGACCTATCGCCGTTCCATGGTCATTGGCCTGATGGTGTTTCTTGCGATTCTGGCCTTCAAGACAAGCGATGGCTGGATTGCCGTGATCGTTCCGTTCGGAGAGAAAGCAGCGATCCTTTCGTTTGAGCGAAGTTGCGTTGCGATTGGCTATGACACACGCCGAATTGGAAATCGATTTGAAATCAGTCAGCGCCATTCGGGGGACCCCAATCCACGATGGTTGCCTGGATTCAGGAAGGTGCCATTTCCCGGCCCGACATCTGTGTTTTGCCCGATTTGGTTGATCCAATGTTGGCTCCTTTCGGTCGTCTTGAAGATGCCTCGGAAGTGACGGAGAAAATCGCGACTGATCGGGGTTGATCATCGTCTAAGTGGAAGAAAGAACGAGCGATCCTGCCTCGCGAGAGTGCACATCGCGTCCGTTCCGGCGAAACTCTCGTCTGCCGGTGGAAAATCATCCCATTAGTGAGTAATTTCCGCCAATCGCCAATCCAACCCACTCCAGTAGTCCATAATTGTCGCGATGCAGCGTCGCAATGACTGAAAGTCCGTTACCCACCAATCCTGAAATCGTTTCTGAAAGTGTCGCCGATGCTTATTGGCAGCAGAAGCTGTGCACCGACGAAAGCGCGATCAATCTCCCGTTTGATCTCCCCGCGAAGCCGGGTGATGGATTTCACTTTGCCAAGGTGGAGCGACGGCTGGAAGCGGGAATTGAGCCACTGATGATCGCGTTTGCTGAGGAGGTGAATCGTTCGCTGGCCGAACTTTGGGAGGCGTTGGTTTTGGCGCTGTTGATCGGTTACGGTCAGGAAACCGAGCAGATAGCAATGGGGACAAGTTCGGACCAACCCTTGACTCGCCCGCGCTGCGAAGACCCGATTGCCGATTTGATTCTTGGATTTGTTTCTGCCACTGCAGTCGTCCAATCAACCTTCGATCATCGGACGAGCTTCCGGGATCTGTTGGAAAAACCCGGATTGGTTTCGCGTTCGAGTCCGTCGAGAGAGTTGCTGGAGGAGATGGCAGCCAGAGATATCTCCAAGTTACGTCCGGCGATGTCCGTCGTGTTTGGGGAATACCCAGCCTCCAGAATTTCATCCGCAGGGTGCGATCTCGCCTTTTCGTGGTCAGCAAAGAGCGGGCTTTCGCTCCAATACAATACCTTTCGGTTCTCGAGAGGGGGCGCCAATCGCATCATGGGCCATCTCGTGACGTTGGCGGCCTGGCTATCCTCTGATCCGGACCGGCCCATTGTTGACGTTGAGTTTCTCACTGAGAATGAGCGGGAAAGTCTCTCGGAATGGAATGAGACGGAGCGGTTGAGCGACTTTCGCGGAAGAACGATTCATCAGCTTTTTGAAGCCCGATACGAGCTTCGGCCGGCGACCACGGCGTTGGTTGATAACCAGGGAAACGCCTCCTACAACAAGCTGAATACCCGGGTGAATCAGATCGCGGTTCAATTGCGGAGCATGGGGGCTTCAGCGGGCCAAAATATTGCGATATCGGCAGAACGTTCGCTTGATCTGGTGGCGAGCTTTCTCGCGATATGGAAAATCGGGGCGGCGGTCGTTCCCATTGACGGAAGTAAGGCGACCGATGGCGTTCGGGGAATTCTTGAGGATCTCCAGCCGGTCGTTTGGATTCATGATCAAACGGCTCCAGTTGTGAGGGAGTTTCCCGCGAAGCGGTTGAGTCTCGAAAAGCTTCGCCCATTTTCAAAGCGCGACTCCGATTCCGCCAGTGCCGTATCCATTCTGCCCGACGCCACGGCCTTGGTTCTGAGGTTGTCTGATGATTCTTACGTCAAAATCTCCCACCGAGCCTTGATCAATCGGTTTGCGTGGTTTTGGCGTGTCTACCCTTTCAGAATCGGCCAAACTGCCTGCGCCCACCATTCGCCAGCCTCCCACCATTTCATTTACGAACTACTGGTGCCGCTTCTCGAGGGAATTCCCGTGGTTCTCGTCGATCGAAAAACGGTCACCCATCCTGAGAATCTGATCCGGATTCTGATCAACAATCGGGTTTCGAGAATGTTTTCCGACGACGCGATGCTGGCACCGTTAATCAGGGCGATTCAACAAGAGGAAGCATTGGATCTGGTCAACATGCGACATTGGTTTGTTTACGGGAGCCCGAAAACCGAAGGTGTCCTGGATTTCCGGAAATGGATACCGGATTCCACGTTGATCGCCTACTACGGAGAGACGGAAACGGCCGGAATCGCCAGCACCTTTGATACGGTGGAAGTCGGTGATTCAGGGGCGCCAGTGTCCTTCGGCAAGCCCATGGACAACACCCGGGTGGAAGTTCGAAACTCGGCAGGAAAACTTCTTCCCTTGGGCGTGTGGGGGAGGGTGTGGTTTGGAGGAATCTCAATCGCCAAAGCCTATTCCGATTCATCGAAATCTGATCAGAGTTCGATTGTGGAGGTAAAGGGGGAACGATGGTTTGTCGCGAAAACTGCCGGGAGATGGATGCCAAGCGGGAATCTGGAATTCGCCGAGTTGAAGCAGGAAAAAAACAAACCTGTGGAACTGTTGGAGTCACCTGCGGTGGAGGAGGAAACGGCTTCTGAAAAAGTCAGCCCCGCAGCGTCTGATTTGTCGAAAAAGAGAGCCCCCGGAACCGGAAGGCGAAGGATACGGGAGGATCTGGATAAGGAGGTTGGCGTTATTTGGGGACAGATTCTTGGCGGTGTTCCGTCAGATCAAACCCTCCGATTCTCGGAACTGGGAGGAGATCTGGATGGACTTGCCGCAATGGTGGTTGCGTTTACCCACCAGTTGAAGCGGAAAGTCTCAATCAAAGAGGTGAGGTCGCGGGAAACCATCGCAGAATTACGCCAGTTCCTGAAAAGCTATGACGATACTCTATCCAACTGGTCTGGGTTGATCCCGCTGAGGGAAGGTGGAAGCAAAGTCCCTCTCGTTCTCATCCATGATCTGGGGCTGGGAGCGTTGGGGATTTATTCGCGGATTGCTGCATCAGTTTCACCGGAGAGGCCGGTTTTTGCCGTTGCGAGTCGCGCTTTGAGCGGTTTTGAGGAATTCGGAGACGTTCGCTCCATGGCGAGGCACTATGCGTCTGAAATCCAAACCCAAATTGGGGATGGGCCGGTTTCGATTGGCGGAATCGGTTTTGGCGGGAGAGTTGCAGTCGAGATGGCGCGCCAACTGCGGGAAGGTGGTCGAGAGGTCCCCCTGGTGATTCCCATTGAAGCTCAACCGAGATTTGCCTCGATCGGGCGAAGGTGGTTTGGCGGATTGTCGAAAAGGGAGGGGATTGGTGCGAATGTGCCTGCGAAATACAAGCAGGTGGCTGGCGTTTGGAAGAAAATGAAAAAGCTCGCCAGAATTCAGTATCTGCTCGACGAAGAGCATCTCGATGAATCCTATGCGGGGAATGTTGCCCTCTTGAGGTTGGGGGCTTCCAAGTCGTTTTTCAGAGCCGAGAACTCAGATCTAGGGTGGTCCAAGTGCATCAGCGGCGGATTGAGGGTGGTTTCGCTGCGTGGTTCGGATTCCCTGGAAGTTGCCGCAGAAGCCGTTGGGTCCAAAATCGAAGAACTACTTTGATGGGGCCGAAAAGCAGTGCTTGATGTCTCACCTGTGTCAGCATTGCCCTTAAGAGTTGATTTCACCAGCATCTGATTGGACCGTAATGCTTGTTTTTCATCTCAAACTGCATCTTTTGATGTTTCGCGAAGTACTCCAAGGCAAAATTCACCAAGCCACCGTCACTGAGGCGGATGTCAACTACGTGGGTAGCATCACCATTGACGTGGACCTGATGGAACGCGCAGGGTTCTGGCCAGGTCAAAAAGTATTGGTCGTCAGCAACACTTCCGGTGCGCGATTAGAGACTTACGTGATCGAAGGTGAAAGGGAGAGTGGGCGAATTGGGATGAATGGTGCCGCCGCTCACTTGATCAACGCAGGAGAGGAAATCATCATTATCGGTTTTTGTTTTTCTGAAAAACCAATCGAGCCAAAGGCGATCTTGGTGGACAAAAAGAACCGCTTTGTGAAGGAACTGCGGGAAAAAGCAACTCCGTTGGCGTCGTTGCCGCCGGCTCCGGTTTAGTTTGCCGACGTAAAAGGAGGTTGGCCCTTGTCGGCCTTGCTTCGCTGGCGTGCCTCTGCGAAAAACGACTTCAACATGGCGACAGACTCTTCTTCTCGGACACCGGGGGTAATTTCGCTCTGATGGTTTAGAGAAGGCTCCTGTAGCAAGTTGAGGAGCCCACCTGCAGCGCCTCCCTTGGCGTCAGAACAACCGAAGATGACTCGTCTGATCCGGCAATGGACAATGGCCCCGGCGCACATGGGACATGGTTCTTTGGTCACGAAGAGGTCACAGTCGGTCAACCGCCAGTCACCGATTGCGGATTGAGCGGAAGTCAGGGCGAGCATCTCAGCATGAGCCGTGGCATCCTTGAGGAGTTCAACCTGATTGTAGCCCCGTGCGATGACCCGGCCTTCATGGATAATTACGGCTCCAACCGGCACTTCTGTGGCCTTGTACGCAAGCTGAGCTTGCCGGAGAGCCTCCCCCATAAAGTGATCATCCGTTTTGGTTACTGAAAGGGGGTCTTCCGGATCGAACGAATTAAACATTATTGAATACTCTATCATCCCGTTTAGTCCGCAAGGGATGTTTTTTGGTAAGGTTGGCCCGAAAAATGCTTGAGATATGTTGAATCTGCGAACAACCTTTCCTTAATGTCATCAACCGGCTTCTCTCAACGGCCTGAGCTCAAACAATCCCAGAAGCTCGCCCCGCAAATGCAGCAGAGTCTGCAGATCTTGCAGGCTGCCACTTTGGAGCTGCGTACTTTGGTCCAACAGGAGTTGAACGCGAATCCGGTCCTGGAGGATGAAACTTCCGATATTTCGATTGAGGATCAGAATCTCAACGAAGACGATGAGGGGTTTGAGGAGGAGTTTTCCAAGCTTTCGCAAATGGACGATGAGTGGCGGGAGTACATGGCCCAATCGCGCAAGGTCAGTCAACGCAGCGCCGCCGATGAGGAAAAACGCCAATTTATGTTCGACTCGCTGGTCCGACCGGTAACCCTTCAGGAGAGCTTGCTGGAGCAATTGAGCACCGAGGGGATTGAGGAGCCGGCAAGAAGCATGGCGGAGATGTTGATCGGCAATCTTGACGAGAACGGTTTTCTCCAAATTGGGGTTGAGGAACTAAGTTTAAGCAATGGAATCCCGCTGGAAGACCTGGTAAATGCCAAGAGCATTATCCAGTCCTTTGAGCCTGCCGGGGTAGGGGCGGAATCTCTGGGGGAATGCCTGATTGCCCAGCTTGAACGCAGCGGAAAGCCGTTTGGGCTCGAATACCGAATTATCAACGATCATCTCCCAGATCTTGCGAAGCGCCGTTTCCCGCAGATTGCCAAAAAACTGGGCGTAACTGCTGAGCAGGTGAGTCAGGCGGCGGAAACCATCGGCCGGCTGGATCCCAAGCCGGGGCGACTCTTCGAGAGTGGAGATAATCGCTTTATCACTCCGGATGTTTTCGTCGAAGTCGATGAGGACGGGAACTATCAGATCCGGTTGAACAACGAACAGGTTCCCAGGTTGCGAATCAGCAACACCTATAAGGACATGATGGCGGAAAAAGGGGACCAACGGGAGGTTCGAAGCTACATCAAGGATAAGATTCGGAGCGGTCGCAGTTTAATTCAAAGCATCCAGCAACGGCAGGACACCATCCGCCGGATCGCCGGAGAAATTGTCATTCGACAAGTCGATTTCTTTGACAAAGGTCGTGCGCATCTTCATCCCATGAACATGGCGCAAGTGGCGGAAGCCGTTGGCGTTCACGAGACGACGGTCAGTCGTGCCATTGCCGGGAAGTTTATTTCGACCCCTCAGGGTGTTCTCGATATGAAGTTCTTCTTTACCACTGGTTACCAGACCGACAGTGGCGAGAGTGTCGCGAACACGAGCGTGAAAGATACGATCGCGGAAATTGTAGCGGAAGAAGATCCTCACAAACCTCTCAGCGATCAGGCGATCGTAAAGGCGCTCGAGGAAAAGGGAATCAAGATTGCCCGCAGAACCGTCGCCAAATACCGGGAAGAATTGGACATTCTTCCCAGCCACATGCGAAAAAGCTATTCGTAGGGAGCGGAAACCGCTTGGCCGACATTCGAAAAGCTCGAAATTCGTTACGCCTTACCCGATCTGCGCGTTACCAATTGGTGATCCACGTCGCCTCGTTCTTGAAAGACTGGTCGTTGCCGAAACTCCAGAGGTCGTAGGTGGGATTCTTGGCACCCCCACCGTTCGGAACCTGCGAATTCTGGCCTTTCCGGAAGTTGATGTAGCCCAGAGGCATATTCCACGGATCCACGACCGTAAGCCCATTATCCAAATCCAGAACATAGGTCGTTCCTTGAGGGAGCGTCTCGGGATCTGAGTCTAGAACATTGGGGTGGGGCTGGAGTTTGGTGACAAACGTTTTGACGGCACCATCGTTTTTGTCGGTCGCCAGCCAGTCCGGTTTGCCCGACTCGTCAAAATCACCAAACAAGGTTTTGTAAAGGATGTTTCCACTATCCGCCAAGTCTTCGCAGATCGGAAAACCGCCATATTCGGAGTTATAGTCCGCCAATCCAGTCGCCAACATCCCGAGTTGGGCACTTGCTTGATAGCGGGTCACCCTGTTTTTTACGGGGCCAATCGAACCGGCGACCAATCCTGCCAGTCCGATCATGATGAGCATCACGAAGAGAAGTTCCGTGAGCGTCCATCCTCGGTGGCATTGTTGGCTATTGCTTACGATTTTCATAAGAGGGGAGGTCTGAGGGGTTGGGTTTTATCCCGCCTGGTTTTGCAGGTTGGTGATAATGCTGACCAGTGGAAGAAACAATGCCATCACAACCGTTCCAACTACCAGTGCAAGAATAACGATCATGATTGGCTCCAACATCGAGGTAAGGCCGGCTACCGCCGTATCAACTTCGTCGTCATAGACATCGGCAATTTTCATCAACATATCCGGCAACTGTCCGGTTTCTTCACCCACCTGAACCATACTGATCACCATCGGAGGGAAAACTCGGCTTGCCTCCAGTGGATGAACGATCGACTCACCCTCGCGAACTGCTTCGTGAACCTTGTCAATCGCGTTGGACACCACCACGTTTCCGGCCGTGTCGCGAGTAATGTTCAAGGCCTGAAGAATGGGCACACCACTGCTGACGAGGGTTCCGAGCGTGCGCGAAAACCGCGCAATGGCCGTTTTCTGTTGAACCGGCCCAAATACGGGAATCTTGAGTTTGAGCTGATCAATCACGCGCCGACCGCCTTTGGTCGCCTGCACCAATTTCCAGAGGGCAAAAAGGACGAGAACACCCCCAATCAGCACAATGATATTGTTCTGTACGAGATCGGACGCGTTGATGACAAATTGCGTCACAGGTGGAAGCGCTTTGCCGCCAAGCATTTCGTCAAAAATCTTCTGAAACTTGGGAACGATGAAAGTAAGCAGGAAAATAATGATACCGACCGCGATAATCATCACGATGACCGGATACACCATCGCGGCGACGATCTTGTTCTTCAGTTTTTGGGCCTTTTCCTGATATTCCGCGAGTCGATTAAGGACCACTTCCAAGACACCACCAAGCTCACCAGCCTTCACCATGTTGACGTAGAGCTTGTTGAAGATTTTTGGGTGCTGCCCAAGACTTTCCGAAAACGTCGAACCCGTTTGGACGCTGTCCGCCAGGGTGTTGATGGCGCTTCGCATGTTGGGGTTTTTCTCCTGATCACCGAGGACCGTCAATCCTTTGAGGAGGGGCAGGCCGGCATCGACCAGAGTCGCAAGTTGCCGGGTAAAAAGCATCAGCGTCTTTTGGGTAACGCTTCCACTGGATTTTTTTCGACCGGCGGCACGCTTTTTCTGAGCTGATTTTGCCTTCCGTTTTGCCTGACCACCGACACCCCCTTTCGACTGCTCACCAACTTTGGTGGGATACAATCCATTCCGGCGAAGTTGGGTATAGGCATCCGCCTCGTTTGCCGCTGAAATGGTGCCAGTCGTTTCCTGACCTTTCGCGTCGAGGGCGATGTATTCGAAATTGGGCATGGGTGTCTAGTTCCGGGATTTAGAGGTATTTACAGTGAAAAATACAAAATGTCCTAGCAGGAAGTAAATGATATTCCGGGATAAATTCAGAATGACCTGAAAGATTGCAACGGGTTAAATGGTGCAATTTCAGCGGAAATCAGATCTCGGTTCGCGGCGGAAAATGTCTCTTAAGTGTATTTGAGGACCTCTTCGATCGTGGTGATGCCCTCAAAAATACAGCGCAGGCCATCTTCCCGAAGCGTTTTCATTCCCATTTCCACGGCTTTTTGTTTGAGAACCAACGTGCCGACTCGCTGCGTCACCAAGTCCCGCAAGGGATCACTCATATCCAGCAACTCAAAAAGGCCCTGGCGCCCTTTGTAGCCGGTTTCGTTACAGGTATTACAACCTGCGCCGGTGTAGAATTGGTTGTTGCCGATCTCGTGCGGTTTGAGGCCGAGTTTTCCGAGAAGGGCTTCGGTCGGTTGATACGGAACACGACAGTCGGGACACACGGTTCTCAGCAGGCGCTGGGCAAGCACTCCCTCCATCGTTGCTGCCACCAGGAAGGGCTCACAACCCATATCGACGAGTCGGGTCACCGCTCCGGGGGCATCATTGGTATGAAGGGTTGAGAATACCAGGTGACCGGTCAGGGATGCCTGAATCGCAATTTGGGCGGTTTCCAGGTCGCGCATCTCCCCGACGAGAATCCGGTCCGGGTCCTGGCGAAGGAAGGCCCGCAAGACGCGTGCAAAGGTGAGGTCAATGGCTTCCTGGACTGGAACCTGGATAATTCCATCAATGTCGTACTCAACCGGGTCTTCGGCCGTCAGGATCTTGGTATCGAGCGTGTTAATCTTCCGGAGGCAGGCGTAGAGCGTGGTGGTCTTTCCGGCACCGGTGGGTCCGGTGCAGATGAAGATGCCATTCGGCTTCAAAATCGTTTCCTCGATGTATTCCGAAACATAACCCGGTAGATTCAGATTCTCCAAATCCAGGTTTACGGAACTCCGGTCAAGAACACGAAGCACGATCGATTCTCCAAACTGGGTCGGAAGAGTCGAAACCCGCAAATCGACCGCCTGCCCCGCGATCGTCATCATAATCCGGCCATCCTGGGGAACTCGGCGTTCCGCAATATTGAGGTTGGCCATGACTTTGATCCGAGAAGAAATGGTCAGTTGAAGGTGTTGTGGCGGAGGCGCCATTTCGTAGAGCGCACCATCAACCCGGTATCGAATTTTGAAGTCATCTTCGAAGGGCTCGAAGTGGATGTCGCTGGCTCGCTCCTTAATTGCCTGCAGGAGCACAAGGTCAACGTAGCGAATGATCGGGGCGGAGTTGGCTTCAGCTTCGAGGTCATCGGCGGAAAGATCCCCGCCAGGGCTGCCCAGCTCGGAAAGTACGTCGTTGATGTCCGAGGGGCCGGCGTCAGCATAGAAGGTGTTGATCAGCTCCCGAATTCGGGCGGGATTCGCCACCACCACCCGGATTTCCTGATTCAAGGTGAAGCGGAGATCGTCGACCACGTTGGGGTCGAGAGGGTTCGCCAAGGCCACGTAAAGCGCGGTCTCGTCGAACTGGATCGGGAATGCCTCGTGAAGACGGGCGGTGCCGGGAGGAATAATCCCGAGAATCTGGGCGGACGGCTCAAACTCACTGAGGTCGAAATAGACCCCGCCGATATCCTCCGCAATCATGTTGTAGAGGGCATCCGCGTTGAGGATTCCATAGTCTTCAACGATTTCGACGACACTCTTCTCCGAGCCCATGGACTGGCTGAGAATGTCTTCACCCTGAGCGGCGTCGATGAGATCGCGGCTGATCAGGAGGTCGATAATGGTAGGTGCGTTCATGAAAAAATTGCTCTTCGAAAGTGGGGAGTGGTGGGGATGATCAATCGCTGTCTGCCATGGTTACACGCACGATTTCTGACGCTGAGGTGATTCCAGCGAGGACTTTTCGAATTCCGTCCTCGCGAAGGGTTCGCATTCCCTGTTCCCGTGCCCGTTTTCGAAGCTGTGTCGTGGTTAGGTCATCATTGATCATTCTGGCGATGTCATCAGTGATGTTGAGAATTTCAAAAATCCCTTTCCGGCTCCGGTAACCGGTATTTCGACATTCCCGGCAACCGCCGGGGACTCGGACGTCTGCGTGACCAACCTGCTGCGCATCCAAATTGAGTCGCCTCATCTCGGAATCGGTCAATCCTCCCGGCTTTTTGCATTCGTCACAAAGGAGGCGGACCAGGCGTTGCGCCATGATCGAACGCACCGCCGAAGAAATCAGGAACCGTTTTACGCCGATGTCTTCCAATCGAGCGACAGCTCCAGGCGCATCGTTCGTGTGGAGTGTCGAGAAGACCAGGTGACCGGTGAGCGAGGCGTTGATGGCAATCGTTGCGGTTTCCAGGTCGCGAATCTCACCAATCATGATGATGTTGGGTGCTTGCCGCAGAATGGAGCGAAGCGCGGCATGGAACGTCATGCCGATGTCCTCCTTAACCATCACCTGGTTGATTCCGGAGAGCTGGTATTCGACCGGATCCTCAACCGTGATAATCTTGCGGTCAGGCTTGTTGATCTCGTTCAGACAGGCGTAAAGCGTCGTCGTTTTACCGGAACCGGTCGGTCCGGTTACGAGGATAATCCCGTCAGGAAGGCGAATGAGGCGATCGAAGTTTTCCTGGTCGTCCGTGAAAAATCCAAGTTGGGGAAGGCCCAGCAACAGGGAGTTCTTATCGAGAATCCGCATGACGATGGATTCTCCGCAACTGGTCGGGATCGTGCTTACCCGCAAATCCAGTTCCCGATTCCCCATGTTGGCTTGGATTCGTCCATCCTGGGGGATTCGTTTTTCCGCGATCGACATCGACCCGGTCATGATCTTGATCCGGGCGACGATGGACGGGAGGAGCTTCGACGGGTGGCTGGCCATGTGATGAAGCGCACCGTCAATCCGATAACGAATTCGAACCTCTTTCTCCAGTGGCTCGACGTGAATGTCACTGGCCCGGTTTTGGAAGGCATCCGCCAAGAGTTGGTTTACCAAGTTGATGATGGGCGCATCTTCACCAGACACGGGAGCGCCCTCATCCATGTTTCCCTTTACCGAAACTGCATTCGTGTCGATCTGCTTGGCGAGTTCTCCGTCAATCTCGCCGGCAAAGTAGTCCGCGATGCATTTGTTGATCTGGCCAATCTGGGCACAGACAAACTCGGGAGGGTAGGGAAGGACGTGTTGGAGACTGTCAAGGGTCTCCATATTCATGGGATCGCCAACCGCCACGATCAAATTCGTGCCATCAAACGCCAATGGAAGCATCCGGTAGCGGATGCAGTCGGCTGCCGTGACAATTTTAACGACATTCTCATCAATCGGATACTGATTGAGATCGACGGTCTCCATGTTTGAGGCGAACGCCAGAGTTTGAGCGACCGTTTCTTCGGTAAGCTGCCCAATCCTCAAGAGAGTCTGAACTGGAGTCTCAACATTCCGTCGATGCTGTGATGCGAGATCAAGTAGCGACTGATCTACGGACCCATTCTCTTGCAGCAGGGTAAGGAGGAATTCTTGGTTGGAATACAAGGCTGTGTGGGGATGGTCGTTATCGTGATTTCCCCTTCCGCAGGCCTTGCAACAACTGGAGCTCCGCGGAAAGGGACCCGAAAGCTAGCTGGCCGATGGTGACTTTGTCAATCATTCCAAAGTAAAAACACGTCACCGCCCTGTTGGACCCTTGAAATGGCCGAAAAAGTCACAAAGAGTTGTCTAACAAATTCGAAGGAAATGCCACACTTTTCCCGAAAACCTGCCTAACCCTCGACTTGGCTCGGTTGGGGGGCGGGGGCGGTGGTTGGCCGGAGGACTAGCATCAATGCGCTCGCCGTGTTCAGGCAGAAAATCGTGAGACAAAGGACTTCGAATCCTAAGCCGAGTAGCCACAAGCCAAGGATCGGGCCGACAACATTGGCCCCGGACCAGGCGAAACCGATCGCCCCGTTGAAGCGTCCCCTCATCGATTCTGGCGCGAGTTGGGAGACGTAGGCGCCCTGCACAGGCATCGAGATCATCTCCCCGACAGTGAACGTAAACATCGCCAACGAGAAGCCGATCCAGGTCACCGCAAAGGCATTGGTCGCGAAACCGAGCCCGGCGAGCAGCGATCCCAGGGCAATCATGTGTGGAGCGGAAAATCTCCGAGTCCAGGCGCTGATTGGCATTTCGAGAAACACGATTAAAAGCCCATTGAATGCCATGAGCCACCCATAGAGTTTCAACCCGTAATTCCCGTCCCGAAGATGGACTGCAAACGAAGATCCCATCTGAACGAACACAATTGCAAGAATCCCCGCATTGATGAAAACGAGAAGGAATGCTCTGGAACCTTTCATCACCTTAAGGGCAGGAATCCAGCTGGCCTGCGATCGTTCGGATCGAATGCCTTGAGGCAGGAAAAACACGGCGGCAATGCCAAAGATGACCGAGGTCGTTGTATCGAGGAGGAACAGGATCAGGAACGAAATTTCCGCCAGATGACCTCCGAGCATCATTCCGAGGGCGAAACCGAGGTTGATTGCAAAACGAAGGAGCGCAAAGGCAGCCACCCGGTTTTTTGGCGGGACAATGTCAGCGACCAGTGAACTGCTTGCCGGGTGATACATTCCACGGACCAATCCGTAGAGACCTGCCGCCACAAAGGTGGCCCAATATCCGCCTAGTTGAGTGGCGTAGATGGTTGCGAGATACAGGGATATGGCGAAAAAGCCCCCGCCAATCATCGAAATGGCGATGGTTTTCCTTCTTCCAATTAAATCTGAAAGGTAACCACCCAGCCAGCCGGCGCCAAGGCCTCCGATGCCAACGCAAGCCATTCCGAATCCGGCTGATTCCTTGCTCAAACCCTGGTCGGTTAAGAAGAGCACAAGAAATGGGTAAATGTAGGCTCCAAAGCGGTCCACAAACGTGCCCATCGCCAAGATTCGCACCGGGCGAGAGAGGCTTTTGAGCTCTTCGAGGAAGGTTGTGTCAGGGGTGGTCAAAGGGGTGATTCGGCAAAAAAAAGCCCCGCTCGTGAGGAAACGAGCGGGGCGGAAAATTCGAGAAATTGGATTTCGTGGGGGCTTCTACCTGGCTCGATGGAAAAATGGACCTGCGATGACAAACGCACGGGAGGTCGTCATCTTAGTGCCGGTGCTGCGAGAGTAACCATGATGGAGCGCAAGTTTCATGGGAAAAAGCCAAAACAGAATGTCTGACAATCCTTAAAACGCAAGCGATCAATGCGTGGATTCCTTGCTTTGTGTTGATCGGCTGACAATTCCCAGGCAATCCGACTGGATGCGGCGTATTTCTACTGTTCAGCCTTCGGTCTGCTGAGTGCGAATCAGATCTCGAAGGCAATTCTTCGGTCGTTCCAGTTCAAATGCCTCGATGCCGGCTGCTCTTGCCCCTTCCCAATCAGCTTTTCGTTCGTCTCCAACATGCAGAATGGGACCATTCGACGACTTTGCCACGGCTTGTTGGAAAATTGCCGATTCAGGTTTGCGGCATCGGGCGCTGGCTGAGGTCACCACATCATCGCCAAAATAGTCGATGACCTCGAGCCCGGAAAGAATCGGGAAAATACGCTCGTCAAAATTGGTCACGAGAATCATCTGAATGTTCTTTTCTTGAAGTGTTGAAAGCACCTCGGGAACTTCGGGAAACAGTTTCCAGGTCGAGGCTGCGGCATAGTGCTCCCAAAGTGCGGTAAAAAAGCCGCCAGGAGTCTCAATCTGTTGTTCCATCAAGACTCGGTCGACCAGCTCAGACCACCAATCCTGTTCTGGATCGGTTGATTCGCTAGGGTAGGGAGATGGCATCGCCCGGAAATGCTTGCGAAAGGCGAGTTCGGTCAAATCAGGACAGAGTTCCAAATCAAACTCGGTTGCAACTTTCGCGTAGCCTTGCCCAACGGATTCGCGGAGCTCAAAGAGGGTTCCCGCGGCATCAAAAAGGATCGTGGAGAAGTTGGAGAATTCTAAGTTCAAAACTGGTTGCGACCCTTTGCAATACCGTTATGGTGCCAATCTGCGAAGACTAAGCACTGACGCAACCAAATTTCTTTTTGGGATCAAGTTGGGCGTGGACTGTAGGTTCCCGCCCTTTTTTGTCGGAAAGAAAAACTTATAAAAATGACTAGCGAGCTTCTAACGCTTTTTGAGTATTACGAAAAGGAAAAAGGGATCGACCGGGAAACCATGGTCGACGCCATCCAGCAGGCGTTGTTATCAGCGTCACGCAAGAGCATTGGACCGGCTCGTGAATTACGCATCGAGGTTGACCCGAACAAGGGGAAAATCAGCGCGATTGCAAAGCTCATTGCGGTTGAGGAAGTTGTGGCTCCTTACGACGAGATTTCAATCAGTACGGCGAAAAAAATCCAACCCGGTGCCGAGTTGGGAGACGAGATCGACGTAGAGATCACGCCGAAAGATTTTGGACGGATTGCTGCGCAGGCGGCGAAGCAGGCGATGATGCAGCGTCTTCGCCAGGCCGAGAAGGCGATGATCTATGACGAGTTCAAGGATCGCGCCGGAGACATCGTTGGCGGAACCGTTCGTCGGTTCGAACGTTCCGATGTGATGGTTGATTTGGGCCGTTTTGAAGGGACGATGCCGTCGCGCGAGCGGGTGAAGACCGAGGATTACAACATCGGCGATCGAATTCGCGCCTATGTTTTGGCGGTTGATAATGGTGCCCGGGGACCGGAAATCATCCTGTCGCGGAGTCATCCCAATTTTGTGCGACGCCTCTTTGAATCTGAGGTCAGCGAGATCGCGGACCGGACGGTTGAAGTGAAGGGCATTGCCCGCGAAGCCGGCTACCGAACCAAAGTTGCCGTTCACAGTGATGATGAAAAAGTCGATCCTGTCGGTGCCTGCGTTGGTCTTCGTGGCGCTCGGGTGAAGAACATCGTTCGCGAGCTGAATAACGAAAAAGTCGATATCATTCGTTGGAGCGACAACGTTCGTGAATTTGTCAAAGATGCCCTGAAACCCGCCAAGCTCAGAACGATTGAGTTGGATGAGGAAAACAGGACCGTTCGAGTCACAGTCGACGAAGAAGAGCTTTCACGCGCCATCGGTCGGCACGGTCAAAATGCGCGACTGACGTCGCGATTGATCGGTTGGGACGTCAAGGTCGAGAAGGACGAAAGCGAACACGAGCAGTTTGAAGCTCGGGTTGCTGATGCCGCAAGCATCTTTGTGAATCAACTTGGGATGGAGGAAGAGATGGCCATGGGCCTGGTTCGAGGTGGGGTAACCACCCTGGAACTGCTGTCCCAAATGGATGCTGAAGACGTTTCCGGCATTCTTGAAGTCGAAGAAACTGTTGCGGGGGATATTGTGAAAAAGGCCGAGCAAATCTACGCTCTCGATCAACTGTCTCCCAGCGATTCGTAACCGGACAATCCGCGCTTACGATGAACGATTCCCCCATCCCTTCCCAAACACCCCTTTATCCACGAAAAATTCCGCATGGCGAAAAAGAAAGTAGCTCTCGATCTGATATCCGACAAACCCGCCACTAAGGCGAGTTCAAAGAAGACTGCGCAAAAAGCGACAAAGACGCAGTCCGGAGGGGAGACGAATGCAGCGGTCGAGAAGTCGAAAATGGGGGGCAAGGTCGTCTCTGAGGCCAAAAAAGAGGCCTTGGATTTGGGGATTGATGATGAAGAAAAGCCGGTCGTAAAAAAGGCTATCGCCGCCAAAGAGGATGCGTCGGTGTTCCAAAAGATCGGCAAAGGCGGAGGGGTAAAGAAGAAGAAAGTTGTTGAGCCGAAGGAAGAGGAACCGGTTGCGGTCGAGACGAATGACGAAGGTCAGAAAGTCGTCCAGCTGAAACCGCCGATCATCGTTAAGGACTTGGCGGATTCCTTGGGCTTGAAGCCGTTTAAGATCATCCAGGATCTGATGGAACTGGATGTCTTTGCCAATCAGAACCAGTCGGTCGAGCCTGATGTGGTTGCCCAGATTTGCGAAAAGCACGGATTCCTATTTGAACGCGAAAAACGCGAGAAAGGCGCCGGTGTCCACAAGGAAGAGGAGGTGATCGCGGAACCGGAACCCGAACCGGAACCTGAAGAGGAAAAGCTCGAATTTCGTCCTCCGATCGTGACGGTCATGGGACACGTGGACCATGGCAAGACCTCGCTTTTGGATGCAATTCGTAGCGCGAAAGTCGTTGATGGTGAGGCTGGGGGGATTACCCAGCACATCGCAGCCTATTCAGTGGAGCACAACGGAAAGCCGATCACGTTTATCGATACTCCCGGTCACGCTGCGTTCACCGAAATGCGTGCTCGTGGTGCGAATGTGACCGATATCGTCGTTCTGGTTGTCGCCGCGAACGACGGCATCATGCCAACAACGGTGGAGGCAATCAATCACGCCAAAGCGGCAGGAGTTGAAATCATTGTTGCGGTGAACAAGGTCGATTTGCCGACTGCCGACCCCAACCGGGTGAAGCAGCAATTGTCCGAATACGATCTTCAGCCGGAGGAATGGGGTGGAAAGACCATCTGCGTTGATGTTTCTGCAACGGAGCGGATTGGTCTGGATGATCTTCTGGAGATGATTTCGCTTCAATCAGAAGTGCTGGAATTGAAGGCTGATCCCAAGGGCAATGCTCGCGCTGCGGTGATCGAGGCACGAATGGAGCAAGGTCGTGGAGTCATGACCAGTGTCATCGTGCAAAGCGGCACCCTTAAGGTCGGAACGCCGTTCATCTGTGGAAACTACAGTGGCAAGGTGAAGTCGATGCTCGACGACAAGGGGAAACCGGTCAAGAAAGCTGGTCCTTCGACCCCGGTTGAGGTTCTTGGCTTCAGTGGCGTTCCCGCCGTTGGCGATGAGTTGGTTCAAATGGACAACGAGCGGAATGCGAAGAAGCTCAGTGAAGAGAGGCTGGACGCACAGCGCCTCAATAAGTTGGAAAAGCCGGTTCACTCCACGTTGGAGTCCTTCTTTGGCGAAATGGCGGAAGGTCAGAAGAAGATTCTGAAGCTGGTCTTGAAGACGGATGTCGCCGGGTCTGGTGAAGCGATCATTGGCGCGCTGAAGCTGATCGAGAGCGACAAAATTAATCTCGATATCATCCATTCAGCCGCGGGGCCGATTACCGAAGGCGACGTTTTACTTGGCAGTGCTTCCGATGCGGTGATTATCGGTTTCAACACCAAGCTCGAAGGGAATGCCGTCAAGGTCGCCAAGCGTGAAGGTGTTCAAGTGAAGCTGTTCTCCATCATCTATGAACTGATCGATCAGGTCAAAGAGGCGATGGTTGGAATGCTGGATCCGGAGACCCGTGAATCGAATCTTGGCTACGCGAAGGTGCTTCAGGTCTTCAAGTTGACCGGCGGACGAGTCGCTGGCTGCCAAGTGACCAAAGGTAAGATTCTGCGGTCCGGACGTGCTCGCGTTCTCCGGGACCGTCAGCAAGTCTACGATGGGGGTGTTCAGACGTTGAAACGCTTCAAAGATGACGTGAACGAGGTGAAGAACGGTCTGGAATGCGGAATTCGCTTGGGGAATTTCAATGATTATGAGGAGGGTGACGTTATTGAGTGCTATGAGTTGGAGAAAGTAGAGCAGACGCTTTAAAGTAAGTCTCTCTCATCCACCGTTGGTCTGGATCCAAAGGCTTGGCTCCAGGCGGAACGACTTCGAAATCTACAATAGCGATTGTTATGTCTCAGCGTCTTCTTCGTGTTCGTGAATTGCTTCGCCGTGAAATCAGTACCGTGATCAGTCGTGATTTCGAATTTGGCGGTGCCCTCGTAACCATCAATGATGTCGATCTCACGCCGGATTTGCGCAAGGGGCACGTCTTTGTCAGCACCTTGGGCGCCAGCGGGCGCGAGGATAAGATCATCGATAAGCTGAATGAAAGCCGTGGATTGATTCAGCAGAAGTTGACGAAGCGTGTGGTGCTGAAGAACACGCCACAACTTCATTTTCAGCATGATGACTCCGTAAAGCGTGGTGTTGACGTCGTTGACCTGATCGATGGTATCGAGATTCCAGATCAGCTGGAACCGCTTGGAGAGGACGATATCGAACTGTGAGCGAGAGTCTTCCAGAGCTTCTTAAAACCATTGGTGAAAGGCTGCGTTCTGCAAAACGCATTGCCCTTGCGAGTCACGCCCGACCTGATGGCGATGCGATTGGCTCCCTGATTGGGTTGGGGGAAGCGTTGAAAGGTGCGGGAAAAGAGGTGGTGATGCTGAATCAGGACGATATCCCGGCAAACTATGAGTTTCTCGAGGGAGTTTCGGAGATCCGCAAACCAGAGGAAATCACGGAACCGCTGAATCCAGACGTTTTTGTGGCGTTGGATACCGCCGATGCAAAGCGCGTGGGTGAGAGGGTATGGAACATCATCGGAAATCCAGGTCAGGTGATAGTGATGGATCACCACATCAGCAACGAGCGGTATGGAGACCTCAACTACGTTGATGACCAGAGCCCGGCGACGGGCCAAACCGTCTTTGAGTTGATCGATCAGGAAGGTTGGACGCTTTCACCGCAGGGACGGGATAGCTTGTGGACGGCCATCGTAACCGATACCGGCTCCTTTCAGTATCCGAATACAACTGCTCGGACGCTCGAGATCTCGGCAAAACTCCTTGGCGCTGGTGCTGATATCGGGTGGCTTTCATCCCAAATTTACCAGAACTATCCCTATCGGCGACTCGAGCTTCTCGGTGCGCTGATTGATTCGTTGACGAGGAGCGCTGACGGTAGAATCGCCTCCTGGAAACTTCGCCGCGACAAATTGGAGGAACTGAAGATTGAAGGCGGAGACACGGAAGGTCTGATCGAACATCTGAGAGCGATCAATGGCGTTGTTGTCGCGATCGCCTTCGAGGAGGTCGGGGACGGCACCATTCGAGTCAGCGCGCGATCGAAGTCGGACGCTGCGAATGTATCCGAGATTTGTCAGGAATTTGGTGGGGGCGGGCATAAGCTGGCGGCCGGTGCTCGAATTTCCGGGCAGATCGACAATGTCGCCGAACAATTTATCAAAGTAGCCCAAACACATTTAGATTAAGATGGAACCAGTTGACGGAGTTCTCATTGTAGACAAAGAGCCAAATATGACTTCTCACGACGTGGTAGCGATTGCGCGCAAAACGTTGGGAATGAAGAAAATCGGTCATTGTGGAACACTCGACCCCATGGCAACCGGACTTTTGCTGCTCGTATTGGGACGTGGCACCAAGATCAGTGAACTGCTCATGTCCGAAGACAAGGAATACGTGGGTACGATCACGCTCGGAGTCTCAACCTCGACCCAGGACAAGGAAGGCGAAGTGACGGAGGAAGCGGAGGTGCCCGAACTCACCGAACAGGAAATCATCGACGTGTTCGAGGAGTTTAAGGGCGATTTTTACCAAATTCCTCCCATGGTCAGCGCGATCAAGAAGGACGGAGTGCCCTTGTACAAGTTGGCCCGCAAGGGACAGGAGGTGAAGCGTGATCCGCGATTGGTTCACATTTACAGCTATGAGATCACGCGAATTGAGCTCCCTGAGATCGATTTCCGCGTGGTTTGCACCAAGGGATTCTACGTCCGGACCTACGCTCACGACATTGGGCAAAAACTGGGATGTGGCGCACACCTCAGCCGTCTTCGCCGGACCAAATCCGGCCGTTTCAATCTCGATAAAGCGGTGACCGCTTCCGAATTGAAAAATGGTGAACGAAGCGAGATCGTCGAAAAAATGCTGAGCCTGCCCGAAGTTTCCAGACTTCGTGGAGCTTAGGTAAAGCGGATCGTCGGTTTCGGAGTGGGCTGCTGATTCGTAACCGTCTGCAAGCTACCGACCCATGTCTCAAGATCCAAAGTTCGTTCAAGCTGCGTTTGCTTCCATCGCTCCACGTTATGTGTTGGCGAATCATGTCTTGAGCCTGGGTATTGATGTGTTGTGGCGCAAGCGCGTCGCCAAAATCGTTCGGGGACTGAATCCCGGGAGCTTGCTCGATGTGGCGACGGGGACCGGTGATCTTGCCTTGGAAATCGGGAAATTCTGCCCGAATACCGAAATTACAGCGACCGATTTCTGTCCGGAGATGTTGGAAGTCGCAACGAAGGCAGGAGTGCCTAACACGATGGTAGCAGACGCGATGAACCTGCCCTTCGGCGAAGGTGAGTTTGACGCAGTCACCGTTGCCTTTGGTCTCCGTAACATGGAATCCTGGGTCGGGGCCGCCAAAGAAATGAGGCGCGTGATTCGGCCTGGGGGCAGTCTCGTGATTCTCGATTTTTCGCTCCCGGAGGGGCTGATGAGAGGGCCCTATCGTGCCTATCTTCATCACGTGTTGCCAAAACTGGCTGGGGCGATCGCGGGCAACCGTGGTGCCTACGAGTATCTCTCCGAATCGATTGAGCGCTTTCCTTCCGGTGCCGAGATGGAAGACTTGTTGAAGGAGGCCGGCTTTGTTTCGGCGGCGTCGATTCCGTTAACCGGAGGAATCTCATCGATTTACGTCGCAAGCTAATTTCCAATTGGAAACCGCCTCGTCCTGACCCACATTCACGCCCTTATGAGTGATCAATCTGCCCATCGCCAGTTTTCTGGCCCGATGCTCGATGGACCCGACCGCGCTGCGAGTCGGGCGATGCTTTATCCCGTTGGTTTCAAGACGGAAGACTTTGAGAAGTCCCAGATTGGGGTCGCCAGCACCTGGAGCATGGTCACCCCCTGCAACATGCACATCAATCGCCTGGCGGAAGAGGCTGGAAAAGGAGTGGACGCGAGTGGCGGGAAGTCGGTGGTTTTCAACACGATCACCATTTCCGACGGGATCTCGATGGGGACCGAAGGGATGAAGTATTCGCTGGTTTCACGGGAAGTGATCGCGGATTCGATCGAAACGGTAGCTGGATGTGAGGGAATGGATGGCGTGGTGGCGATTGGAGGATGTGACAAGAATATGCCGGGTTGTCTCATGGCGCTGGCGCGGCTGAACCGGCCGGGAATTTTTGTCTATGGAGGGACCATCAAACCCGGATGTTTTGAAGACAATGATGTTGATATCGTTTCGGTCTTCGAGGCGATTGGCAAGCATTCCGGAGGCCTGATCTCCGACGAAGCGCTGCAGGGAGTGACGGAGACGGCGATCCCCGGACCCGGTTCGTGCGGTGGTATGTACACCGCCAATACGATGGCGAGTGCGATTGAGGCTTTGGGCATGAGTTTGCCGAACAGTTCCGCGCAATCCGCCGTTGGGGACGAGAAGATGATGGATTGTTTTGATTCCGGAGTTGCCGTGATGAACATGATTGAGAAGAGCATTCGGCCGCGCGACATCATGACTCGCGAAGCGTTTGAGAATGCGATCACGTTGATCACAGCACTCGGTGGCTCAACCAATGCGGTCCTCCATTTGCTGGCGATGGCCTCCGCCGCAGGCGTGGAACTGACGATTGACGATTTTACTCGGATCGGCGCCAAGACCCCGGTGTTGGCCGATCTAAAACCAAGCGGGCAACACGTCATGATGAAGCTGGTCGAAATTGGCGGAACACTTCCGCTGATGCGGAGACTGCTCGACGAAGGGTTGATCCATGGGGATTGCCTGACGGTTACCGGCAAGACCATGGGTGAGAATCTCGAAAAAGTTTCTCCAGATTACCCGGAAGGCCAGACCGTGGTTCGGGGGTTCGACAATCCCATTAAGAAGGAGGGCCATTTGGTGATTCTCTATGGGAACCTCGCTCCAACCGGCGCGGTGGCGAAAATCAGTGGCAAAGAGGGCGAAAAGTTCACCGGCAAAGCCCGGTGCTTCGACTCTGAGGAATCGGCCATGAAGGCGATTCTGGATGGAACGGTGGTGAGTGGGGACGTGATCGTTATCCGTTATGAAGGCCCCAAAGGTGGCCCAGGGATGCGGGAAATGTTGGGGCCAACCGGTGCCATTATGGGCCGGGGACTCGGCAAGGAAGTCGCGCTCATTACCGATGGAAGGTTTTCCGGCGGTAGTCACGGATTTGTGGTGGGCCATGTGACGCCTGAAGCCTTTGAAGGCGGTCCGATTGGACTGATTCAAAATGGGGACGAAATTACGATTGATGCGGTCAATCACGAGATGACACTTCACGTCGACGAAGCGGAAATGGAGAGTCGCAAGGCGAAGTTTCAGGCCCCGGATCCGAAATACAAACGTGGCGTTCTTGCCAAGTACGCAAAGTTGGTGACCTCAGCAAGCCTGGGTGCCGTGACGGACCTTTGATTACAATTCAGAGTGTCCCTCTCCGTAGTCGTGGTTTGATTTTTCGACTGATTTTGAGCAGCTGACGGGCTCTGGTAGTCCCAAGCTGAGTCATGCCCAGACGCCTCCCTGCCACCGCCACGTTCTTCATTTTCGCCCTGATCGGATTCGTCCGGGCAGAGCATCCGGGTGCTGTGATCTATGAAAAACAGTGCGTGGAATGCCATGGTGAAATGGGGGAAGGCGTCGATGGGTTGGCTGACGATCCACTTTACGGAAACCGTGACTTGGCGTCTCTGACCCGCCGGATCGAGCGGACCATGCCGGAAGACGATGAGGACGCCTGTGTCGGTGATAACGCCAAGACGGTGGCGGACTATATTTTTCACGCGTTCTATTCCCCGGAGGCGCAGGTTCGGAATCATCCCCCGAAAATGGAACTCAGCCGACTCACGGTTCCGCAATATCGACGTTCAGTCGCGGATCTGATTGGCTTGCCGTTCAATGATCACATGAGCGGGTATCCCAAAGAGCGGGGATTGACCGGGCGCTATTTTGGGACGCGAAAGTTTCGCGGTGAGAAGGAGAAGCTCGGAACGGACACCTTCAAGCGGCTCGATCCAGTGCTGAAATTTGATTTTGGAGAGCAGAGTCCCGATCCAGAGAAGATGGGTTCAGAAGAGTTTTCGGTTCGTTGGGAAGGCGTTCTTCTCGCGGAGGAAACCGGGGTTTACGAGTTCATGCTGCGAACGAAAAACGGGGCCCGGCTCTGGGTGAACGGCAACGATTACGAACGCCACGTCATCGACGCCTGGGTCAGTTCCGGCGAAGAGGTCAGGGAGGAGCAAGGGAGTCTCTATTTGTTGGGAGATCGGCCTTATTTCATCAAGGTTGAGTTCTTCAGCTACAAGGAGAAATCCGCGTCCATTGAACTCCTCTGGAAGCCGCCGCACGGCGTCAAGGAGACGATTCCGAATCGTGTGCTTTCACCGGGTTGGAACCAGGAAATGATGATCGTGGATGTTCCGTTTCCCGCAGATGACCGGAGCTATGGTTATGAGCGGGGAATTTCAGTGTCGCGAACATGGATGGAAGCGGTCAATGCCGGTGCAATGCAGGCGGCTGATCATGTGTTGCGGCGACTCGACCGCCTCGCTGGGACGAAGGCGGGAGCTCCGGATCGTCCGGAGAAAGTGCGGAAGTATTGCGAAAACTTGGCTCAGGCTGCCCTTCGGAAGCCGCTGACGGAAACCCAGCGCAAAACTTATGTGGATCGCTGGTTTGAGAGTGCGGAGAGTCTTGAGCAGGCCGCGAAACGGAGCATGATGATGTCGCTCACCTCACCGCAATTTCTCTATCCGACCTTGGCGGAAGCTGGAGAACCCAACGATTGGGATGTGGCCAGTCGATTGGCGTTGGCGATTTGGGATTCCGTTCCTGATCGCGAACTCATGAAAAAGGCGAGCCAGGGCAAGCTGAAAACCTGGAAACAGATTGAAGACGAAGCCTGGAGGATGCTCTATAGCGTGAGATCGAAGGCCAAACTTCAGGAGTTTTTCCATCATTGGTTGGAGTTGGAACGAGCGAGAGACGTCACTCGTGACAGCAAGTTGTTTCCCGAGTTTGCCCCGGAGATCATGGCGGATTTGCGGACGTCTCTCAATCTCTTCATCGAGGACGTTTTTTGGGGCGAGAAAGCGGACTTTCGTCAGCTCCTGTTGGCGGATTACCTCTTCATCAACGAGCGGCTCGCTCCGGTTTATGGGAACGACCACCAGGGGCGCGGATTTACGAAGGTGAAGATGGATCCCCGGCAGCGTTCTGGAATCGTGACCCATCCCTACCTCCTCACTGCGTTTGCCTATCACAATGACACATCGCCGATTCATCGGGGCGTGTTTTTGACGCGGAACATCGTGGGAAGAACCCTGAAGCCACCACCGGAAGCCATTGCGTTTGAGGACGCCGAGTTTGACCCGCATTTGACGATGCGCGAAAAAGTGACCGAGTTAACCCGCAGCAAAGCCTGTATGGCCTGCCATTCGTCGATTAATCCTCTGGGTTTCAGCCTGGAAAACTACGACGCCATCGGCCAGTGGCGTACCCGGGACGAAAAGCTCAACAAGCCGATTAACCCAGCCAGCGACTTCGTGACGGATTCCGGAGAGACCATCCGGCTGAAAGGGGCGCGCGATGTCGCCGAATACGCGGCAACCAGCCCAGCTGGCCATCGTGCGTTTATTCGCCAGCTTTTCCACCACAGCGTGAAGCAACCCGTCGCTGCGTATCGACCGGATTTGCCCCAGATTTTGGAACAAGAGTTTCAGTGGAGCGGTTACGATATGCGGCTCCTGCTCGTAAAGATTGCAGCCTTTGCTGCCTGCCACCAAATCGAATCTGCCCAACCTCCCACTTAGAAATGACGACCACCAATCGCCGCCAATTCCTGCGTAATCTCGGCGTCTCTGCCGGAACCTTGCCGTTCTTGACCGGTTTGCCGGGGCTGAATGCCGCGAGCGCAAAGCCGAAGCAACGCCTGATCATCATGTTCTCCCCGAACGGAACCATCCCGTCGGAGTTCTGGCCTGATGGTGAAGGTCCTGATTTTCAGCCGAGACGCATTTTGGAGCCGCTTGCCCGGTTCAAGGATCAGATGTTGATCCTCAATGGCATCTCCAACAAGGTTGGCGGGGACGGCGATCGTCACATGCGCGGGATGAGTTGTTTGTTGACCGGAACCGAGTTGCTCCCGGGAAATATTCAGGGTGGTTCCGACACGCCGGCGGGATGGGCGAGCGGAATTTCCATCGATCAGGAACTCCGCAAGTTTCTGCAAAGTCGTGACGAGACGAGGACGCGGTTTGGATCATTGGAGTTTGGAGTTGCCGTCCCGAATCGTGCGGATCCATGGACGCGAATGAGCTATCAAGGGGCCAATAAGCCTGTCGCACCAATCAACGACCCGGAACAAATGATGGGAAGGCTTTATGGGAAGATGCAGGACAAGGAAAGCCTGGTCAGCGTTCTGGATGGCGTGAGGGAAGATCTCAAGCGAGTAGCGGGACGGTTGGGAAGTGAAGATCGGGCTCTGCTCGACCAGCATTTGACGCTGGTTCGTGAGATGGAGTCGGAACTTCAGCAGGTCGATGGCGACACCGAGTTGGCGCACCCCATGCCCGATATTGATCCGGATATTGAACTAGTGAACGACAACACCCCGCAGATCAGCCGGATGCAGATTGATCTTTTGGTCAATGCCATGGCCAACGACATGACTCGGATTGGCACCCTGCAGTACATGCGTTCAGTCGGTCAGGCCCGCATGCAATGGCTCGGAATTACCGAAGGCCACCACGGTCTCTCTCACGAGCCGGACGGGAAAGAGGAGGCCCAGGAGAAGCTCGTGAAAATTAATCGATGGTTCAGCAATGAGCTTGCCTACCTGACCGAGCGCCTCGCGAAAACTCCGGAACCCGGTGCCGATGGCTCCATGTTGGATCATACGTTGATCGTTTGGCTCAACGAGTTGGGTAAAGGGAACTCGCATACCCTGGAAAATATTCCGTTCGTGTTGCTTGGCGGAAAGGCTCACGGATTCAAAATGGGGCGCCATTTACGATTCGACAAAGCTGAGCACAACCGGCTTTGGCTGTCGGTCGCTCAGTCCATGGGGCACAACATTTCCACGTTTGGGACGGAAAAACACTGCGCGGGTGGTCCCTTGTCCCTCGGATAGATTTGCGAAAGACTATTGGATGCGCTTCAGCGCTGTTTTGGCTGCGTGATAGCCGCACATCCCGTGGACGCCTGCTCCCGGAGGTGTGGATGCCGAACACAGAAAAATGTTTTTCGCCGGCGTCGTGTAGGGATTCAACCGGGCCACAGGGCGGGTATAAAGCTGACCCAAATCCTGGACGCCGCCGATGACATCGCCACCAATGTAATTGGGGTTATAGGCCTCAACATCGGTCGTCATCATGGTGTGGGATTCCAGGATGCAATCGCGGAAGCCTGGCGCAAAACGTTCCACTTGCTCCTCAATCCGTGCCTGCATGTCGACGGTGGAACCATTTGGTACGTGGCAGTAGGCCCACGCGGTGTGTTTCCCTTCGGGCGCGCGACTGGGATCGACAACGGTGGGTTGCGCCAGAATCAGGAATGGGCGGCGGGAGTGGTGACCTTGCCAGCATTCTCTTTCTGCGTCCGCCACCTCATCAAACGTTCCTCCGACGTGAAGGCACGCCGTCAATCTGGCCTCGGCATTGGTCCATGGAATCGGCTCGTTCAGCGCCCAGTCGACCTTGAACACTCCGGGACCGTATCGATAGGACTTCAATCGATCGCGGTATCCTTCGGGAAATTGAGAGTGGCAGATCTCCGACATCGCCCTTGGAGAGGTGTCGAACAGATAGGCCTTGGCCTTGGGGAGAGCTTCAAGCGCCGAAACGGAGGTCTCGCAGATGATCTCACCACCCAAACCCCGCAAAATCGAGAGCAACGCCCGGGTGATACTCTGTGTTCCCCCAACGGCAACCGGCCAACCCACGCTGTGCGCACTAACGCCCAACATCATCCCGACCGCCGCGGTCGCGGTATTCTCCAGGGGCTGAACCGAGTGCGCCGCATGGCCGGAAAAGAGCGCTTTCGCTTCCGGAGTTTTGAAACTGCGATCGGCCAATTGCCGGGCGGATTTCAGGGCGTGCCGGGCAAACTTCAGCATTGCGAAGGGATGCCGTGGAATGCTGAGTGGCCCAAGGAGCGAATGATAAAGTTTCTCCGAATCTTCGGTCAGGGGCGTGAAGAGTTTTTGATAGGTGTCCCGATCGGGACCAAGTCTGGCCGCCGTATCGGCAACGCTGCGTTCGTGAACGACGGCTTTTCCGTCATCCATCGGTTGAACCACCGGATAAGTTGGCTGAGCCCAGACCAGCCCGTGGGCCTCCAAATCCAACGACTTGAGAAAGGGGGAGGCGATCCCCATGGGATGAATCGCGGCGCAAACATCGTGCAGATATCCTGGAAGGGTGAGTTCCGCCGTGCGCATTCCTCCGCCCGGTGTTGACTTCGCTTCGACCACCAACACTTGCGCACCGTTCTGGGCAAGGTGAATGGCAGCCGCGAGGCCGTTGGGACCTGAGCCGACAATCACAGCATCGTAGCTGGATTGTGTTGGAGAGTTGGAAAAGTCGGACGGATTCACGGGTGGGAGCCAGACTCAGCCAAACATCCGCGAGATAGCAAGGTTCGGATGAGAAGTTCCCGTCCTTTCGCGAACAGCCGGCCTCAATCCGTGATCTCAATTTGGTTGCGGCGAATCGCCAGCCAGATGGAGTCGCCGTAGTTTACATCTGGTAGTTCCGGGGCAATTACTTCCAGCACATTGGGTGGTTGGAAGTGGCACGGCTTGGTTTCGGGATCCGGATAGTAGATGTATCCATCGACAAAATCCTCCAGGTTCAGACCAACCCGACAATCGAGAAACCAGAAGTTCTCGGCGGGTTCATTGCTCGCCCATTTCACGTCTTCAAAGCAATGGGTGGTTTCAAGAATACGAAACTGCTTTGGAGCGATGGAGAGGTTCAAGGTGCCCTTGTAAAATGACGTCAGGTCCAAACCTCGTTGCTCAAAGTGCGGGAGTTGCATCGCGAGGGTTCCGTTGGGAAACCTCTCTTCTTCGGCGATGCCTGAAGCCACCTGATGGCCGCGAACCAGTTGTGTCAGGAGGGTAAGCCAACCAGTTCTCATCAGCCGTCCAAAAGGTCGTCCACGAGTGCTTTTGCAAACAGCTTTTGTTCAATGGGATCCATATCGGATCCATGATCCCGATTGACGGAAGCAAGCAATTTGCCGCTCGATGCATCCGTGAGATCGAAGCGGAGATAGCGAAGGCTGGTGACACTTCCTTTTTGGGAATCCTTGTTTTCGCCCGCGTGTTTCAGCCGGAGCACCGTCGAAATTGACTTATCCTCTTCCAACGGTGGCCCTACCTTGATCGCAAAAGAGCGTCGCTGAAATTCCTGTTGCAGGAGTTGCACGATGCTGTGATTCGCAGCCCAGGCGTCTTCAAACACAAAATAGACGATTTGATAGTCCCCCAGCTTGGTGCCGGGCGTGACCTGAACATCAGCCCGCGGTTCGGAGGTCAGACAAGAACATAAAGTTAAGGCCGTAACCACGATTCCAGTGAGACCTACAAAGCGAAAATTCATCGATGCTTAGTCTCGATCGGCCCAGCAGAGTATTCAATCATCAAATCGCAAGTTCCGGCACCCTGTTAGGTTCTGGCTTGTCCTCAGGAAGGGCTTGGAACCGAATCTCCCCCATCTTCACGAACTTCGTCCGCTCCAACCTTCTCGTTCAGCGCTTTTCGAGCCAGTTTTGTCACGTAGGCGGTCACGGCAAAAGTGGCGGCGATTCCGATGATACTGAGAATCAGTTTGGGCGTTGAACCGGCGCCTCCTCCAGCCGCGATGGTGGTCAGGTTTTTCGCCAGTGAACCAATCCAGACATAGACGATGGTTCCTGGTAGCATGGTGAGCCATGAGGCCAGAACGTAGTGGGGAAATTTTACCTTGGTGAGCCCGTAGGCGTAGTTCAGGAAAACGAAGGGGAACAATGGCGATAGTCTCGTCAGCCCGACGATTTTCCATCCTTCGCGGCCAACCGCCCGGTCCACCGCCGCAAATTTCTCGTTTCCTTCAATCCGTTTTTCAATGAAGCCCCGGGCAAGGTATCGGCTGATCAGAAAGGCCAAGGCAGCAGCGGTTGTGGAAACCAGCGACACAATGACGGTTCCCCAGACTGGGCCAAAAAAGAAACCACCAGCGATGGTGAGCATTCCGGCAGAAACGAAGGCCAGGGAAAGGCCGATGTAGGCGAGGCCGTAGACGACCGCTTTGATCGTGCCGAGGTTGTCGATGAATTGCAGGCCGGTTAGGATTTTTGCTTGGATTCCACTGGGAGCGGTTTCCGCGGTTACAGCACCCTTTTGGTTCAATCCCCAATCGTAAAAGGTGAATTGAACGGGCTTTTCAGGATCAATCTTGGAAGCTGCCTCTTTGGGCAACCACTTCTTGGCGTAGCTGGCCAATTCAGACTCGGAGTCCACGAAGTCTTCGGTGAACCAATTGAGAATTGGTGAGAGGTGAAGCGTTCCATCGTCGCTGACGAAATTCTTGTTGGCCTGAGAAAAGAAGATCGTCCCTTGATCGTCCAGCTGCGCGTCAAGTTTCGACGCAACATAGGCTTCGGCACGAAGCGGGGGACAACTCAGGGCGGCGCAGACCAGGGCGTAGTGGGCGCGGGCATCGTCGAACCGCGCCCGGATCAACTCATGCTCCACGTTATTGAGAGACACCATTCCCCCGAAGAGGGCAATGTGCTCCAGGTCCCATTGATCTGGGATTTGCTTGATGCTGGAGGTCGGGTAATGGGCCACAATGAGATGGAGCGTCGCCGCGTTGTAGACGTTGATGAGAAAAGCAAGCTGTTCATCGCGGCTCCACTGCTCAAATTCCTGGGTCGTGACCTTTGCGACCGAAGCCAAGTATTGGTTGAGTTGTTCGGGCGACTCGTGAATGGCCTCGTAGTCAACCAAGCCGGAATCGACGTGCGTCCCCAGGATTTGATCGAGCTCGGAATGGGCCTGTTCAAAGCCGAATGACGAGGCGAGAAATACCGAATAGAGAAAAAGTGTGAGAAGGGGCTTCATCAGGAAAATGGTTGGGTCGTTCCAATTGGTGGGGACAGAGGAGAACATACTTACGCATTTCTTGGATCAATGCCGCTCTCTTTGTCCATTGCTTAGCCGAAGCAGCTTGGGGAAGGCCAAAAAATCCCCGAAAGCGAAGTGAGGAAAAAGAGGGTCGGAAATTGCCAAGAAACGGGCAGCACCTGGACGAACCACGCGTAAAGTTTGTATTGTGAGCGAAAACATTACCCTCTATGACCGCATTGGTGGTGAATCGACCGTAGAACGTCTGATCGATGATTTTTACGAGCGAATTGTGCTCGACCCCGAACTCGCGGCGTTTTTCACCAAGAGCGACATGAGTCATCAGCGAAGCATGTTTCGGGAATTCATCGCGGCGGCGATTGATGGACCTGCCAAATTTACGGGTAAATCGATTTCCGAGGCTCACCAGGGGAGGGGGATTCGCACCAAACACGTTCAGAAGTTTGTGGACCACTTGTTTAGCGCTCTGAAGAATTTCGAGATCGATGACCGGGATATGGATGAGATTATCGCTCGGATCAACACCTATTCGGATGAGGTGACCGGGGGCGGAACCGTCGACGGATAAGCATGGAATTCTGGTGGGAACCATGCTGAAAAAAAAAACTGCGGAATCTCAGTTGATCATGAGAAAACCGAACGCAGATCCAACGCTACGAAGTCCAAGAGTTCCGCATCACTCATCTCCATGAGGTTTGCTTGAGCGGATGGCTGGCCAACAAGTTCCTCCGCTATTTCCGTTTTCGCGGCAATGAGCCGATCGATCTTCTCTTCAATTGTGCCGGGACAAACGAATTTGTGGACGAAGACGTTCCGTTTTTGCCCGATTCTGAATGCGCGATCCGTAGCCTGATTTTCGACGGAAGGGTTCCACCAGCGGTCGAAATGAATTACGTGGGAGGCTGCGGTCAAATTGAGTCCCGTTCCGCCTGCCTTGAGGGAGATGACAAAGAATGGTGGTCCGTCGGGTTCCTGAAACTTCCGTACCAACTCTTGCCGCTTTTTGACCGTTGTTCCGCCGTGTAGGGTCAATCCGGGCCCTGGAGCGATCGAGTCCAAAAATTCAGTCAGTGGATCCGCCATTTCCCGGAACTGGGTGAAAATAAGGACCTTTTCTCCCCGCGAAAACAGTTCCTCTGCAATCACCCGAAGACGCTGGAATTTGCCACTGTGCTTTTCTTCGAAATTTCCACTGCCGGTCAACAGTCCCGGATGATCACAGATCTGCTTGAATTTCATCAGGTAACTCAGGACGAGTCCCTTTCGCTGAATGCCGCTGCTCTCGGGCGCGCTCAAATCTTTCGCGAGTTGCCTGACGTTCTGTTGGTAGATGGCGGTCTGACCTTTGCTTAGGGGGCAAAGCGCGTTCACCTCCAGTTTGTCAGGAAGGTCGGCAATGATGGTTCTGTCGGTTTTCAATCGCCTCAAAATGAAAGGAGCAATCAAGCGTCTGATCGGACTGTATCCTTCCGCTTTCAAACTCAGGTTCTTGATCGAGGTCTTGAATTCGGCGGCAGTCCCGAGAAGGCCGGGATTAAGAAAATCAAACAGGGACCAGAGATCGGTGATGCTGTTCTCGATTGGGGTGCCGGTCAGCGCGATGCGATGTTGAGAGTTGAGGGCCTTTGCCGCTTGAGTCTGAGTGGAGGCGGGGTTTTTCAATGCCTGCGCCTCATCGATGGCCAAGATATTCCAATGACCTTCTACGATCGATGGAAGCCGGGTCATCATGCTGAAAGTCGAAATGACGAGGTCGATGTTCCCGAAGCGCGGCGACTGTAACTCTTCTTTGCTGGACATGGAAGGGTGGGCGTAAAAGACGCGTAGAGACGGTGCAAACTGCCGAATCTCATTGCGCCAGTTTCCCAACAAGGATGCGGGGACGATCAGCAAATTGGGTTTCTGCTGCGTCCGTTTTTCGTGAAGGAATGCAGCAATGACCTGAATCGTCTTCCCGAGCCCCATGTCATCCGCCAGACACGCGCCAAGGCCCAATTTTCGCATCAGGCAAAGCCAGTCGACTCCCGTCTCCTGATAGGGGCGAAGAGTTGCTTGGAGGTCCTCATTTGGCGGAACTTTCGGCCTGTTTTTCGGATCGCGGATTTGAGTAAGCAACTCCTTGAGCCCTTTCTGAGGAACGACATCCGTCCACTCTCCAAGGTTTTTCACCGATGATGGGTCGGGCTTGGCGAAATCCGATTGGCGAAAGCCTGCAAGCATCCGCATACCTTGCGCGAACGAGATTCCCGCCACCGCGCGAGCCTGCTCCACTTTCTTCCAGTGCTCCAACGCCTGTTCGAGTTTTGCCGCGTCCACCTCGACCCACTGTCCCTTGATGGAAACAAGGCCAGAACTGGCATTTACCAGTTTCTCCCACTCCTTGTCGGTCAATTTTTCGCCGTCAAGAGTCTTGTCGATTCGAAACGAAAGTAGGCTTTGTATGCCTCCGAGGGAAAGGCTTTTGGCATCCAGTTGAACCGACACTTTCGGGCGAGAGGGCCGTCCGGCTTTCCACCAGTCGGGGACCTTTGCGGTGATGCCACATTCCTCAACGGTCGGAATGCACTCGAGAAACTGAAACGCCTGATCAGGGCTCCAGGCCAGGGCTTGAAAAACCTCTTTCGACTCAACTAATCCCCTGACGAATGGACTCAGCTGTGCGGCTTCGCGAAGTGGTGCGAGAATCGATTTCAAGAGCTTTTGATCCTTCTTCTCGCCGAATCTTTTGATCGCGTTTCCGAGAGGCAAATACTGCAATTTACTCTGAGAACTCAAGCGGTGAGTGTAGGTCGCGAGGAAAGCAAAGGGCTTTTCCTCGTCCCGTGGATTCTCGGCGAGATGGAAGGTGACCCGGCCGATTTGCTTCCAAAGTGGGTTCCTCTCTTCCAACCATCGGCTGAGCGTCTTTCCTTGTTTCGTTTCGCCTGCAACCAGGTGGTTGAGAAACGTCCAGAGGTTCGAGAGAAACTCCGCACTCACATATTCTCCACCAGGAGCGGGAGGAACCATCTCCACCCATTTCGCCAATTCTCCTTTTGTTGGAAGTGGAACCGGTTCCCACATTTCGGGATCCCCGCTACCGCGATGGCAAAGCTCTGTGAGGTAATCCCTGCCAAAATTGCGCCAAAAGCCCAGGAACGGTGGAATAGCGGACCCCGTGTTTGTTGAGGCGAGGGCGATGATGCCGGTTGGAAGTCCCTTTTTGAACGAACCATAAATGGAATCGCCCAGCTCCAGTTGATTGGGGAGTGAAACCGTCCCGTCAGGATGGAGTTGGATGTCGGTTGCCGCAGTCAAAATCCGTCTCAAGAGCGTTGGAGCAAAAGCTCAAACAAAAATACCCGAAGGACTGCTGGTATGACCTTCATTGTTAAAGTCCGGGTGATGATGGTGAACTCATTTCTGAGGCAGGCAACATCGTTCCGCGAAAGGAAATCTAGTCTCGCTCAGCAGCCACTTCGGGCGTCATTATCCTCGCTTAAAACTGGCGATTGTCCTCCAAAATTTGTGATTTCCTGGCAAATTGTGGTGATGATAGGTAGGGCGCGCTTCAACCTTGGGGTTCTCGTGAATCTGAGAAGGAAAAAGGGACCGTAGCGGCAGGAAAACAGCGCCGAAGACGCGACGGATCGGCAAGGAACTGAGCAAACAAGCAAAAGGACTAAGCTAAAAGTTTCAAAACCGTCATAATAAGTGTCAACGGCAGGAGGGCTTTGAGCGCTTAAAACGGCTCAAAAAGAAGAGCTTTGAGGTTCGATTCGGTGATGGCACGAATTTAGCTTTACAAGATGGGATAAAGACTAGTTAAATAGGTAGGAAAACAACCCAAAAGAATCATGCAGCATTTAGCAATTTTTCATCGCGAAAGCTCGGCCGAGACCGTTGCGGGGAGAATGGAGCAGCAAAGGATTCGGACCGGCCTCACCGGTGATCACACGGCATCGGGAGACACGATTTATAATTTGTTTGTGTCCGATCGGCAGATCGAGGACGCGATGCGGTTACTGGCAGATATTGTTCAAGAGAAGATGGCGGAGGACGATGTGCTGCAGTGCCCGGAATGCAGTTCGCAAGATGTGCACCCGGCTGTGGAGGATGATGAACGGGACCTCTATTTCCCGTTGGAGCCGCGTTTTCGCTTGATGCAAAAATCGGGTGATCCAATTCATCTCTGTTGCCGCAGTTGTGGGCACGAGTGGAGTTAAAGGGTTACCTGTCAGCCGAGTTTCTCTTGCGTTGGTGCCTCGGTGTCTCTATGGCACGAAGACACACGTATGAATCGAAGAAAATTTGTTTCCGGGCTCGGTGCGAGTTCTGCAGCAGGGGCCGCCTTGACCAGTTGTGGCTCGGAAGAAAACGGAGCGGGAACCCAAGAACGGAAACGAATCCGCTGGAAATTGGCCTCCAGTTATCCGCGCTCACTTGACACGATCTACGGATTTGCCGAGAAGATGGCGACCAGAGTTGCTCAACTGACGGACGGATTTTTTGAGATCGAGGTTTACCCTGCCGGAGAACTCGTTCCTGGCGGGGAGGTGATGGACGCCGTTTCAGGAGGTGGTGTCGAGATTGGCCATACGGCTGCCTACTACTACAAAGGCAAACACCCGGCGCTCGCGTTTGAGACGGCGGTTCCTTTTGGACTTACCGCCCGTCAACAGAACGCCTGGCTCAACCAGGCAGGAGGTTTGGAGTTGATGAACGAGATTCTCGCCCAGTTTAACATCAAGTCGTTTGCGGGCGGCAATACCGGCCAGCAAATGGGCGGTTGGTTTCGCAAGGAGATCAATTCGCTTCAGGATCTGCAGGGATTGGTCATGCGAATTCCAGGGTTAGGAGGCGAAATTATGGATCGTCTGGGTGTAACCGTTCAGGTTCTTCAAGGTGGTGAAGTCTATCCAGCACTGGAACGAGGCGCGATCGATGCCGCAGAATGGGTTGGCCCGTATGACGATCAGAAACTGGGGTTCTGGCAGGTCGCGAAGAACTATTATTATCCCGGATGGTGGGAGCCGGGTGCGAACATCAGCATCTACGTGAACAAAACGTTTTGGGAAGAGTTGCCAACTTCGTATCAAGCAGCACTTGAAGCGGCCTGCGCCGAATCATCTTCGACCATGTTGGAATCTTACGATGCCAAGAATCCCCAGGCGTTACAGGAATTGATCGAAAAAGGCGTGAACCTGCGCCCGTTCAGCGCGGATATCATGGCGGCTGCTGAAAAAGAATCGGAAAAGCTTCATGCAGAACTTGCCGCCTCCAATTCAGACTACAAGCGTGTCTATGAGCACTGGAAGGCGTTTAAAGAGGCCTCGTCACAGTGGTTCAGTACCGCTGAGCAGAGTTATGCCAATCATGCGTTCCAAAGGTAATTCCGAGCTTGTGAAAAAATTCACAAAGTCGGCTTGCAGCCAGTCGTCCCAATCATAGGCTGTTGGAACTTGAATTTCCGCACCCTCTAGTATGGAGAAAGATCTAACCAACTCCCCGCTTTCCTTCGATACGAAGGCCGAAAACAACATCATCTTCACGAGGTTGGACACGGCGATTAACTGGATGCGGAAAAACTCTCTGTGGCCAATGCCGATGGGACTTGCCTGTTGCGCAATTGAGCTGATGGCCGCCGGCGCAGCTCGGTATGACATTGCGCGTTTCGGTTCGGAAGCGATGCGGTTTTCACCTCGGCAATCGGATGTGATGATTGTTTCTGGAACGGTGACTTACAAGATGGCTCTCGCGGTGAAACGCATCTGGGATCAGATGGCAGAGCCAAAGTGGTGCATTGCGATGGGAGCTTGTGCGTCCAGCGGTGGCATGTATCGGAGCTACGCGGTGCTTCAAGGCATCGACCAATTGATCCCCGTGGATGTCTACATTTCAGGTTGTCCTCCACGGCCAGAAGCTCTCTTGGAAGGTCTCATGAGACTTCAGCAAAAAATCGAATCAGAGACTTCGTTTGTGGATCAGAAAAAAGCTCTACTTGAGGAACTCAAAGCCTAACGCAGATGACTGCATCAGAAGTTGTAGACGCCCTTAAATCCCAATTTGGGACCGCTATTCAGAAGACCGTCGATTTTCGCGGGGAACAGACGGTCGTGGTCGATCCTTCATCGGGAAAAGCCATTCTTAAGTACTGCCGCGATGAGTTGGCGTTTGATTGTATGGTTGATATCAGCAGCCTTGATCATTTTGGCCAGGAACCACGGTTTGAGATGGTCTATGAGCTATATTCTTACAGCACCAAAGCTCATCTCCGCGTTCGATTCGCCGTCTCGGAAGATGAAGGAACTGTCCAAACGGTTTCTGATCTTTGGGCCACCGCAGATTGGCATGAGCGAGAAATCTACGACATGATGGGCCTCAAGTTCGAAGGACATCCGGATTTGCGGCGAATTTTGATGTGGGACGGTTATCCCTTTTATCCCCTCCGCAAAGATTTCCCCTTGGCGGGCAAGGAAAGCGACCTTCCAGACGTGGCATTCACCGGGGAAGCTCCTCTCGCGGGAGGACCGTTTGTGACCTGTCCTTCGAGCGCCAGCACGGTTCAGCGCGAACCGAGATCGCGGGAAATGGACTGAGAAGACTAAACAAGTCCTTCGGCCGGAAGGTCAGATTCAGTCTCAGCCTCGCCTAATTGTTCTCAAAGTCGGAGGGCGCCAGCCCGATCGAAGGGCGGATCTTTGCCTTGCTCCCCCTTCCAATCGGAACCGTCTTCACTTCGGGCTTTTTCGAAGGGACGGGTGGTGGAGAAATCGTAGAGCTGGGAGTGTTCAAGCGATCGAGAATGTCGCCCAAGTTGGAAACTTCGTCCCGTGCCATCTCAAAGTCCCTTTGCCAATCCTTGGTTGAAGCCAGTCTGGTGACTCCGGTGCGAACCCATCCGCGGCAGCGGCCGATTCGTTCCATGGCTTTGCGATGCCTAGACTGAAGGTCAACAATTCGACGGCGACGATCGGACGGGGAATTGCCAATGTTGACATTTTTTTCCAAGTCTCGAATCTGTTGAGAGAAACTCTCCAAGGAAGCCGCCCAGCGTTGCACCTCGTTGGCGACTTCGGCGAACTGAGAGGTCGATATTTGGACGGAGCCGGTTGCTGCTTTGGCTTTCATTTCCTGAATGACGGAACTTCTGCCCGGGGCCGTGGAATTTGATGGTGGCGCTAAAGACGCGGAAACACTCGAGGCCGCCCGCATATCCTGAAGGGCGGATGGTCGTGACGCGTTCTTGGTCGGCGCCGTATCGGTCGGCGTCGTCGCCGTCATGTTGTAGTCGTTGCGCAACTTCAGGATTTCGCGCTCAAATTCGTCGACTTTGTTTGCCGCGTCTCGACACAAATAGTCGAGGCCGTTCTCACGGGCAAAACTCAAATCAGAAAGACGCTCGGAGACGTAGGTCGCCAATTTCTCGATCTTGGAAAAGCGGCCATTGGCCAGCTCTTTCTGGCTCAGATCGTCGATTGAATCGATCGCCAACTTCCAAGGTTCCAACTGTTTTGCAGCACGCTCGTAGCGTAAGAGAAGCTCTCTATCTGCTTCTTGGGCGTTCGTTTCCATGATTTCGACGTAAGTTTCAGGTCACTAAACTTACCTCGAAATAGGCTGGTTTGACAAGATCTTATTCTTTCTGTCCAAATGTTGATCTTGGACCCTTAAATCGATCACTTTCTCTTCCTTTAGATTCTCGCCGACGCCTTGTTTATCGCGGATCTGAGCCGCGGAATGAAACTCGATCCGATTCGGTGATATTTCCGCACCGACTTGAAAGCGGCGTCTGATCATCGCATTGAGAGAGTCCCTTTTGATGTTTCGGAGTCTGGGATTGCGACAAACGTGCACGATGATTTCGTCGCCGGCCAACGGGTCGTCATTGACGTTTCGGATCTCCATCTGCCAGGTTCCGATTTCATCGATATCATCGAGAATGTGTTCAAGTTCGTTGAAGTTCACCAGCGTTCCCTTCAGCTTCCCGATCCGCAGGCGGCGGTAGTCACTGACACGGGAAATGTTTCCAATGAGTCTGGGGACACTTCGACCACAAGAAGGGCAGGGTTCGTGGGTAAGCCCACCGCTGATTTCGTCACCTGTTCGATAGCGGATTACTACAGATCCCCGGGCATTCAAAGGGGAATAGACAATCTCACCGGGCGAGTTCTCTCCGACCGGGGTTCCGGTTTCCGGATCAATGATCTCAACGATTCCCAAATCCGGCGAAAGATGATAGCCGGTTGACTCGCCGCTTGGGTTTGGGCATTCGGGCCATGCCGTCTTTGCTTCCGTAAACCCGTAGGTCGCCAAAACATCAACCTTCCCGGAACCGAGTTCGGCCGCTAGCGCCTTGAGTTTTCGGCGCATACCATTGGGAACTTTTTCACCTCCGAGGACGACTTTTTGAAGGTTTTTCCAGGTAAGCCCCTCTTCCACGGCCTGTTGGAGCACGTGATAAATAAAGGTGGGCATTCCGATGATGGCATCGGGTTTGATGCGGCCCATGAGTGAGACGCTCGCGTCCGTGCCCATACCCCGCCCACCGCCGGTATCGATGTTGAAGGTGTTAAAGCCTATCCCCGCGTAGTGCGTCTGCCAAAAGGCGAGGTGCGGCGCAAAGGGAAAGAGGTTCATATGGCGAAACTCCTTTCTGGAGTCGCAAATTTGCATGAGACGAATCCCGGATGTCTTCAGGTTCTCCAGATCATGGGCAGTATAGAGAAAAGGAACGGGTTCGGTCGATCTCCCCGTGGTACTAGTCATCATGATGGGTCGGAATTCCCGTTCAAAGTCCCGCTCGACCCGTCCTTTTCCCATGAACAACGCTTTCGTTAAGGTTGACGGGCGCCTCTTGAGCACATCCTTATCGGGGATCAAAACAAAGTCCCTTGGGCGGTTGGGCGCTTCTTCAGTTGGGATCAGGTGACGCTTTTGGGTAAACGGAAGCTTGGCCAGATCATCAAACGAACGAAGGTCGTTTGGTTCGATCTCCAGCTCTCGATAGTGTTTGGAGAATGGGAGCACGGTATCCCTCAGGTAGCGGCGAAACCGATCGATTTGCCAATTCCGCAGCAGTTCTGGTGGACAGGAATCCCAACGTTTACTGATCAATGAATCAAGAGGCTTAAGCATGGTTCAACTTTGGGTTGGAGGGATTGGGCGAGGTGGGCTCTTCTAAAAGTGCCAGAATTTCGTTCAAATGGGCTTCGGCACACTCCCGTCCTGCTTGGATGTACTTTCCTGAGTTGTGGTAATCGTGCCAATCGCCGGTGCAGAGGGACGGGCGCAGGTGGACATGTGCCTGTTCGCCACTGAACTCGGCAACCCGAATTTGGGCACCCAATGCAGAACTCCTTAAGGTGTCGAGAATGTTGCCAGCGGCGAAGTAGTTGAAATGCTTATTGAACCACCGGGACACGCGGCGCAACCCGCTTACAGGGGGTTCAGACTCAGCTGCGCGAACCTTTTCCGCTTGGAGCTGGGAGACGGATGGTATGACGTTTACGGCGATAATGAAATCCATTCCGGCTTCAAGGAGTGCATTGACGGGCAATGGATTCGCGACGCCGCCATCAACAAAGAGCGATCCATCAATTTCCACGGGCCAACAGATTCCGGGAATGGCGGAACTGGCGTGGACGGCGTCAGCCACATTGCCGGTTTTAATCACATGAGACCGGTAGGTTCCCATCTCAGTCGCGATGACTGCCAATGGAATTTTCAATTCCGAGAAATCGCGCTCACCAATGGACTTCTGAAGTCGTTTGCGAACCTTGTGACCCCGGAGAAATCCCTTCCTTGGTGGAAACACGGGATCCAAAAGGTGAATCCGGTCCCTGGGAGTCTGGATTTCGCCCGCCAGGGTTTCCATTTCCTTCCCCGTTAAGCCGCTCGCCCAGCAGGCTCCAATGTAGGAGCCCATGCTGGTGCCGGCAATCATGTCGATGGGAATCTGATGTTCCTCCAGGACTTGAATGACTCCGATATGGGTTAGTCCTTTTGCGCCACCAGAACTGAGTGCCAGTCCAATTTTGGGGCGTTCACCTCGTTTATTCTGGCTATCTTCCGAGGAAGGCCTGTTCTCCTGCCAGTTTGGAAGGAGACGGTCCAGAAACGGCAGCGCGGCCAGACGGTTGTAATTTGGAAACTGCATTGTGATCAGTTTCTGCCCCCGTTTCTCCCTTCGGGCTGATTGATGAAGATGGGATGTTTTGTGAAGCCAGATTTTGCAGCGATGATTGAATGGAAGGGGGGTTTAGGGGCAGACATTAGTTGTTGCGGTTTAGACGGAAAGTTTCCGATTGTTGTAGAAATGTCCGACAATAAGGCAATAGAGAATGATAGATCAGAATCACTAAACCTGCAATACTTTTGGGGTAGGGACGGAAATCCAACTTCAATCGGTCCGCTTCGTTGAACGGTCCCAAAAGGCGATTTGTTAGGGAAGGATGGGCTGAATTCCTGCAACTGTGATTCCCAATCGCGTCAGAATGGCCAGGCTGGCTCCAGGAGGTGTCCCAGTTTTGTCGCTAAAAAAACAGCAAATCGCATTGACGATGCGGCCGGAGGATATTATGAGCCTTCAAACCACACTAGCATTGCACGAAGTAGTGCTGGAGATGGATTCCCTAACCACATACTAGATAATAACATGGCTACTGCAGCTGCAAAAAAAGAGCCGACGAAATCTGAGATCGTCACATCACTCGCCGAAACCACAGGGCTTACCAAAGCGGATGTGAACGGTGTTTTGGATGAATTGGGTAACCTCATCAACAAGAGCATCAGCAAGCGCGGACCAGGTAGCTTCACGCTTCCGGGATTGTTGAAGATTGAAGTTAAGAAGAAGCCGGCGACGAAAAAGCGCATGGGCGTCAATCCTCGTACAGGCGAGCCAATGGAAATCGCAGCGAAGCCAGCCGGCAAGGTTGTGAAGGTTCGTCCTCTTAAGGCCCTTAAAGACATGGTTTAAGCCACGGCTTCGACCAATCCTTTTTGGATGACCTCGACTACCGTTTGGGTGGTCGAGGTTTTTTGTGAATGGTTCTCTGGGGTTAGGAAGAGGCGTTAAAACGCAAAGCTTTCCAAAACCGGTATGCCATCGCGTTTTGAGTATTGTTTTCCGATTGGAAAAGCTTTCATCGTTGCCATGTCGAGCACCCAGAATTCAAGGGTGTCATTGAGGCTGTTTGAGATGCTGAGCTCCCAGGCTCGCGGGCCTAATTCGCTTGCTTTGGCCAGTTTTAGAATCTCCCGAACGCCATCTTGAGGAAGCTGCCGAACCATGGCGACCAAATCCGCCGGGCGGGATTGAAATCCGGGAATTTCGGCGATTCCCCGAAAATGGAGAGTGTTTCCCTCAATTTCCGGCACGTAGAGCTCGGCCTGTTCACTGCTGAGTGGCTCGGTTTCGAGGGAAAAAGGTTCCATCCTCAAATTTGGAAAAAGTGCCGGCTTCAAGTATTTGTTCTGATCCAAGAAGTGGGCTCGCTTCGTTGCCACCGACAGGTCTTTCGTGCCGAACCCAAAGAGTTCCTGGGGAGGGTGAACGTCGAGAAACACCAATTGTGAGCGCGTTTTCAGCCGATCCGCCTGAACATCGTTAATCATCCAATATCCCTGATACCAAGCTCCACCCTGATGAAGGAGGACTCCGCATACGGCGGTGGCCCACCAGATTGGGAGATGGTCTGAAATGCTGGATTGCGGAGACCGTTGAACTTTGTCCGTGGTCAGGATGGTGAACAGAGCCACAATGCTGATCAAGGTCGGCATCAATACCAGAGAGAAGTCCAGACCTGTGTTCGAGGCTTGGGATGAATCAATCAGGACGCTAATCAACATTGCGCCCAGAAGGCATGATGCGCCTATTCCCACCCAGGGTAGGCAGCGATTCCAAAGCAACGTCCGACTCCTTCCCAACGACGACATGAGCCATCCGATCGCGCAAAGGAGAAACAGGCTTACGACGATCAATCCGGGAATCACAAAGAACTCTCGCTGTTCTGGCGGTTGCCAGCCTCGCAGAATCAGGTCTCCCGATAGGGAAAACCATTCGGTAATCTCCGTTTCAACATCAATATTTTGAACTTGCTCCGCTGCGGTGAAGGATCGGCTGCCGTCGGGATTCGCCGTCGAGAAGTAATCGATAAAAACAAAGGAGCCCACCGCCAGCCAAACCACGACAAATAAGAATCGATGCCAGATCCTGCCTGCATTTCCTGAGAGAAGTTGGAGGATCAGTACCGCTGGCCAAATTGCGAGGGCATGAATCGCGCTGTAAGATCCGACCACCCCGAAAAAGAGGCAAAATCCGAGCCTGAGCCACCAGGGAAGACTGCGCGTCGCAAAGAAAATTCCCCAAATCAAACAGGCGTTTGCGAGGTGGATTCCGAGCGTTGATGCGGAGAGCATTGCTTGGGCGTGAGCTGGCGAGAACAGCAGCAAATTGGCCAGAAGGAAGGTGATTCCTAGTTTCATTCCGGATCCAACCGTCCGGCCAAGGAGAAAGAAGATTCCAGCGGCAGTCGCCGCCAGGGCTGCGAAGGAAACCCAGACCTCCATCTTGATGTCGTGATCGGTCAGCGTCGAAAGGAAAATGTAGGCGGCGCGAACAACCGGTTGGCGTTGGCCATTCTCGGGGGCGAGAAACTCAGAAACAGTCAGCTGGTCTTGGAGTACTTTTGCGAGGACATCGACTCGACCCCACTCAGCTTCAAACGGGACGTTGACCGCCTTCCAATCTACCAACCAGGCTGCAGCGAGGATGGGAACGGAAGCGAAGAAAAGGAAAATCAAGTCTCGAATGCCCAGTCCCAACCTCGCAATCAAGCCAAGCTTTGGCTGCAAATGAAATTCTTCTTCGACCTCCTGAGGTTTGGGGGCTGCTTTGGGTTTGGTTTTCTGCTTGGAGGTGGGCTCTTTTCGGGGCTTCGTCTTTGGTTCCACCAAAAAACGCGCGGTGCCTTTTGTCGGCCTTCGTTCGCCCTGATTCCGGTCGTCGTCCCGCCTCTTTTTTCCCAAATCCACGTCGATCAACGCCCTGGGTTTCTTCGCGGAAACTCTCCCGGTATCAGTGTCATCACCGGCCCAATCGATTTCCAGCGCCGGCGCGTCTGGGCGTTCGGGCTCAGGTTGTTGTTTTCTGGGGCGTCTTGCCTTCGGCTCGGGTCCCAGTCTTGGCGTGTTTGGTTTGGCGGGAGGCTCCTGAGGTTTGCTGGGAACTGCCGCTGAAGGGGGGCGTTCTGGCTTGGGACTTGAGGTTTCCTCGGTCTCTGGTTTCGTCCTCGCCAACTCTGGTTCCTGATACGTCGGTTGAGGGGTGGGCTTGTCGGGTGGGGATTCTTCCGGTGGCTTGCTCTTCCGGATTTCCATGGTTGGCTTGCCGGGAAGTTTGGGGGATTCCGGCAATTCGACAGGAACCGGTTTCAGTTTGTCAATAATTCTCACGGGCGAACGCCCCCCCTCGACGTCTGGAGCCGACGATGCATCGTTGGGTGGTGTAGAATCAGAGTCGTTGGCCATGAAGTTGGTACCTTGCCAAAACATCATGCACCGGGGGATGGGTCAATGGAAATGTAGCAATCTAAAGGAAGCATCTTTTAGAGGCAGAATCCCGGTTCTCGAGATATGATGTCAGAACGAATTATGCCATCACAAGGTACTGAACTTCGACCTATTTTGCGGCTCCTGGACGACGATAACCCCACGGTGAGGGCCGCTGTGAAAGAGAAACTGGCCAGTTTTGGGGAGGATTTGCGGGCGCTACTCGAATCGGAGGTTCAGGATGCGGATCTGGACCTGCGCGAGCGTGCCGTTCAGCTTCAGCGCGAGTATCGGCAGGAGGATTTCCTGCGGCAATGGCTTCATTTCGTCACTGGACTGGACCGGTGCGAAGATCTCGAAAAGGGATTGGTTTTACTGGCAGGGTACTTGGACTCTTCGGGATCGGAGGTTCAAATTCCCAAAGAACTTGATGAGTTGGCGGAAGGTTTCCTGGAGGAATCGCTCTTCCCTGAATTTCGGAATTTGGCCAATTACTTGTTCAGCAGCGCCATGTTTACCGGAGATACCGAGCGCTATTACCACCCAGACAATAGTAACCTCAAAAGGGTTCTGTATCGAAAAAAGGGGAACCCAATCAGCCTGGCATGCGTTTTCATTTTGGTGGGCAAACGCTTGGAGCTTGATGTCGGAGGTTGCAATTATCCGGCCCATTTTCTGGCGCGAGCCACCTGCGCCCGGAGCGGCGAGTTATTCCTGGTGGACTGCTTCAATGATGGACGGGTCATTTCCGCGAAGGACCTGATTCTCTATCATCCACTTGCTGACCAGGAAGTTCATCAGGTGGTATCACAGCCGGCAACGACCCGCGCCATTCTTTCGAGAGTTCTCAGAAATCTGGAGAATTCGTTTCGACAGAACAATCTGGGCACCGAAGAACAGTTTGCAGCAAAGTTGCAGACGGCGCTTTTTTCCCACAACGATCGATGACTTGCGAAACGGAAAGTTTCGAAACCGAAACGGGTCATTCTCTTCAGCGTTATTGGTTTACACCAACGGCTAAACCCATTGGCGGGTTAATCATGGTTCACGGATTGGGGGATCATTTGGGGCGATATCGACACGTTGCAGAGCTCTTTTGCAAGCGAGGGTTCCTGTGTGTCGGCGTCGATCTCCCGGGGCACGGCCATTCCAGTGGAGCGCGGGGGCACGTGCCTTCCTTTGAAATGATCGGGGATTTATTGGACCGCGATTGCCTCCTCCTGCGAGGGCGATTGCCGGAAGGCGCCCCTTTGGGGCTGTTCGCACATTCGATGGGAGGGCTGGTGGCCTTGGATTACCTGCCGCGCCGGATAGGACTCTTCGAGTTTGCCTGGATTAGTTCCCCGCTCATCGATCCATCGGAGCGGCAACCTCAACTGCTGGTGAAGTTTTCGCAGCAGATCGGGCCATGGCTCCCTTGGCTCAGTTTGGGGACTGGGGTGCGCAGCGAATGGCTTCATCACGGCGATCCGAAAACTGGGGTTGTTGAAAAAGATCCGCTGATGCATAGCCGCGTCTCGGCATCCTTTGGGGCTGAGTTACTTCAAAAAGGGGCATCGTTGCCCAAAATGGTGGAAAAGTTGGATGGGAAATTGAGGCTTTTGATGACCCACGGATCGGCTGATCATATTTGTTCTCCCCAGGCCAGTCGCCAGATGTTTGAACTTTTGCCTGTCAGCAGAAAGGCATTCATTACCGTGGAAGACTCGCTTCATGAACCGCTCCATGACCGGCAAGCCGAATGGCTGATGAGCAAGGTCGAACTTTGGTTGAATGAATTGGGGTTTCCGAGCTTGGAAAGTCAGGATTCTACCACACTCTGAAAATGGCCTGTCAGCGCGAAGGGAACGATCTCACACCCAAAGAAGGAGACCACTTGAGTGAGGTGAGAATAGACTCGCCATTTTACGCCATAGCATTATTGCTAACTTTCTTTGCTTTTACGGAAAAATGGGCTTTTTTGCGCCTTAGAGGTTTGTCGCCAGGAGCTGAGTGTCGAAGTCGATGTCGTTTCTTGGGGAGAAACCCAACCACGCAAACTTACCCCTCAGTTACGACATGCACCCCAAGGCGAACACCGCTTGGCAAAGCGGTTCGGCCAAGTCCGGCAAGGATTCAGATTCAAAGCGGCAGATTCTTCTGATCGATGATGACATTGCGTTCACGAGCCTCGTCAAGCGGCTGTTGGAGGACCACGGAAACTACCAGGTTGTGCCACTTCATGATTCCAATGAGGCCGAACATGAGGCCCGGAATCTGAAACCGGACGTGGTCGTGGCGGACATCATCATGGCACCACGGGACGGGGCAGAAGTCTTCGTATCGTTTCAGGAGGACCCCGAGCTTTCTCGGATTCCCTTCATTATCATGTCCGCATTCCTCAACAATCGCGTATTTCCTGACAGCCCGATCGATTTTGGGGAACATGATGTTCTGGAGAAACCGATGAATCTGAACGATTTGGAGTTTCTCATCGAGAGAATCGAAATTGAATTGGAGAAACGGCAGAAGAATCGCGAAAGTGTCTCGAGCGATCAGAATTCGTAATTCTTACTTGCAAAGTCGATTCCTGCGACGTTAATACCCGCCCTTTCAGCCTCCTGATCGAAGCTAGCTCAATGGACGGATAGCTCAGTTGGTAGAGCAACCGGCTTTTAACCGGTTGGTCCTGGGTTCGAGTCCCAGTCCGTCCACCTTTTTCCCATGAGCGACATGGAGCGCACCAAGGGCTTTGATCATGATTTGATGAAGATCCGGTGCTTTGGATCTGGAGGGCGGCGAAGCCAAATCTAGGAATTTCGAAGAATGGCGCGCAACAACCGCACGCTTACGCCCGTGATAAGCGCGGCAGCCTCAATCCATCTGCTCGAATCGGCGAGGCGCCCGAATTCTGTATTTCTGGTGTCAAAATGGAAAACTGAGATGTCTAAACTAAATTTTCGTAAGAATCTCAATCCAACTGGAGTCATTGGTGTGTTGATACCTGATGCGACGGAAACCAAGAATTAAACAACGACAAGCTGAGTCCAAGAAGCAGGGATGAGCAGCAGAAATCAGATGACCGGAGTTGAAGCCAAACGCATCAGACTACTCTTGGTGGACGATCATTTTTTCGTTCGCTCAGGCCTTACGTCGTCGTTGGAGGTGGAATCCGATCTTGAAATCGTTGCCGAAGCTGAATCAGTTCATGAAGCTGTAGAGCGGTACTGTCAAACCGTGCCTGACGTGATCTTGCTCGATGCCAATTTGCCGGATGGACACGGGCTAACTGCGCTTTCTCGGATTCAGGCGAAATTCCCCGGCGTCCATGCGTTAATGCTGTCAGCGGAGGATTCTGAGGAAGCCGTCTATCGCGCCATGCAAGCGGGGGCCTGCGGCTATTTGTCGAAAATGACGCCGCGTGAGCAGCTGCTGGAAGCGATCCGGAAAGTGGCAAAGGGTGAAACCTTTCTTCCGCCAGAATTGGAGGCCAAGTACGAGCGGCGGTGTCAGCAAAAAGACCTGAGCGAGCGCGAGTTGGATGTTTTACGACGCGTCGCGAAAGGCTGTCCCAATAAGGTCATTGGCGAGCAGCTTGGGATTGCTGAGGTAACGGTTAAGGTGCACTTGCGCAGGATGTTCGAAAAACTTGGCGCTCAAGACCGAACCTCCGCAGCAACCATCGCTCTGAGGCGAGGATTGATCTCCCTAGATTGAGGTCATTACCGGGAAGGTAAGATAAGGATGGCGGTTAGAGGTGGCGTGTCGTGTTCGCGCAATCCGGTGGCATCTCCATCATCATGTCCGGAAATGCGGCACTTCGAGGAAAAGGCCACTTTCGTGGCGTCAAAGCGCCCGGATCTATACGAAAGCACTACAAGGGAACCATTGCGCATCACCACGAATATACGGTAGTTGCCGCCCTATAGACTGAAACCCCTCGGCAGCTTTCAACTAGGGTGCGATTCTCTCCGGAATTTGTTCCAAAGTTGGATGGGCGCGGGGGCTCGATCAACAGGTCGGGTGGCCTGAAATTCTGAGCCTCGAAGCTAAGATGTATTCGGCGTTTGGACGCTCCTGCCCACCTGATTTGTCGCAATGATGGTAACCTCCTCGATACAACTTACAACCTGGGTGATTTGCGGTGTTAGCGAGCCGGAACGCGTCATTTTTGTGGACGAAGACTCGGTGGCTGCCCTGCCGGAAGTTGCAACCTCGGAAGCGCCTCCTGAGCGTGAGAAAACGACCATGTTGTCAGGTGTCGGGAAAACGGTCTGCTTTTACTCGTGGCTGCCCCAATTTGAGAATGGGCGGTTGCGCATCACGCAAAAGCTGATTTCGGCGATTTTCAGTCAGGCCTTCCGGCGGGCTGATGCGATCGGACGATTTATCTCCGGATTGTTGCGGGATTACTCTTGGCTTTTTGGAGGGAATCTTGGCCGCCGGAGAAGAACGATCAATTCCTTGAATTTTTCTCTCATTCGGAACCGCAGGGTTCCGCCAAGAGCCTGCCATCCGCATCCCAGCTTCGAGCAGGCTCTTTTTGTGTCCGAAAATCAAACCGGACTTTTTACTCCCTCCCTTTCCGACTCCAGCGATTGAAAGATCGCAACGACCTAGATGAAAAAGAAACCGACCTCCCTCGATCGTCACATCGGCAGCAAGAAACCCAGCTCAGAAAAGCCGGCAGGCAGCAAGATGCTTCTCGAAAACCTTGAACCACGGATTCTCTACTCGGCTGCGCCCGTTGACGGAGGCAGTGCTCCAGATGCGGAATTGGGTTCAGAGCCGGCTCAAGACGCACCCGATGTTGTTTCACAGAGCGAACAGTCATCGTCCCAATCCCAGCCCGTGGCTCAGGATAATCTGGATGTCACGACGGAGTCTGTTCTTGAGACAGAAGTTTACCTGTTGGGAGAAGAGAGCGGGGAGTTCGCAGCTCCGATCGAGAGCGACGCAGAAGAGAATGCGATGGAGGTGATAGGGGAGAGTTTGTTGGAGGTCGATGAATGGGGACAGTTTTCGGATGAAGCGCAGGGTTCAGAGTTGAGTCCGGATGTGGTAAATTGGATGGCGGAGGCCGCGGCGGAACGTTGGCGAATGACGGGGTTGACCGAGGAGCAATCCCTCGCTCTGAACAATGTGGTTTATCAGGTGGTGGATTTGCCCGGGGACTATCTCGGCTTGGCAGAGAATAACATCATCACGATCGATATTGATGCGGCCGGTCGAACCTGGTTTTTCGATGAAACGCCACTGGACGATGAAGAGTACATTTCGCTGAGCGAAGGCGACACCCAGATGATCGCCGTGTTCGAATCCGCGGCGGATAACCGTCTCGATTTGCTCAGCGTTTTGATGCACGAGCAGGGGCACATCATGGGCTTGGAAGAATCCGCAGATTCAGCGTCGATCATGTATCAGGTTTTCGAGACCAGTGAGCGACGCGTTCCGATGATCAGCCAAGCGGAGGGCGCTGCGCCAGGCAGTCTCGACGGCGAGCATTTCGCCTTGGCTGCGGTTGATGAAGTGATCCTCTCCACCGATTTCACCGATCGTGTGGTTTCAGGAACGACGGCAAGCAATATCACGTGGACGACCAATGGGGTTCAGGATCCGGGGGATCTCACCGTCACCGAGGTGGATGATGGAAGTGAGGAACTCAACGGCTTCCATGATACAGTGGGCGCTGAAGGCCATTTTGCTCCGGATTTGAATATCCACACCGAGGGAACCTGGCAGGTTTCGGTCCCGATTGTGCTGACCGAGCCGAGCATTACCCTGACTCGTGCGATTTTGGACGTTCAAGCGTTCAGCAATTCCGGCATAACCCAAGTCAACGACATGGACTTCACGGTTGAAGTCTTCGGGACCTCGTCCGGTAGTATGCTGGTCCAGACTGTGGAGAATACCTCGGCGGCAGGAGAGATAGCCTTTGATTTCCCCGCTCCACTCCGGCTTTCGAATGGGGAAAGCTATGAGTTGAGGATTTCCAGTGTGGGACAGGGTGGGGGAAACAATTCCGGTCTGGACGCGGTTTCGGTTTACGGATTGGTTCATCCCTCCTCGACCATCTTTACGCTGGATTTCGAGGATAATCCGGGTTCGAGCCTTTTCATATCAGGTGGTAGCGGTGCCAGCAGCGTGGATAACTCCGTGGCAGCTTTGGGCGCAACTAACAACACCGGCGCCGGCGCGACCGATACGGTCTGGGGAATGAAGAGCGAAGTGGGCAACGAATTCTCGACCGCCACGCTTACCTTCAACGCCAGTTCCTACGACTCCGGTGCGGCCCTCGCCGCTCTCAATGCCTTGACGCCAGGCGATTACCAATTGGTTACGGAATACGACCAGTATGTCGTTGAGAAAAACGCCAAATTTGGATTAACGCTGAATGGCGTTAACGGCGGCTCGGGCGACTCGCGTGGTGGTGCAAACTTTTGGCGGGTCCACAACGTCGGCCACGGAGGTCTCGGAAGTGCCGCGCCTGGAGATGATAGTGGGGACAATGCCTTTTCCCATGTCTCCATCTCCACGGAAAATAACGCGGGAACCTCGGCAAAAAATCCAGCCATACTCACGATCGTCGCGCCGGGGGAAACGCCTACCGGCGTGAATGTCTTTGAACAGGGGCAATTTTCCAGCATGAGGCTGGAGTTCTGGAACACGGGTTCAGGCGATTCGTCCATTCCTGCCGAGATCTACTACGACAATATCTCGTTCAGCGCGATCGCGCTTCCTGCGGTCACCGACCCGTTGGTCAATCTTACCTTCGACGCTGATTCGGCCAGCTCAGGCGATTCCCTCACCGGCACAGCCAATTCCGGTTCCCTCGGCGGCAACGCGACAGTTTCGGGCTCCCTCACCTATGCGGACAGCACGGTTACAGGAGAACTCGCCGCCCAGTTCGATGAAAACAATAACGTGGTTACGTACTCCATTCCCGCCGGAACCATCGGGATAGACTCGGATTTCACGGTTGCAGCTTCAGTCTACATTGACGGCAATCAGTCGCAGTATGACAGGATCCTCGATCCGTTTTTCGAGTTCGATGACAATACGACTGCGGTCACCTTCAAATCAACGGAGCAAACGATCTACAGAACGGGCGCACTTGGGGCAGGTTGGCACCATCTCGCACTGACCTTCGATGCCGATGCCAGTCCGACAACAGGCCGTGGCGTGGTCCGTGCCTACGTAGACGGAATCGAAGTCGCTGCCAACACCAATGCCTTGCGGCCCGATTTCAGCGCAGGCCTGATGCTCAACCTCGGAGCACAGGAAAGTGGCAACCGTCCGATGACCGGTCGGGTCGACGACGTCGTTTTCTACAATTCGCTGGTGTTGCCCGATGATATTGCCGCCATCGCCAATCCGGTGCGAGCCGTCTACGTCAACGATAGTTGGACTAACCAATCCGACATCACAAACGGGGACGGCGACCTGGAGGCCGTCGGCACGCAGACCGCCACCTTCGGCAACAACGCCTTTGGTACGCTGCAGGATGCGGTTGATGCCATCGATACCCTCCGGGATGTTACTCTCATTGTGAACGAGGGGGATTACAGTGGAGAAACGCTCGACCTAAGCGCATTTAGCAACGACATCACGGTGAAATTCGTGGAGGGGAACAGCACGCTCGGCGGGCTTATCGGCGGCGACAATGTCACGATCGAGCTTGGCGGCGTCGATGGGGTTCACAATGATGCAACGACGCTCGCCATCGAAAGCGGCGACTTCTCTGGAGTCCTTAGCGGGATTGGGGAGTTGACCAAGACCGGCTCGGGAGTTCTTACCCTTGGGGGAGAGAATACCTACACCGGATCAGTGGTTGTTGAGTCTGGCCGTCTCATTCTCGATGGGGGAACCATGGGCACGGTCATTCAACAGGGCGGCACTGTGCAGATTGGCGCGGACGATGCGGTCGACAGCGCGACCATCGAAGGAAACTATGAACTGCAAGTCGGCGGGATCTTGGAAGTGGACTTCTTCGGCGCGGATGATGCCAATTCGCGCGATGCGGGAACGGTGGACACCGGGAACGACTACCTGATCGTCAATGGTGATGTCACCTTGGCCGGAGAGCTGAGCCTGAATTATACGCTGCCGAATGATGTGACGACTGGCGACCAGTTCACCATCATCAAGTCGACCGGGACCATATCTGGAGCGTTCTCCAACGGGACGGTCACCGTAGGCGGCTACACTTTCGAGGTTCAAGTGAACGACTTTGGGGTGGATGGTTCCGATGTCGTGCTGGTTGCGGTGAACGACGCTCCAGAACTCAGCAATGTTCAAATCACCAGCGGGGATGAGGGCACGCAAACTAGGCTGTCCGGGACCATTCTCGACGCCGAGTTCAATGGTGACGGGTACACGATTGCGGTTGACTGGGCTGATCCCAACGATTCCGGCACCAAGACTTATGACTTGGCGGACCTAGGTGCCAATGGCACCTACAATGCAACGACCGGAGAGTTCGAGCTTTGGCACACCTACGCGGATGATGATCCCAGTTCCGATTCCTCGAACACCTATACCGTCAATGTGCAGGTCACGGAGACGCTCGGATATCAGCTCCAGGCGCTCTATGGTTTCGACGCAGGGAATGCCAACGATTCTACGACGAACAATAATGACGGAAGTACCATTCACGGTTCGGGGATTGCGTTCATCGACGATCCTGAACGCGGGGGAGTCGTTTCCGGATCGGGAACGGGTTACATTGAAGTGCCGCACTCCGATTCCCTTGGTGAGATCGACGATCAACTCACGGTTTCTTTCTGGATCAAGGCTGAGGCGCCTGTTGATGATCAAGCCATCAATAAATCCTGGTTTCGCTTTTTGCGGAAAGGGAATGAAAGCGGAAGTGACGGCACGCCCACTTGGTTCATCAATCGCTCCGGTAGCACCGATCAAGTAAACATTCGGGTTGATACCTTTCCCAATGACGACGTGACGGGGGATCACAACCAGAATCTGAATTACAACCGAGGAGGGGCGGTGCTCGATGGAAATTGGCACCACGTCACCTACGTCCTCGATAACGGCACCAGTTCGGAATACATCGATGGTAGTCTCAACCATTCGCAGACCTATCGTCACGGGAATGGCCTTTCGAATACCGATGTGCTTCAACTCTTGGGAAAAAGTACTGCAGACGCGATCAATGGTCTGATGGACGATATCGGGATCTGGAGCCGCGCGCTTTCGGGCGACGAAGTGGGACAGTTGTTTGGTGGAGCCACGATTCCGACGGAAAACATTTTCAGCCAGACCGTTTCCGTAACCACCACCGTATCGAATGCAGCGCCGGTCATTTCGGTGGGGACGGGCGATTCGAATGCGGAAACGCTTAGCGAGACCGACGCCGGGATTTCGGCTTCGGGAACGCTAACGGTCACGGATGCAGGCGTGCTGGACACGGAAGATCTCACCGTCGAATCGGTTCTCGTAACCGGGGATGCCAATGGGATTGCCGACGCTACCTTGCAGGGAATGCTCGGCTTCTCATCTGATTCGTTAACGCTCGACGCGAGCGGAGTTGGCACGATCGATTGGGATTTCAGCAGCGGCAGCGAAGCATTCGATCACCTGGCGGATGGGGAATCGCTGATGCTCGCCTACACAATTCGCGCCACGGATGACGATACCGGTTTCGGAGAGCATACCGTCACGATCACGATCAACGGCACCAACGACGCGCCCGAGGCTCATGCCGATACCGACGAATCGGTGGAAGCCGGGGGAGAATCCAACGGCATCGCCGCAGTTAATGCGGAGGGGAACGTGATCACGGGTGTCGGAACGACGAATGGAGGAACGGACTTCGATGTCGATACCGACGACGACCCGTCCGCGGACGACGGCAGCGTTCTGGTGGTTAGCGCACAGTACTCAGGTGGTGGCACGCCGGTGGGAGGCAACTCTGGCGGCCAGATGAGCGGCGAGACGGTCGTGGACGGGCAGTACGGTTTCCTGACGATTCAACCGAATGGTTCCTATGTTTACACGCTGGACGACAATACGTCGGACACTCTGGCTGAGGACGAATTTGCCACGGATGAGTTCACCTACCGGATCGCCAACGAAACGCCCGAGGAATTCGCGTTGCTGGATATTGAACCCAACGGCGGACAAACGGCGACCAACGCGATCTCGATCAACGGATATGCTCGAAACACCAGCGGAAACTTGAGCGAGCAGTCCTTCATCTCTCAAACCGGCCAGGCGTTTTCCGTCGCGATCGATGCAGCGGGAACGGGATCCGTCGATTGGCGAGACCGAAGAGCTGATGGTAGCGCGGATTCACCGGTGGATTTGGGCGAGGATTTCATCAAGAACAATCATGGCATCATTGAAGTGACGCTCGGTACTCTTCCTGCGGGAACCTACCTTGCGACTTCCTATCATCGGGATCCCCAGTTTGAGCAGAGCGATACGATCAAGGTCTTGGTGAATAATGGAGACGGCAGCGGACTGGTGGATACCGGTCAGCGTGGAACAGCCGGCCTTTCGGCTCCGGGGGTTTCTGGATTGTCCGAGGAAAATTTGGCGGCAACGGCGGCACATTTCACCTTTACCGCGGACGGGACCAATGATGTGATCATTCGGTTTGATGGAACCGAGGGGACGAATAAGGCTGAGACGCCGCTCAACGGGCTTCAGTTGTTTTACCTTCCGGATGTGAACGCGGTGTCTGCATCCACGCTGACGGTCATGGTTCAGGGATCGAATGACGCGCCGGAAATTACCGGCGGACCCGATTCCGCGGAACTAACCGAGACCAACGCTGGGCTTTCGACCAGCGGTTCGTTGACGGTAACCGACCCGGATCAATCCGACATCGTGACCGGAGCCGTGTCGCTTGCGGTAAGCGGTGACGATCCTGCTGATCCTTCCCGGCCCAGCGACGCCGAGCTTCTGGCCATGTTTTCGGTAGACCCCGCGACGCCAGGACAATGGTTGAGCGGATCGGAAACGACCAAGACGCTGAACTGGACCTTTGACAGCGGTTCACAAGCGTTCGACTACCTGCCCGAAGGTCAAAGCTTGGTCCTGACCTATACCCTCACCGCGACCGATGACGCCGCGGCTCCGCTCAGTGATTCCGAGACGGTGACCATCACGATCACCGGAACCAACGATGTTCCCGTGGCAACGGCCGATACGGACGAGGCCACCGAAGCGGGAGGGGATGGCAACTCGACGCCCGCCGAAAACGCCGAAGGCAATGTGCTCACGGGAACCGGTACCACCAACGGCGGAACGGATGTCGATGCCGATTTCAATGACGATGTTGCCGTGGTAACCATTGAATATTCCGGTGGCGGCTCTCCGCTGGGGACCAATGGCGGAGGCACCGTCGATGGCGAAACGATCGTGGACGGTCAATACGGAAGATTGACGATTCGTCCGGATGGCTCCTACACCTACGTGCCGGACCAAGAAGCCACGGACCACCTGGCAACGGGGCAAAGCGTGTCCGATGTGTTTACCTACGGGAGCGCAAATGAACAGGCGCAACAGATCCTGATCGATATTCAGGCCGATGGAGGAAGGACCGCCGACGGCGCGATTTCCGTGGAAGGTGGAGCCAATTTTGCCGGGAATGAAGGTTTTGTTGACCGTGCCTATACGACTGCGAATGGGTTGAGCTTCACGTTGTCGATCGAAGACACAAACGCGATCGGGAACGATGCAGGGAGTGTCGACTGGAGGGATCGAGGGGACAGCAACTTAACCAGTGACCTAGCCAAACTGGCTGAAGATTTTGTCAAGAACAGCAGCGGGATCATTCGAGTGACCTTGGGCGAATTGCCGGCCGGAACCTACGAAGTGACCTCCTATCATGCGGACGCCCAGCATACGCAAAGCGAAGCGATTCAGGTCTTGGTGGATAATGGAGACGGCAACGGATTGGTGAATACCGGCCAGACTGGCAATGCAAATGTGGCATTCGGCGGAGTGAATGGCCTTACTGATGCCGATGTCGAGTCCACCGCAGCGCAGTTCAGCTTCGTGGCCGATGGAACCAATGATGTAATTATTCTGTTCGACGGCACTGCGGCTTCCGATCGGGAAACGCCGCTCAGCGGTCTGTTGTTGAACTTCATTCCGACGGTTGCCCCCGAATCCGAATCAACGCTGACGATCACGGTCAATGGGACCAACGATGTTCCTCAGATCACGGTGGAAACCGCTTCCGGTGACGCGGATTCAGCGGCGTTGACGGAAGGAAATGGGACGCTGTCGGCAAGCGACACGCTGACCGTGTCTGATCCAGACTTCACCGACACGGTGTCGGCGGAGGTAACCGGCGTGACCGTGGCAAACGGCCAGACGCCGGTTTCCAATGGGGACTTGGAGGCGATGCTGACAGTGGCGCCTGCGGCTCCGGTCAATGGCAGTGCCACTTCCGGGCAGATTACCTGGACGTTCAACAGCAACAGCGAACGGTTTGACCATCTCTCGGATGGGGAGGTGTTAACCCTGGAATACACCGTAGAGGCAAATGACAGTCAGGGAGGGGTCGACGAGCATACCGTGACCATCACGATCACGGGAACCAACGATGCGCCGGTTGTGGTGGACGACACCGCGGCGACGACGGAAGACGCCGCAGCGATCGACATCGACGTGCTGGCCAACGACACCGATGCGGATTCGGGTGATACCAAAACCGTGGTCGAACTGAACGGGTCAACCACGTTGACCGGGTTGAGCGAGTTGGGTGCCGCGGTGAGCCATACCGGCGGAGGCATTTTCAGCTATGACGCGACCAGTGCAGCCGCGCTCCAGGCCCTGGCCGACGGTGAAACGGTGGAGGACACCTTCACCTACACCATGGAAGACAGTTCCGGAGAGGAAAGAACCGCCACGGTGCGGATCACGGTGACCGGTGAAGGCGCGATCGAGATCGATACGCGGCTGTCGATGCCGGATACGTTTGCCAATCGCGCCCCGGGCGACGACGGAACGGTGGACACGGTTTCCGTGGCTTTGAACGCCTCCGGCGATCTGGAAATCCAGGTGAACGGCACCCTCTTGCGGACCGTCTCCGCAACCGTGCTGGGAAATACCCCGGATCTGGACATCCAAGGGTCCGGAGACGTGGATGCGATTGCGATTGGCGATTTGGGAGTGGGCAACTTTGCCAACGTCACGATCAACGCCAACGGTGGGGCGGACATGGTCACCTTCAGTGGTTCCAGCGCTTCAAGCTTCAGCGGTTTGCTTTCGGTCAACGCCGAAACGATCAACCTGAATGCCGACATCACGGCAACGGGCTTCACCTTGAGTGCGACCGGTGGAACGGTGACACAGTTGGCGACTGCGACGCTCGATTCCGGTTCGGGAACCATCGAGATCGACGCGGACGGCGCGGTGAATCTCGCCGGAACGGTGAAGACGACCGGCAATCTCGATATCGATGCCGGAACGGGCACGATCTCGCTGCCGGGAGCAGATGTGAGTGGCAAAATCGCTCTGGTGACCAGTGGTGACGCTTCCTTGGAGAATGCGACGGGGATTGATTTCGCCACGACGACGATTGGCGGTGACCTCAATGCCACAGCGACGATAGGTGACATCACAAACACGGGAGGCGCACTCACTGTCGGCGGAATGGCTGACTTTAACGCGACCACGGTAGATCCAGGAAGAGGAGGAATCGTGAATCAACTGCCCTCTCTGGCAAATGTGGGCGGCTTCTGGGATTTCGAGGGTGGAACTCCGCTTGCCGACAAGTCCAGCAACGGAAACGACCTTACTCAATCGGGTACAACGGACCAGCGTCCCGTGATTGGGGCCGTTTCGGCCAGTGGAAACGGCTGGGCTCCTACGAATCTCGGGAACTCAGCAACGTTTAATGGGAATGACTATTTGGACATCCCCGCGAGTGCCTACACCGGTGATGATTTCACATTCACGATCGCCGGGCGTTCCAATACCGGTACTTGGAGGGTGATGCTGGCCTCGGACGATTTAGCTTTGCTCAACCACAGTGGCAGCCTGCGACTTCGGACCCAGTCACCTTCCGACGGCGACGATGTGGTTAGTGGCATCTACACCGATAATGATTGGTATCTCACCACGATGCGTTATACCAAGGCGACCGGTTTGATCGAAGTATTTGTTAGCACGAATACGGGAATTGCCGGAGAGCCCGTTCTCATGGAAACCTGGCTGGCAACCAATCCGATCGAAAAATTCCGCATCGGAGGAGACGGAATTAGCGGAATCGGCGGATTCGATGGTTGGAGGGGAGAGTTGGATTTTATCGCGTTCCACAATGAGGCGCTCGACGACTCCGAAGTGCAGCAGATGTTCAGCAAGTTCACCACGGGTAACGGGAATGTTGCGGCGGTGAACCTTGGAGGGGACGGCAACACTCTTGAAGTAGGTGGTGCGCTTGGCCTGACGACGGGAAGTGCGACGATCAACAGCGTCGGAGCGATCGACTTCAAGACCAGCAATGTGTCCGAACTCGATGTTGTCGCTAGTGGTGCGATTTCCAATACCGCAGGAACGGTGACGGCAACGGGACTCGCCAGTTTAATCGGCACAAGCATCGATCTCGGCGGCACGAACGCAGTGGTTTTTGGAGACCTGCTCTCGTTGACATCCGCAGGCAACGCTTCGGTGACGAACAACGGAGATCTTGCGCTCGGCGCCAGCACGATCGGAGGCGATCTCTCCGCTCGTGCCAATGGTAGCATTACCGATTCGGGCACCGTTGCCGTAACGGGAGGTGCCCAATTCGCCTCAACTCAGGTGGATGCGGATCTGGAGCTCGATCAATTGGCGGTGAGTGGCTCGATTGGACTCAACACCACAGGTTCCGGTGGCAACGCACTGATCGTCAATACTGGGACAATCGACTTTTCATCCACTGACATCGGAGGGGATCTCGACGTAACCGCGACGAGTGGAAACATCACCAATGAAGGGGGAACCGTTTCCGTAGCCGGGATGGCCAATTTTCAAGCGACAGGAGGAGCCGGTGATTTATCGGCTCTGACAGCGGTTTGGGATTTTGATGGTTCCGATCCGCTGGCTGATAAGTACGGCAACGGTTACACCTTGTCGGCTGCCGGGTCATCTCTCCCGACGTTTGTTACGGCGACTGATAGTGGCAATGGATGGACTCCCAGCGAATTGGCAGATGGGAACGTGGCTCAATTCGACAATTCTCAAAATGTTCTGAGCATTCCGAACAGTGTCTACTCCGGAGGAAGTTTCACCTTTTCAGTCGCTCAAATGCGAACCAACCCGAACTATGGCTATGATACCCTGTTAGGGTCGAACCGTTTTCGGTATCAGAATGTGAGTGGCAACCTTCAGGGGCAGCTGACATCGCCGGGCGGAACGTTTGGCGGAAGTGAACCGCTAACAGCTGGCGACTGGTACCTTATAACATTGCGCTACGATCATACGGACAAGTCATTGGAGTCCTTTGTCACGACCAAAGACGGCACGATCGCAGACGGGCCGGCTCTCACCGGTAGCGCATCGGGAACCGACGGGCTGAGTAATGCCACCGACTTTCGGATTGGAGGCGATGGTTCAAGCGGGATTGGAAGCCTGGACAGCTTCGAGGGGCAACTCGATTTTGCCAGCTTCCACGATGGATTGCTCACCGATGAACAACTGGAGGAAATGCTTGCGATTTTCCAGGTTGGGTATTCGCACGAATCGGTGATCGAACTGGGAGGAACCAACACCCTTGCCGTGACAGGTGAGATTGGGGTTGAAACCAATGGCGACGCCACCGTGGTCAATGCCACGTCAATTGACCTGAAATCCACCAGTTCCATCGGCGGCGCGTTCACTGCCACCGCGACCACTGGTGATGTAACGGTGAACCACGCGGTGACGATGGGAGGCGACTACATCTTGACCGGTGAAGACGTCAACTTCACCTCAACGGTCGATACCGGCACTCACACCCTCACCATTACGAACACCGGAACTGGTGAGGCCCAAGGCATCGTCAGCGGCGAAGGGAATCTGGTGAAGGCTGGTAGTGGTACCTGGACGTTGAGCCAGGACAACACCTACTCCGGCGACACCAGCGTCATCGAGACAGGCACGCTTGAAGTGACCCAACCTTCCGCGCTTCCGGGGACCGCCTCCGTTTCAACCGACGCGACGCTCCATTTGCTCAGCGACGGGATCAACGATTTTGATAATGCGTTTAGCGGAGACGGTCGCATCCTGGTGACTCTTTCCGGCGCATCGGGCAACACCAGCCTTTTGGGGGCCAATTCCGGATTCACCGGATTGCTGGAGTTGGAAACCGACGGAAGCCCGACCGGCAACAAACTCAGCGGCAACCCTGGTCTCGACGCCAGCGCCACGATCCGGATTAACGAGGGAACTCAGCTTTTCTCGAGCGGCACGATCGTGAGCAAGATCGAGGTTTCCGGCAGCGGAAATACCGAGACTCGGGGAGCCATCCGTCTCAACGGCAGTCTTTCCGGGCAGATCACGTTGTTGGGCGACACCATCTTGGGAATCCAGACCACCAACGGGACGATCTCGGGAGATATCGTGAACGGAACCGCCGGACCCGTCACCTTAACGATTGGCGCTCCGAATCAGGGTGCTGGCAACGTGAACATCACCGGGAAGATCGAGGATGGAGTCGGGATGGGCGTGGTTTCGCTTGAGAAAGTCGGGGCGGGCACGCTCACCCTGAGCGGAGACAACTCCTACAGCGGAACGACCGTGATTGTTGACGGAACCGTGGTCGCCGGATCGGACACCGGGATCGGTTCCGGAGATCTCTACTTCGGTTCAAGTGACGCCAGCTCGCCTGCAACGACCACCGTGGGAGCCCTGGACCTATCAGCGTTTAGCGCCGCCGTTTCGAATCTCTATTTTTTCACGCACTCGCCGCTTCATAACGTCGTCACGATTGGGGCGGGCAAGACGTTGACCGTGGGCGACGGCACCACGCCCGTTGATGTGATTTTCGGGCCGAATATCGCCGGTGGCTCCACGACGAATGTCCTGTTCACCGGGGAAGGTAGCCTGGACGTCAACGGCAATGGCTCTTCCTTGTTTCAGTTGGGCGGTGCCACCGGTTCGAACTACGGAGGCGCCACGGTGGACATGAGCGACCTGGCCAGCGCGGATATCGACCTGGGTTCCAGCGGCACGTTGCGCGTCGGCTTTGCCGGCAATTCCGGCGGAGGAGCGGCATCGACACTCATTCTCGCTGATACCAGCACGGTCACTGCCGCTACCATTAGCGTGGGTGCGCACACGGGTGGGGTTGCGATGCAGAGGCTGCACCTTGGTTCGATCGAGAACACCCTCAACGCGAATACCATCTTGGTGGGACCGGGGGACTACACGGGAACGCGGTCCAGTGGAACCCTTGATTTTGGGACAAGCAGTGGATCGGTCACGATCCGGGGGGCCGCGGGTGGCAGTTCTCGCGCCGATTTGCAGATTGCCAATGGAACGACGGGAACGAGTGGAAGCCCGACGGGAACGGTCGATTTCCTCGATCACGGCGCGGATTTGCTGATCGACGACCTGATCATTGGGGGCCGTGATCGCGGTTCGGGAGGTACGACGGCGACGCTTTCCTTCAACCAAGGGAGCCTCGACGTCACCAGCCTGACGATGTCCAACCGCAAGGGCAGCAATGTGTCCGGGCAGGTTACCTCGATCCTGAACCTTGAGGGAGGGACGGCGACGTTCGGGGCCATTGCGATGGGCCTCAATTCGAGCTCGGCAACCTCAGCGAACGGGGGGGCCACCGCAACGATCAATGTGTCCGGCGGAACGGTCAACGTGACCGGTGGGATTAGCCTGGCCAGCGCAACCGGCAGTGTTGACAGCGTTTCGAGCGGCACCCTTAACCTCATTGGAGGAGAGGTGAACGTCGGCGGCGATATTACGGTGGACGCTGCCGGGATCGGCACCCAAAACGCTGTGATAGATTTGAAGGGAGCCACTCTGAGTCTGGGAGGGAACGACATCGGCACCCTGGCCAACCCGATTGGGACCTTTACCTTCACCAGCGGAAGACTTGAAGATGTGGGCGAGTTCAACCGCGCCTACACCCAGACGGGAGGGGATCTTCAGATTGGGGGAGATGCCGCCACCGGCACGATGGAAATCGCGGGCGATTTAACGACAAGCTCGGGGGATTTGGAAGTCGATATCATCGACGCGATCACCGACGTGCTCCAGGTGGACGGAAATGCGACCCTTGGCGGAACGCTGACCGTGACCGGCGTGTCGCCAGACCGGGACGTCTATCTGTTAATCGACCTGATTGACAATGCCGACACGCTCAGCGGAGTGTTCACCAATGCCAACGTGAGTGGGGCCATCGTGGATGTGGGTGGTGTGGATTACGAAATCGTCTACAACGGCGGTGACGGGAACGATGTCATGTTGGTCAAGGCGAGCCCCACGATCGTCTACGTGAACGATCAATGGAGCAGTCTGGGCGACGGGATTGTAGTCGATGGAGATTTGGAAACGACCGGGACGGCGGAGGACGCGGTTGTTGGTTATACAGCATTTGGCTCGATTCAAGCCGCGGTCAACGCGCTCGGTTCCAATTCGGGAACCATCATCGTCAATGGCGGCGACTACAGCTCCGACGCGGTCGATTTGAACGCCACGGTTGGGAATGTGGCCCTGCAATTGGTGAACGACTCCGAAAACACGGAATCCACCGTCACGATCGGATCGCTTCAGTCGGGCAGCGGTGACACCGTTGTTCTGGGGCAGCACGGGACAGCGGTCCATCTGACGGTAGGCAACTCCACCAATAGCACAATTTCCGGGGTTATCTCTGGGAGCGGCAGTTTGACCAAGACGGGATCATCGCTGCTTTATTTAACGGGGACTTCCAATACCTACACCGGCGGGACGGTGATCGAACAGGGAACAATTCGAATTCAGGCGGACGGCTCGCTGGGCGCGGTTCCCGGCGCTTTCGACGGGGCCAACATCACGCTCAACGGCGGGATCCTGAAGAACAATGGTCCTTCGGTCGATCTGGTTGCCAACCGCGGTGTTACGGTGACGGCCTCTGGTGGACGAATCGACGTCCGGGGGGGCACCACCATGACGATCAATGGAGTGATCAGTGGGAGTGGCGTGTTGGAGAAGCATGACGGCGGCGAGTTGATTTTCACGGCCCAGAACACCTTCGACGGCGAGATCTTGCTGACCAATGGGACCCTGACGCTGGATGCGACCGCGGGCAATACGTTGGCTGCGACGAACACGCTTTCGATCGGCCGCGCGGGCGGCACGGCGTTCGATACGGAGTTGAACGTGAATTCCGACCAGACGCTCGCGCAGTTGAACTACCGGTTCGACATCACCGGCACGGTGATTGGCAATACCACGAATATCGCGTCAGCGGCGACGCTCACGACGGGCGGATTTATCAATGGCATCGTGGACTCGGGAACCCATTCCGATTCCACCACGACCGCCGCGACCTTGACGATGACGGGCGGGAAGTTTGTCGTTAACAGCGGTTCGACGGATATCAGTATCGGAATCGTTGATTCCCAGTTCGGAAACGAACGCCGAAATTATACGCTCGATCTCACGGGATTGAACGAGTTCGAGGCGACGACGACGGGAACCTTTTACCTGAGCCCCGGAGGAAGAGACGACGCGGATCTGATCTTGGCGGCGACCTCCACCATCACGGCGGACGCGGTCTCCCTGGGGGGCTGGAACAGCACTCCTACCATGAAGCTAGGAGAGACTACGTTCATCCATGCCGACACCATCACCCTCGGAGGCAATCTGCCATCCGCCGCCGGGAATGCGAATGGAGGACAATCTGAGATTTCTTTCCAGAGCGGACTCACCGCCCCCGTCTTGACGATCCGTGACCTAGCCGGAACGGGTCGGGCAGATCTGATCGTGGGAATGGGTGGCACCCAGAATACCGCGAATACCGGGACGCTGGATTTGACCGGCGGCACGGTGGACGCGTTGCTTGATGAAGTCTTCCTTGGCGATGCGACAAATCGAGCTGGTGGAATCGGGATCCTCACCTTTGAGGCCGGAACCCTCGACGCGACCAGCCTGAGCGTGGGCAGAACCTCCGAGGTGGGAACCGACCACCTCGGCACGGGGACGCTGAATCAAAACGGCGGCACCCTTACGGTCGGAACCTTGATCCTGGCCGACGAGCAGGCGGGCGACGCGACCGCGATCTACAACTTGGCGGCAGGCAGATTGGAGGCGACCACGATCGACGCCGGCGACGGCACGGCGGTGACCTTCAACTGGACCGGCGGCACCATCGCGAACCTGGCGGGTAGCGATCTTTCCATCGAGAGCGATGTGTCGATTTCCGTGACGGGAGCCAATAATCAGGTCTTTGATGCGGAGGCGAGCCAAACCATCACCGTAGCTGGCGTCCTTTCCGGGACCGGAGGATACACGAAGGCCGGTGAGGGGACCCTGGACCTGACCGGCGCCAACACCTACGACGCACCGACGGTCATCGCAGAAGGAACCTTCCTCCTCAACGGATCACTGATCAGCGGCACGCCCGGCACCATCACCGTTCAAGGCGATGCAACGCTCGGCGGCACTGGCATAACCAACGCCACGATCAACGCAGCGGGCACGGTGAATCCGGGAATCACCTTTGGTGATTTGGCGACGGGCGACCTCAATCTCGGGGCCGGTTCAACCTACACGGTGGAGATCGACGGAATCACGCCGGGTGACGGGTCGGGTCATCATGACCAAGTGGCTGTGACCGGTTCGATCGATCTGAAGCTCACGCCAAACGTGGTTCTCGTCACCAATAGACTGGCAGAGGATCAGGATACGATTGACTTTCTAACCACGAATTTCGGAGCCAACGTCACGACGGGGCTGTTCAGTTCCTTTAGCCAAGCGGAACAAGATATTCTTGAAGCGGCGGATCTCGTTATCGTGAGCCGAGCCACGAACAGCGGTGACTACACGAATAGCGAGGCCGAAACCGCGTTTTGGGAAACCCTGGAAACGCCGACAATTCTGATGAGTTCTTTTCTCGCGCGAAGCAGTCGCTGGGATTGGGTGGACACCGGCGGACTTGCCTCGAACCTATCTGCGGCAGGTAACGAAACCGCTGTCACTACCTCTGGCCGGAGCGATCCGCTCTTTGAAGGGGTGGCAACTCCAGCTGATCTCTACAACTCCAACTACGATGCCATCGTTAGTGCAGGGGTTGGCGACGGAAAGATTCTCGCCACCGGTGGTTCAGGCGGACACATCATCGCGGCCCGTTGGAATGCGGGCGACGCCCTTGGCGCAGACGGACGGGTGGCTGGTGGAGACCGGATTTTTATCGGCAGCTGGACCGGCCACAATGTGGAAATACTCACACCGGAAGGCCATCTGGTCCTGCAACGCGCAGTTGGCGAATTGCTGAGCCCAACGCTGGAGGTCACGGTCACCAGCGGACCGGTTGCCGGAGCGTCCTACGTCATCGTGGATAACGACGGGACCGCCGACGCGGTAACTGGTATGTTCAGAAATCTGGCTGAAAGCGCCACCGTCACCGCGACGGGCGGTGAGAAGTTCACCATCAGCTACGTGGGCGGCGATGGGAACGACGTGGTGCTGTTTGGCGGTGTGGCGGACGCGAATGTCGCCATCGATGGGAGCGGAAACCTCGTCATCAGCGACATCGGCAGTGATTCCTCGGATGATCTGACGATCTCCAGAGTGACGATCGATAGCACCGAATACTACGAAATCAGCGACAGCGACAGCTCGCGTGTCTTTTCGACCACTGGCATCGAACGCTCTGATATCATGCGCCCGAATGCCTCTACGGTCCGGGTTGCAACGGCCAAGGTAACCGGCGGACTGATCGTTAACGCGGCCAGCGCGACGCCAACGTTCGCCGTGGGATCCGTCACCATCGCCAGTGAATTGACGCTGACTGGTGAGGCCGTCATCAATGCTCAGACCATCGTGGTGAATGAGAACCTGACCGCGAGCGGCGTGACGCTGAATGCGGCGGCGGCCGGTGGCTCCGTGAGCATGGCTGCGTCTGCTGTGATCGATGCGGGAAGTGGTGACATCGACATTGACGCCGATGGCGCCGTGACGTTGGCGGTCCTGACCACAACCGGGAATCTGGCGATCGACACCAACACCGGCTCCATTACCGACATTGGTGCGGGCTTCATCAGCATCGGCGGGACCGCGGATTTGACCACGACCAGCGGTTCCGCGGACATCATCCTGGACCAACTGGATGTGACGGGTTCCATCGCATTGAACGCCTCGGGCACGGCCACGATCGTCAACGCCACGGGGATCGACTTGCGAGATTCCACGGTTGGCGGCGATTTGGCGGCGACGGCCACGAGCGGCGATCTGAACATCGCTGCGGACGTCATCGTTACCTCGACCACGGGCGGCATGACGCTGAATGCGTCGGGGAATTTCACCTTCGATGTGAGGGCCGTCCTGAATGCGGCCGGAGCCGTTGAGGTGAATCTGGATCCGGGAGTGGCGGATGGAACCGGGGTGGTCGTCAATTTCCTCGGCCGGATCGATGCGAGTGCAGCTGTCATCAACGGCGGCCAGGATGAGGACGTCTTCCGCATTCAACCAAGCGAGACGACAGAGATCACCGTCCACGGGCACGATCCGACGACGTTGCCCGGTGACGCGCTGGTGGTGCTCGGCCCCAACCCTCAACTTGCTTCCACCGGAACCGGCAAGGGGACCTATACCTTCCCGACGGCCAATCCGGCTTTGCAGCCGGTCCACTTCACGGGGATCGAGTCCGACAATCTGGTACCGGTCCTGCTTGGCGTCAGCATCAGTGACAGCCTGGTCCATGGAGTGGGGCAGGGACCGATTGCTCTTTTTTCCAACATTCAGGTTACGCAGGCCAACTTGGTGACCTCAGCCACGATTCAGATTCACGGCGGCTATCAGCCGGACGAGGACCGCCTTTCTGCGATCGTCTTGCCGGCCGGATTGAGCCAGAGGTTCGATCGAAGCTCGGGCACCCTGACCATTTCGGCGGGACCGGGCGGCGTTTCGGCCAAGGCCATGGAACAGGCGTTACGAGCGGTTGCCTACAGCAACAAGGATCTGAGCGATCCGACACCGGGAACGAGGTGGTTCGTGGTCGAGGTTCAGGACGGCACCGACCGAAGCAATGCCCTGCAGGTTTCGGTGATCCAGGAAGGCAAAGCCAAACCGGCGTCCGCAGTCGAAGCCGAGGGCACCCCTCCGCCAACTGCAGGGACCACTCCAGCCGGGAAAGAAGGTGCGTCTGGAGAATTGAGCAATCTACAGAGCCTTCTGAACAGCTTTGGCGACTCCGGCGTCTTTGCCGGGGTGCGGCTCGATGAGGTGCTGGATGGCACCTCCGCCTATCAGTTCCTGAACGGACAATTGATCAATCCGGATGGTGTCGTGATCGATCCGTCAACGATCCGGAGTGGGGAATCCAGCGTGTTGCCGTCCTTGCCGCCGGCATTCTCGCTGACGCCGTTCTTCGCCGGCACCTCAGCGGTGGGCGCTCAGATTGTCGTGACGATCAGCGATGGAGCTGGTGGTTTCAGTTACACGACGACCGTTCAAGCCGATGCGGCGGGCAACTGGTCGGCATCCCTGTCCGGGGTGACGTTGGAAGACCGCGTCTACAGCATTACGATTCAGGAAGTCTCGCCGATATTCGCGATGGAAGGAGGGAGTTCGTCCATCTTCCGGGCCGGAAGTTTCCGAGGTGGCTTGATTCCGGGATTGAGCACGGAGGAAGAGCTGACCCTGGGAGATATCTACGGATTGATCATCGACGCCACCATTCCCGAAGACGCCATCCTTCAGCTGGAGCAAAAACTCTGAAGATTGGAAACGCTGAGATTGATGAAAAAGGTGCACCTGAAGCCGTGTTGAGTTCTGTCAGAGGATGAGGGGCTGTGTCCGGCGCCTATACGAAAGGATTACAATCTCGCGATTGCGTAGTCCCTTGGGTTGAGGCAAATGGCAAAGATAGTTTCACGTGTGATGAAGAGGCGGGTGTCTGGATTCACGAAATTGGCAGGGCTGAATAACTTTGGAAGCTCGCTGACATGGTTATTTCTTGCGAACATCTACCAACTTGGATCCTTTCCGTAGCCTCTGTGCCGGAACGTGTCACGTTTTTGGACGAAGACTCGGTTACGGAACAGTCTGACGTGTTGACCTCGAGTGCTCCCCCGGAACGCGAGTCAACAGTGCTGTCGGCGGTTTTGTGGCGACCGGTCTGTTTTTTCTCGTGGCTGCTCCAATTGGACGGCGCACAGTTGCGCATTTGGGAAAGGCGGGTTTCGGCAATTTGCAGTCAGACCTTCCGGCGGGCCAATACCATCGGGCGAACTCTCTTCGGACTACTGCGGCGTTACTCCCTGCTTTTCGGGGGTAAATCCTGGCCGTGGGAGAGAACCTCCCCCCTTCGTCCACTTGTGTCTCATCAAAACCCGTTAGTTCCCGCGAACAGCCTGCCAGGTGCTCTTCAGCTAAATGCAGGCTTTTTTTGTGTCAGACAATCCGACCCAATCTGGATTGTTCCTTTCAATTCCCTCTCCAACTCCGGCGATTGAATGATCGCCATGACCTAAATGAAAAAGAAACCGAACTTCCTCGAACGCCACTTTGGCCGTAACAAACCGGACTCGGAAAAGCCGGTAGGCAGCAGGATGCTTCTCGAGAACCTCGAGCCACGGATTCTCTACTCGGCCGCGCCGGTTGATGGGGGATGTACTCCCGATGCAGAATTGGGTTCCGAACCAGCCCACGAGGCACCCTTGTTGGCTTCGCAAAGTGGGCAACCATCTGCGGAGTCCCAGATCGAGGCGCAGGAAGCGTTCGATGCCGCGCCGGAGTCGGTGCTTGATACCGAGGTCTACCTGTTGACGGACGAGAGCGAGGTCTTTGATGCAGCGCCGAGCGTGGAGGGAGAGGCTCCGATGGAAGTGATTGGCGAAAGCCTACTGGAGGTCGATGAATGGGGCCAGTATTCGGCTGAAGCACCGGAATCTGACCTGAACCCGGATATGGTGAACTGGATGGCTGAGGCGGCGGCGGAGCGATGGCGCATGACCGGACTGACCGAGGAACAATCACTCGCGCTGGCCAACGTGGTTTACCAGGTGGTGGATCTGCCCGGGAATTATCTCGGCTCGGCGGAGAATAGTATCATCACGATCGACCTTGACGCAGCAGGTCGAACCTGGTTTCTCGACGAAACGCCGTTGGACGACGAAGAATACATCTCGGCGAGCCTCGGGAGCACCCAGATGATCGCGGATATCGATTCTGCGGCGAACGACCGTGTGGATTTGCTCAGTGTATTGCTGCACGAGCAGGGGCACATCCTGGGCTTAAGCGATGTCTACGGTTCCTCCTCACAAGGCATCATGTATGCCTTTTTCGAGACCGGGGAACGCCGGCTTATCTCGGACGGGCAGGCGGAAGGGGCGATTGCGGGGAGTTTGGAAGGAGTTCACTACGCGACCCTTATCGGTACCTGGGATGGCGGTGGCGCGGATGGAAATTGGTCGACCAAGGAAAACTGGGATGGCGATGTGGTTCCCTTGGATGATGGGAGCTTCCATACTTTTGTCTTTGATGGAACCGCCAATACGACCGTTACCATGGATCAGGCGGGAGCGGCTGCGGGTTGGAATGCGGACAGCCTGGAATTCGCGGCGGGAGCGGGCGCATTCACGATCAATGGCCCGGCCTACTTCGATATGTTGGGAGAGGGAGGAGACGCGGCTTCCGCAGTTGTCGTCAATAATTCGACCGATACTCAGACGATCAATACCAGGTTGATCCATCGCACCGATCAAAACACGGGGTTGGTCTTCGATGCGGATACCGGAGACATCGTCGTGGGCGGCGATATTTCGCACGTTGGCAGCGTCGTGACGGATGCCGTAAAAATCGTCGGAGACCATTCCGTGACGTTCGCGGGGGACAATAGTTATGTCCAGGAGACCACGGTCGGTCTCGTTAGCATTTCCGATGATTTTGAGTCGTATTCGACGGGCAATGCGGGCGCGGATACGGTGTGGAATCGAAATACGACAGGAAGAGTGGCCGTCGCGTCCGACAGTGACGGGAATTTCATGACTTTCGGGTATGACGGCGGATTGAATTCAACGACAATCGGAGCAAGCACAGCGTATCGGGGAATACACCGAAACCTGGAGGACGCTGCAATCGGGGAGAATTCCTCCGGAGTCGTGACGTTCGATGCTCGAGTCACTCATGATGGTGGTGAGTGGTATTACGGAGTGACTGAAAGGATCGACGGGCGAGTGGAGGATGTCGGAAATAATGGGGCACAACCAAGGAGTCTCTCCGATATGCGGGCCTATGTCGGCTTCGTAAAAGACGCAGCAGCAGGTGATGACAAGGTGAATTTGGTCGCGGGAGACAGCGGAACGGGATTGGTCACCCTGGCAACGGGAGTGGATATCAACGAATGGCATCACATCGAACTGCTCATCGATCATACCGCCAAGACCTACGAAGTCTTCGTCGGCGGTGTTCAGCAGGGCGGCACTCTGAACTTTGATGGAGCCACTGGAGATTTGGACTATTTCATTGCATTCGGAGCAGGTGGCTCCAGATCTTCGAGTCCTTTTGAAGGACAGTTGGACAACGTCTGGGCTGGCATCGTTCAGGACAGTCCTACTTTGATCCTCGACGGAACCCACACCAATGCAGGCGACTATTTCATCGGCGAGACATCCACATTGAGCGGAACCGGCTCCACGGATGGGGCCGTCACGATTCGCGGCACGCTGTCGCCCGGGAACGCGGCATCGCCTGTCGAAAGCCTCGATGTAGGGGCCCTGACGTTCGCTCCTGGTTCCGCCTTTCAAGTCCAGATCCATGGAGATGGCACCATGCTCGCCGGAGCAGGAAACGATGTCGTCAATGTCTCGGGTGATGTGGATCTGGGTGCGGGAGTGGCGACACTGGACGTGGCATCGCTGGCTATGGTGCCAACTGGCGCCCATGCCTATACCCTGATCAACAATACCTCCGGCACGACGACCGGATTCTTCAAAGACAGCCTCGGTAACGTCATCGCAGAAGGGGGTACCGTCAGCGTAGATGGGATCGACTACGACATCAGTTATGCGGGCGGAGACGGGAACGATGTCGTTCTGACCTACGGACAGGTTTTTTACGTCAATCCTGATTTTGTTGCCGAAGAGATTGTCCTGGACAGCGAGGACCACTCCGGGAATGCTGCGATTACCCTGACAGGGAGTTGGGCACAAAGCACATCGGCGCCTGGCTATCAGGGAAGCAGCTATCTCCACGATGGCAATACGGACAAGGGTAGTAAATCGGTGGAGTTTAGGCCGGAACTTTTGGGAGGAACCTACGAAGTGTCGATACAATGGGCTGCAAGGGCGGATCGTGCATCGACTACTCCGGTCACCATTGTCGATATGAACGGTTCCCACGATCGATCAGTCGATCAGACAACGGGGGGAGATCTTTTCTTGGGAGAATTCGAATTCTCCCCCGGAAATGCGGGGAAGGTAACGATATCGAATGGGGCAAACGGCTATGTGATCGCCGACGGTATCACATTTCTCCGGGTCCCTGGTAGTTTCGCAACAGACGTTCCTGATGTGGACGACGAGATCGCCGGGGAGCAGCCAGGAACGCGGTTTGAGACGATTGCCGATGCTCTGGCCGCAGCCGCGACCGACGAACCCCTCACCCTCATCGTGAATCAGGGCGACTACAGCGCCGAAGACCTTGATCTGAGCAGCTTTACCGACTCCGTCATCGTCAAATTCATCGAGGGCGACAGTAGCATCGGTTCCTTGACCGGCGGGTCGAATGTGACGGTCGAGCTGGGCGGGGTGGATGGAGTTCACAACACACCGACGACGCTGACATTGAGTAGCGGGAATTTTGGAGGCGCGATTGCCGGAACCGGAGGGATCACCAAGACGGGATCGGGAACTCTGGCATTTTCCGGAGATAACAGTTACCAAGGAGACACCCTGGTGGATGACGGAGTGCTGGCGATCTCTCACAGCAACGCTCTCGGTTCCACCGCAGGCGGGACTACCGTCAACAAAGCTAACAATGCTCGGCTCGACCTGAGTGGAAGCATCACGGTGGCGGATGCCATCAGCTTCACCGGCAGTGGTTTGAACAACGCTTTGCGCAATGTTAGCGGAGACAACGTCATCAGCGGAGAGGTGTCGCTTCCCGGGAACATTCGGGTGAAATCCGACGGTGGCAGTCTCACCTTCACCGGAGGCATCACCGGCACCAATACGTTCTTTGTCATCAATGCCTCCGGCGGCTCGATCGAGTTCACCACCAATCCGATCGACATCGGGAGCAGCGGTCAATTCTACACGGACTCGAACGGACTTACCGTTCTAGGCGTGGACGGCAACACATGGGGCACCACCTTCTTGAAAAACGGGACTCTGAGCCTCGGAGTGGCCAACGCTCTTCCTACCAACGCCACGTTCCGTCACTTCGGCAGCAGCGGCGGCACCCTGAACCTGAACGGTTTTGCCCAGACGATCGCGAGATTATACACGGATGCCACCACACCAAATGACTCGGGTTCTCAAATCACCTCGGCAACGGCCGCGACGTTGACAATCGACCAGTCGACGAACACCACCTACGTGGGTGAAATCAACGGGTCGGTTTCCCTGGTGAAAGACGGCACTGGCACGTTGACCCTCTCCGGTACGAACACCTATCTCGGGACCACGGACATTGAGGACGGGATGCTGGTGGTGAATGGAGAGATCGGCAATGGCGGGCCGGCGGACACCCTGACGATCGGGACCGGCGCGACCCTGGCGGGCAGCGGCGTCATCAACGCTCCGATCGCGGGCACCTCGACCACCGCGGCGATCACCGCGACGGGAACCCTGAGCCTCGGCGACGGCTCCAGTACGGGATTCAGTTTCAATGGAACGCTGGATGTGGCCGGAGAGGCCGTCACCATCCTGGATTCGGACGCGGCTTCAGTCGGCGACATCACGATCAGCGGGGGGACCCTCACCGTCAGCAATGGCTTGTCCATGGCCGGTGGCGACGTCCTGGCCGGTTCGGGCACGGTGACCGGAAACGTGGACGTCAACCTGGGCGAGGTCGAAGTGGGCGGGTCCGGGGCCACGGCGACTCTGCGGATCAACGGGGATCTAGTTTTTGACTCGACTTCAGGCAGCAACAGCGGCGATCTGAGCCTGGAGGTCGAAAGCGGCGCGAATGATCTGGTGGAAGTGACCGGCGACGTGGTCCTGACCAACGTCTCTCTCTCGCTGGCGACTCTGAGCGGGTTCAGCAGTTCGCACGGAAGCCAGTTGACCCTGATCGACAATCAGGGAACCAACGCAGTTTCCGGCACGTTCGCGGGGCTCGCCGACGGAACCCGGATCGACGCGCTCTCCTCGGGGACGATCGACGCTTTCATCTCCTATTTTGGCGGGGACGGCAACGACGTCACCATTTCCTTCATCGACACGAATGATTCGACCCCGACCACGGTCCAGGGCCCGAACGGTGACACCCAGTTCCAGGTCCGGATCGTGGAATCGACCGTACAGGTTCTCCAGAACAACGTCGTGGTCGATTCGCGGCCGCTCGACGCAGTCGACAAGCTGGTCATCAATGGCGACAATGGAGGCACTGGCAACGACACTTTCACGATCGACTATTCCAATGCTGCGCTGTTGAACGTGGATATCGAGGTCAACGGTCAAGGCGACAATGGCGGGATGGGCGACCAATTGGTGATTGAGAACGGTTCGTTCGCTTCCGCGGTTTACACTTACACCAGCGAAAACGACGGCTCCATCCTGCTCAACGGCACGTCGACGATCACCTACACGGGGCTCGAACCGATTGAATCGATCAACCCCACCGGAGATGTGACGCTTGAGTTTACGTCATCGGAAAGTGAGGTCATTACCGTAACCGAAAACGTTGACAACACGCTCACGATCGATTCGACCGCGGGTGAGTCCACCACGATCGCGAAGCCTTCGGGCCTGCTGACGATTTTGGGAGCGTCTGACGACCGGGTCGTGATTTCCACTGATCTGGATCTTACGGCCGACGTGACTTTTGACATCGGGCGGGTGGATCTGGACCACAATATTAGGGCGGGTGGCGTTGTCACCTTTGACGCCACGGTCGTGGTCGGCGGGGATGTTATCGTGGATACCTCGGCGAGCGGGAGTGATGTGATTTTTGAGGGGATCGTGGCGGGCGATGCTGCCGGCCAGAGTCTCTCGATGAACGCGGGCGTTGGGAATGTCACTTTCAACGGAAACGTCACCGGTGGAATTTCCGTGGTGGAAGGAGAAGATGATTCGGCGAGAACCACTACTGCAACGGACGGAACGGAGTGGAAGGTAGCGCCAACCGGACTAGACCTGAACGCGGAAGGCACTGTGCTGATGAGCAATGCCAGGGGAGGAGAATATGTTCAACTGCTCGCTGATGGGAGTGGCAGTGCCGGAGGACCGACCAATGATCCGACCATCGAATATGACCTGACCGTTACGACCCCTGGGACATATCAGCTTTATGTGAGGTGGGATGGAGAAGACGGCGCTTCCGATTCGTTTTATGCCGACATCGTGCAGTTGAAGGACGGCGTGGGGGGCATACATCCGGATCACTATGAGTTTCAACATGGCACGGACCATAACTTTGCCACTACTCCGTGGGATGGTGAAGGCGGATTTGAAGTCAACAACTCAGGAGGCACTCCGAAACAGGACGCTACCTGGGAAATAACCCAGCAGGATATCGATGACCACGGAGGCACGTTTACGGTTCGCTTCTCCGAACGCGAGGATGGGGTGGCGATCGACGCTTTTGTCTTTCAGTTGGCGAGCTTGGCGGCACCGACGGGAACGGGGCCTGCCGCGATCAAGAATCTGAGCCGCTTGGGCACGCTGAGCATCAACGCCAATGCCGCGGATTTCAATGCTCTGCTCGATGTCGAAACCCTCGACGTCGATACCGGAGTCGTCACGGCGCATGATACGGTCCTGGTGAAGGACGTTGTGCTCAGCGAAACCGGGACGACGGCTACTTTTGCGCTTGAAGACGCCGCCACGGGCACGATTTTCAATGCCGTCACGGACAATGGCGGCGACAGCGTGCTCAACATCGACGATGGGACCCTGACGGTCGCGAACGGCCTGATGGTCGATGAAATCCGGGTCGGATATTCGGGCACGGGAGCGTTGACTGTCACCGGAGGGGCGGTCAACATTGGCGATAGTGCGGGGAATTTCAGGATTGGCTACTCCAATAGTGGCAGTTCCGCGGTGGGGAGCGGATCGGTGGACTTTTCCAACGCGGATTCCGTGACCGTTGACGTCAGCAATGTTCATATCGGTGTCAATAGCTATAGTAGTGGCAGCGGTACGGTGGGAAGCCTGACCCTCTCCAGCTCCGGTGACAATGAGATCACCGCCGACCGCATTCTCATAGCTGACTCAAACCCTCCCGGAAATTCGGGCGTCGTCAGCAAACTGATCTTAGGCAGCACTACCAACACGCTGAATGTGAATACCTTTGATGTTGGTTACCGCAAGGCAAGCGGATCAGTGACCATCGCTGATGACGGGATTTTGATCCTCAATGGCAAGGGTGGCGCCGGAACGGACGCGGATTTGTATGTGGGGTATAACAATGCCAGTGGCACGGGCACGGACAACGAAGGTGTCTTTGATATGACGGGAGGAACCATCATCAATGCCACGATCGATCTACTCGCAGTGGGCCGGTATCGGGGCTCGGGAAGCGGAAGTGGCAACGGAACGTTCACCATGGACGCGGGTATGGTATCGGCTAAGACGATTCAACTCGCCAACGCTGACAGCGGGACTAACCCGGGTGAAACCGATGGGATCTTCAACCTGAACGGGGGCACGCTTCAATTCGGGACCCTTTCCGAGCTCGGCGGAACCTACGAATTCAACTGGGCATCCGGCGCGATCATCCAGAATCTCAGCGGGCAGGATCTCGATAATACCAATGTGCTCATGAACCTCACCGGCGTGGGCGTGCATCGACTTACGGTTGATGCCGGCCAAGTTGCGACCTTTGCCGCGGCCAGCAGCATCACGGACACCGATGGCGATTCCGACGATGCCACGCTGGACAAGGATGGAACGGGAACCCTGATTTTCGAAGGCAACGCCACGTTTGGCGGCGGAACCAACATTGACGAAGGAACGCTCGCGGGAACCGGAACGTTCGCCGGCACGGTGACGGTGGACGCGGGCGCCCTGATTGGGCCGGGACTCAGCCCCGGCGTCCTCAATACGGGCGATCTCGACATCGACGGAATCTACGAGGTGGAACTGACCGGCACGGGCGCGGGCCAGGTCGATCAGGTCAACGTCAACGGATTGGTGGACGTCAGTTCGGGCACGCTTCAGATCACCACGCCCGGTTTCGATCCGCAGCCGGGCGATACCTTCGTGATCGTGGTCAACGACGATGCCGATGCCACGGGATTTTTCACCAACGCCAATGGCGACGACACGCTGGTCACGTCACTGGATGGTCTCAACCAGTTCAGCGTGTCCTACAATTACGACGCCGCATCGGGCACGGAGGGAAGCGGCAATGACATCGCGCTCACGGTGGTCAACCGCGCTCCAGTCGGCACGGTCGACAACGCCAGCACGGATGAGGACACGGTGCTCGTGAGTGGCGTCATCTCACCGACGATTCAGGCGTTGAATCCGCTGGCCTACTACCGCTTTAACGACGCGGCAGGATCCGGCACGGTGCAAGACAGCGCCGGAACGGTCAATGATGCCGCCACGGTGGGGTCCGCGGTGACGTTGGGAGTTGCCGGACAGAATACGGGGCTGTTCGAGACGACCAATACCGCCGCGGATTTCGACAAGTCGGCCTCTGTGAGCAACAATCACATTGTGATTCCCGGCACTTTGGAAGGGACGCAGATGACGAGCGCCAGCGGAACGGTTTCGTTCTACTTCAATGCTTCCGCGGCGGATGATTCCGGTACCTCACACCTTTTCTGGGCGGGATCTGCCGGCGGCGATGGATTCGGCGGAGAGAACGAAATGCATGTCAATCTCCGGGCCGATGGTGAATTGCAGATGTACATTCAGGGCGCAAGTAGTGTCAATGCTTTCACCTCGGGAACGGATTATCGCGACGGCCAATGGCACCAAATCATCTTCTCCTGGGATAAGACCGCGAATGAGGTCAAGCTTCATGTCGATGGTGCGGAGGAGCTCAGCAGTCAGCACACCGGAAACACCTTCAATCTGAATAATATCCGGCTTGGAAGCCCCACCAACAACAATGGAGATCGCGATTTTGGCGGCCTCATCGATGAAGCCGCCTTCTGGGATACCGCGCTTTCGACACCGGATGTCGCCAAACTGACGGATCCGAAAGGTATCCTCACGAACGACAGCGACCCAGATGGCGACAGCATCAGCATCGTACCTTGGACAACCGTTTCCGCGAACGGAGCGGCCGTGACCGTGGATGTGAATGGCGGCTTTACCTACGATCCCACCGCGTCAGCCGAGCTTCAAAGCTTGCTTCCGGGCCAAACCGTGACCGACACCTTCACCTATTTTGTGAGCGATGGGAATCAACCCGGGGACGCCGCGGTGATGTTTGACGCCAATGACCTGGGCACCACTTCGAACATGAGCGGCCAGGGAGGCGGAACCGGGCTAAGTGGAAGTTGGGGAGGCGGAACCGGTACCATCCGGGTGGTGGGGATGGACCTTACTTACCCGGGTTACAACGTGACGCAGGAAGGCAATAGCCGGGCCGTGCAAGGCGATTACACCCAGTTCAAAAACCTGAACCGTGCCCTAACCACGCCCCTCGACGGGGAAGTGTGGTTTTCCTATCTCGTGCAGAATCCGGTTGGCGAAGATGCGAAAGGCGGGCTGGCCTTTAATTTGACGGATTCCACCGACTACGATGCGGCGACGTTCCAAGTTGTGGCAAATGGGACGGGGCTTCAGATTCGACTGCCCAACGGTACTGGGACCACGGATGTCACGGTCCCCAACCAGTTTACGGATGGCCAGACTTCATTGGTCGTGGGACGCCTGAATATCGGTGCTGGGGCCAATGATACGATCGAAGTATGGGTGGATCCCGATCCCGTCAACGGCACGACGCAAGGTCCGGCTTACTCAGGCACTGGCGATTTCGGTGACAGCATCAGCCGCCTCGGTATTGTCAGCTATGCAACGAATGCGGAGTGGTCAAGCTCATCTCCTGCGGAAGGCGGCATTGTCGATGCCATTCGGATGGACAATTCCGCGTATGCAGTGATCGGTGCTGCCTCTGCGGAGGTGACGGTTACGGTTGAGGGGCGGAACGATGCTCCGGATGCGGTGGACGACACCTATACCACCAGCGAAGACACTGTCTTGGATGTTGATGTTGCGAGTGGTGTCCTAAATAACGATACGGATGTGGATAACGACACGCTTCAAGTTCAGGCTTTTGATGCGACGTCTGACAAAGGGGCTGTTGTTTCGATGAACGCAAACGGCAGCTTCTCTTATGATCCGACTGGTTCTGCCGAATTGCAGGGACTTTTGCCCGGGCAAACCGTGAATGACACCTTCACCTACACCAATAGCGACGGGAACGGTGGGACCGACACGGCTACCGTTACCATCACCGTGCAGGGAGCTGATGACGGCCCCGCAATTTCCGCGGACTCGGTACTCACATTTACGGAAGGTGAAGGTCCCACCGTGGTTCATCCCACGTTGAGCCTGACCGACCCGGACACGAACGACATCGCCGATGGTGACGCAAGGTCGAATCTCGATACATCGAACTTCGTGGCAATAGCGGCAATCGGAACCGGATTTGTTGATGGGCAAGACCAATTGGCACTCGATACCGGATCCATCAGTTCGAATCTGAATGTCTCGGTTAGTGCGGATAAGAGTTTCGTTACGATTACGGCTGACAATTCGAGTTCGACGCTTGCGGATTTTGAAGATGCCCTGCGAAAGGTCACTTTCGAAAACACCAGTGACAACCCCACCATTTCGAACCGCGAAATTGTCTTCGGCTTTTTCGATGGAGATCAGATTACGGACCCAACGACTTCTCAGACCATTGCGAATTGGGATTTTGAAGACGGTAATGCTGATTTCAGCCCGGATGTCACTGCGACCGGGTTCACAATCTCCGACATCACCAAGGGCAATGTGCTTTATTTTGCGACGGATTATAAGGGAGACTACCCCTCAAAGGTTCTCGGCGTTTCACCTGCGGATACGAACTCTCCGACGCTGGCACAAGCGGTTGCGAACAATACCTACGTTGAGTTCACTATTTCTTCGAATGGAGCGGCCTACAATCTATCTCGCCTGGCGTTTGAAGTTTCCAAAGGCGGAAGCGGAACCCGTGGGATCAGCATTCGGTTTAGCGACGACGACTTCTCCAGCTACACCGAGGTGGTGAGCCAGGACATCACAACGTCGCGACACGCGCAGACTCCGTTTGACGTCGATCTTTCGACCTACGACGCTCTGAAAAACCTGAACGGAGATCTCAAGGCGCGCATTTACGTCTACGCTCCCGGAAACGGCAATCGATTGGAGTTCGATAATTTTTCGCTCACTGGGGAGGTTGGTCACAGTGTTGTTGTCGACACAAGCATCGTGCCCGTTAACGATCCACCAAATCCGGTGGACGACAGTTTTGATGCCGATGAGGATACGGTTTTGGAAATCGATGTGACCGATGGTGTTTTGGACAATGACACCGATCCGGAGAACGACAGTCTTCAGGTGGTAGGTTTTGATGCTTCGTCGGTGAAAGGTGCCACCGTTGTGGTCGATAGTGACGGCTCGTTCTCGTATGATCCAACCGGGGTGGCTGAATTTCAGGGGTTGTTGCCAGGCCAAAGCGTCGAAGACACATTCACCTACACCGTTTCCGACGGGAACGGAGAAACCGGCACAGCAACGGTAACGATCACGGTGCAAGGGGCTGATGACGCGGCAACCATCGCTTCTGATGCAACTCTGAGCTTCACCGAAAACGATGGACCGACAGCGATCCATCCCGGCCTGACGCTGACTGATCCGGATACCAATGACCTCGCGGATGGCGATAGTCGTGCGAGTTTGGACTCTTCCAACTATGTGGCATCCGCAACGATCACATCCGGTTTTGTCCCGGGCGAGGATCAGCTTTACCTCGATGTGAATGAGATCAGTTCGAATTTGAGCGTTTCGTTCAGCGCGGACCACATCGAAATCGCAGCATCCAATTCCAATGCTACACTTGCCGATTTCCAAGATGCACTGCGGAAAATCACTTTCGAGAATGTCAGCGAAAACCCCACCACCTCTCCGAACCGGGAGGTTTCCTTTCGATTCTTTGACGGTGATCTGGCCACAAATCCGGGAACGAGCCTGACATTGGCAAGCTGGGACTTTCAAGACGGAAATGCTGACTTCGCCCCGGATGTCGAGGGAGACGGATTCACGATTTCCGACATATCCAAAGGAAATGTGCTGTATTTCGCGACCGATTATCAGGGAAGCTACCCTTCAAAGGTTCTCGGGGTTTCACCAGCGGATTCCAATTCCCCGACATTGGCGGATGCGGTTGAAAACGACACCTATGTTGAGTTTTCGATCTCATCGGGTGCGACGCCTTACAATCTTACTCAGTTACAGTTTGAGGTTTCCAAAGGCGGAAGCGGAACCCGTGGGATCAGCATTCGGTTTAGCGACGACGACTTCTCCAGCTACACCGAGGTGGTGAGCCAGGACATCACGACGTCGCGACACGCGCAGACGCCGTTTGACGTCGATCTTTCGACCTACGGCGCCCTGAAGAACCTGAGCGGAGATTTAGAGGCGCGAATTTACGTCTACGCTCCCGGAAACGGCAACCGATTGGAGTTCGATAACTTAACGCTCTCTGGAGAAGTGAGCGGAGGGGTTGTGGTGGATACCGCAGTAGTTGCGGTTAACGACTTGCCCGTGGCGGCCGATGACACCGCACAGGCGAAGGAAAGGGGAGCGTCTCCCGGTTCCAAAGCCACTGGCAATGTGCTCACCAATGATTCTGATGTCGACGATGCCGCCGGCGAGTTTGGAGTTGTTCGTTTCGGAAGTGGCGATGAGGTCGCGGGGGCGACCACGGATGCGGGCGGTTCTGTGGCGGGAAATTACGGCACCCTTCAGTTGAACGCGGACGGGGCTTATACCTACACGGTCGATGATTCCAACTCCACGGTTGATGGACTTTTGTCCGGAGAAACGCTGACGGACACGTTTATCTACAACGTTCAGGATGGAGATTCGCAGGATGCCACAGCTCCGGCACCCGGGGATGCGGAGCCCTCTGTGGCGGTCGATTTCAGCGACGTAAGCGGCGGCTTCAAGGGGAAATCGTTTGGGGACGGAATCACGGGGAGTTGGGACGGCTCTTCGAACGTCTATTCCAAGACTGGAGGTCTGTCGTCGTCCCTCTATAATGTGACGCAATCGGATAATGTTTCGGCGACGGGGCATGACACCAATCACCGGCAAGTCGTAGCGGATCTGGAAACGGCAATGCAAGGTGAGGTGTGGTTCTCTTTCCTGGTGCGGAACAACAGTTCCAGCGCAGTTTCGGGGATCACGCTCAATCCGAATAATCCGTCATCCGGACCGGTTTACGATCCTGACTATGATTTCGGGATTCTGGCCAGCGGATCGAAACTGGCGGTGAACGGCAATGAGACGGACAACGTTTTTGATACCACAGGAAGCGTTACGCATCTGGTGGTTGGGCGGTTGAATCTCGAAGTCGGGACGGAATCCCTCGATATTTGGGTCGATCCGAATTTGACCGGCGACCCGGTCTTGCCAACCGCCACCTGGTCCGGATCCGCCTCCGCACTGGCACAGGAGATCGCCTCTCTTGGGATTGTGGCTTACGGCAATGGGAATCTGGACAACATCCTTCTGGGCGAAAGTCAGCATGACGTGACCGGCGTGGCTGATCCCGCAACACTGCAGCCAGCCAACTACGCGACCCTGACCGTGACCATCACCGGCACGAACGATGCCCCGGTCGCCAATGCCGACACAAACTTCGCGGTCGAGCATGGTGCGACAGCGAACGGTGAGCAGATCGCCGGGGGAGGCGGTTCCACCCCGGGGACGGCCAGCGGGAATGTCTTGATCGACACCGATTACGGAGACGGATTTGCCGATGCCGCCGACACGGACGCGGATGATGCGCTCGATGGAACCAACGTCGCGGTTACCCAGATTCGATACAGTGGCGAAGGAACGCCGCGGGGATCAAATGCCGGTGGCGATGTTTCGGGCGCAACGGTCGTCGATGGGCAATACGGCTACCTGACGATTTCGCCGAACGGCAGCTACACTTACACGATCGATCAGGCTGTGGCCGATGAACTTGCCGGTGATGAGAGCATCACGGAGACCTTTACTTACACGATCGAGGATGGAGGAGAAGACGAAGTGGAGGTGTCGGCCATCATCGGGTTGGAACTCGATGGGAACAATCAACTTGCCAATATCACCGTGGAGAATGCGTCCGGTGACTCGTTTGTCCTGACATCCGGCGACCTGGTCGGCGTTCAAGTGACGCAATTTCGTGGGGAGAATGCTTCCGTTCTCTTCACGGAAGGTGGAGCAACCGGCGTGCCTGCGCAGGGAGATCGCGCCTTGGCCCTCGAGGATGACGCCTTTGATACCGGCCTTGCCAACCCGAAATATGCCACGGCATCGGAATTGGAAGCCGGCACCAATGTCGGAATGACGGTCGAGTTCGACCGTTCGGTGAATTCCGCCCTGTTTTTCGAAGTGGGGGATGGAGATCCGATTGTGGCCCAAGTCAGTCTGGATGGGGTGAACTGGTCCGATGCCGTAAGCTTCGCCAGCGGGGATTATTGGTGGGACAACGTTTCGTCGGTAGCGGTTGAGGTCTTCGAGATGGGAAGTGTGCCGAACACTCTAAATGACGTAGAAAATGGCACCTTTACGAAAACGCCTTACGGCACAACCGTCGCGGTTCGCGGTCTTGCGTTGACGGCCGACCGGTTTGGCGTGGAGAGCTTCCGCTATCTGCGTTACAGCAGTGGTGTCGCGAATGCGGTCGATCCGGTTTACATCGCCGGAGTTCAGTCGGCCAGTGACTCCGATACTCTGACGATTACGGTCCAGGGGAACAACGATGCGCCCGTCGCTAACGACGACACGAATATCGCGGTGGAAGCCGGGGGCGTCGAAAACGGGATTTTGGGGATCAATCCCAGCGGCAACGTGATCGGATCGTTGGGCGGCGGCAGCGGAGCCAGTGCGGGCGATGTTCCCGACACCGACGCCGATCTGAAGGTTAGGGAGAAACTCTATGTGACCAATGTCACGTTTTCCGGGGCTCCGTTTAGCGGCGCGACCTATTTTGGCGGCGCGGTGGCTGTGGACGGTTCGGTCCGCGTCGATGGAGCCTATGGTTCCCTCGAAATCTGGTCCGATGGCAGCTACACCTACACGGTTGATGAAACCGTGGCAGATCAGTTGGACGCGGGAGACGCACCGGTTGAGGAATTCGTCTACACCGTTTCCGATCAGCCCGGACTCACCGAAACAACGCTGACGACCTATGCGTTTCAGGGAAATGGTTCGCCGAGTTCGCCACATGCTGCCATCGATGCAGGAAGCGTCAGCGTATCGTCGACTGCGAATACAGGCGATACCTTCATTTCCGGTTCCACCTACACTGCCTTGATTCGTGGCGATGGCACTGCTTCGGACCAGGCATCAGCCTTGACGGACGATGACTACTTTGAGTTCACCATTACGCCGAATCCCGGTGAGACGATTTCGCTGACGGCGCTGGAATTCGAGCATTTTGCCAACAATGCGGGGACGGTAACCAGCGGGACAAGCTCCCGCGTGCATTGGTCGTCGAGCCTCGACAATTTTCAGACGGCGTTGCATGATGCCGACGCATTCGTTCAACCGTTCCAGGACGTGGGGGACGTAAATGCTGTCACGCGAGAGACGTCCGTTTTGAACCTGGGAAGCGAATTCCAGAACCTGACCGGCCCGGTGACGTTCCGCTTCACCTTTTCGGACGATTCCATCGACAACGAGTTCATCAACCGGTTGGACAATCTGGTGGTCCGCGGAATCGTGGGTGAAGTCAGCACGGACACGGGCAACCTTGCCATCGAAGTTCGGGGAACGAACGACATTCCGGTTGCAGTCAGCGACACGTCCATCGCGGTGGAGGCGGGAATCCGGACGGGTTTCACCGGGACGGGAAATGTGTTGAGCAACGATAGTGATATCGATACCGACGATGTCGGGAATTTGTCGGTCGTCGCTTTCGGAAGCGGCAGTGATTCCGGCGACGCCACGACCGCGGCGGGAGATACCGCCACGGGCAACTTTGGGTCGATTCAGATCGGAGCCAATGGGTCGTTCACCTACACGGTTGATGATGCCAATGCGGCGGTCCAGGCGCTGGATTCGGGCGACACCTTGACCGACACATTTGTCTACAAGGTGCAGGATACCACGACGGCGAACCCGAGTGTGAAAGTTGATTTTTCATCCCTGTCTGACGGCGCCAGTATCGGGACCACCCACGGTCAAGGCCTGAACGGCGCGTGGGGAGGTACATCTACGATCAATGCGGTGAGCGACGGATTGGTTTCCGAGCTTTACAACATCCCGCCATCGGACAAGGCCGCGGAGGGTGATTACGGCGGTCCGCGGCAGGTGGTTGCAAATCTGCAGGAACCGATGGCCAGCGAAGTCTGGTTCTCCTTCCTGGTGCAGAACGTGGATGATCAGAACGACGACGGCGTCGGGGGAATCACTTTCAATTCAAAAGCCAATGACGCGAATGGCATTCTGAATTACGAGCCAGAAAATGACTTTGGGGTGTTCGCCAGCGGAGGGGATCTCGTTGTCGGGGTGACCGAAGGTAGTTTTGAAGTAAGGGAAGGCTTGTTTACGCCCGGCCAGACGCACCTCGTTGTTGGACGCCTGAATTTGGTCGATGGTGTCGAAACGATTGATGTTTGGGTGGATCCGAATTTAACGGACAATCCCGAACTACCCGAGGCGAACTATTCAGGAGCGTTGCACGGGACGGCGATAGCCGCGCAACAGGAAATTACGTCACTGGGGATCGCGGCCTACCGGGATTCACTCCTCGACAACATTCTCCTGGGTGGGGAGATGCTGGACGTCACCGGGATCAATTCCCAGTTTGCAACCCTCACCGTAACGATCCAAGGGGCCAACGACGCACCGCAGATTGTAGACGATGAAAACTTCGCGGTCGAACCCGGTGGGGAAAATAACCAGACGGTCGTCGTCGGTGGAGACGGTGAGACCTCCAGCGGAACCAAAGGCAATGTGATGGGGGGGGACGGAGTTTCTCCGAATGACGGAGCGGACCTGGATGTTGATGGTGACGACGACCCAGCAGCCGGAAATGGCAGCGTGGTGGTTACGCAGGCCGAATACACCGGGAGCGGGACGCCTGTTGGTTCCAATGCAGGCGGCAGGGTCAATGGAGCAACCGTTGTTGACGGCGCCTACGGGCAGTTGACGATTAATCCGGACGGGAGTTACTCCTACACGGTGGATCCCGGTGCGTCAGATTCCCTGAATTCGGGAGACACCGCAGACGAGGAATTCACCTATACGATAGCCAACACGGAGGAGCTGGCGCGGTTCGACCTGAACCCTTCCTCCAGCACCCAGAACATCGCTCCGGACAGCGAAGCTGCCGATCTTGTATCGGTATCTCTGCAGGCCAAAGGAAGTTCAGGAGAGATCTTCGTCTCCGGATCTTCAAAAACCGCGTTGATTCGGGCGAGCGCGGCGCCAGGCAGCGAGGATGCCGCGCTTGACAACCTGCTGGACGGGACCGGTACCAACTATTTCGAATTTATCGTCACACCGGCTATCGGTGAATCCGTGACCCTGACGTCAATTGAGTTCGAAGCGGGAATCTCGAACGGAACCTTCGACAGCCATCTCTATTTTCAGTCGAGTGTTGGCGACTTCGGAAGTAGCAATCCAGTGTTAGGCTCATTCAACCCGACAACGCGAAACGATTCCTTCATCAACTATCCCGCCTATGAGTTGGAGCTAGGCGATGAGTTCCGGGACGTCTCATCTCCGGTCACGTTCCGGTTCACCTGGTCGGATAATTCGGGAGTCTCAGGCTACATTAGTCGTTTGGATAATCTGGTGATCAATGGGTATCAGGCCGGGGCCGAAGATACGGGTATACTGACGATCGAAGTCCAGGGAAGGAATGACGACCCCGTGGCGGCCAACGACAGTGGAGCAACCGACGAAGACACCAAGTTGACCGTTTCGGTGGCCGAAGGGTTGCTGGCGAATGACTCCGACGCGGATGCCGGGGACGTGGTCGGAACGAATGTTCTGGTTTCAGACTTTGACCCGCTCAGCCAGTACGGCGCGGCGGTTTCAGTCGATCCGGATGGCGGCTTCAGCTACGACCCTCGGGAATCAGCCTACCTCCAGACCCTCGCCGAGGGGGAAACCATTGTCGACACCTTCACCTACACCATCAGTGACGATGAATCGGCAACCCATACTGCAACGGTGTCAATCACCGTGAGCGGTAAAGGGGCAATCGAGATCGAAACGGACAAGGTGTTCCCTCCGGGATTTGGCGGCGACCCGGCTTCGTTTTCACCGGATACGGCCAGTATTGTGATGAACTGCGGGAACCTGGAGATCAGCGTGAACGGCACGCTACTTCGAAGCATCGCGAATTCGGTTTTGACCAACGGAGCGGGGGTCGACAACGACAGCGGAGACGCCAATCCCGATGGGAAGCACGACATTGTCTTTCGCGGAGCGGGCGACAGTGTGACGCTCACCGCCGGCACCCTGGACAGCGGTGTGTTCAATGATCTGGAGGTGGTTTCGGCGGATCGAGTCGATTTCACCGCGGCTTCGAGCTTGGCCGGGAGATTGACGGTGAATGCCGGCAGCATCAACCTTGGCGCCAATCTGATGACCGGAGGCGAACAGGAGTTCAACGGACCGGTTACCCTGACTGCGAATGTGTCCCTGACGGCTGTGGATACCGATTCGGACGGTGAAGGAGTCGACTTTGCGAACACGGTAGCCGGTAGCGGGAACAACCTGACCTTGAGCGGAGGCGCCGGCGTTGCAGAAGCAATCAGTGGAGTGGGCGTTCTTCGCGCCGACCGGATTGATAGTGAATCGACGATCAGCGCCGCTTCGGTCGACGTGACCGGCGTAAGCGAGCTGGGAGGAAATGTGGCCACATCCGGGGCGCAAACTTACGGCGGCGCCATCACGTTGACGGATCATGTGTCGTTAATCGGAGGAACTCTGTCCACTCAGGCGATCGGCGGTGCGTTTGACCTGACCACGGTCAGCACCGGCGTCACCACCTTCGCAAGCGCGCTGAATCTGGGCGGCCTCAACGTGACCAGCGGCGCGTCCCTGGACATTGGAGTCGACATCACCACGACCGGCGATCAGATCCTGACGACGGCGGGCAATTTCACGCTGCTGAGCACGGCGGCTCTGGATGCCGGGGTTGGAAGCATTACCGTCTATGCCGACCATAGTAACAGCACCACCCCGGAAGCAGACGGAGTTTTCGTGAACTGGCTCGGTACGGTCAATGCCGCAGCGGTAACGATCTACGGCGGCACTGCAGAAGACGCCTTCCGCGTCCAACCGAGCGAAACTACGGAAATCACCGTTCACGGGCTCGATCCGACGACGTTGCCCGGCGACGCACTGGTGGTTCTGGGGCCCGACCCCCAGCTTAATTCGACCGGATCCGGCGAAGGCAACTACACCTTCCCCGCCGCCAATCCGGCTTTGCTGCCCGTTCACTTCACCAGCATCGAATCCGACAATCTGGTGCCGGTCCTGCTCGGTGTCAGCATCCGTGACAGCCTGGTCCACGGGGTGGGGCAGGGACCGATTGCGCTTTTCCCGAACATCCAGGTTACCCAAGCCAACTTGGTGATATCGGCCACCATTCAGATTCACGGCGGCTATCAGCCGGACGAGGACCGCCTTTCTGCGATCGCCTTGCCGGCCGGGTTGAGCCAAAGATTCGATCGAAGCTCCGGCACCCTGACCATTTCGGCGGGACCAGGCGGGGTGTCGTCCAAGGCGATGGAACAAGCCTTGCGCGCGGTGGCCTACAGCAATAAGGACGTTAGCGATCCGGCCGCGGGAACGAGGTGGTTCGTGGTCGAAGTTCAAGACGGCACCGACCGAAGCAATGCGCTGCAGGTTTCGGTGATCCAGGAAGGCAAGACCAAACCGGCGTCCGCAGCCGGGACCAATACCGGGGATACACCGGCGACGGCAACGGGAACGACTCCTGCCGGGGAAGAAAGTGCGGCTGGAGAATTGAGCAATTTGCAGAGCCTTCTGAACAGCTTTGGCGACTCCGGCGTCTTTGCCGGGGTGCGTCTCGATGAGGTGCTGGATGGCAGTTCCGGTTACCAGTTCCTCAACGGACAGTTGATCACTCCCGAGGGAGTGGTCATTGATCCGTCAACGATCCGGAGTGGGGAATCCAGCGTGTTGCCAACCTTGCCGCCGGCATTCTCGCTGACGCCGTTCTTCGCCGGCACCTCAGCGGTGGGCGCTCAGATTGTCGTGACGATCAGCGATGGAGCTGGTGGTTTCAGTTACACGACGACCGTTCAAGCCGATGCGGCGGGCAACTGGTCGGCATCCCTGTCCGGGGTGACGTTGGAAGACCGCGTCTACAGCATTACGATTCAGGAAGTCTCGCCGATATTCGCGATGGAAGGAGGGAGTTCGTCCATCTTCCGGGCCGGAAGCTTCCGAGGCGGCTTGATTCCGGGATTGAGCACGGAGGAAGAGCTGACCCTGGGGGATATCTACGGATTGATCATCGACGCCACCAACCCCGAAGACGCCATCCTTCAGTTGGAGCAATAGCGGTGAAATAACCGCCTTATTTCAATGCGATGGTTAAGAAAAGTTAGGTAGTTGGGTTCTCCTGAGGAAGCTGTGTTTTGGCTGGCGCATCTATACAAAAGGATAATAGCTAATCTGTTGCGCAATTCGGCGGATTGCCGCTAAACTGTGCCCTTAGTCAATCGTGATGCCTGCGCTTCGGTGCCAGATTCACCAAATTGGCAGGCTGGATAGCTATAAAAGCTTACAGAAATGGTAATCTCCACACCTCAATTATCCACTTGGACGGTTTTCGCAGCCCCTGTGCCGAACCGGTCCCTGTTGGTGGATGAGGATGCGGTGGGAGATCTGCCAGAAGTCTTCTCGTCGGAGCCTTCACCGGAGCGCGAATCGACGGACACGGCTCCGGCGCCTGGACAATCAATCTGTTTTTTCTCGTGGTTGCCTCATTTCGAGATCGGAGAATTCCGTTTCGTGGAGAGAAGGGTTTCGACGATTTCCAGCCAGATTCGCCGACGAGCCGATGCGGTTGGGCGAACTCTTTCCGGAATGCGTAGGCGCTACGCCCTGCTTTTTGGCGGGAATTTTCAGCCCCGAGGAAGCAAACCCTCTTTTTCACTTTCCTTTTGGAACCAAGATTCAGCGAACAGCCTGCAATGTACGACTAAGCCACATGCAGGCTTTTTTCGTGCCTAAAATACACCCCATTTTCTCAAAACCCCCTTTGCTCCGCCAATTTTTGTGATTGGAGGATCCGCACCTGTCTACACATGAAACATAACCCCTTCCTGGACCGCCTTTTGGGCCGTGGTAAATCCGAACCCAAAAAGTCTGCCGATGGCAAAATGCTCCTCGAAAACCTCGAGCCACGCATTCTTTACTCTGCCGCTCCTGTGGATGGAGGTGTGCCGGACGCAGAATCGGAATCGACTCCAGAACCTTCTCAGGAAGCACCGGATACCGCAGCTGATAATCAGGCGTCGGCGGAATCTCAGGCAGAGGCACCGGCAGCACTCGATAGCACTTCGGAGGCGTTGCTCGAAACGGAGGTTTATGTTTTGGCAGAAGAGAGCGAATTGGCGACCGATGGGGATGATGAGGTGGCAGGAGAGGCGGAAGGCGAAATCGTTGTGTCCGCTGATTCGGCAATTGAAACTTTGACGCCTGAACAACTGGAACAGGTTGCTGCCGCCGCTGCGGAACGTTGGCGCCTGACAGGGCTGAGCGAGGAGCAATCTCTTGCGTTGGCTAATGTCGTATACCAGCTGGTGGATTTGCCCGGAAATTACCTCGGCGCGACAGAGGGGAATGTCATCACGATCGATATCGACGCTGGAGGTAAGGCATGGTTCGTTGATGAAACGCCTCTAGATGACGAAGAATTCTCCGCCTTGAGCGACGGGAACACTCAGATGGTTGCGATGGCACCCGAGTCTGAGAACCGGATCGATTTGCTCACCACACTGATGCATGAGCAGGGGCACATTCTCGGGATTTCCCACCACGGAAGTGAACTCATGGACGAGGTGCTGTCCGAGGGCGTCCGTCGACTCCCTGAGGCGGACCTGGCTCAGGACTCGGAGGTTCATTCGCTGGATCACGCGCATTACTTGACGGCCGCTCCGGGGGGAGTGGTTAGCGATACCGGGATGAGCGGGGTTCGGTTGTTGTATGCGGTGGATGACGGTCAGTTCGATTTTGAGGACGCGTATACGAAAGACAACGCGTCAGCCATCCAATCGGACATCACCGCCGGCACCTACAGCTACGACCGGGTTGGCTATTTCATCGAGTTGGGGCAAGGCGCATCCGGCGGGGCGACAGACTATTGGGTCTGGGTATCCATGGATGTCTCCAATTTCCAGTCCGGCGGGGCGACCGACCCGACCAAGCTTGGCGTTCCCAAGGCGGGCAGCAATATTTTGGAGCCGGGCACCCTGGTCACCAATCTGCACGTCGAGACCAATCACCCGAATGTGGTTGCGGGCGAATACGCGGACGGCATTATCGAGTTTTGGGCGAGCAACTACGGTGGAAATGGAGGTGGATTGTATGGCTCCAGCGACAGCCGTTACGACTGGAAGGACGGGGGAGGCGGCACCGGCAGCGGACACGGTTCATTTCAGGTTTTTGCCTTCACCAATCCCGAGAAAACGCAAGCCACTACGCTCTTCGGCATCACTCGTGGCGGCGGAGCAGGCATTGGGGACCAATACGGTCCGAGCGGCGGGAGTGCCCCGGATTGGACGTTCGGGCCGGGAACGGGTAGCTACGCAATCCGAAACGTGGAAGTCTGGGTCGGCAGTGCCAACGAAGTACCGGTGGTCACGACCAGCGCTGGCAATTTGTCCTACACACCTTCCTCTGGCGCTCAAGTGATCGATGCCGGGATCACGGTCAGCGATGGCAATGATGCAAATCTGGCGGGTGCCGTCGTGGAGATCGTCGGCGGGGGACTCCCTGAGGATGTTCTGGCGGCGGGAGCGTTGCCGGTAGGGATTACGTTGGATCCTAGTACGACGCAGGATCGCATCGTTTTCACCGGCACCGCTTCGGTGGCGGATTACGAGGCCGCCCTGCGAGCCGTTAGCTACGTGAACGCCAACGGAACTCCCGAAACCACCGCTCGACAAATCCGCTTCACAGTAACGGACCCGGAGGATGCCGAGGGTTCAGGGGATCGCTTGGTTTCCTTCGTGAATCCAGTCACATCCAGCACTTACGTCTGGGATAATGATCTGGGGGACGGAAACTGGTCTGATGCCACGAACTGGGATCAGAACAACGGGGTTCCGGACACGGGAACAGAGGTCGCGGTTTTCCGCGTGGTTGATGGGACGGTCGACTTGGGCGGGGCGACGATCACGGTGGATGAAGTCCAATTCGAGACATCGGGGACGCTGACCGTCACCAACGGCACGCTGATTGCCAACACGATTACCATGAGCGGCGGCGGGACGGTTGATCTGTTTGTGGAAATCGACACCGCGACGGATTTCACCCTGACGGCTGGTCAGTTGAACCTTCACAATCCGAACAACGACCTCACCGGCACAGTCACGGCCACAACCGGAGCGACGTTTGGCGCGGTACTGGACGCATCCGGCGGCGCGGCGGGAAATTTGAATGTGAATCTGGACGGCGCGACGTTCGAGCTACTTCCCGCGGCGTCGACGGAGATTCAAGGTGCCATGGCGTATCTCTTTAATGGCAACGATACCGATTTACCCGGTGATTCGACTCAATTAGCCACCAAGATATTGGGGGGCGAGGTCTATTTTGCTCAAGAGTCTGATTTCCTCGCGTTTTGGGGGAATGAATTGCTTGGATTGAACAATTCAGGGAATCCTTCGGATCCCAACAGTTTTGGGCAGACCTTTGTCGGGAGGTTGACCGTTCCCGTCACGGCGACGACCACCCTTTTTCGCCATACCTCAGCGGATGACGCCAACCGGATTCGGATTGATCTAGACGGGAATGGAACCTTTGATTCCGGCGCGGAAGATCCCTACGGAGCGGATCGTGGGGGAACCTACACCACGAGCGCCATAGCGGTAACCGCTGGCCAGACTTACAACGTGGCGATCCAAGCGCGGGAGGGCGGTGGCAGTTCACGGCTTCAGCCGGAGGTGAGTTTCGACAACGGTGCCACCTGGGAGCGCTTTGATTTGAAAACCGATGCCGTTCCGCAGGGCGTTTTCAATGGAACCGTCACGGTTTCGAACGCATCCGTCATCGATCTCTCCACCGGGTTCCGCGAGGCGACGATCACGAGCCTGGTCACCACGGCCGGGGCCACCGTGACCACAAATTCAGCGGATTTCGGTCAAAAGTGGACGGCGGCTTCAGTGCAAGTCCAAGGTGACGCGACGTTTGCCGGCAATAATGCTGTCAATGTCACCCTCGGAGGCCTGATGGAAACAGCCGCAGCCGACTTGTCGTTTGAAGGCAACGCGGTCTTTGAGTTTACAGCTGCCAATACCTATTCCGGCACCACGACGGTTACTGATGACGCGACCTTGAGTCTGGCCGGTCCCACCTCTCTGGGAGACGGAACCATCACGGTGGAGAATGGAGGTTCTCTAATTGCCGCAACGGGAACCTACACCTCGGACATCTTCATTAGCGGATCTGGCAATGCCAACTCCGAAGGGGCGTTGACGAAAGGAACGGACGGAAACGTGTTCTGGAATGCGAACGTAACGGTGGTTGACGATGCCGAAATCCGCTCAACCGGCGGAAATGAATGGTTGTTCGACGCTGGCGTGATCTCCATCGCCAGTGGCAAAACGCTTACGCTGGATGCCGATAATCGCCTCAACTTTCGCAGCAGTGCGTCGATCACCGGAGACAGCACCACTACCTTACAAATTAGCGGCACGGACCGGGTGGATATGGAAGTCGGCATTCCTGATTTTCACGGAACCATCAGCGTGGGAAGTGACGGCTCGGATGGTCACGAAGTCTGGGGACGGCTCGATGTTCACGCTGCAAATGGGTTGGGTTCCAATGTGGGAAGCGTCCACATCCGGGGTTCCGAAGGAACCCTTGTTTTGCGCAACGGTCGCACGTTCGAAAAGGACTTCTTCATTGAGGGCGATGGGCGTGGAACCGAGGGCGCCATTCGCAACGACAACAACTCCAACACCATCAACGGGTCGATCACCATGACCGGTGACGCGTCAATCCATGTCAATGACGTCTCGCTCACCGTCACCGGTGCCGTCACAGGGGGCTTTGAACTGACGAAATCGGGTGCGGGTCTGTTGGATCTCCACCAGAGCAATTCCATGAGCAACTTCCTGCTCGGTGGCGGTTCGGTCCGGATTCATCAAGAGGATGGTCTCGGAGGTACCACCAGTCTTGGAATCGACAGCGGTGAAGCCCTCGAGTTGGACTTCGGGGCGATTGGCCCAGTGACTTTCGATGCCACCTCGACACTGAATGCGCTCACTCTCAACGGCGGTAAGTTCGACCTTGTCAGTGGCGAAGTGTTGATGGGCGAGACGTTCACCCTCAATTTAGGAGGCGCTTCAGAGCTCGGTTCGGGAACCGATGCGCGGCTCACAATCGCCAACCCACTGGATATGGGGCTCGGTAGTCTGGTTTTTAGCGGCGACGGAGATTTCGTTGTCACCGGTGACATTGTCGGCGACGTCAATACCGGCTTTGTGGCTTCGCCGAGTGACATCAATGGTTTGCAAGCCTGGTACGATGCTTCGACCCTGAGTCTCAACGATGGCGATGTGGTTACCGCGTGGGCCGATCAATCAGGCAATGGACGTCATCTGGTCAGCTACACGGGAAGTCCCACGTTCGAGACCAACGAAATCAATGGGTTGCCCGCCGTCAGATTCGACGCCAACAACGAGAATCTGCAGATTGATCCGGCCGTGACGAATAAAGAATACTTCGCCGGTGACGTCTATTTGGTGTTTCGGGCCGGAGACAACAGGACCACCTTTGGTCCTAGTTGGGGAGCTCCGATTGGCGTCAAAGACGGCGACGATAACGACCGCATGTGGATGTTAGAGGGCAACCAAGACCGGTTCTGGGGGAGCGAGCTGCCCGCTTCTGTGACCCGAAACGGGGTTGAGATTCCCTCGGCCAGTAATTTCGACATGTCGGCAACCACGGGGAACGCCAGCATGGGCGAATACATGGTTCTCCAAGTCGCGGCCGGGCCCAATAACGGAACTCAGGTCCGGGAATACATCGTCGGCAACCGAACGGATGCCTGGAGTAACTCCCTGTTCGATACCGCCGAAGTGATCGCGTTCGATCACCAGTTGAGCGTAAACGAAAAGTTGGCCGTCGAGGCGTATCTCGCCAGCAAATACGCGATCGCGGGAAGCTTCCAAGTCCCTGCTTTTTCCAACGACATCACCAAGACAGGCTCCGGAACCATCTCGCTTTCCGGCGACAACAGCTACACCGGAGAGGTCAACGTGGAGGGCGGCACCCTCATCGTGGGGCACGACAATGCGCTCGGACTTGGTTCGGATTCTGTTCCCGATGCCGGTAGCGATGTGGTGAACCTTTCCAGTGGTGCGACGATTGCGTTCAGTGGCGGAGTCACGGTCACCGGGGAAAACATCTCCGGCCTGGATGGCAGGGATGCGACTCGGAGCGGCACGATCGTGAATCTGGACGGGGACAACGCCTTTTTGGGCAACATCACGGCATCCACCAGTCCTTCGGAGCTGGACTTGACCATTTCCTCGGAGTCCGGAACGCTCACGTTGGGAACGGCGGGAAGTCACGTCATGGACGTTGGATTCGCGAGATTGAACCTGACTGGGGCTGGGAATGTGGTCGTGAACAGCGACATTTCGGGCGAAACGGTATCGGGGGTGGTCTCTGGCATCCGCGGTTACGTCTTTGCCAACAATGCCTACGGTGAACCGGGAGATGCCGATCAGATCCAGGAAATCTTGACCAGTGATTTGTTGGATCTGAACGGTGACGCGGACTTCAACGCCATGTTCTCGGATCTGAACCGGAACGACAATTACGCAGCCACGTTCATCGGAAAACTGGTGATTCCGGACCTCAATGCCGGAGCGCCATACGACGTCAAGTTTACCGGCATCACGGCGGATGACGGACTTCAGATCTACCTCGACACCAGCGGCGATGGAGCCTTCGAAAGCGGTGAATTAATTCTCAATCAGGACGGCTACACCACCAATGTCCCCGAAGTCACCGTATCGATCGCTCCTGGAATCTACGATATCAAACTCCGCCACCGTGAAGGCGGCGGCGGGTCGAATTTTCAGCCTCAGATCGACGTGGGAGATGGAAACGGATGGCAAATCCTGGATCCCGGAAACATGCAGAGCGGAGTCGATTTGGTCTTGGTGACGGACCCGATCAAAGAACTGATCAAAACGGGAACCGGAACGGCGACCTTGGCGGGGGACAACTCCCTTTACGAAGCGAGCTACTCCGTGACGGAAGGAACCCTGGTTGCCGCAAGCAACACTGCGGTGGGCGATTCCTCGGGGACTACGACCGTAGCCGACGGGGCTGTTCTTGCTCTGGACGATACGTTGGCCGGTTCGGCTCTCACCATCGCTGGCGAAACCATGACTCTGAATGGGAACGGCACGGGGAGTGGAGCCTTGGTGAACATCGCGGGTAACAACACGATCGAGGCCACGACGACGCTCGTCGCGGAACTCGCATCCCTCGGTGAAATTGGCATTGGCTCCTTGGCCGATACCCTGACGATCGCAGCCGACATCGATCTGGAATTTTCCAAACTCAACGTCTACGGCCCTGGCGACATCGTCATGACCGGCGTGATCAGCGGAAATACCGGTTCCCAAGATATTCTGGCTCCCTTTGCGGGCACGTTTACCTTTGACAACACGAGTACGGGCGACACCGGCGGATGGACCCTCGCGTCCGGCTTCCTTGCCTCAGACAGATCCGGCGAAGTTGAAGCCGTCGCCACATCGGGCGGCACCCTTGGCGGCAGTTCTGGAGGCGACGCAGCCCATCCAACGCTGCGGTTGGTTTCTCCGGAGTTCAAACTCGACGGCATCAACAACGTCATCACCTTCGATCTTCACGGCGGCGACAGCAACGGGCGGGACATCGGTGGTGCAGATGTGGACAATTTGGCCGATCTGCCTGCGAGTTCGCAAGGTCAGAGCGGCTTTCAGGGACTGGCCATCCGCAACGTGGCTACGGGCGATTACGTGATGTCTCGGGCAAATGTCAGTGACGGCGCGAACAGCGATGGTTTAACCATGGATCTCACTGCGCTTTACATCGCGGATCCTGATGCGATCTACACCGCTGAATTCGTCGATTTCTTCGATGGTGGCTGGGGCTGGGTCCGGCTGGACAACGTGATCATGCCTGGTCAGGAATTGGTTGGTACCTACCAACCAGACAACAGTCTCGTTCAGCAGGGAGGAGGCACCCTTACTCTGACCGGTGCGAACACCTACAGTGGTGGAACGACCATCCAGTCAGGCACTCTGCTGGCCGCAAACGCAACGGGTTCGGCGACCGGAACCGGCGACGTCACGGTTGAAACCGACGGTGTTCTTGGTGGTGCCGGTGTCGTCAGTGGCAACGTCATCGCGGACGGAGGCGAGATCGATCCGGCAGGAACCGGCGTGGCGGGAGTCTTGGCGATGGCCAGCCTGACCAGCACCGCAAGCAGCACCTTTACCGCAGAGTTGAACAGCGGCAGTAATGACGCCGTTGTCGTCACCGACACCGTGAATTTGACGGATGTCACCTTGAACCCGATCACGATCGGGGGATTTGCCGCGGCGGACGGGGTTCAACTGACCCTGATCGACAACCAAAGCGGCAGCGCGGTTACCGGAACGTTTACCGGCTTGGCTGACGGCGATGAAGTCACCTCTCTGGCGAGTGGCGACATCAAAGCCTACATTTCCTACAACGGTGGCGACGGCAACGATGTCACCCTTTCGTTCTTCGATACCGCGAATCCGGCTCCGGTAGTCGTGGATGGTCTGGATGGACCCACCGAGTTCGCCGTGCAAGTCGTGGGTAACACGGTGCAAGTCGTCAAGGATCCCAATGGCACGCCCGAGGTGATTGCGACCCGGCCACTCGCCGCGGCCCACATCGAAATCAACGGTGACGACGGAGCCGCAGGCGGCGAAGGCAACGACACCTTTATCCTCGATTACTCCGACCCGAAATTGCTTCAGGCAAGGATCACGGTGAACGGGATGGACCCGGTCGCAGGCCAGGGGGATCAGCTCGTCATCACCAACGGCACTTTTGGAGCCGTAACCCATAACCTCATCGCCGGGGATTCCGGAAACCTGGATCTGGACGGAGATGGAATCACCGATTTGACCTACACCGGTCTGGAACCGGTCGACATGACTGGTAGCACGGTGGACGACCTGATTTTCAACCTGCCGGCCGGGACGGACAACGCACGGTTGACCCAAAATTCAGGAACCGGCGAATTGACCCTGGAGAGCACCGATTCACCGGTCCATTTTGAACTAACCACATTCACGGCTCCGAGTGGTTCGGTCACCATCAACGGCGGCGTCGGCGATACCCTCACGATCGCCAATGACCTGGACCTTGGTGCGGCTACGTTCACCGTCAATCTTCCATCGATCAATCTGGATGCCGATGTAGTGACGACCGGCAATCAGACCTACAACGGAGCCGTCATCGTCGATTCGGCCACTGGTTTAACGGCGGTCACCGTGACGTTTAGTGATACGGTGAACTTGAATTCGCAGATCCTGACACTGGATGTCAGCGGAACTGGAGTCATGGCGAGTTCCATGAATGGAACGGTGAATGCGGGAGGCTCGCTGGTGATGAATGGGACTGGGGATCTAACCATCTCAGGAACGATGACCGGGAACACGTTCACTGGACTGATCAATGCCGGCTCAGTCGAGTTGGTGGATCACACCAATGATCTCGGGGATTTAGGTGGGAGTTCCTGGACCGTGGAAGCCGGAGCTACCCTGACGGCTCACATTGATGGGAATGACAGTTCATTGGGCCATGAGAATGTCGCCATCAACCTCAATGGGGGAATCCTGGAATTGGATGACCTGAACCAGGCGTCAGGGATCTTGACGACTGACAGTTTTGCCGGTGCGGCCACGCAAGACAATGCCAACGGTGTCTATGACAATTCCGGCAGCAATGACAGTAGGCTTGGTGACTTTGGCGGAGGAGGCAACGATACCGGCGATGTTCCGATCGATGGATTTACGGGTCGTTGGGACACCGACTGGAATCTGGACGGCGGAACCGGCGGCCGAACTTCGTACGTGAGGATTAACAGCGGCAGTTTGACTTTCACGGCAGCACCCGATTACACACCCGGCACTGGAAACAGCCTCGTCAACTACCACAAGGCCAACGACAACAGCAACCTCGCCAGATTGATGGATCTCGGAGATTCCGACGCTACGGACGAGTATTGGTTCAGCGGCCTGCTGGAGGCTCCTACGGTGGGAGGAGGAACCATCTTTGGCGAGTTTGTCCTCAATTTCGGTTCGGAGGCGAATCTGGACCGGAGCGTCCGACTCGGTTTCGATACGGCAGGGAACGCCATCCTGGAAGCTGCGGATGGGAGTTCCACCCAGACAGTCACCGGCACCGCATTTTCTGCGGCTACCACCCACCTCATCGTCGGAGTGATCGATGTCAACAGGACCGGGGATGACACCATCACCTATTTCCTCGATCCGACCGACGTCACGACTCGGGCGCAGATCGCCGCCACTGCGGCGCAGACTCTGAACGTTACGCATGATGTGGTCCGCTCGGGAGACACTCTGAACCAGTTCCGCTTCCAGGGGCATAAGGGAGGATCGGACAATGGCGATCAAAACGCCGGGATTCTCTTCGATGATATCCGTTTCGCTGGCAGCCAAGGTGAACTGTTTGGGTTCATTGCTCCCGTGGCTCCCCAAGTTGGAACGGTGGCTCACGACGTCACCATGACGAGCGATTCAACGATTTCGATGTTGAGCGGACTTCCGGGGGCTGTACTGGGCGATCTGGTGGTCACGGGTGGAGCCGACAGAACGTTGTCCGTGGAAGCGGCTGACGCAGGTCAGAACCTGGAATTCACCAACACGCTCATGAGCGGCGCTGCCACGGAAGAGGTTACCATTAGCATGACGGGCAATCCGCAGGTCACCCTGAACAATGTGTCAGGTGATCCTGGCTTTACCGCCTCGGGAAGCGGCACCGTGTTTCTCCCCACCGCGAATACGTATACCGGAATCACCACGATCAAAGCCGGAGCAACGATCCAATTGGGGAACGATGCGGGGCTCGGCGTTGAGGGGACCATCGATTCGGGGACGGTCATCGAAAGTGGGGGAACCCTCGACATCAACGGTCAGCGCGCCGGTGCAACCGGGAATGAGTTCGTTCAAGTGGAAGGGGCTGGCGTTGGCGGACAAGGCGCCATCGTTAACACGGGAGCGGGCCAAATTTCCGCGTTTCGAAACATTACGCTGACCAATGACGCGACCTTCGGTGCCGAGAATCGCTGGGATATGCGGGCCAGTGGGGGAGCCTCTGTTTTCGATATGGCAGGGTTTAACCTGACCAAGATCGGGGCAAGTGAGCTTGTCATTGCATCGACCGACATCCAAAATCCGGGCGATGTCGAGATCACCGAGGGTATCTTCCGCATTGAGGGGGCCGTTTCCTTCAATGGCACGGGAACCATCACGGTTGCCGGAGGTGCGGATCTCGATTTCTGGGATAACAACGAAGCCCAGGCAGTCAACATTCTCCTTCAGGACGGAGGTGACATTACGGTCAATGGCTCCAGTAGCGGCGTTGGCCCCACGCTCAACGGCAGCGTGACTCTGGTTGGAGGAACCGGGACGATTCTCACCGACGAACGCGGATTGATCATCGATGGAATCGTCACGGGAGCCGGAACCCTTCGGAAGACTGGCAACAACACGCTCACTCTAACTAACAGTCTCAATGATTTCAGTGGTGATGCGGATGTCACCAACGGGACCTTGCTGGTCACCGTAGATGGAGCGCTCGGTAACACCAGCGGAGCAACCAATGTCTCCTCGGGAGGCACCCTGGAAATTTCCGGCGCGGTGGACCTTACCATCGCGGAAACCATCAATATCGCCGGACTTGGAGAAAGTGGGTCAGGTGCTCTACGCAGTTCGGGTGGCGATACCACGATCGGTGCAGCCGTCACCGTGAATTTGACCGATGACGCCACGATTCGATCGGTTGGTGGCACGCTTACCCTCGATACTGGGCTCGATACGTTGGACCATGTTTTGGAACTGGACGGAACCGGTGACTTCGTAGTCAATGGGATCATTAGCGGTCTCGCGGCCGGTGGGTTGGAGAAAGGAGGGACTGGAACGGCGACGCTGACCTCGCAAAATACCTATTTGGGCCAGACCTCGATCGACAGTGGCACCCTGATTGTTACCCGTGACGGCGGGTTGGGGGCGAGCGGCGGTGCGGGAACCACGGTCGAAACCGGAAGTGCATTGTACTTCGATGGCGGGTTCGATTACACCACCCTTGAGGCGATCACGGTTTCGGGGACGGCGGAAGGAGGAACGGTTGGGAATCTGAGCGGAAACAATTCGTTCGATGGATCGATCCAAGTTATGAGCGATTCCGATCCTGTAGTAGGCACCTTCACAGGAGGCGATAACGGGGAAGGTCTCGATCTTTTAGGGGACTTCCTCTATGCCGTCAATGTTCGTGGAACGGCAGAACTGCCGGTCGGGGACGCAAATTTTACCACGGAGGGAAATGAGCCAAATGTAACCATCATCGCCAACTCCGACGTTCTTGCGTGGAAGACTCCGAATTTTGGTGCGAGCGCGAATGATGACAACTTGGATGTGATCATGCAATCGATCCGCCACGGGGGAAGCGGCGGCGCAACGATGGACGTGGAATTCAATGGACTGACCGTGGGAGAACCCTATAAGGCCCAGTTGATGTTCTACGAGGAGAACGCCAATCGTACCTTTGATATCTACCTCGATGGGAAACTGTTGATCGAAGAATACGCCGCTGGCGTGTCCACGAATGTAGGCAGTGTATTTAGCTACGAATTCATCGCCACAGCCACGTCGCACACCTTTCAATTGGGGGGCGCAGGAGACGATAATCCTGTGCTGCAAGCCGTCACGTTGGAACAGAATACCGGCTATGCTGGAGCCATCGGCACGGCTCACCTGACTGCGGTTGCAGGGGAATTGACACTCAATGGCGCGGTGAATCTGGATATTTCCGGAATCGACGTGACCGGAGCCGGGAATGTCTCGATTCACGGTGATGTGTCGGGAACCGGCCCGGGATCAACCATCACCAAACTGGGTGCGGGAGAACTCACACTCGCCGGGAACAACAGTTACGAAGGGGAAACGACCGTTTCGGCCGGGACTCTGGTTGCCTCGCACGACAATGCGCTTGGATCACTGGCTGGAGGCACGACGGTGGCCTCCGGTGCTACCCTCGCCCTGGACAATCAGGGCGGAGCGGGCCTGACGATCGCTGAAGACCTCACGATCATCGGCAATGGCGTGGGAGGAACCGGAGTGATTCGCAACGACGTTGGCAGCAACACCCTGACCGGCACGATCGATGTGATGGGCGTCGGCTCGTTGGGGGCGGGGCACGCGACCATTGCCTCGGACGCCGATACGCTCACGATTGCGGGCGATGCGACCTTCGCCCAACTGACCTTCGACGGAGACGGCGATAGCGTGGTAAATGGCCAGCTGATGAATGGCTTTTCCGCCGAGGTTTTGCTCTCGCAGAACTTCGAGAATTTTGGGGATGGACCGGATGGCATCGGCGCTTCCCAGACGCTCATCGAAGGCTGGGTTAACGACACCACGGATGACGTGGACTGGGTTTCCGACAAGGGCGGAACCGGCTCGGGCGATACGGGCCCGAGTGTGGATCACACGCTGGGGACGACATCCGGAACCTACATGTACGTCGAAGCCTCCGGTGCTTCAGCGGGCGGGAAGACCGCGCGAATGATCTCTCCGCAGATCGATCTGACGGGTTTCACTGCTGCCCAGCTCGATTTTTTCTATCACATGTGGGGGAACACGATCGGGACGCTCTCCGTGCAGGCCAGCACCGACGATGGAGCGACTTGGTCGGGCGATCTGTTCAGCCTGACGGGAGAACAACAAGAGAACCAGGCTGAGTCCTATCTCCAGGCCATCGTCGATCTGACGCCGTTCGTTGGCTCCAGTAACGTCCGGCTGCAGGTGACCAATGTCACGGGTTCGACCTATTCCAGCGACGTTGCGGTCGATGATTTCCGGGTGACCGCCTTGTCGGCAATCCAGCACCCCGGCGAGGTCGTGAAAAGCGGCACGGGCACGTTAACGCTCACGAATGCCAACACCTATAGCGGCGTCACCACGGTGGCCGAAGGAACACTGGCGGTGGCCAACGACAATGCACTGGGAACTCTGGACGCCGGCACCATCGTGGCGGACGGCGCGGTGTTGGCGCTGGATAACACGATTCCGGCCACGAATCTCACCATCGCCGAAAACATCACCCTGGGGGCGGATGCCACCAATCCCGGCGTGCTCAGAAACGTGGTGGGCGACAATACCGTTAGCGGGAATCTCTTTGCGGAAGCCTCGGCGACGGGCGAAATCCGAATCGAGTCGCTCGCGGATACACTTACCATCAGTGGAGACGTATCTCTTGAGGTTGCCGGGATTACAATCGATGGCGACGGTGACACCGTGGTCAGTGGCGATATTCTGGCTGGAACCGAGGTGGTCAACGTTTACGACGCTACGGTCATCGCCGACGATCCGCTGATCTACTGGCGGTTTGGCGATGCCGATCAGTCAAACGGTGCTACCGCGGTCAACGCAGCCACGCAAGCTAGCACCCTTGGGACGGCTGGCAACGGAACCTATCTGGATACGAGCGGAACGATCGATCCCGCTGCGGATTCGCCGATTGCTGGTGGTGACGCCATTGCCATCCGGGGAGATCTCAAAGAGGGGGTCGGCAGATCCTTCACAGCAAATTTCCCGGGCACGACCGCGACCTTTGAAGGATGGTTTCGCGGGGATGCGGACCCGCATGCTGGAGGCTCATACGATCCCGCGTTGTTTTCGTATGAAGGATCCGGTGCCGGAGGCAGCGGGAATGAGTTCATCGCGATTATTTCGGGCAACAATCTTGATATTGTCGCGAACGGAGCCACTTCCTCCACTTCAATCACCAAGGGAGAACTCTTCAATGGCAACTGGCGCCACCTCGCCATCACGTTTGATTCCTCCGGGACAGGATCTGGCTCAGCCAGTATATATCTCGATGGCCAGTTTAAGGAAACGGTGACCAACAACAGTTGGGACGCGGATTTAAGCAGCTCGGGGCAATTCGTGGCTGGATGGGAACAGGACGGAGCTCTTAACAACAATGGCCAGACTTTCCAGGGCTTCGTTGGCGACATGGCCGAGGTTGCCATCTACGGCGCGGCTCTCGACGCCACCACCATCGAAAATCACTACAATCAAGGCCTCGTTACGCCGGTTACTCCCAACAACACACTCACGAAAGACGGGGTTGGCACTCTAACTCTGACCGGGACGAACACCTATGCCGGCACCACGACCGTGAGTGTTGGTACGCTCCAAGTGGATGGCGGTTCGATCACGCAGACCGATTCCGTCGTGATGGAAGCGGGTATCCTTCAAATCATTAACGACGGAAATGTCACGGTGAATAACGCCGTCACCAACGGCGTAGGCGAGGGGCAACTGCTGGTGGACGATGGAACGATGACGGTTGGCAATGGCTTCGACGTCGATGACCTCCGTGTGGGCTACGAAACAGGAACAGCGACTCTCACAGTGAGCGACGGTGATGTCGCCATCGGCGATGGAGATGGACAGTTTTTGATCGGCTATCGCGACGACGGAACGCCTTCGGGTGATACGGTTGGCACGGTCGATTTTTCAGGTGCGGATTCCGTCATCATCTTGGTCGACGATGTGTTGGCCGGCTACAGCGCCGATCCCTCACGGGCCAGTGTGGGAGGTTCAAAGGGAACGCTCACGTTGTCCTCCGTTGGGGACAATACGGTGGTGGCTGACAATGTCCGATTGGGCTACACCACCTCCGCCAACAATCAGGCAGTGAGAACTTCTCTTCATCTGGGTGGTGCCGACAACACCTTTAACGTCGACACATTTGTCGTCGGTGATCTGAAGAGCCCGGCCACCGTGGATATCGTCAGTGGAGGAACCTTCACCCTTCGTGGAAACTCCAATGCGGAAACCGATTTGCGAATCGGGGACAATAACGATGCCCCTGGCACGGGAACCAACCCGCAGTCCAGTCACCTGGATCTTTCCGGTGGAACCTTCAACGCAACTTTGGACCAACTCGCCATCGGACTGCACAATAACGGTAGCGGCAGCGGCAAAGGAGAACTGACCTTTGAAGCCGGCACAGTCTCCGCCAACGCCATCGTCCTCGCAGACACCGACATTGGGGGCACGTCATCGAACGATGCCGCGACCCAGGGAACGATCAATTTGAACGGCGGCGTTCTCCAGTTCGGCACCCTGAGTCAAGGAGGCGGAACGTCGGCCTTCAATTGGAGCGCGGGCACGATTCAGAACCTGACCGGTCAAGACCTGACCAATGTTGACGTGGACATCAACCTGGTTGGGACCGGAACCCAGATCATCTTGATTGACGCGGGTCAATCCGGCGAATTCCAAACCGCTGCTGAAATCATCGGCGGAACCGCAGGCGGCACGCTGGTGAAAAATGGCGCCGGATCACTGACGCTTCAAGGTGCCAGCACTTACGTGAGCGCGACTGATGTTGAAGCGGGGATATTGCTCGCGGATAACGCGGCAGGGTCAGCCACGGGAAGTGGAAACGTCACGGTGAGAAACGCCGGAACGACCCTCGGCGGAGATGGCGCGGTCGCGGGAACGGTCACTTCGGTTGGCGGAACCGTGAGTCCGGAATTGGGACTGGCGGAGGATCTCGGAACGGGATCGCTGACGCTCGATAGCGCTTCGACTCTGACGTTCCAAATCAATGGTCTGACACCGGGCGTCAACGCAGGCTACGACCAGCTTGACGTCACCGGAACGGTGGACTTGAACTCGGATGCAGGCACTGGCGCGACCCTCAACCTGACCTTGAATCCCGGAGTCAATCCGGGCGATGGAGCGATTTTTGTCCTGATCGATAACGATGGTGATGGCACGACCCCCGGGGATACCGTGAGCGGGGCGTTCGCCGGCTTGCCCAATGGGGCCGCCTTAACGCTGAACGATGGAACGAACGACTACGTCTTTACAATCCATTACGACAAGGAAACTGCGGAGAGCGACACGAACGGCAATAACGTGGTTCTCGTCAGCCACGGCATCGCAGAAACGAGCGTAGAATTGGTTTCGAACGGGAGCACACTGGATCTCGTGATCACTGACATCAACCAGGAATCAGCGGATCAAATCGATGTTTCGGTCCAGACGATCGACACGGTCGATTACTACGTGATCAAAGATACGAACTCGCCATCGCTGTCGATGAGCACTTCCATCGCAGCTGCTGATGTGAACCGGGTCAGCGAAAACGAGATCCATGTCAGGGTGAGCCCCGTCACGGGTGGTTTGATCGTGAACAGCGACTTCACCGGGGATGTTGGCGACAACGGAACGGACTCGTTCACGTTCAGTGGACCGGCACCGATTACGTTCGCGGGAGACGTGACGATTCAGGCGGAGACGATCAATATCGGAGCGGATGTGACATCGGCCGGCGAACAAACGTTTGATGGTGCGGTAACGCTTACTTCGGCGGTGACCCTGGCAGGGACCAATATCACGTTTGAAGGCAAATTGGATTCCGATTCCGAAGGCACGAAGCGTGCGCTCGTTGTCAATACCAGTGGCGATGGTGTGACGACCTTTGGAAGCACGGTTGGCGGGGTGTTCGATCTCGCCTCGTTGACGACAAACGCAGATGGTTCCGTCGTGCTGGCAGGAAGCGTGACGACCAGTGGGAGCCAGACTTACAATGACGCCGTGTCGCTTTCGGGAAATCGAACGTTGTCAGGAGGCAGTGTTAACTTGATAGGCGCGGTCACCAGCGGGGGGAATAACCTCACGGTGAGCGCCGGGACAATTGATATCCAAGGAGGCGTCGGTGGAGGGGGCGGCAATATATTGCTGACTGCCACTTCAGCGGGAATTCATGTCGGTGGGGCGTTGACGACAACGGGGGGCGGAACCATCAAATTGAGTGGAATCGCAAATGGATCGACCACCGGTATCGAACTCGATGCCAATATCACCACTGAGTCAGGGGATATCGAAATTCTTGGAAGATCGACAACGGGAGTCGGGGTGGCGCTGGTGGGAACCGCGATTTCCGCCACGGGGTCGGGGGATATCCGAATCACCGGGAGATCATCGGGAAGTGCAGATATCCAATTGGCCATTGACGGGAGTTCCTCGGTCATTACCGCAGACGGAGCGATTACTCTGAATGCCGTTTCCGGCGATGCGAACATTGGCGGGACCATTGATTCTGGAGCGCATCTTCTGACGATCGGGAGTGGCAAGGATCTCAATCTGAATGATGCCACGGTCACCGGTGGGAACATCGATTTGTCAGCGGACAATGATGTGAACCTGACTTCGGGAACCTCGATCTCCGGTCCGGCATCCACCACGGGGAATGTCGTTTTACTGGCGGAGAATTTCGAAGGATTCGCATTAGGGAGCACGTCTCCGGGAGCGAATGATATCGCGCTGGATAATGGATGGATAAATCTGCATCCGGATACGCTGGATTTCGTATCGGACAAAGGGGGGACCCCCAGCGGAAATACTGGACCGTCCACGGATCACACGACAGGGACAACTTCCGGCACCTATCTCTATATGGAGACATCGTCGCCGAGGGAAGGCGAATTTGCTTATCTGCTTTCGCCAGAGTTCAATTTGACGGGTGAGGCGAACACCGCCGTCGAGTTCTACTACCACATGTATGGCGAACACATCGGTGAGTTGGTCGTGGAGGGCACTGGAGATAGTGGGACGACCTGGACGGAACTGCTTTCGGTGGAAGGAGAGCAGGGGAATGCCTGGAAAAAGGCAACCGTGGATCTGTCGCAGTTTGATGGTGCCAGTGCGTTTCAGTTGCGCCTCAAGGGCGTTCGCGGCGATGGCTACCAGGGCGATATCGCGCTCGATGATTTCCGATTCTACGCCGATAGCGGTGACTTACCGAATGGTGTGGAGGATTTCGAAGATAATACGGCATTTGGCCAGGGGCCGACTTCGGGAACCCGCCCGCAGCAGACGTTTACGTCAGATTGGGCGAATGTGCAAGGCGACGTTGCGACAGACATCATTGACTGGGTGCCCAATCAGGGACCAACGGATTCCCATGTCGCCGATCCCGGGTCGACTGGCCCTGCTGTCGACAACACGCTTGGAACAGCGCAAGGGACCTACGTCCATCTTGAAACCTCTGGAAGTGTCGCCGGAGGAAGTGATGCACAAATGGTTTCACCAAGGGTTGATCTGAGCAATCAGACGACGGCGAGCGTGGAGTTTGCCTACCACATGCTTGGTGACCATATTGGAACGCTCGCGGTTTACGGAAGTGCCGACCATGGGAATAACTGGACCGAACTTTTCCGCCAAACAGGAGAGGTAGACGATCAGTGGCATACCGTGACGAATGTCGACGCCAGTGCGTTTGCCGGAAGCTCAAACGTGGTATTCCGAATTGAGGGAATCGCGGGAGGCGGCTATCAGGGCGACATCGCGATCGACGATTTTCGGGTCTATGGGGATCCACTGGTCAATACGAACATTTCGATCACGGCTGATGCAGACGGCGATCAGAATGGCTCGGGCGGAGCGATCACGATGGAAGACGGCACCTCCGTAAATGCGGGAGACGGAAAGGTGACGCTTTCTGCCGATGGCAATATCGTGGTATCGAGCGTTGCGACGACAACGACGATTACCGTTGCCTCGAAGAACGGCGCAATTCTGGATGGTGGAGATTCCGGGACCGATCTAACCGCGGACGTTCTCATTGCAACGGCCGGCAACGGAATCGGTGCGGGCAATCAGTTGGACACGGCGGTCAACAACGTCGGAGCGAATGGAGGCAGCGGTGGCGTTGCCATCTCCAACTCCGGTAATCTTACGATTGGGGAGACTGGGGAAAATCTTGGAGTGACCGCTGCAGGTTCGGTTGTCATTTCGAGCACCAGCGATCTCACCGTTGCCGCAAGCACCGTCGTGACCGGCCAAGGTATCAGGTTGAATGCCGACAATGATCTGAATGTTCTGGACGGAGCGCAGATCACAGGATTGAACTCTGGAGTTCTTTTGCAGGAAGATTTCGAATCCTTCACCGAGGGCAGCGAGTCTGCCGGTGCCACCAATATCGCGCTGGGGAACGGTTGGATCAATGTTCAGGGTAGCGATCAGATCGACTGGACACCGGATGCCGGAGGTACCGGAAGCGGAGGCACGGGGCCCGGCGGAGGACAGAACAATGGAACCGATCATACCACCGGCACTTCTACCGGGAAATACCTCTACATTGAGACTTCGGATCATGTGCAGACTGGCGATACCGCGGAACTTCTTTCGCCGATCCTTGATTTGAGCGCAATGGAAAGCGCCAGCCTGGAATTTTACTACCACATGGCGGGTGTGGATCCGGAAATGGGTTCATTGAAGGTCTACGGGAGTACTGACGGCGGAACCAATTGGTCGGACGAGTTGTTTTCCGAATCGGGGAATCAGGGAAATGTGTGGCACCAGGCTACGGTTGATCTCAGTGCAGTTCTGGGGAGTCCCCAAGTTGTTCTCCGGTTTGATGGAATTGCGGGAACGGTCACTGCTGGGGGGGGCATTGATCCCGGCTATCGAAGTGATATTGCTCTGGATGATATTTCGATCACCGCGGCTCCATTGGTTACCCTGACAGCAGGAAACGGAGCCCTTACGATGGCCGACAATTCAGCGGTTGATGGTGGCGACAGTGATGTGAGTCTTTCGGCTGACGGAAATATCACGGTGAACAGTATCACTACGACTAGCGATGTGGTGCTCACCTCAGACAGCGGCGAGATTCGCGACCGCTCGACGACTCCGGATATTACCGGAAACACCGTAACGTTTAACGGTGATGTGATGCCTGGGCTGGGTGGTGCGGGGAGCCTGGAGGTATCCGGCGATCTCACCCTTGGAGCGGGACAGATACTCACCGTTGATATTGGCGGAGCAACCGCGGGAACGGATTACGATCAGATCGTCCTAACCGGGAATGGTGACCTATCCGGAAGCACCTTGGCGGTGTCTCTGGGAACATTCATTCCACCAACGAATTCCGTCTATACGATCGTTCTCAACGATACCGCCAGCGACGCTGTTACAGGACGGTTCACCAATGCCCCCAATGATGGAGATATCGTGACCGCGAGCGATGGAACGACGAAGTTCCGGGTCTTCTATTCCGCGAACGACGGGAATGATGTCATGCTGGTTGAAGCGACCCCGCTTGATACCCTCTACGTAGACGACAGCTTCACCCAAAGCGGGGGACAGCTCATTGGTGACGCGGATCTGGGAACCAGTGGCAGTCAGGGGGCTATGTATGGTGTCAACGCCTTCCGGACGATCAACGAAGCATTGGCGGCATCCAGTTCCAGCGCAACGATCATCGTCAACACGGGAACCTATGCCGAAACCGTGGCGCTCGAAGGAACCCGGACCCTGGAAATCACGGGGCCGGACATCGCCGGGGCTGTCACCATTGATGCTCTTTCGGCAGTTTCCGGCACGAGTATCGACATCGAGGCATCTTCGACGCTGACGATCGGCAATGCCGGAGATCAAATCATCGCTGGAACTTTTGCCGGGTCGGGGAATCTCGTGAAACAGGGCACCGGTGAACTGACGTTGTCAGGTGGGGGGAGTTCCGCAACCGGTTCCACAACCGTTAAGGCGGGCATTCTCGCCTGGGGCGCTACTGACGCCTTGCCGAGTGGGACCGTTACGGTGGAAAGCGGAGCGACGGTGGATCTCTCCTTCCTCAGCGGTAGTACCAATACGAATAGCAGTCGCGTTTATCACATCGAAGGCACCGGCTCTGCGGGCCAGGGGGCGCTGATTAATTCTGTGGGTAGCCTGGTAGGGAGTAATGCTGCCGTTAAAGGTCTGACCCTGACCGGGGACGCCACAATCAATACCCCGGCGAGACTGGATGTCGGAGGAACGATCGATCTGAGCACGTTCAGCCTGACCAAGAATGGGGGAGGCAGCCTCGCTTTCCGTTCGTCAGTGAATAGCCCGGACGGTTCCCTCATTGTGAACGAAGGAATCGCCTACATTGAGCAAAATGACATGACGGTGGGATCGATTGTCGTGAACGACGGAAGTTCTTTCGGGGTTTACGCCTATAACAATAGTCCCGGACGGACGGTAACGGCCGACATCACCTTGAATGGCAACGCTTTCCTTCGCCACGGTTCCAACGGGACTCCATCCTCGCCGAACACCTATGCGGGGACCATTCTGGTGAACGGCGGGACCGCAACATTCAACAACGCGGGATTCAACTCCAACACCAGTGATGTGAATTTCGACAGTGTAATCTCGGGCTCAGGAACCATCATCCTCGATGGGAACCACGCCGCGCGGGCCATTGCATTCAACGCAGCCAACACCTTCAGCGGCACGGTGGAAATGATCGATCTGGGCACTTTTCAGCTTGGAAACGAATTGGCTTTGCAAAACGCCACATTGGATACCGGCACCACGGGAACCGGTAGTCTTGATTTCACTGTTCTGACTGAGGCCACGTTTGGTGGACTGACCGGGTCGAACGGAATTCTCCTTGAGAACGCGACTTCGGATGCGGTCACCTTAAAGGTGGGCAATAACGATTTGGATACCGTGTATTCCGGCGTTCTTTCCGGAACCGGAGCGCTCGCCAAAATTGGAACCGGAACCCAGACGTTGAGCGGTGCCAACACCTATAGCGGTACGACCACCGTCACCGATGGCTCACTCGTGGTTGATGGCGGAAGCGCCGCGATCAGCGGAACTGATTCGATTTCCATCGACAACGGAACGTTGCAGTTGCTCAACGGCGGAACGGTCGCGGTAACCAACGGGGTTACCAATGCCGCAGGCACCGGAAGCCTTCAAATTGATGCCGGCACAATGACGATTGGTGACGGGCTGGATGTCGACAATCTGCGAGTTGGGGTAGATTCCTTGAACGCAGCACTCACCGTGAACGGCGGCACGGTTCAGATTGGGGATGGCACTGGAATCCTCGATATCGGTCGGCGGAATTTCCCGGTGGGGAGCAATGCAAAAGGCACGGTGAATCTCAGCGCGGCTGACTCGGTCACCATCGATGTGGCTGACATCCGGTTGGGAACGGATGCATCCAACGTCTTTGGTCAGGGAGGCTCTGCCGAAGGTGATCTGACCCTGTCAACGTTGGGAAGCAATACGATCACGGCCACCTCGTTGCTGATGGGATTTGTCGAATCGGGATCCAACCTCACCCGGGTCAGTGAGTTGCACCTCGGTGGGGATACCAATACCTTCAATCTGGACACGCTCACCGTGGGCGGTCGCAAGAGTGTCGGGTTGATCGACATCGTTGGGGGTGGCACCTTCACGCTGACTGGCAACGCCAACTCCGGCACAGACTTGCGGATCGGCTACAATGACGGGGCCGGTACCGGGACCAGTCCCAACCTCAGCACGATGGATCTTACTGGCGGAACCTTCAGCGCCACTCTGGATGAGTTGGTGATTGGTCTTCACCACAGCGGGTCGGGCAACGGCAAGGGCGTTCTGACCTATACCGTGGGCACGGTCACGGCAAACTCGGTTGTTCTGGCTGACCCGGATTTCGGCGGTAGTTCATCCAACGATTCCAACACGAGGGGAACCTTGAATTTCGGCGGCGGAATTCTCGATCTCCAGAACGGTACCATCACCGAAGGCGGCGGAACTCATCTATTCACCTTCACTGACGGCACGTTGAAAGACGTCGATTCGATCGGCTTTTCGGTCAATCAACAGGGCGGCATCATCCAGATCGGCGACGACGGGGCCATTGACACCATGTCGGTGGATGGCGATTTCACGACAACCACCGGCGCGACGCTTGAGATTTCCCTGGACGGTCAGAGCGGTGCGGGTGTTGCGGGTGGTCACGATCAACTGATTGTCGATGATATGGCAGCCAACGGAACGGTCGATTTGGGCAATGCAACCCTCGACCTGACCCTGAATTTCATTCCGTCCCGTGGGCAGACGTTTGTCATTCTCGACAACGACGGCACCTCGGATCCAATTGTCGGAACCTTCGCTGGGCTGGTTGATGGAGAGGTCTTTGATTTGACCTCAACAGTCGATGGCAATCAATACGTCTTCCAGATTCAGTACGACACGGAGGACGGGACCGGTGCGGGCAACAATGTGGTGCTGACGTCGTTCGGCCTGGCGGAAACCCGGGTTTCGATCGTGGGCGGTGATTTGGTGATTGACGACTTCAACAACGAGTCAGCCGACCAACTCGACATCTCGATGGCGAACATTTCCGGCGAGAACTACTTTGTGATTAAAGACGTCAATTCCACGCCTTTGAATCTGACCACGACCATCGCCGAATCGGACGCAACCCGGGTCAACGCGGACGAGATCCGGGTAAAGGTCTCTGCTGTTAGCGGCGGGTTGATCGTGAATACCGCGAATCCAAGCGCCGCCGCGGACATTGATTCGGTTACGATTTCCAGCCCGTTTGCGATTGGAGGCGATCTCGTCATTAACGCGGAAACGATCAATCTGAACAGCAATGTGACGACTGGCGGTTCGCAGGATTACAATGGGGCTGTTCAGCTTGGCGGAAGCAGCTCAGGAGTAACGCTGGCGAGCAGCGGCGGCGGCGCCGTTGATTTTGAGAGCACCATTGACGGAAACAAGGGTCTGACGGTCAACACTTCCGGAACCACCCGTTTCGGTGGAACGATTGGGGGTTCGGTTGTCTTGGCGAGCCTGAGCACGGATGCAGCTGGAACCACGACGATTGCTGCCGATGTCACCACGACGGGCGCAATGACATTTGGCGATCCGGTTGACTTGGTTGGGGACGTCATTGCGAGCAGCAGGGGTGGTGGAATCATTGCGTTCCAGGGAACCGTGGACGGTGGGCATGACCTGACAGTGTCGACCATGGGAGAAGTTAGACTGGGAGCCAATCTGGGCGCAGGCACGGCTCTGACGAGTTTGGACGTTACCAGTGGAACCTCGTTGAACGTGGCCGTGAACGTGACTTCGGTCGGGACCGTGGTGTTCAACACCGAGGGCGACTTCAGCTTCGCCGAGAGCGCGACTGTGATGGCGACAGGCGACGTGGTGGTCAATGCCGACGCCGGAATTGATGCCAACACGACCGGATCCCTCGTGGAATTCCGCGGCACGGTGGCGGCGGCCAGCCTCACCATCAACACGGGCGACGATCGTGACGCGATCGTTGTCCAGCCGAGCGAGACGACGGAGATTTTTGTCAATGGCGGCGACCCGACAACGTTGCCCGGCGACGCTCTCGTCGTGCTTGGTCCCAATCCTCAACTCGCCTCAACCGGGGTTGGCGAAGGGACCTACACCTTCCCGTCTGCCGCATCAGCATTGAAGCCGGTTCATTTTACGGGGATCGAGTCTGACAACTTGGTGCCAGTGCTGCTCGGGGTCAGCATTAACGATAGCCTGGTCCATGGGGTGGGGCAGGGACCGATTGGACTGTTCCCCAGTATTCGGGTGACCCAAGCCAACCTGGTGACATCGGCCACGATTCAGATTCACGGCGGCTATCAGCCGGACGAGGACCGCCTCTCTGCAATCGCCTTGCCGGCCGGGTTGAGCCAGAGATTCGATCGAGGCTCGGGAACCTTGACCATTTCGGCTGGACCCGGCGGGGTTTCAGCCAAGGCCATGGAACAGGCCTTGCGCGCGGTGGTCTACAGCAACAAGGATCTGAGCGATCCGACACCTGGAGCGAGGTGGTTCGTGGTCGAGGTTCAAGATGGCACCGACCAGAGCAATGCCCTGCAGGTTTCAGTGGTTCAACAAGGCAAGACCAAATCGGCGGCCGCGACCGCGACTGATGGCGCCACTGCCACTACTCCAGGGTCGAATGCGGCCGGGCAACAAGGTGAAAACGCGGACTTCAATGCGTTGCAGATCCTTTTGAACGGCTTTGGCGACTCCGGCGTCTTTGCCGGGCTGCGTCTCGATGAATTGCCGGAGGGAGCCTCGGGCTACCGATTCGTTAACGGACAATTGCTTAATCCCGAGGGACAAGTCATCGACCTAGCTGCGATTCGGAGTGGGGATTCCAGCGTTTTGCCGTCCTTGCCGCCGGTCTTTTCGCTCACCCCGTTCTTTGCGGGCACCTCTGCAGTGGGCGCTCAGATTGTCGTTACGATCAGCGACGGAGCCGGTGGCTTCAGTTACACAACGACGGTTCAGGCCGACGCAGCCGGCAATTGGTCGGCATCCCTTTCCGGAATTGCGCTGGAAGACCGGACCTACAGCATCACGATCCAGGAAGTGGCCCCAATTATTGCAATGGAAGAGGGAAGTAGTTCGATTTTCCGGACTGGAAGCTTCCGCGGCGGTGTGATTCCCGGGTTGAGCACGGAAGAAGAACTGACCTTGGGAGACATCTATGGCCTGATCATCGATGCCACAGTTCCTGAAGACGCCATCAACCAGTTGCAGGAGAAGCTGTGAAATCTGAAAAGGTGAGATTAGTGAAAAAGGGGGCAGAGGAAGCCCTGGTTTCACTCAGAAAACCGCGGTGCCTTACTGATACACCTATACGAAAGGATAACGGTGCGTTATTTGCGTAACTCGTTGAACTGCCGCTAAATGCAACAGTATTCAGAAGTGTTGATGAGATTCAGATTCTGGTTTGGTCAATTTGACGTAACCGGATAGCTTCGGATGCTTGCGAACATGGTAATATCCACTGAACACCTACCAACCTGGACGCTTTCCGCTGCTTCCGAGCCGGAACGCGGATTGCTGGTGGATGAGGACTCAGCGCGGGATTTGCCAGAAATGTTGTCGTCGGACGAATCGCCTGAGCGTGAAACGACAATCGCGACGGCAGCCACGGATCGCTGGATCCGTCTCTATTCATGGACGCCCCGTTTCGAACGCACGATTCGTCTCGCGGAGAAGCAAGCTTCTGCGATCTCCAGTCAGATCCGTCGACGCGCTGAGTCCGTCCGGCGAACCCTCTCCGGTTTACAGCGGCGCTACGCGTTACTTTTTGGTGGAAACTTTCAGCCTCAAGAAGGCGAAAGCGTCCTTCCTTTCCTCCTTTCTTGGAACCCCGTTTCAGCGAATAGCCTGCGATGTACGAATTAGCCACACGCAGGCTTTTTCGTGTCTAGAAGACACCCCCATCTCTAAATCCCCCTTTTGCACCACAATCCAAGCGATTGAAAACTCGCCAACCTCCTACATATGAAAGATAGCTCCTTCCTGGATCGCCTCCTCGGCCGCGAAAAATCGGACCCCAAAAAGTCGGCTGACGAAAAAATGCTCCTCGAAAACCTCGAGCCTCGCATTCTCTACTCGGCCGCACCCGTGGATGGAGGAGCGCCGGAAGCGGAATCGGATTCGGCCCCGGAACCATCGCAAGAGGCTCCCGATACCGCTTCTGACGATCAACTGCCAGCAGAAGGTCACCGTGAAACGCCGCAGAGTTCTGCGGTCGCAACGGAGCCCGTGCTCGATACGGAAGTCTATCTGTTGGCCGACGAAACCGAGGCGTCGGGCGCGGAAGGCGGTGCTGAGTCCACCGAAAGCGTCGAACTTGGCACCGAAGAGGAGGATACGATGGAGGTGATTGGCGAGAGTCTCTTGGAGATCGATGAATGGGGGCATTTTTCAAATGAAGCGGTTGATTCAGAGTTGAGTCCGGATGTGGTGAACTGGATGGCCGAGGCGGCGGCCGAACGGTGGCGTATGACCGGGCTGAGCGAGGAGCAATCCCTCGCGTTGGCCAACGTGGTTTATCAGGTTGTGGATTTGCCGGGGAATTATCTTGGTGCTGTTGAGGGAAATGTGGTCACCATCGACGCCGATGCTGCCGGCAGAACCTGGTTCATTGATGAAACTCCCCTGCAAAACGAAGAATTTTCCTCGCTGATCGAAGGCGAGACACAGTTATTCGCGGACGCTGATTCAGGCGCAGATGGACGCCTTGATTTGCTTAGCATTTTGATGCACGAGCAGGGGCACATTCTGGGATTGAACGATGTTTATGAATCCTCTTCGCAGAACATCATGTACGCCTTTTTTGAAGACGGGGAACGTCGACTCGCCTCGGACGGTCAGGCGGATGGTGTGGTTGCGGGAAGTCTGGAGGGGATTCACTTTGCGACTTACACGTGGGATGGGGGTGGGACGGATTCCAACTGGGACACCATCGAGAACTGGACTCCCGACACCCTTCCTGATGATTCTAATTCCAGTGACTGGGATACGATCATCTTTGACGGAACGACGGGCCTGAACTCCAATGTGAATTTTGCGGGAGACGGAGGAGGGTACAACATCGAGAGCGTCATTTTTGAATCTGGCGCAGGAGCCTACACCTTAACTGGCAATAAGACGGGCGGAGGATCCATCGCGTTGGATATGTTGGGGAACCCATCGGGAACGGCTGATATTGTCAATCGATCATCTGAGACTCAGACCCTCAACCTTGATTTACGACATCGGGCTCAATACAATTCGGGGCTCGTCTTTGATACCGAAGGTGCAGATATCGTAGTCAACGGCAGGATTACCAAACTTTCATCCGCAACCCAACCCGTTTCGATTGTTGGTCCAAATACGGTGACCTTCAACGGGGACAACAGTTACTCGGATCCCACAGTAGTGGGGATTTCGGGAGAACCCGGTTCCACCCTGGTATTCAACGGATCACAGTCAGGAGCCAGCACTCTCACAGTCAGTTCGGGGTCGACTCTAAAAGGATCCGGTAGTACGGATGCAGCGGTCACGGTTTCCGGAACTCTGAGCCCGGGGGCATCCACCGGCGGGTTGGGAGATCTGATGGTCGGTGAATTGACGTTTACCTCCGGCTCGGTTTTTGAGGCGCAGATTGATAGCAACGCTCAAGCGTTGGCCGGGGTGGGGAATGATGTGGTCCGGGCGAGTGGAAACGTGACCATCGGTGACGGGATCGCCGACCTGTTGATCAGCTCGAGTGGCACCAATCCTGCAGCTCACAACTTTCTCTTGATCGACAACACGGATCCCTCCGGTGTCACCAGCGGATATTTTAACGATGGAGCAGGAAATGCGCTAATGGAAGGCGCAACAGTCACAGTGGGAACGGTCGACTATACGCTGAGTTATTGGTGGGGGCCTGACGGGAATGATGTGGCTCTGTATACCGGCTCGGTGCGTCCCGTCGCGATTGTCACAACCGGTGATAGTGATGGCGGGAGCGACGATGTTGACCTCCAGGCATTGTCTCGCGACGGGGTGACTTACACGAATCTGGTCGGCGCGGTTTCAGCATCGGCATCTGGCGGTGCGATCTTTCATACGGAAGCCTCAGCGCCATCTGCTGCGGAGGCGCTGACGGGATTGCGACTTTCCAATGGGCTCACCAATCCCTCTTCGGTGGAGTTCACCTTCAATGCGCCGATCATCAACGATCAAACTGCGATTTTCCTTGGGGAAATCAGCATTCTCGATCAAGCCGGCGACACGTTGCTGATCAAGCCTCTGGATGCCGACGGAAACGTGATTGCGGATTGGCAACTCACCATTCTTGAATCGGACTACGGCGAACAGGGGGACATCATTACCACATCGACGAGTTCTCTCTATCCTCGGCTAACCTCATTCCTGCTCTCTGATTTCGAAGGCGGATCCGGAACGTTAAGTGGCGTGGCGGGAATCCAGGTTACCAATGCCGATGCGGACAGCGACACCTTTGATCCCAACATCGCGGGAACCTTTGTTCTTGATGCAGGTGTCGCTCCTTCCAACGTCAACATCAACCTGGACACCTCGTCGATTCAGGAAAGCCAGTCGGTTTCACTGACCGGTAGTTTTACCCTGGGAGGGAACAGCACCAATACGGTGGTGATCGACTGGGGCGATGGAACTGTGGATACGGAGGTCCTGACCGATGGCACCACCGATTTCACCGGAAACCATCAGTATCTCAATGACGGAAACTTCCAGGTTACGGTGAGTGTTGAGGCCGGCACGCTTTCGAGCGGGTTGGCCGGCTTGTGGAATTTCGATGATGGATCAGCAGTGGATCAGAGCGGATTGGGGAATAATGGAAGCGGAGGCACCTATAGCTCGGACACTCCATTCGGTGTCGGTCAGGCGCTGAGCGACGGACGGGTCTCAGTCTCCACTTCCGATTCACTTGAAACGCTGGATGATCAGGTCACGATTGCCTTCTGGGCGAAGATTGATCCGAGCACAACGGACAATTGGGAGCGCACCATCGTCAAAGCCGGAGGAGGCGAAGGTTGGCACGTTGGCCGATACAGCAATTCGACGGATTTGAATATCCGGACAGATACGACCGGGACCGACGGAGCGAACAATCAGAACAAATTGTGGGCTGGAGACGATACGCTGGACAACCAATGGCATCACATCGTTTTCACGTTGGACAACGGTGTGGCGAAACAGTTCGTCGATGGCGTTCTGGTGCAAACTGACAGCTATCTTCACGGGGACGGGCTGGGGAATAGCGGCACTCTCTACATCGGCGACACCAATTTGGGTGGCTCCATGGACGAAGTTGCGCTGTGGAGCCGCATCCTGACCGATGACGAGATTCGGGATGCATCAGGACCGATTCACATTGGGGGCGATTCCACCTTCGCGACGGTGACGGTTTCCGATGTGCCGCCCGTTGTTGATACACTGCAGATCGTTTCTAAGGATGCCCAGACAGGGGAAATGACCCTCCAGATCGATTTTACCGATCCGGGATCTCTGGACGAACACAAGGCGGTGATTGATTGGGGTGACGGTAACGCCGTCACCGAAGTGCTGTTGACCACGGGAGCCCGCACCCTGCAGAGCAACCACACATACGCGTCTCCGGCCACTCACCAGATAAGTGTCACCGTCTTGGACCGATTGGGAGATGCCGTGGGGATTTGGTCGTTCGATGACGGAAACGCACAAGACTCATCGGGCAATGCCAACGATGGAACAGGAGGAAGCTACAGCACCGACGTGGCGGACGTTTTCGGAGGTGGCCAATCGCTCGATGGAGCCGGGTCGGCCGTGACCGTGGCGAATTCCCTGTCACTGGAAGGTATCGATGACGAAATGACCCTCTCGTTCTGGGTCAAGGGGGACTCCTCAGAAGGGAGCTGGGTTCGAGTGATTCGCAAGGGAACTGAGGCGGGAGGAACAACGAGCTGGCTGGTGACCCGGTATGGCTCGACAGATGACCTCTTGATTCGGACGGACACCACCGGAACCGGAGGAAATTTTAATGGCAACCAGCACGACGGCCAGGGTGGCCCCATTCTGGACGACACTTGGCACCACGTGGTTTACGTGCTGAACAACGGCTTATCTCAAGAGTATGTCGATGGTGTGTTGACCAATCAGGAGAACTACGCGCATGGCGACGGGCTTTCTAATACTGAGCCACTGACCATCGGCACGGCCCTCAATGCGTCGTTACTCGATGAGGTGATTCTCTACGACCGCGCGTTGACGTCCGGACAAGTCGCTTCGCTCTCCACCGGCCCGAATGTCGCGGAAGCCCGTGATGCCGGTTCGCTGGATTTCACCTTTGGCACCACCATCTATGTCAATGACGATTGGGGCGCGAGCAGCGGTGATTCCGTGGATGGGGATGTTGAAGTTGGCGGAAATCAGGGCGCGCTCTTCGGGACCGATGCGTTCGATAACTTTGCGGATGCCGTGAATGCCCTCAATCCGGTTGAGGATGTCACGCTGATCATCAACGCTGGAGACTATAGCGGCCAGGATCTCGACCTGAGCGGCCTGACCAATAACGTCACCGTGAAATTCGTCGGAGGCGACAGCAGTATTGCGTCGTTGACCGGGGGAACGAATGTCACTGTGGAATTGGGTGGAGTGGATGGAACGCACACGACGGCGACGACCTTGACTGTGGGAAGTGGGGACTTTGCGGGTGTGATTAGCGGGGAGGGCGGATTGACCAAGACGGGAACGGGAAGACTGACATTGTCCGGCGACAGCAGTTACGCCGGTGTCACTCAGATCGATGGGGGGAATCTGCGGATTTCGCACGACGGAGCGCTGGGAGCGGCCACTGGCAAGACAACCATTGACCAGGCAAATAAGGCGAGGTTGGAACTCACCGGGGGGATTACCATCGGCGACACAATAGAACTGACTGGGAGCCAACAGAATGTGCCGGCGCTGGATAACATTAGTGGCGACAACACGATCACCGCTCAGCTTAGCATTGTGGGCGGCAGCTCCCGGATCCGTTCTTCCGCCGGAAACTTGACCTTTGCCGGTGGCGTTGGGGCAAGTGGCAATGCCTTTTTCGTGGTCAATGCCACGGGCGGGGCGATTCACTTCACGACCAATCCCATCAACCTGAACAGCGGTACGTTTTACACGGATTCGGGAGGACTGACGACGATTGGAGTTGCCGGCAACACCTGGTCGAGCACGACCTTGACGAGCGGAACCCTGCGATTGGATGTCGATAACGCACTGGCGTCGAGCGCGACCTTCCGTCACAGTGGTTTGGGCTACGGAAGCGGGGGAACCTTGGATTTGAACGGAACCAGCCAGACTGTGGCGTCATTGTTCTCCGGAGGCACCAATCAGAGTGCGCTGGACGCCGTGGTCACCAGCGCGACGGCGGCGACCTTGACCGTGAATCAAAGCGGCGACACCACCTACCGGGGAACTATTGATGGCGCCGTTACTTTGGCGAAAGACGGGAGCGGCACCCTGACGCTCACTGGGGCCAATAACTATGTTGGATCGACGAACGCGGTTGCGGGTAGCCTCGTGGTCGATGGCGGGTCCATCAGCGGGACCGACACGGTTTCGATTGACGCTGGCAAGTTGCAGGTCGTGAACAACGGTTCCGTTGCGGTGACGAACGGGGTAAGCAATGCCGCGGGGTCCGGTACGCTCCAAATTGACGATGGCACCATGACCGTTGGGAATGGTTTGGATGTCGATTCACTGAGGGTTGGTTTCGATGCTTTGGATGCCAGTCTCACGGTTCAAGACGGTGATGTCCTGATTGGGGATGGCACCGGGATTCTCGACATCGGGCGACGCAATGGCCCGTCTGGCGCAGATGCGAAAGGCATCGTCAATCTTAGTGGGGCCGATTCCGTCACGATTGATGTGGATGAGATCCGGTTGGGAACGGATGCGACTACGGATTTTGGCCAGGGAGGATCAGCGGAGGGAGACTTGACCTTGTCAACTGCGGGAACCAATACGGTGACCGCGAGTTCTTTCCTGATGGGCTCTGTCGAATCCGGCTCCAATCTCACGCGGGTCAGTGAACTTCATCTCGGCGGGGCCGCCAATGTCTTCAATCTGGATTCGCTGACCGTCGGCGGTCGCAAAAGCGTCGGGTTCATCGACATCGTCGATGGAGGAACCTTCACGCTTGCCGGCGACGCCAACGCGGAAACGGATTTCCAGATCGGCTACAATGACGGATCCGGAACGGGCACGAATCCTGACCTCAGCCAAGTGGATCTCACCGGAGGAACCTTCAACGCGGCCTTGGATGAACTTGTCATCGGGGCGCACCACAGCGGATCAGGCAGCGGAAAGGGCGTTCTGACCTATACCGCAGGAACCGTCACCGCGAATTCGGCCGTTCTGGCCGCCCCTGATTCCGGTGGTTCTTCCTCAAACGATGCCAACACCAGGGGAACGTTGAACCTGGGCGGTGGAGTCCTCGATCTGCAGAACGGGACCCTCAGCGAAGGTGGCGGCACACGAACGTTTGCCTTCACGGACGGCACCTTGAAAGATATCGATTTGATCGGCTTTTCGCTCAATCAACAGGGCGGCATTATCCAGATCGGCGAAGACGGAGCCAGCGACACCATGACGGTTGATGGTGACTTCACGCTCACAGCAGGGACGCTTCACTTCGATCTTCACGGGCTGGGTGGTCCCGGCGCAGCCGACGGACACGATCAATTGATCGTCAATGGCGAGTTGAACCTGGACGACACCAATTCAACCATCGCCTTTGACCTGAGCGGTTACACGCCGACTTCGAGCGATCCGGCCATCGTGCTGATTTCGAACAACGATCCTGCCGGAGCCGCCGACGCCACCGATGCGGTGTCCGGATTTTTTGCGAGCCATCCTGATGCCGACGGTGACGGGTTCAGCGACCTTTTCAGTGTCAGCGACGGTAGCAGCTCCTACGTCTTCCGGATCAACTACGCCGGCGGCGATGGCAACGACGTGGTTCTGGAAAGTTTCGGACTCGCCGAAACCAGCGTGGAACTGGTCGATAATGGGGGAGTGGATGACCTGGTTATCACCGATATGGAAAGCGACAGCGAGGACCGCCTGGAGATCTCGTTTGACGATGCCCGCGACGTTTACATCATCCACGATCCCAACCTGATCCTGTCCTCGAGTTTGCCAGCCGGGACTGTGACCCAGGTTGACGTCAACACAATCGAGGTCGCGGCATCGGCCGTGACGGGTGGGATCCGTTTTGAGACCGCCAACGGCGCTGATGCGGCGGCACCGAGCGGCTTTGATCAGGTGACGATCACAAGCCTGCCGGAGCCGGCCACGACTCCAAACGCCATTCCGACCAGTTTGGTGGTGAACGCGGAACAGATCGTCCTGGGATCCAATGTGGTCTCCGGAAGCACGCAGACTTACAACGGCGCAGTGACCCTGGGGGCGGACGTTACGTTGACCGCAGGTGGAGACGTGACTTTCGCCAGCACAGTGGATTCCGACACAACGGCGCGCGCGCTGATCGTGAACACCGGCAACAATTCGGCGACCACGTTTGGTGATTTTGTCGGGACGACGGCGGCACTGGCGTCGCTGTCGACCAATGCGGATGGAGCATTGAGCTTGGGGCAAGACGTCACGACCGTCGGAGATCAAACTTACAATGACGCGACGGCGACCTTGACTGCCGGAGTCACGATGACGGGTGCGAATGTCACCCTGGGATCGGTGTTCTCCAATTCAGGCAATGGTTTGGGTGTCGATGCGGAAACAATCGACGTGACGGGCGGAATTGACGGACAGGGCGGACTGATCCGCTTGAACGCTAGTTCGACGACCGAGGTTGGCGTCCACATAGGCATCAGCGCGGCGCTGGCGACCTCAGGCGGCGGAACCATCTCGTTGGCCGGATCCGGCGGCGTCTTGGTTGAGGCGGACGTGACGACGGAGAAGGGGAACATTACCATCACTGGTTCCGCCAGCGTTGATGACGGCGTCGCGATCGTGGGCGCAACGGTTTCCTCAACCGGCCAAGGCCGAATCGAGATTTCTGGCAGTGGTGGGGACGGCAGCAGCACGTTCGCCGTCGATAGCGACGCTGGTTCGAGTATTTCGACTGCAGATGGTTTCATCCTCGTGGAAACAACCACGGGGAGCGCCAGAATTGGCGGAAACGTCGATTCCGGAGCACACACGCTCACTCTCGACAGTGCAGAGGATCTGAATTTGGTCGATACCACCGTTGTTGGTGGAACCATCAATCTGGAAGCCGATAGCGACGTGAACCTGACGTCCGGCGTGAGCATTTCCGGCCCCGACGCGGCATTGGGCAACGTGGTGATTCACTCGCAGAATTTTGAGAGTTTTCCTCAAGGCTCGACGAACGCGGGGGCGAATGTCGGTCTTCCGGCTGGCGAAGGTTGGGGCAACGCGAGGTATGAGCCCGGGCCCGATACCTTGGATTTCGTGTCCGACCGCGACGGAACGCCGAGCCCGGAGACGGGTCCGGGCGCCGATCACACGCACGGGGATTCAACGGGAACTTACTTGTTTCTTGAGACGTCGGGAACGGTGGATGCGGGCGAGTTTTCCCACCTTCTTTCGCCAGTCATTGACCTAACGGGCCAAACAAACTCCGCTGTCGAGTTTTTCTATCACATGTACTCACAGCCGGGAACGGGCATGGGCACCTTGACTGTACAGGGTAGCTCCGATGGCGGGGCCACTTGGTCGGCGGACCTGTTGTCCGTCAGTGGAGATCAGGGAGATAGCTGGAATCAGGCGGTGTTAGATCTCTCTTCCTTCGACAACTCCGCCCAGTTTCAGCTTCGAATTATCGGGACGAAGGGTACGGACTACCGCGGCGATATCGCTTTGGACGATTTCCGGTTTTATGCCGACAGCGGCGATCTCTTGGTTGAGGATTTTGAGACCTTTGGTCAGGGACCAACGTCGAATCCGAGACCTCATCAGACGCTGCCCGAGGCTTCGGGATGGGTCAACCTGGGATCCGTCCCGGTGGATCAGATTGATTGGTCGCCAGACAAGGGAGGAACTCCCAGTGGCGGCACTGGCCCGGGAACTGATCACACGCTTGGAAATGCCAATGGCACCTATCTCTACATCGAAACTTCCAACCCCATTGAACAGGGCGACACGGCGACTCTCTATTCTCCGACCCTGGACCTGAGCAACCACTCCACGGTGAGCGTGGATTTCTGGTACCACATGTTGGGTGGGCAAATGGGTGATTTGAAGGTTTACGGAAGCGCCGATGGCGGATCGACCTGGTCGGCAGAGTTGTTCTCGGTTTCGGGGAGCCAGGGCAATGTCTGGAATCAGACTCCTTCGATCGATCTCAATGCCTTTGCCGGTAGCTCCAACTTCGTCCTTCGGGTTGATGGCATTGCCGGTCCGTTGACCAGCAGCACCTACCAAAGCGATATCGCGCTCGACGATTTTCGCTTTTACGGCGAACTCGTTACGAACACCCAGATCACGATCACGGCCGATGCCGATCAAGACGGAAACGGCTCCGGTGGCGCGATCAACATGGCGGATGGCTCGACGGTCAATGCCGGTAATGGCAACGTTCGTCTGAGCGCGGACGAAGATATCACGGTTTCCAGCATCACCACCACCGCGACCATCACCGCGATTTCAACCAGTGGGGCGATTGTCGATGGTGGCGATTCCGGCACCGATCTGGTCGCGAGCGCCTTTGTCGCAACGGCAGCGGCTGGAGTGGGAATGTCCGGCAATAGCCTGGACACCCAACTGAACAACTTGGAAGCCGATGGCGGAACGGGCGGAGTTTTCGTTTCCAACACGGGTGATTTGGTGTTGGGAGATGCGGGAGCGGGACTGGGGATCATTTCGACGGAGGGAGCGACCGTTTCGATTGACTCCACCAACGATCTTACCGTCGCGGCCAACACGATCGTCCGTTCCTCAACGGTTAATCTCAGCGCGGATAACGATGTCAGCTTCCTGACCGGTTCACAAATTCAGGGGCCCACTCAGGTGACGCTCTTGAACGAAACCTTCGATTCCTTTGCCCAAGGGAGCACATCCGCACGCGCCACCAACATCCCGCTGGGCAACGGGTGGACGAACCTCCAGGGAACTGACGACTTGGATTGGTCGCCGGACGCGGAGGGGACGGTGAGTGGTGGAACGGGGCCTACCGCCGATCATACCACCGGTAATTCGACCGGAAAATTCCTCTACATCGAGACCTCCGATCCGGTGTTGGAAGGCGAGACCGCCACCCTGTATTCTCCGACCCTGGACTTGAGCGGGATGCAGACAGCCAATCTGGAGTTCCACTACCACATGTATGCCCAAATCGACCGAGGTGGAGGCGCAACCGACATGGGGACGCTAAAAGCATATGGCAGCACTGATGGTTCGAATTGGACCGAATTGTTTTCCGTAACCGAAAATCAGGGTAATCAATGGAACCAAGCCACTGTGAGTCTAGATGCGTTTTTGGGAAGTCCCAATTTTGTACTGAGGGTTGATGGGATTGCGGGTGCGGTTTCCGGAGATGTATCTCTCGGCTATCAAAGTGACATCGCGATCGACGATTTCACCATTACGGCTGTTCCGGTTGCGGGGACGGTCAACGTCACGGTCACCGCAGATGCCAATGGAGACGCCAACGGTTCGGGTGGAGCGATCGACATGGCGGACGGTTCATCGATCGTGGCCGGCGGAGGCACGGTTGCCTTGAGCGCGGATGGAAACGTCACGGTTTCCAGCATCTCGAGTTCGGGCAATGTGGGCATAACGTCGGGCAACGGGGAAATTCTGGATCGAGGGGAAAGCCCCGACATCACCGCGGGTACGCTTACGTTGAATGGCGAGGCGGCTCCCGGTTTGGGGACCTTTGGCACGCTCGAAGTCAGTGGCGACCTCGATTTGGACAGCAACGCACAGCTCACCTTTGAGATCTCGGGAACCACGGTTGGAACGAATCACGATCAGGTGAAGGTGACCGGACTGGTTACCTTGAGCGATGCCACCTTCAACGGCGCGCTTGGATATGCGCCCAACGTGGGTGATCAGTTCATCATCATCGACAACGACGGCACGGACGATGATGTGGTGGGTGTGTTTACGGGACTTAGCGAAGGGACGTTTCTGGATCTTTCCTACTCGGGAACAAGCTACACGTTTTCGATTACCTACGAGGGCGGTGACGGAAACGATGTGGTGCTGACGGCGGAAGGCGTCGCGGAGACGGAGATCACCCAGGATGGTTCCGGGAATCTGATCATCACCGACATTACCTCGGACAGCAACGATACCCTGACGATCACGCCGGGAGCGAACGCGACGCTGGGGCAGGATGGCTACACGATATCCGATCCGAATCATATCATTGCGACAGACGTTCCCGGTGCGGTGCGAATCAGCAAGAATGAAGTTTTCTTCGCCTATTCGGTGTTGGAGAACATCGATCCGAATGCTGAGATTCGTTTCAACACCGGAGCAGGAGATGACCGGTTAACCGTCGATCTGGGAACCAATGCTGCGGACGTGATTCACCAGAAGATTGTCTTCAATGGTGGCGAGAATTCGGGCGACGCGGACGAACTCGTCGTTGTGAACGATGGCTCAACGCCTTTGGGCACGGTAACGCAGACCTTCACCGGAGCCGAAACGGGCACGATCGATCTTGATTCCAGCGGGAGCGTGGAGATTGAAACAACCCAACTAGAAGCCGTCGACACGACGGGCAGCACGGTCGCGGATTTGGTTCTCAATCTGCCGGCGGGGGACAACGCGGACGTGGTTTTACGCAACAGCACCAACGCGGGTGAAATGGAATTGGTTGGCTCGACGTTTGCGCCCACGACTTTCAGCGTGCCGGCGGGTTCGCTCACCATCAACGGTGGAAGCGACGCCGATGCCATTACGATTGAAAGTCTGGACTCCAGTTTCGCGTCGGATCTGATCGTGAACACGGGCGGAGGGACGGACTCGGTAACGATTTCCCAAGCCTTGGATTTCAATGGCAATCTCGCCATTACTGCGGAGACGATCACTCTGAATGCCTCAGTGGATACCACTTCGGGTAACCAGACCTACAACGGCACGTTGCAGCAGGGAACTTCGGGGCCGATGACGCTGACGGCCGCCGAGATCTATTTTAATGGCGACACCACCTTGCAGAGTGGTAGCTCACATGAATTCCAAATCAGAGCAAACACCGCTACCAACACGGCTGGGAATTTGTTCAACATCAATGGAGGCCGCTTCAAGCTCGTTGGCGGCACTGAGTTGATCAACGATGGGCAGATGGAAACCGGCACGAACCGGTTGTTTCCGATCTTCGCGACCTCTGAGTCAACCAACAAGATTACCAACAACGGCACGTTTACGATCAATTCGACCCAACTGCGTCTTTACGTGGAACTCACGAACACCGCCACTGGCACGGTCGTGATGGAGAATCCATCGGGGAAATCGGAGGTGGAATTCAAACAAAGTGGCAGCACTGGCCCCGGCGGTGCAATTCGCAATTTTGGCACCATCACGCTTTCCGGCACAGCTGATCATCAATTCCATGAAGGTGGGCCGGGGTTGATCAACGAATCCGGCGGGATCATCAACTTCAATGATGGCGGAACCGTCACGGTTGCGGAGAACGCGAAGTTCACCAACAACGATGGTGGGATTGTGAACCTGAACAGTAGCGGCACCTGGACCATTAACTCGAGCGAAGTCATTAGCGACGGGACTGTCAATCTGCGCAGCGATTTCACGCTTGGGGGAAGCAACGTGCTGACATTCGGCGCCTCGGGGATCCTGGAATTGAGCCCGGTGACGGGCAACCGCACCCTGACCTTGAACAATCCCGGTATCACCACCAGCGGCACGACAAACTTCAGTGCCGACGGAAGTATTACGCTGGACGGCAGTGGCACCTTCACCAACGACGGGATCTTCAATCACGCTTACGGCGGGAACAACGACAACCTGGTGATTGGTGGAAGCGTGACGTTTCAGAACAACGGCACCTTCGACCTTAAGAATCGGGGCGACGTCCAGTTCCTCGACGGCAGCACTGCTGAGTTTGTTAATAACGGCACCCTCAAAAAATCGGCAGCGGGAAGTGATCCGTCGTTCTTTTTCTCGTTCGACAAGAATTCCGGGACATTCACCCAGACGGCCAATGGAACGGTCCTCGCGGAAGCAGGGCGACTTCGCATCGCATCGGAGAATGTATCATCCGACGCAGCAGGAACGTGGATGGCGGACGGCGGCGACATCGAGTTGGGCGGCACCTGGACCGGAACCGTCACGGGAACTACGACCGGGAGCAGCGCTCTTCGCATCACCTACTCGGACAACGGTTCAATTGAGACCAACTTCGCGGCTGGAGCGGGTGGGATAACCTTTGATGTGGGCGGCAATGGAGTGATCTGGAATGAACAGACCATCGACACATCCGCTGGAGATTTGATCAATGCCAACATCCTGAACATCACAGCCGAGGCGGGGGGCGGTTCCGCCAAAGTGTTGACCGGGACTGGCAGCCTCATCACCGCCAACGGAGCGATCACCACGATTACAGGGACCACGGTCACCGGCACCTCAGGGCCTGCCAGATTGTTGATTGCAGACGGCGGCACGTTGCGTGGATCGGGCACGCTAGAGACCCTGATTGATGGTTCAGTCGGTTCGGCCATTATCGCGGACGGGGCATTGAGTCTGGGGATCGCATCGGAGATTTCCTTTTCCACTGCGGGCTCGATCGAAGTTGGTTTGCAGACCGTGACGCTTCTCGATTCCGGGTTGGCAGCGATTGGCGCCTCCACAACACTGAACGGCGGGACCTTGATCGCGGCGAACGGGCTATCAATGAGCTCGGGCGACATCCTTGGCGGGCATGGGACCGTCGATGCAACGGTCAGCGTCGATTCCGGCACGATTGAGCCGGGCGACATCGGTGATTCGACCGAGACGCTGGTGGTGAAGAGTATCGACTTTGGCACCGGCACAGTCACGATGCAGGTTGATGGCGCCGAACCTGGTGAACACGACGTAATCCAGGTGACCGGAACGGTGGATCTGGACGGCGCAACATTGGATGTGAGTGGTATCGCTGATCCAGAGAACGGAGTGGAAATCGTGGTGATCGACAACGACGACACGGATGCCGTAATTTCCACCTTCAGCGGATTAGCAGAGGGCGCGATCGTGGACGTGGGAGGCACCCGCTTCAAGATCAGCTATGTGGGAGGCGACGGAAATGACGTGGTGCTGATCCGCAGCGTTGCCCCAGCGGTAGCCGCTCCCGGTGGCGTTGCCAATAATACGGGGGACAGTGGCACGGTTGCCCCAGCGCCCTCAACCACTGAAACAGCTCCAGAACCGGAAGAGGTCACGGAAAGCGGACCCAACTTCAATGGAATCACCGGGATCTACCAGATTCTGGCGGGTGGGGGTTCGATTTTTGTCGGGGCCCGGGTCGATCCCGTTGAAGCGGCGTTTGCAGGCAATGGAGGCGGAGGCACCGGTTCATCCTCCTCTGGCCCAGCGGGAATTTCCGGGATCAACCAAAGCGGCGTGAGCAGTGTTTTGAACGGTTTGCCGCCACTTTCAACCTTAACGCCTTTCTTTGCCGGCACCGGCCAGGCCGGGGGACAAATCACGGTGATGATCAGCGACGGAGCAGGCGGATTTAGCTACAGCCAAACGGTGCAGGTCGATGCTGCCGGAAATTGGATGATGGCTCTCAATGGAGTGCAGTTGGACGACCGGCAGTACACGATCACGGTGCAACCGGTTGGCGCAATCATCGATCTCGGCGGTAGTGAGAACGCGATGCCGAGACTGATGGGGCGCTTTTCCAGTGCGATGCCGGATCCAAATCAGGTTTTGAGTTTCGGAGACATCTTTGGCCAAATCATCGACGGCGAGAGCCCCGAAGAAGCGTTGAAACAGCTGGAGTAGAGGCCTTGAGGATTTCCGAAGACTGAGAGGTCCGGGAAACGAGCCAGACGTTATTGGGTCAGGACTTCCTCGACCTCAACAGCCTCTTGGCGGCGAATCGATTCCTGGGCTGCGAGGCAAAGTGCAACGCTCATTTTTGCGGAAGCACCGTCCGTGAGTGGCTCCCGGTTGTTCTCGCAACATTCGACGAAATGTTCAAGCTCTGGACGAATTCCCCGGTCGATTCGACCGGATGAGTCGACAAAATTTGCGTCGTCTGGCGAATCCGCGATTTGCATTTCGGTCCGGTCCGGCAAATCAAAGCGCTGATGGGAAAGGAAGAGATCCTGGTTTCTGGTATCGATTCTTCCCAGGTTACCGACAGCTCCCACCTCGCATTCCCCACCAAATGGCGCGAACAAGCAGACTTCCAAACTGGCTCGACGGCCGTTTTCGTATTCCACCAAAACTTGAGCATTATCGAGAACGTCCCGATCCTTCAGCACATTGCGGCCTCCAGTTGCCATGACGCGAACCGGCTTTTCATCGATCATCCAATTGAAAAGATCGAAGTGATGGGAGTTTTTCTCCAGAATCATGCCGCCGGTCAGTTCTTCGCTGGAGCGCCAACCGGGGCGCATCGGGCCGCGAAACTCTCGACACCACATCAGCTGAACGTCTCCAATTGAATGAGCGCGAATCATCTCATTCATTCGTTGATACAGCCGTTGAAAACGCATTTCATGCCCAACCTGTAGCGTCTTCCCTGCTGCTTTTGAGGCGGCAATAATTTCGTCACATTGCCGATTGCTGAGCCCAAGGGGCTTTTCGCAGAGAACGTGCTTTCCGGCTGCGAACGCCGCAAGGCAGGCCTCGAAATGGAGATTGTTGGTCAACGCGATGATGACGGCGTCAATCTCGTCGATTTTCAGCAACTCTTTCCAGTCGGTGAAAGTCTTGAGATTGGGCCCCGCGATTTCTCGAGCCGCGTCCAAACTGGCTTCACTTCGGCTACTAGCTGCCAGCGGGGTCGTCTCCGGCATCGCGACCAGGTTTGCCAGGTGGGCGGTTCGCCCAAACCATCCAGCTCCGAGTAATCCGACGTTCATGACTGTGGTGAGGAAGAAGGGGGCTGCTTCGACTCAAGGCCTTCCGTTTCCTCCAGCCGGATTCCCATTCGATTGGCTCTTCGCCTCCAAAGTGAGCGGGCAAATTCCTGCATGTCCTCTTTGGTGTCCGCCTCATCGACGATTTCCAGTCCCAACAGGGTTTCGACAATGTCCTCAAACGTTACGAGACCTTCGGACCCTCCGAATTCGTCCAGAACGATGGCCACATGGTCGCTGTTGGAGATCATTTGCTCAAAGGCGCTCGTGAGGCTGGTGGCAGCGGCCAGGGTGGTGATGGGGCGCGCCAATTCCTTCAGAGGGGTCTGGTGCTGGTCTTTTGCCGCAGCCAAAAGGGCGTCGTTCTTCAAAACAAAACCCCGGATATCATCCAGATTTTCTCCATAAACCGGAATTCTGGAGAACGGCGTCTCGCCGTGCTCTTTCATGAAATCTTCGATCGTGGAGTCTTCGTGCAGCGCGAAAACAACGACTCGCGGAGTCATGACATCGTGAACGGTGTAATCAGGAAGTTGCAAAAGGTTGCGCAGGATCCGGGATTCGCCCTCATGCAGCTTGCCTTCGCGCCTTCCCATCTCGGCCATCACTTCAAGTTCGTCGCGACTGAATGACTCCCGATGGTGGCCACCCTTGTTGAAGAGCTCAATCAGTTTGATGAAGAGGGACATGGCGCGGGTCAGCCAATTGAGAACCAAGGCGACCCAGGGGCCCCAAGCCCGCCAATGTCGCGCGCCAAGGTTTTTCGGAATGATTTCTGACAGAATCAAAACCGCCAGGGTCATGAGCGCACCGGCGATGGCCTCCCACGCGCCCCCGCCTGATAGCGCCTTGACTTGAGCACCGACCCCCATCGCACCAACCGTGTGGGCAATGGTATTCAACGTCAAAATCGATGTGAGCGGACGGTTGATCTGCTCCTTCATTCGTTCCAAGAGGGCGCCCGCAACCGGGGTCTCCTTTTTCAACGTTGCAATGTAGGGGCGGGTAACGCTCAGGAGGACGGCCTCAAGGACAGAGCAAACGAAGGAAATTCCGATCGCCAGACAAATGAAGACAATGAGCAAGGTCCAGGAACCTTCTTCTGGCACACCGATTGGACCTGCGGAGAGAAGCATCATGGCGGAAATTGGAACAGGATCCATTACGACTCAAATTGAGTTCACAGTTATCGGAGGGTGAGTTCGACAGGACAATGGTCCGATCCGTGGACATCGCTCAAGATGGAGGCGGCCTCTACCGAATCCCATACGGCCTCCGATACGCAAAAGTAGTCGAGACGCCATCCAATGTTTCGCTCGCGGGCATTGCTGCGGTAGGTCCACCAGGTGTAGTTGTCAGGCTCCGGGTGGAGTGCGCGAAAGGAGTCGACATAGCCACTTGAGAGAATTCGACTAAGTCCGTCGCGTTCCTCGATCGTGAAACCTGCATTCTTTTTGTTGGATTTTGGATTCGCGAGATCAATTTCCTGGTGGGCGCAATTAAGATCCCCGCAAAAAATGACCGGCTTGGACTTCTCCAGCTTTTGCAGGTATGCCAAAAAATCCTGATCCCACTTTTGGCGATACTCCAGCCGAAGCAGACCCCGTTGCGAGTTGGGCGTGTAGACCGTTACGAGGAAAAAATCGCCCAAATCGACCGTGATCGTTCGCCCTTCCTGATCGTGTTCCTCGATGCCGATTCCATTTTTCGTATCCAAGGCGCTTTGTTTCAACCAAATCGATGTCCCGCTGTAGCCCTTCTTCTGCGCAGAATTCCACGATTGAGAGTAGCCGAGCTCATTCGCCCAGCCCAGATCAACTTGTTCAGGCCGAGCTTTGGTTTCCTGAAGGCAAAGGACGTCAGGCGCGGTTGATTCGACAAAATCGCGAAAACCCTTGTCCATTGCTGATCGAATACCGTTGACGTTCCAAGATATCAAGCGCATGGGAAGTCCTCCCTTGGGCTTGTTGAAATTGCAAGCCCTGTGAGAAGAGGATTTTCCACTTGAAATCTCCCGAAGGATAGATACGCCTATCTTGCTGTTTGAATTAAGCTGAGTTTTGGCAATTTCTCTTTTCACCACCCCTGTGAGAACTGCGTTTTGCTAGAATGATTGAAGTTAAAAACCTTACAAAGCGGTTTGGCTCCAAAGTCGCCGTTGATGACATTTCGTTTGAAGTCCGGACTGGCGAAGTTTTGGGATTTTTAGGGCCAAACGGAGCCGGAAAGTCCACCACCATGAGGATGGTCACCGGATTTCTTCCATCCTCAGAAGGCTCTATCACGATTGCCGGGACGAATATCGCAGACGACGAAATCGGAGCGAAATCGAAAATCGGATACCTTCCCGAGTCGGCCCCTCTCTACAATGATATGTCGGTGAAGGATTTCCTATCCTACTCAGCCGAAATTCGTGGAATCGAGGGCTCGGCCAAAAAGAATGCAATCGACCACGTCGTGGAGCTTTGCTTTCTCCAGCCCGTCTATCAACAGAGCATCGATACATTGTCAAAAGGCTATCGCCACCGCACGTGTCTTGCGCAGTCTCTGATTCATGATCCGCCAATTCTGGTTCTCGATGAGCCTACCGATGGATTGGATCCCAATCAGAAACACGAGGTTAGGGCACTGCTCAAGAGATTGGGCGAGACCAAGGCGATTATCTTCTCGACCCACATTCTGGAAGAGGTCGAGGCGGCTTGCACGAGAGCGATCATTATCGATCGGGGCAAAGTGATTGCCAATGGCACGCCGTCGGAATTGAAGGCACGCTCCAAAAATGCGGGTGCAATTCTGTTACGGGCTAGCGGCAAGGGAACGGATGGTCTCCGTGAAGGAATTCAAAAACTCAACCAGACCGAGTCTGTTGATGTTCTCAACTCGAAGGATGATTTCCTCGCCTTGCGAGTTCATCCGAAAGCAAAGTCGAATGGCGAGCTTCCCGCTTCGCTCTTCGATCTCTGTGTTGAGAAATCGCTCCGGGTTGAGGAATTGAGCGTTGAGCAAGGGCAACTGGATGAGGTTTTCCGCAGTTTGACGACCAAAGACGCCGCCTAACCTCAACGGCTCATTTTCACCTTTAACTGATTCTACGATGAAGGGAATTCTTCTTATCTTCTACTTTTTGCTACCTGTCGCCGCGTTTGCCGGGATTGGATATTATCTCATTTGGCACGTCTTGCCCAGGGGGATTAAAACGACTTTTGTGAGAGAGCTGCAAAGCTTCTTTTACTCTCCAATCGCCTACGTCTGCGTCTTCGTTTTCACGGTCCTGACCATGGTCCTGTCCTTCACGCTGGGAGGGTTCATTGAACGTGGCGATGCCTCGCTAACGGACTCCTTTTTTAGTTTCCATCCCTGGATTTTTATCTTCGTAGCCCCAGCGATCGGCATGCGCCTGTGGTCCGAAGAGCATCGCTTGGGGACGATTGAGTTGTTGAGCACAATGCCGATCGCCACGTGGCACGCAATTGTTGGGAAGTTCTTGGCGGCAGCCGTTGTCATTTGGGCGGCGTTGTTCTTTACCTTTCCGGCCGTCATTACGATGGAATATCTTGGTGATCCCGATTGGGGTCCCATGTGGAGCGGGTATCTGGCCAGCTTTTTGTTGGCCACCAGTTGCCTTGCCATCACCTCCGCTGTTTCCGCATTTACCCGGAGTCAGGTCGTCGCCTTCCTCATTGCGGTGCTGATCAGTGGGATGATGATGTTCGTCAGTCTGCCGCCGGTCGCTGAATTTGGTGGTGCGGTATTCAACTTCATCCCATCGCTGGGAGAACTCGTCGCCGGAGGCCTCACCAGCCTCGGCTTCTGGAATCACTTCCGCGAAATGAACAAAGGCATCGTTCTTGGAAGCGACGTGGTCTACTTCGTTTCTCTCATCGCTTTCTGCCTTTTCACCACGGCGGTCGTTCTTCGCCTCCAACGTGCCTAACCCCTTTTCTTTCCTCAAATCATGAGTGACATTCTTAGAAATATCCAGACTGCGCTTGGGAATCCGAAGCGCGATGATGTTCTTTCCTTTACCGGGATTCTCATTGTCCTGGGAATCGTTTTTGTTCTGAATGCGCTGGTTAGCTTTTTGCCATTTCGCGCCGACCTCACCCAGCATAACATCTACACGCTTTCTTCCGGGACCAAGGCCATTGTCAAAGGGCTCGATACGCCGGTTAAGATTCGCTATTTCGTGACGGATGATCGCGACATGATGTCGCCCGAGGAGCGAAATCTTGCCCGCGCCGTAGAGGATCGCTTGCTTGAATACAAGAAGCTTGGAAGAGGAAATCTGATCTTCGAGAAATTGAATCCTGAGCCGGACACCAACGCCGAAGACGCTGCGGAAATGGCAGGACTTCAGCCGCTCCGTGGTCAAAGGGGACAGATTTACATGGGTGTGGTCGTGGAGTGCCTCGATGAAAAAGAGGTGATCCCCTACATTGATCCCAATCGCGAGGAATTGCTGGAGTACGACATCACCAACGCCATTTCCCGGGTTTATCGCGATGAGAAGCCCAAGATCACGGTGATGACGGCGATGAATGTCGCCGGCGGATTCAGTGGCGGCAACTTTCAGGGAGGACCTGCGCCTGCGTGGTTTTTCTATCGCCAACTCGAGCGCGATTACCAGGTGGAGACCATTCCCTCCAATACCGAAAAGATTGATGAAGACACCGACGTCTTGCTCGTTCTTCATCCGTATGACATCACCGACGTCGGTGAATACGCCATCGACCAGTATCTTCTTTCCGGCGGTGCCGTCATCGCGGTAGTGGATCCCTTGTTCTATTCCGCAAGGGCGTTGACTCCGCCGCAACAGCAGCAAAACCCGTTTGGGGGCGCTCCTCCATCCGCAGGGCCACTGCCATCCTCGGATTTGCCAACGTTGTTTGAGGCTTGGGGCGTCGAGTATCAAAGCAGCCAGGTATTGGCCGACGCGGCGTTCCGCACAGAGATCGAGCGGAACCGCTTCCTTCCAACCCTTCTGTCTCTGGGGCAGGAAGCGATGAACGACGAGGATGTCGTCACTTCACAGATGGTCGATGTCTACTTGCCGTTTCCAGGAGGCTTCAAGATCTCCAAAAAGGACGGTGTTGAGTTGGAAACGTTGGTGACTTCCTCCGAGCAGACCCAGATGGTCAATTCTTTCGAAGCGGAACCATCCGCGCTGGATCAACTGGAGCGCGATTTTCGGCCGACCGGTGAGACCTATCAGCTGGTGACCAGATTGAAAGGTAACTTCAAGAGTGCCTTTCCGGATGGGGATCCGAACGCGGAACCGGACGCTGAAGACGCGTCCCCGGAAGAAGGAGATGACGCAGAAAAGGAAGAAGCGAAAAAGGAAGGGAAGGAAGGCTCGCTGAAGGAGTCTGAAAAGGAAGGCGTCGTCGTTCTTATTGCCGATGTTGACATGTTTTACGACCAGTTCTCCGTGCGGCAATTGCCAATCCCCGGATATGCGCAACCTCTCAATCAAAACCTGAGTCTCCTGCAGAACGTTGTGGAGGTGCTCTCGGACAAGGAAGGATATCTGGTCAGTCTCCGGAGTCGTGCTTCAACCCGTCGCCCGTTCACCAAGTTGAATGAGATGCAGGCGAAAGCGGAAGCGCAGATGGTCGATCGCATTGAGAAGCTTGAAAAGCAGCGAGACGAGGTAAGCCGGAAACTGCAGGAAGCCCTTCAGATTGAGGAAACCGGTGATGGAGGAACTCAGCTCTTCATCGACCCGGCTGCGATCGATCAGGGAATGATTGAAAGAATGCGGGAGGAAGAATATCAGGCAAGTCTCGCGGTGCGTGAGCTGCGGAAGCAATTGAAGCGCCGGAAGGACAGTTTTGTGAACCTGGTCAAGTTCGTGAACATCGCAGTGATGCCCCTGGTGGTGATCGTCCTTGGCCTCATCGTTTATGGCAAGCGTCAGACCCGGATGGCGGCTCGATAAGCGAACTCAGATTTTAAACCCAACTAATTTAGAGAAGTGAATACGAATCAACTTTTGAAGCTTGGCGGAGTTTTCGCGGTTCTCGCGTTGCTGGTTTTGGTTTTTAACGCGTCGCGACAAGGAAACATCATCGAGAACAAGGACGCGGTTGGAAAAAATCGGGTGTTCAAGGATTTCCCAGTCAATCACGTTAGCGCCTTTGCGGTGAAGACGTCGGACGGCGAACTGAACCTGGAGCGCGGTGAATCTGGCTGGGTCGTGAAAGAACGCGGTGGATATTCAGCGGACATCGCAAAAGTCGGTGAATTTCTCACGTCGATTTATGACCTCGGCGTTGTCCAGACGGTTCCGGTTGGAGCCTCCAAGTATGGACGCGTTGGGCTGCTAAGTCCGGAGGAGAACGAACCCAAGGAAGAGGGCGAGGAAGATGCAACGATTGCGACGATCTTGAGTTTCTCGAAAGGAAGTGATCCGGTGGGAGAGCTTTGGGTTGGGAAGGAATACCAGAAAACAGAGACCGGTCAATTTGGGCCAATGGAGACAACGACGGGCCGCTACGTGAAACGGGGGGACAGTCCCGAGGTTTTTGTCGTGGATGAGAAATTCGACAATCTAGAGCCCAACCCCGCAGATTGGCTGAATAGCGATTTCTTCAAGGTTGTGAAGGTCAAAAGCATTGAGCGAATCCCTTCCGAGAATGCTGAGGAGGGATGGAAGTTGGTTCGAACCGACGAAAAAGGTGACTTCACGTTGGAGGGTGCCAAGGAAGGCGAGGAAATTGATTCCACCAAAGTGAGCAGCATGAAGAATGCGTTTTCCAGTCCCAGTTTTGAGGATGTTCTGATCGGTGACGAAGCGAAGGCGCCGAACCACGTCGAGTTCAAGGTGGAGACGTTCGAGGGATTCAAGTACTCGGTGAAACTGAGCGAGAAGAACGATGAGAATGAGTATTTGCTGGCGCTGGGAAGCGTGGAAGCAGATCTCCCCAAAGAGCGCACCGCTGTCGAAGGGGAAAGCGATGAGGATAAGGAGGCTGCAGAAAAGGAATTCCAGGAGCAGAAAACGAAATGGACAGAGAAACTCAAGCTTGAGAAATCACTCGTTGGTCACGTTTACAAGGTGAGAGGATTTGTTGCCGACAGCATCAACAAGAATCGTTCTGAGCTGATGAAGGATCCCGAGGAAGAAGAGGGTGGGGAAGCAACCAGCAGCAATGCGCCATCCATTCCCGGTCTCGAGGGAATGATTCCCGGAGTCCAAAACTAGCGGTCGTTAGGCCCCGGAAGTCTGCCGATCCAACCAATCTTCCAGTATCGAACGACTCGGTGTGTTGAGGTCGAGTTCTCGGGCAGCAGCGGGCTCCAGCCACACAAAGTCTTGCGCCACTTCGTTGAGTTTCACCTCCGTCGTCTCGGATCGACCGGTGTAGGAAAGTAACAGAAAGTGCGCCGGATGCTTGAACTCCGGCGGATCAATCCAGTCGTCCGTGCGCAGAAATTCAACCGATTCCAGATCGATGCCAGTTTCCTCACGCACTTCCCGGTGAACAGCATCCCAACTGGTCTCTCCGCGACGAATCTTGCCACCGGGGATTCCCCATTTGTTCTGCCACTTTTGGGACCGAAGCATCAGGACCCTGTTCTTAGAGTCGAAAATCAATGCTCCAACCGTGGAGACGGGCACTTGTTGAAACACATCAGAGCGGCGGAACCAATCATGAAGTTGGTTCAAATGCGCAACCATGACATCAGGTTCGCTTTCGGCCAATTTTCGAGCTGAGTCGTATCCGGTCAAAACTGCGATGGAAGTGATTCCCGCATGATTGGCGGTGTCGACGTCGTGGCACATATCCCCGATGAAGCAGGTCTCGGCAGGATCGAGACCCTTGGTCTCGAGGATGTGATGGATCCGTTGCCGTTTGTCCCGAACTTCGAGGTAGAGCTCCTCAAACCAATTGCCGAACTTCAGCAACTCCGCTTGTTCGTGAAAATGGGATGCCGTTACGGCGCTGAGGATAAAGAGGCGGTTACCGTTCGCATGCATCGCAGCAACGAACTCGCGAGCATGGGGGATGGGTTCCGCCTTTTTCTCCGACAATGGGAAGTAGTCGACATAGAGTGTTTCCAGTTCTTTGTGGGAAGCTCCGGGAATCCATTTTTGGTAGAAATCGCCGAACGGAAGCTTGAATTCCTCCCGGAAGGTCGCTTCATCAATTTCTTGGACTTGATGGTGCGTCAGGATCCGATTGATGGTGTCAATGACCGGTGGCAGATCATTACAAAGCGTTCCGGACCAGTCGAAGATGATATTCCGGTACATTCTGCGAAGTCAGTTTCCGACGCGAAATCTCAAACTCCGAATGGTTGCGGTACCGAATTGCTCTTGGAGTCGCCGCAGAATCTCCCCGCGATGAAATCTCTCCAAATCATATTTTAGCGCAGGTTGGGTGACGGCAACCACCAACTCTCCCCGTTTGATCTGCACGGGGCGAGTATTGTGAGCGACAGCAGGCCCAACGACCTCACCCCAGGCTTCGATCATCTGATCTTCAAGGAGTCGCTCCTGGATTCCCAATTTGGAAAGGACCTTTTCCAGGTCCTGGCTCGCATCTTTCGCAGGCCGGCCTTCCAAGGCTTCCCGGCGACCTCGCCAACGGGAATCACATTGTTCCTGCCAAGCTTGCCACTTGGCTTGAAACTCGCGTCGGCGTGAAGGGTCCATGGGTAACCACTAACACCCCAGCAAAGCGCCGCAAGGAAATCGTGAACCGGAGTCCCTATTCGCCGTCGTCGCCAATCGCTTCCACGGGGCAACCTTCCAGGGCTTCCTCACAAAGAGCGCGCTCCTCGTCATTCTCCGGCTGCTTGTAAACGTACGAATAACCAGCATCGTCGCTGCGCTTGAAATTATCAGGAGCGGTTTCACGGCAAAGATCGCAATCAATGCATTGATCATCGACGTAGTATTCTCCGGTGACGTTTTCGGGCTGCTTGTTCTCGGTATCGGCCATTCTAAAAAGGTGAGTTGATTAGCGGCGGACGTTAATGCTTTTGCCCTTCAGCGCAATGGTTTTTTTTGATTGGCTTGACAGCTCGGCCAAAGGTTGATCTTTGGGGGAATCCAACCATGGTTACGGAAAGTTCTGCCCTAGCCGATTCCCATCCATGAGTCCAGACGTCGATCCATTTCCAGCCCCGGAAGAGAAACTTATTCCTGACGAAGGATGGCATTTTTTGCATCTCTTTTACCAGATTGATCACGCCCATTGGGCTGAGATTAGTGATCAGGATCGTTTGGAGGCCAAAACGAACCTTACGGAATTGGCTCAGGAGATTCGCACCCACCCGAACACGCAGTTTCTGACTTTTAGCATCGTGTCGCCGAAGGCTGACATCGGGTTTATCCTCGTGACGCCGGACCTGCACGACTTGAACATGTTCGAGAAGCGGATTTCCCAATCGTTGGGGCCGGATATGCTTAATCCGGTCTACAGCTACCTCTCGATGACGGAAATCAGTGAATACACGACGTCAAAGCAGTCAGTTGGAGTAAAGGATTCGCTGTATCCGCGTTTGCCGGATTGGCCAATCCTGGCGTTTTACAACATCATGAATCGTCGGGAACCCGGCCAGAACTGGTATGAATTGTCCTTTGATCAACGACGAAAGCTGATTCAGGACTGTGAGCCAATTGAGGAGAGCTACGAAGGCCGTGTTCAGCAATTGGTGACGACCTCGGTTGGGCTGGATGATGCGGAACGGGCGGTGAGTCTTTTCGCTCAAGACACCTGTCAGATTAAGGACATCGTTTACCAAATGCGATCCAATCCCATCAATGCCGTTTATTCCGATTTTGGTGAATTTTATCTCGGGATTCAGCTTCCGTTGAACAAGTTATTCAGAAGAGTCGGAATTTAGTGCTAGTGTCGCGGCCCATGTCCTCACCTCTCAAAATTGGCGATCGCAGTTTTCAGTCTCGACTTTTTCTCGGGACTGGAAAGTTCGCGTCGAATGAAGCGATGCGTGATGCTCTGAATGTCAGTGGATGCGAAATCGTGACCGTGGCTTTACGGCGCGCGAACTTGAAGGAGGAGGCCGATCCATTTGCCAATATTCTGGACTATTTGGATCCGGAAAAGTTTTTGATTCTGCCGAACACCAGCGGAGCGATGAACGCGGAAGAGGCCGTTCGCATTACCAGGCTGGCCGCAACCGCAGGACTGCCAAAATGGGTGAAGTTGGAAATCCATCCGGACCCAGTTTATCTTTTACCTGATCCAATTGAGACCCTGAAGGCGGCGGAAATTTTGGTGAACGAAGGGTTTACGGTTTTGCCGTACATCAATGCGGATCCTGTCTTGGCGAAACGATTGCAGGAAGTGGGGGTTGCCACCGTGATGCCGCTGGGTTCTCCGATTGGGTCGAACCGGGGAATTGAAACGCGCCGACAGATTGAAATCATTTTGGAGCAAGCCACCGTTCCTGTGGTGGTGGACGCCGGAATTGGCGCCCCCAGTCACGCGGCGGAAGCGATGGAAATGGGCGCCGACGCCGTCTTGGTGAACACCGCGATTTCGATCGCCAGTGATCCAGGAAGAATGGCAAAGGCCTTTGCGAAAGCGGTCGAAGCCGGCCGAGAGGCTTTCGAGGTCGGATTGGGGGAGCAACTGGGGAAGGCGTCACCAACCAGCCCATTAACGGGATTTTTAGGATAAAATGGCATTGCTTCGCGTCGAGGGCCTTACGGTGCATCACCATCAAAGTGGCGGTCTATTTTCTCGTCAGACGATGGAAAATCCCGTCGTCAAAGACGTGAGTTTTGAAGTGGAAGAGGGAAAGACGGTGGGGATTGCCGGCGAAACCGGTTGCGGTAAGACCACCCTGGCCCTGACGATCCTGAAGATATTTCGGCCCACGGACGGCGCCGTGTATTTTAACGATCGCCTCATCTTGAAGATGAGGGAACGTCGGTTTCGGCATCTCCGCGGCGACATCCAGATGATCTACAGCGATCCGGATGATGCCTTTCGTCCCGGCTGGACGGTTCGGCGATTGTTCCTGGAGGTTCTCCGCCTCCACCAACGCGAACTCGGGCGAAAGGAGAAACACGATCGGATGATCTATTTGATGGACTCCGTCGGCTTGGACGGATCAATTTTGAAACGTTACCCGAGCGAACTCAATCTTTTTGACCGTCAGCGCGTCTGTATCGCCCGGGCCCTGGCGGCTCAACCGCGAATGCTGATCTGTGACGACCCAACCCGATATCTCGACACGATCAGCCAGGCGCGAATTCTGGACACACTGAAAGACGTTCAACTCCATTGGCGGGTGACTCTCCTCTATCTTGCGAGGGATTATGCAGCGGTCGATCACATGAGCGATTACATCCACGTCATGAGCCGGGGACAGTTTTTGGAATCCGGGGCTCCTGATGTTTTGTTTCACCACCCTCAGCACGAATACACCCGCCAACTGCTTTCCTTGAGCGGCGTTGGCTAAAACGATTGGAATTTCTTCGAAATGGGTCGAATTTTGACCTGTTAAGCCATGACTCCTCTCCTTCGCAAATTCATCGGACTAAACTGGATTCTGGTGTTGAACATGTTTGCGCTGCTCATTTTCGGGATCTTCTGCATCCACTCAGCAACATGGACGAAGGGAGATATCGGATTGGATTCTTCCTGGAACAAGCAGGTCATGTGGATTGCGGTCGGAACCATCATCTTTTTTGGGGCCAGCTTGATCGACTACCGGTGGGTTTACTGGGGGGGCGTTCCGCTCTATTTCATCGGCTTGGGCTTATCCGCCTTGGCGCTTATTTCCGGTGACGATGTCCATGGCCACCACAGTTGGCTCTCAATTGGCGGGTTTACCTTTCAGCCTTCCCAGATTGCGGTCGCCGGGGGTATTATCATGTCGGCTTTGATTTTGGGGCATCTCCATAAATTTCACCCGGTTTTCCGGAACCATTTCCTACGCTTGGGAATCGCGGGCGTTGTCTGCATCGTCCCGTTTGGCTTGGTTCTACTTCAGGGAGACTTTGGGTCCGCCATGGTCTGGTTGCCGATCGCCGCTGCCATGTTGCTCGTTGGCAGCATTCCGTTCCGTTACATCATTACCGTGGCATTGGTTGCTTTGATGCTCATTCCCTGGGCCTTTTTCTTTGGTCTGAAACCCCATCAGAAGGAGCGGATTACAGTCTTTGTCGACATGCTTACCGGTAAGGAAGTGGACACGCAGGGAAGCGCTTATGCCGCGAGCTACATCATCAAGGCCGTTGGTTCTGGTGGGTTTGATGGACGAGGTTACATGAACCCGAAAACGATCAATAATCTGGGTTTCATCCCGAAACGAACGGCACACAACGACTTTGTGTTCGCCGTATTGGCGGAAGAACACGGCTTCCGGGGGAGTATTCTGCTCCTGGCGGGTTATGCATTGATGCTCCTTCAGGGCTTGTTTATCGGATTCTACAGCAGGGACCCGGTTGGGCGACTCATTTGCGTTGGCGTTGTGGGGCTCTTCTTTGCGCACATCTTCCAACATGTGGGGATGAATGTCCTGATTATGCCGATCACGGGCATCCCGCTGCCATTCATCAGCTACGGCGGTACATTTCTGGTGATTTGCATGTTCCTAACCGGGATGATGCAAAGCGTCTGGGTCCATCGCGCGAATTCGATGCAGCGAGTCGCCGAAGGTGTCAGGCAGGCACCTGCCTATGCTTGAATTCACTTCAGCGTCACCATCCATCCGACAGGCTGGCGCGTCCGCAGCTCCATGGTGACCAACGAGCGGGGATCCGTCTTGTGGGAATTAACGCCATTCAGCACCCAAGTTTCGTTTCTGGGGTATTCGAATTCCCCGGTCTCGGTATTGGCACGCAAAAAGCGGAGATCGGCCGATAGGCCAATCTGACACATGGGGCTGCCAAGCTTCCATTCGTGAAGGTAAAGAAAGGAGCGGGGTATGGTCACCTTTAGCGTATAGGAATGTTCGCTCCCCGGGTTCTTGATAAAGCTCGATTCGACAAAACGAGGATCGACGGTCTTCCCATATCCGCTTCCAAAGGCAGCCACTGGAATGGTCTCAAGAATTCCTGATTCCCGGGCGGGAAAGAAATGGAACCGCATCGGCTCGATAAATCCCAACGTGTGAATCTGGTCCTTTGATCGCGCATCGAGCCCCAACTCGAGAAGAATGGATGCCGCCCCATCAGAATTCTCCAATCGAGGTCCTTTGATGTCGAAACTGAAGGAGATCCGATCCGGCTGTGCGTCCGTTTTGAGACTGACCGTTGGCTTGTCTCTCGTGATCGGCCCAGAATTTCCTGCCACATACTCATCAAGGCGGCTTAGATCAATCGGCTGGGCCAGGGAAAGATTCCGAGTCGCCTCGAGTTCACGCTCAAAAGTGAAGGAGTGGGGACCGCTCTCAATTTTCAGCAACACCGTCTCAAGAGAACGCGCCACGGTTGAATCTCGGGGAAGGCCGCATTGGGCGGAAAAATCCTTGGCTTCACCCGGCCCGAGCTGGAACGTTCCCCGTGCCCGCTGCTTGGAATAACTGAGCTCATAAGAACCCGTCATCTCCTTATCGGACGGGTTGTTGATCCGAAATTTCAGGGGGAAACTTGAGCCTTTGGATTGCCGTGGAGCCAAATCCCAAACGACCGAGATTGGAGTGAGAGGCGCTTCGATCGTGACAAGGCGAGTCCTGTCCAGATCACTGAGAAAAAATGAAGCCGCGAAGGACTTTCCATTTCCACGCTGGGGAAGAACTTCGGATTTTTGCCCATCCAACAGCCCGGTCTGGCGCTCATAAGAAGCGACAATCTCCTGCGATTGGCCGGGTGGTATTTCGATTTGAAAGTGTTCCTCAATCGGCTGCCAGGCTTGGCCAATATCGAGCGGAGTAAGCGCGCCCAGCTTGGTTTCTTCTCCCTCGTTGGTAATTCGCAGTCGCAGCTTGATGACGTTGGGTGAAGCCTGGATCGCCGTGCCCTCGGTCAAATAATCTGAGGTTGGAGCACCGTTGAGAAACTGCTCAAAAATCCCTCGCCCGGCTTTTTGGTGGGCCGCAGCATTGATGAGTTTGATTTCTTCGATGTCGGGACCGTAATCGAAAAGTTCCATATCAAGCGATTCCGTCACATAGGCCGAGTTTTCTGCGGGATCGTCGCGACTTGGTGCCGCCCTCGTGTCACCGAGAGAGTCCCCCGGATCCAAAAACATGACATGATTCTCATTCGCGACTCTTTTTGCGGCGCTTGCATAAAGCCTGGTGAGCCCCCAGCGCGAAGGTCGCTTCTCCAGACGCATCAGGGTCGGGCCAATCACGAGCACTTCCGCCCCGTTCTGCCGACAGATCGCGATCGCTTCATGAAGGGATCTTTCAAACGTATCGACGGTGAGGTTGGTAAGGGCGTCATTGATTCCAAAGTTAATCAGAACCAAATCCGGCTGATAGGAGAACGCGGTGGTTGTGAGCCATTGCAAACTGTTGAGGCTGGTGGCTCCTTCCGAGGTGAAATGTTCAAACGTCAGCTCCTCACCCTGATGGTCTTTTAACTTTTCCGGATTCCCGTCAATCGGATTGATCAGACGGACGCTCCCGGTGTAATAGAATTCCTTTTCGAGTCCCTTCAGGAAATGGCCATGAAGAGAAAGAAGGACGTTCTGGTTGATCCCGTCCCGAGTGCTCGCTCGACTGACTTCGTCTCCAAGCAGGGCGATATGCACGGGGGCCTGACGCTGCAATTTCGCCAACGTGTTTGGAATGTAGTCCTGAAGGCGAGCCAGTTGCTCTTCAGAAAGGGGATAGGTCCACGCCTCGGGACTCAAGAGAAGTCCGGCAGCGGCGATGAGGAAGAGTTTGACGTGTCGCACCTGAAAAATGACGTTGGTTGAGGCTAATGGGTTTTGGCGGAACGCTGGAAAGCTCCCTTTACTACGGCAGCTAATGCCATGTCAAAGTTAGAATTCGATACTGCCATAAACTCGGGGTTTACGACGTGAGGAGTTGCATTAGTGTTCGGGCAAATGGCAAATGAATCGGGGCGCCTGAAGGTGCTGAAGACCTACAAATTGTTTATCGGCGGAAAATTCCCTCGAACAGAAAGCGGTCGTTACCTTGTCGCCACCAAGCAAAGCGGAAACTCCAGTCCAATTCACGTGGCCAATTACTGTCAAGCATCGCGAAAAGACCTTCGGGAAGCCGTGCGCGCTGCGCGGAAAGCGCAGGACGGATGGCAGGGAGCCTCCGCCTATCTCCGTGGCCAAATTCTGTATCGGATTGCCGAAATGCTCGAAAGCCGGGAAGAAACCTTCCGGGAAGAACTGCGGAATGCGGGACTAACCCGCGACCAGGCGGCTCGCGAGGTCGTCAACTGTGTTGATCGGCTTGTTTATTATGCCGGTTGGAGCGACAAGGTCAGCGCCGTTTTCGGCACGGTGAATCCCGCTTCGTCGCCGCATTGGAACACCACCAGTATTGAGCCAACTGGTGTCGTGGGCTTGGTCTGTCCGGATGAACCTGGATTGCTTGGATTGGTGACCATGGTTTCAGCCGCCATCGTTTCCGGAAACACCGTCATCGCCTTGTGCTCCGAAAAACATCCCCTCAGTTCGATCAGCTTCGGAGAGGTCTTGGCGACGAGCGACCTTCCCGGTGGAGTCGTCAATTTGTTGACGGGTCTCAGAAATGAGTTGGCTCCCGTTTTGGCGGAACACATGGATGTAAATGCGATCGTGGATGGAACCGGGGACGCCGGGATCCGGGAAATTCTCGCCGAAGGACGAGCCACGAATATCAAAAGGACCGTATCGTGGCCGATTTCTTCGTCAGAATGGTCAAAAGGAGCGGCTGAAGATCCCTATCGGATTTTGGATACGGTGGAGTTCAAGACCGCATGGCACCCGGTCGCTCATTAATCGGTAACCATGAGTGACGTTCGGTCAGTTCGGCATTGGTGGATAGCCTGGTCGATTTGGGCCGGACTGCTGGCTGTTGGTTTCGGTCAGGGGAACGGTGATTTGGAGAGTGTGATCGAAAAGGTCTTGGAGCATTCCAGCAGTGTCGATGTTCCTTTTCGCGAAGTGATTGAGGCGGTTACCGGAAAACAAGTGCTCCAGGTGGATCCGGATGAAGAGGTGGATCGCGAGATTCTTGAAGCGATTACCACAGCGATTCGAGGAGCAATCAGCGAACTGAATTTGGCATCAAGCCCGGCCCGGAAAGAGTCGCGCATCAACGAGGTCAGCCGGCATTTTGAAACGTCCCTTCAAAAGCGTCTGGATGAACTGTCCGGTTTTTCCTGTGAAACGCCCAAAACGCGGGAAGGGAAGACGCAGGCGTCAGGATATCCCGACCTCCGGATCGTCCATCTTTCGTCGGGGCGAGTGGTCTATCTGGATCCCAAATTGCTAAATCGTGGATCGGTAAACAGTTCCCTCAGAACCTTTTATTACACGCCCCGCACCACCACCAGCAAAGTTGTGGAAGACGCGCACCACCTGCTGGTCGGGATTGAGCACGACGGAAACGTGGGGCAATGGCAGTTTACGGGCTGGAAGCTGGTCGACCTTTATGATTTCAAGGTCCGACTGAAGGCAGAATATCAAGCCAGCAACAAGGATCTCTACCAAGAGGGCTTGATCCTCGAGAGTGAATAAGTTGGGCCTTGCCTCACCATGGTGGTGATGTTAGCGGAAGTTATGAAAAAGGACCTGTTGACCAATCTATTTCAATCAGACGGGAAGACCGTCATTCTCCCTCTGGATCATGGAACGGCGATTCCGGTTCAGGGTCTTGAGAAAATGGGTGAACTGATTTTATCGGTCAAACCGAACGTCGATGGGTTCGTGTTGAATTTGGGAGCGGCGGTCCGTTATAAACAGGAACTGGAAGGAACCGGACTCTGCCTGCGAACGGACGTCTACAAGCCCGACACTGTGGAAGGAGCCTTCAAGGTCTATGGAATCGAGGAGGCGGAAGAAGTTGGCGCCCACGCCGTGATGCAGATGCTCTATCCGGGACACAGTCACGAAACGGAGATCGCCAGGGAATGCGCGGAGACGATTGCAGAATGTCTCCCCGCCGGTATGCCAACCATCATCGAAACGCTTCCCGTTGGTCTCGGACTTCCTGAAGAATACACGGCTGCAAAAGTGGGGTTTGCGGTTCGGCAGGCCGCGGAGCTTGGGGCAACCGTCGTAAAAACAGCGTACCCCACGGGAGCTTCGGTCGATGAATTTCGAGCAATCGTGGAAGGCTGCTTTGTGCCGCTGATTGTTCTGGGCGGAGCTGCCATGGGAGATGATTCCGCTCTTTTGGGCATGGTCAGGAATGCGATGGATGCCGGAGCATCGGGAATTGCTGTGGGTAGAAACGTGTGGCAGCACCCCAACCCGGAATTGATCACAAAACGCCTTCAGGCTGTGGTTCATGACGACAGCCCGGTAGAGCAGGCATTGAAGATTCAATAGGGCGAAAAAATCTTCTTTTTGAATACCATGTAACTACCATTCTGTTACGATGGCCTGCCATGCGTCACAGAAACTTTCGGATTCCCCCCAGAAGGGAAGCTGGCTACTCCCTTCCGGAGCTCATCATGGTGGTGGGAGTCATCCTGCTGGCGATGATTGCGTTGGGAACGGTGACAGAACGGGTCCTGGGCTCGCAGACTCTCAATTCCGCAACGCGGGAACTCGCCAATTATCTGATTATGGCGCGAGCCGAGGCGGTTCGACATCAAACAATCACGCAGATTCGGTTTGTAACGGACGAAAGCGACGCGGTGGCGGACTCCGGTGAGGCACTGCGGTCCTTCTCCATCTGGAGTCTCGAAGACTCCGACGGTCCAATTTACAAGCCACTGACCGGGTGGCGGGATTTGCCGGAAGGCGTGATCCTCGAACCCTCATTTCCCGATTACGTGCGAAGTTCGTCCTATGCGCAGAACGACGGCACCACCATTCGCGGCGACTATGTGCTGAAACCGGAAGGGACGGCAAAAACCGTGGAGAAAGCGGGAAAAGAGGTTCCCTACCGTCATATCGAATTTTTGCCGACGGGAAGTGCCCGAATCCCTTCGGGTGAAAGCAACCAAAGCATTGTCGTAGTGGTGGAAGGTTATTTGGCGCCGTCAGGGAATGTGGTGAGGACCGCTCCGAAGGTTGAAACCGGCAGCGACGTCGTCGCCAACTGGTCTCAGATCAATATCGCGAATCTCACGGGCAACGTTCGAATCTACCGGCCATGAAGCATCACCGCCAATCGGCCTTTTCGCTCATCGAGATTACCGTTGCAATCACCTTGGTTGCCACCGTGATCCTCGGGTTTGTAGGGGTGATGGCGATGGGGGTCAAAGCGGCCAGCGATTCAACCCGACGCACGATTCTGGGAGGATTGATCGCCGATGTGCATCATCGCATTGAGGGCTCGACCATGACGGAAGGAGTGATCAGCCGGTCTCCGTTGTTTTATGACGAAGAGGGCCGATTCATTCCCGAATCGCCCCCTCAGGAATCCGATCGCCAGCTGAAGGAACGCCGAAAGGTCTATCGTGTCGACGTTCGGTTGGCGAGGCCGGATTCCAGTCAGGTGGTTGATCGGCACGGGGATCACCCACTTCCCCTCAATAAACACGCCTCGGGACTCCTCGCTGCCATCATCGAATTGAGTTGGCCGGTGAACGAAGAGGGAGAGGTCAGTGAAGAGACCCAGAATCGCGATTCGATGACCTATTTTGTGAACACGTTGACGGGAATGAGTTGGCGTGAAGTTGATCCGGAATTTGAACCCGTAATCGAGTTTTAGCCCCAAACAATCACCTTGAAAAAACCACCTCAATTTGGATACACGCTGATCGAAGTGATCGTGTCTCTCACGATTCTCAGCGGAATGGCGCTTATGTTGAGCGGGATTTTGGGAACTGCCAGCAACAATTGGGTGAGAGGGGAGGAGATGGTCGAAGCGAGTCAGGCCGGAAGAACGTCGCTGGACTTGATCGCGCGCGAAATGGCCAGTCCCATTGTTGGGCCGCGGCAACAATTTCAGATCATGAATGGCGCAACCTTGCGTGGAAGCGTCAATGCCGAGATCCCACAAGTGCCGTCGAGCTCAATGGCCGCCTTCTGGTTGGCACCTCTCGGGAGCGACGGGCAGCTGCGTCGAGTCGGCTATTATCTGGAGCGCATCGAGGACCGCAGCTTCTTCCGGCTGAAGCGCCTCTTTACGAGTCCCACGGGTTCGGCCTTCGTTTCATCCCAACAAGTTGCCGCGAGTGAATCCGCCAGCGAGGAACCGACCTGCGCAACCGGAGGCGGAGGTTTACTGAGTGATTTGGAGGAACCTGCCTTTGATGATTCCGATCCCGACAACGAAGAGGCGGTGGTCTCAACCGTGGCGGAAGGCGTGCTTGGGCTGTGGTTTCAGAGTTTGGACAGCATGGATAACGAAATCCCCTGGGTGTCCGAGTCGGAAGTTCATCCCAGCTGCGAAGCGGGAGACGGAGGCCCCATGGGGATGGCTTTCAATTCCGCGGCCATGTTTCAAATGGCGACCAGTGCCCCGTTGGGCCTGGAAGACGAACCGACCTTTTTGTATTACCGGGAAACGGAGTCGATGACCAAGGGGGACAGGCTCCCCAGCGCCGTTGAAATCACGATTTTGACGGTGGATTCGATTGCCATTCAGCAAGCCAGGGATCGCTTTCCGGATACCCCACTTCCCACGATGGAAACGCTGTTGAACGAGGATCAGGGAACGCTGGATGTGGAAGCCTCGATTCAATTGCTGAAAGAAAAACTGGAGGAATTGGGCATTCGCACCTCTCGAACTTTCAGCACCCGGGTCAAACTGGCCAACGGCAGCTAGCGCGTGACTTTCCAACTCCAGAATCAACGTGGCATCGCCATTCTGATGGTTCTCGTGGCGATTGCGCTCCTCGCGATTCTCGTCCTGGGGTTTGCCTCGAATATGTCGACCGAATTGCGGGTTTCCGACGCGGTCGAAAAAACCTATCGCGCCCAACTGCTCGCGGATGGAGCGCTCTCTCATGCGATCGAAACGCTTCGCTCCAATATCCCGGATCCCGCGCCGCTCAACACTCCGGCGGGCGAGGATCCACCGGCCGATTGGATCACCAACCCAGGCCGTCTCACGCTGATCGATTCGCAAACCGGCAAATTGACTCACATTCCGTTGCATAGCGGAGCCGCTCAAAATGGTGATGACGAGTCCTCAGCCGATTTGAATCGTCCAATTCCAGGACACTCCCATGGCCCGATCGCGACAGATCCAGACGGTGGCGATCGCCCCGAGATGCGGGTCTCCTGGATTTCAGTCCTGCGGGATCCTTCAGAGAAGGCTGGCCCCAAGAATCGCATGATTGGGCGTTATGCGTTCTGGATCGATGACGAATCGACCAAGATCAATGTTAGCACGGCACTGGGAAAGCCGAACCCACAGGAATCCGAAATCAACTGGCGGGAGGCGATGAATTCCGGGGTCCTGACGCCGCGCTTCGCGATGGAAGAAGAAGGTCAGGAATTGAGAATGGGCTATTCCTTGGGGCATCCCTCGTCGGTTAATCTGGAGGTGCTCTTCGAGGATCCTGAACATCTGGACAAACCTGCGCTCTTGAGGCACTCCCGATTCCGGGGATTCCATCGCTATCCGGACTCCATTTTGCGCTATGTGAAACTTGAGGAGGATGCGGCGATCGAGTGGTATCGCGAACAGCAGTGGAACTTCACGTTCTACAATCGGTCACCGGAATTCAATGTTTTTGGCGAGCCGCGCCTCATCCCTGTCTTCCTCTTCGACTCGTTGGAAACAGGGCCGTCCTATCAGACTCCATTTTACGTCAATCATCAGCCCCGGCTTCAGACTCTGACCGGAGAGAGCGGAATGATCTACACCAAGGAGCAGGAAGGGAATTACATCGTGGTGGGGAATGATATGGAAAGGGAATATCGCCGAACTGAAAAGGAGGCGGACGCCGCGAACGTGGCCAAACTGGCCGGCGCCAAAATGATCTACCAATACCTGAACCGGCCATGGCCGAAAATGGCGGAGGGTTCGCAGAGCGAAGGAGGGGCGAGCTTTGCGGAGCAGGAAATCGCGAAAAACATCGCCGCCGCGACGAAACGCAATGAGCGCCCCGGATTGACCGATGACGACCTCGTGAAGCTGGAGACGAAGCAGATTGCGCTCAATCTGGCCCTGATGTCACGGCTTGGCACCGGCCCGATTGGTGGAAACGGATTCACCGGGAGTTATCACAATTACGTGACCTCGATGAATCGGCACACTCATGAGGCCGCTGACGCCTATGAAGTCAGCACGAAACGTTACGAGGATGGAGGCCGACAGTTTTTACTCAAACCGAAGGATCTGGAACCCGAAGCGCAGCCCAGGATCCCGGAATTGGATCTGTGGTATTTGGACGATGATTTTGAGGTGATTGAAAATCCGGGTCCTGACGATCTGCCATTGCTCCCCCAAACGCCCGGGCCTCATCTCAACGAGATCAAATTCTACATCAAGCCCGTCGAGATTCCTCCCGAGGAAAATGGCAAATCAACGCGTTTCATGTTCCGGATTCGATATGAAGTCGAGCTTTTCATGCATCCGTTTGGCCCGCGCCTGAGCCCGAACGCCTTTCCTGTTAAAGTCGATTTTCTCAGTTTCGGCCTCGGCTCCCTGGCGGACCCGGAAGAGGACCGGCACAAGATCCTGGATCAGCCGAGTTGGGACGACCGGAACCTCTCCATGTGGAGTGCGATGCCGGGCCCGATTGGACACGGCAACGATCAGGAGTTGGATTATGCAGTCGCAGCTTCACGTTCGCACTATCTCACCAGTGATCTCCACGAAATGTATGGAGGCGAGGTGGTTGTGGTGGATCGGGACGAGGCGCAGAATGGCCTCAAGTTTCATTTGAAAGTCCGCCTTGGGTTGGGCATCACGGGAGCAGTGGAGGGAGAAGAGGGGCAGATCTTTCGAACCATCCGCGGGCCACGCGTGAAGCAGTTGGTTCCGATGCCGAGATTTGTGGCTGACGGTGAAGAGGAGCCGAGCGAGAACTATCTGGAGAAGGAGTTTGAGATCGACAACCTCGATGAGGAATACGTTGTCAGTTGGGAAGTCGAAGATCCTCGCGTCGCCTTCTGGAAGGAGGACTGGAAAGAAGTGGCTGATGGCCTCGACTCGATTGGGGAGCCGAATTTTGAATATGCTCCTGACGCGGATCAGGAGAGCAAGTTGCGGTATCTCCAATTGGGCGGTTCAGACACGGAGGTTTCCGGGTTCAATTTGTCCATTGCATCCTCCGATCCTGAATTGGATACAGACGGGGGGCGGAATCTTTTCGTTCATGATTGGGAGCATTCCCGCCTGCCTTCTGTTGGTTATTTTTCGCTCATCCACACGGGAATCCAATCCGGCATCCCCTGGCAGACGCTCTCGTTGGAAGAGGATGGGGATTTTCCCGAATGGGCGCTTCTGGACCTCTTTGCAATCAACTACCGTCGCGAGCGCCAATCGTGGTGGGACGGTCGCAATCTCCCCAACGAATGGGGCAGCATCGGCTTCATGAATTCAACGGCCGGGAAGGTGAATCTCAATTGCCGCGTCTATCCGCAAAGCAGCTACTTCGATGCTCCGGATCGAACCAAGCCGCTGGAAGCGGTATTTCGGTTCATGGCTGACGAAGGCGAGGAAGCAGAGATCGCCCAAGAGATTCTCGACCATCAGGACAAGGAACAGGTCTTTCAGTATGTGGGGGAGTTGGCAAAAATTTGGGACGAGGGAGAGAATGCGTGGGAGCGCGAAAAGCTGACCCGTAACCTGGCGGGCATCCTGACCACCAAAACCAACACGTTTGGGGTTTGGGGCGTTGCGCAAGTCGTCCACAAAGCCCCCGGACACATCCTGACAAACCTCCTTTCGACGCCTGTCTATGACCAGTTCCAAACGGGGGATTCGGTGATGGGCGAGCGCAGGTTTTATGCGGTGGTCGAGCGCTATGTCTGGCCCGGAAATGACGGAGTCGTCGGAAATGGTGGGGTCGACAATTTTGCCATTTGGAACAAGACCGCCGATCCGGTCGGGGGGCTTAAGGGACGGATTTCGGGTCGAGCCATGCCTGGAGCCGCTCCGACCTTGACGCCTGCGCTGGATGGCGATGAAGGGAAATTTGCCGAGATCGATGGACCGACCGCCGTTACGCTGGAGGGTGAGGAGGCGCTGGCGACCCTTCCTTACAAGAAGACCACCCTGCGCGAGGCCAACAACCCCGCCGATCCCGTGATGAAATATCGCGTCATCTTTTTTCGTTACTTGGATAGTTAAACCAACCCACGCCATGCGAATTGTATTCTGGTTCCTTTTTTCCTTCCTCGGGTTCTCGTCCGCGTTCGCGCTCCCGGAGCCGCAAGTGATTCGACATTTGCCGGCGGAGCCCCAGGTGCTTCTCGATGTTTTGCCATCAGCTCCAAAAGGCTGGGAACTGGAGCGCTCGGAAGCTGCGCACGAATACAGCGGAATCGTTACCTCCAAGGCGATCCGGGTGTTTGCCGAGGCGCTCAAGACTGGTCTCGAGGGCGTTGAACCAACCAGAGTGCGGGTTGAGATTCGCGATACATGCAACGATCCAACGTTGACGGCGATGTTTAAGCTGAAGAAGGAAGATCTTCGCAGCGAAGAACTGCGCCCGGGGCATTGGCGCTCCAATCCGGCGATCCTGATTGATGAGTTGGATGGCGTCAACGAGACGGTGCGAGTCCTCTTCGAGGACCGATTCCTCGTGAAAGTCACCTACCAGGGGAAGGATTACCGGGCGGCCCGCCTATGGCTCCAATCTCTGGATATCGAAGCGCTGAAGCAATATCAACCCTACGTATTTCGGGAACCTCCCGCCTCATTTTTGATGAAGCGAATCAACGAATTCAAGTGGAAAGGCGTGCGCAGCTACCTGATGCCGATCCCCGGTCAGATGGACACTGATCCGCTCGAGCCGATTCGTGGAACGGCGATTTCCAAGCCCTAGCGTGCGGTTAAACCCTTTTTGACCGATCCTGGCAGCGACAACGAACGCAAATTTCGCTGGCCAATCAGCATCAAATGGCCAAACATCATCGGCCTATGGAATCTCTCTGGTCCGACTCTGAAGCAACTGATTACAAGACTGATCTCGACAAGCGGGTTTACACCTCCCGCCTGCTTGGTCGCAACGAAGCCTTGGTCCTCCATGGTGGGGGGAATACCTCGGTAAAAGTGACGGAAACGGATTTCTTCGGAGATGAAGTGGACGTGCTTTACGTGAAGGGCAGCGGTTGGGATTTAGGGACAATCGAGGCAGCCGGGTTCGCCCCCGTCAAGATGGAGGCACTTCTGAAGATGGCCAAACTGGATGCATTGGATGATGCCGAGATGGTTCGGCAGCAGCGCTCGGCCATGCTTGATCCGGAAGCTCCCAATCCTTCGATCGAAGCGATTCTTCACGCGGTGATTCCCTTCAAATTCGTCGACCACACCCATTCGAACGCGATCGTCGCGTTAACCAATCACAAAGACGGCGAAGATCGCGTAAAGAAGGTCTTCGGTGAATCCGTGATCATCGTTCCTTACGTCATGCCTGGGTTCGACTTGGCGAAGACCGTCTATGATTTGATTCGCGATCGCGATTTGGCTTCCGAAGGCGTTCAGGGGCTGATCCTCATGAACCACGGCATTTTCACCTTCGATGATGATGCCCGCAAGAGCTATGAATTGATGATCAAGCTGGTTTCCAAGGCTGAATCCTTTCTGGCGGAATTGGCTGGGCCAAATCCCTTGGCGACCGCCAAAGCGGACTCTGATCTTCTGAAACTTGCCGAAATTCGCAAGGGCGTATCAAAGCGGCGGGGAGTGCCGGTGATTGCGAAGCTTGACTCCGGCGAATCCGCAGCTGGTTACGCATCGCGTGATGACGTTGCTGAGATTGGAACGCGCGGCCCGCTCACACCGGATCACAGCATTCGGACCAAGCGAATTCCGGCAGTGATCGGCGACGACATCGAGAACGACTTGAACGCGTTTGCCGAGGCCTACATAGAGTATTTTGACCGGAACCAGGACGGTGAAACCATGTTGGACCCTTCCCCGAGGTTCGCGATCTGGAAGAACAATGGCGTGATTGCCTTTGGGGCGACCGAGAAAGAAGCCGGGATTATTCGGGATATCGCGGAAGCCACGTGGGAAACGGTGCAGTTGGGCGAAGCGACAGGAGGCTGGGAAGCGCTTGGCGAGAAAGAAATTTTTGATGTCGAATATTGGGATCTTGAGCAGGCGAAACTGAAGAAGGGTGGTTCCGCTCCAACCCATCAGGGCAAGGTTGCCTTGGTGACCGGATCAGCGGCCGGGATCGGCTACGCTTGCGCCGAAGCCCTGGCTGAGGCCGGCGCAAAGGTGGTCGGCCTCGACTTGAACCCGGAAATCGAGGAAGGAATGGCCAGATTGGGAGGAATCGGCAAAGTCGTGAACCTGACGGATGATCAGCAAGTCGTCGCCGCCATTGAAGAGACGGTTCGGCGATTCGGCGGAATCGATATCGTGGTGAGCAACGCCGGCATTTTTACCGCCGGTCAATATCTGGACGCGTTGGAACAAGAGAATTGGGAAAAATCGATGGCCGTGAACCTTACGAGCCATCAGAAACTTTTGAAATACACGATTCCTTACCTGAAGCAGGGGATCGACGGTGCGATTGTCATTGTGGGATCACGAAACGTGATGGCTCCCGGACCGGGCGCCGCCAGCTATTCCTGCGCAAAAGCTGCGCTGACGCAGCTTTGTCGCGTCGCTGCTTTGGAACTGGGACCCGAAGGGGTTCGTTGTAACATCATTCATCCGGATGCCGTGTTCGACACGAAGCTTTGGACACCTGAGAAGCTTGCGCGATCTGCCGAGCGCTACGGGTTAACCGTCGAGGAATACAAGCGTCGCAACCTCATGAAAACGGAGATCAAAAGCCGGGAAGTTGGAGCGATGGTCTCCGCAATGGCCGGACCGCTGTTCGCCCGAACTACAGGGGCGCAAATCCCGGTGGATGGCGGCAACGATCGGGTAATCTAAGCGTCATTGCTCCCACACCAGGAGCGACTTATGGCTTTCAAGGCGAGAAGGATTGCAAATCAGCGAATCTTTTTTGCAAGAAGGCAAAGTTGCTGGTTGAGCATTAGCCATCCTGGCTGATATAGTCGGCCTATGCTAGATCAGAAAGAAGCCAAGCCATCTTCTCCCGCCGCTCCTGCTTCCGCCGAAGCAAGAAAAGTGAAGGTTCAGCTTCAGAATGACACCAATCAGGACTTCAGGGTGGTGAAGTCTCTTGTCACGCAGGGGCCATGGTCGCCTTTGCCCGCCAGCCCACAACCTCCGGAAAAGGGTGTTATCACCGGCCCGGCTGCCAAGTCCGAATGGAGCATGGTTGGAGCCCCAATCGGGAAAACCGCGATTGGGAAGACCGAATTCATCTCTGATCTCGGGTATCTCTCCGTAGTTTGGCGTTGGCGCTCGAACGGGATTTTTGATCACGATATCCGCACGTCGGGCAATCTCTCCGCCTCAACGAGCGTCGAAGGCCCTTGGTCCAAAGAGCCTCAGCTCACCGTTGTGGTCTCCCAGGCCTAGCCGCGGGACCAGACACCGTTCTTCATTTTCCAGGAGATGCTCTCCTGGCCTGAGTTTACGTTGGTCGAACGCTCCAATTCTGGAGCTACTTCGGAATTGGATTTCGCTTTCGCGGTGACGGTCACAGAGGGCTTGGAGACACCGGCCTTGAGTTCCGCAGGACTAATGGTGGGGAGTCCCTTGCCAGCGGTCTTTGAGCGAATTCGGTCTTGCTGGTGTTTGCGCAGGTGATCGATGTTCTCGTGAGTTTGATTGCTCAGGACCGGTCGCGACGGCGGTGTCGACACTTTCGGTGCTGCTTCAGCCGCTTCTGGCGGTTGAGCTGGCTTTTGTGGCGCCTTCGGTAAGACGGAAACAGGAACTGACGGTTTCGGTGGAGCCGGTGCCGGCAAAGCAACCTGCTCCGCGCGCTTCACTTCCGTAGAAGTCTCGACCTTCAATGGAGTTTTTCGAGGTTCTACAGTGGATGAATTCAGGCCCGGAGAAACAGCGAGAACAGGCTTGGCCGAGACCACGCCGAATCCAGGCTTGGGAGTGGCCGCAGGTTGGGGCACCGGAGTCGGCTTTGAAATCGGTGTGGAAACGCTCGTCTTCGGAGGCTCGGAGACTTTCGCCGCAACGGCTGGTGCTGGAACTGCCGCAGGCTTCTGGGGAGACAACGGCCGTGGAGTCGTTGGTGCCGGGATCGCGGCGGGTTTTGGAGGCTGCTCAACCGTTTTCGGGGGCGTTGGAGCTGGCGTGGCGACCGAGACAGGCTTCACACCGGGAGCGGGAATGGCAGTTGGAGACGGTGACGCCGGGATGGGCTTGGGAATCTCGTTCGCGGCGAACGAAGGAGCGGGAACCTCTTTCGGGAGTGGCTTTGAAGCGGGCGGTTCCGGTGCTTTCGCGACTTCGGGCTCCGTTTCGGTCGACTTCTCATCGCCGTCGCTCGTCTTACCACTCTTTCCACCACCGCCAAAGGCAATCACCAACCCGCTCAATACGAAACCAAGAGTGGAACCAACCGAGAGTAGAAATCCGACGCTGCCCATCTGGTTGGGAAGCGCCTCCCAGATCATCGTGTTGGGAAGAATTTCGGTATGCGCAAGGATCCCCCACACCCCGAAAATCGAAACAACCCCCATCAATACGTATCCACCTCGCCCCCACGTTAAGACCAACAGATAGGCGGTGAGCAGGAACAAAATCGCCAGAATCATAGCACCGGCGAGAATCAGTCCCTTGATGACGTCGGCATTGGCCGAGAGCGTCGCCGCTCCGGAAAGCAGGTCGAAGACCCCGACGTGCCAATTTTTCCAGATTCCGACTCCAGCCAACGTGGCCAAAACAATGGTGCTGACCATGGCCCGACGAGCGGGCGGCACAAAAAACGCTGCGATCGACAAGATCAGGGCGATCGCCGACACGATCCAGATCAGAACGGGCTTGATCTCAAGTTCAGAGAGCACTCCGGGTGAGGAATCGGCGGCCTGGGCGAATGACGCAGGAATCGAAAGGAAGAGAATCAGGATGCTGTAGGAGCAGCTCTTTGGGGGCATAGTTAAACGCAGTTGACGTGAAGTGTCTTGAGTTGTGCGGGTTTGGACGAAGGGATTCCGCAATATCATCAATTATCGCATGGTTCTACCGTCTCGTCACGTACCGGGCGTGTTCCCGAAGAGATCAATGTGAAGTCGCGGACAAAAACGGAATCCACGCTCCTTGCACGCCGCGATGACGCCTGGAATCCGGCTTTGCAGCTGCTCGGGAGTGATTCCCTCTGGCATCAAGAGAACTTTTTCAGCAGGAATCTCTCCAAGCTGAGAGAGAAGGTCACCAATCTCCACCAAATCATCCCCATCGGTCACGAACTTGAGCTGATAGTCTCCCTGTTCAATCCAGGAACGCAGAATCATTGGCTGAAGGCGGCGCTCGTCGTGTTTCTTGACCCACGATGGATCGATTTGGTCCGCAGTTGGAGTCGAGTGGCTCAGTTTAGGACTGATTGACGCCAGATCGCAGGCGATGCCTTCCGGCGCGATGGTTCCCGCAGTTTCAATGGTGATGTGATAACCCTTGTCGCGGAGATCCTTCGCCAGTTGATGAATCCCCTTCGCGATCATGGGCTCGCCACCTGTCAATACCACATGGTGGGTGGGGAAGTCGCTAATTTGATCGAGAATTGTCGGAATCGAGCAGGTTTTCCCTTCCGGCGACCACGATGAGTACATGGTGTCGCACCACGCACATCGGAGATTGCATCCTGAAGTCCTGATAAAAATCGAAGGGACCCCGATGAGTTGTCCTTCACCTTGAATTGAGTAGAAAATCTCCGAAATGCGCATTCCGGTCCAGAATCCAACTGGAACTTGCAACTTGAAACTGAAAACTTCAGACTTACGCCAATGACCCCACGCCGCTCTTTTCTCGCCACAGCTGCCGGCTCGGTAGCTTCCGCTCCGTTTATCCACGCCGATTCCAAAAACGACAAGAAATACCGGACTGCCCTGATTGGATCCGGGTGGTGGGGAATGAATATTCTTCAGGAAGCCATCGCCGCCGGAAAGTCGGAAGTGGTCGCCCTCTGTGACGTGGACTCGGACCGTCTCGAAATTGGCGCGGAAGAGATTGGAGATCTAACCGGGAAAACCCCAGCCATCTACACTGATTATCGAGAGTTGCTCGAAAATGAAAAGGTCGAAATCGCGATTATCGCGACGCCGGATCATTGGCATGCACTGCAAACCATCGCCGCGGTTGAGGCGGGCGCACATGTGTTTGTGGAAAAGCCGACGGGGCACACCGTTAAAGAAAGCCGGGCCATGGTGAATGCGGCACGAGAAGCGGATCGAGTGGTTCAGGTGGGGTTGCATCGACGCATCGGTCCCCACCACGTGAGCGGAATGGAGTTCCTCAAGAGCGGTAGGGTGGGAGACATTGGAATGGTGAAGATGTTTGTGACGGGTGGAGGAGGGAAGGAAACGCCGACTCCGAACAGTGAACCGCCAAAAAATCTCGATTGGGATCTGTATTGCGGCCCGGCTCCACTCCGGCCCTACTGCAACAACATTCACCCTGGGCGATTTCGAAATTATCTGGATTTTGCCAACGGCACACTCGGGGATTGGGGAGTGCACTGGCTGGATCAACTGCTGTGGTGGAGCGAGGAGAAATGGCCAAAGCGAGTCTTCTCGGCAGGCGGGCGCCCAATTATGGGCCCGGCAATCCTGTCGGAGACGGAGCAAACGACAGATGCCCCAGACCATCAGGTCGCCACCTACGAGTTTGAGAACTTTACGGCAACTTGGGAACACCGCCGATTTGCCGGGAGCGGAAGCGAAAAGTCTCGCTACGGCTGCTATTTCTATGGAAGCAAGGGCACGTTCCATATGGGATGGCGCGATGGCTGGACCTTTTACCCGGCAAAAAAAGGGGAAACTGAGATTCACGAAGCTCCGGTGTTCGACAACGAAAAAGACGGACACAACGTGCCACCCTTGTGGCGCGATTTCCTGGATGCGATTGAGACTGGCTCAAAACCCGTTGCCGACGTGGAGATCGGCCACCTTTCCACGAACCTGAGCCTCTTGGGGATGCTCAGTTGGAAACTGGGCCGGAGCATCGAATGGGACGGAGAAAAAGAAGAAATCCCCGGGGATACTGAAGCGAGCGCCCTGCTCCGGCGGGAGTATCGCGGCGACTGGGAATACCCCGTGTAGAGCCCGTTGAAATCGGAAAACGAAAAGTGGCTCGGGACGGAATCGAACCGCCGACACAAGGATTTTCAGTCCTCTGCTCTACCAACTGAGCTACCGAGCCATCCTTACCGAGCAAATCCTTGCTCAGCGAGGGGCAGTAGACTTAACCAAGCGAGTCGTGATGACAAACGAAAAATACACTTTCGCGTTACATTCTTTCACCGACTAAGAATTACCCGTTGAGAACCTCCCTCCATTTTTATGATGGCGGGGGTTGGAAGAGCCCATTTGGACCACCAAGCCTCCCTCGTCGAAGCAGTTTCTGGTGGTCCGTTTCCAAAATATGGCTATGAATTCCCCACCTATGCCCAGCCTCGCGAAAAGAATCCGTTATTTTTTTGAATGGCTGGCTCTGGCGACAACGTTTTGGCTGATCCCATTGACCCCTCGCTGGATTCTCCGGAAAATTGCCTCCGGGCTTGGCCTGCTCGGGTTCTATGTCCATCGGGACGGTCGTCGAACTGCTTTTGAGAATCTGGAAGCGGCGTTTCCCGGACGATGGACTGAGGATGAGATCGAACAGATCGTTCTGAAATGTTACCGGAGCTGGGCCCAGACCTATCTCGATCAGTTTTGGACAAGGCGGCTGAATTCGGAGATCGGGGCGCAATTGATTACTTATCCAACCTTGGATGAGGTTCGGGAACTCTCCAAAACCGGCGGCATCCTAATGACTCCTCACTATGGAAATTTTGAGTGGATGGCCGCCGGACTGGGACTGCATGGGCTCCAATACACGGCGATCGCCCAGGATTTCAAAAATCCGAGGCTGACCGGCATCTTCAAAAAGAATCGGGAGTTTTTGGGGCATCAATTGATCCCTCAGGAAAGGGCCATGCTGAAGCTGTTACGAGTCTTGAAGAAAGGGGGGATTTCGGCATTTTTGCCCGACCTTACCGTCCCGCCGGGCGATACTGCGACGATTATCAAGATGTTCGGAATGAAGGTCAGCGTCACCGTCCTGGGGGCGTTTTTGAGCAAGCGGACCGGCCTTCCTGTCATGACCGGGGCTTGTATGCCCATGCGGGATGGCTCCTATTTCGCGATGTCGGAAAAAATGATTCGCTTCAAACCGGAGCAATCGGAACAGGAAATCGCGCAGCAATGTTGGGATTCCGTGGAACGGATTATTAACCAACGCCCGGAGCACTACCTTTGGATGTACAAGCATTTTCGCTTTCGACCAAAGGAAGGTGGCGAGCGTTATCCAAGCTACGCCAACCGCTCGAAGAAGTTTGATCGCTTGGAGGAAAGACTTTCCGAAGCGTAACCACCTCAGGAAGAATTTTCTTCAGGGGAGCTATTTTTGGGCTTGTATTGTCTTTGTAAATGCAACAGCATACAAAGTATATTCATTGAGAGGCCACGCTTCTCGCATGCCCGTTAGTGACAATTCTCTTTCCATTCCATGAATAAACGTTCGACATTTAAGCGAAAAAAAGGGCTTCGAGAAGCTTTTACACTGATCGAGGTGACGCTGGCCGTCGGAATCGCATCGATTGCATTGGTTGCGTTAATGGGCATGCTCCCACAGGGCATCCGGACTTTGAAAAGAGCTGGTGATCTCGCAATCGAAGCCCGAATTCACCAGCAAATTATATCGGAGATATCGCTAACCGATTGGGATAAGAGATTTGAGTACAACAGCAACGAAAACCGAATCCGCTTCTTCGACGATCAGGGAATCGACATTTCAGAGCTGATCAAGGACGATCCTGACCGTTACACGATGAATTACGTGGCCCGGATCATTGTCCCGAGAAGCTCGAAGACCGAGCAGCCCGGCGGTGGAGGTTCCGGTTTCGGCTCGGCCCCGACGCAACTTCCAAAGCGAATGGGAGGCACGTCATATTCAACCTTTGATGCGACGGATAAGGACCAGGATGAGCTACAACTGGTGATCGTGGAGATCCTCTCTTCATTCATTGATGAAGAATCCACCGATGCAGGCAGCTGGGATGCACATTTCGACGATGAAGTGAACTGGAGGAACATTCATACTTATCAAGCCCGAATTACCCGCCTGATCGACCGCGCAATGGCGACGGGCACCTAATCCCTTTCTCGATCATCAAAGTTTCAAAGCAGATGAAGAATCCAAAACCCGCCCTCAAATCTCAGGCTTTTTCTTTAATTGAGCTGATGGTTTCCATGACAATTCTGTCGGCGATCATGCTGATGTTTGTTGGAATTCTCGATCAAACCCAACGGAGTTGGGAACTGGCTCAGGGAAGGGTCTCCCAGTTTCGTGAGGCTCGAGTGGCCTTTGATATCATCACCAAGAATTTGGGTCAGGCCACACTGAACACCTACGTGGAACAAGAGGAAACTGACGAGGACAACATCACGCCGACGGAGTTTGAGGTGAAGTCAGAACTCAATTTCCAAATCACCTATTCTGATGATTTATCCGGAGTAAGCGGAGACCGGCCTGGGCATGCGCTGTTTTTCCAAGCCCCGCTTGGAGTTAGTCATCGCTCGGAGTATGGACAACTGTCCAATTTGATGAATGCCCGCGGCTACTATGTGATCTTCAATAGCGACGAACCCTTCCGGCCTTGTTTTGTCGAAGCCCCGGAACGCAAACGGTATCGACTGATGGAGTATCTCCCCCCGTCGGAAGAAAACCGCGTTTACGTCAATCATGCGGAAAACGTGGACACTGGAACGGGAAAGTTTTTCACAGACTGGTGGGAACACGATCTTGAAGAATATTCTCGTCCCCTCGCCGAAAACATTCTTACCCTTGTCTTCATGCCCCGAAAGGCGATCGCTGAGATTGATGGGGGTGGCGGCCGGGATGAGGCCATCCTTTCCAAGAACTACAAATACGATTCGCAATACCCCTTGGGCGATGCGTCCCAAGACCCTAACTCTTCCTTGTTAAAGCATCAGCTTCCCCCATTGGTTAGAGTAACGATGGTGGCGATCGACGAGACTTCTGCGATACGGCTCGAGGAAAAATATGGGGACAGCCCCTTCTTTGACCGACTGGGCATGTCGGGAAACTGGATGAAAGACTCTTCCCAATACGAAGATGATATCGATGATCTGATCGAAGCTCTCGAAGAAACTTCTGCAACGACATCTTCAGAAGGAATGCGAATCCGCTACAAAGTATTTAGTACCACGGTTGCGATTCAAGGCGCGAAGTGGATGACCCCGATTCCTTCCAATTCCTAAAACCCACGACGTTTTTCTGATGAATGTTCAAAAATCAAGCCCTCAGCCCAGCTCGAAGAGGATTAACGGTTTCTCCTTGGCGGAGCTGATGGTTGTTATCAGCGTCATCGCTTTTCTGTTGGCGATGGCTGCTCCCAACATCTTCAGCCTGATGCGCTCCAGCGAGTTGGCGACACAAGGCGATATGTTCAGAAACTGGCTGACCCTTGCCCAGCAAAAGGCCTTGTCGACCAACTCGGATGTTGAAGTCAGGTTCTATAAATTTCAAGACCTGGACAATGCTCAACCGACTAAAGAGTTTCGCGCGATGCAATTTTTTCAATACAGCCCGGAGGGCGAGTTGGTTCCCATTTCGGAAATTTATACCTTGAATGATCCATTGATCTTCGCAACGAGCAGCTCAAAAGGGTGCAATCTCTCCTCGATACTGGAGAGAGGAACTGAGACCACCGTGAGTGATCTGAACAGGTTTGGCGGCGGAATCCAAGAAGTGTCCTATCGATCCTTCCGCTTTCATCCAGATGGCTCTACGAACCTCAACATGGCCAATAGCAACTCGGACAATGTGCAGAGTAAAAATTGGTATATTACGATGATTGAAGAGCGCCCGGAAAGTGCTCAGACCACTGAAATCTATAATTATTTTTCAGTTCAGATAGATCCCTTTAACGGATCCATCCGCACCTTCAGGCCATAGGTTCCCTTCATTGAGGTTTCATCACCACCATCATCGGATATTCCGTGCGAAGCGATTGCTGGGAAGCGCCGCTTTGATCTTGAGTCTTTGTGGTCTGGGTCAGGCCGGCGATATTTCGACTCCGAATCGAGCAAACACCTTTTCGATAGTTGCCCTGGACCCGGAAACCGGGGAGTTGGGAATTGCGGTGCAGTCGAAAATCGTTGGAGTTGGAGCCATCGTCCCGTGGGCGGAGGCAGGAGTTGGAGCCGTCGCGACTCAATCCCTCGCAAATGTGAGATATGGGCCAATCGCATTGCAGTTGCTGCGCCTGGGAACGGATCCGGAGGAGGTCGTTAAAATCATGACAGACGCAGATCCCCATAAGGAGATGCGGCAACTCGGCATTGTGTCAGCAAAAGGCCGGTCTGCGGCTTATACGGGGCTAGCCTGCGATGATGCAGCCCTTCATCTGGTGGGTGAGGGCTATGCAATCCAAGGGAATCTCCTGGCAGGCGAATCTGTGATTACAGCGATGGAGGAAGCGTTCCTGAAGAGCAAGGGAGCGCTGGGGGCGAGATTACTTGCCGCTCTTGAAGCTGGGCAGAACGCCGGAGGCGACAGGCGAGGAAAACAGTCGGCATGTCTGCTCGTCGTAAAAGATGGGTGGGGCTACGCGGGGTTGAATGATCGATTCCGAGACATCCGAGTTGATGATCATGAGCACCCGATCCAGGAACTGATCCGGATTTACAAGCTCCACCAAGAAATGTTTCCCCGCCCCGAATAGAATCCTAACAGAATGGCAACTTGTGAAGGGGCGATTCTGATGCAATGGGATGACGATGGCGACTCGCGAAACTTCCAGCACCAGTTGGTTTGGTCGACTTGGTCAATCGATCAAGGGCGTAGTGATTGGTATCATTCTCTTCATCATTGGTTTTCCAGTCTTGTGGATCAATGAGAAGCGATCAGCGGAAACGATCGCCGGCTTGAATCAGCTTCTTAAGGAGGTTGTAACGGTTGATGCAGACAATCCCGGCTCGGAATATGAAGGACTTCCCGTCCATACCACGGGATTGGCAACGACCGACGAGATTCTCGCGGACGCGGAGTTTGGAATCACCGCCAATGCGATCAAGCTGACGCGGGATGTTCAGATGCTGCAATGGCAGGAGAAGAAGGTGACCGAGACACGGAAAAAGTTGGGAGGGGGTGAGGAAACGGTCACAACCTACGACTACGAAAAGATTTGGGCCAACCGGTGGATCGATTCCAATCGATTCAAGGAAGAAGGGTATATCAACCCGCGATTCCCCTTTGAAGAGTCCACCCTGGTCGCCAAAAATGTCACGCTTGGCAATTTCAAGCTCCCCCCGTTTCTCATCAATCAGATGAATCGATCTGAGACCATCACGCTCAACGACGAGACTTTCCAGAACCTACCGGAAGCAAAGCGTTCGCAGTTCGCTGTCGTCGGTAATTCCTACTATCGCGGGGATCACAGCAGTCCCCAGATTGGTGACTTCCAGGTGACCTTCAGACTGGTAGAGCCCGGGGTGGTCAGCGTGATTGCCAATCAAAAGGGCAAGACTTTTGAGCGTTACCTGGCCAAAAACGGAAAGAGCTTCGGACTACTGGCGATGGGAGAGCTGGGGAAGGAAGGCGTGGTTCAGATAGAGCAGGAGAAGAACAAGCTTTTCACCTGGATATTGAGATTCGTTGGATGGCTGGTGATGTTTATCGGCTTGGCGACGATCCTGCGCCCGCTTTCGGTTCTTGCCGATGTGGTTCCTCTCATTGGGAATGTGGTGGGTGCCGGAACCGGGTTTATTGCGGGAATTCTCACGGCGGCGATTTCGCTCATGGTTATCGCAATTGCCTGGGTTGTTTATCGCCCCTTGTTGAGCATCCCCTTGGGGATTGTTGCTCTGATCCTTATCTTCTTTGCCTTCACCAGATTGCGGAAAGCGAAAGCCAAGGCCTCCCAATGAGTCGACCTGCCCGACGAGTAGCGCTCGAACTGCTTCGAGAATGGGAACAGGGCGATACGTATGCTGCTGATCTGATTGAAGAGCGGGTGCGCAAGCAGGTATTGAGTCAGAATGACCGCCCCTTGCTCCAACAACTTGTCTACACGGTGATCCGGAACCGAACGCTCCTCGATCACTTGGTCAAAGAGTTGACGGACGGAAAACTGGATCCGAAAACGAAACGAGTGCTGAGATTGGGGATCGCGGAGGTTCTCTTCATGGAGAGTCCCGCTCATGCCGCGGTCAATGAAACCGTGAAATTGGCAAATGGTTGGGCAAAAGGCGTGGTTAATGCCGTCCTTCGGCGGGCGTTGGCGGAGAAAGAGGAAATCGAGAAGCGAGTCGGCTCGCTGCCGCCGGCGATTCGCCTGTCGATTCCCGAGTTTCTGTGGAAGCGGTGGAAAAGGGACTTTGGAGAGTACGATGCAATCGCGCTGGGGGAATGGAATCAGCGGCCATCTCCCGTTTACTTGCGGATCAATACGCTTCGAAAGGAAACCCAGGCCCTTCAGGACGTTTCCCCTGTGCCGAGTGATCCTGATTATCTCTGCGCGCATGGCGCCTTGCCCAAGAAGGCAATTCAGGAAGGGCAAGTCTACGCACAGGATCCTTCCACCGCGCTGGCGATTCGAATGCTCGACCCGCAAGCGGGCGATCGGGTTCTCGACGCCTGCGCTGCGCCGGGAGGGAAGACGTTCGCGATTGCCTGCCGGATGAAAGATCAGGGAAGCATTCTGGCCGCAGACTCTTCGCCCAGGAGAGTCGAGAGAATGTCAGAGAATTTGAAACGTCTTGGCGTCCAGAGCTCGAAAACCGCGACGATCAATTGGTTGGAACTGAACGATGCCCAACGAGAGGAGTTGGGGCAATTTTCAAAAGCACTTGTCGATGTTCCCTGCAGCAATACCGGTGTCATTCGACGCCGAATCGATGTGCGCTGGCGTTTGGGAAAACGGGACTTTGAGGAACTTGCGAAATTGCAGTTCGACATACTATCCTCGGTCTCCTCAGCCATCGCACTCGGAGGAAAATTCATCTACAGCACCTGCAGTATTGACCGCGAAGAGAATGAAGGGGTGGTCGAGCAATTCCTTCTCAAGAATCCGCAGTTCGCGTTGATTTCAATGGAGGCGGTTCTCCCCTGGAGAGATGGATTTGATGGAGCTTTTGCCGCCCTTCTGGCACGAGAAAGCTGAAGGATTCGCTCGGGGCGATAAGAAAATTCTTATTTTTGGAGCTGAATAATCAGAAATAGTAGAAACTAAGGCATTTTCCACCTTTTTAGTTATTGAAATTATAAACCGGGAAGGATATGATTCGAACCATGGTTTACCTCAGCCAGCTCCTCGACGATATTTTCCACGGATTACCGGACCGGGTTCTCACCGAGTCAGCGGCGGAGAAGTTTCGGATTCGGCTTCAAAAGCTCATGGAAGAGTTGCAAGCCAGCGCTGGTGAGTCTGAGCAAGAAGATCGGCCGCGTGTTCGCGCACTTCTTTCGGAAAGGGCGAGTCGGAAAGCGAACGAAGTTGATGGGTCATTGCTTCGATGGCCGGAGGATAGGCGAATCGGGTAATTGCGGGAAGAAAGGGAGGCAGGAAGATGTCGTCAAACTTCGCCAACTGTTTGGTCCTCTGCAGGAGCCTGTAAAAGTCATTGGCAAAGTCCTCGAGACTCTCTTCTGAGGCGATCAAGGGCGCGAAATTCGGATTCTCCTCGACCACGTCGAGCGCCGAATTGACCAATTGATCGAAATGCGTCTCGAGCGCGTCAACGCAATCCTGACCATGCCGCTCGATGCAATCCAAGGCCTCAGCCAGCAGACGCGCAAACTTCTTGTTCACGTCACGGTTCGGAGCGGCCGCCAATCTTCGGGCCTCTTCCAGCATTTCCACCGCTTCGTTCAGGGCGACACGAGGATTTTGCTCCTTCCTTTGGATGGAGGTAACAACCTCCTGGCACGCCCTCTCCACGTCGGGTAGGGCCTGCTTTCCTTTGCCCTTTTCAAAAGGACACAGCACCAATCCTTCCAGGTCTGACGGCATTTTTGGCTTCCGGTCGAAGGGATAAAAAAGAAAGGTGTTCTGGCGCCCTCTTCGCCCCACAAACAGTCCAGCTTCAAACCAGACGTTGTCGCGGGTTACAGACTCCCGCTTGCGTCGAATCAAGGCCTTGTCTTCATCGCCGATCAGGAACGCGGCATAGCGAAATTCGCGGAGAACATCTTCGAGCCCTTCAATAACAGTTGCCCCGGGAGGGAATACCTCCGTCCACAATTGCGGCGAAATCCACGGCTGTTGGGAAAGTTTGGCTTTGACGGTCTCGGCGACGTCCAAGTATTCCGTTGATGAACCAATAAAGAGCTTGATGGGGCGGTTAGTGCTCATGACAAAGTCATAAATTACTTTGGAAGCAGATAATGTCAATTTTGCGAGAGCTTGAAGAACTCTTTATCAATTTTGCGAATTCTGCCGGGCAGAAAACATCCTTGTTGCCGGATTCGAAAACTTCTAGGGTCGTTCCAGTTCCTGAACCCCGCCCATGACCCCCATCGATTACTTCGTTCTCGTTACCTACTTCATCACCATGGTCGCAATCGGTTTATGGGCGATGCGAAAAGTGAAGAAGCAGGAGGACTACTTCATGGGCGGACGCGGCTTTGGTAAGCTGTTGCAGACCTTTGCAGCGTTTGGCGCCGGGACCGGGGCTCATGAACCCGTCACCGTCGGGAGAACGGTATGGACCAGTGGACTCAGCGGTGTGTGGTCGGCCCTCATGTGGCTTTTTGTGACTCCAATCTATTGGATCACGGCGGTTTGGTATCGACGAATGCGCCACCTCACGCTCGGGGATTGGTTTGTGGAGCGCTATCAATCCAAGGGCCTGGGCTTCGCGTTCACCCTCTTCGCGATCGTCTTTTACATGTTCTATCTCTCAACGATGCTCAGCGCGATCGCCAAATTCGCAGTTCCGCTCATGGGGATCGACCAACTTTGGGGGCTGGAATTGAAGTTCATCCTCGTGCCGACGATCTCCTTGATTGTGATTGTCTACGGAGTGTTGGGAGGGCTGACCGCCGCGTATTGGACTGACCTGATCCAGGGCATTTTTATCATCATTCTCTCCATTATCCTGATTCCATTCGGCCTATGGGCATTGGTCAAAGAGTTTGGAGATCCTGCGACGCAGTCGATCATGGACGGTTTCGGGATCATGCATCAACGGGTCTCGTCCGACTACTTCAGCCTGTTTGGCGGCCCCAGCGCCGGGGAGTTCCCGATTCAGTATATTGTTTCACTTACCCTGCTCGTGTTGATCGGAATCGTCGTGAACCCGCATTTCATCGCAACGGGCGGCGGATCTGCAAAGAGCGAGGATGAAGCCCGGATCGGCTTGGTGACCGGAAATTTTTTAAAGCGTCTTTGCACGGTTGGCTGGGCCATCACCGCCTTGATTGCCCTGGCGCTCCTGGCCGGAAATGCTGAGATTGCACTCGATCCGGATCGGGTGTGGGGCGTTGCCGCCCGGGAGATTCTTGGACCGCTGAACCTTGGGCTTGTTGGATTGATGCTGGCGTGCCTGATGGCCGCGATGATGAGCTCCGCCGATACTTACATGATCGTGACTTCGGCCTTGGTCGTTCGCAATTTTTATGCGCCTTACATCAACCCGAACGCGAGCGAACGGCAGTACCTTCTCCTCGCCAGATTGACAGGCCTGCTCATCATTGTCGGGGCGGCGGTGATCGCACTAACGATGTCCGATGTATTTGGGCAGTTCAAATTAGCGGTCGAACTGCCGATCCTTTTCGCCGCTCCATTCTGGGTGGGGATGTATTGGCGGCGCGCGAACCGGACCGCAGTATGGATTACCATCTCGATAACCTTTTTCCTCTTTTTCGTGCTACCTCCGCTACTCCCCCAGATCGTCCCGGGAATGAGGACCAATCCTGAGTTAACCGCCACAACTCACCTCGTAACCAAAACAACAAAAAGACCAGCCACGGCTGCCGATGTCGCACGTCATGAGGCATGGTTGGGGGTGTCAGAATCTCCCGAAGCCAAAAGTGAACCCACCTTCCTTACTCGAATTCCGGAACCACCCGCCGCCAACTTGGGAGAGTTGATAGAAGTTGTAACCAGGACCGGAGGTGCCTCCATTTTCTGGAAGGGAGGAATTCAACGCGTGGGTGAAACAAAGCTGAAAACCGTTTCGGAAGCCGTTGAGGGAAACACCACCACGACGATTCAGGAGGATGTCAGCGCCAAAAGCGGAAGAGGCGCTCTCAATGTGGATTTCCTGCTCTACTATGGGTTGGGATTCGACCTCTCCGGCGCCTCAAAGGCGACATTGGAGACTTTGCGGCTTCCGCTCCGACTGGTTCTGCCATTTCTGATCCTGTTGATTGCGAGCCTCTGCACGCCCCGTGACGACCAAAAGGCCCTGAACCGCTATTTCGCGAAGATGAAAACCGAAGTGAACCGTGATCCAAACGTAGATCTGCGAAACCTGGAGAAATCCTACTCTCAACCCGGCCGTTTTGAGAGCCAGCGATTATTCCCCGGAACCGACTGGGAGTTTACCAAGCCAAGACCGAAAGACTGGATCGGGTTCCTTGTCTCGATTGGAGTCTGCTACCTGGTCGTGCAGCTTCTGGTTTGGCTGGCCGGGATCGGCGCTCCGATCAATCCTTGAGTTGTTCCCTCTTCTCCGGACTCTTTGCTGGACGAACCTGTGCCTTCAGGACGATTTGTGTAGCCCCATCAGCCTCATTCGCCGTGCTGAAAAAATGCTCTCCAAAATCCTTGGGCGCGCCGGTAAAGCCGGAAAGTGTCGCGACCTTGCCATTTTGGAGGTCAATGACCGTCCGAAATTCTCGAAGCTGGATTCGACGATTCTTCCATCCCATCTCCTCCTCACTTACGCTTAGCTCCGGGAGAAGATGCAAACGAACGAAGTCATCCTGAAGCTGAGGATAAACGACGACTGAGGTTGCGATGCGGGTCGTTTCAAAAATGGGCACCAAAATCTTGTTCTCCGTGATGAAGGGGGCAAAAAACATCGGATTGCCGGTTTGATTGAGAATCGGCATCGAAGCGGCGTTCCCCAAAGAGAGAATGGGCGAGCCGTAGTTGATGAAGCCCTGGAACTCTACATCCTCCCGATTGATGGAAAGGTTGATGCTCCCGTCCGGGTTGATGGTTGCATCAGTCTCCATCGTCACCCCAAGGTTGCGCCGTTGAAAATTCTTGGGATGCGCGGGAATCACCGCATAGGTTCCATTTGGACCAACCAGAATACGTGGTGGATCGAATTCAGTCGGAAACGGAAAACTTGAGCGTGATTGGACTGGCCCCAGAACATTCGTGTTGCCCGAGGGACGGCGCTGGCCACCGGTCCTGACTCCCAGACTAAGTTGAACCTCAGGGTTTGGGGAATCCATCGCGGAGAGAGCCTCCGAAGCAGCTTTCAGATGAGCTGCACGATCAATCACCAGGACTTTGCCCTTATTGCCCAGCACCACAAAGCGCCCCTCCGGTGAAAGCACCTCTTCAAGTGCCGCCCGGATGTCCGGGGCGGGAGCGTAATTGGTGGGAAATTCCTGACGCGCAAGCTCCTCGCCCACACAGACCGAGATCTGGAACAACAGTAGCAATACTACAGAGCGCATATCTCATCATGCTCCTCTCGCACGCGAATGGCAATAGCCTTCTAAAGAACCTCACAGAGAAGCTCTGCCCCGCGAGCCCCCGACTTCATCGCCTGGTCGGGCCGCATCATGGAAAACGTGCCACCAGGCCCGGCGCACTGCAGGTTCGGAAAACGGGCAAAGTAGCTGAAGAGCCGATCCCGATGCTCTTCGAACTCTAAACGGTAAATCGGAATGCCCATCGGATCCGAAAGGTGGTGCCGGGAGACAACTTCTGCTCGTTTGCAAATCCCCAGATGTTCGAGTGCATCGAGAATCTCAGACCACGCCTGCTCATCTCCATTCCAGAACGATGAATTTGGCTCTGTAGCCGCCTCGACCAAAAGAATGGTCTGATCAACCGGAGCGACCTGTTGCCCCGCATTTTTGGGCTCGGAAATCCGAAAAAATGGCTGATCTCGGACCTGAAGAGAGATTTCCTCCAAACAGTTCGATCTGCTTAATACAAGGGCAAAGCAGACGTGCCCTCGATGCTGTAGATGAAGCGATGACGCATGGATCTGGGCCGGTGCATGTGTGTTGAAAGCCTTTACCAGTTTCCGGACCGAGATGGTTGAAATGACTCCTTCGCAGGGGAGTTGATGAATCGTCGGTTCTTCGGATCCCGACATCTTGTCGCGACACTGAACGGAACGAATTTCACCGTCTTCAACATCCAGCCCCACAACTTCCGCGTTGCAAATAATCCGGCCTCCCGCGCGCTGAATCGCGGCAGCCAGAGCGGTCGCAAGCACCCCTGAACTTGTCGGAAAGTAAACCGAATGTTCAGGCACTTCACGGTCCAGAAGATCCGAATCGAACGCCTTCAATCCCAGAGATTCAACGGAATCCGCGAAATTGGAAGTGTGAGGCAGTTGCGGGAGGAGAAGAGAAATGATTTCCGGAGAAAGCTCCTTGCCCGGTCTGCCAAAAAACACATCGAGCCAATTCGAGAAGCAGCGCCTGGTCAGCGCACTTCCATAGAGTCTGGCCAGGGCATGTTCTGCATCAATTGGTGGCTTTTTGGATACCTTTTGACCGAGCGTCGCCCCACTTTTCCCCAACGCCCCTCCAACCTTTTCCGCGAACGAAAGGCCTTTGAAAAAATTATCGAGAGATAGGGGATAGGCGAATCGCTGACCGCCCCACAAGATGCTCTCGCTGGGCTCAACCTCCGCCCGTTGCGTCAGCAGGCTGGTCACATCGTCAAAAATCACCCGATCAAAGGATTGCAGTAACTGGGTGCCAAGCGTGAGCGTGTTTTGACCAACCCGGTGCCCCCGAATCCTCCCACCTAGGTCTTCTTCGGCTTCCAGAATGGTCACCCGGGTTCCCGCCCGAGCAAGAGTTAGGCCGGCGTAGAGGCCCGTCAATCCGCCACCAATTACGATGGCTCCCGTGGATTGCTGATCGGTCATAGAACTTGCGTCGGCGTCACGATATCAAAGGAAGATCGGTTGATGCTAGACCCGCAATTTCCGCTTCACAAGTCGGATTCCTGGCTGGAAGATGGCGCGCATAAAGACAAGTTGTTGAGTTGTTAGGCTTGATTGCGCCAACCGCTTGGATTACAGCCGCAGTCTATGTCTCAGAAGGTTAATTTTAAGGAAGCCGCGCTCGGAATGATGACGCTGGCGAAAGTCGGAAACTCGCTCCGGGAAGAGCCGCTACAAACCTCGAAAACGTTGTGCAAATTCAACGATTCAGAGGCTGAACTGCTCACGCATTGTTTCTTGAAGTCGTTTCGTTCGTTGGAGTTACATCAACTCACCCACCATGGGGATCTGCGCCAAAACGAGCTCTTTGCCTACGCAACGGCAATTTTTGATAACAACGACACACTCCTGGAAAACGGCGCACTCATTGCGAAGCATTTGTACGCCAAATCGAACCACCCGAATATCAAACCGGGGGATCTTTGCGTGGCCCTGATCGACAACATCACGGTGGGCGGCGACAGTCTTCAGGCGCTTAGTATCATCAAGTCAGAGAGCAAAGTGCCGTTTCTTCAGGTTGCGGTTCACGAGGGCGATTTGAAGCTGACCACCCAACAGGGAATTTATCCTGACAAAATCGATAAAGGGTGTCTGATCATCAACTGCGAGCGGGAGCACGGCTTTCACGTCTATCTTTTCGACAAGGCGGGCGGAGAGACCAATTTCTGGAATCGTGACTTCGTTGGTGCGATGCCGGTCAAGAATGAAGACTACCTCACACGACGCTACTCGGAACTTTGCGTGGCCTTTGCCGAAGAAGGCTTGCCTGAAGAAACTCGGCAGGAAGAAAGGATTGAGGTTGCCAACAAGGCCTTGTCGTATCTGACGGAAACCGACAATTTCAATCTCGATAAGTTTCAGAATGAAGCACTTGAAGACCCGGGACTGATCGAACAGTTCACCTCATTCAAGAACGAATACGAGGAGGAGAGCGGCCATACGCTCGATAGCAGTTTTGATGTGTCCAAAAAGGAGGCCACCAAGGCCAAGAAACGCCTCAAAGGCCGGATGAAATTGGATGTTGGGGTCGATCTTCGCTTTTCTTCGGGATTCATTGATCAATCGGAGAAGTTCATGGAGCGCGGGTTCGATGACGACAAGCACATGCAATTTGTGAAGGTTTACTACCACAAGGAATCCTAGGGGCGGCCCGAAAGCGCCTCCCGTCCCGCCAAACACGACGCGAGAAATGGGCATCGTCGTGTCTGACTAAAACACCCGTCGCCAATCATTCGAGAATAAAAAAGAGGCCCCGTTTTTCGGGGCCTCTTTGCTTGAAAGAATTGAGTTGAGCCGGATGGCCCTAATCGCCAGACTATTGGATGCCGCGCTCTTTCTTGAGCTGCTCAAGCGCCTGACGGTGGCGAGTCCAACTGGCGTCTTCTCCGCCTTCGACTGCCACATCGTGATCGGCGGAACCCATGCCAGCCTTGATCTGCTCGAGCACCTGACGATGACGCTTCCAGCTATCCGTTTGCTGACGAGCAATGTCGATATCGTAATATTCAAGAAGCGTTCCCTTGGCCCTTTCGACCGAAGCAAATGCGGTGTTGTAAGCCACGATACTGACGAGGAACGACTCCTCAGCCACCTGGTTACGCTCGATGGCATCGAGAATGAGCTGCAGTTGGTTCCCGACCGTATTTTGATCATCGGTATCAACATCCAAGCGCTCTTTCAACTCACGCACTTCCTCGCGACTGGCTCGAACCGCCTGCCAACGACCTTGCATGTCGCGGTAAGCGGTCATCAACTCCCGATAGCTGACAACGGATTCCAAAAGAATTTGATCGATCGTGCTGCGCAACTGGTGCGTTTGCTGGCGAAGTTCGTATTCGCGTCGCTTGAACCGTGCGACTTCGAGATTCTTTTCCAAGCTCGATTCGAAGGTCATTCCAGCCAACCAACCGGTCCCGTGCTGGAAGCTGTCTGTGTATGCTCCTCCCAAATCACGGAATGCATCGTTTCCTGATTTCCGAACTTCAGCGATCACGTTGAGTTGAGGCTTCATTTCGTTCTTCTGGATATCCAGGCGGATTCCGGCAGCCCGCAATTGGTTGAATCCCTGCACCACTTCGGCCCGGTGATAGAGAGCGGCTCTTGCGGTGGCTTGAATGTCACTGACCGGCCGACTTACGATCGGACGAGTCAATGGAATAAATTCACCCCCACTGCCCATTTGGAATTTGGGATCATTCACAAGGGCTCGCAGTCGCTCTTCGGAGTTCCGCACTGCCATTTCACCCCGGATCAAGGAGGCTTGACGCTGTGCCAACGAACTTTGAGCCCTCAAAAGCGCACTCTTGGTCGCTCCGGTGTCGACATCGCCACGCTCACTCAGGTCATTCACGATTCCGCTGGTTTCATTGACCAACGACTTCTTCTGGAGAAAAGCGGCCCGGGCGAGATAAACTTGCCAGTAGGCGCGATTTACCTCGAGAAGGTGGGACTCCAACGAACGGAGGTATTCCGCAGCAGCGAGCTCAGAATCCAGCTTTGCCACCTTAATTCTTGCCCGGTTGTAGGCGATTCCAGCTCCACGACCCAACGGCTGAACGACACTCAGAACGACCTCACTCGCAGTTTGCGGGTTGGGGTCAAGGAAGGTGGAGTTGCTGTCGAGCGTGCTGATCCGATTCGACAAGGTAATCTCGCCGCCCGTTGCGATCCGTTTCTTGATCCCGTAATCCAATTGACCAAGATCCTCGAGGAACCGGCCCGTGAATCCCGTCGTCAACTCGCTACTGGTAGGCTCGTCCTTGTGACTGATTTGGAGTTCACCAAACGCACGGAAATCGTAATCACCCATCGCTTCCTGGATTGCGGTCTCCCGAATCAATGGAAGCTCACTAAACACTTTGACGGAGTTGGAGTGCTGAAGCGCAGTCCCATAAACCTGAACCAAGTCCTGACGAAGTTGGCGGTCGTCGTAGATTGGGCGTCGAATGTTGGAACTCCAAGGGGCGTTGAAATCCGAAGGGACCGGAGGAAGTGATCGCAGAGAGGAAAGCTGAAGATCCGCCGCGGTAAGGTTCTGCACAGATACTTCGTACTCCGCGTAAATCTGATCAATATGCTCGTTCAAATCACGCTCAGCCCGCGTTTCGCGGTAGTCCTTGGTAAGAAGCGCCGGATACCTTTCCGTTGCTGAAACGGCTTCAGTGCCCCCGGAAACCAGAGTGGATTCGACTTGGGCAACTGTCGCGCCCGGGCTGGAGTCGGCCTGAATCACGGTCTCCGCCTTCTTTTTGCCGAACAGTTTTCCGAGGCCTCGCTTTTCTTCGGCTTGAGTTCCTAGAGGAACGGAGATCGCTAGAACTGTAGCGACGCTCGCTCGCACCAAAAGGTTGCGTTTGATCATATTTTCCATGTCGATGTGTTGAATTGTGCCCCCGTTACGGCGGCAGCGAAAGGTAGGGTGACCTTTCGCGAGTGTGTGAGTGTGCTTCTCCTCTTCGGTTCAAGAAGAGGCCGGATTGAAACATTCTCAAAAACCAGCGTCAACCCTTTTGCGACACCAAATTGAGAATTCTCGAAGCTGTGAGAGAGGCTTTATTACGATTAGCTCAAAATTTATCCTAACCATGGCGGACCAAGGCGAAATCCACCCAAAACGAGCCCAAGCCTTGTTGGCAGGGTTAGGGAGCGGTTCAAGATGATGACGGACGCGCGAGTTGCGCCTCTTTTTGAAACGCCTCCAGCTAGGCGATGACCTCAGGAATCGACTCACCGCCTTCGACTCCGACCAAACGGTGATCGAGGCCCCCATGGAAAAAGGTGAGATGATTGGGATCAAAACCGAGAAGATCGAGGATCGTGGCATGCAGATTCCGGACGTGATAACGGTTCTCTACCGCTGCGCTTCCAAGTTCATCCGTCTTCCCAACACTAACACCACCTTTGACGCCACCTCCAGCCATCCACATGGTAAATCCGTAACTGTTATGGTCGCGTCCCGTGCCCTTGGCGTACTCGGCCGTTGGTTGGCGGCCGAATTCTCCGCCCCATACCACGAGAGTATCTTCCAGCAATCCGCGACGCTTTAAGTCCTTGAGCAGACCGGCGATCGGTTTGTCGGTCGCACCGGCGTGATGATTGTGATTGTTCTCGAGGTCGCCGTGCGCATCCCAGTTGTGGTCATTGTGAGCGCCGCCTGAATAAAGCTGGATGAAGCGGACTCCGCGCTCAACCAAACGCCGCGCCATCAGGCACTTCTTGCCAAAGTCTTCGGTTTTCGGATGGTTCAACCCGTAAAGATTTTGGGTTTCCTCGGTTTCCTGCTCGAGATCAATCGCCTCGGGAGCCGTCGCCTGCATTCGATAAGCCAATTCGTAGCTGGAGATCCTCGCCGAGAGGTTGGTGTTGTCGTAGCGCTTCTGCAGATGGTCGTTGTTCAACTGGTTCAAGGAATCGATAAGGATCCGCTGTTCCTGATCGGCCATTCCCTTCACATTTTTCAGGTTGAGAATGGGATCTCCCTGACTGCGAAACACGGTTCCCTGATAGCCAGCCGGCATGAAGCCGCTGGTCCAGTTTTTGGCTCCCGAGATCGGCCCACCCGACTTATCGAGCATCACGACATATCCGGGAAGATTCTCGTTTACACTGCCGAGTCCATAGTTGACCCAGCTCCCGAGCGAAGGCTTGCCGCTGATGACGGAACCACAATTCATCATCAAAAGGGCTGATCCGTGGATCGGAGAGTCTGCGGTCATGGAATGCAGGAACGCGATATCATCGACGCAGGTGCCCACATTCGGGAACAGATCACTCACCCATTTCCCACATTCTCCGTATTGCTTGAACTTCCATTTGGGTTCGACGATTCGCCCTTGGTTTTTGCGCCCCCCACGACCGAACGTTTTGACATCGATCGTCTTGCCATCCATTCCATACATCGAAGGCTTGTAGTCAAAAGTGTCGATGTGGCTTGGTCCGCCATACATGAAGAGGAAAATAACCGATTTTGCACGGCCGGAGCGCTGGGGTGCCCGCGCGGACAGCGGGTTCGCCGTCGCACCGGTGGCGGAATTGAAAAAGCCGTCCGCTGCAAGCATGCCGGTCAACGCAGTGCTGGTAAACCCGCCTCCGACAGAGCTTAAAAAATCCCGCCGGGTAGTGCCGCAGAAGGTGTTTTTGGGTTTTTGGGGGTCTTTCATCGTGACTAAGAGTTTGGGAGAAGTGGGGCGGTCAATCTAGCCTTTCTGAAGGGAAAATTGGCATGAATGCGACACGACAAGCAAGGAAAGACCAACAATGCAGCCCTTTTGTTCAGGTTGAATCAGTTGCCTTTCGTGCACTTGGCCTTTAGGAAAAATAGATGCCATGAACACAATAACAGCACTTCAATTGCAGGTTTGGGCGGTTTCTGCGGCCCTCTTGATTCCGTTTCAAAGCAACGCCGGCCCGATGGGTTATGGCGAGGGGAGGGAACGCAACGAGTTTACGAACTTTTTTGAGGGCTTTCTTTATGGACCGAGGATCGATCCGCTTTGGGATGACCGAACCGATACCCCGGATCTCGAGCGACTGGATCGGCGAATCCAAGTCGTGCAGTCATTCCTGGGGCCGGCTGGCGCAGACCTGCTGGATCTCCGGGAGGGTCTGGCGCTGGGGATGGGGCGACAGGAATACGAATTGAATGCGTTTTTTGCCCTGCGCGAGATCTCGTCATTTTACATGGAGTTTGATTCGCCTGCTCAGTTCTACCACGGATACACGGGCAGAGATCAGATGAAGGTTGCCCTTCGCTGGTTGGATTCGAACACCGTGATTGGCCTCTACTATTTCGCGCCACCTAATCGGCAAGGTGCCGATCATTACGCCATGCTTGAGGGCGTCAACCCACGCACCGGCCAACTCTATTTCGATGAGTATGACGGTCCTTCCAGGACGGCTGAAGTGTTCCTGAAAAAGCAATTATCGAACGATACCGTGAGCTGGCAAGGAACCCGGCGAGGCAGCGATGGCAGAAGTGAGCGCTTTTCGATCTGGCGACACTTGCGCCACGGTTATTAACTGGTGTTTCCATCTTGGCTGGGAATCCCCATTCAGCCCCCTTTGAGCAGCTAAGATAAATCTGCTCTTGCATCCAGAATTCGGCCCTACTAGCGTCGCAACGATTTTTTGTCCAACTGACCACCATCTGTTGGAAAACCCCTCCACAAGCTCAGATCGCTTTTTCTATGATCTTCAAAACCTCGACCATTACATTCCTTCTCCTCCCACTTGCTTTGCTTGCTCAGGAGGATCCCCACAAAGGTAACTGGCTGCACTGGCGTGGCCCTCTTCAAACGGGGGTAAGTTTAGAGCAGTATGAAAACGGAAAATTCAATCCTGAACCCGCTTGGACCCGGGAAATTGCAGGTCGTGGGACACCGGTCATTCACGATGGGCAGATGTATTCATGGGGCTATCGCGGATCAGGTCCGGATCTGGAGGAAGTTTTGTCCGCCTTGGACCCGTTAACGGGCAAGGTGATCTGGGAGCGAACCTTCAGCGATTTCATCAGTGACACGGTTTACGATCGTTACGCGATCGGTGCACCAGTTGTGGATCCGGAGACGGGGAATATTTTTCTCCATACAACTTATGGGCTGCTGAATTGTCACGACCGGGATGGAAACCTTCTCTGGGAGATTTCCATGATGGAGCGCTTTGGGCGACTGACGTTCCCCAACGGAAGAGCTGGTTCATGCGTCATCGTCGACGATTTGCTCATCACCCGGGCTGTGACCAGTTACTGGGGAGCGGACGGTCCTGCGCGAGATCGCTTTTTTGGCTTTGATAAGAACACCGGGGAATTGGTTTGGTCTTCAACCCCGGGAGTGGGCCCGCCCTTTCTCAAGGACACCAGTTTTTCTTCGCCGGTCGTGACGGTTCGCAACGGGCGCCAGGTATTTTACGCCGGCACCGGATGCGGTAACTTGGTTTGCGTAAATCTGGCTGACGGAAAACCTCTGTGGCGCTACCAGATGTCGATGGGCGGAATCAACTCTTCGGTTCTCATCCACGGAGACAAACTCATTGGAGTTCACGGCAAGGAGAATTTGGATACCACGGAGATTGGTCGGATGTTCGCCCTGAATTTACCAAGCGACGACGCCAATTCAGGAGGCGTGGTTGACCCCATGCAGAAAGGGGCGCCGCGGATTGAGGAGGGTGTCGAACGGTGGCGCCAGCCGTTCGGAATGTTCACCAGCTCCCCGGTCCTGGTGGGAGATCGCGTTTATCAGGTTTCGCACGAAGGAGAATTGTTCTGCATGGTGGCTGATACCGGAGAAATTCTTTGGCATGAAAAACTGGATACCGGTCAACTGCATGCTTCACCGGCCTATGTGGACGGTCTCCTGATTGTTCCGATGAATCTGGAGAAGCTCTTCGTGATTCGCCCAAGTGACGAAGGCCCGGAGATTCTCCACAAGATCCCCATGGAAGGGAATTGCCTCGGTTCGCCCGCTGTTTGCAATGGCTGGGTCTATGTCCACACGATGAGCAAACTTTACGCGTTCAAGTTCGAGAACGACGGCATCACCTGGGGAGACCTTCCCAAGTCTGAGCCCATCGTGAAGGGACCCGTGACAGGAATTCGGGCGGTGCCTTCGGATGTCTTGCTCGAACCCGGCGACAAAGTCGATTTCTTAATTACGTCGGTAGACGCCAACGGAAACGCAGTCGGGGAAGTCTCCTCAGCCACGTGGGAGAAGTTCATTCCGCCTACTGCGAAGGTGAAGGCGAAACTGGACGCGGACTTTGACGATCAAGGTGTCTTGGTTGCAACCGAATCCGCTTCGGAATCGGCGGGAATGTTCAAGGGGACCGCAGATGGCAAGTCGGGTTTTGTTCGTGGAAGAGTGATCGAAGCTCTGCCAATTTCGGAGGATTTTGAGAGCTATGATCTCACGGTTGACCATGCGGAGGGTTTTAAATTCTCCTTTCCACCACTGCCTTGGATTGGCGCGCGCTTGAAGTGGGAAGTTCGCGATTTGGATGGCAACAAGGTCCTGGCCAAAACGTTGGACAACATCCTCTTTCAGCGTTGCCAGAGCTTTATCGGACACCCTGACTCCAGCAATTATACGATCCAGGCCGATTTGATGACGGATGGAAACCGGCGGGTGAAATCCACGGTGGGATTAATCAACCAACGCTACAACTGCTCCTTGATTGGAAACTCAAACCTTCTTGAGGTGAGCTCAAATCACGAACGAGTGAAGCAGAGCGTCAGTTTCCCGATCAAGGCAAACAGTTGGTATACGTTGAAGATGCGGGTCGACCTCAACGATGACGGCTCGGGAGTGGTTCGCGCAAAAGCTTGGGAAAAGGGAACGGGCGAGCCTGATACTTGGACAATCGAAGTCGAGCACAAGAAGGCCCACAAGAAGGGTGCCCCCGGATTGTTCGGCTTCTCTCCACAGAGCCAAAAGAGCGTTTTCATCGACAACATCGAAATCACCCAAAACTAGAGCCCCCTTTGAATTGACGGCCCCATGCAGGCCTTCCGAAATATCCCTTTTTGAGTATTTCGGCACTTTGTTTTCCAAACCTACTTTTCCAGAGATCGACCAATGAACAAAACCGCCATTCTGAAAACAGCAATTGCTGTTGCAATCACCTCAACCGCCTATGCCGACTGGAAACAGTGGGGCCGCGACAACAGCAAGAACATGGTTTCCCCGGTTACTGGACTTCCAGCTGAAATGGATGCCGGCGAAGGGAAAACCCTCGAAGAAATCACCGCGTCGGCCAAGGGGCTGAAATGGGTGGCGAAACTCGGATCGCAGACCTACGGAACGCCGACAATAGGGGAAGGAAAGGTGCTTGTCGGGACCAATAATGAGGAACCGAGAAATCCTGGAATCATTGGAGATCGTGGAGTCATCATGTGTTTCGACGAGGCGACCGGTGGTTACCTCTGGCAACTCACAACACCGAAGCTTGGAGCAGGCAAGGTGTCTGACTGGGAGTTTTTGGGCATGTGTTCCTCCCCGCTCATTGATGACGGGAAGGGTTACGTGGTAACCAACCGGGGCGAAGTGCTTTGTTTTGATATGAACGGCCTCGCTGACGGCAACGCCGGCCCTTTCACGGAAGAAGCTGAGTATGCAGCGAAGGGGCTGGATGGTAAGGCGAATGTGGCTCTGGTTGAACAGGGCGAAAACGATGCTGACATCATCTGGGGATTCGACCTCCGCAGTGAGCTTGGCGTTTTTCCCCACAACGTGACCAGCTCTTCGGTCGCCACCGACGGAAAACACATCTTCGCCTCGACTTCGAACGGTGTGGATTGGTCACACATCAACATTCCAGCCCCGCTTTCGCCCTGCCTCGTGGCGCTGGACAAGGAAACTGGAGAGCTCGTCGGGGAAGAGGGATCCGGCATTGGCCAACGCGTCATGCACTGCAACTGGGGCTCACCAGGTTACGTTGAGCACAAGGACAAAAAAATGGTTCTATTTGGCGCCGGTGACGGCTTCGTTTACGGATTCAAACCTGAAACCGTCAAAGATGAAGAGGGTTTCGACATTCTTCCGGAAGTCTTTCGTTATGACGGCAATAAGAAAGAGTATCGGGTCAACGACTCCGGCGAGAAGGTGAAGTATGCCACCTACCCTGGACCCAGCGAATTCATCGCCACCCCAGTCTATCACAACGGAAAAATCTATGCCGCGATCGGACAGGATCCAGAACACGGTGAAGGCGTTGGCCTATTGAGCTGTATCAGCGCCGACGCGGAAGGCGAAGTTGCGAATCCATCCGGTGCAATTTGGACCTACGACGGCATAAAAAGGACCATTTCAACACCTTCGGTGACCGATGACGGCCTGCTCTTTATTGCCGACTATTCCGGCGTGCTTCATTGCCTCGATGCCAATACGGGTGAGCTCTATTGGGTTCACGACACCCTCAGCCACATTTGGGGATCCAGTCTCGTGGCCGATGGGAAAGTTTACCTTGGTAATGAAGACGGAGAATTGATTGTCATCAAAGCTTCGAAGGATGCCGACGCGGATGGTGACGGCAAGGTGAAGAGCAAGGAAGTCCTGATGACCGTCGATTTTCCGGCTCCGATCTACTCCAGCCCCGTGGCTGCGAATGGCGTATTGTACGTCACCACCCAAACCCATCTGTATGCTTTCGGAGAGTAAGCCGCCAATCGGCACTTTCTTGATTTCTCCAAACCCCCGGGAAGGACGTTTCCTTCTAGCGCATGAAGACGAAAATCATTGTAGCGGTATTTATTCTCTTTGCTGTCCTTCACCAGGATAGCTGGAATTGGGATAACTCAGACCTGATCATGGGCTTTATGCCGGTGGGGCTGTTTTACCACGCCACCTACTCCATCATGGCCGCCGTTTTCTGGGCCTTGGTCATGAAGTTCGCTTGGCCGACCCGGCTGGAAAAGTGGGCGGACGGACAAGACGTTTAATTCCAAATCGCGAATCCACCTATGCAATCGATCATCGTTATCGCGATTTATCTGGGGCTGCTCCTGGGGCTGGCCCTTTTCTCCAAAACGTTCTTCCGCGGGACGAGCAAGGACTACTTTGTCGCCAGCCACTCGATCGGCCCGTTCATGCTGTTGATGTCCGTTTTCGGGACGACCATGACTGCCTTCGCCCTCGTTGGTTCCACCGGAAAAGCGTTTCAGCGGGGAGTCGGCACCTATGGATTAATGGCCTCCTCCTCCGGCCTGATTCATGCAGCCTGCTTCTTCTTCATCGGCATCAAACTCTGGGCAATCGGGAAGCGCCACGGCTACGTGACGCAGATCCAGTTTTTCAGGGGAAGATTCGAATCAAGCACCTTCGGCTACCTGCTGTTTCCGATTTTGGTGCTCCTCGTCATCCCTTACCTCCTGATCGGCGTCATCGGCTCCTACCGGGTATTGGGACCGCTATCACGCGGCTTGTTCCCGGGAATGGGCATGCCTGACGGCTCACTGCCACCTTGGCTCATCGGTTTGGTGATCTGCGGGGTGGTTCTGACCTATATTTTTGCCGGTGGTTCACGAGCCGCCGCCTGGGCCAACACCTTTCAAACGATCGTTTTCATGATCATGGGCGTGCTTGCGTTCACGCTGATTTCGAAGGGATTGGGAGGACTGCAGGCAGCAATCGAGCAGGCAAACCCAGCGCACCTGGTGCGAACGCCATCCGAAATCGAAGTGGTCACCAAGGAAGGGACCTTTCTCCGAGAAGTCGGCGTGCCGCCACTGATGTTTCTGACCTATATGTTTATCCCCCTGAGTGTTGGAATGTTTCCGCACTTGTTCCAGCACTGGCTCACGGCAAGAAGCGCCCAGGCATTCAAGCTTACGGTCATTGCCCATCCGATTTGTATCATGATCGTCTGGGTGCCCTGTGTCTTGATCGGGCTTTGGGCGACCGGTGGGTTTGTCGAAGGAAACGAGGCGTTTGCGAAGCCTCCATTGGCATTTCTCAAGGGCTTGCCGGATGCGAGCGTGGGGGCTGTCTTGAGTCTGACCCTCAAGGGTTTGGTGGCCAATCCGATTGTTGTGGGGCTCGTGACGGCAGGAATCCTGGCAGCAATCATGTCATCATTGGATAGCCAATTCCTGTGTTTGGGCACGATGTTCACCAACGACATTGTCCTCCACAACGCCAAAAGGAAATACACCGACAATCAAATCCTGCTCATCGCCAGAGGCTTTGTTGTCGGGATTGTGCTGATCACCTTTATTCTCTCGCTCGCCCTGAGAGAAGTTCAGAACGTCTTTGACCTGGCCATCTGGAGTTTCTCGGGCTTCGCAGCGCTGACCCCTCTGGTGATTGCGGCCCTTTACTGGAGACGCGCCACCCGTGCGGGTGCCTACGCCTGCGTGATTTCCGTCACTGTCACTTGGCTGATCTTCTTTGTCGTCTCGGGGTTTGGCGGAGAATACACCTTTGGAGGCGGCATCAAACCCGTCGCTATCATGTGGTTGGTCGGAGCCGTGGCCATGATTGCTGGATCATTGGCGACGAAACCGCCAAGTGATGAAACCGTGGCCAAGTTCTTCCCGTAAGCGGCCACCGAATTTGAGATTGATTGAACTAGAGCCATGTTTGGTCTCGGCAAAAAGAAATCAACTGAAGACGCTGCCCCCAACGGAGGCGGATTGTCAGCCGCAGCAGGAGCGGAACCGGAAGCAGAAAACGAAAAACAAACACCGATTGTGATCGACACCCCAAATCCCACAGAATCCACCTCGTCAGATCCGGTGGACAAAGCCAGGAGCGAACTGAATGACCACCTTCGTGAGGTGATCAACTGGCATTTCTCCGATGAAACCGGTTGTCCGTTTTGGTTGGAATGGAAACAGAAATCAGGATGGGATCCTCGCGAAGAAATCAAAACTTACGAGGATATTATCAAGTTCGATCACTTTCAGGACGAGTGGCTTCGCGATGAGAAGAACGAGCGATTCGTGCCAAAAGGAATGGGCGGAAGACCATTCAATGTCTTCGAAACGGGAGGGACAACCGGACTGCCAAAGCAACGCGTCGGTTGGGACGATTACAAGCACGACTACGAGCAGTTCGGCGACAACCTGAGTGACGAGTTTTTTCCGAAGGGAGGAAATTGGATCATGGTTGGACCTACCGGACCGCGGCGCCTGCGTCTTGCGGTGGAGCATCTGGCCAACTACCGCGGGGGAAGCTGCTATCACGTCGATCTCGACCCGCGTTGGGTGAAGCGACTCATTGGCCGCAAACAATTGGATGAGGTGGAGCGCTACCAGGCCCACGTCATGAACCAGGCGGTTGAGATCATCAAGCATCGCGACATTTCCTGCATTTTCACGACCCCGAAGCTGCTCGCCTCGATTGGCGAACGCATCTCGATCCCCGATCATGGAATCAAGGGGTGCTTCTGTGGCGGAACTTCAATGACGCCGGAATATGTTCGCTTTCTTCAGGAGGAAGTCCTCGAAGGAAAATCCCTGTTCGTTCCCACTTACGGAAACACTTTGATGGGGCTCGCGATGAGCGTGCCCGAGGAGCTGCCCCAGAATGACTACTCGGTCACCTATTGGGCTCCACAGCCCCGTGCCATTTTGCGAATTGTTGATCCCGAGAAAACGGAAGTCACGCGGGACTACGGAGAATACGGGCGCGTGGAACTCACGACTCTCACCAAGGAATTCTTCATGCCGCGATTCTTGGAGCGGGATGAAGCAATCCGCCGGAAGCCTCATGCGAAGTTTGCCTGGGATGGAGTTGGCGACGTAAGGCCATTCGGGTTCCTTGAGAAGAAGATCATCGAAGGAGTTTACTAAGTCGGCGCCATGAGTGTTCCTCACATCCCCATTTTGCGTCAAGGGCGCGTCTACAAGAGCCTGGATACCCAGGTTGTCACCAACGTCGCCGGTGATAAGGACGCCGCGGAGGTCAGCTTTGCATGCGCCGACATGATCAAGCATGATCTCCTGAAAATCGGCGAAGCCCGCAAGGCGCTCAACCAATTCAAATGCTCCGAACTACTCGAGATCTGCAAAAATGCGGCGGATATCTTTCTGAATGACACGTTACCGGTCGGCTGCAATGGCGACATGCAGAGTCCTGAGGACTATGTGATGCAATTGGCCATGACCAGCGGCCTGCCGCACAGCCTGATTCGGATGAATCACAAGCGACTTCATGGCGTCATGGCGCAGACGGATGTCATTCTCAAGGGCCTGACGAGAGGGTTGGATCTTAATATTCTCGACAAGGGTTATGGCGAACAGAATGGCGCACCCGTCAGTTTCGCCGCGTTAACGGATTGCCTTGGGGTGATCCTTCCCTCCAACTCACCGGCCGTGAATGCCCTCTGGGCGCCGTCGATTGCGCTGAAAGTGCCCGTGGTTCTCAAGCCGGGACGAGAGGAACCCTGGACCCCGATTCGAATCATCGAGGCGATGAAGAAAGCCGGAGCACCTCCGGAAGCCTTTAGCTTTTACCCCACCCAACATGATGGATCCGGAGCGATTATCCGGCGCGCCGGCAGGGTGATGCTGTTTGGAGGGGACGACACGGTCCTGCAATACGAGCATGATCCCCGGATCGAGGTTCACGGTACCGGCTACTCCAAGATCCTGATCGGCGAGGATGAGGTCGAGAATTGGGAAAAATACGTCGATACCATCGTTGAGTCCGTCAGCGCCAATTCAGGGAGAAGCTGCATCAATGTTTCCGTCATTGTCACACCGAAATATGGGGACGAAATCGCGGAAGCGGTTGCGAAGAAACTGCTGGCGATCGAGCCCAAGGCGCAAGACGATCCTGAAGCCAAATTGAGCGGATTTGCGAATCCCAAAATGGCGGATTGGATCAATGATGCGGTGGAGAGTGGCTTGAAAGACGGGGCACGGGATGTTTCCGCCGAATTGCGCGGCACCGACCGCTATCAACAAAGGGATGGCATGAATTACCTTCTCCCCACGATTGTGCGCGTTCCAGACTGGGACCATGAACTCGCGATTCGCGAATTCTTGTTTCCTTTCGCATCGGTGATTGAGGCTCCACAGGAAGAAATGATCGGCCACATTGGAAAATCTCTCGTCTGCACGGCCATCACTCGGGATCTTGAGTGGATCAACAAGCTCTTTGCCCATCCAACGATTGACCGACTGAATGTGGGCAATGTCCCGACGAATCGCCTCAAATGGGACCAACCGCATGAGGGGAATCTGTTCGAGTTTCTGTATGCTCGCCGTTCCTTCCAGATTGAAAACATCGCCTAATTCCATTGAAGCGCCTTTTCAACGCCTTGTTCAGACCTCGTGGTGAGCCAAATGCCACGGAGTCGAAGGCAATCAGCATCGAGGCGCTTGTTGGAGATTTTGATGTTGAGCGGTCAGTCGCCCATTTCGGGCATTTGCCTGGCGGCGAACTCGTCTTTGGTGCGGGCTCGCTTGCACAGCTCGGAGTAAAGGCGAAGGAGCTTGGCGGCAAACGGACACTTCTGGTAACCGACCCGGGCCTGAGGGCTGTTGGACACGAATCAAGAACCATCGCCTACCTGGAGGAAGCCGGTCTCGAAGTGCTTGTCTTCGACGAGGTCCGGGAGAACCCAACCACCAAGGACGTCGAGCGCGCCGTCCGTGTCGCAAGGGAAGGGGATGTGGATTTGATCGTGGGATTGGGAGGTGGTTCCAGTATGGACACCGCGAAGGGCTGCAACTTCATCTTAACCAATGGCGGCGAGATGAAGGACTATTGGGGCGTTGGAAAGGCCACCAAACCCATGCTCCCGATGATCGCGATTCCAACCACCTCAGGAACCGGATCCGAGTGCCAGTCCTTTGCCTTGATTGCCGATGAGACGACTCACATGAAAATGGCATGCGGCGATCAAAAAGCTGCCGCGAAGGTCGCCATTCTCGATCCTGAACTCACCATTACCCAGCCAAATCGCGTCACCGCACTTACCGGAATCGACGCAATTGCCCACGCCGTGGAAACCGCAGTCTGCAAAAAGCGGAACGACATTTCTCTTCAGTATTCCCGACTTGCCTTCCACCTGCTGAACGAAGGGTTTGAAAGAGTGTTGGCGAATCCCAACGATTTGGAGGCACGGGCCAGAATGCAACTCGGTGCCGCTTACGCCGGTACAGCGATTGAGAGCAGCATGCTGGGAGTCGCCCATTCTACTGCAAATCCTCTTTCGGCCCATTTTGGAATCATCCACGGGCAAGCGGTGGGAACGATGCTACCACATGTGATCCGCTGGAATTCACAAGCCCCTGAGGTGGCGAAAATTTATCAGTCTCTCCATCCCCAACTGGAAGAACGAGTCCTCGACTTGCTCAAAAAGTCCGGCTTGAACAAAACCGCCCGTGATCTCGGAGTTACCGAAGAGAACGTTTCCGGACTGGCCGAGGAAGCAGCGGCCCAATGGACCGCTCAGTTCAATCCGGTGGAGATCAATAGGGATTCCTGTCAGCGAATTTACGAGATGGCTATGTAGAAATCTGTGGAGCCGGTGAAATTCCCGCTTTTGATTTCTTTAAAAAAATTGCGACTCAAACTGGCGATACCAGTCAAATTTTGGTATAGCCTGCACCGATGAACCCTGTTCTGCTCCTTCTTTGCTGCCTATTTTGGGTCAGCGCCGAACTGCTGCCCGCCCAATCGAATCCGGGTTTGCAAGAGTATGAGCGTCGCCAACAGGAGGCAGCGCTGCAGCGCGCCCGGCAACTTAAAGCCGCGAAGGATGCGGCGGTTCAGATCGGGAGACAGGAAAGCGCGAGCCTACCGCAGGTATCGGCAAACCCGGCATCGCGAAACCAGGCCGCACCTCCGCCGCCGCAATTTCGCCTCGTGACATCCACGGGAGCTGTTGTCAATTGGACTCCAGGCACTCCAATGCCGGTCAATCAACCCAAAGAGACTGCCGCGCCCCGCCGAGAGCCCAGGGAACAGGAAACGGCGGACAAACCGCAACTCCGAACCATCCGCTTCTCCTTGGGGCGCGCCAGCAAGCCGGAAGAGGGTGAGGAAGCCAATGTTGAGAGACTGGACAACACCCCTGATTCTGAACCGGTGGCCGATGTCGGCCCAGCCGAAGAAGGGGAAGAACCCGTCTCCGAAGCTCGATTCCCGTGGCGAACCAAAAAAGCACCTGAACCTAACGAAGAGCAGGAAGCGGAAGAGATGGTTGCGATTCTGGAGGAAATTCCGTCAAAGGACGGGAAACCGGCACGGACCCGAATGCTGGGCGTTTTATTGAGAGGCCAGGCTGCGAAGGCTAATCCGGAGGTTGAAGCCGTGGCGTCGGTCGAAGAAAATCTCGACGAGAAGAAGAATGAAGCCTTGCTGGTCTCCTACAATCAGGAACCGGCAGAGATGCCGAAGGAGACGGAAGAATCTGCGGAGGCCGCTGAGGATCCAGAACCAGAGGAAAAAGCAGACGAAACCAGTTCGTCCCCGAAATATGCTTTTCGAGGATTGAGGAGTCTTTTTGAACCGCCCAGCGCCGAGACGGAAGTCGAAGAGAACGAAGAGCTGATCACGGAAGAAGAGGCGCCTGTTGAATTGGCGTCGATAGAACCAGCCGACAATCGAAAGTGGAAGAAGTGGCTGAGCTTTCAGCAGCGGCCGGAACCGACCGAAGTCGCGGCGATTGATGATGAAAGCATGGAAGAGGAAGACAAGAAGGAACAAGTCGTTCCGGACGGACCAGTCGATCCCAACTACTTCACGATCGATGTCTCCAGCGCTCCGTTCCATGTGATCGACAGCGGGCCGGAAGATACCTTTGTGGTCGAACTCGGCCAAGGCGCGGTGGGCCGCACCCACGGATCGGGTGAGAACTGGACCTGGCTCGAAATGCACGACGGCCTGATGGGACTCATGCGCAAAAAACATCTCCGCCCCGCAAGACAGAGCGAGGTCATGAATTTTCTGGCAATGGAATCAGGCTCCGGGGTCGGTAGCCGGGAGCCTGTGCAATTTGTGGAAATCGATCTCCCAGAGCTTCCCGAAGAAGTATCGGATGCCGGAATGTTTTTGGGCGAAGGACTACTCCCTTCACTGTCCGAAACGACCAGTGAACCCATGGAAGTCACCGCCGCCGAAGAATCAGAACAGCCCGTGACGGAGAAAGCGGCTGAACCGCTGGAGTGAAATCTCGGTGCGCACGATTGGTCAAACACTTGCCCCCCCTTTTTTTTGAACCAACTTAAATTCATCACCCTTGCTTACGCCATTGCTCTCGCAGCAATGGCTTCTGGATGGAGTGCGGAGATCGAAACTTCCGAGGACAACGCTCAAGAACGGAAGAGTCTTGGTGAGATTCTTGGGCTTAACTTCTTGCGGGATCGTTTTCGAATTCTACCGCTGGAGATCACCGCATCTGATAACGAAGGCGACAGCACACCAGCAACAACGTCCCCTAATCCGGCCGACGCCATCCTCACCAACCAGGAACCGGCCAAGCCGTTCATTCCCGCCACAATGGTGGAAGGGAAGTTAACCAGTAAAATGGACGTTGCTTATGAGGTTGAGCGACTTCGATCCATCACCGCAACCCGCTCCACCAAATCTGCTCGTTCGCCGAGTAGTACCCTGCTTGCGGTATTAAAAGAAAATCAGGAAGAAAAGGCTCGTCTCCTTCGGCAAGCACAGACCGAACCTCAAACTCTGATTGCGTCCAAGGCGGCGATCCCGACACCAAAACCTGCCACTAGCCCCCAAAAACCCAGCACTCCCCAGCCCGTTACAGTCCCAAAGAAATCACCCGACCAAAACACGCAGCCATTTTTGCTCTTGGCAAAACTGGACTCCCGGAAGGCCAGAGGGGAGAACGGGAACGCAAAGTCAGGCGAAAAGGAACCCAAACTTGCCCTCCTGTTAGCCCGCAATCCCAATCGCGCTCGAACCTCGCGAAAGTCTGAAACAGATCCAACTGCGGAAAGGGAGCAGGAGAAAGCAACGGGTCCCATTCGTCAGGTAAGCAGGACCGGAAAACAAATGGAGTTCAGCGCAGTTGAGGGACGCGGAGCGCCATTTCACGTCTTCGATATCGACCCCAGCGAGACCTTTTTGATTGAGCTGGACGGAGGAAAAGTGGGCCGGGTTCAAGAGCAGGGCAAGGAATGGGCGTGGCTGCAACTGGAATCCGGTTTGATGGGGGTCATGCGAAATAAGCACCTGCGTCCGGCAAGCAGAGAGGAGGTCATGGAGTTTCTTGCCATCGAGAGCGCAGAGGGTAGTGGCCCGGGGCACGAATCCGCCATCGGCGTCATGGAATTGGATTTGGATGTGCGTGATCTTCCATTGAGCGGCTCGATGTCGGGAAGCATGTCGCCTTCCGCAGAACCTCAACTGCCGGTTGATGGATCCGTTTCTCCGCCGAAGACCAATAGTTCTGAGCCCCTGAACTAGAGGACTCCCTGACTGAGAAACCAACAAATTCAAGTTGAAACAAACCCCTTACAAAGGTTAACTATTAACAATTGTTAATGAACAAGCCTCTTTCTTTTCTCCGCCAGCTTTTTCTCGCCTTCATTGTGTTGTCGTTCAGCGCGGAACTAATGAAGGCAGCAGAACGAGGAAACCGGGAGCATACGGTTGCGATTGAGAACGCGGAACAACGACTGATTGAGAATCTGGAGAGTCCCCGGGAACCCAACGTTGAGGCGAATTTTTCAAATCCCGGGAAATCGCGGAACCTCCTTCGCAGAATCGCGGCTCCTTTTGATTTTTCCGTAAGAAAGAAAAGGACGGAGATTGAGGCCACTGAAGATAACCTTGTGAATTTGGAGCAAACGAAAAGCGAGCCTCTTGCCGAAATTCGAAAGCTCCCAACTCAGCCCGAGAAATCAATCGCGCCTCCTTCTCCGAGCAATCCGGGTGTGACGGAAACCCGGAAACCATCCCGCTTTGCAGCGATCCTGAGCAACATCCTGGTTCGCATTGGGATCGAACGCCGGAATAATCAACAGGAGGAAAAGGTAATGCTGGCAGGATCTGAAACGGAACAGAAATGGCTTCAGGTTTTGGGGGAACGCCCCATGGAGGATTCACAGAACACCATGGAAACCTTGTCAGCCCCATTAGGATCAGAAATCCCAGTGGTGGACCCCTCTCTTGGAAACAAAGGATGGCTGGGACGTGTCTTTGCGAGCAAACCTTCCAACCAAACCGAAGAGAAGCCTCATTCGCCAGAACAGAGTGTGGGCTTACGGAGCCTTTTTCGAGGGTGGAATCGTAAACCTGCAAACGATCCGACCAAACCGGAAACACTCCCCAGTAGTCCCTCACTTTTGGCGATGCAGGACGAGGGGCCTCAGCCAAACTCGGAATTAAGATATCTCGCCGTTAATCGAAATCGGGCCCCTATTCATCTGATTGAAACAGGAACTGACAACACGATCCCGCTGGAAGTTGATGGTGGCAAGGTAGGGCGGATTCACGGACAGGGAAAAGAATGGAGTTGGGTGCAACTTGAATCCGGCTTGATGGGCGTCATGCGGAACAAATATTTGCGAGAGGCCAAGAAGGAAGAGGTCGCCAATTTCCTGGCCTTTGAGGGACTCTCCGTGGAGAACCTTGATTCAGCAGTTGAAGTTGCCGAAGTCGATCCCTCGGCATTCGGGGGAAGTGTGTCTGTCGGTTCACCTCCTATCCCGTCCAAGCCCTTCCCGATGAATCCGGATCAGAAGCTGGAATCACAGGGATTGGGATTTCGTGAGTGAGCTTGGGCGACAGCGTTAGCCCGAAAAAGTTTACGGAAGTGGCTTTGCAGGCTTGCGGAAGCTCACCTGCCGTATGAGGATCAGGTATTCGATCTGTAACTGATCAGATTGTATGATTGTTGTTCACGATCACAACCAAGCGCATGACACCCAGTAAGAATACGGTCCCCGTAGGACGTCAAACTTCCGAACGATCCAGCCTGCAAGCCTCAGAGACAGGCGCGTTCGATTTGGTGATAGAGAATCTCGATGGAACCCGGTTCATTTGTCCGCTGGCAAAACCCGTCATGACGGTGGGGCGCTCTTCCGACAATGATGTGGTGATCAATGATCAGTGCGTTTCTGGCCATCATTGTGAGCTGCGGAAGTTCGGCGAAACCGCTTTCGAAGTCGTCGATCTGGATTCTTACAATGGGACCTCGGTCAATGACATCCGAATTGACCGGGCAACCGTGAAGCTCAACGATCGCATCACAATCGGTTTGGTTGGTGCCGTTGTCGTGCCTTCGGGGAAAAGTCCTGACGAATCCGCGTCAGATGATGTCGAAGACTTTCGCAAGGAACAGCGGGAATTTGCCAAGGCCAGCAAAGCATTGGATGACCGCAAGCGACAGGTTGCGAAGCGAGAGGAATCGCTCAAGAAGGAAGAGGAACTCATGGCCGCCAAGCGGAGGGACGTAGAGAAACAGATGCGGAAAACCGAGGAAGAACGCGAGAGGTTGGAAAGCGATCGGAAGCGCGAGGCCGCAAAAATGGAGGAGGAGAAGGAAGAATTTGAGCGAAAGAAGAAGGAAGTTTCGAGTGAACGCGACGCTCTCGAGAAGGAAATCGCCAAACAGAAAGAAGTGCTTTCGACGGTGAAGGAGAGCATCGAGAAAAGCAAGGCGGAGCTGGAAAGCACAACGAAGGAGTTAGGAGAGGTTCGAAAGGAACTGGCCACCAACAGCGGAAACCTGAAGGTCATAAGGGCCGAGTTGGAGGAAGCCGGGAAAGAGAAGAGCGTTAAGGAAGATGCCGTCAAGCAACTCAAAACCGAGATCCCGGAACTGATTCGATCCCACGAAGAATTGACCAACCAGTTGGCTACCTTGAAGAGTGATCTGGAAGACGCGCAAACCAACCTGGAGCAAATTCAGTCGCGTTCCGCAGAGGCGCAGGCGATTTGTGATGATGCGGTTCGTCTTGAGGCGGAAGTTGAGCGAAAGCTGAACAAGAAAAAAGACGAGCTTGCCTTCTTTGAAAACCGTTTGGCTCTGACCCGGGAAGAGAGGGAACAACTGGAAGAGGAGAGTCGGGAGTATCGAATCTTCATGGACAATTACGAACGGAGAAGGATGGACCTGGAGCGGGAAGTTGAAGCCTTGCAGGCCCGTCTCATCAGTTAGGCCGACCAGGTTGAGATAGCAGATTTCGTGCTTCCCAACCTCATCCGAATTGCTAGGGTTGGGGCATGACTCTAAACCCCTTTGTCATTTGTTCGGTAATAGTTGGGCTTGGTTTTACTGGAGCCGGCTTTGCAGCTGAAGCGATCGAGATCCATCACGGAAACGTCGATGAATTGCCGGGAGGCCGCGAGGCGGACGGTATTGTGGGAGACTTCCTTCTCCGGACGGACCGCATCGAAGCAGTGATTGCCCACAATGCTCCGCATCGCCGAGCGAACATGGGAACCTTTTTCGGTTCGGGCGGAGAGACTCCCGGTTGCCTCTATGACCTGACGATTCGAGGGGAAGACAACGATCAGATGACGGTCTTCAGCCCCTGCAACCTGAGAGGGGAAGTATCCTGGGTCAAAATCGTGGAGGACAATGACAAGGACGAGGCTGCGGTCGAAGTGGTGATCACGGCGGCAAAGCATGGTGGCGTCGCGGTTCGGCACGAATACCGGGTGCGTGACGGCATGAACGGACTCTTCATCACCACAACCTTTACCAATGAGTTGGACCGTGAGAGCGAGGTCATGGTGAGAGATCATTGGACGCGATTTGAGAAGCAAGGAATCTTCGGTGCTTATCACTGGGCTGATTCCGTCGACCCTTCCTATTTGTGTGGTTATGCCTTCGGTTGGCTGGAGCCTTCCGAGAAGAGCGTCAAGGATGCAAAGTTGCCGATTGGAGCCGGCGAAACCCTTACCATTCGTCGTTTCATGGCGGTTGGCTATTCTCCAGCGGAAGCGGTTGGGATTTTGGCAAATGAAAGGAAGGAAGGGGGCAATCTCAGCATGTTGGTCGCGGATGAGGCGGGCCATCCGGTGGACGATGCCGTGGTTGGTTTGGAAACGACCTCACGAACGAAAATCCCGGCCTACCCAAAACCGGATGGATCGTTGGAGATCCCCTTTCTCAAGGGTGACTTTCCGGTTTCCGTTTCCGCGCCCGGGCGGGAAGGGGTTTCCACAAAAGTAACCGTAGGAGATTCAGCGGTGCCGGTTGTTGCGAAATTGAAGCCTTACTCCGGCGTCAACTTCCAGGTTCATGATGATGAGGGGAATGCGATCCCATCAAAAGTTCAGTTTCATGGGATCAACGGAACTTCCAATCCCAATCTCGGACCGACCATCCGAGCAGCCGGCTGCGCAGACCAGTGGCATTCAGCCAAGGGGAACTTTCTGGTGAAGCTTCCTCCGGGGGAATACCGCGTCGTCGTCACGCGTGGCCCCGAATATGGTCACTTCGAGAAATCCATCGCTCTGGGTGTGGGAGAAACGGTCGATGTGGTTGCCAAGTTGGATCGGCAAATCCAATCGGAGGGCTGGGTGAGCGCTGACTTTCACAACCACTCGACCCCCAGCGGCGACAACGTCTGCGGCATTGACGACCGAGTCATCAATCTGGCCGCCGAACATCTGGAGTTTGCGCCCACCACGGAACACAACCGAATCTATGACTGGAAACCGCATATCGACCGGCTTGGATTGGCGCCGTTCATCTCCACGATTCCCGGGATCGAGCTGACGGGACGGGGCGCGCATATCAACGCATTTCCGCTGACGCCCGTTCCAAAAACTCAGGATGGTGGGGCACCCGTTTGGGAAAACGATCCCCGGGTCAATATGCATCGCCTCCGAAATCTGGGTGGTTGGGATCCCAATCGCTGGACTCAGATCAATCATCCCGATATGAGCGAGAACTTTATCGACCGAAACAAAGACGGTGTGGCCGACGGTGGATTCTCCCAGTTGATGGCCTTTTGTGATGGTATTGAGACGCAGAATTATCGCACGACAAATATCCTGCAGACCGCACCGTTCCGGTTGCGCGATCCCTTGGCGAAGGGGTCGAGAATCGACCACTTCCGCGAATTTGTCTGGCTTCAGTTACTGAACCAGGGGACGCAGGTGTGGGCTGTCGCCGTGGCTGACGCTCATACCGTGTATGGGAATGGCGTTGGAAGTTGGCGGACTTATCTTCCGAGCTCCACGGACGATCCGGCCCAAGTCGACTGGAAGGAAATGGTCCAGCATGCCCGCGCTGGGCACATGATGCTATCCAGTGGGCCGTTCATGAAACTCAATTTGGGAGAAGAGGACGTGTTGCCAGGCGAGACGATCACGGGAACGGGGCCATTGAAACTGGGGGTTCAGATCCAGTGCGCGGATTGGTATGACGTGGATCGGGTTCAAGTCCTCGTCAATGGCCGACAAGAACCAACCCTCAATTTCACGAAGGAGAGCCATCCGGACTGGTTCCAGGATGGGACGATTCGGTTTGACCAAACCCTTGAGATCGAGCTCGAAGAGGATTCTCACCTCATTGTCGTCGGCATCGGCGAGAACTCGACCTTGGAGAAGGGCTTCGGGACCAGCCCCCAGCGCAGCATCCAGCCGTGTGTCTATAACAACCCGGTTTTCGTGGACCTGGATGGCGATGGCTTCACGCCCAATGGGGACACGCTTGGTTATCCGCTTCCGGTCGGGGGATTGAGCCCTGACGAGGCGAAAAAGATCCTCGATGGCAACTGATGGTCACTTCTCCCAATTCCTCGCCAGGGGAACCAGGATCAGAATTGAAAGCAGGATGAAGCCGAGGCACATGAAAATCATGCCGTCGAGCGAAAGCGCGGCAACGACCGAGAAGCCAAGAAACGGCGCCATAAATCCCCGCAGCCCAGTTAGGAAGGTGTGCACGGACATGTAATCCGCCGTGTGATCTTCCGGAGCAAGTTTGGTCACCCAAAGATTCCACACGATCTCACCTCCGCCCCGCGCCACTCCGGCCAGGGCGGCACCAATGGCGATTACCCAGAACTGCTCGGTCCAGAAATAGAGAAACAGGGACAGACCGAAGAAGATGTTTAGAACGATGCGGAGAACAATAAAGTTAATCCGATCAAACATGATCCCCCAGAAAAACGTCGTCAGGATTCGCATCAACGCCGGCAGGGTTGAGGTGAGCAGGGCAACCCGCGTTTCGCTGAAATCGAGCCCAAACTCGGGATTGGCGACATAGTCCACACGCAACGCGGCGGAGGTGAGAACTCCGAAGCCCATCGCCATCGCCGAAATGAGGACCCAGCGGAATCTGCGGTCGATCCGAATCCATTTCATCGCTTGAAACAATCCGGGAGTCGCCGCGGGGGCGTAGGAGGGAACGGGCAGGCGGGAAATCGCAAAGGCAGAGAACAACATGCAGCAGCCGAAAATCGCGATCAGAGTAGGGTAACTGGTGAAGTCTCGTTCCAACATCCACCCCCCAAGCAATCCGAAAATCATGCTTGAGACCGCGCGAACAAAACTGGCGCCACCGAACAACCTGCCTCGATCCTTGGCCGGGTAATTGCTCCGTAGCCAATGCGTGTGGAGCGGGATTTGGAGCGACGAACAGACAAAGCCGAGGCTGAGCCCAATGGCATAACACCAGATCGAATTCGAAAAGGTTGCCGCGACAAAGAATCCGCATGCGCCCACCAAATTGATCTCCATCGCCATTCTCGTGACCGTCCGCTTTAGCCGGCGCATGAGTGGAACCACAAAGAGCGTGGCGATTAATCCAATGGGCGGACTCGCCAGCAGGAAGGCCTTGATCGTGTTGCCACTCTCAAACGCCTCGATCGCAATCAGCAACGCGAACGTCAAAAGCGCGGTTTCCAGAATCCCGGATGAAGCGGCACGCATGGCTTCCCATCGAAAGGTTCGGGATGTGATTTCAGAGGCCGTCAAAGCGGGTTGTGTAATCTTGGCGTGAGGCAAATGCAACCGGCATGCTCCCGCCCTCCATTTCGCCAACTAAAAACGCCCCGGTAACGAAGCCGTAACGAGCGCCTGGAATTCTGGTTCCATCATGAACAGACCACAAACCTCACGGCCACATCAATCCCCCGAAGTCCGGGCCGGCTTCACGCTCATCGAACTCCTGGCCACGATGGCGGTCATCGCGATTCTCAGCGCCGCTGCCTTGCCGGGCATCCAGTCAGCGATTCAAACCGCCCGCCAAACTCAAGCCGCCCAGCATGCCCGCGGCATCGGAATCGCGCTCAATTCCTGGGCGCAGGATTTCGAAGGAATCTTTCCGAACCGGGAAATCCTGGAATCCGAAGGCGTGAGCATCAGTAGCTCGAACGATGTCTTTCGGCACCTCATTCCCGACCTGATCGACAACGAGCGCGTTTTCGCGGTCTCGGCATCCGCTTGGGGCCAGCGGGCCGATGGCAGGTTCAGCGAAGGGCAGGCGTTGGAACCGGGGGAGAATCACTTTGCCTATATCTCAGGGCTCCTCACGACATCGCGTTCCTTTTGGCCCTTGATCGTCGATGGCACCGATGGAAGCGGATTCTATCATTCCAAGGTGGGCGAAAAAGGCGGGGCATGGGCCGGAAGGCAGGCAATCGTCGTTCGAGTGGACGGAAGCGTAACCAAGGAGCGAATGAAGCGGGATGGTGAAAAGCGCTTCATTCCCCGCCTCGACGAAGATACGGAGAACGCCTTGGAGATTGATTCCTACATGCCCGACGGTGTCGAACTCCTCGATCCAGCCGGGGAATAGTTTGAAAACTCCGCTCCGCCAACCAGATTTAGGTGTGTCGAGTCCAGTTCAACTCCAGCGTCGCCAGATCCACGCAATGCTCGCACTGTTGGCGCTTCTCCCATTGATCCCGACAGCAGTGTTGCTGAGGGAACGGATGGTGCTTTTGGCTCGCGATCGCACCGAAGCTGAGACCGCCGTCCGGCAGGTTTACCAATCCGCCTTGATTCGGGCGATCGATCGGTTGGAAACACAGCCCGGCGGCACCCAATCACCAGCCGTCGTTTTGGAGAAAAACTTGCGCCAGGTGTTTGGCGAAAGGCCGGTGATCGAACTGCTGGAATCAAAGCAGCCACCACCTCAACTTGAGGATGAGGTCGTGGTTCCCATCAACACGGAATCGATCCAAGGGTGGGTTCGTGTCTCCGGCCTGATGAGCGATGACCTTGTCGAGGGACTGCGCGGCGCCCGATTGGAAGTGTGGCGACTTCCTGCCATCCTTCTCCTCACCACGCTTACCATGGCGGGCACCTGTGGCTGGATTTTGCTACGCAGTTTGCGGCTCGAAGACCTGCGAAGTGACGTGCTCTCGACGTTTTCGCACGAAATCCGGACTCCTCTCGCCGGCATCCGTGCCATCACCGATTCCCTCGAAACCCTCCCTGAAGCCCAGGTTGCCAAGCGCAATGAATATCACCATTTGCTCCGCCGCGAAAATTCCAGGTTGATGCGATTGGTCGATAATTTTTTGACGATCAATCGGCTCGAACGTGGCGGCAGTCTCCTCGTGAAACGCCCGCTGGTTCTGAGTGAGGTGATTCGGGAAGCTGCGGAGGTGATGCAGCCCATTTCTGACGATTCAAAAGCAACGTTGGAAGTGGTGCTACCGCCATCGGCCGAGTCGGAGATCGTTGGGAGCCCGGATGCGTTACTCACCATTCTTACAAACCTGATCGACAACGCGATGAAGCACGGTTCCAAAAGTCCCACGATTCGACTGTCGGCGTCGGTTGACCATGAAGCGGCGCGAATCAGCGTTGAAGATGATGGCCCGGGAATCCCGGTCGAGGAACGCAGAAATGTGTTTCGGCGCTTTTATCAAATCGATCAACGACTTAGTCGACAAGGGGAAGGATGCGGGCTCGGTCTTCACATTTGCCGCTCGCTTGCGAAGGCGCTTTCGGGCACTTTGGAAATCTCGGAGTCTGATCTTGGAGGCGCAAAACTCACCCTAACTCTACCGCAATGAAAACGGTTCTCATCGTTGAAGACGACACCACACTGTTGAAGGTTTTGGCCGATAACTTTGGGGAGCGAGGTTACCACGTCGAATTCGCAAGCGACGGAAAGACCGGCCTCAACAAGGCCATGCAGATTCGACCGGATCTCCTGATCCTCGACATCATGCTCCCGATCGTGAACGGCTACGAATTGTGCCAGGCCCTGCGCCGGGAGGATGTCAGGATTCCGGTGATAATGCTGACGGCCAAGAGTGAGGAGTCCGATGTCGTGCTGGGATTGGGGTTGGGAGCCGACGATTACATGACCAAGCCTTTCAGCATTCGCGAATTAATGGCCCGGTCAGAAGCCGTTCTCCGCAGAACTGAACAAGAGCAGTCGCGGCCCACGGTTTCGAACTTCGGGAAGTGGACCCTGGACACTGAGGCCCACGAATTGCGGGCGGGAGACAAGACCTTCGAACTTTCCCCCAAGGAGTATGACTTGTTGGCCTATTTTGTGAGCAAACCGGGCAAGGCCCTGAGTCGGGTCGAAATCATGAATGCCGTCTGGGGTTTCGATAGCCGGGTCACTTCCCGCAGCATCGATCGCTTCGTCCGCGTCTTGCGTAAGAAGATTGAACCCGATCCAGGCAACCCGACCTTCATCAAAACGATTCGCGAATTCGGTTACCGCTTTGAGAGCGGTGATTGAGGGTTGGATGCACGCCTTCATTTCATCGAATTGGCCCCTTTTTTCCAACCAACGGTTGCGACGCGTGAAGCAAGGAACGATTCGTAGACAATGACCGCCCAGGACCGCCTCGACCAACTCTTTGACTACCTTCGCTTCGCCAGCATCTCGACCGATAGCCAGCACACCAAAGATACCCGTGACTGCGCCGAATGGTTGGTGGCCAAGTTCCAGAAAATGGGCATGAGCGTCGACCTTCACCCGACTCCGGGGCACCCGATCGTCGTCGCCAAGAATGAGCACAAAGCCGGGAGGCCAACGGTATTGATCTACGGCCATTACGACGTCCAACCGGTCGATCCGGTCGAGTTGTGGGATTCGCCGCCATTTGAGCCGACCGTTCGCGACGGCGTGATATTCGCGAGGGGATCGACCGACAATAAGGGCCAAAATCTGGCCCACATTCTCGGCGTGGAACAAAGCCTCATGGAAGATGGGGACGTACCGGTGAATCTTACGTTTTTGATCGAGGGTGAGGAGGAAATTGGCAGTCCGAATCTGGATCCGTTTCTCGAAGCCAATCGCGAACTGTTGAAGTGCGACGTCGTTGCGGTTTCTGACACGGGAATGGTCGCGCCGGGTGTTCCAACCCTGACCTACGGCCTCCGTGGAATCGCCTGTCTCGAGTTCAAGCTGACGGGCCCCTTTGTCGATCTTCATTCCGGGATTTACGGCGGCGCGGTGGCAAATCCGGCCATGGTCGCGGCCCAGATCGCGGCAAGCCTGTCAGACGCGAAGACCGGTCGGGTCTTGGTCGATGGCTTTTACGATGCGGTGCAACCGCTGCAGGATTGGGAGAAGGAAACCTGGAGCCGCCTGCCCGATGCGGACCAGGAGATGTTCGAGCAAACCGGAGTCCCGCAGCTCTTTGGCGAGACCGGTTTCGATTCCTATGAACGCCGTTGGGCGCGCCCGACGATTGAAGTGAATGGAATTGGCGGCGGCTACCAGGGGGAAGGCTCCAAGACCGTCATTCCGAAAGAAGCGATGGTGAAACTGAGCTGCCGTTTGGTGCCGGATCAGGATCCAGACGAAATCCAGAAACTGGTGGCGAGTCATCTGCGCAAACATTGTCCCGAATCGGTCAAGATGGAAATCGAGCCCGGACACAGTGGTCACTCCTACGTGATGGATCCGAACACCGGCTACGGGCTGGCCGCTCAAAAAGCGCTTCGAGCCACCTTCGACGCGGACCCGATGCTGATTCGCGAAGGCGGAAGCATCCCCATCATTCAAAGCTTCAAGGATGTTCTCGGTGTCGATACGCTGATGCTCGGCTTGGCGCTTCCGGACTGCATGGCCCACGCCCCGAACGAGAATTTCCCGATCGAGAATTTCGAGGCTGGAGTACGGATGAACCGGGCGCTGTTGAAGGAGCTGGCGAAGTAGCGTCAGCTCCGGTTTCGCAAGCAGGGGACCTTCCTTCTAGGTGTAGATCTCGGAACCGCTGTCGCGGAATTCCTTGGCCTTTTCTTCCATCCCGGCTTCGAGGGCGGCTTCGTCTTCCAGCTCCTGTTCGGCGGCGAACTTGCGGACGTCTTCGGTGATCTTCATCGAACAGAACGTGGGACCGCACATCGAACAGAAGTGCGCGGTCTTGGCTCCATCCTGTGGAAGAGTCTCATCGTGGAATTCACGGGCTTTGTCGGGATCCAATCCGAGATTGAATTGATCGTCCCAGCGGAATTCAAAGCGCGCCTTGGAGATGGCATTGTCGCGGTATTGCGCGGCGGGATGCCCCTTGGCAAGATCCGCGGCATGAGCGGCGAGTTTGTAGGTGACAACCCCTTCCCGAACATCGTCGCGGTTGGGAAGTCCAAGGTGTTCCTTCGGCGTGACGTAACAGAGCATCGCCGTTCCGTACCAGCCAATCATCGCAGCGCCAATTCCACTGGTGATATGATCGTAGCCCGGAGCGATGTCGGTCGTAAGTGGCCCCAGCGTGTAGAACGGAGCTTCGTGGCACCACTCGAGCTGCTTCTCCATGTTCTCCTTGATCATGTGCATGGGAACGTGTCCCGGACCTTCGTTCATGACCTGAACGCCCTTGTCCCAGGCGGCTTTGGTCAGCTCGCCCTGCGCCTGAAGCTCTCCAAATTGAGCAGCGTCGTTGGCGTCGGCAATCGAACCGGGACGAAGACCGTCCCCAATCGAGAACGAAATGTCGTAGGCGACCATGATGTCGCAAATATCGTCCCAGTGGGTGTAGAGGAAGTTTTCCTTATGGTGGGAGAGGCACCATTTGGCCATGATGGAGCCACCGCGGCTGACAATCCCGGTCATCCGCTGCGCCGTCATCGGGATAAATCGAAGCAAAACACCGGCATGGATGGTGAAATAATCCACGCCCTGCTCAGCCTGCTCGACCAACGTGTCGCGATAGGCTTCCCAACAAAGATCCTCGACCCGGCCATTCACTTTCTCGAGCGCCTGATAAATGGGAACCGTTCCGATCGGGACCGGCGAATTGCGGATGATCCATTCGCGAGTGGCATGGATATTCTTGCCTGTGGAAAGATCCATCACCGTATCGGCGCCCCATTTGGTCGACCAACGGAGTTTCTCCACCTCTTCGTCGATGGTGGAGGCTACCGCGGAGTTGCCGATGTTCGCATTGATCTTGACGAGGAAATTGCGCCCGATGATCATCGGCTCCACTTCCGGATGATTCACGTTGGCGGGGATGATTGCGCGGCCCCGGGCAACTTCATCCCTGACAAATTCAGGGGTGATATGATCGGGAATCGAAGCGCCAAAACTCTCGCCGGGATGCTGGAGATGAAGATTGTTCCGCGGACCATTCAACGCGGCTTCATAGGCTTTTTCACGCCCCATGTTTTCGCGAATCGCAATGAACTCCATCTCCGGAGTGATGATCCCCTGCTTCGCATACCACAGCTGGCTGACCGGGGTATCCTTGGCGCGCAATGGCTTGCGCTGCAGGCCGGGATATTCCTTCAGCTTGTTCTCGGCAGCTTTGTTCTCGTTGAATTTCTGAGCATGCTCGTCGGAGAGGTAGCCGTTGTCCTCAGGCTTGGTGGAACGTCCTTCGTATTCTTCCACATCGCCACGAGCGAGAATCCAGTCCCGGCGCAGGGCCGGCAGTCCGCTTTCGACGGATCCATCAAAGTTGGGATCTCCCCACGGCCCACTCGGATCGTAGACCCGGACTGGTTCATTCGCTTCAACCCGCCCATCGGCATGCTTGGTGTCGGAAAGCTCAATTTGTCGCATGGGAACCTTCACGTCCGGGTGAACCTGCCCTGACACGTAGATCCTCCGGCTCTTGGAGAACAAGGATTCGTTGTCGCTGGTGGAGTAGGGTAGGGTGTTCATGAGTGGCTTACCGTGTGGCGTATTTCGTTGTGATCAATCAAAAGACGAGGCCACTGCAAACCGGGATCCACCGATCGAGCTCCCTGCGACGGCATTATCCGCTTCAGGTTCCAAGGGTTTCCCGCATCTAGCAGGATCTCAGCCGATGAATAGTTCCATCAGCGCCCCCGTCGTTTCGTAGAATTTATACGTTTGCCAGGACTCAAAGTCAACGCGAGGTTCGACGGCGTCTTTTCACTATGCTGAATTTAAAGATATTCGACCGATACATCGGGAAACAGCTCCTCGGCTCCATTATCGCCGCAACCATCGTGTTGAGCGTGGTGTTGGTCTTGGCGAATCTGTTCAAGAAATTAATCGGCGTCTTGAGCCAACACCCTGAACTCGGATGGGGATTCGTGTTCGAATTTGCCTCCAACGTGTTGCCGTTTTCCCTGATTTTCACCATTCCATGGGCGTGCTTGACCTCGATCCTCCTGATTTTCGGGAGACTTTCAGCCGACAACGAGCTGACCGCTTTGCGAATGGCAGGACTGAGCATGGCGAGAATTTGCACGCCCGTCTTTGTAATCAGCATTCTGATGACCTGCTTCACGTTTTTGATGAATGTGGAGGTCGCTCCCAAGTCTCAGGCCAAAATCGCGCAGATTTTCTTTGAACTGGCGACCGAGAACCCAGGCGCGATGTTTGTGAACGATGAGGTGGTCAACACGCTTCCCGGTTACTCGCTGTTTACGACCGAGCGCGAGTTGATCGATGAAGAATCCGGCCAATACCTTCTCAAAAACCTCCAGTTGGTGAAGCTGTCAGACCGCAAGCGCCCAGAAATGTTCGTGCAAGCCGACGAGGCCATTATCGGATTTGAGCCAGGGAACAACGACGACCTCTATTTGGAGCTCACCAAAGCTCACCTCGAAAAGGCTTCTGGAATTGAAGCTCGCGATTTCAACAAAGCGCAGATGGTTCAGCCGGGAGAGGCGATTCTCCAGCTCTCGTTGGCCGAATTAAAGGAGCGCCATCGCAAGGAACGGCCCAGTTTCATGACCGTTGCGGAATTGGGAAGGGAAATTCGGGATGCAAATGACGATCCCAAACGCAAATCGACTCTGCTGACGGAGTTTCACAAACGATTCTCCCTTTCGATGGCCTGCATCACCTTTACGTTTATCGGCATCCCGCTGGGGATCACCGCACAGCGGCGCGAAACCACCGTCGGATTCGCACTGAGCCTCATCATCGCGATTGCCTATTTCCTGTTCATCGTGATTGCGGAGATGTTTCACGAGAATCCGGATGCGTTCCCCCACCTTCTGATGTGGACACCCAATTTGGTGTTTCTATCACTCGGTCTGGTCCTCTTTTGGCGATTGAGCCGGCGCTAGGCTAGGGAAACGTGTTTTCCACCGGACCGCCGAGCAGAATTTCGATCGGAAGCTTCTCTTCCTCGTATTCGTAAGGTGGCGGATTCCAGGCAAATGAATCGTAACGTTCTCGAGTAACGGTCAGGATCTGAATCGCTGTTTCCAGAGGCTGAAAGGCTCCGCGCTCGGTCACGTGAAGCTGCGCTCCGCCGCAAACCTTTCGCGCATGTTTCTGAAACGTTGGCTCAAAATTGACGGGGCGGAAATGGCATCCCGCGAGGCCGAGGCGGTTCAAGCGGTCCACGTATTCTTCGGAATCGATCCAGGGCGCGCCAAAGAGCTCAAACGGGCGGGTGGTACCGCGTCCTTCGCTCAAATTGCTGCCTTCCAGCAGGCACATGCCCGGGTAAACCACGGCAGTATCGACGGTCGGCATGTTTGGACTAGGCATGATCCAGGGTAAGCCGGTGTCTTCGAAATAGGATTCGGGATCCCAGCCGTCCAGAGGAAGAACGGTGAGTTTGCAGTCCGGAAACACCTCGGCCTGAAACTGTGTTGCGAGCTGGCCAATCGTTTTTCCGTGACGAACCGGAATGGGATGAAGCCCGACGAATGAAAGGTATTCGGAATCCTGGGGCTCGCCTTCGATCGTGACACCGTTGATTGGGTTGGGGCGATCGGCGACGATCACGTGGATCCCGGCCTTCTCGCAAGCTTTCATGCAGAGAAACAGGGTCCAGATAAAGGTGTAATAGCGGGCACCGACATCGACGAGATCGACAAAAAGAGCATCCAAACCTTCAAGCATCGCCGCAGAAGGCTCGCGATGCTCTCCGTAAAGGCTATAAACGGGAATGTTCAGGCGCGGATGCTGAAATCCCTCCCATTCAATCATGTTATCCTGGGTGGTCCCGGAGAACCCATGCTGAGGCCCGAAGAGGCTGTGCAGGTGGAAACGGTCGCCATTCAAGCGCTCCAGCTCGTGCAACGTTGGCACGAGGGCAGAGGTCGTGGAAGCCCCGTGAAGCAGAGCGCCGACACGGTCCCCGGAATTGCTGAGTGGCCACAATTCGGCCAGACGATCGACGGGTAGAACGACCTTGCTCACGGCTTTGCGGCCTTCACCAGCGAAACGATCTCCGCCGTAATGTCTTTCACTCCGGGAGCGTGAAGAACCTGCGGAATGCCGTTGGCCGATTCGGCGGAACGATCCAGAACCAGCGCATAGTTTCCATCACCGTTGAAGGTGGCTATCGCTTCCGTGATATCATTCATGATCTGCCGCCTCTCCCTCACATATTCGTTCTTCAGGTCGGTCGCCTGCGTCGTCCGAAGCGTCGCAATCTCTTTCTCGACCTTGCTCGCCTCTTCGAGGTAGGTTTTTGCAAGCCCCTTGTCGGAGGAAGTGGCGCTACTTCCAGCCGTAACCAGCTTTTGCGTCACCGACTGATGCTTTCGGAGGATCTCTTCCAGCTCCTTTTTCTTCTCAACAAAGACCTCCCGCGCTGCCTTTTGCTTTTTCTCCAGGGTCGACTCGGCGACGGCGGTTTTCGGATGCGCTTTGAAGACGACAATCATGTCAACAACCGCAATCTGGGACGGGCTCTGTCCGTGAGAGACGGCCAAGCCAAAGCTGAACAGGGCAACAAGAAGGAGGGAGGGTTTCACAGAATGAAGAGTTCGCACTTGGGCCGGGAAGTCAAGTTTTGTGAGGAAAACGGACCTCCAACCCTTCCCGGGTTTGCGTTGGGCGTCTCCCAATGCATGGGTGCTTTCCATGAAACCCCATTTCGTCCTTCTGCTCCTGGTCTCTGCGCTGTTAACCTCTGCCCAGGCGCGGCCCAACATCGTGTTCATTTTTACGGATGATCACTGCCAACAGGCCTTGAGTGCCTATGATCCATCGCGCATGACGACGCCGAATATGGATCGGATCGCTCAAGAAGGGATGCTATTCAATCGCTGCTATGTGACCAACGGAATTTGCGGCCCCAGTCGTGCGGTGATCCAAACTGGAAAATACAGCCACCTCAACGGTTTCATGACCAACGGGCAACGGTTCAACGGCGATCAACAGACTTTTCCGAAGTTGCTCCAAAAAGCAGGCTACCAAACTGCAGTGGTCGGCAAATGGCATCTAGGAACCACTCCTCAGGGATACGATTACTACGATGTCTTGAAGGGGCAGGGTCCCTACTACAATCCGCCGATGATCACCGAAGGTGAGGATGGCAACCCGGTAACGCGACCGCACACCGGTTACACCACCGAAATCATCACCGAAAAGACCCTCGCTTGGCTGAAGGATCAGCGCGACACCGAAAAACCCTTCATGCTGATGTATCAGCACAAGGCGCCACACCGGAATTGGCAGCCCGCGCCCAAGTATTTGACCTGGCTGGATGATGTTGAGATTCCGGAGCCCGAAACGCTCTGGGACGACTATTCCAATCGGGCATCGGCTGCGGCGGAGCAAACCATGACGATTTCTCGTCACCTCAATGAGGCCGATCTCAAGCTCAAAGCTCCGGGGAATCTCACCCCAGCGCAAAGGGAGGCGTGGGACGCCGCCTACAACCCAAAGAACGAAGCTTATCTGGCCAAACGGGATTCAATGACGCCCGAAGAGATCATCAAATGGAAGTATCAGCGATACGTGAAAGACTACATGCGCTGTGTGAAGTCGGTCGACGATGGAATTGGTGAAATCCTCGATTATCTGGATTCGGCCGGCCTGGCTGAGAACACGATCGTCATTTATTCGTCCGACCAGGGGTGGTATCTCGGGGAACACGGTTGGTTCGACAAGCGCTGGATGTATGAAGAATCGCTCAAGACTCCCCTTCTGGTCCGGTGGCCAAAAATGACCAAACCCGGGACGATCAACGACGATATCGTCTCCAACCTGGATTTCGCGCAAACCTTTCTTGATTTGGCCGAGGCACCGTTGCCAGGGGATATGCAGGGCCGCAGTTTGGTGCCGATTTTTAAGGGCAATACTCCCGAGGATTGGAGAAAAACCTTCTACTACCACTACTACGAATTCCCCGGAGCGCACAGCGTCGCGCGGCACTACGGAGTCACTGACGGAACGTTCAAGCTCATCAATTACTATGAAAAAGGCGAATGGGAGCTCTTTGATCTTTCGAAGGACCCCAATGAAATGAAGAGCGAATTCTCCAATCCGGAATATGCGGCCAAGATCAAAGAGATGACGGCGGAGCTCGATCGACTTCGCGTCGAATACCAGCTCCCGGACGAGGACCCGGAGACCAGTCGCCGCAAAAAGAAGCCGGCCAACCCTGGCGCCAAGAAGAAGGGCGCTTGAAGTTGCAGATTGCGGAACAGCAGCTAAGATCCTCCTCTCTCAAAAATGCTCGGTTAGCTCAGTGGTAGAGCACCTGCTTCACACGCAGGGGGTCACAAGTTCAAGTCTTGTACCGAGCACCATTTGAGGAAGGGCGGATGACCTTAATTCATCCGGCTTCGCGCGTTCACGAACACACGGTGTGCCAGCTTGAGTTGATCCGGGGTATGCGCCGCTGAAATCTGCGTCCGAATCCTGGCTTTTCCCTCCGGAACAACCGGAAACGAAAAGGCGATCGCGTAAATCCCCTCTTCCAAAAGGAGTTCGGCCATTTTTCCGGCCATCTTGGCATCTCCCAGCATGACCGGTGTGATGGGATGATCTCCCGGAACGATCTCAAACCCGGAATCCGTCATCAACTTCCGGAAGAGTTTCGTGTTGCTCCTGAGCGTTTCCCGCAACGCCGCACCTTCCGGAGACCTTGCCAACTTCAGGGCCGCCATCGTCGCGGCGGCAATCGAAGGAGCCAGCGAATTGGAAAATAGATACGGCCGACTCCGTTGACGGAGCAAATCGATGATCGGTTTGCGGCCACTGGTGAAGCCACCGGAAGCCCCACCCAAAGCCTTGCCCAACGTGCTGGTGAGAATATCAATGCGATTTGAGACCCCGTGCAGTTCGGGTGTCCCCCCGCCATGCTCGCCAACAAATCCCGTGGCGTGACTATCGTCCACCATGACCAGCGCCTCATATTTCTCCGCCAAATCACAAATTCCCGGCAGATCGGCAAGATGTCCGTCCATCGAAAAAACGCCGTCGGTCGCAATGAGCACAGACCTCGCTCCCCCCTCCCGAGCCTCGCGCAATCGCTCTTCCAGCTCATTGAGATCGCGATTCGCGTATCGAAAGCGCCGGGCTTTACAGAGGCGGATCCCATCAATAATGCTGGCATGATTCAGGCTATCACTAATCACCGCATCCTCCGGCCCCAGAATCGTCTCAAACAGACCGCCATTGGCATCGAAGCAGGAGGAATACAAAATGGTGTCGTCCGTGCCAAGAAAGCTTGAGATGGACGCTTCCAACTCCTTGTGGAGTGATTGAGTGCCACAAATGAATCGGACGGAGGCCATTCCGAATCCCCACCGGTCCAACGCCTCTTTGGCCGCATTGATGAGCTCCGGATGGTTTGCGAGTCCCAAATAATTGTTCGCACACATGTTGAGAACTTCGGACTCGCGGGAGGCTACCGAAATCCCGCTGGACTGCGAACTGGTCAAGATGCGCTCGTTTTTCCTCAATCCTGCGGTCTCAATTTCGTCGAGCGTCTCCTCTAGCCGTTGGCGATGATCGGGGCTGAACATCACCCAGCAAATCCCGCCCGCCCTGGAAACGCAACCTTTTCCGCTCCGCGGGAATGCCTCCGAACGTCCCGGCAGGAAGAATGCCGCCATCATCGATTGAATGAGTCACAAAAGATTCAGTTCTAATGAGCAGCGGCTGGCGAAAGTTGTTTATTTGCTGACTTGTGACCTTGCCCGAAACGACTAACATCTAAGAGCGCCTGAGAAAACGATCCATGTCACCACAAATGCTCGAACGCGAACATCGCAGTCGAATTTTTGAAAAGATCCTCAAAGATATGGAGGATCAGTCCAATGGCGTCAAAAAGCAGAAGCCGGCGGAGCCCAAGAAAGAACTTCGCATCGGGCCAGACGAGCTAAACTCCATTCGGATCAAAGCGGAACGCGCCGCAAAACACGGTGATCATGCGACAGCCGCTCAGGAATTCGAACGCGCCCTCAAGGTCGCAGTCCTCAACTCTTCCTCCAACTCGATTGGTTTGATCGAGCTCCACCTTGCCCACGGGGCAAATCTGCAACGTTGCGGGGAGTTCGCCAAGGCGAAGGAAGCCTTCGATAAGGCCCAGGAAGTCCTCGAAGCCGGCGCAAGCATCTCCATGAGCGAGCAACAGGTCAAAATTGAAGCTGCTCGCGGGCTTTTGTCCTTTGTCCTGGATGACTATCAATCGGCGGAAGCCCACTACGAAAAAGCCATCCAGGTTTACGAGAATTCCTGCACGGTCAAACCTGTGCGCCTCGCTCAACTGCGCTCAGAGCTTGGCAGCGTTTACGCGCAAATCTCTCAATACGACAAGGCTCTGGAAGTCGTGCTGGAGGCCGTCGCAGTGCTGGAACAAGCACCAGATTCCACCGCTTTGGAGAATATGCGCCTCTTCAAACAACTGGCGAACATCACCTTTCGGAAGGACGAGCCCAACGCGGCCGTCAATCATCTCCTGGAAGCCTATCGTCACGCCCAGCAGGTCGAGTGCCCGACCGAAATGGTGGAACTCGAAGTCACCTTGGCCACCGTCTACACCCAGCACGGAGAGTTTGAAACGGCCAAACAATGGTATGAGGCAGCGATCTCACGCCAGGAAAAGATGGAAAACTCCGCCCGCTGGCCTCTCAGCCTGCTCTATTCCAGTCTCGCCCTCGTTCAATCCTACACGGAAGAAAGCCAGAGCGCGGTTGATTGCTTTTCCCGCAGTCTCGATCTTCAGCTTTCTCATTTGGCGCTCCAGCCACCGGCCAACTGAATTCCGGCATGGTCACCGGAAAGCCTTGTTTCCCCGTGGCAACCCGCAATACGCTCCAGACCAAGAAATCCGCGAGAACATTCGGTGCGTGGGAGCAGCGCAAGATGGCTCTAGTTCGGGCCCATGTAGGACGCCTTTCTGCAGGCCACCGCGATCAGCAATTGGGCAAGGCTCGGGCAATACTCCACGATTTCCTCGGCCAGCGTTCTCAACTCCTCTTCGGTAGGTCTTTGGTGAAAACCTTGAGGCCCCGTTGACTCTACGACGATTGGTCTTTGGTTTCGTTTTTTTGCTGGATTCATCGGTGATCGTGTTTCAGTTGCTCCGTTAGAACTGACCACACCCAGCAATATTCGCCGCATTCGACCAAATCTCCCGGAAAGCCCTCGCTGTATCAGCCGATTTATAGGTGCGCACAATATTTATCATGTAAAACGGAATGGTAGTGGTTCAGTTGGATTATGGTGATTTTAGAGAAGACGCTGATAAATTGGTCTTTTGTTCGGCACTCAGTATCTGCTGAATCGTAGCTCCGAAATGCCCGAAATTCCGTTGAGCTACACCGACCGGTGGCCCACGCAAGGAATTCTACGCGATTCTCAGGCCGTTTAGAAAATGCCCGTTTATACGAGGATTCCGTTTACGGGTGAAACTTTAAGACCCCCTACAAGAACGTTACCGCCTGTGGAGCTGCGGTTGGATCTTCCTTTACGGTTCAGCGGTAAGGTGAACATCTGATTCGTCGGCGTCATAGTTACGATCTGATGATTTGAGCGGCGAGAGCAACGTCAGCTCATGAAGGGCTCTGGCTTGCTCCTGCCATCGATCGTTGAGAAGGCGACCTTTGACGCCGGGCAAACGTTCCGCAAACTGTTGGGCGACGTCAGGAGTCCACAACGCAATTTGATGGAATTGATAAATCCCACAGGCCTTGAGACGCTCCTCAAGTTTCGGGCCGACTCCGCGAATCTTTTGCAGGTCATCCACCTGGCTCGGTTCCTGCGCATAAACCAGGCCAAACCGCTCGTCCAGATCCGCGCCCTGGCGCAAGAGGCTTTGGGAGGAAATCGCATACTCGACATTGCTGGGACTTTGCGAAGCCTTGCACTCCGATCCCAAAGCTTTCCCGAGCCAATTTTCGTGATAGATCAGCTCTGGCGAGATCCCCAACAGTTCAGCGAACGTATCGATATTGGTTTCTGACCACGTCGCAATCTGGCGAAAACACCACACTCCGGAGGCATTGAGCGTAAAAATTTGGCTGACGGTCAAACTCCCCAGCGATTCCAGATCATCCGCATGATCAGGACGATCCTGGTAGACGATTCCCAAATCCTCATCTGCTTTCAGATCTTCCGCTTCAAACTGGGACCGGATCCCGTCTTTAATCTCGGATTTCGTCGGCCGGGCAGAATCCCACAGTTTGCTCGCGGAGTATTTCTTCCGGTCCAGTAGGCCGGCGTTCGCGATCCACTTTTCGCTTTCAACCACCTGATGGTCGATCTCCAGCCTTTTGGCAATTTCACAAAGGACCGGCGTGGACCAGGAACTGATTTGTCGAAATCGAAAAACTCCCAATTGGTGCAACCGCTGCTGGACCTCAGAACCAACTCCTGGAATATCAGTGAGTTTATCGACGATGTCGGGCTCAAAATCATACACCATGCCAAGGGCTTGATCGACGCGAAGTCCCGCTTGTCCTCTAAAACTCGATTCCATCACGTTTCTGTGATCCACGATTTGCGGCGCGACAAACCGTTCACTTGCAAGTCCTTCGACCCAAGCCCCAAGCAGTTGGGCCTGCTCCTTCCATCTCCGGGCCTTGATGGCGCCAACTGGCAGCGCGACCTTGCGCTCAATGTCTTCCAGCGCCGGCTCCTCCCAAGCAGCGATCTGGGAGAAAAGGAAGATTCCATTCCGGTGAAGCCGCTCCTCAATTGCCAAACTGATGCCATCCATCAAGGTCAATTGGTCCGTCTCGGCGGGTTTTGCTTTGAACACCGGGCCCAGCATGGGTAAAATCTCGACGTTGGGCCCCTCCTTGAGCTCTGAAGGCTGTGTGGCACTGCTTGTCTCTCGTTCGATTTCCTCGTCCCAAGCCCAACGCCATTCTTCGAGTTGGAATTTCCCAATTCCAAAACTCAGGCGGAACCGCTCCAGCTCTTCTCCATCCAGGTCCTCCAGCTCTGCAAGTTGGTCAAAATACTGAATCCCCTTTTGATGGAGCCGGGCACAGGCAAAGGTGTCAATTCCGGGCAGGACGGTGAAATCATCGTAATCGGGATCGTCCGAGCGTTCTCCCGTCAACACAACCTCGCTCTGATTTCCCAGTTCTTTCCGCATCGTGGCGATTGAAGCCTCCAACCGTTTTCGTTCGCTGACCAGAACCTGTAGTCTGCGTCTCGAAACAAACCAGGAAACATAACCATACCAGTATCCTATCGCTCCGAACGCCAGCACGCCGAGCCAGGGCCAGATTGACTGGCTTAAAAGCAGATGGACGATTTCAATGAGTGCGATCACTTGGTGATTTGATGGTCTCGCAGCAGGCCACGGAGCCGCGTCTGTTCAAGTCTCAGTCGCTTCAAATCCGACTCAACCTCATCGGCGCTGGCTTTGAGTTTGTGCCAGCGGCGCCAAGCCACGGAGGCTCCGATTCCAGCAAAAAGAAATCCCCACAGGAACCAAGCCAAAAGCTGTTGTGGCCAAAAATAGGTAAATGAGATGCCGTCGGCTAATAAGAAATCCGTCATCGTATCAGTCAGGGAACAACGGTGAATTCCACCCGCCGGTCGCGGTCCGGGTTACTGCTGGATTCAGCAATGGTTACGCCCATCATCCGAATCGATGAAGAGGGGATGCCTTGGGCGATGAGCGAATCCCGCACGGCGTGAGCACGTCGGCTACCCACCGCCAGATTCACTTCGCGAGAACCCGACTTGTCGGCAAACCCCTCAATCAGAACCACCGCGAATTCGCCAGCTTTTTGGAAATCCAGACCGGCTTCCTCAATTCCGGCGGCTTGAGTGCTCGATACTCGGCTTGAGCCCATTTCAAAGTAAATCGCGCGACGCGGCCAGTCGTCATGGTCAGGAACCTTTGTGCTGGGTTCCGTGGTGCGATTTTCCACCGAAAAACGATCCCCAAAAAGACGATCCAGCTTCATTCCCACAGCCGCATGGGAAATTCGCGAATTGGTTTTGCCTGAAATATCGATCTTCTTCTCAGCGACGGACAAAGAAGGCGGCATTTCAAAAAAGACAGGAAAAGTGCTCACCAGTTGAAGAAATCCCTCGAACCAGATCGGAGCCTCCACTCGGGAGTCCGTCTTGAGGCCGGAGCTTTCGATCCCAGCCTTTGGGTAGGATCGCTGAAACGCACCGATGATGAGATCCCGAGCAATCGCGTCGGGCACAATCCCCATCAGGGTAATGCTCTCGTTCGAAGACTTGACCTTGCACTCCAAGTGAGGCGGAGGAGGACGTAACGCAGAAACCGCCTCAAAGGCATTCTCTACCACAAATCCGGGACCAAACGCACTACCGGCAACCAGCATGAGTTCTTCTATTTCCTCCTTGGTGGCCAACTGACCGGAAAGTCGAATTTCGGTTCCGCTGATCTCCAACTTCTGATCCTTCCCCTGATCAAAGAGTACCGACAAGATACCCGGAAGGGCGGTCATCCAAGTCGGCGGTTTGGTTTTGCGATCGAGGGATATTTCGTTGCTGATATTTTCCTGAAGCGTTTCAGAAACCGCTTTCGCGACAAAGGCGCGATGAGCCTCACCGGGAACCTTTCCTGACACGACCAGCGTTCCCCCTACCCTCTCGACCGTCAATTGGCTGGGTTGGTCCGGCGGTCGAATCGAAATTTCATCGATGAGCGCAAGACTTTGAGGAACGGCGAGACGGACCGTTTCCCGGATTTCTTGAGCCTGCTCCGGGGTATCGACCTGGCGCCTGACGTGCCATTTGGTGTCGTCGATCTCCAGAAAGCCTTCGTCTGCGTCGGCAAAAAACTCCGCCACAAACGTTCCAACACCGCTGGCCCAGGCCGGTTCAACAACGTTTTCCGCCGAAATCAATCCATGCCCAAGGACGCTGAAGCCAATCTCGCGGCCCTGATCCTGTAAACTCTGAATCATGGACTTGGAAGGAAGTTTACCTTCCAACCGCATAATCCCTTCGCCAAGAGTCGCCCTCAAACTTGCAGGAACCGGCGGCACAATCTCGATCGACGAGCGAACCCTCCCAAAGGGTAATTCCTTGTTGATACCCTCGAGAAGTTCGCGTCGGGCGACTCCCGTGGGGACGTGGCCGGTCAGGACAAGATCCAGATCCCGGGTCTCGTAGCGAACGCGGCGGTATTCGCTCGCGGCCTCAACTTCCTTCTTCACGATTGCCTCCAAGCGCCCCTCAATGCCATCGCCTGAGCAACGATGGCTCAACAGAGCAAATCCCAGCACATTACAGACAAAGAAGATGAGGATCAGTCGCTTTAACATAGCCAGACCTGATCCTAACAGAGTCAGAAAGGATGGGATTGCAAGTAATTAAGTACTGCGAATTAACTTCGGGGAGAAAAAGCCCGAATTACTCCCACTCAATACTCGCAGGCGGCTTCGTCGAAATGTCGTAGAGAACCCGATTCACATGGGGTACTTCGTTGAGAATCCGGTTCGACAACTCCGCAAGAAAATCGGGCTCAAACCGGATCCATTCCGCCGTCATGGCATCGATGCTCGAAACCGCCCGCAGGACGATGGGCCACTCGTAGGCCCTTTCATCTCCTTTAACGCCAACGGTTTTGCAGGGAAGAGCCGCCGCATAGGCTTGCCAAACCTGGTCATAGAGACCGTGCTTCTTCAGCATTTGAATGAAAATCGCATCCGCTTCCCGAATGACTTCAAGCCTTTGCGCCGTGATCGCTCCAGGACAACGAACCGCGAGACCGGGTCCCGGAAACGGGTGACGTCCGACAACTTCGCTGCTCAGCCCCAAACTCCGGCCCAACTCTCGAACTTCATCTTTGAAGAGCTCATGAAGCGGCTCGACGACTTTGTTTTGAGCCTTGAGCTCGAGGATGCGATCGACGCGATTGTGATGGGTCTTGATCTTCGATGCAATCGACCCACTCGAAGCACTTTCGATGACGTCCGGATATAAAGTGCCTTGGGCAAGCCGATCGATTTGGCCTGCTGCCCCGAAGAACACATCAATAAAGAGGTTCCCAATAATCTCCCGCTTCCGCTCCGGGTCCTCAACCCCCTCCAGCGCGCTGAGAAATCTCTCGCTCGCATCAATCGTTTCAATCTCGACACCAACCCCCTTGAACTGGGCCTCCACTTCCTCGACCTCGTTTTTACGGAGAAGACCGTTATCAACAAAGAGGTAGCGAACATTGACTCCCGCTTCGTGAAGCAGAACCGCCAACACCGATGAGTCGACCCCACCCGAGACTCCGCAAACGACCATGTGATCGCCAATCTCGTCTTTCACCTGAGCCACCAGTTGATCCTTGAAGGATTCCATCTCAAACCGGGGCGGGTTTTCCGCCAACTCCAGGAAGTTTCGAAGAATTTCCGCCCCCTCGTGAGTGTGCGTCACTTCGGGATGAAATTGAATTCCCATCCAATCTTCCGCCCATTTTAATGCCACTGGCGTTCCTTCCTGATTGGTCGCCAGAACCGTCGCCCCTTCTGGCATTTTGCAGGTATCACTGTGGCTCATCCAAATTTGGGACTCGCCGATTCCGGCCAACAACCCTTCCGCGTTCAAAACCCGGAGATTTGCTGGACCATACTCACGAGTGGTATGCGGAGAAATGGCACCACCCCACTTGAGATTCAGAAGCTGCATCCCGTAGCAGATTCCGAGAACGGGCACATTCATCCCCTTGAGGTATTCAAAGTCGATATCCGGCGCGTTCTCCTCCGTCGTGCTTCGCGGGCCACCAGACAGGATAACCGCAGCGGGACGCCCCGTTTCCCGAAGTTGTTCGGGTTGATAGAGGCGCGAGAAATAGCCGAGTTCGCGGATCCGGCGGACGATCAACTGAGTGTACTGGGAGCCGAAGTCAATTACGGCGATTGCATTATCCAACATTGAAAAGCTTACTTTGGTTTAAGAACGGGTTGATTGAACCGTGGTTAGGAACTGCTGCTTTGGTAATTTACAGGTTCTTCCGTTATCGTGATGTCATGCGGATGACTTTCGCGGAGGCCACCGGTTGTGATTCGAACAAATCGAGGGTCAGTGCGCAATTCTTTGAGATTCGAAGCCCCTACATAGCCCATGCCGGAGCGCAGACCACCCAAAAGCTGAAAGACAACATCTTCCAGCCTCCCCCGATAAGCGACCCGGCCTTCCACGCCCTCGGCCACGAGTTTCCCGGATGCATTCTGACCATACCGATCACTCGATCCCTTGCGCATGGCCTTGAGCGAACCCATTCCGCGATATTCCTTAAACATTCGTCCCTGGTGCTGGACCATCGCGCCCGGACTTTCGCGGGTCCCGGCAAGCAACGACCCCAACATGACAACATCTGCTCCAGCGGCCAGCGCCTTCACAATATCTCCGGAGTAGCGCACACCACCATCGGCAATCAACGGGATCCCTCGCTCGCGGGTTTCCGAGGCGACTTCAAGAATTGCCGAAAATTGAGGAACTCCGACACCCGCGATCACGCGGGTCGTGCAAATCGATCCAGGCCCCACGCCCACTTTGATCGCCGCAGCACCAGCATCAATCAAATCGCGAGCCCCCTCCTTGGTGACAACGTTACCAGCAACCACCGGGACATCTGAATTTTCGCGCAACCGGGTAATCTGATTCATAACGCGGCTTGTGTGTCCCGTAGCGGCATCGATAAAAAGCGCGTCGACTCCGGCACTCACCAACGCGGCAGCACGTTCAATCGCATCTCCGCCCACGCCCACAGCTCCCCCCACTCTGAGACGGCCTTGACCATCCTTGGAGGCGTCTGTGTATTGCTGGCGCTTTTCAATATCCTGACTGGTAATCAGGCCTGCCAACTTTTCGTCCTCGTCCACCAGCGGAAGCTTCTCGATGCGGTTCTGATAAAGCATCTTTTTGGCTTCCTCCTGAGTCGTTTTCGCACTCCCGACAATGAGGCGCTCCCGCGGCGTCATCACTTCTCCAACGATCGTCTTATCGGGATGCTCGATCTGCCAGATATCCCGAGTCGTCACCATTCCCTGCAATTTCCCTTCCCCGTCGACCACCGGGAAACCCGAAACCCCCTTTTGCTCCATCACCCGCTCCAGATCACGAAGGCTCATTTCTCGCGTCACAGTGAACGGATCGGAAATCACCATGTTTTCCGATCTCTTGACCTTCGCGATCATGTCCGCTTGTTCACCGGGCGTGTTATTGCGGTGAATGACGCCAATTCCACCCTCTCGAGCCAGGGCAATGGCCAGAGCGTCCTCTGTAACCGTATCCATCGCTGAGGACACGATAGGAATGTTCAAGCCAATGTCGCTTGTAAGACACGTGGTTAGATCGGCCTCCGACGGAAGGATTCCGCTGCGTTGCGGAACAAGGAGGACGTCATCAAAACTAAATCCGAGATTGATATCACCCATCGGTATCCATTGGTTGGTCCGTGAGGAAATGCAACCGATAAGTAACGCAGCATCAACTCAATCCAATGGATGGCGGTTGGTTGCCCCTTCCTGGGAAGTCAAAAGCAAACGTCTCGCCTCTAGCAGGACAGAGAAAGCAGATCGCCGGTTTCGCAACGATCAGCAAATTCAGCGAGATCTTCGCCCAAGGTCTTCGTCTTTTCCTCCAACTGCGGAATGAGTTTCATGGCGTTCTCAAAATCTCCAGCACCCGCAATTTCCTCAATTTTAGCAGCCAACGGCCCAACCTGACGAGCCTCAAACGTCGCAGCCATCCCCTTGAGGGTATGGGCAGCATCTCCCAACGCCTGGACGTCCCCCGCCGAACGGGCATCCTGCACTGCGTTGATCAGTCTCGGCAAACTACCAATTCCAAGATCAATCGCCATGGCGAGCAACTCTTGATCTCCTCCAACCCGCTGCAAAGCAACGACCGGATCAAAGGAGGCTGGGAATGTTGATTTCTCTTTCGCAGCATTCATAGCTTCAAGTTCTATAATGTTCAGATCTGCCGGAATTTACTATAGCTGAGTTGCTTGTAAACGTCGTTTGATTCGGATTTTCATCGTTCACTCCTTTTCATCCTCTTTAGTGGCGCTAGACAATTTGATCTCAAGCGGCTAAAGGTCCGCAAATTCAGATCCATGGCGCGCCCCAACCAACAGGACTACGATGTCCCAAAAGCCAAACTCACTCGCGAGAATCTGCAGAAAACACTTTGGCTGTTTTCCTACTTGGGCCGCTACAAAATGATGTTTGTTCCCGGCATCATCGCCGTGTTGATCACTGCCGGAATGTCGATGGCGTTTCCAATTCTGATGGGCGAATTGATTGGCGAAGCGATGAACAGCGATCACCCAGAAGGTCGGGAAGCGCTCCTTGGCACCGTCAACCGCGTGGCCATCACTCTTCTTATCATTCTTTCGATTCAGGCCTGCATCACCTTTTTTCGAATGCATCTTTTGGGGCGAGCTGGCGATTTGGCGGTCGCTGATATACGACGGGACACCTATGAGAAGCTCGTTCGTCTCCCGATGGCTTTTTACAACGAGCGTCGAGTCGGGGAAATCTCCGGACACCTGGCTGCCGATTTGAGCTTGATTCGCGATACCCTCTGCTCAACCACGCCCCAATTTCTACGCCAATGTGTGATGCTTCTTGGTGGATTAACCTTTCTCTTCATCCTTTCCCCGCGACTCACCTTTACCATGTTGCTGAGTCTGCCGGTCGTTTTGATCGCCATCTCATTGTTCGGGTTTCGGATTCGCGGACGTTCCCGTGAAGCTCAGGATCTCCTTGCCGAAACCAACGTGATTGTTGACGAGACCCTCCACGGCATCGCCGACGTCAAAGCTTTTGCCAACGAAGACTACGAGACCCGTCGTTACGAATCCGGGATGAAAAAGTACCTCAAGGTGGCATTCGAGCTCATCGGAGGAAGGGCGATCATGGTTGCCATGGTCATTTTTGCCCTGTTTGGAGCGATTACCTTCGTCGTATGGTCCGGGGCCCATCTTCTCGTTGATGGAGAGATCGCTCGCGATGCGTTCACCAAATTTTGTTTCGTCACAGCCTTTGTGGGAGGTGCATTTGCAGCATTGCCGGAAATCGTGAGCAACATCCAGAAAGCGGTCGGGGCCACCGATCGATTGAGAGAGTTGTTTGAGGAAGAACCGGAAACCGACCGGTCTGACGCTGGAAAGCGGCCGGACAGCCGCGCAAGCGGTCGTGTTGAGTTTCAGAACGTCAGATTTTCCTATCCGAGTCGACCAGACGTCGAGGTCTTGAAAAAGGTGAACTTCGTCGCCGAAAGCGGCCAACGAATTGCCATTGTTGGCCCAAGCGGTGCCGGAAAATCGACGATCATTTCGCTTTTGTTGCGATTTTTTGATCCAACAGAGGGTTCCATCTCCCTCGACGGCAAAGATTTGCGAGAGTTGCCTCTGGACTGGTTGCGCCGGCAAACGGCGATTGTCCCGCAGGAGGTACTGCTCTTTGGCGGATCAATTTACGAGAACATCGCCTATGGACGGCCAGGGGCGAGCGAGGAAGACATCAAGGAAGCTGCCAAGCGGGCCAACGCCTTGGAGTTTATCGACAACTTTCCCGAGGGATTCGAGTCCTTGGTCGGAGAGCGCGGCGTTCGCCTGTCCGGAGGCCAGAAGCAGCGAATCGCGATTGCGCGGGCGATTCTCGCCAACCCTTCCGTCCTCATCCTCGATGAGGCCACCAATGCGTTGGATGCCGAAAGCGAGCGATTGGTCCAGGAAGCGCTCGACGATCTGATGCGCGATCGGACTTCATTGATTGTGGCTCACCGGCTATCCACAGTGCGAAACGCTGATCAGATTCTCGTCCTCAGTGACGGGCAAATCATTCAGCAAGGGTCTCATGACCAGTTGGTTGAAGATCACGACGGCCTTTATCGAATGCTGTCGCAGTTGCAGCTATCGTAACCGTTCTTAATCTCGTTGGATTCGCTTTCGAACCTCATTGGCAGCCAGCGCCTCCTGAGGATGCCGCGAAAGGCAGATCGGGCTATAAACTTTGCTTGGGATTCCTTTGCTGATCTCCGGGTGATGCACAAAAAACTCGCCGCGTGAGAGGCGTGCAATTTCGCTCGACTCTCCGCCGCATTGCTGAAGAACGCGCTGAATCGCGGAGATGGTTCCCGGCGCATGGGCACGACCAAAGAATTGCGTCTGAAAGAGCTCCAGGACATCACCGCCAATCTGTGCGGCATCTTCAAACGAACACAAAATTCCAACACCGGCTTCTCTCGCGACCTTCAGCAGCTCACGAAATACCTTGGAGCAATTCGCGGTTGCCAGGCAGCTGTCCAGTTCATCGATCACGATAAACCCCTGCAGAGCCCCCCTACTCCGCCCCCCGCCGCTCTTGAGCCAAGAAATCGCGGATTCGAACAGCTCAATGAGGAACTTTTGACGATCGGCATCTGCCTCGAGCCCTATGGCATTCACGACCGAAATCGGAATCTGATCGGATTTCGGCTTTTGCAGCAGTTCTGAAACGAGGATTTTTGTGCCGTTGACTTCACGGGGAAGATCGGGTGCCCCTTCGAGAAACGGAGCCCAAGTTTTGACGGATACCATCTGATGGTACTGGGCCGCCTTCCGGATATCTTCAATCTCCCAACTCTCAGGAGGCGCCGGCCAAGGCTCACCGAGATCAGCACGCCCCCGAAGGTCAATAAAGAGCGAAGGGACACCAAGGAGGGCGCATTCCTCGGTAATTCGCTTCAGAAGCGCGGATCTCCCAGTCTTAACCCCCGCCAGAATGACACCATGCTCGTTGAGAGCCTCGGCAGGAATCGAGATCGAATGTTGAAGCTCTTTGCCCAACACAGCCCGCCCAAGAGACACCTGGCCCTCAACCTCGGACTCATCCTGATCAATTTGACTCGGCAACTCGGGCGAGTAGTCCCCAATCTGAAGTTCGTTGAATCTCTTTTCGCCCCAAATCTGGAGGCAAGGCATGGCTGCCCGAACAAAACCGATTTCCGATATGGGCCGACGATCGTGAATCCATTCGTTAAACATTTCGTAGCCTCCGCCCTGCAGCACTCGAAGAGCGACCAGCTTTTTGACTTCGTCCTCATCGGGGCAGATAAAGCACCCTCCCAATTTCTTGAATTTACGATTCAGACGATCCGTGAAAAAACCGGTCGGAATCGGGGTGGTCCGGATAATTCGAAGTTGGCGAAAGGGTAATCTGGCGTCGATCCCGGAAGCCACGATCGCGGCATTCAAGCGGGCCAGATAGGCTCGGTGATTGGTTTTCTGGAGGACGCGCACGGAGTAGTGCTGCTCTCGCTCACCTTCGTTTTCGAAAATAACCCGGAGTCGAACATGGAGGGGCCGGATGCGCCCCGATGGCAGTGAAGCATCCAATTGAGTGTCTATGCCAGCCGGAAGCGACGAAAAATTCTCTTCGATGGCAAGCCTCGCCGCCATATCGAGAAGAGGGGCAAAGAACTTATCCTCAGCCTCTTCGGCAAAAATCTCAGTGAGATCAACCTCACTCTGCCGCTTCTTATACAGCTCATCCAGTCGCTGCAATTCCGCTTCCTCCACGGATGAGGGAATCGTGCTGGGTTTTTCAAAGTGCTTGAGTTCATCCACTCGACAACGCTCCAGACAATCCCGCCGATGCCGTTCGCAAATTTTCAGAACATCCCGCGGCGTCTCGCCGACCATCTTTGCAATCGCCTCAGGATGAATCGGCCACGTCGGGTAGGAGGGCTGAAACCCAACCTTCTTCGCGGCGGCGCCAATCCTCTGCGCAATCAGCGAGGAGATCACTTCCTCATCGCTCATCCGACTCAGAACTCGGGGCGGTTCTTCGTATCGATCGACCGCTGTTTTCAATTGGGAATCACGCAATTGCTCCCAAGTTTGCTCCAGGCAGGAGAGAATCGTCCAGGTTCGACCCAATTTGTCCCGCAGGCTCAACAAGCCCCGTCCAATTTCCAGGAGAAGCGTTTCTGCCATGGCTTCGTCAGTCGCCGGTTCGCCCGCCGAGTTCGCGACCAACTGCATGACCGTCGCGTCCAGTTGATCAAGGGCGAGAACGGTGGGCGCCGTTTGAGACATGACCCAGGACAACGCGCTTGCAATCACGATCGGATCTTCGACCGGCCGCTGAAATCCGTGCCGTTGGCGGGAGTCGACATCAAGCTCCTGACCCTGGAGCCAGGTGACACCGAGATTGTAAAATTGAAACGAGCCGGAATTCAGGTAGGCAAGGCAGCGAATCACATCCTGCTGACAGGGTTGGATTTTTCGATCCTTCTTCCAAAGCTCTTGAATCAATTCGTTGGTGGCCTCATCGACTTCCTCATCAACCCGAAGCCGGCCCTGCAGCTTCTCCCAGCTTTTGATCCCCAATTTCTCGGTTACGAGGCGTTGCAATACGAGTTGGCACTGCGGAATCCCCGCAACACACTCCTCTTGCAGCGAGTCAATGTAGCCTTGCAGGGCGGATTCCCAAAACGTTCTGACATCGGTTAGATCAAGCAGAACAAAGTAGGCGCCACGCTCGACCGCCATTCTACGGAAAGCATTCAGGAGGTGGGTTTTTCCCGAACCACCTTCACCCAACAACACCCATCCAAGCGGGGACTGGATGTCACGCTGGGCGAGAAGGCCTTCAATTTTCCGCTCAAACTCCGCCCGCAAATTGGGGTGAAGACCTGCCACATCGTGCAAGACATCGGACCAAACATCGTTGAGTCGACAAGCCCAGCTAAACTGGGAGGCATCGACCGTTTGCAGAGCCTTTTTATCGCTCATGAGGGAGCACCTCCCAGGTAAACCAGATGCAGTTCCGTCCCTGAAGGCGTTCGGTAGGCAGCTTCGCGGTCGGCGGCTTTCACCTCTTTGGGATCATCCAGACGAAAAAGAGTGAGTTGCTTACTCTGCATCATTTTACCAAGCGCACTATCAACGACATCTTTTGGTCGCTTCAGGAATTCCCGAAGTTCTGACAACCTGACGCGAACACTGCGCTTTCCTTTGCTCAGCTCCTTGTAAGCACGTTTGATGGATTCTTCAATACCACGTTCCGCCCCAAACACCTCAAACAGTGCGATGTCCCGGTTGCGAAGGCAGTCTCCCATCGCCTCCAGGACCAGCTGCAACGTTTCTGCCATCATTGGTCCTCCTGCGGAAAATTCTCCGCCGAAATTCTCCTCCGCCCACGCCCAACCACGGTCGGTCACCTCAATGCGGTTTCCTTCCCGACCTTGAGACGAAACCCGGATCAGTCTTGCCGACTCCAAGGGCCCGCGAAGAGATGGCCGCGGGGCGGGATGAAGATGCTTCTGCCAACAGAGGCCCCCCTCCGCGATCAATCGCCAAAGAAGAAGCCGCTGAGCCGGTTCAAGCTCGATGCGCATGGTTAAATCAGGAGTGTTTCTAGGCCGCCACCCAATGCTGGGCCCGCCTCAACACGAGCATTGATGATCCGCAACGTCAATAGAGAGTGGTCCGTTAGGAAATTCCCCAATCCGCCTTCCTTCCACGTGTGTCGAGATGAATGAACGACGGGTAAACACCAATCCCGCCTTTGAAAACCCCCTCCGAGCGGAGGGCTTTCGCGACCTTGGCCACCTCCAGGGGCGCGGCATTGAACCGGACATCAATCGCCATATTCCGAAGGTGATAGGACCGTTTCGCTGCTCCCACACACTCTGCGTTGTAGGCGGGAGTCCGAAATGCCGAGTTGATCAGTTCAATTCGATACCCGGCCCGGGTGCAAATCTCATCTACCACCCGAAGGGGCTTCGAAAGGTTTCGCCAGAGCAACTTCGGGGGCAATCGGTTCGCAACGCCATTTCTGACATTACGATGAGGCCGGATGACCTCCGGCGCCGTGATGTAACGGAGATTCAGACCCGCCAGAAAAGCCGCGTAATCGGCTTCGTCGACCAATGGGCGAAAACGGTCGGTCCTTAAATGATTCCCAATCCTTGTTGTATTGATCGCCGCAACCGCCGCTGAAGCCACAAAGACTCCCTGGCGAAGAAATCTTCTCCGCTTGAGGTTCGTGGGCTTGTTCTCCTCTCGATGGGGTTGGGGCAGAATTTTCACCGGCGCGTTTTAGACTGACTGAACTCCGTTTCTCTTCGCGATATTAAGATTTCCGCAAACTAAAAACGGCTCTGGCAGTTTGCTGGGTTTCGGTGCAAACTCCTTAGATGCGATTCACACGGTCTCTCACCCTCGCCTTGTTCCTCACAAGTTCTCCATGGCTTTGTGCAGATGAACGAATTGAAGGACTGAGTCAGGACGCCCTACAACAAGCCTTCCACGTTCTCAAGAGAGATTACATTCGCCCGGAAGCTCTCAGCTATGATGAGTTGAACAAAGCCGCATTCGAAGGATTGCTGAGACGATTGTCTTATGGAGCTCAATTGGTGGCGCGACACCATTCGGAGGAAGAAAAAGGGACAGAAGGCAGGTTTTTGGGCGAGACGATCACCAAAGACGTTGGTTATGTGCGCTTTGCCAGCTATCGCGAAGATGAAGTCGAATTGCTCGATCAAGCGCTGATTCAATTTGAAGACGCTGGAGCCGAGACCCTGATTCTCGATCTTCGCGTTCCCGCTCCGGAGGCTCAATTCAAAGCTGCCGCGCGAATTCTGGATCGATTCGTCCCGACGAACACCCTGCTTTTCCAGATCCAGCATCCAGGGGAAACTCGGCCGGAATTATTCTTTTCCCAAGTTTCCAGTACAAGATGGAGGGGGGAGAAACTCCTGCTCTTGATTGATCCGGAGACTCCGAACGTCGGGGAAATTATCGCTGCGAGCATCGACTCGAACCGGGATTGTTTCATGATCGGAGCAACCACGAAGGGACTTACGGTTCAATATCACTACATTCCCCTCAGCGAAGACACGATGCTTCGATACGCCGTCGCGGAGGTCTTGCTCGCGGATGGCACCTCGCTTTTCAAGCAAGGAGTCCAACCGGATTTTGATGTCGCACCGGATATCGAATCAAAACGAAAAGTCTTCGCCGCAAGCGAATCGGGAGCCATCCAGGGATACCTCTTCGAGACCGCAAGGCCGCGGATCAACGAAGCAGCTCTTGTTCACGAAACGGATCCGGAACTCGACTACCATCTGACACGCTCCCGCGGCGAAACCACGAAATTTGACACCGTTCCGCTACAGGATCTGACGTTGCAGAGATCATTGGATCTCCTCACGACGCTCGATCAACTGGACGACGAAGAATCCGAGTAGGAAAGCAATCTGCTTTTCGGTCTAGAGAAGGTCAGAAACCGCGTTTCTTTCCTCACGAAGCTCAGCAACTGTCGCATCCAGCTTCTGCTGTCCGAACTCATTCAGCGGTACGTCCTTGACGATTTCCCAGCTTTTCCCGTCATGCGTGCGGATGGGGAAGGACGAAATGAGTCCCTCGTCAACGCCGTAACTTCCATCGGAACAGACGCAAACGCTGGTCCAATCGCCATGTGGAGTCGGAGTTGTCAAACTGACCACAGTGTCAACGATTCCGTTTGCGGCTGAGGCTGCCGAAGATGACCCGCGTGCCTTGATAATCGCAGCACCCCGTTGTTGAACCGTGGAAATGAACTCACCTTGCAGCCAAGCTTCGTCGTTAATGGCGGTGGCGGCACTTTGTCCATTGATCTTCGCGTTGTAGAAGTCCGGATACTGGGTTGCCGAATGGTTCCCCCAGATCGTCATGTTGCTGACTTGATCGACGTGGACGCCTGCCTTCTGAGCAAGTTGGGTCTTGGCCCGGTTCTCGTCCAAGCGGGTCATCGCAAACCAACGCTCCTTTGGAATGGCGCCGCCATTGTTCATCGCAATCAGGCAGTTGGTATTGCAGGGATTCCCAACGACAAGCACTCGAGCATCGCTGGCTGCGTTTGCCGCAATCGCCTCGCCCTGACCAGTAAAAATTTTCCCGTTGATGTTGAGCAAATCCTTGCGCTCCATCCCCTGCTTCCGGGGCACACTACCGACCAACAACGCCCAATTGACTCCGGCAAAGCCGACATTCAGGTCAGAGGTGCGCACCACATCGTGGAGAAGCGGGAAGGCGCAATCATCCAATTCCATGGCAACACCTTCCAAGGCAGGCAAGGCTGGCTCGATTTCAATGAGGTGCAGACTGACAGGCTGTGCCGGTCCGAACATGGCGCCGGAGGCAATACGAAAAAGAAGAGAGTAGCCAATTTGGCCTGCGGCTCCCGTGACAGCGACTTTGATCGGTTGAGTGGTCGTCATGATAAATTCTGTTCCGGACCCTCACAGAAAATCACCCAAATTCAAAACCCGATTTCAGACTTTTCGCTATGCCCGGCCGGTCTCTTTCAGCAACCCGTGAATTTGGTCCCCCAACTTGGCCCAGCGAGGGTCGCGATCCAAATCCGAAACCGTCATTTCGAGCCGTCGGCTCCAGTTTCCTTCACTTAAAGTTCCCGGAACATTGAACCGGTCCTCCAACCCCAAGAGATCGGTAATCATCACCGCGGCATACTTGGACGAGGCCGCAAAAAGCTCACGAAGAAGAGCCTCCCGAATGGCATCGCTGTAGGGAGGGACAGGATCCCCCTGAGCTTCCGGATACTTCGCAAATCTGGCCAACCGGTGAAGCAGATACCACGCCGCGTTCACCTCATCCTGATGATGGCTGTTTTGAATGATTTGACGATGCCGCTCCCATTGCGTCTTCATGGGTTCATGGTCGTGCGTGGCATAGGTGGCCAGGGTCAAATAGGTATAGGAATTGGCGACATTGAACTCTCCATCCGGCTGAGTCTCCCACATCGGCACCCGCATTCCTGACATGCCCAAACCATTCAGGCTTCCCGGAACGTAAGGCGGAACCATCCCAAGATCTTCAGCCACAATTTCAGAATCACCCGCCGCTTCCGCAATCGCGGACAGGTATTTCTCGCCCTCCTCTTGATTCATCCGCTGATTTTCGTCCGTATCGTCCGGCCGAGGCAAGAATCCCGGCATCCGTCCGCCCGTTTTCGCTCTGACTTCGTCCTCGCCAAGGTGAAGGAACTCTGAATTTCGCTCGGGACGCCATGGGAAACTGTAAATGCGATAGAAGCCCAGAACATGGTCGATCCTAAAGATGTCGAAAGTTTCGCAGAGCTTTGCGATCCGTCGCTTCCACCATTTGAAGCCGTCCTCCGCCATCCTGTCCCAACGATAATTCGGGATTCCCCAATTCTGTCCCCACCGAACCACAAATTCGTCATCCTTAAAATTTGTTTCCGGAGGCGCCCCGCCACACCAGTCGAGATCAAACCACTGCGGCTCGGAGAACACGTCAGCACTGCATCGGCTCAATCCAAACGGAACATCTCCCATGAGATGGACTCCCTTGCCAGCGGCATAGCTGGCAACATCAGCCCACTGATTGTGTGCGAGAAACTGGACATACGCATAGTAGGCCTGCTGCATCCGCGCCTGGTCTGGCGCGGTGGAGAGCAGCTTTTGCAGGTGCGCACGAGCTTTGTCGATCGTGTTGTAGCGCTCGGACCAAGTTTCCCAGTTCTCACTCCCGCCTTCCATGTCCATGAACACCCGGAACGTGCAGTAATCCTGTAGCCAACCACTTTCCTTCTGACAAAACTCGAGGAACTCAGTTTCCCGTTTTGATCCGCGAATGGCAGGATCGTTCTGAAATTGGTGAAAGGCGCTCCAGAGTAAATCCGACTTGAGTCTCCTGACTTTCTTATAATCTACAGCACCGCTCCGCAACGCTGCCAGATCCACTTCCTTAATAATTCGATTATAATCCTCCTCGCGCAGTTCCGGGATCTTCTTCGGCGAAACATCCAAGGTCGTGGGTTCAATGGCGACCGAGCTGATGGCATTGTAAGGGCTGTTGTCGCCCGCCATTTCATTGATCGGCAAGACCTGAAGAAATTTCATGCCGATCTTGGCGAGCCAATCGACCATTTCCTTGACCCCTGACGTATCGCCAATCCCCAGATCGGATTCAGTGCGAATGGCAAAAACCGGAACCAAAACGCCGGCGACTCTGGGAGAATTCTCTGACTCTGAGTTAGACATCAACTTGGAAAAGATTCGAGATTATACAATCCCTTCTTATTAGCGCGATTGGGAAATCCGGAAATCTTAACCGTTTTCCCAATTCCTCTCCTATCCCGTCCCTTAGTTGAACGAAATGCGCAAGCCTTTCATGTCAGAGGTCGTCAGGAAGCAAAATTAATCCAGATAAACAAACTCGTTTAAATTCAAGATCAGGAGAGCCACACGCTCGAACGCTTCTTCGGGTTTGAGACCTGCATCCTTCATCAGCGTCTCGCTCATGGCTTCCAACTTTTCAATCCCTTCCGGGGTAACCGCTCGCTGAGTCGCCAACTCCATCCCAAACTTCAGTTGCGCTTGAAGATCCGCCCCATTTTCCCGACAGCGTTGGGCAAAGCGTTTCGCCTGAGAATTGACAAACTCGCTGTTCAGCATCGCCAAGGCCTGAGTCGGAACCGTGGTGGAGAAACGCACTGCACAATGACCATCGGTATCCGCCTGGTCATGATCCACCAGCATCGGCACGCGAAGACTGCGCTTCACGTGCACGTAAATACTGCGACGGAACGCCTCCTCTCCCTTGGTGACCGGCCAGTTCGCTCCGGGGCGCGAAGAAGTCGCCAGCACCTCTTCAGGAAGGGGAATATAGACCCAGGGCCCACCAATTTTTGGATTCAAGCTTCCGGAAACTTTTAAAATGGAATCTCGAATCTCCTCCGCCGTAAGCCGGCGCATATCGACGCGCCAGAAGAGATTATTGGTCGGGTCCTTGTATTGAGCGGCATCATTCGGGGCAGAGGACCTGAGAAAAGCGTCACTGGTCATCAAGAGCTTGTGCATCTCCTTGATGCTCCAATCTCTTTTCACGAACTCACTCGCAAGCCAATCAAGCAACTCCGGATGGGTTGGGACTTCGCCGAGTTCACCAAAATCGCTCGCACTCTTCACGATGCCGCGCCCGAAGTGATGCTGCCAAATCCGATTTACCATCACTCGCGCCGTTAAGGGATTGTCAGGCGAAGCAATCCACTCCGCCAAAGCCCGGCGTCGGCCTGACGAACTTTCCGTAGCAAAGCCGGGCTGTATCTGCGCCGTGGTCGGCTCAAAGCTCCCTGTCAAGACTCCCGGGAAAGCCGGTTCGACAGGATCACCGAGCACATGCGCGCTGCCACGAAGATGGACATGAAGCGGTGCAACATTTGGATGCTCCTGAACCGCGTTCAACTGTACGCCGGTCGATGAACGACGCGTGTCATGGACCTCTTTGGTCAATCGAGCGCGTTCCCCGATCAGATCACTCCCAAGCTCGGATTGGATCTCCTCGACAAGCTTCTTCCCACCCCGGCGAATCGCCTCGTTCAAGTTCCCCGCTTTTTGCGGACTCGTCCGAAGCGCAAGATCGATGAATTGCCCGCCCGCGGTTTGGTGACAATGCACGGCAAGAACGTTTCGACCGGTTTGGAGAGCATCGAGTGCTCTTTGATCCAGCAAAAAGTTCTGGTAATCCGTCACATAACCCGTCGCCTTGAAAATCTCGACGCCGTTCAGGTAGACCTCGACATCTTCATCGTGGTAAATCTCAAGGGCCAACGTCTCCGGGAGAACCTTGAGACCGAACGACGTCCGCATCCAAATATCCGAACTTTTCCACTCCGAAGTAACTTTTGAATTGGGAGCGCCACGCCCAAACCCGCCTTGCCCCTTGAACCAACTCTTGTTCCGGTACCCGACGTCTTTCCAATCCTGCGTTGGTCGCTTAAACGTGTATTCCCAGGTCGCCGGTGTGGCCCGGGCATCTTCGACGAATGTCTTCGAATTTGGTGTTTCCGAAGCATTCAGTCGCCCTCTTTCGGACAAATACGCCTTCAATTGAACCTCAACAGTCTCGATCTCCCTCTGGAGGCGCTGCACCTTTTTCTCCTTCTCGGCTTCAAACGCCGTCAACTCCTCCGGTGAAGCCCAGGCACGCATGGTGCCCTGCGTGGCATAGCTGGTCACGCCATGAAGGAAAGCCATCAAGGAATAGTAGTCCTTTTGAGTGAAAGGATCAGCCTTGTGGTCATGACAGCGCGCACACCCGACCGTCGAGCCCAGAAACGTCTCCGTCGTAATTGCCACATTGTCAGCGAGAACGTCATACGTATGCTGCTTGCGGTCAGCGGGCTCATCATCCCACTGCATGAGTCGAAAGAATCCCGTCGCCGCGATGGACTCCATGGTCGGATGGTCGATCTCATCGCCCGCAAGTTGCTCAATAATGAACTGATCATAGGGCTTGTCGGCATTGAAGGCGTTGATCACATAATCGCGATAGCGCCAAATCTCAGGTTTCGGGTTGTCGCGCTCGAATCCATTCGTCTCCGCATATCGCACAAGATCCAACCAATGCCGGGCCCACTTCTCACCATACTGGGGACGAGCCAGCAGCTCGCTGATTAATTCCTCCCAAACCACCGGGAACGCCCTCGAATCATTCACGAATTGATCGACTTCGGATGGCGTGGGCGGCAGCCCGATCAAGTTGTAATAGGCTCGTCGAATCAGTGTGCCTCTCGAGGCCCTCCCATTTGCTGGTATCTCCGCATTCTGGAGTCTTTGGTCGATCAAGGTATCAATGGAATCCTCCGTTGACGCCGTCACCGGCCGATAGGCCCAATATTCGAAATCCTCGGGTTGGACGTGCCGTCCCCGCTGAACCAGCGGACCGCGAATCTCCTTTTCCGGATTGTAGAGGGCTCCCATCTCGATCCATTTTTTGAGAACCGCAATCTTGTCGTCTGCCAGCTTCGCCTTGGGCGGCATTTCATGCTCACTATCCTTGTAACTGACCATCGCCAACAGCAGGCTCTCCTCGGGAGCTTCCGCATTGTAGGAAGATCCGAGCGCGCCGCCATGAAGCAGTCCCTCACGACTGGTAAGCCTCAGATCGCCTTTCATTTTGTCGTCCTCACCGTGACAGCCAAAGCAATGCTCTTTCAGAATCGGAAATACCTGCTCATCAAAGAAGGCAAGCTGCTCGGGTGTGGCTTTTTTCTCGAAGGCGCGAAGGCACGGGGCAACCATAACCACCAAAACACAGAGAAGTAGGGGCTTTACACTCATAAGGGAACGAAGGGCGAAGGGAATGAGATTCTAGGGGCGTATCAGGTGGTTTTAGTAGAAAAACGACAAAGCTGCGAACATTCTTTCATTCCGCCGTTTGACACCGTAGACAGAAACGACTACGCTCTTCGCAGTGAAAGAGCGCGTCACCATCCTCAAAACCAATAAGGGCTTTGTCCAACTTCGCGAATGCCCTGTTTGCAATTACACAATCCTTGAAAGCGATGTCGGGATTTGGACCAAGGCCCCAACGGCTCCCGGCGAACGCGGAAAAGTAGGCGCCTGTCGGTTTTGCTCCCCAACCCAGAACCAGCCATTCAAGCTCAGTGCAGCATGAGGAAGGTCCCCGGATCAAAAACCGCCAGCGGCGTTATCCAGTGGCTCATAAACCAAATCCCACCGCACCAATGGTTGATCGAATCTTTTGGGGGAAACGCAACACTCGCCCAGCAAATCACGCCACCAGAACGCTGCACCGTGATTGAAAAAAATCCAGATACCGCCACCGAGCTACAATCCTCACTTACTGCGGAGGTCCGAAATCAGGACGCCTTTGAGTTCATCGAACAACACCTGGATCATCCGGATACAAAATCCTCGTTCCTCTACGCGGATCCACCCTATGTGCATGCGGCCCGGCGCCAGCAGAAGCTCTACCAACATGAACTGACCGATGCGGACCACGAACGCCTTTGCCGCCTTCTGAAACGTTGGCCGGGCATGGTCCTTTTGAGCGGCTATGACAACGAAATCTACCGGCGACTCCTCCCCGGCTGGCGCACGGCGGAATTTCGAACCATGACCCACACTGGTCTGCGTTTGGAGAAAATTTGGATGAACTTTCCCGAGCCAAAGCGGCTTCATGATTATCGATTCCTGGGAAAAGACCGAACTGACCGTCAGCGAATTCGCCGTAAGATCGAACGAACAAAGGCCAGACTCGCAGAGCTCCCTCCTTTGGAACGGCACGCCATCATTGACGAGCTTCTCTCCGCGCGACTGAGCGCTTGAATCCCAGGCTTGCCTATTTCTGGTAAACCGTAAATCATGAAGCATGATCACGGTCCATGAAAGCCAGGTAGACGGGCAACAGGAATGGCATGGCGCGCTCTTCCCCCTCGTTTTGGAATGTGAGGGAAACGATCCCTCGCTCGATGAAATCATCGCCTGGCTCGCCGCGAATGGAGAGGAGTTGGCTCAACGCGCCTTTGAGCATGGGGCGATTCTCTTTCGGGGGTTTCCACTCATCACGGACCTGGATTTTGATGGCTTCATCTCGGGATTTGGATTGCCCAATTTCAAATACGAAGACTCGCTTTCCAACGCCGTCAGAACCAATCGGACAGAACGCGTCTTCACTGCCAACGAGGCCCCTCCTGCAGTGACCATTTTTCTCCATCATGAAATGGCGCAAACGCCGGTTTACCCCAGCAAGCTTTTCTTCTTCTGCGAACAAGCGGCTGAAACCGGCGGGGCGACACCGCTTTGTCGTTCCGATATCCTCTTCGAACGTCTGATGGCGGAGTCCCCTGAATTCGCCCAAAACTGCGAAGCGAAGGGACTTCTCTACCGGAACGTGATGCCCCCGGAAGACGATGCAGGCTCCGGCATGGGTCGCAGTTGGCAAAGCACCTTCAGCGTGGACACCAGAGGCGAGGCTGAAGCCGCAATGGCCACACTTGGCTACCGTTTTGAATGGTTGGAAGACGGTTGCCTGAAGGCGACCACTCCCAAGCTCCAAGCGGTGCGGGATCTTGGTGATGGGCGAAAGTCGTTTTTCAATCAGCTGATCGCTGCGTTCAAAGGCTGGAAAGATACGCGAAACGATCCCGCAAAAGCGATCACGTTTGGCGATGGCTCACCAATTGATCCCTCTGACATCAATCGCGCCGCAGAACTGGCCGAAGAGATCACCTTTGATGTTCCCTGGCAAACAGGAGACGTCGCCCTGGTGGACAATTACGTGACCATGCATGGGCGGCGAACGTTTTCAGGGAAGCGCAAAGTCCTCGCCTCCCTCGTCGCCTCATGATGGGAGGTAGTTCAACCTCTCAGCATCCGGACTTCCAGCTTCAGAAGTCCGGCCACTGACATCGAATCTCGAATTTCGCCGCGGTGAACCATTTCGAATGCGTCCGTCAGCGGAAGCCGTTTCACGAAAAGTTGCTCGGTCTCTTCCGGCTCCGGAGCATGATGCGTCAGATCTCGCGCGATGAAAATTTGCCCGACCTCGTTGCAGACTGAGTTGGAGGTTTGAAAATCCGTTAGAATCAATTCAAAATCCTTGGCGAGTATCCCGGTTTCCTCCCGCAGTTCCCGTCTTGCACTTTCGACCGGGTCCACATCCGGCTTGCCTCCACCTTCCGGTATCTCCCACTCAAAACGATTCTGAGCATAGCGATATTGCCCGACCAACCAAGTGTGATCTTCCTCATCGACCGGAATCACTCCAATCGCGATGTGTTGAAAGTGGACCACTCCATAGATCCCACGTCCGCCGTTCGGGTTGGTGACCTGATTCTCGACCACCTTGATCCATGGATTTTCGTAAACCGTTTTGTCGGAATGCGTTTTCCAGGGATTTTCGTCATCAATCTTGATCATGCTTGTCTCACCTGTATTTAGCGAACCCGAAGCTTTACCTTCTCATGATGTTCGAGCCATTTCTTCTCCATCATCCGATGAACAAAAGCGTAATCAACGTTGCCAATCAGATTCCGTTCTTCCAGGGGATCCTTGGAGAGGTCGTAGAGTTCCTCAAAGAGTGGGTCGGAATTCATATAGCGGATGTATTTCCATCGCTCCGTCCTCACCGCTTCCGTTGCGGGGATTTTGAAGGGCATGAAATAGTGTTCGTAGAAGAACTCGTCGCGCCAGTCTTCCGGCGCGCCACCCTCAAGAATGGGCAGCAAGCTCTTCCCTTGACTTCCCGGCATCGGATCGGTCCCTGCCAACTCAAGGATGGTGGAAGCCAAATCGATGGTCAGCGCGAATTCGTTGCGACGTCCGCGCTCCGTCACCGGAAGCCTGGGATCGACGATGATCAAGGGGATGGCGATACTGGGCTCATGCGGCAACCACGCACCGGCGAACCCTCGGGTTCCAAGATAAGTGCCGTGAACCGAAGTGAAAATCATCACCGTGTTTTCCATCTGCCCAGACTCTTCCAGGGCATCAACAATTTGCCCAACTGCATGATCAACACCAGCGACGAGACGATGATATCCCTTCACCGAACTCCTGAACAATTCGGGTGAACTGAGTTGGTAGCCCCAATGCTCACGGTTCAACGATCGTTTCATGAAGTCGGGTAATCCGTTGAAGTAGTCCGGACCAGAGAGCGAAGGTCGCCCGACCAGAATATCCGTATAAAGATCACCCACCAGATTCACATCATAGGGGTAAAAAAGCGGCTTCTTCCCTTCCTCTGCTTGCGGCGCTTTGAAGCCGATTCCCAGGAAAAATGGCCTCCCGTCGCCGTTTTGAATCACTGATACCGCCTGTGCGGCAGTCGCTGCGGTAAGATGCGGCTCCTCCTCACTCGTTTGATAATGCCCTTCCCCACCAAAGGCGAGGTTCTGATCAAAGAACGCCCGTGGAGGAGTGCCGATTCCCCACTTCCCAACATAATTCACGCGGTATCCTGCAAGCTTGAGTTTCGACAGGTAGGTTTGACGCAGCTGTGATGCAGTCAGCTCCTTGCCCCGAAAATCTCCATGCCGCCATTTACTAAGCGCAGCATATTGGCCCGTCAGCAGATTCCCACGACTCGTGACGGAAATTGCACTCACGGCAAAGGCACGATCAAACGTCACTCCATCGACCGACAACTGATCGATATTGGGCGTTTGCGCCCAAGGGTGCCCCATGCACCCCAGGGCATCAGCCCGAAGGTCATCACAAAGAACCAGAACGATATTCGGTCGATCGGCAGCTGCCAACAACGTGGATGCAATCACCCAACTGAGGAGGCCTGAAAAACGAGCAAGCATGGTTCCTAGTCTCCTGGTCTTCTGAGGCATTGCGATTTGTTCTTCCTTTTTTGATTCAGACGGTGAATTCGGTCGTAGATTGGACTTGGAAGTAGGATGGGATGATGGTCGGCGATGGGCAACCAGTTTGTAACGCCGTCACCAGCTTTGAACTTGGCGACCGTGAAAACACCATTCAAAGATGGTTTGTCGTTGGCGACTCGATCGGGAGGATGCTAGCCTGAAAGAGTGAAACACGCAGTTTATGCCGGGAGTTTTGATCCCATTACCAATGGGCATCTCTGGATCGTTAACGAGGCATCCAAACTTTTCGACCATCTGACAGTCGCGATTGGAACGAACCCGGAAAAGCAATACAGCTTCCCCCTCCAAACGCGCCTCGAGCTTTTGCGTGCGGTCTTGCCTGATGACGATGCCATCTCCATCGCGCACTTCGACAATCGTTACCTGGTCGACTACGCTTCCGAAATCGGCGCGCACTACATCATTCGCGGGATCCGCTCCCCGGGTGACTACGAGTTTGAGAGAGTGATGCGTCAAATCAATGAGGACATCCGTCCGGAAATCACGACCGTGTTTTTAATGCCGTCCCGGGAAATGGCAGAAGTAAGTTCCAGCATGGTCAAGGGTTTGGTTGGACCAACCGGTTGGGAGGAACAAGTCCGCCGTTATGTTCCTGCTCCGGTCTTTTTGGCCCTTCGTGAGGCAGAAAAAGGGAAAGCGGAGAATTCATAGCTACCCCACCAGATCGATACCCCGCTCTTGTCTTGTATTTTCCCGGAGAGTAGGCTCATTTGTCGCATGCTGAAAACCCTACCTCTTTTCGCGCTCCTGATGATGGCGAGTGCCGATGCTCAGGTCTTCCGCAGCCAATGGGATGCCGAACCGGACCGAACCTGGATTGGAGCCGACTTTTGGGCGAACCGATTGCAGGACTGGCACATCAAAGACGGGCGGGTTGAATGTGTCGCCAAGAAGAACCTTCCGATGCGGACTGTGCATTTGCTGACGCATCGCCTCAATGGGGAGGCTGGTTTCCGAGTTTCCGTCCGACTGGGGGCGATTCGGATTCCTGGAGACAAGCCGAGTCCAAAATCAGCGCGCGGCATTCTCCTGGGAGCGGGCGGAGCCGAAATGGATTACCGCGCCGCCGCGATCATTCATCAATGGCCCGGTCCGGGATTTGGCTCCTTCATCGGCGTCGATGGGAACGGGCAGGTATTCCTGAACCAACGCGACCCAGATAGCGCCACGACCGGCCAGGCTTCCATTGATGATGCGATTCTCGAAATTGCCGCAGAACCCGGAACTGACGGCTTCATCATCAAAGCCCTCGTCTCCTCTCCCGATGGCGATCAACTCTCAAAGGGCACATTCGAGATTCCTACGGCGAAAGGCAATCTCGCTTTGGTCTCCAATCCCACACCCGGCAACGGGCATCAGGCATGGTTCGATAACCTTGAGTTGGATGGAGCAGGGATCGAAAGCGATGCAAAGGCAGCCTTTGGCCCGATCGCCTGCACCCAGTATACGCTCAGTCGAAGGGTGATGAAAATGACGGCGCAATTGCTCCCGGTCGGAAACGACGAACCTAAGAGATGCTTCCTCGAAACCAAGATGGGGGAATCCTGGCATCCTACCGCCGAGGCAGAAATCCTGGTTCCAGGGTGGACCGCAACCTTTCGGGTGGAGGACTGGGATGCGGAACAGGATACGCTCTATCGCGTCGTTTACGGCGACTCTGTCTGGTCCGGAATCATCCGCAAAGACCCGGCCGACAAACCGGAGATCGTCGTTGCCGGCTTCACGGGGAATCACAACAACTCGCACCAGATCGGCTCCAAGAAGGAAGCCACCAATTGGATCGAGGGAATGTGGTTTCCGCATACAGACGTGGTCGAAAAAGTGACCCACCACGATCCCGACCTCCTGTTTTTCAGTGGTGACCAGGTTTATGAAGGCAAAAGTCCGACTTTTCCTGACCGGAACCAAATTAATCTCGATTACCTCTACAAGTGGTATCTCTTCTGTTGGGCGTATCGCGATCTGATGCGGGACATTCCAACGGTCACGATTCCCGACGATCACGATGTGTATCAGGGGAACATCTGGGGCGAAGGCGGCCGTCCGATTCATGTCGATAACGAAGGTGGCTATGTCCATCCGGCTGATTTCGTCAAGATGGTGCATCGCACCCAGACCAGCCATCTGCCCGACCCGTTCGATCCAGAGCCGGTTGCGCAGGGAATCCCCGTCTATTTCACGGAACTCAACTATGGGCGAGTTAGTTTCGCCATCCTCGAAGACCGGAAGTTCAAGTCCGGATGCGCCAATCACGGGTTACCGCCGAGCGGGACCGGACGCCCCGATCATTTCAACAACCCAAATTTCGACACTCGCCAGCTTGATCTTCCGGGTTTGCAGCTACTGGGGGATCGTCAGCACGACTTTCTTGAAGTCTGGGCCGAGGATTGGCGCCAATCCGAATTCAAGGTGGCGCTTTCCCAAACCATCTTCGCAAACATGGCGACGCATCATGGGGCGAATCTCGACTATCTTGTGGCCGACCTCGACTCCAATGGATGGCCCCAATCCGGGCGAAACCAAGCCCTGGACCACCTCCGGAAAGCCTTCGCTTTTCACCTGGCCGGTGACCAGCATCTCGCCTCGATTGTGCATCACGGAGTGGACAAGCATCGGGACAGTATTTGGAGTTTTTGTGTGCCATCCATTGCCAACTTTTACCCCCGGGCATGGAACCCGCGCCGCTCTGGTCTCAATCGCCCCGACAACGCCCCTCATTGGCAAGGAGATCACATCGACGGGTTTCACAATCCGGTAACGGTCTATGCCGCGACCATTCCCGGAGAAGATTTTGGAGTCGAGCCGCGCGAACTTCACAACAAGATGCCGGGTTACGGGATCGTTCGATTTCGCAAACCGGAGCGCACCATCACCATGGAATGCTGGCCGCGGCGAGTTGACCCGTCTGATCCCGAAGCCCGACAATATCCCGGTTGGCCCAGGACCATCAAACAGCGCGACAACTACCCAAGAGAACCTGAAGGTTACCTTCCTCCGCTTGAAGTCGGGGGAATGAACAATCCGGTGATCCAGGTTCGCGAAGCGGTTACCAAAAAGCTGGTCTATGCGCTACGCATCAACGGGAACAAGATTACCCCCTGGGTTTTTGCTCCGGGCCGCTACGACCTGCGCATCGGGGAGCCTGACCTTGGGATCTGGAATGAACTCAAAGGAATCGAAGCGTCTGTCGATCCTTACTCTGAGGCGCGGTTAATCGAGTTCTAAGTCAAAGAACAGCAAGCTGAGCTCACTTTAGCGGGTCCCTCGTCAAAGTTCTCGGTTGCCTAACAAGCCTACCTCATGGATGAAACGGAATGACGTATCGCGAAAAGCTGAGCAACCAAATCGAGACCACAGGATCAAACTTGTGTGTGGGCTTGGATCCACGTCCGGATCAAATCAAAGGGTCGGTGGCGGAGTTTTTAACTCGTGTGATTGACGAAACCGCGGCGTTTACCGCGGCCTACAAGCCCAACATTGCCTATTTTGAAGCCATGGGACTGGACGGCCTTCTCGCGCTGGAGAAAACACTGGCGCGAATTCCGGAAACGATCCCCGTGATCCTTGATGCCAAACGGGGCGACATCGGCGAAACCCAGAAATATTATGCGAAAGCCTGTTTTGAAGTATGGGGCGCCGACGCGGTGACTCTGAATCCCTACATGGGTGCCGAAACGCTCGAACCCTTCCTGGATTACAAGGACAAGGGAATCTACCTCCTGGCGGTCACGTCGAATCCCGGAGCGAAGGATATTGAACTTCGGCAAAGTGACGGACGTTACATCTTTGAGTATGCTGCCGAAATGAGCCTCGCATCGGAACAAATCGGCCTCGTTGTTGGGCTCACCAACGCTGCGGACGAAGTTCTTTCCCGGATTCCCGATGCTCCGTTGTTGATTCCCGGACTCGGCGCGCAAGGCGGTAATCTGGATGCCCTGAAAGGGGAGAACCGCAAAGCACCATTGCTGGTGAACGTTTCACGCGGAATCACCTTCGCTGAGCCGGACCTCAGTTTCGCAGAAAAGGCAAGTCGCTACGCGAAACAGATTGCGGATTCGTTGGGTTGAGTCGCAGTGCGCACGTCGGGAAAAAATGGCGGTGAGGGTGGGATTCGAACCCACGGAACCCTTGCGAGTTCACTTCTTTAGCAAAGAAGCGCTTTCGACCACTCAGCCACCTCACCGAAAGAGAAATAGCGCCGTCGAAACCGGAGGGGAAGATTGCAGATGGGACCGGAATCGTCAACACAAGATTAAGCTTGTCTTCAGGCGGTAATTTGACTTTTTTCAGGTTCGTCAATGAGGAGGGTTTTTGGATAAAATCCTCTCCCCAATCCCAAAAGCCGTCCCGCTCTTAAAGGCAGTTGGCAGGCGTATCCAAAGGCAAGGGCCGGGTTCTCATGAACGAGTTCCGGATCGAACCGGACCATCCCCCCACTGATGAGGCTGCGCTTCAAATTTCCCGCGGTAACGGCTTTGTCGAAACGGTTGGCGGCAAGCCGGAACCCCTCCCGCCCAAACTTTTCGCAAAGCGACTCATCTTCCAAAAGGATTTTCAGCTGGCTCGCAAACTCCTCGGGCCGACGTTCTTCAACCAAAAGGCCCGTCTGATTTTCCAGGACCATCTCAGGCACTCCCGCAAGCCGGGTACTGACGCACGGTAAACCCACCGCCATTGCTTCCATGATCACCGTGGGAAGGTTATCCATTCCGCCATCCGCTTCGGTTACGCAGGGGAGCGCAAAGAGATGCGCTTCATTGGCCAAGGCGTGAATGATGCCGGCCTGATCCTTCTCCCCTTCCAGAAAGACCGTGTCTTCCAATCCGTTTTCCTGGATTTGGCGGCGCAAATCATCCTCAAGTGGTCCTCCGCCGATGATGTGGCAGGTATGATCCACTTTTTGATCACGGAGGCGCGCACTCGCGAGAATGAGATCGTCAAAGCCCTTCTTTTCAATGAGACGACCAACCGAGTAAATTCTCCGGCTTCCAATCCCTTTCGGTGCGCCCTGGCTGGCTTGGACCCATTTTTCGAGTTCGAGCCCGTTGTAGACGCGCTGGATTTTGGTGCGAACCGAAGGGTATTCGTTGGAGAGGCGCCTCACCGTGTAATCGCTCACCGTCACCACTCGCGACGCATCACGCATCAGCCGATCCATGGTCACCTCGGTGTTCGTTTCCGCACAAAAGACGTCATTGGCATGAGCGGTGAAGCTGTAGCTCATGCGTTGAAAATGTCGCAACCACCAGAGCGTTCGCGCGGCTTTGCCACCAAAATGGCAATGAGCATGGGTCAGATTGGGGGCGATCTCACGAATCTTCTGGGCGATGTAGGCCGCCTCATAAACCCGGAGCTTGTCCGGTTGATCCCGCCAGTAGCGCAATGTTCGATCGGCAGCCTTTGAGAGCAATTTGTCAGACCGCAGTTGTTTTACCGTTGCAACCAGTTCGTCACGTGGCGGAAGATAGTGGACGCGATCCCGCAATTCCTCCGGGTAGCTCTGCGCCGGTTCGTCCCGGGTATCACGAATACTGAAAATGAGCGGCCGAATGCCTTGCCGCTCCAGTTCCAGGATTTCGCGAACGCAAAAGGTTTGCGTGAACGTCGGAAAACGCTCAAACACATAGACCAAGTGATATGAGGAAGAAAAATGACTCACTTTCCACTGCTCCTTCTCTAGACAGTGACCTGCAACTCTGGATTCACTGGAAAATTTGAGCAAATGCCTGCAAACTGACACCAACAATACGCATGCCCGAACGGAGCGTCCAAAAATCTTCATCATCGTTAATCGCGCCCCGTGAAAAGCCGGAAATTCCGGATCACGAGGTGCTTCGTCAAATTGGGAAGGGCTCGTTTGGTGAAGTGTGGCTCGCGCGAACCGTAACTGGAGTTTTCCGCGCCGTGAAGGTCATTTGGCGGGGCGACTTCGACTCGGAAAAAGATTTTGAGCGGGAATTCGAAGCCATCAAACGCTACGAGCCGATTTCTCGCCAGCATCCCGGTCTCGTTCACATCCTTCAGGTGGGCCGCGATGACAGCGCGGACAGCTACTACTACATCATGGAAATTGCCGATGATGTGAGGGAAGGCCAGGAATTTGATCCCGATGTCTACACGCCTCACACGTTTCGCACGGAGATGATGGAGCGGGAAGAAATCGACCTGCAGGCCTGCGCGGATCAGGGAGCCCAATTGGCTGAAGCATTGGACTACCTGCACCAGAAGGATTTGATCCACCGCGACGTAAAATTGTCCAACGTCATCCTGGTCGCACGCCAAGCCAAGCTCGCCGATATTGGATTGGTGGCAGCCTTGGGAGATCGCAGCTTTGTCGGAACAGAAGGGTATGTTCCTCCTGAGGGCGCAGGCACACCGAGTGGAGATATTTTCAGCCTTGGAATGGTCATTTACGAGTTGAGCACCGGAAAGGACCGGCTCGATTTCCCAGATGTCCCCACCGATTTCAGGGAACGGAGCAATCCCAACCTTTGGCGTCGAATCAATACTGTGGTCTGTAAGGCCTGCGCACGCAAAGTCAGCGATCGGTACGAATCTGGCGGGGAAATGGCACAGGCTCTCCGCGGAGAAAAGACGGAGAAAGCGAAGAAACGGGGGCAACTGTATTTTGGCCTGATTGTTGGAGCCCTGGTGACCGTGGCCTTGGGGCTTTTGGTTCTCACGCCTGAACCCGCGGTGGGTTTCGACATTACGAGCACCCCGGAAGGGGCGGACGTTTTTATCGGGGTCGAAAAGGTTGGAACAACCCCGTTTTCCCTTCCGGAGAAACCTGAATCCGGGGTCAATTTTGAATTCCTTCTGACCGGTTATCGGAAGGATTCGATTGAGTTCAGCGGTTCCACCGATCCGCGATCAAGTCTCCACATTGAGCTCGAGGAGTCGAAATTTCCCCAACCCGGTCAGACCTGGACGAACAGTCTCGGCCTGGAATTTAAACCCATTGGAAGTGGACATCGCTTGGCTTACCCCGTTCATGCAGACTTGTTTGTGGATTCCGCGATCGCGCAACGGCGATTGTTCGAAAGCCAGATCGTGATGCAAAATCACAGTGGCGAATCGTTTCCGATCCCAATCGCCTCGGCCCGGGACCAACGAGGCTTCACCGACTGGCTGCGAACGATGGATTTGGAGGCGGGGTTCGTGGGGAGTGACTATGTCTACAAACCGGTCCCTCTCCCTGCCGATCAAGAGGTTCACTGGCCCCAAAAGCGTCTTCAATTTGGACGAACGAACATCTCGATTTCCCCCTTTGTGGTTGTGGTTCAGCGAACGGGCTACGGCAGCCTTTTGATCACGTCAACTCCGCCCGGGGCGGCTGTGTTCGCAAGGGACGGTACCGAATTGGGCAAGACGCCGATGAGTTTTCCGCGCCTGAAAACCGGCCCGGTGAGCTACGAACTGAGGATGGAGGGCCACAAGCCCTTTTACCTCGAAGGTCAGGTCCCGCGTGATGGACAATTGGAACTCAAGGCCGAGTTGGACCCAGGTGAAGCCGCCGAGTTTGGCAAACCTTGGGCGAATCTGCTGGGCATGGATCTTTTGCCGGTTGGCGACATCCTGATTTCGGCTACCGAAACGCGGGTGATGGATTTTCGCCGCTTTTGCGAAGAAACGCTATCCGATCTGCAAGTCCCGCAGAGAGCGCAGGATCTCCATCCGATTCATGGCGTCTCCCGAGAGGATGCTGAGGCTTTTTGCCAATGGTTAACGGACTTGGAGCGGGAGAGTGGCGGCTTGACGTCACGATTGGCCTACCGCTTACCGACCGACGACGAATGGAGCATGGCTGCGGGACTCCCCCCGGAGCGCGGGACCACGCCACAAAGCCGCAATGGCTTCATTACCGGAATCTTTCCCTGGGGCTACGAATGGCCACCTCCCCCCGAATCGGCCAACGTTGCCGATGAAAGTTTGCGCGACCTGTTTAATGCGTTGGTGGGTGAGATTGAATTCAACGGCCCCGGACCAAGCACGATCGAGGGGTATAACGATTCGTTTCCCAAGATTGCCTGGGTCAATGAGTTGCGCCCAAATCGGTTTGGACTCTATCACATGTCAGGCAACGTCTGGGAATGGGTGAGCGACAACTACACCGGCGGCCAGGAGGAGATTGGAACGATTCGAGGCGGAAGTTGGGAAACGTCCGAGCAGCTTGAGCTGATTTCCTCCTACCGAAGGTCCCTCGATCCCGGCACGAGGGAAGCCGGCGTTGGGTTTCGCGTGGTTCTGGGGCGGGCGCGCCCAGGAAACTAGGTGTGTTTCTCCAAGGTGATGACGCACTCGAGATGACGCGTTTGAGGAAAGAGGTCAAACGGTTGAACCGTCGTCAACACATAGCCCGCCTCCTGAAATCGTTTCAAATCCCGCATTTGGGTTGAAGGATTGCAGGAAATGTAAACGACTCCTTTCGGCGAAAACTGGAAGAGTTGATCCAGGAATTCGCTGCTACATCCCTTACGGGGCGGATCGATCACCACCGTCGTTTCAGGGCCCGACTCCCCGTCAAGATGTTCGAAAATCGATTCCGCAGAACCTTTGAGAAAGGTTGCGTTCTCAATCCCGTTGATTCGCGCATTTTCTTTCGCCCAGGTAATCGATCCTTCGCTCACCTCAATTCCAATGACAGATTCAAACTCCGAGGCGCAGCTGAGCCCGAAAAAGCCGCTTCCACAGTAGGTGTCGACCAGCTTGGGCGTTCCGAACGCCTTGGCCTGCTCCTTCACGTAATCGGCGAAGCTTGGCAAGATAGACGGGTTGTTTTGGAAAAAGTCACCCGCCAGAAACAGGAACCGGAGCTCCCCAACCTGCTCCTGACAAACCTCCTGGGCGTCTGTTAACACTTCGCCGGTCGCGGAATCGCGCAACAGCAGGGTTGCACCCTTCTTAAAGGATTTGGCTCGTTCCCGCACACCTGCACGTACCTCGGCGAGCTTTTCATTGATCGACGGAGAGGCGATGGGGCATTCGGGAACGTCAATGATCTCAGACCGCTTCGCGGTGTGTAGAAAGCCGATTGGGCCGATCTTGCCGGACCGCGGCCGTTGAAAATGCGGCGTAATTTTGGAGCGATAGCCGTAAAGTTGGGGTGAACCTATGACCTCCGCGACCGTGATATCGCAAATCCCTACCATGTGCTGAAGGAGCTCCTGAACCTGATTTCGTTTCCAGTTCAATTGAGCCTCATAGCGAAAATTCTGGTATTGGCAGCCTCCGCAGACACCAAACAACGAACAACGGGATTCTACCCGATCTTCCGCTGGCTCCAGAACTTCGATCAAGTCCGCGTCGCTGTAGTTTTTGTGATTTCGGTAAACACGAACCCGCACCAATTCCTTGGGCAGCGCGAAAGGAACCATCACTACCCAGTCGTTCACTCGACCGAGCCCATGTCCCAGATTCGTGAGGGTTTCGACGCGAAGATCCAATTCCTCGTGATATTCAAAAGGCTCGGGAACGAATTTTTTAGGGCGATGCTGCACGGCGGGAAGAAATCCAGATTGAACCAAGATGCACGCAGAGTTTCAGTTACTCCATGGAAATGGCTCCGGTTACCTGCCCAACTTGTTTTGAGAATTTCGACGTCCCGCTACCAGGCCGGACTGAAGTTCCCGCCGAAGTGGACTATGATTGCGAGATCTGTTGCCGCCCGATGGTGGTGAGCTTTTGGCTCGATGAGGACGAAGTGGTGCCTGATGCGCGGAGTCTTGACGAATGAGAACCCGCGATGAGAATGGCTTTGTTATGCGTTTAAAGTTTGCTGCCCTACTTTTCCTCCTGCCGTTTTTGCCCGGATGTCAGAGTGTTTCTCCCTCCGATGAAGGCGGCACGACATTATTTGGCGGCTTTGACGTAGACCCCGGCCCGGCTTTTCAACAAGACGACAAACCGGTCACCAAGCATCAGCAATACATGGGCGCCGGATTCCAAAATCAGTGAGACTTGCGCCGGGAACGTTGCAGAACTAGGATCGCCCCTGTGAGAGGATCACTTTGGATTTTCGGCTTTTTCTTCCTCGCGACGCAGTTTGCGAGGGGGTTCGACACCGTCGTTTTGGATCCCGGTCACGGCGGTCTCGATGCGGGATCCTACTGGTATGGGATCAAGGAAAAGGATCTCGCGCTCGATTTGGGCAAGCGCATGCGAACCATTCTCGAAGAAAAGGGAATCCGGGTGGTCATGACGCGTGAGACGGATGTCTATCCGGAGTTGAGTGCGCGGGCGGCTCTCGCGAACAAGGAAACCAATGCGATTTTTGTCTCGCTCCATTTCAATGCAGTGTCGAAGAACGATATTACCGGGATTGAGGTTTTCCATATGAGCGCGGAAGGAGAGAAACTCGGTTACATGGTCCAGAACGAGCTTACCCGGAGACTGAATACAAAAAACCGAGGGGTGAAACGGGAAAACCTGAAAGTGCTCCGGGATACGAAGTGCACCTCGATTTTGATTGAGGGCGGGTTTCTCAGCAATCGATGGGAATGCCAACGCTGCGCCGCTCCCTGGTATCGTCAGATTCTGGCCGAGGAGATTGTCCAGGGATTGATGCGCTATCGATAAGGTTTTTCTGGCTTGATGGGCAAAGCACGCTTTGATCCTTCCATGAAACCCCTTTTCGCGTTCTGTCTCTTTCTGTTTCTGGCCGTTTCGATTCAAGCCGAAGACTCCCGCCTCTACGAACTGCGCGTCTACTACGCCAATCCAGGAAAGCTGGAAGACCTGCATTCGCGATTCCGCGATCACACGGTTGCCCTCTTTGAAAAGCACGGGATGACGAATGTCGGCTACTGGGTTCCCACCGAGAATCCCGACAACAAATTGGTTTACCTCCTGTCCTATCCCGACATGGAGGCCCGCAAAGCAGCTTGGAACGGATTCCTCAATGATCCGGATTGGAAGGCCGCGTATCAGGCTTCGGTTGCCGAAGGAAAACTGGTTGGAAAGGTCGAGAAGCGCTTCCTCATCGCGACCGACTACTCACTTGGCTTCGACATCGGCCAGCAGGATCCCGCCAGACTGTTCGAATTGCGCGAGTATGAGACGAATCCGGGAAAACTGAAAAATCTCGATGCCCGGTTTCGCGATCACACCATCTCGCTATTTGCCAAACACGGGATCGTGAATCACCTCTACTCGCACTTGGCGAAAGAGCAGGACAAGGACGAGCTGATGCTGATCTATTTTGTCTCCCACAAAAATGAAGAAGCACGGAATGCTTCCTTTAAGGCCTTTGGAGCGGATCCGGCATGGCAGGAGGCGCGAAAGAATTCCGAGAAGGACGGAAAACTTCTGATCAAAGGCGGAGTCACTTCCACCTTGCTGATGCCAACGGACTATTCCCCGACCCGATGATCTCGAAAGCCACTCTCCTCGCTTTCCTCTGGGCGTTGGCCTCAACACTTCAAGCGAGCGAGTTTTCGCTCGGATGGGAATGGTGCGCGTCCAAGCGCAATGCGTTGGCCGGTCCGGAGAGCGAATCCTCCAATTCCCGGAAATATTCGCCGGACCGAAAGATCGATATCAAGCACCTCAAGCTGGATTTTACGCCGGACTTCAAGAAGCGCAGCATCAGTGGAACGGCCGAAATTCGCTTCAGCCCGATCGCCAGCCCGCAAAGTGAAGTCCAACTCGACGCTGTCGATCTGCGAATCGCTTCGGTGGAATCCAGCCGGGAGTTGGAGAGTTACCACGTCACCACCGAGAAACTGGTTTTCCTGTTCGCGGACGAGATTGAAGCGGGGGAAGACGTCACCCTGACGATCGCCTATTCCGCCGAACCTCAGGACGGACTCTTTTTCCGGACACCCGAAATGGGATACAAAAAGGGTGACACCCATCTGTGGACCCAGGGCGAACCTGAACGGCACCGGTTTTGGTTTCCCAGTTATGACTATCCGAACGAACGTTTTTCCACGGAGGTGATTTGCCACGTGCCTGCCGGGATGACGGTGCTTTCGAACGGCAAATTGATGGCGCAAGAAACCGATGGCAATTTGACCTCCTATCATTGGCTGCAATCCAAACCGCACGTGAACTATCTCGTGTCGGTGGTCGCCGGCTACTTTGAAAAGCTCGAGGACGCCCACAAAGATTTGCCCATCGGATTTTTCACGCCTCCATCCGACTTTCCGGAAGCGGCAAACTCGTTCGTCGATACGAAAAAGATCCTGGAGTTCTTCGAACAGGAAATCGGAGTCCCCTACCCTTGGGACAAGTATTACAATGTCTGCGTTCAGGGCTATCCCTATGGGGGGATGGAAAATACCAGCGTCACCACTCTGACGACTCGGACTCTATTTTCCAAAGAGACCGAGAATTTGGAGACGACCCGTCATCTCGATGCCCACGAAGTTGCCCATCAATGGTTCGGAGACCTCGTTACCTGCAAGGATTGGACCCATCTTTGGTTGAACGAAGGATTTGCGACCTACTACACCGAACTCTACGAAGAACACACGTTCGGGAGGGAGCACTTGCTTTACCGCATGCATCGCAATGCGAGGCGCGTGATCGAATCCAAGGACGACAAGCCAATCGCCTGGAGAAACTACGACCGTCCATGGGAGCAATTTGATTATCGCGCCTACCCCAAGGGCGCCTGGGTTCTTCATATGCTCAGAAGTCAGTTGGGACCAGAGCTCTATCGAAAGGCAATCAAAACTTATCTGGAACGCCACGAATACGATGTCGTCGTAACCGAAGATCTCAACGCGGCGATTGAGGACGTTTCGGGCCGTTCATTCGATCGATTTTTCGACCAATGGGTCTATCACGGTGGCGTGCCAAAACTGGATGTTCAGTATTCCTGGGACGCCAATAAGAAGCAGGCGCGGATCAAAGTCAGTCAAACGCAGGCGGTCAACGTGCGGGTGCTGATGTTCCAATTTCCCCTGCCCATTCGGTTTCACCTTGCAGAAACGGTGAAGGACTTTGTTGTCGACATCTCCACCAAGGAAGAGGAGTTCTATTTTGCGCTACCGGAGGCACCTTCGGCCGTGAGGATTGATCCGGATTATACGGTGCTGGCCGACATCAGTATCAAACTTCCCAACCCTTTGACGGAAGCGCAGGCAAATCTGGAAGACGATGTGATGGGCCGCTTGTTCGCGGTTCAGGCATTGGCGAAACGCAAGGACTCCGCCGCGCGGGAACTTCTCGGAGCGAAGCTGGTGAGCGATTCCTTTTTCGCGGTTCGCGCCGAGGCCGCCAAAGCGCTCGGCAACCTTCAAACGGACGAGGCGTTGACGCTATTGCTCGAGTCTGAGGCACAAGCGGATGCGCGGGTGCGCCTTGCCGTGGTGGAAGCGGTCTCGCGCTATTACCGCGCTTCGAGTCAGGAATGGCTCTCCGAGGTAATTGCGAAAGAGAGGAATCCGGCCATCACCGCCGCGGCGATCAAGGGAATCGCCAAGTTTCCGGGCGAAGATGTCGGTGACATCCTCCTTGCAGCGCTCAATCGCTCGTCGTTTCGCAACCGTATTGCGGCCTCTGCCATTTCCGCCCTGCGCACTCAGGACGAGCCTTCTTCCGCTTTCGCCTTAATGGCATACCTGAACGCGAATCGTTCGGAATTTGTGGATCGCGATCTTGGCAACGCGCTCCAAACGCTCGGGTTTTTGGGGCGAAACCTGGAAGCCGATCCTCGTGATGAAATTCGCAAATTTCTGGCCGGGTTTCTTTCCGATCCACGCGAGCAATTGCACATCCCAGCCGTCCGGGCCCTCCAGAAGCTCGGGGATCCTCGCTCGGTTTCGATCCTCGAAAGTTTGCAGAGTGATTCCGGTCCGCGAATTTCCCTCTCCAAAGCGGCCGACAAGGCCATCGAAAGTCTCTCCGCAAACAAGAAACAAACTCAGGAGCTGAAAGATCTGCGAAAGGAAGTTTTGGATCTTCGCAAAGATCTCGATTCGATTCGCAAATCGTTGGAGAAGATGGAAAAACAGGAAGAAGCAGCCAATTAGCCCTTACAGAGCCTGCAACAGTTTGTCGTGAATGCCGCCAAACCCGCCATTGCTGAAAACCAGGATCACGTCATGATCCTTCGCCTCCTCCTTGAGTCGTTCCACGATCGCGTCGCTGTCCTTTTCGTGAAAGGCACGCTTTCCTTCACCGTTTAGGCGGGCAACGATCAAATCCGGGTCCAACCGATCATTCTCCGGAAACTTTTCGGCATTGGGAATCGATGCGATGCAAACTCCGTCCGCGGCTCCCAACGCTTTGGGCAGTTCTTCCTGAAAGACCCGGCGGCGGGTGGTGTTCGATCGAGGCTCGAAGATTGCCCAAAGCCGTTGGTTCGGGTAACGAGTGCGAATCGCGGCGAGAGCTTGACGCATTGCGGTCGGATGATGTCCAAAATCGTCAATGACTTTGATGCCCCGCGAGGTTTCACCACGGAGTTGCTGGCGACGCGCAATTCCGGCAAACGTCTTCAGCCCTTGTCGGATTTGTTCTGCGTCCAAACCCACGCATTTCGCCGCCGTCGCTGCCATCGCCGCGTTCCTTACATTGAACTCTCCAACCATGGGAATCTCGAACTGCTCCCCATCCAGGGTAAAGGACGACGTCTCCGCGAGATATTCCACCGCGGTAATTCGCTGATCATTGCGCTCGTCAAATCCGACCTTGAGCACGGGTGAAAATGCCCCTTCAACAACTTCGAGACAGTTCCGGTCATCCCCATTGATGACAATCGTTCCATTCCCGGGCACGACGTTGATCATTCGGCGGAACGTCAATTTGATCGCGTCCAGGTCATCAAAAATGTCGGCGTGATCAAACTCAATGTTGTTGATCACCGCAATTTCAGGGAGGTAATGAATGAACTTCGAGCGCTTGTCGAAAAAGGCGGTGTCATATTCATCGCCTTCAATCACGTTGAAGTCGGTTTCCCCATCCATTCGCGAGCCCTTCCCAAAATTCCCGGGAATGCCCCCGATCATAAAATTGGGATTCTTCTCGGCCGACTCCAGCAGCCACGCCAGGATGGAACTGGTGGTCGTCTTGCCATGGGTTCCCGAGACAACCAGGTTCCGTTTCCCACGCAGAAAGTAATCCTTCATCACCTCTGGCAGGGATGAATAGCGCAGCCTGAGGCTCAACGTCGCTTCGACTTCCGGATTTCCTCGACTCATCGCGTTTCCGATCACAATGACGTCCGCATCCTTGGGAACGTTCGCTGCGTCAAACCCCTGGACGATGTCGATTCCCTTGCTCTCCAAAAACGTCGACATGGGTGGGTAAACATTCGAATCGCATCCCGTCACGTGATGGCCCAAGTCCTTCAACGCAGCGGCCACAGCCCCCATCGCGGTTCCACAAATTCCCATGAAGTAGAAATGCTGCTTTTCGGTAGATCGAATGTTCGTCATGTATCTTCGCGCAGTGTTAACAAAGACGAGCGAGTTGGCGACCGCTTTTTGCCTTTTGCTATCAATGGTCTGAAGCTGTCCTTGATGACGGATCGCCTTCTTCAGCAGATTCTCGCCACCATTCGTGAGACAACCGGGGCCGCGCCTGCAGCCAACCCGCCTCGGTCCGTCAGCGGTGGTTGCATCAACCAGGGATGGCATTTGGGCAATGGTGAGGGAGGCTATTTCGTAAAAACAAACGACGAACGCTTCTTAAAGATCTTCGAAGCGGAGGCTGAGGCTTTGGCGCAATTGGCGGCCACGAATACGATTCGAATTCCACGCCCCATTTTTCTCGGACACGCCGAGGGCAAAGCATTCCTGGTTTTGGAATGGCTGGATCTCTGCGCGCAGGGCAATTGGGCTGCACTTGGCGAACAACTGGCCAAGTTGCATCGGGCAACCTCACCGAATGAGAATTTTGGCTGGGATGGTGACAATGTGATCGGGGAAACCCCTCAGCCCAATCCTTGGACCACGGACTGGACATCGTTCTTTCTGGAACATCGGCTTCTGCATCAGATCCGGCTCTGTTCGAAGAAAGGTCTCCGCTTGGATGGGGTCGACAAGCTTCTGGAGAAAGTTCCGGACATTCTCAATCACCGGCCAGCTCCGTCCCTGCTTCATGGGGACCTGTGGGGTGGAAACGTTTCGTTCCTGGCAGACGGACGCCCGACGATTTTTGATCCGGCCACCTATTATGGGGATCGTGAGGTGGATCTGGCCTTCACTGAAATGTTTGGAAGGATGGATTCGAAGTTCTATGAAGCTTACCAATCCGAATGGCCCGTCCCGCCCGGATATTCGACGCGAAAGCGCCTCTATAACCTCTATCACGAACTCAATCACTTCTACCTCTTCGGTGGTATCTATGGCCGGCAAGCTCAACAATCGATCGAATGGCTGAATCTATCAGAAGTCTAAAAAACCCATTAAATGACCAAAATGTTTCATCTAGTCTAAATTTTAATCTTGCCTATTCTTGGCACAGGCTCTAAAAGCGTCTCGAACTGAGATCCCCCCTTTTTAGGCTTACCCTCTTCAACCCACTCCCCTCACAGATGCCCAACCGTCTTCTCTTCCTTCTTCTTCTCTGTTTTTCGGGGAGCTTGTTCGCTGATTCCCCGAAGCCACTTGAGCCCGAATTCACCAAGGACATCCTTGAACGACTGGATCAGGGCGAAGCTGTCTTTTTTGAGAGAAAGAAAGCTCGGGGACATGCTGGTGTGGCGATCCTGATCGACGGAGAGAAGGCTGATGTGTGGAGGGTTCTCAGCGATCCCGAGTCGGCCCCCAGCTACGTTCCATCCCTGAAATCAGCCCGCATTCTGCTGGCGACCGGCAATACGCGCCTGATCGCTCATGAGGTTAAGATGCCGTTGATGCCAAAGGTGAATTATCAATTTGAGGCCACTGAATTGCCGATGCGAACCATTCAGTTTAAACAAACGACCGGCGATTTGAGTAATTTTGAGGGCGAATGGGAACTTTACGAAGGTGAGACCTATGGTCGCCCTGACTCGGTCATCGTTTTCTATCAAGTTTACCTTAATCCGGGTAAATTGATCCCCGCCCCACTCGTTCAACGAAGCCTGCGCAAAGACTTGCCTCCCATGTTGGAGTGTGTGCGGACCCGGGTTTACGAGATGAAGAACTAAGCGGTCCGCATACGTTCGCTCTACGGCCTCTCGTGGAGCGCTTTTGCAGCTGCGATGGCGTCCTGAAAGGCAACGGGGCCCCGGTGTTGCGGCTGACAGCTTACCCCCCGGTCATCAATGTAGGCGGTGGCAAATGGTTTTCCCTGCCCTGAGTAGATCTCATGATAGGCGAAGCCATGCTCGTCGAGCCAATTGCGGACAAACGAAACCCGCTCTTCAATGGAGTATTGATTGTCGGCCCGGTGGCATCTTGAGCTGAAAACCACGACATCAGCCCACTCCGCCAACTCTTCGGTAAACTCTACCGAACCTTCAATTGGCTTCCCAAAGTGACGCGCCCCTTTCCAGCCATCGTAGGTGGCGAGCACGCCGTCCAGATCCACACAGATTCGTGGGCGCTTTCTGGATTTCGTGGCCGGGGCAGTCCGTTTTCTGCCAGGTGAACCTTTGCAGGCTTGAGCCACGTTCTCGATGATAGGGATGATTCCCGGATTGGTTTCAAGAATCACCCCGATGGCTTCGTTCCCATCCAGCCATGGATCTTCCAGCCACTCGTCCCCACTCCAAACGCGGGAGTAATGGTTATGACTGTGATGTAACCCTGGAAGACGCAGCCAGGCCCCCATTTTGTCATGCCCGAGTCGCGGTGATTTGGGGAAGGTTTCCGGACAAGCGTCCAAGTTTCTGCTCTGCCAGTCCGCCACCAATTCCTGGGCAAAAACATACGCGCTTTGCATCGGAGTCGGCTCCTCCAGAAGCAGCCAAAGATGATAGCCGCCACCTCCATTGGAATCCAACAGCAGAGGATCAAAGCCCCTGGCAACCAACGCCTCCCACCACCCTCGCGCAGCCGCGAAGTTTCGCGAAGCGGACTCCTCCATCACCGAAGGCTCACATTCGTGAAGATCGATGTCGATCGCCAGCCATTTACACGTTTCGTCTGCGCTCTGGGAATGAAGTCCAATGAGATGATTACGCCGCATGCTTCCGAAGTGCCGTTTGAGCTTCTCCGTCGTGACCATGTCGCGACCATCGCGCATGGCTTTTTGCGGAAGTGTGATCGCTTTGTTGGCACCGCTCTTCCCGGTGTATTGCCCCCAGACATCAAACCGATTCACCAAGCAGGCAAGGGCCCAATCCGCGAGTTCGTGGCTTCTCGCTTTCCATTCTTGACCGATGATCTGGAGTTTCGCATCCACAGGGAACTATTCACGCAGCTCAAACGGCTTCAATCAGTGAATCCTTAAGCTTGATCGGCTTGAACTTTTTGAGGATGATCCCGCTGTGATTCGCAGCGGACTTTACGCCAAGATTGTGATGTCGCCGCATGCCAAGGCGGACATCACCAAGAAAGCCAAAGATTTGTCGTTGGCGACCGAAGGCATTCGCGCGATCTGGTTTTCCGACGACCTTTCCGGCGAGGGTGTTTGGGCAGGAGGGATACCGCTTCTGGCCAGAGAACAGGTCGACTATCTCGGACAGCCGGTGGCGTTGATCCTGGGGGATTCGAAAGCGGTCTGCCAGCTGGCGGCCAATGCGTTGGAAATCGAGTATCAACCGTTGCATCCCATTCAGGACTGCGAACAAGCCGCCGCGATAGGATCCACCTTCGGAAAGAAGCGGCAGGTAAAGGTGGGGAAATGGCCGGATTGGCCCGCGAGGGAACTATCCGGCAAAGTGTCCACTCCCAACCAGTATCTCCATTACCCGAATCCCGTCCGGGTCGAAGCGATTCCCGTTCTTGACGGTCTTCAGATCAAACTTGAAACAGAAGATCCGGACGGTGTTCGCGCCGCTGTCGCAAGATACCTGGGCTCAACCGAGAATCGTATTCAGGTTGAGAACACCGCCTTGAATTCCAATCTGCGTGGCAAGGAACTTTCCAGCCACTACTGGGCCATTCTGATTGCCATTGCAGCCACCAAGATGGAACGCCCGGTCAGGTTGGAACTGACGCATTCGGAAGATTTGCGATCTTCAGGTCAGCGGCGTCCAGTTTATTCGCAGTTTGATGTATCGTTCGATGAAGATGGGAAGCTCCACGGCCTGCGGTGCAAGGTTTGGTTGGATGCCGGTGCCTATGATCTCGGGGCAGAGACGACGCTTACCAATACCCTTCTTCATCTCGATAATGCCTATCATATCAAGAACGTGGAGTTGGAGGCACAACTCTGTAAGACGAACTTCGCGCCCGCTTCGCCCATCATCGGGGATGGCTCTTCCGAGGGAATCTTCATCATGGAAGAAGTGATTTCCCAAGTTGCAAACGCCCTCGAACTTGAGCCTGAAACCGTCAGGGAGCGCAACTTGTATCCCGAAGACGCGAAGACGTTCTATCGCCAGAAACTGAATTCCGCCAGAGTATCGGAAAGTTGGAAGACCTTGACCCACGCCGTCGGACTGCCCGCCAGCCGCCAAAAAGCCATGGAGTGGAACGAAAGGAGTGCCACTCGAAAACGCGGTATCGCGGCGGTTCCGGTGAAGCTGGGCATCGCAGGCCCACATACCATTCCGGCGAAGGCTTCCGTTCTTTTGAATATCTGTGAAGATGGATCCGTTCAATTACACGTTCCCGGCGGGCGTTCGGATTTCACAATGTTGGCCCGCGTGCGACAGACTGTGATTGAGCAGCTGGGCGTTTCGCCGGGAAGTATTTCTCTCCACCCGGCTTCACTTGCCGGACTAACCAATCCGACACCGGCCATTCCCTCAGCGGAGGTTGGCTTATCGATTCGCGCTACGATCGATGCTTGCGAAAAGATCCTCGCAGCAAAGAAGTCAGGACAGGCGCCTCTCACCGCGATTGGCCTTTTCTCTCCTTCTTCCAGAGATTGGAATCCTGCTGAATTCGTCGGCACACCGTTTCAAAGCTTTGTTTCGGCAGCGTGTTTTGCAGAAGTCGAAGTCGATTTGTTAACCGAGGTCTGGGAACTGCAGAGAGTTTGTATCGTCCAGGATCTTCTGGGGCGAAATTGCCGAAGCCTGGATGAAGCAGTGCTTGAATCCGGTTTCCGTTTTGGACTCGGGTGGCTTGGAAGAGAGACCGCCGGAGATGGCGCGTCCGTCACGATTGGAGCAATGCCGGCTGATTTTCGATTACTGGCAACCCGTGAAGATCAAGGCGACGAACAGTACCTTCATGGCGGTTACCTCGCCCAATGTGGGGCAGCCCTTTCGATAGCCGTGCATGCCGCGATCGAAGACGCCCGCACAGCTGCCTAGATCAAAACGGGTCCGCGACCTCGATCACCTTCGCCATGCGAGTAAAAATCAGGTGGGACCTCACCTCGCCTTCGGCGATCCCCAGGAGTCGACTGAGGGCCAGACGGTAAATGGCGAGCTGAGGAGCATAGTGACTACACGCCTCGGCGACCTCTTCTTCAGTGCGAACCTTGTTCGTCTTGAAATCATAAACGTCCGCAGAGACCGGCTTCCCGTTCTTGTCCCGCTGGAACACCACGCGATCAAACGTTCCTGAGACCCATTTTCCGTTGTCGATCAGCTCGAATCGCTTCTCCAACCACGCCACGGGATTGGCGGAGTAGTTGCCTTTTCGAAAAATGGAGGCGACTTCGGGAGTGGTAAGATTCGTCAGCACCTCGTCTCTTGCGAGCGCCTGAGTTGGATCGTTTTCATCGATTTGCGTAGTGAGAATCTCCCGGATCTCATCAGGGGACTGCTCTTCGATCCAAGGAAAGACCTCAAAAAGTTCATGGACCGTAGTCCCATATTCAGCCGCTCGAATCGTCCCTGGCAGAAAGACAAACCTCGCTCCAATTTTGGGGTCTTGGCTTTCATCGGCTGCGCTTGAGGGCATTTCCCGCCTGAGAAGATTGAATCTCCGCCGATGAATCGATTGCTGGCGTTCTTCCTGATGAACCTGGCCCTCATCTTCCGTGGAATCGAATTCGGAAGCCGCGTACCACTCACAGTTTCCGGCCTCGTAATCGACTCGCGCCTCAGCCTTTTCGTTCGAGGAGGGTTCTCTGACTTCGCTGCCCCCGGTTAGCCCTTTGATTACCAAGTCCCGCATCGTTGCCTTTCCGCCCCCCTCAGTGCAAACAATGTAGTTGGCGGATTTGGCTCTCGTCAGAGCCACGTAGAGAACACACAATTCTTGGAATGCAGCTTCGTTCTCCAGCTTGAACCGCGCCTCGCTTAAAGTCGGATCAAGTTCGCAGGCCTGCTTTCTCGGCATGCTCAACACCCATTCAATCCTTCGATCGATCCCTTCCCCTTCATGATGGGAGACGAGTCCCAAATTCCCGATATCGGTAAGTTCGCCGTCTCGGTTCGATTCAATTTCCGCAACGATCACGGCATCGAACCCCAAGCCCTTCGACTTGTGAATCGTCATGATTTGAACCACGCCCTTTGCGGTGCTCTCTCTTGCCACCACGCTCCTGGCATAGTTCACAAAGTCACCAACCGAGCGATTGCCGGTTCGATCAAAATCGCAGGTAACCTGGCGGAGTTGCTCAATCCTTCTCACCGCAAACTCGTCAGGTTCCAACCCGCCATGGCTGAGCCGATCCAGCCAATGATTGAGGGCGCCGGAGAATCCGGTGTCGTGAATCGCCTCGATCGTGGATTCGACCAACTTCTTCCGAGCCTGTTCCTCGTCCGAAACCGCAGTTCCATGTAGCGCAGGAGTCATGCAGAGATGTTTCCATGCCAAGGTATCGCCGGGATGGGCGGTAAGTTGCAGGAGAGCGAGAAAGGAGGAAGCGATCGGATGGTCGGAGCCGATCAACGTATCGCCATCAACGACCACCGCGACCTTCGTGTTGGCGCGCAGGTATTCCGCGATCAAAGCGGCGCTTTCATTCCGCCTTACCAAAACCGCACAACTCAGGTTTCGCTTCTGAGGCTCCATCTGATTCAAGATTTCGGCCACGACTTTCGCCCGCCTCAGAATCGGTGGTTCTGTATCCTCCCAGCCCGCCTTGGGAAGCGTATGGAGTTGCACCAGGCCTTCTCTCCCAAGATGTTCAGAAACATGGTCTTCCCAGGATGCTTTCCAACGATCAACGAACGGCCGATGTTCCGGAAACATCTCATCTAGAAGATCGTTGTTGCCGAAGACCCGATTCACGGCGTCGAGCACAACCGGAGCAGACCGGTAACTGCTATTCATGAGCCGCTTCGCGATCTGGTCACCTCCGTAGTGGTCGTAGATGTCGTGAAACAATCGCGAATCCCCCCCACGCCAACCAAAGATCGCCTGCTTCACATCACCGACATAGAAAAAACTCCGCTGCCCCGCCCCGCCTTGAATCACCTCATCAGCGAGGTTCTCAATCACGCTCCATTGACGCAGGCTGGTGTCTTGAAACTCATCAAGGAGCCAGTGATCAAACTTTCCGTCCAGACGATATTCGATATTCAAGAGCGCGTCATTGCCCTCCAAGCTAAGCTCAGATTGGGCATGCTCCGGAAGAAGCGCCCCACTGAGCAAAAGCTGGACGTCGTCGAATCCCAACTTTCCGGCGCGGCGAACCTGATCGTGATAGCGCGCCTCATACAGAGCCAGCAAGGTGTGCATTCCCCGCGTCTGCATCACATGGGGAAACACCTCACAATACATGATGTAGTCAAGGACTCGGGAAAGGTGAACGCAGACATCATGCCCCAGCTGGTAGTGCTTGCCATACAAGGAAACTTCAAAGCCTCCAGCCTCGTGGATTTCATGATACCCTTCAAACAGCCGAGCCTGAAGGGCCTTCGGCTTCGGCAAGGCCCTACCCGGTTTCATCTCCCTGATCAACTCGATAAATTCGTCCCACATTTTCCACGCTCTCTTATCGAACTCCACCCCACTCAAGCTCGAGAGAAGCTCTTCGCATTCCAGATCAACATCACCAATCCCTCGGAGCCAGCGACACCCTTCCGGCCAGATGGTTCTTTCCTCTCCCCAAAGCTCCCGTTTGGGCGCCCGAAGGTAGAGTTCGTGATATCGACTGACGAATCCATCCAACGCTCGCACAAGTTGCTTTTCCTCAATCCCAAATGTCGCCTGTTTAAACGATTCGGTAAACGCATCATGCAACCTATCCTCATCAAATAAACTGGCGAAGACTTCCCGCTGAGCCGCCGAAACTTCATTGGGCTCCATGATGTCAAATTTCGCAGACAACCCGAACTCTGCCGGGAAAGAGCTGAGGACCCGATTAAAGAAAGAGTCCAGAGTCCCTAGGGAAAGCATGTGTAGCTGTCCCACCACTTGTTGCAGAAGGCCCGTCGCGACCTCTGGACTAAAACCTGGAACTTCAATCTGATCACGTACCGCCGCGGCAAAATTCGGATCCGTGCACGCTTTGGCAAGCTTTCTCAAGATCTCGTCGAGAAACTCGGCCGCAGCTTTCCGGGTAAACGTTAGGGCGATGATCTTTTCCGGCGCAACCCCAAGAGCCAACAACTTCACGAACCGGTTCGTGAGGGCGTAGGTCTTTCCTGATCCGGCTGAAGCCAGGATCATCTCATTTCCGACTCTGGGTGTCATGTTAGGAATGATGAGACAAGCATTCCCCGCCCTTTTCGTTTTTGCGAATCCTTATTGAATCACTCGGAGTGATTCAGAAGTTACGCATGGCATCCAGTTTCGCCAATGCCGCTTTGGAATCAATCATCTCCGCGGCAAGAGGAATCCCGACTTCGAGATTTGGTGCTTTGCCGGCAATCACCAGCCCTGCCGCAGAATTGAGGAGAACCAAATCGCGCTTCGGCCCCTGAACCGTTCCATCCAGGATGCCTTCCAGAATGGCTGCATTCGCTGCAGCGTCACCCCCGGCTACCTCTTCCAGCGCCGGCGGTTCAATCCCAAAATCCGACGCCAAGATCTCAGTCACCTCGACTGCCTCCTGATCCTGGATCGAGGCCACGATCGTAGGCCCCATGGTCGACAACTCATCCATCGCTCGACCATCCGCCGTTTTGCCATGAACCGCCCAAGCTCTCTTGCGTCCCAGTTTCGCAAGAATTTCCGCAAAGACCGGCGGCAGCTCCTCCGAAAAAACCCCAACCAACTGAAAATCCGGCTTCACGGGATTCAGCAGCGGCCCCAAAATATTAAACACGGTTCGGACTCCCCTCTCCGCGAGCTCTTTTCTGACTGGGATCACAGCTTTGAAAGCGGGATGATAATGAGGGGCAAAAAGAAACCCAACCCCCGTCGACTTCAGGCATTCAACAAACTGATCTGGAGGAAGATCAATTTTGACGCCCAGCGATTCCAAAACATCAGCACCACCGCTCTTCGACGTAATCCCCCGATTCCCATGCTTCACCACGCTCAATCCCGCTGCGGCGAGAACGAAAATGCAGGAAGTGGACACATTGAAGAGATTGAGCTTGTCGCCGCCCGTCCCACAAACGTCAATCGTCAGGCCATTGAGAGAGGCTTTGTCGAGATTCGGCTTCACTGCCCGCTCCAAAAATGCATCCACAAAGGCCGCGATCTCCGTGGCGGTTTCCCCTTTTTCCGCCAGCTTGGCCAGAAGATCCGCCTTCACGCCGGGATCCACACCTTCATTTAATAATTCCGATGCGATGAATTGGACTTCGGAAACATCCAAATCGTTCCCATTTTCGAGTTTTTCATTTAGACTGGAGAGAGCGGTCGCCATAGGATTTCAACGTGAGTCGGATCAGGAATTGCGCAACCGGCAAAGGAGGAGACAGTCATTATCACTACAAATCATGGAATCGGAGAATTCTATCAGCGGAGAGAGTTGGAAGGGAAAACTTCTGGTTGCTTCGCCGTCACTTACGGAAGCGACCTTCGAAAGAACCGTCATTTTGCTCTTGGACCACTCGAAAACCGACGGTGCCATCGGCTATGTCTTGAATCGCTCAACCCAAAGCGTGGTCGGGGACTTGATGGAGCAACCCGAGTTTGAGAAACTCAATGCTGTTCCCGTGTTTGAAGGCGGGCCAGTGAGCCAGGAAAACCTCGTATTCACCTCGTTTGGCTGGAATGAGACCGACGGAAAGCTCCAATTCATGAGTCATTTATCGACTGCCGAGGCCAATCAGCATCTTCAGGAAGGTTTCAGTGTTCGGGCCTTTGTTGGCTACTCTGGGTGGTCGGCAGGCCAATTGGAAGCTGAAATGGAATGCGAAACGTGGACCCTTGCCGATCCTTCCCGGCAAATTCTTACTTTGGAGGCCCTGGGCACCCAACTTTGGGGTGATTTGATCCGCGATTTGAGCCCGATACACCGTTTGGCAGCGGACATGCCGGACGATCTCTCCTTGAATTAGGAACGTAACTGGACGTTGATAGACCGGTACGCCGCGTTTGTGAGAATTCGCCGATTTAGCGAATCATTCTTACTCAATGTGCGAAATTTTATTTAGGAAATACACGACCAAAGGATATGTCAGAGCCCCAAAATGATTCGGAAGACCGCAACCGCCCCCCTGAAGGTGGCGGTGGATTTAACTGGCGCGGGATGTTGCTGCTAATGATGGCGTTTCTGCTGTTTGGTCTCGCCTTCTCCCCTTTCATGAGTGGTCAGTCCGCAGCTGGCAAGCGAATTACCTACTCGGAATTCAAGCAGCTTGCAGAAGACAAGCAGATTGTCGCCAACGACGAAAAACCGATTCGCGTCGTGGAAGGCGAAGGAAAGCGCAAAACATTCATCAGCGGCTGGTATCTTCCTTCTGAATTGGAAAGTTCCGACGCTGAGAAAGAGGGCCCCCAACGTTTCCACGCCCTCATCAACCTTCGCTTCATCGAGGAAGACTTGATGGAAGTGCTGAAGACCGCGACTCCGGCCCCGGAAAGTGGGGATACCGCCGGGGAGACCCTTTTCGCTCACTTCTTGTTCGACATGGACAACAATGTCCTGCCGACCGTGATGATCAGTCTTCTGCCCATTTTGGTGCTTCTGGCGATCATCTACTTCCTCTTCCGTCACCAAATGAAGATGGCGGGGCGTGGGGCCATGAGCTTCGGCCGGAGCAAGGCCAAGATGATGAGCCTCGATAAGAACAAGATCACGTTCAAGAACGTCGCGGGTGTCGAAGAAGCCAAAGAAGAAGTTTGGGAAATCGTGGAATTCCTGAAGGATCCAAAGAAGTTCCAGCGTCTCGGTGGACGAATTCCGAAAGGTGTCCTGATGGTTGGCCCTCCTGGAACTGGTAAGACGCTTCTTGCCCGCGCGATCGCCGGTGAAGCTGATGTCCCGTTTTTCAGCATCAGCGGCTCCGATTTCGTCGAGATGTTCGTCGGTGTTGGCGCGTCCCGGGTTCGGGACATGTTTGAGCAGGGCAAAAAGAATGCTCCCTGCATCATTTTCATCGATGAGATCGACGCCGTAGGCCGCCATCGCGGACACGGACTGGGAGGCGGTCATGACGAGCGGGAACAAACCCTCAATGCCCTCTTGGTTGAAATGGATGGCTTCGACACCACGGAGGGTGTGATTATTATCGCCGCAACCAACCGTCCTGACGTTCTCGACCCGGCGTTATTGCGACCAGGTCGTTTCGACCGCCAGATCACCGTTAACTTGCCGGATGTGAACGGCCGTGAAGAGATTCTCGGGGTTCACGCGAAGAAAGTGAAACTGGCTGCGGATGTCGATATGGCGGTCATCGCAAGAGGAACCCCCGGTTACTCAGGCGCCGAACTTGCCAACGTCATCAATGAAGGCGCACTCCTTGCTGCCAGAAAAAATCAGAAATCCATCACGATGCGGGATCTTGAGGAAGCTCGTGATAAGGTTCGTTGGGGACGCGAAAGGCGAAGCCTGGCGTTGAGTGAAAAGGAAAAGGAAAACACGGCCTATCATGAGGCGGGCCATGCAATCCTGAACGTGCTGCTCGAACATACCGACCCCTTACACAAGGTCACCATCATTCCTCGGGGACCTTCTTTGGGATCAACCATGTTCCTCCCGGAGGAAGACAAATACACTCATCGTCGAAACGAACTTTTGGACAGTTTGGTCGTGGCCATGGGTGGCCGGGTCGCCGAGGAGATTGTCTTCGGCGACGTTACCAACGGGGCCTATGGTGATATCAAAATGGCCACCAACTCAGCGCGGAAAATGGTCTGTGAATGGGGCATGAGTTCGGAACTCGGAATGATCGAATACGGCGACAATCACGAACATGTTTTCCTTGCCCGTGATGTTTCGGCCGGCCGCAACTACAGCGAGGCCACTGCCCAAAAAATTGATCGCGAAGTCAAATCCCTCATCGATACAGCATATGAGACTGCGACAAACATGATCAATGAACACCGCAGCCAATTGGACGCGATCGCAAAGGCATTGTTGGAATACGAAACGCTTGATGCCAAGCACATCGGGGAAATCATGGAGTTTGGAGAGCTTAGAAATCCTCCAAGCAGCCCAACTCCTCCAGCCTTGCCATCAGATTCCGAAGCTCCATCCGAGCCCAAGCTCGAGCGGCCCAAGGAAAATGATGATGAACTTCCCGGCGGCCTTGAAGGAGCGCCAGTCGGAGCATAAGGATCAATAGAACAATCTTTCAAAAAGCTGGATCGAGGGTGAGCCTTGATCCAGCTTTTTTGTGTCCCGATTCTTCCCTCATGATTGGGGGAGAAAAGTTTCCTTCGCCATCACCTTGAGCTTAAAGCGGCACCAAATCGCCCGATTCAGCAGCCCAAGCTTCTCCGTCACACGCGATTCGATTCAGAATGAACCTTTGAAACGACCCACAGTCGACTTCTCAAAAGGCAGGCATCAGCCGAACTCTTGCAAGGTTTTGAAAGCCAAATTAGCACTCACCGTCTAACACATTTCTTAGACCAACAAAAAAAGGACCAGCGATTGCTGGCCCTTTCTTATTCTTCTGTAAATTGGTTTTTCTCGGCTTAGGCGAAGACGTCTTCCTTCTTCAGCTTCTTTACCAAAATGTAATAAAACACCGGGCGGAGTTTCGCACGATTGGAACGGCCGATCTTTTCGATGGCATGCTCAATGGCAGCATCCAATTTCGGTCCGTCCTCGAGTCCAAGTTTCTTGATCAGAAACTTCTGTTTGATTCCCTCAATCTCTTTCGGCTGCGCAGCTGCGACCAGCTTTGCGTCCGCCTTGTAAAGAGACGGTCCGAGGGACTTTGCAATCGCTCGCAACAAATCATCGTTGCAAGGGATCTTCTGTTTCTTCATCTGCGCTTTGCAGGCCTCGATGGCATCGTCAAGTTTGCTCATGTTAGGTCTTTGCCACGCAAATGACGAAAAGCAAGCCATCTTTGACAGTTCTTGTTTGTTTACTTGTTAGGCTTCAGCAGCTCTTTGGGTCTAGTTAACCGGTTAGGTTGAGGATTGCCGTTTGCGTCTCCGGTCACTTCGGTCCAGAATTTCGGATGCCCTTCATTCATGACGATTTCCTTCTGCAGTCCGACGCCGCACGGAAGCTCTACCATCAGTTCGCCAAGGACCAACCGATCCTCGACTATCACAACCACCTCCCGCCGGAAGACATTGCGACGAACCGTACCTTCGGCGACCTCTTCGAGATTTGGCTTGAGGGAGACCACTACAAATGGCGGGCGATGCGAAGCAATGGTGCTGCGGAACGATTTTGCACCGGCGACGCTGATCCTTACGACAAGTTCCTCGCCTTTGCCGAGACGGTGCCGAATGCATTAAGAAATCCGCTCTACCATTGGACCCATCTTGAACTCAAACGCTACTTCGGGATTGAGGAACTGCTGAGCCCCTCCACAGCCGAGGCCATCTGGAAACGGGCCAATGAGCAACTTGCTGACGAGCGACTTTCCGCACGGGGAATTCTCAAGGATTTCCAGGTTAAGGCACTTTGCACCACTGACGATCCGACAGATTCGCTCGAACATCACCAGTCCATTTCGGATTCCGATATCGGAACGAGAGTTTATCCGACCTTCCGGCCCGACCGCGCATTGATGGTCGACCAACCGTCCGTGTTCAACCCCTGGCTGGATCGGCTTAGGACGGTGGCCAACAACGACGTCTCAACTTACGCAGAATTGTGTGCGGCTCTCGAAAGCCGTCATGACTTTTTTCACAGCATTGGAGGAAGACTCTCGGATCATGGGCTCGAACACAGTTACGCCAACTTTTGCAGTGATGCAGAGGCCTCCAGAATCTTTGCAAAGGCCCTATCGGGCGAACCCGCGTCACCGGAGGAGAAATCCCAATTCGCGGCAAACCTCATGTTGCTCTTTGGGCAGTGGGCCTCGGCCAAAAATTGGACCATGCAGCTTCATCTGGGACCGATTCGCAACAACAACACCAGGTTGTTCAATCAGATCGGCACGGACATTGGTTGCGACTCGATTGGCGACTTCCCTCAGGCAAAATCGCTGTCATCCTTCCTCGGCAAACTCAGCGAAACCGATTCCCTGCCCAAAACGGTGATCTACAATATCAACCCGGTGGACAACTTCACGTTCGCGACCATGATCGGAAACTTCCAGGATGGAGAGATTCCTGGAAAAATCCAGTTCGGGTCCGGTTGGTGGTTCCTCGATCAGAAAGAAGGCATGGAGTGGCAGATGAACGCCCTCTCCAATTGCGGGCTTCTCTCGAGATTCATCGGGATGCTTACCGACTCCCGTTCCTTCATGAGTTTTCCACGCCACGAATATTTCCGGCGGACGCTTTGCAACCTGATTGGCGATGATGTCGAAAAGGGACTCATCCCGGACGACGACAGTCTCGTTGGCCCCATGGTTGAGAACATTTGCTTCGGAAACGCCCGCGAATACCTGGGTCTCGAAATCTAGATGAGCCGGACTTTGTGAAAAATTTCACAAAATCCCGTTGCGGCACCAATCTCGAAGGCCAGATTGGGCGCAACCATGGCTTTTCACGTTCCCGCCGAGGTCGAAAAAGAGGTCGACGAGCGCATCACTCACTATCCGGTCAAACGCAGTGCGGTGCTGCCTACTTTGCATGCCCTGCAGCATCATTTCCGTTACATCGACAATGACGCCGTTGAATGGACCGCGTCCAAGTTGGACCTGGAACCCATCCAGGTTTTGGAAGTGGTGACGTTTTATCCCGGTTTCCGACAAACTGCCCCCGGCAAATATCATATCCGGGTCTGTCGAACCCTGTCCTGTGCAATGGCCGGGAGTGAGGAATTGATGGAAAAACTTTGTGAAATCGCTCAAATCGATCGCTCGGCGGTGGATCATCACCACCCGATTGCGGTATCAGCAGATGGCAAGTTCAGCATCGAGTTCGCCGAATGCCTGGCCTCCTGCGGCACTGGCCCCGTCTGTATGGTGGAAGACGATTTCCATGAGGCCATCTCTCCTGATAAGGCTGCCGACCTTCTGTCCTCTTACCAATAATCCAGCACTCCCATGTCCGACGTCACCTACAAGGCAGACAAACAGCCTCACGAGCGTGAGTATCGCCTCATCTTTCGAAACATCGACCGCGAGGGTTGGACCCCCGGGATCGACTCTTTTCTGGGGGATGGCGGTTATGAGCAGTTGAAGACTGCGATGAAGATGGAGCCCGGCGATATCACGACCGAAGTCAAGAAGGCGGGAGTTCGTGGTCGCGGCGGAGCCGGCTTTCCTGCGGGAGTGAAGTGGGGCTTTATCCCACCGAACAACACCAAGCCGGTCTATTTGATCTGTAATGCTGACGAGTCGGAGCCCGGCACGTTCAAGGACCGCTACATCATGCATCAGGATCCCCATCAACTGATCGAAGGGATGGCGATTGCCTGTTATGCGGTAGGGTGTCACCTTGCCTACATTTACATCCGGGAGGAGTTTCCCGAGGCGGCCAAAATTCTCGAGGCCGCGATCGAAGAAGCAAAACAGCACAATTTTTTGGGCAAGGATATCCAGGGAAGCGGATACGACTTGGAGATCTATGTTCATCGCGGTGCTGGTGCTTACATTTGCGGTGAAGAAACCGGGCTCATCGAGTCGTTGGAAGGGAAGCGCCCCTATCCACGAATCAAGCCTCCCTATTTCCCGGCGGCCATGGGGCTTTACCTCGCGCCAACGATTGTGAACAATGTGGAAACGCTTTGCCACGTGAAGCACATCATCAAAATGGGGGGTGAGGAGTATGCGAAGCTGGGCACGCCGAACAACACGGGCACCCGGATCCTTTGTGTGAGCGGCGATGTTCAGAAGACAGGGTATTTCGAAGTCGAAGTCGGCAAGGTCACCCTCGAGCATCTGATCAACGACATGTGTGGCGGTCTCAAGAAAGGTCGCAAGCTCAAGGCCATCATCCCCGGCGGAAGTTCGGCCAAGGTTTTGCGCGCGGATGAAACCTTCAAGGTAAAGGATCAAGAGCTCTCCATTTGGGACATCCCGATGGATTTTGACACGTTGGCAGCCTGCGGCTCAATGGCCGGTTCCGGCGGTGTGATCGTGATCGATGACAGTCGTCCCATTAGTTGGGTGCTGAACAACATCAACAAGTTCTACGCGCACGAAAGCTGCGGCCAATGCACGCCTTGTCGCGAAGGATCCCTTTGGATGGCGAAGATCACCGATCGCCTCGTTGCCGGGGAAGGCTCACCGAGTGACGTTGACACGCTCGATTCGGTGGCACGCAACATTGATGGGCGCACAATTTGTGCCTTTGGAGAAGCCTGCGCCTGGCCAACCGAGAGTTTCGTGGAGAAGTTCCGGGATGAACTCGTGAACGACACGAAAGAGGACTTGGAAGGAAAGATCGTCAACCCGGTCACAAAGTTGGCGGCGGCGAACCTCGCCAACGCTTAGATGAGTCCCGGGGCGCCTTAAGCGCCGACCTTACTGCCCGTCCGCCATGGCCTGAGCTTTCATGGATAGCTCTGCTGACTTGAAGATGTGCTCCTGAGTCATCGCGTTTTCGGTACCATTCATGACGTCGAGAATCATCTCCCCAAAGAACGGGAACCCGGTGATTCCCTCGCAATCGATTTCCTCTTCAGAGTCGGAAGTCACCAGGAAGATCTTATTCCCGGGCGTTTCCTGAGCGACGTTCGTGTATTTGCGGATTTCCAACGTTCCTTTTGAGCCGACAATAAATACCCGGCCATCTCCCCAAACGCGGGAACCATCGGCCGTCAACCAATCGACACGGGCGTAACAGCTTGCTCCCGTGTCCATGGTCAGGGAAGCCTCGCCAAAGTCTTCCAACCCCGGTTTTTCAGGTGCCGTAAAATTCGCCACCCGAGCAAAATTGACCTCACCATCTTCAGCACCCGTCCATCGCAGGAACTGTTCAAATTGATGCGAGCCAATATCGGTCAGGATACCGCCATACTTTTCCTTTTCAAAAAACCAATCTGGCCGTGCGTCACGTGACATCCGATGGGGAGCCAGGCAAATCACCTGCAGGACATCCCCAATCACACCGTCATCGATCAGCTTCGTCGCGTGCATGGACGATTCATTGTGAAGGCGCTCGGAAAAGTAGCAGAAATAGCGTTTCCCAGTTGTGGCCACCGTTTGCCGAACCTCTTCCAACTGTTCAAGCGTGGTAAACGGAGACTTATCCACAAAGTAATGTTTTCCGGCGTTGAGCACCTTGACTCCGAGCGGAGCCCGATCGCAAGGAATCGAGGCATTGGCGACCAGTTGCGTTTCCTCATCTTCGAGGATTTCCGAAAGCGAGTCGACAGGAACTGCTTCCGGGTTCTTGGCAACGAATTCCGCGACTTTGGCCGGATCCGAATCCCAGACAAATTTCAACGTCGCTCCGGCGTCTTTGAGACCATTGGTTTGACCGTAAATGTGCCCGTGATCTAATCCTGCAACAGAAAAGACAAACTCTCCCGGCTTTACGACGGGAGGAAGGGTTTGTGAGGTTGGGGCGTAGTCGTATCCAGTCTTGGCCATGCGAGACCACATAGAGAGCGGTGCATCGGTTTCAAGGCAGTTGTATGCCTAAAAGCAGAAAATCCGCGCAAAATTCTCCAAAGGAGACTGCATGGGCAAGTTTCTCTCCTCGAGGATGGGTCGAGATCAATTCTCCGAATAAGCCCATCACGTCCCGAGATGAAGGGGGCCTGGAGAATGCCCTGCGCCTTTTTGATTCTATTCCATTCTCTCAAACGCTGCGGGATTTCCCAGTTCGCCGGCTAGACCAACCGGAGTCAGCGCAATCATGGCCGGGCTTCCTTGGACCTTGAAAGATCTCACACCTTTCGGCAGCACACGGTCAATCTTCCATTTCCCCTTATCCTGAGTCTGCAGAACCCACCACCGCACATTGTCTTCGCTTTCTCCTCCCGACCACGAGAGGGAGAATTCACTGTCGCTTGTCTTGGTGACCTCTGCCGCAATGGTGGGTGCCGTTTTTCGAATCAGCCAGGGACTTTCCGGCACAAGAGCGATCTCGCTGTAGGCTCCGCCCTTCAGGATCCCGTTCACATTCGAAACATTCTCCATCAGAGATTTCATGCTGAAGTGAAGATGCCCCGTTCCGTTGGGAAGGTTGTTGTGCGATCGGGCAATCTCGATCTGCCGCAATGACTCCTTGGCGGATCGCTGCTCGGTCTTGATGCGATACGTTGCAATCCCCGGCCAGAGATGACGCTGAACAACATTTTCGTCGCGCCACCAATCATACAACCCGGCAAACCCCAGCTGAGGATGCGTGGTGTCCCAGTAAAGCTGCGGCGCCAGATAATCGACCCAACCTTCCTGCCACCAGAGCAACACGTCTGTGTAAAGCGTTTCGTAGGTGTCGAGTCCCGCCTTCACCTGCTCCGGGTATCCCGGGCGATAAATCCCAAACGGACTGATCCCGAATTTCACCCAAGGCTTGACCTCTTTAACCTCAGCCCTCAGATCCCGAACGAAATCGTTTACATGCTCGCGCCGCCAGTCCCCCTTGGTCAATTCGCCGCCGGATTCCTTGTAGGCTGTCCAACTATAGTAATCGTTGAACTGCCTCCACTCTCCCTTTTCGTTCTTCACCGGGTAAGGATAGAAGTAGTCATCCAAATGGATGGCGTCGACATCGTAGTTGGTGAGAACTTCCTTTACCACTTCGAGAACCCGTTTCCTCGCAAATTCCTGGGTCGGTTCCAACCAGACCTTGTCGCCGTAGTAACGCAGGGATTTTTTGTGGGAAACCGCCAAGTGCGTCTTGGAGGGATTCACATACCTTGAATTGATCACCCGAAATGGATTGAGCCAGGCATGTAGTTCCAGACCGCGCCGGTGCGTTTCCTTTAGCGCAAAGGCCAGTGGATCATAACCGGGATCCATTCCCATGGTTCCGGTAAACCAGGGACACCAGGGTTCAATTTTGGAAGGCCAAATCGTATCACATTGGGAACGGATTTGGAGGACCACGGCATTGAGATTGAGTTCAACACATCGATCCAGAATGGCGATGAACTCTTGCTGCTGCTCTTCCATCGACAACCCTGCCTTGCTGGGCCAATCCACGTTGTGGACGGTCGTGACCCAAACTCCACGGAATTCACGCTTTGGGACGGGTGGCAGAGCTTCCACCTTAACGTAGTTCGGGTTGGCACCAAGCCCTCCCACGCTCATCATGAGCAGGTAAAATATCCAATAGGGCTTCATCAAAGTGATTCGAGTCAACTTCACAGCGCGATCTTCAGCGGCAGCGTTACAAACGATCGGTCGATTTATACCAGCGCCACATTCTTTTGAAAAGTCTTATGCTTTGAACAAAATGCCGTGCTGGCGGCGATTCATTACCAACCAAACTTACAGGAAGTATCATGAGTGAACAATCCATCCTTTCTCCGAATCCCGCATCATCCCTCCCCTTTTCTGAAACTGGAGGAATTCCCGATCAGGCACCTCAGTTTGAGCAGCCGGCAAAAACAACCCCAAAACTGCTTTGGCTTTGGATTACGCTCGGTGTTCTAGCGGTCCTGATGGCGACCGGGTATTTCGCCTACCGCTATTATTTCCAGGCTCACATTGCGGCAACCAATCTCACTCCGCAGGAACAGCTCCTGCTTGAAGCCAAAATGGAAGCCCTTGAAGAAGCCGGCTCCACAGCCCCGGCCGATCAACCCGGGTTTCTCGTTGAAACCAATCAAGTTACTCTCATCCAGCCGAATGGGACCGCGGTGGCACCTCCAGATCCGGCCGATCCGCGGACGTTGCGACTGACGGAACGGGAAATTAACGGAATGCTGAATCACAACAGCAATCTGGGTGAACGGGTCAAGGTTCTCTTCAAACCCGGCTATATCGACATCCAGTATGTGCAACCGGTGGATGAACAGGTTGCCTTGATTGGTGGCAAGTCCCTCCGCTTGAGCTTGGATCTGGCCCTCCAAAAGTCCCCCGGAGGAAGCATGGATTTGACCATCCGCGACGTCAACATTGCTGGAGTGCCGATGCCGACAGCCTGGCTTGAGCTTGCCGGGATCCCCAAGGGAGAGAATCTTCTGGCCGGATTGGAAAGCGAGTATGAGTTCTTTCGCCAAATTGTCGCCGGTATCGAGGTGCTGGACATCAGTTCCGGCGAGCTTCGTGTCCGATTGGCCGAATAAGTTCACACCTGAGACTCCTGAATAACCCACTTTGGCGACGGCCGAGGTGGGTTATTTTTTGGTTGGAATGCTGGAGCTTGGTCCGAACTCGAAAAACAGTGGAAAAGCCGCTATCGACACCTCAGGTTCCCGAATGATTTTTCTCGGAATCGATAGCGGAACCCAAAGCACGAAATGTATCGCTTTGGATACGGACTCCGGCCACGTGGTGGCTGAAGCTCAGGAGGGTTATGAGATGATTTCGGGCCTGTCTGAAGGTCACTTGGAGCAGGAGCCCAGAGTCTGGATAGAGGCCTGTGAAACGACCATCTCCAGTTGCCTCTCCCAGTTGGGAGAAAGAAAGAATGAGGTGCGAGGAATTGGAGTCAGCGGTCAGCAACATGGATTGGTGGTGCTCGATGCCGACAAAAAGGTGATTCGGCCCGCAAAACTTTGGTGCGACACTTCCACGGTGGAACAATGCGCTCAATTCGAAGAGGCTTTTGGAGGCACAACGGGCCTGATCAAAAAAGGGGGTAACGCCATGCTCCCGGGCTACACCGCGCCAAAGATCGCCTGGCTCAAGCAAAACGAGCCCGATCATTTTTCGGCTACGAAACATGTTTTGCTTCCCCATGATTACATCAACTTCTGGCTGACGGGGGAGCTTCGAATGGAATATGGAGACGCATCCGGAACAGGGTTGATGGACGTGCGCACCCGCACCTGGTGCGAAGATTTGATCAATTTCATTGACCCGGCCGTAAATGAAATGCTTCCCGAGCTGAGCTCATCCACCTCTGGAAGTTGCTCTCTCAAGCCGGAACTTGCGGAGAAATTCGGGCTCACCAAGGACATCGTCGTAAGCGCCGGAGGTGGCGACAATATGATGGGAGCGATCGGGACCGGAAATGTCACGCCCGGAATCGTCACCGCCAGTTTTGGAACGTCCGGAACGCTCTACGCTTGTTCCGACAGGCCGATCGTTGATCCAAAGGGAGAAGTCGCAGCATTTTGCGACAGCACCGACCAATGGCTTCCTCTGGTCTGCACCATGAATGTGACTGTTGCCACCGAGCAGGTTCGAGAAATGTTTGGCTGGGAGATTTCAGAACTTGAACGTGCGGTCAGTTCGACCAAGCCAGGAGCAGAAGGCCTAACATTTTTACCCTACCTGAACGGTGAACGGACCCCTAATCTACCCAATGCGTCGGGGTCATTTTTTGGTCTGAAACCCTCCAACATGACCCCGCAACATCTCGCGCGCGCGGCGATGGAGGGAGCAACCCTGGGACTTGCCTACGGCTTGGGCCGTCTCCGGGAACTGGGAGTCACGCCGACTGAAATCAGACTTACCGGTGGCGGAAGCAAGAGCGCTATCTGGCGCCAGATCGCTGCGGATTGCTTCGGGGTTCCGGTTGTGACTCTGGCCACAGCCGAAGGAGCGGGGCTCGGAGCCGCGATTCAAGCGGCATTCGCAAGTGGGGACTTTGGAAGTGATCTTTCCCGGCTATGTGATCAATGGGTGGCGCTTGACGATAAGACCCGGGCAGAACCTTTGGCCGAAAACGTCGCACTCTACCAAGCCCAATTGGAAAAGTTTAGCTCACTGACCTCCCTGTTGGCGGCGAATCAATACCTGTAGGGCTTTGGCGGGGTTCGTGATGATTGGGCGCCTCTGCGACGTCTAATTTTCATGAACAACCTCACCAAACTTTTCCAACTCCTATGGGGAGATTACCTCGCCTTGAATCCCGACGCGAAGCGGATTTTCGATCTCCTGACTGAGCGTGGCGAGCAAATCGTTAATGATCACATTGCGCTCCGAACCTTCAATGAGCCGAGAGTCGATCTTCAGGTTCTCGCGAAACCCTTTCTCAGCGAAGGCTACGAACAAGCTGGATCCTATCAATTCCCGGGAAAACATCTCGATGCCCGGCATTTCGAGCATCCGGACTCCTCATTTCCGCGAATTTTCATCAGTCAGCTCCAGCTTGAAGCTTTTTCGCCTGAGTTGCAGAAGACCGTGACCGAATTGCTTGAAGACGCCCCCGAAGACATGGCTGGCAATCTCCATGCCTCCCTTTCAGGGCGCCCTTGGAATTTGAGCTTCGAAACGTATGAGAATCTTCGCAAGGAAAGCGAATACGCAGCCTGGATGGGTGCGTTTGGTTTTCGCCCAAACCACTTCACGATTCTCGTCAACTCCTTGAACACTTTCCCTGGCATTCGCGAGTTGGTCGAGTTTTTGAAGGAAAACGGGTTCGAAATCAACGCAAGCGGCGGCGAGATCAAGGGCTCCACCGAATCCATGCTCGAGCAGGCCTCAACCCTCGCGAACCGAGTCGCCGTAACTTTTTCGGATGGCGTCGAAACCATTCCATCCTGCTACTATGAATTCGCCCAGCGGCACCCCATGCCAAATGGCGAACTATTTTCGGGATTCCTGGCCCAATCCGCCGACAAAATCTTCGAAAGCACCGACAAACGCTAAGTCACCGACAGCCGCGCCCTGTGGAAGCTTGCAGGAAAACGAGGCAGGTCTAGGTTGGGAGAACATCATGTTTGACGATTTTCTCAACATTCTTCGGGCAAACTCCGATTCGGAGGGAAATGCCTGGCTAGATCAATTCTTGTCTTCTGATCCTGAGTTTAACCAGCGAAAGTTCTTCTACGCGTTCAGCGGAGCGACACGCTTGTTCCCGAAAACTCCGATCTCCTTTCGAGCACCAGGTTCAAGCGAGTCTGAGCCGGAAAAGCAGTGGACGGTCGATCAATTGGCTCGCTCGGTGATGCTTCAGTTTTTGGGAAAGCAGGATTCCGAGCTGTTTCTCCGTTCGCTCAAAGCCTTGGTAGAGACGGCGGATTTACGCGAAACCGTGGCGATCTTTTCCACGTTTCATTTCCTCCCTTTTCCCGATGAACTTTCTCCTCTGGCCCGCGAAGGACTTCGGACCAACATCGTCGACGTCTTTGATGCCATCGCGCTCAACAACACCTTCCCCTCAAAACACTTTGACGAAGAGGGCTGGAATCAAATGGTGTTGAAGGCGTTTTTCCTAAGTCGCCCAACCTACCAGATTCTCGGCTTGGACGACCGGGCCAACAAAACCCTCGCCAAGGCGCTCTCCAACTACGCCCACGAACGGTGGGCTGCCGGACGCGTCATTTCCCCGGAAATCTGGCGGTCGTGCAAGGCGTTTATTGATGCTGAGATGGCAAAAGACTTCGTCACAGCCGTTGAGTCCGCGCAGGAAGGACACCGGGAAGCGGTCGCCCTATGCATTCAGGAAGGCTCCACAACGGAAGACCTGGCGGCGCTCAAAGAAACACTCGCAGACGAGATCTCCTTGATTGAGTCGGGGCAGCTCACCTGGAATTCGCTTGGCGAAAAGCTCCTGAACTGACAGCATTGCGGAGAGTTGGTCCTTCAGCTTGATCCGGATTCATGCATTCCTTTGCAAGTGAATTGAACTGGATTACAATTTTGATAATTTTAATTAACTCTGCGTAACCAATGAAACTCCCCATTTCACTCCTCGCCTTGCTCTTGGCGTCCTCTCTCAGCAGTTGTGTGGTCATGGAAAATGCCGCGACTCAACTGAAGCCCGTTGCCAAGAACCTTCGCCAAGGGTTCGCTGAAATCGGTGATCGCAGTCAAAAAGGATTGGCGCGCCTCGAATCGCGGCTGGAACAGAGGGCAAAGGAGCGTCGGCAGATGTCTTCCGGCCGACCAACGTCAATTTGGTCCGGGATTGGCGCAGGAGTTCCAAAACGTGAAACTTACGCGAGCAATCGCACTTCGAGTTCATCAACGAGGAGCGCATCCGTGAGTTCCAAGCCCAAACCTCAGGTCAAAAAGCCTGCGCCCTCGCCGTGGAGCAGCGGTTCTACGCCGGTTTCATCGAATCGATCAAGCCAGTCATCAATCGGTTCCAATTCTTCAAAGGCGGCGGATTCAAGTTCATCGGTACCAAAACTCAATAATCTCCCGTTCGCGGTCGCGGTCCCCGGACGTTCCGGATATGTGACGCTTCCGAATCGTGATCTCCCGGATATTGATGTTCGCGGTATTCCACCGGGAACGCCTGTGGAAGTCCAGGATCCCGAGCGAACCGGAGAGACCATTCAGTTCAAGGTTCCCTGAAGCAGCGACGCTTAAGCGTCGTTCAGTTCGGCCAGAACTTCCGGGTCCCTCACATCGGCCCAATCTCCGCTCAGCTCAACGGCTCGGACTTTTCTACCATCCAACGCCATATTGCGGATCGCGTCAGTCAGCTCGTATTCACCCCGAGGAGACAGTTCGAGATTCGCGATGTAGTCGTAAATTTCCGGAGTAAAGGTGTAGATCCCCGCGTTGTAGTATGGGCTCGTCGGCTGACCCGGTTGAGGCTTTTCAATAAGATCGGTGACATAGTCATTCGTAATGAAGACGGCGCCGCCTTTGGAAACATCCTGATCAACTTTGACCGTCATCCGGGCGTCGTCTCCATCGAGCTCTACGAGAGGGGCATAGCTTTCCGGTGAAACCAGAATATCACCGTAGCTGAGAACAAAGGGGTCCTCTCCGGTGAAACCGCGTCCCAACTCCACAACTTTACCGGTTCCATCCTGAGTGACTTGCTCAACATATTCGACTTTGACGCCAAACTTTGAGCCATCGCCAAAAAACTCCATAATCACTTCCTTCCGATAACCGACCACGATCAGGAATTCGCGAACTCCGTTCTTCGAGAGTCCATCCACGATGTGCTGGAGAATCGGTTTTCCCTGCACGGGCAACATCGGCTTGGGCACATCGTCGGTCAGACTCTTCATTCGCGTCCCTCTGCCGGCAGCCAGGATCATCGCTCTTGAAACTTCCTTCGTGTTCATAGGCGCGAGTAAAGCAAAGCGCGCCAACTCCACAACCAATATTGGGAAGAAGCCAATTCCGCAGCTTTCGAGAAAGGGCCAAATCGTTGTCTGCCGCTACAAAATTCGGGGAGTTTTATCACGCAAGTTTGAAAGGGATTGCGTCAAACTGGGGTAATCTCAAAAGGACCGTCTCTTTTTGCGTTCAGTTTCCGATACCAGTCTGATAAAATCTACTTCGCAGCCTTTCACATTGTTCGTGAAATCAAAACACACCCAATCGGTAAGATGAAAAAACTTCTCTTCGTCGCCACGCTGCTTTCGGCAGCCATTTGTGCCCCCGCCTTCTCGCAGGATGCCGCAAATCAGGATAGCGCTGACTCCGCCCTAACGTTTCAGCACTATCCGCGTTATTATTACAACGCCAGTAGAGCCCCCAAATTCACCCTGCTCTTTAATTCGCCAGTTGCTCCCACCCGTGCCGGAAGGGAGCTTTTTTTTGAGGATCATGATGGCAAGGCCGTGAATGCGACAGTCCGCAATTCGACCGCTGACGAGATTGAGCGATTTTGGAAATATTATGGCAGTCAGGACAGCACCTCTCCTCCGGCCGAACGGTTTCTGACCGTTTCTCCCTCGCGACTGCTCCCGGTCGGAAAGAACTGGAAGCTGGTGGTTCCAGAAGGGCTCCGGGCCTCAGATCGACAGTTTCAATTGAAAAAGCGGGTCAACGTCGGAGCTGGCTCGGTTAGGCCCTTCACCGTGACGAGTTCTTACGCGGAGAACCCCTACAATTCAGAGCCCACCATCGGGGTGTCATTTTCCAAAGCAATCGAACAGACGGTTGCCAGCAATTTGGATCGCTTTATTCAACTCTCGCCGACGCCCGAGAATCTCAGAATCGAAACGTTCCAACGCAGCGTCCGCTTGCATGGCGATTTCAAGTATGGGCAAAAATACGACCTCCTCGTCCGGGCGGGATTGCTGGCGACAGACGATCTTGAGCTGGAAGAGGCTTATCGCTCGACCGTCACGTTTGAGCCGCGCGAAGGGTTCATTACCCTCCCCGATTACGAGGTTGCGCAACCAATCAGCGGAGAAGGCAAGTTCAAGATCCTGGCCGGGAACCTGGAAAGCCTCCGAATTCGCGTCAAGGACTTGAAGGGCAACGCGCTCGTCTATGCGAAACGCGGCTATGCGATCTACAACCCCGAAAAGATCGATTGGGAGGAAGGGCAGAAATACCCCGCCTTTGAAATGGTTCCCGGCAAAGTCATCTATGACGAAACGATTACCTTGAAAAGCGAACTCGATCATAGCGACAGTTACGAGATCAATTGGAGCGATATTCTGCCGGAAGGAACCTCTGCGGGTCTCTATCTTGCGGTCGAGGGAGAATCCCGGGATCACCCCAACTTGAAGAAGCATCGCGTCGGCGCTTCCAGCATTGTTCAGCTCACCGATCTGGGAATCGTATGGAAAAAGAATCGCGATCAGGCTCTGGTTTACGCCTTTTCCCTCAAAACAGGCCAAGCCGTTCCGGGAGCTGAACTGCAACTCTTTGATTCCGACAACACCGAACTCTCCACCCAGACAACGAACCAAGACGGTGTCGTCAGTTTTCCACTGACGGGTTCCAATGCGGAAACCACTTACCTCGTCGCAAGCCACGGACAAGACCGCTATGCAACGGACTTTGATCCGAGCATGAAGTATGGCCTTTCCACATGGCGGTTTGACATCAATCAAAAGTATTGGAGAACTCCGGACGTCCGCCTCCGGACCTTCATGTTCAGCGATCGGGGGATCTACAAACCGGGGGACACGGTAAACCTCAAGGCGGTCACAAGAATGGCTGATGGAGACCGGTTGGCGCGACCAAACCGCGGGAAGTCCTTTGATGCCAAACTGACAATCTATGACAGCAGGGGAATGGTGGTATCAAAGCGCGATGTTTCCTTCTCGGAGCGCGGTTCCCTGGATGTTTCCTTCCCAATCCCCATGGGAAATGTCGGCAGCTATCGGGCACAACTCGACTTTGACGCGTTGTTAGGGAAAAACCCAAACGATCCGGAGGACGATCACTATGATCGGTTTGCGAGCCATTATTTCACGGTAGCCGACTACCGGCCAAACACCTTTGAAGTTCACGTCAACGGGCAGGGAACCTACGATGGAAACGAAGCCATTGAGATACCGGTGAAGGCGAATTACTATCGGGGTAAGCCTCTCTCCAAGGCCCAGATGCAATGGCACGCGTCCTACTTCGCGTCGACGTTCCGGCCCTCGAACTTTGAGGCGTATACGTTTGGGGAGGAGAATCCCAATATTCGCGGGCACAAAGCCGGTGAGGAGGAACTTTCGCCGGAAGGCTCCAGCGTCGCCAAACTCGACTTCATTCCAACTGGAGAACTGGAGCAACCGGTTCGCGTCCAACTGGGGGTGGATATCACCGATATCAACCAGCAAACCATCAGTCAGCAGTCCAGCTTTTTGGTTCATTCCTCGGACTACTACCTTGGTCTCAAGCTGCCGGATGGCTGGCTCGAGGCCGGTAACCCGATCCAACTGGAGATGCTGCCGGTTACCCGGGATGAGCAAATTTACGAGGGGAGCGTGGAAGCCAAATTGACGATTGAGCGCGAAGTTTGGACGACAACCAAAATCAAGACGGCCGGAGGACAAATCCGGCACAAGAACGAATGGGTCTATCAACCCGTGAGCGAACAGGTGGTCACGGTGCAAAAGGATGCGAACCAAACCGTCACCCTGCCGGAAGGTGGAACCTACCGCTTCACCTTGGAGACAACCGGAGATGAGTCCAAAATCAAAACGGTCACCAAGCGATACATCTGGGGGGATGGAGATGTTTATTGGGCGCATCGCGACGGCGACGCGATTGAATTGGTGACGGATCAGGAGAGCTATGTGGTTGGCGACACCGCCAAGATCATGGTTCGTTCTCCCATTCTCGGAACCGCTCTAATCACCACCGAACGTGCCGGGGTCTACCGGACCTTTGTTCGGGAACTCTCAAGCAAGAGCCAAATGATTGATCTTCCCATCACCGGAACGGACGCGCCGAACCTGTTCGTGAGCGTTTTGGTGATTCGGGGCTCCCAGGACAGCCCCCACAAGTATCAGGACACCGATTACAAGCTGGGATACTGTGAGCTGAAGGTTAGTCAGCCAGCAAACGCTCTTTCCGTATCGTTCCAGCAGTCGCAGGCCGAAGTATTGCCAGGATCACAAGTGGAGGTGGTTGCCAGCATCCATGATTCGTCGGGGCAGCCGGTGGCAAATGCCGAGGTTGCACTTTATGCGGTTGATCGCGGAGTTTTAAGTCTCACTGGCTATGAGATCCCCGATCCGGGCAGCGTCTTTCACAGCCCCTACCCATTGTCGGTGAAAACCTGGCATACCCTTTTTGATGTGATGACGGAAAATCCCGAGGAGCGCAACTATAGCAACAAGGGGTTGATGATAGGTGGTGGAGGAAGTGATCTCGCCATGCTGCGTCAGAATGCGAGAAAGGATTTTCGAGCAACTGCATTCTGGGAGGGAACCCTGCTCAGTGATGCCGACGGAACCGTCACGGCATCCTTCACCGCGCCCGAGAACTTGACCGAATTCAAGATTTTCGCCGTCGCCCTGGGAGTCGACACGGATCAGTATGGTTCCGGGTCGTCCAAAGTCACGGTGAACAAACCAGTGGTGATCGAGCCTGCGCTTCCCGCGTTTGCCAATGTGGGAGATCAGTTCCTGCTTCAAGCGGTGGTTCACAACACCACGAACGAAGACGGTCGGTTTGAGGTCACCATGACGCCGGATGAGACCATTCAGTTTCTCGAAACCAATTTTCAGATTGTCCCGGCCGCGATCGAACCGGTTACCACCGATGGGGCCTGGAAAGCCGTGATCGATCTCAAGGCGCAGTCCACGGAGGCGATTCGACTTCCGGTGGAGTTTGTTGAAACAGGAGAGGCAACGTGGACATGGACCATCCGTGATCTCAACCAGAATGCGAAGGCCCGAACCGATTCCGTCGAAACGAGCTTGCGGGTTGGGTACCCCGTTCCGCTTCTTCGTGAAACTCACCATGTGAGGTTGGCACCCAATTCCAACGGTAATCTATTGGCCAGCTTTGGACCCGACGTCATGAATGGCATGGGTGACATTGATGTAACGATCTCAAACACGCGGATGTTGGAAGCGCTGGATGCCTTGGAATACAACCTGCAGTATCCCTATGGCTGTGTTGAACAAACGACCTCCTCGACACTTCCCTGGATGACGATGAACAGTCTGGAGAAGGCGTTTCCATCTCTCACCAAAGATCAGGAGGAGAAAGCAGAAGCCATTAACCACGGGCTCAACCGCCTGCTGAGTATGCAGACCCACTCTGGAGGGCTCAGTTACTGGCCCGGAGCTCAGGAACCCATGCTTTGGGGGAGCGCTTGGGGAGGATTGGCGTTAGCGCTTGGTCAACAACAAGGATTTGACCTTCCACAGGAGCGTCTTGACTCCCTGTGGTCATGGTTATCCGGCCAGCTCCGCACGGAAAAGGGTCAGGAAGGGCAAGGAGACAGCGATTACTACTATCGATGCCTCGGTCTCTATACTCTGGCCATCGCCGGAAAAGCAGAACCGTCCTACCATGAGGTCTATTATGAGGACCGCGACAAGATGAAGTCCGATGCGAAGGCTCTGCTTGCTTTGGCCATCCTCGAAGGCGGTACCGCTGAACAAAAGCCTCTCGTCAATGAACTTCTCAAAGCTGAAGAGTTGGAATCAACGATGCGTTGGTACGGCAAAGGAGTCGCGCTTTCGACTCGGCTGATTGCCCTGACCAAGCTCGATGCTCAAAGCACAGCGGTGGATGAGACCCTCAACCAACTCTTGAGCCACCGAAAGCCACCCTATGGCTGGGGGAGCACCTACGCGAATGCCTGGCCTCTCCTGGCCTTGGCGAATATCGCCGATAAAGAGGTCATCGATTCAAAGCCCGCCTCCATGAGTCTTGCCTGGGGAGACGAGAATCCGTCGATCGACCTCGAGGGAACGTTCAGCAGTCAAAACATCCGTTTCGGATTTGAGGGCGATATCCGAACTCGAGCCCTGAACTTTGAAAACGGAAACGATGCGCCGCTTTTTGCCAACATTTCCGTGGCAACTCGACCGGAAGAACTTTCCGCGGAAGCAAAGGATCGCGGATTTCAAATTCGCCGCACTTACTACAAGCTCGCTCCGGACGGCGCGCTCACAGAGTCGACCCATTTTGAAGTCGGAGATCTGGTGGTGGTGGACCTTGAGACCGGGATTCCAAATGATAACGAGACTTACCTTGCCATCGATGACCCCTTGCCCGGTGTGTTTGAGGCGATTAACCCCGCATTCGAGAACCGGGCCAATGTCGACACACCCTTGAATCGCTGGAAGCAACTCCGCCGCGATTACGAGGAAATTCGGACGGATCGCGCCCTGTTCTTCTCGAACGAAGTTTGGAAGAAAGGTACTTACAGTATCCAGTATCTCGCCCGGGTTGTTGCCTCGGGGAATGTGTCCGCTCCCCCGGCCAAAATCGAGGCGATGTATGAGCCGCAACGCTACGGCCTCAGCGCCACCACTCGTATTACCGCCAGTCTGCCAACTGCGAAGGAGAACCAGGTTGCGCAGAAGTAATTCCCTGTGTTCATAGTTCTGAAGACGTCGAATGAAGAGATCCCTGAAGATCATCATTGGTTTGGGAGTGTTTGGAATCCTGAACCTGGTTTCCTTTCTCTGGCTGGTACCGCTGTTTGTCCCCCTTCCAGAAGGATTGGCGCAACCGAATGATCCCTCGACCGTTATTACCGATGAAGATGGGCGCCCACTGAGGCGGTTCCTCGTCAACGGCGAAGAAGTTATCAGCGACTACGCGAGTTTGGATGAGATTCCCGAGGATTTCATCAACGCGACCGTCGCCGCGGAGGACAAGCGGTTTTGGGATCACATGGGGATCGATTTTTTCGCGATCTTCCGGGCAATCGGTGAAGCCATTGATGCCGGGTATCCAATCTCAGGGGCATCGACGATCACGCAACAGCTGGTGAAGATCACCGACGTCCCTCGTCCCCGAGGAATGAAGGCAAAGGTGATCGAGTCCGTGACTGGTCGAAAAATTGAGATGTTCAACAGCAAGGAGTGGATTCTGGAGAACTACATCAACCGGTTGCCCTACGGAAACATGCGCACGGGATGCCGCGCCGCAGCGCAAGGGTATTTCGGAAAACCATTGACCGACCTGTCACTCGCAGAAGCCGCCCTCCTTGCCGCGCTTCCCAACAAGCCAACCAGGTTCAATCCCTATAAGAACTTTGCTGGTGCCCGGGAGCGACAGCTTTGGATTCTCGACCGAATGCTGGAGGACGAGCACATCGACGAGAGCAGATGGAAGAGAGCTCGTGCTGAAGAGCTGGTTCTGGTCGGAGGCAAGAGCACCTTCCGTGCACCGCACGCGGTGGAGCTGATGGCCAAACTCTTTCCTGATGAGCTACACCCGGGCAACGTTCAATCCACGCTCAACCTCGAACTCCAGCAACATGCGGACCAAGCGATCGACGAGCACCTCGACTTCATTGCCCGCCATCGCTTGACGTCCCCCTTTCTTCACGCTGCCGTTGTCGTCATTGAAAACTCCACCGGAAGCATTCGCGTCCTGACCGGATCCCGAGATTACTTCGACCGAAACGGCGGCCAGATCAATGGGGCGTGGACCGCCCGCTCCCCGGGATCCGCGCTGAAACCCTTCACCTACCTTTTGGCGTTGGAGAATGGCTTTCCCGCCACAACGGTTTTGGCAGACGTTCCCACCGAGTTTCCGACTTCAACCGGTGTCTATCGTCCGGTGAACTATGATCGTAGTTATGCTGGGCCAGTACTGATTCGGCAGGCGCTGGGGAATTCCTTGAACATTCCAGCCGTCCGGATGTTGAGAAAATTGGGCGGGCCAGCACTGTTGCAAGAGAGACTCAAGGAGCTGGGTCTTACTTCACTCGACAAAGAGCCGTCTGAATATGGGTTGGGGCTCACGATAGGAAGCGCCGAGGTTCGCCTGCTTGAATTGACCAATGCCTATGCCTGTCTGGCTCGATTGGGAATCGCAAAACCCTACCGTTTTTTCCCGGGAGAAGATCAACCCGGAACCCGACTTTTTGATCAGGATGCCTGCTACGTGTTAACTGATATCCTGAGTGATAACGCAGCTCGTGCCCAGAGCTTCGGATGGAGCAATCCGCTGAACTTTCCGACGTTTCGAGTCGCCGCAAAAACCGGAACCAGTTCCGACTATCGCGATGCATGGACGGTTGGTTTTACTCCTGAATACACGGTCGGAGTCTGGGTCGGGAACTTTGACAACACACCGCTCGACCATTTTTCGGGTGTCGCCGGAGCGGGGCCCATTTTTCATTCCGTGATGGAGCGGCTTCATGCGGACCGTCCAGCGTCCTGGTATCCCCAACCGGATACTTTACGAATGGTCAACGTAGATCCGAACACCGGTCATAAGCAGAATGATCCGACGAAACCAGCAGTGTCCGAGTTCATCCAGACCTCCAGTTGGATCAAGGAAGCTACGGTTTTTGACTACGATGCGAAAGGGCGCGCTCTATTGCCCGAGCACTATGCGCCTTGGCTCGAGGGCGCCCCATCCTCGGTGCGTCAAAAGTTGGCAATTACCAAGTCTTCTATTCCTGACCGTTTCGAGATCACCAATCCCTTACCCGGAATGGTCATCTATTTGGATCCTGATCTCATCGAAGGAGGCCGCGTCATGTCTCTTGCCACCAATTCCACAAGCCTTGTCACCTGGTCCTCTCCGACCTTGGAAATTGATCAGAAGAGGGCCCTTCTCTTTCTCGTGCCGGGAGAACATCAAATTGTGGCCGAAAATAGCGAAACCGGGGAATTACACCGGGTGCATTTCGTGGTGGACGAAATCTGACCCGAAAACCCGGTTCCTCAGCTAGCGACTCAGAAGGACCTTTCCTTTCAAGAGGACTTCGGTAATGGCTCCATCCAACTGTTGGTCCAAAAATGGGGTGTTGGAGCTCTTCGACTTCATGAACTCGTTGGTGAAGTGAGTCGAAGTGTTAGGATCAAACACAACAAGATCAGCCGACTGGCCTTCAGCAATCTTGACCGGCTCTTTCTTCATCAGGCGACGCGGCTCGGCCGAATATCGCTTTACCAAAAGATCCCAACCGAATTTACCAGGTTTGATGAAGTGGTGGTAGAGCGACGGAACCGCGGTCTCAAGCCCGGTAATGCCAAATGGCGCACTCTCAAAGTCCGTGTTTTTTTCGAACTCGGTATGCGGAGCGTGATCTGTTGCGATGACGTCAATTACGCCCTCGATCAATCCCTGCAGCAATCCAAGATTATCTTCCGGAGTTCTGAGCGGAGGATTCATCTTGTAATGAGTGTCGTAGTCTTGAATGTCCTCTTCGTTGAAAATGAGGTGATGCGGCGAAACCTCGCAACTAACGCGGAATCCTTGGGCACCCATCTCCTCCTTAAAGCGCCGAATCGTGTTCAATCCCCTCGCGGTTGTGACGTGTTGAATATGCACGTGCGTTCCGGTGTATTGGGCAATTCGGATGTCACGATCCAAGGTAACTTCCTCGCTGATCGCGGGAATTCCAGGCAAGCCCAGTCGATAGGAGACCGCACCCTCATTCATGGCCCCCCCGGCCGTCAACGCCATGGTTTCGCAATGACTTGCCAGGAAGAGATCGAAAGTCTTGGCGTATTCCATCGCCCTTCGCAGCACCTGCGGATTTTCGATGGGTGAGCCGTCATCGGTTAGCAAGGCAACACCAGCCGATTTCATCCCCGAGATTCCGGCCAATTCCTCCCCCGCCCTTTGCTTCGTGATGCAGCCCGATGTCTCTACCTCGATGGGCGTAGCCTTGCCTTTTTCCAAGACCGCACGAACGAGGTCCCCACTGTCAATACTTGGTGCAGTATTCGGCATCAGCACAACTCCGGTCACCCCTCCATTGATGGCCGCGTCCGCACAGGTGGCGATCGTTTCTTTGCCTTCCTGCCCCGGTTCACGAGCATGAACGTGGACATCATAAAAACTTGGAAGAATTACCTTCCCAGCACAGTCAATGGTTATCGCCCCTTCAGGAATCTTCAGATTCGGAGCAACCGCTTTGATCTTACCGTCCTCCACAAGGACATCCGCTCTCTCCAGTTTGGGAGAGTCCTCAGAGGCAATTTCACCACCAACATAAATTCTAACTTTGCTCATCGTCATCTGGACTTCCGCCGGGTCGTAGGGAATAAAGGACCGCCATCCGGGTCGCGATTCCGTTCTCAACCTGGGTGTTGATCAGGCAGCGCTCGTATTGGGTAACTTCGTCGGCAAGCTCTACCCCCCTGTTGATGGGACCGGGATGGAGGACCCAGGTTCCGCGATCCTCAAGAGTCTTTAAGCGTTCCAGCGTCAGCCCAAAATTCCGGTGATACTCACCAAGGCTCGGGAAAAACTGGACCTTTTGGCGTTCCAACTGAACCCGAAGAAGATACACCGCCTCGGGATTCCAATCGAGCGCCTCATCCCATGTCCGAAACACCTTGAAATCAGGCGGCCCACCAGCGGGAATCAACGTCCCGGGTCCGAGAACGCCAATCTCGACTCCCAACTTCCTAAGAACCGTTGAAGTCGAACGTGCAACGCGCGAATGGAGAATGTCACCAACGATCAAAACCTTTCGTTTCCCAAAATCACCCCCCCAAACTTCGCTCAAGGTCAGGGCGTCTAGTAGTCCTTGGGTGGGATGCGCATGAAAACCATCTCCCGCGTTGATCACCGATGCCGCAGTGTTCTTTGCGATGAGCCCGGGAACCCCAGAGCGCTGATGCCTCACGACAATGTAGTCAACGCGCATTGCCTGAAGGGTCTCCACCGTGTCGAGAACGGATTCCCCTTTGGTGACTGAACTCTGCGCCACCGGCAGGTTGATAACATCCGCATCCATCCGCTTCGCGGCGACCTCAAACGACGTCGAAGTTCGCGTTGACGGTTCGTAAAAGAGGAGAAGAACCGTCTTCCCCTGAAGCCTGGGAACCTTTTTGACCGATCTGGCAAACAACTCCTTGAAGGGCGCCGCTCGATTCAAGATTTCTCGAATCTCCTCACGATCGAGTGATTCGAGATCGAGAAGGTCTTTGCGCACTTTCATGATTTGATAAGGGAAACGCTTTCTTCGTTGTCAGGTCCTTGGAGCCGAACATGAACATAATCTTCGCGCGAGGTTTCCAACGTTTCGCCGACATAGTCCGCTGAAATTGGCAATTCACGATTTCCCCGATCCACCAACGTCGCCAACTGAATGCAAGAGGGGCGCCCGTAGGCGGTTAAAGCGTCAATCGCCGCTCGTGTGGTTCGCCCCGTGAACAACACATCATCGAAGAGGACGACGTGGCATCCCTGAAGGTCAAAATCAATGTCTGAACTTTTCAGAGTCGGTATGTCACCCCGGTTGTCGAAATCGTCGCGGTAAAGTGAGATGTCGAGAGTTCCGAAAAAAACGTCTTCCCGCTTCTTTTTAACGAGATCAAAAACACGTTTGGCGAGCTCTACCCCGCGGTTGTAAATTCCCACAAATCCCAAGGGTTGAACGTCAGCGCACTCCTCCAGAATTTGAGCCGCAAGGCGCTGGATCTTGTGTTGGATATCGCTTTCGCGGAGGACTATTTGGGAATCACTCACAATGGAAGCGCATTCAATGCCGGGACACGCGAAAGTCAAGCGGCGTTGGTGGCGCTGTTAGGCCCCCAAGAGTTGGGTTTCCCGCAAAATATCATGGACCAAGGAAGGGCCCCTGTAGACGAGCCCGGTGTAAACTTGAACCAGCGCCGCGCCAGCCTCCAACCTTTCTCTGGCCGTTGCCCCATTCAGGATTCCACCCACCGAAATAATCGGGATCTTTGGATCAAGGGAGCATCGCCAAACCTGCAGACACTCCATCGAGCGCTCTTTCAACGGTCGACCACTCAATCCGCCGGCTTCATCAGCCATTGGGTGCCCCTGAACCGCAGTCTTATCAATCGTGGTGTTGGTCACAATCACCGCGTCGATTTCCAGCTCGCTCAGCATGTTGGCCAACCCCTTGGTTTGTTCGTCACTCAAATCGGGAGCCAGTTTCACGGCAATCGGCCGGAACAGCCCTGTCTCGTCCTCCAGTTGAATACGTTCCTCCTGGAGACGTTTGATCAATGCCTTACAGGAATCGATTGCCTGCAGATCCCGCAATCCTTTGGTGTTGGGCGACGAAAGATTCACCGCAATGTAGTCTGCGGTTGGGTAGGCCCCGCGAAAGCCCTTCACGTAGTCGTCGATCGCGTTCTCATTTGGGGTATCAAAATTCTTCCCAATGTTGACTCCCAAAATCCCTTTAAAATGGCTTCGTTGGTTCAAGTTATTGAGCACTGCCTCCATTCCGGGATTGTTGAAGCCCATTCGATTGATGATCGCCTCGTGTTCGGGGAGCCGGAAGAGGCGCGGTTTCGGGTTTCCGGGTTGCGCTCTCGGAGTGACCGTTCCCACTTCCACATGGCCAAAACCGATCGCTCCAAACGCATCGACCGCGATTCCTGATTTATCCATGCCGGCCGCCAAACCCACCGCATTTGGAAACTTCAGCCCCATCACCATGCGCGGTGAATCCTGATCGGGTGAGTCTCCGGCCAGCGTCGAGAGAAGACCGAGTCGCTGGGCCGCGTTCATTGCGTCGAGCGTAAGATGGTGAGCTTTTTCCGGATCGAGCCGAAAAAGCAACAATTTGGCCAAGGCATAAGGAAGCATTGCAGCCGACCTAACCAGTTTCGAAAAACTGCGCAACCGCGAATTCTACTTGCAAATCAGTCGTCCCCTCCATCATTCGCAGCCATGGTCGTTCCTAACAACATCCCGATCACCAATCTGGGAACCCCTTTCTACGTCGGCTCCGTGCAACGCCTTTACGGCATCCCGGGGACCGATTCCCACATGGTAACGGAAACGACAAGCGCGGGAAGCGTTTTTGACGTGGGCTCCATTTTTGAGGTTCCGGGAAGTGACGTCGCGCGAGCCGTATTTCGACATGCGCTGTATAGCCGAATGGGAGAGGCGGGTTTCTGGCAAGAGGTGGCCGGTTCGATCGCCGAGAATGAAACCCTAAGTCCGGCATATCGCGCGGAACTCTCGGATGGACTCCTTCCCGAACTCTGCCAAAACGGCGCAAGGACGCATCATGGCGGGATGATTGACGCAGAATCGGGCAATGTGGTGACCAGTGGCGTTCCAGAGACTCCCAGCCGTTTTAATGTGGTGGAACGTTATGAAATCCGAAAACCGTCCGAGGTCGAGGTTCTGGGATCTTGGCTCTATGACTATTCCGGTTTTCCAGGCCGAGATCGTTTTGTGGTTCCGCTGGAATACATCGTTCGGTTTGGAATCACCGGAGCCTCTTCAGTTTATCGAAAGTACCTTCGCCTCAGCGATGATCAGAAGAAGAGTTTCGAAAGCGAACTCGGGGTCACCAAACCGCTTCAAGCATGGCAAATGCTCGATCGCCCAATCAGCGATTGTACCACCAAATTCGAACCGGAGGACCGAAGCCTCTCCAAACAGGAAGCGCTCACGCTTTGCGGATTGAATGGGGAGCAATATGCCCGAAGCATCAAACTGGCGGTTCTGGGGGCCTGCGCCGTAAAACACCTGCTCCAGAATCTCGGCCTTTTACTCTGGGACATTAAATGGGAATTCGCGAAAAACGGGAATGACCTCGTCTTTGTCGATACGATTGACACCGATTCATTGCGGGCGACACGGACCTTCAACGTGGACGGCCAGGAACTCGTCGTCCATTTCAACAAACAGTCGATTCGCGATTATTACCGGATCATGCACTCCCAATGGCTCGACGGCGTGAATCACGCCAAACAACTCGCCAAATCCGGAGGAATCCCGTTCACGGAATTACTTCGGAAAGGTCAGCAAGAGGGCCAATATCCGGCAACCCCGACGGTTTCGGATGAGTTTCTTTCGATCCAAACTTCCAAAATCGCATCCATCCAGTCCTACATGACTGGCGCGACGGGCGGCGACGAAACCTCCGCCGCTCTCGAAACGGCGGGCAACGAGGAAATTCGTTTCTACAAATCGCAGGGACTGATCGGCGAATTCGCGAAACTCAATCGCATTTAGCCGATGACGCCTTCTTCGCGAAGATAATCGAAATAGGCCTTGGTGGGGACAATCAATTGCTGCCCGACCCGGATCGCAGCGTTCTCAGGAAGGGCGTTGAGCTTTCGCAATTCCTGAACGGTTGTGAAGAAGGTCTCTGCGATGGTCGAAAGGGTGTCTCCATTCGCTACGTCGTAGTAGTGATACGTCTCTTCTTCGGCAGGACTCGGGGTTTTCGCGACCGGACCCGCAGGGCGGCCTCCCCCTGTGCTCTTCGGCTCGGTTTCACGAACTTCACCCGTTAGATAGATCAGCTCCCCGATCTTGATCTGGTCGGGATCGCTCAACCCGTTCAACTTCATCAAATAACCAATCTGCTTTTTGTGCAAGGCAGCGATTCTCGAAAGCGTATCTCCGGGCGCAACCCGATGAAAGGAACCATTTCCAGTCGTCTGTTGATGGGTCACCGGAATCGGTTCGTTCCGTGCCTGGCTTTCCTTGAAAGCCGGTGCCTCTCCAGGAACCTTCAAGGGATCGCCAATATAAATCGTGTCGTAAATGCTGATCCCATTCATCTGTGCCAATTCGACGACAGAAACTCCGTGGAGCCTTGCGATGCTGCTGAGGGTCTCCCCTTTTGCAATGACGTGGGTATTGGCCTGAGCGGCCGGCTTAGGGCCGACCTCGCTCGTCTTACCGGTTGAAGTTTTATCGGCAACTGATTCTGTGCCGTCTACCGGGAGACCATGGAACAGTCTTTCGAGATAACCGGTGCGACTCTCGAGAGAACTGAGTCGCTGGTCATGTTTCGCCAGTCGTTCCGTTACGATTCTCTCGACCAGAGCAGATGTCTCCGATGAGGTGCGCGGGTCATGCTCTTGTGCCATAGCGGCGCAAGTGGCCATTACCGCAACTAAGGCAAAGTTGAGGATGTGTTTCATGTTAAAAGAAATTTAGCGCCTGTAAATATTATCATCAACCAGATTTTAAAGATAATAATCTAGCTTACAGGTCGAAACCTTCGCTCACCTGCACCGGCACCGGTGGCGCAGCCGTTTATGGTCGTTTCTGGGATTGACAGGAGCACCATATCTCACCATCATCGCGACTTCCTGATTCATGAAAAAGCAACTCGCACTTCTCACTCTGCCAATTCTGGCAATCTTTGCGCTCGCAGGCTGCCAAACTGCATCAACGTCTGGCACGCCAAGCGATGTTGGCCTGACAACCACACAGTTGGCCGCCGACGCCAAGGAATTCAAAGACAATGACGGCTACATTGTCGGCATCCCGGCTTTAATCGTAACCTCCAGCGCTGTCGAAGTCGGTGCCACAGCAGTTGGGGCGGTGGAAGCCACCGGAAAAGGGCTCCAAGGCGCCGGAAAATCGAGCAAAAAGGCGTGGGATTGGTGGATTCACGAAGCGCCCAAGGATTAGATCTTTGATCGATCGAATCAACCTTGGAAGGCGCAGCTTGGCAAACCACTCACCCCGACGTCGAGGGCGAAGAGGCCTCCCGCAGCGGGTTCCTCAAGGCCAGGTTTAATCCCGGTGGTTACCATGAGGGTCGAGAGATTCTCTCCCGCGAACGCAACCGCAGTCGTTTCGATGCAGGGAAACTCGTATCGTTCCAAATCGCGCCCGGTTTCCGGATCGAAACACACCACGATTCCCGCGTGGCAAACCGCTACCCATAGATTGCCATTCACATCAATCGCCATCCCATCCAGAGATCCCTCAATTCCCAGGGCCTTGGAATCAACAACAGCACGCGAATTGGTGATGTTTCCCGTGGCATTGTCGTAGTCAAAGGCAAGGATCTCCCGCTTGGGCGTATCAATGTAATACATCGTATCGGCGGCCTTGCTCCAGCAAAGTCCGTTTGAACTGGTGACTGGTCCATAGGTTGGGCTCACCGAAAGGTCGTGTTCCAACCGATAAAGCCAGCAATCCCCAGTTTTCTTAATCGTGCTGTAGGTGCCGGCCCAAAAACGCCCGGCGGGATCGCACTTTCCATCGTTGAAACGGTTTTGGGGCTTTTTGTCGGGCTCAGGATCAGCAATCGGTGTCTTGGTTCCTGTTGAGGGATCCAAAAAGGAAAAACCATTGTCTCCTGCAATGACCATTTGCCCGTTGGAACGAGGAACCACCGTTCCCACGCGCTCTCCTACGCCCCAGACTTCTTCTGCACCAGTTTCCGGGTCAAACCGAATCACGTTGTGGCCTTCGATATCGACGTAGAGCAACCGCCCTTCCCACCACACCGGGCCTTCGCCCCATTTCGCAACGTAATTTCCTATCGGTTCAGGTGAGTTTGGCATCCCGGACGAAACGGCGATTTGTTAGATTTTCAAGAACGACTACCACTGATTCGCGGCAGTTAATTATCGGGAAATGGCGATTGACTTTAGGTTTGGTGCTTTCCACACTAACTACCGTCAAATCCAGCATGAAATTCTTTTCAAAGCTTCTTCTTCTCGCTGTTTCGATTCTCGCAATATCGAGCTGTGCGAATGGTCCGAAGGTTTCTCCGCCTCCAGGAGGGTCTCCCGTTGGAGAGAACCCAACCGACGGACCGGGTGTGACACCGGGCTCGTTTCTCTACACCGGCTACGAACCACTTGAGAAGTGGATGGACGAACGCTTCAAGGTTCGCTACGAGAACATGCCCCTCAAAATGGTCTTTGATCAGCAGCCTATTTCCGACATTCGCTACGATTTTGTGAATTTGCCCGAGAACACTCCGGTCTTTCAACTCATCTCCCCTTCGATCAGCCGTCGAGAGATCCTTGGTGAGATTTCCCGATTCTTCGATCTGACCATGCAGGTTGATATGGTGAACGGCAAACCCAACGCGGTGATTGTCCGCGGAAAAGGTCGCGCCGTCAGCTCTGGCAGCCCCTACGCTCCCACTTTTTCGTCACCGGGGGAGCCTCGGATTGAGCCGGCGGTTTCCGATGGGTTTTAGGCGGCGAAAGGGGTTTTAGAGCCCTTGGTAAACCTTCTTGATCTCATCACCGATCAGGCCCAATCCTTTCTCAACCCGGTCATGCGGTTGCGTGTAGGAAATCCTCAGGCATTGCCGTTGGTGCTGCCAATCTTCCTTGAGGTCGTAGAAGAAGTATTCACCGGGAACCACTATGACACCCCGTTCCTTTAGGCGCAGATAAAGCTCCCGGCTCGTGATCGGCAAGTCTTCCAGCCAGAGCCACAGGAAAAATGCGCCTTCCGTCTCGTGAAGACGGTAGGGAATATCGCCAGACAACTCGGAATCGAGCTTCCCTGAGGCAAATTCGCACCGTTTCGCATAATAGGGGCGGATCACTTCGTCACAGAGTTTGATCAGCTGGTCACCTTCCAAGAGCGGCTTGACCAGCGCCTGGCCAAAATTGTTGTTCGCCAGGCCGGCGACTGCTGTCATCGCTGCAATTCGACCCGCAATATCTTCATTCGCGACCACGATACCGGTTCGAGTGCCGGGCAAGCCCAACTTCGACAAGCTCAAGGTCTGGATGACATGGCTGTTCCAAAACGGCTTCGCGTCCGAGAAGATCACCCCCGGGAACGGATGACCGTAAGCGTTGTCGATGATCAGGGGAATCCCGTGCTCTTCCGCCAAAGCCGCCAACCTCTGGATCTCGTCGTCAGTCAAGACGTTCGCACTGGGGTTGGTGGGCCTCGAGACACAAATCGCTCCGATATCATCGCCAATCTCCAGGCTCTCAAAGTCAACGTGATACTTGAAACGATGATCCCCCCGCAGCTCCAACTTGGCTGGATGGGTTACGAAGGCATCCGGGTCAGCAAGTTGATTGGAATAGCCGATGTACTCCGGCATCAAGGGAAGGAGAATCTTTCTTCCACCGCCGGAGAACAAATTCAGGAGAAAGAAAAGCCCGGTTTGTCCTCCCATCGTCACCGCGAGATTCTTTTCGGTGACCTGCCAACCACAATGGCTTTTCAAAAACGTGGCGAGACTCTGCAAGAATGCCGGATTCCCCGACGGCGGGTCGTAGTTCGCCAGAACATTTCCAATGGCGTTCGCGTCGTCAACCAAGCGCCGGGCCTGTTCACGCCATACCTCCTGAACTTTCGGAATCTGGGCGGGGTTCCCACCTCCCATCATGATAGCGTCACGATTGGTGGTGAGGCCTTCGCCCAGATCGTTCATCAATTCCAGGATCCCGCTCGGTTGGCTGAGTTTTTCGCCAAAAGGGGATCTCTGAAAGTCCATGGATTGGAGGCTCGGGGCCTCGGAAATAGCGCTTACTCCTCGCCCTCGGCGTCAGCCGCTCCTTTGGCCTCAACTTTAACGCGAAGCTGGAAACTGACGTCAGGATGCAATTTGACTGGGATATCGAAGCTTCCCGTCGTCTTGATTGGCTTGTCGAGTTCGATGGTGTGACGATCGATCGTTTCGCCTGCCTGCTCCTCGATGGCTTTGACCAGATCAATCACCGTGATCGATCCAAAAGCTTTACCGGTTTCGCCGGTCGCGAGTTCAAGGTTGATCTTGGTCCGCTTGATCTTGCTGGACAGCTTCTCAGCCGCATTCAGCTCCTCAGCTTCACGCTTGGCGCGAGTCGCTTTCAACGATTCGATCTGGCGAAGGTTACCCTTGGTGGCCTCAAATGCTTTCCCTTGCGGAATCAGGAAGTTTCGAGCATAGCCATGCCGAACTTGAACGACATCGGCCTCGGCACCGAGTCCTTTGATTTTTTCGCGGAGGATGATTTTCGTATTCGACATGATGGGACAGCTATTCCTGTTCGGTTAAAAAGGGCGGGTTTAGTAGCTGCGTTTCCGGATGGTGTCAAGGGCCAGTGATTCGATTCCCGGCATCGCAGTTCATCACCTGCCCGGGATCATCCAATCATTTCCCGTATCTCATCGTTAGACAAGCCGCGCATGAGCGGTTCGCCGTCGTCCAGCGCGGCATCAATCACCGCCTTTTTGCGGTGCTGGAGAGTGAGGATGCGCTCCTCCACCGTCCCGGTAGTGATCAACTTGTAGGCGCTGACCGGATTGGTCTGCCCGATCCGGTGAGCACGGTCCGTCGCTTGGGCTTCAACTGCGGGATTCCACCACGGGTCATAGTGGATGACGGTGTCGGCAGCAGTAAGGTTGAGACCGTATCCACCAGCTTTAAGGCTGATGAGAAAGACCTTTCGGTCACGTTGTTGCTGAAATTGTTGAACCTGTTCCGCTCGATCAGAAGAACTACCGTCAAGATAGTTATAGGAGATCCCCGCCTCTTCCAGATTCTCCCGCAAAATTTTCAGCATCGAGGTGAACTGACTAAACACGAGTGTCTTATGTTCCCCCTCAACCGCTTCCGTCACCAATTCTGAGAACTGATCCAGCTTGGCGGAATCGACCTTGGGTGCATCGTCCAGATTCAACAATCGGGGATCGCAGCAAACCTGACGCAGCCGCAACAAAGCCGTCAACATCGTCATCCGCGCCTGCCCCTCAGAGTTTTGCGAAAGGGCATCGTCAATCTTCTTACGGCTTTCCCGGAGAATTGCCTCATAAAGTTGAGCTTGGGCCGGACCGAGTTGGCAGAATCTGACCTGCTCAATTTTGGGCGGAAGATCCTTCGCGACCGTTTGCTTCAAACGACGCAAGGTCAGGGGCTTGATCCGATGACGCAGCCTTTCCAAAACCGGCCTTGCAGCAGCTCCGCCCGAAATGGGAGCCTCGTAGCGTTCCCTGAACTCATCGCGACTGCCCAAATATCCGGGAACCAGGAAATGGAAGATCGACCACAGTTCCCGAACCGTGTTCTCGACCGGTGTTCCGGTCAACGCGATCCGGTGAGCCGTTTCGAGACTTCTGCAGGCTTTTGCATTTTTCGTATCGGGATTCTTAATCGCACTGGCTTCATCAAGAACCGCGAGGAGAAAGGAGCGTTCCGCGTATTTTTCGGTATCACGAACGAGAAGTGCGTAACTGGTGATCAGCACATCCGCGTTGTCGATCTTCTTGGAATTGCTCCAACGCTTCGGACCGTGAAGAATTTCGGTGGTCAGGTTCGGAACGAATTTCGCTGCCTCCATCTGCCAGTTGGAGAGCAGCGACGTCGGACACACGATCAGGATTTGACCTTCCTCCGAGGCCTTGATCAACTGAATCGCGGCCAGGCTCTGAAGCGTTTTACCAAGCCCCATTTCATCCGCGAGCAAACAGGCCTTGGCTCCACCCTTGAATCGCTGGATGATCCATTCCACGCCTTCTTTTTGATAGTCGCGCAAAACGGGCTCCAAATCGCCCAGCTCCTTCAGGTTCACTTTTGCGGCGTCCGCCAGATCACTCGCCCCTAACGCAGCGGCCAAATAACCGGATTGGTTCGCCTTAACCCGAAACTGCCCTCCCTCCTGATTCGCGTGAACATCGTAAATCACCTCAGCCGCTTCGGCACAGGCATCCAGGTCGATCACAGCAGTTCTTCCATTCGCCAACTGGACCCGATTCTGTCCCTTGTTGAGCAATCGCTGAATCTCCTCCCGCGGAATCTCGGCACCGCTTGCGCTACTGTAATCGATCGCGAAACTCAGCCATTGATTGTCGATTCCATGCTGAACCAACTGCGGGCGGATGACTTCCAGGTTTCTCGTGACGTGTTGAAACCGTTCTCCGAATTCGACTTCCCATTGGCTTCCGAACTTCGGGATACCGGTCGCATAAAACCGCGAAATATTGGCCTCACCACGCATCTGAAACTGGCCACCCTTATCGGGACTCGAAAACTCCATCTCGTCCGACAGAAATAGGGACGCCCGATGCTCCGCCAAGCCGTTTCGAACCACAAATGCCCCGTCTTCATCGCGATACGGAAACGCGGCACCTTCCGGGCTTTTGCCCAACCGAAACTCCAGATCGCCGTAGTGAACTGTCACGACCGCCGCCAGGGCATTCATGGAACCCTCCAGCTTGATTTTGAAGGTCGGATTACCCGGCCGAACGACCAACCCCCGTCCAACTTTGGTGCGGAACTCGAGGCAATCGTGCCATCCGTCCACGTTTGCGAGCAATTCCCCCGCACTTAGCCTAACGGTTCTTCCCTCGAGCAACGCAGCATAGGACTTTTCACTCCCTCTTGGTGGTTTTCGGAGAGGCTGAATGGTGGTCGAATTGGCCAGAAACACCCAGTCATCAAGGCGGACCTGATCTTCGCTGATCCACGGCAACGGACTGAGTTCGAAATCGTCTTCAACTTGCCGAAGATCGACCCTCAAACGCGCGGCACTCGTCGCGCTTACGGTGAGATCTTCCTCGCCCAATTTTGCAGGTGCCCCCTCCATAATGGCCAAAAACTCGCTGGCCTGAGCTGGATTGAGAACTGCATGCACTGGCAGCGTTGACACTCCAACCGCTTCAAGCCAGCTCCAAACACCCGGCGGCTCCACGTCTCCTTGTTCCATTTTTAAAGGGATCCGCCCCTTTCCCCACATCTCGACAAGTCGCTTGTTGAAAATCGGCAACACGCCGATTCCCCGCGGTTTCGCGACGTTATCCGGTTTCGGAGAAGAAGGCGCCTTGGATGCCTGGCTTGCTTTCGGCGCAGGATTCGCATCTCCGTTGATGATTTGCAGGGCAATGGCAACGGAGTGGGCGCAGACCTGACCGTAACGCCTTGCGGTCGGGCACTTACAGAGATTGTCCAGGTCAGTTCGGCTGTTGATGACAAATCCGGCGACCTGGCGTTTTCCGCCGCGCATCACAACTCCCTTCATCAACTTCCCTTCGTAGGTCGCATCCATCACGGCGCCACCTTTCCACAAACCACGCGCCTCCTTGAGAACCTGCCATCCCGCGGCGTTGTTGAGCCATTTCTCAGTCAGTTCCATAGAGCACTAGCCCTAACTGAGGGGCGCCACTTCGTCCAATTGCGATTTTCTTTAACATTTCCAAAAAATCGCTAGATTCGTTATAATTTCTGTTTTAGAGACTATGTTAGGATTAAATCCCTCAAGAGTCGATAAAATGAGAATTATTGCCCTTTCCAATCAAAAAGGAGGAGTAGGAAAAACCACAACGTCCGTGAACTTGGGCGCTTACCTGGCAAAAGCGGGCAACCGCGTCTGCGTTCTGGATATTGATCCACAGGCTAACGCGACCAGTAATTTCGGATTCGAACCCGGCGATTTTCCAAGCATTTACGATCCACTGGTTGGTCGCTGTGACATTCAGGATCTTCCACAGCCTACCCGTTATCCGAATCTTTCCTTGATTCCGTCCAGCATGGACCTCGCCGGAGTGGAAGTGGAACTGGCTCGAACTGATGACCATTTGGTTCGTCTCCGCACCATTCTCCATAACTACCGCTCAGTCGCGCCTTTCGATTTTATGCTGGTCGACTGCCCTCCGTCCCTTGGAATCAACATGACCAGCGCCCTTGCCGCCGTCGATGAAATCCTCATCCCGGTACAGTGTGAATACTTCGCGATTGAAGGTCTCGCCAAAATGATTGAGTTGATCGACGAATTGAAGCAGTCCGGCGCCAATCCCGGGCTCTACATTGAAGGCGTCGTCATGACCATGGCCGACAGCCGAACCAAATTGACGGAGGACGTGATCAATCAGGTTCGAGGTCGACTCGCCGAAATGTGTTACGAGACGGTGATTCCGCGGAACGTGAAGTTGAGCGAAGCACCCAGTCACCAAATGGCGATTTCTGAATACGCTCCAAGTTCACCTGGAGCGAAAGGATACTCGGCGTTTTGCGACGAATTCATCCATCGGCATGCGCCCATCGCGGCTGTAGCCTAGCATTTGATCGTTTTCATCGCTCCTCTTCTTGCGTCACCGATGCCTCTGGGCATCATTGTGCCCCTCTTGTCGTTTGCCTAAGGCCAGCGACCCTTAAATTATTTCAGTTCCGTCATGCTCCAGTGGGTTTTCAAAAAAATCGTCGGTAATCAAAATCAGCGCCGATTGCGCCAGATGTGGCCAATTGTTCAGGAGATCAACACGATCGAAGAACGACTCCAGGAAGAACCCGAAGAAGTTCTCAAGGAGAAAACGGCAGCATGGAAAGCACACCTCTCCCGCTACGAAGAGGATGTCGAATACTTCGCGACTCGCAACATTGAGGCGATGGAGGAGGAGGTGCGGCTCGATTTGATCAAGTCCTGGCAGAAGCGGTTGGGAGGGCTCAGCAAGGAGTTTCCGAAAGCGGCCGATCTAGCCGGACGAATGGAGACTGAGGGAGAAAGCGGGAACAAGGAGTCTCAAATCGAAGCCATCCTCGACTCCCAAAAACTTTATGATGAACTGCGCGAAGAGTTCCCCGACAAACGGGCCGAGTATTTGGACGAAATTCTTCCCGAAGCCTTCGCGGTCGTCAAAAACGCGTCGCGACGGATGTGCGGCAAAACCTGGGATGTCTGCGATTTGCCGATCACTTGGGAAATGGTTCACTTCGATGTCCAGTTGATCGGTGGAATTGCCCTTCACCGCGGAATCATCACCGAGATGGCAACGGGTGAGGGAAAAACCCTTGTCGCGACCATCCCGGTATATCTGAATGCTCTCACCGGCCTGGGTGTCCACGTCGTGACCGTGAACGACTATCTGGCGAGACGGGATAGTGAATGGATGGGGGAACTTTTCCGTTGGCTCGGCCTGTCTGTTGGTTGCATTCAGAACAATCAGGATCCCTCGGTCAGGCGCGAGCAGTACCAAACGGATATCACCTATGGGACGGCGAGTGAGTTTGGGTTTGACTACCTTCGCGACAACGGAATGGCGACAACGGTCGAAAACCAAGTCCAGCGAAGCCACTATTATGCGTTGATTGATGAGGTTGACTCCATTCTGATTGACGAAGCCCGCACTCCACTGATTATCAGCGGTCCGGTCGCCTCTTCAACGCATCAGTTTGACCGGTTCAAAGGCATCGTTAACCAACTGGTCAAAAAACAGATCGCCCTTTGCAATAAATTCGCCAATGACGCGAAAAAGGCGCTCGATGAAGGCGATTTGGAGGAAGTTGGCATGAACCTTTTCCGGGTCAAACTGGGGCAACCCCGGCATCGCCAACTCATGCGGATGCTGGAAGACCCGGAAGTGAGGCGCGCGACCGACAAGGCCGAACTTTCGTTCTATCAGGACACCCAAAAAGCCCAACTTTTCGCCCTCAAAGAAGAGTTGTTCTTCAACATCGACGAGAAGCAGAACGATGCCGATTTGACCGAGAAAGGCCGCGAGTTTCTCAATCCAGACGACCCAGACGCCTTCGTCCTTCACGACATCGCCACGGTTTTTAGCGAGATGGATGGTGACACCTCTCTCAGTGATGCCGACCGCGAGAAAAAGAAGCAAGAGATCCAAGAGCAAGCGGACTCCCAGGCTCAGAGAATGCACTCGATCAGTCAACTTCTGAAGGCCTATTGCCTGTTCGAGAAAGACGTCCACTACATGGTGACGGACAACAAAGTTGTGATTCTGGACGAAAATACCGGGCGCCCCATGCCGGGACGCCGGTGGAGCGATGGACTGCATCAAGCCGTCGAGGCCAAGGAAGGCGTCAAGATCGACCAGGAAACCCAGACTCTGGCGACCATCACGATCCAGAACTACTTCCGGATGTATGAAAAGATGGCTGGAATGACGGGAACGGCCGAGACCGAAGCTGCTGAGTTTCAGGATATTTACAAGTGTGACGTGATGGTCATGCCGACGAACAAACCCATCGCCCGCGAAGACCTCAACGATCGCGTTTACAAGACGCAACGCGAAAAACTGGCGGCGGTCGTGGATATGGTGAAGGAGACCCACGACAAGGGGCAACCATTGCTACTCGGAACCGCGAGCGAGCGTTCATCGGAGGTTCTCTCCAAGATGCTGAAACGTGACAAAATCCCTCACAGCGTCCTGAACGCGAAACATCACCGTCAGGAAGCCGAAATCGTGCAAAGCGCCGGTAAGAAAGGGTCCGTCACGGTTGCCACGAACATGGCGGGTCGAGGAACTGATATCAAACTGGGCGAAGGCGTTACCGATCTTGGCGGCTTGCGCGTGATCGGAACCGAACGCCACCCTTCGCGAAGAATTGACCGCCAGCTGCGAGGTCGTTCCGGACGTCAGGGCGACCCTGGACAGTCGATCTTCTTCGTCAGTTTTGAAGATGATCTGATGCGTCAGTATGGAGCATCTGAACGGATGACCAAGTTGATGGACCGGATGGGGCTGGAAGAAGGTCAGGAATTGGAAGGCGGCCTATTGACGAAAACCATCGAGATGGCACAGAAGAAGGTCGAGGAACGAAACTACATTCGCCGCAAATGGGTTCTTCAGTATGACGATGTGATGAACCAACAGCGGGAAGTCATTTACGGCTACCGCAATGAGGTTCTCCAGACAGAGGATCCTAGAGCACTCATCATGGAGTTGATTGAGGAATGCGTTCCCGCGAAGGTCAGCGAGTTTCTGCATCTCGAAGCGGACGGCCCGGAGCGCGACACAGCCGGTCTTCTTCATTGGCTCAATTCCACCTTCCCGCTCATGATCAGCGAGAAAGACGCCGATTTCGAAAGCAAGTCAGACGAGGGCGTGGAGATGTTCATCATCGAGCGTATTCGCGAGGCCTATGACCGGAAGATGTCTCACGAGGACCCTGAGCATGCTGATGAGCTTGAGCGTTTCATCATTCTTTCGGCCATCGATAACCTTTGGAGAGATCACCTCTACGCCATGGACGGTCTCCGCGAGGCGATCGGATGGCGGGCACAAGGCCAGAAGGATCCACTCGTGGAATACAAAAAGGAGGGCTACAACCTCTTTGTTGACTTGATGGATAACATCAAGTTCGAAGCTCTCGGCAACCTCTTTGCCTTCCGAACCATTCGAGTTCCAACCCAGCCTGCCAGCAACCTGAAGGCTGAACTTGCAGACCTCTTCGGTGATCAGCAGCAGCCAAGTAAAGCCGCAAGTGCTGGTCAGGTGATGACTTCCGGGGGCGGCTCAGAGCCCGAGGGACCAAAAATCAGTTTACCAGTCCGTCGTGAACAACCCAAAGTTGGCCGAAACGAGGCCTGTCCTTGTGGAAGCGGCAAGAAGTTTAAGCAGTGCTGCGGACGCGGTGCCTGAGATTAGGATTGTTCCCATCGCCAGAACAGCCTACTAGTCCAAATGGATATCTGGGTCATCGTTGCGGTCTTCGTGTTCGGGCTAACCTTTCTTTGGCTCGAGTTCTACCTGCCGGGCGGAATCATGGGACTGATCGGCGGCGTCATCATCTCGGTGGGCGTTCTGCTGGTATTCGGTGAATTTGGGTTTCGCGCCGGTAGCCTCGTCGCACTGATCGCAGTACTGGTGGTGATCCTGATGCTCTGGTATTGGATGCGAACTTTTAGAAGGTCAATCTTTGGCAGGCAGGTGACGCTGAGCTCTGAAGTAGGAAATGATGAGCACCTCGCGGAACTGGCGAAACTGGTGGGCAAAACGGGCGTGGCAACCACCGCTTTGCTTCCATCCGGAAAAGCTGTGATTGACGGTGAAAAACACGATGTAGTCGCCCAAATAGGTTCGATTGAAGCCGGGATTGACGTCGAGGTCGTCAAAGTTGATGGAATCAGCGTTATTGTTCGCCCGAAAGCGTCCTAACACACCTTGACACCAAGCAGGCATTACACGACAGGAAGAATGCTAGTGTCTTAGTTCACTTAGGCACTTCAAAAACCCAAATACGCATAAATTATGGAGGATCTTCTGCAAAACCTTCCCGGTGGCGATTCCGCTGCCTTCGTTGTTGGCGCCATTCTCGTTCTTCTGGCGATCGTTTTTTTCTTCATCTTCCTGAAGTTCTTTAACATCTGGCTCCGGGCACTTGTATCGAACGCTCCGGTCAGCATTTTCAAACTCGTTGGAATGTGGTTGCGAAGGGTGCCGGTCGCCCTGGTGGTTGATAGCCGGATTACAGCGAGCAAAGCCGGCCTGAATTTCTCAACGGATCAGTTGGAGGCACACTATCTTTCCGGAGGCCAAATCGACCATGTTGTGCTGGCGATGATTGCCGCTGACAAAGCCGGATTGGGGCTCAATTTTGACAGAGCTTGCGCGATCGACCTCGCGGTCAAAGGAACCCGCAAGACCGTTCTCGAAGCTGTTCGCACCAGCATCAACCCAGCAGTGATCGATGTGCCCCCCCAGAGCTCCGGAGCTCGAATCACCATCGATGGGGTTGCCGCCGATGGAATTGCCGTCAAGGCGCGTGCCCGGGTCACGGTCCGGACCGCTCTCGATCGCTTCGTGGGTGGCGCAACGGAGGAAACCATTATTGCCCGGGTTGGAGAAGGCATCGTTTCTTCGATCGGTTCCTCCAAAAGCTACAAAGAGGTGCTGGAGAATCCCGATGCGATCTCAAAGATGGTTCTTGCCCGGGGTCTTGATGCCAATACCGCGTTTGAAATTTTATCGATTGATATCGCTGATGTGGATGTCGGGGAGAACATCGGTGCTCGCCTTCAGGCCAAGCAAGCCGAGGCGGACAAGCAGATTGCCCAGGCCAAGGCGGAAGTTCGTCGTGCGGCGGCAGTCGCCAGCGAACAGGAAATGGAGGCAAAAACCCAGGAGATGCAGGCCCGCGTCGTTGAGGCCGAAGCCCAGATTCCTCTGGCCATTGCCGAGGCCTTCCGGAATGGAAATCTTGGCGTGATGGACTACGTCAAATACAAGAATATCGAAGCGGATACCGAAATGCGTGACAGCATCGCTGGACACAAGGGTGATTCAAAGCCCACTGAGCCCTCTTAACTAAATCCATCCAATGCTTCCGGCGTTATTAGCGGATCTCGGCGACTACTGGGTCATCATTGCGATGATCTTCATCGCCTTTTTCCGTTGGTTCTTCACGGAACGGGGTCGCACTCAGGAAGAGGAAGAATTTGAGTATGAGCCCGACCAAATGGAGGACAGCGGGCCGCCTCCCATTCCTGGCGAAGCCCGGTCCAAGGAACCAGAGGGAGCGGAGGATTTGCGACGGTTCCTCGAACAATTGGCCGGGAAACCAGCAGAGCCGCCACCTCCCCCAGTTCAGGCCGTTCGGGCAATTCCGGTAGAGAAACCCGTTGAAGCCCCTGCCCTGAGCAAGGAAGAGATTGAAGCACTGGAGCGAATCAAAACCCAGGTTGATCATTACGCACCCGAGGCGCCAAAACAGCGTTCGCACCGCTCGCTTCGCCTGTTGCTTTCCGATTCAGCTTCTTTGCGAAATGCGATTTTGCTCAAGGAGATTCTCGACAAGCCGGTAGCGCTCAAAGATTCCAGATGACTTGGGCCTAAAAAGGCTTGCGCCTCGGACATGAGAAGCCTAGGATTCCGACCCAATTTTTCCCAAAGCCGGTGTGGCGGAATTGGTAGACGCGCGCGATTCAAAATCGCGTTCCTTCGGGAGTGTCGGTTCGATCCCGACCGCCGGTATTTTTCTTATTCCTAGTAAGCAATGAACCTGCTTTTCGTTTATGGCAGTTTGAAACGCGGGTTTTCGAATCATTTCTATCTCGCAAACGCTGAATGGGTCGGTAACGCGCAAACCAAGCCCGGATACCGAATGTTCGATTACGGCGGCTACCCCGCGGCAATTGTTGATTCCGGAGGCTACTCCATTAAGGGAGAACTTTGGCGCGTCAGCGATGACTGCCTGACGTTGATCGACGAATTGGAGGGAATTGACGAAGGACTTTACAAAAGGGCAACCGCATCGCTCGAACCGCCCTTCGCCGATCAGGAAGGCGTGATCATGTATCACTACCTACTCGAGACCAGGGAATTGCCGGATGTTGGCGGAGAATGGCCTCGAGCCCGAGACATCGCGAAACAAGGTTGAACCAACACCCAACCGCCCTGAGTTTAAGGCAAATGGTCTGTCGTCATGACTAACACCTTGTCCGCGCCAGTGATTGACACGAAAGGGAAGCTTCCGCAGTTCTGGGAAGGTGACGTTATTTTCTTCGCGAATTTGCTGGAGCTCTTCTTTGGGAATGAAAAGGAGACCAACGAATTGGAGGAAATTGTCGGTGAAGTTGATTCCTACGGAGGTCGACTGGTTCCCATTCTCAATCTGCTATTTCGAGGCAAGAACAACCTCTTGGTTCTCGAGCGGCATTCCGCAGGTGTCCTGAATCAATATTTCGAGCAAGAGTTGGGCCTGAGCCTGCCCAGGACGGAAATCATGTCCCCCGACAATTACCGTTTGGTTGGCGAGGCACTTGCGCAGAACGAAACGTCGTTGGTTCAGGACCGGCTCTCAACCATCGCAGACCACGGAGCCTACTGGATCGACGGATACGTCACCGACGGAACTCTGACGGGAATCGCCACCTCCCTCGGCAAAAAGACGGTCACCACTCAGGAAGGCTGCTGGAAGGGGAACAATAAGCTTCTTCTCCACCAGTTTCTCGAGTCCCAAACCCTTCCCACTCCACCCACCTGCCTTGCCAACCACAAGACAGAGATATTATCGTGTATGGCGGAACTCAGCCAGGCAGGGTTTGATGAAGTCGTTCTCAAATCCCAGATCGGAGCCTCAGGAATTGGGATCCTTCGAGTCAAAAAGATTGGGACGTTTGACGAAGCGCGCCTCATCGATATTCCCGAGCACCTGTTTTATGAAGGACCGGTCATGGTTCAAGGATGGCTCAGCCCGGACAGACCCGGCATTCAGGCGATCAAGAGTCCCAGTGTGCAGATGTTTCTGGATGAGAAGAGTGTCTGGCTCTTCGACATCACAGAACAAATCCTCAGTCGGGACAGTGTCCATGAGGGTAACGTTTCGCCTCCACCTTACCTTTCCCGAATCGCCGGCGCTCGGGAGGAACTGTTCCGACAAGCGACCCTCGCGGGACAATGGCTTCATGATCAGGGATACCGCGGAACGGCGAGCACTGACTTTCTTTTCGTAGAACGCGATGATTCTTCATTACCCGATGTCTACGTCTGCGAAATCAATGCGCGAGTTACGGGAGCCACCTACCCGTGTTTGTTGGCCCGTCATTTCACCCCTGATGGGCATTGGCTGATGCAGAATCTCCGATTGAAACAACCCATGGGAGGCGCTGAACTCCTGATCATATTACAGGAAGCGGGACTACTGTTTCAGAAAGGCGATGAGGTTGGAATTTTGCCGATCAATTTCAATTTCGGAAGTGATGAACAGGTTCATAAAGGTCAATTTCTTTGCCTTGCCCCCAGCCACGAGGTTTGTTGGAATCTTCTGGAGAAAGCCGAACAAATGCTCCCGGTCGAATGGCAGGCCGATCGTGATTAGATGATGACAGAAGACCAACAACTCGCGGCACGAATCACCGCATTGACCCGGGATCTGATGATGATCCGAAGCACGGATCTCCACCCGGATGAGCGGCAACGCTGCTTTCAGTTCATTGAGAACCATCTTGAGGCGATTCCCGATGTCAGAATCGATTGCTACGAGTCCAATGGGTTCCAATCACTCGTTGCCATGCCTGAGGGGCTGACTCGACCTCAAGTATTGCTCTGTGGGCATATCGACGTCATCGAACATTCGGATGTAGCCGTGTATCGCGGACAAGTTGAGGACGGTCGCATCATTGGGCCTGGCGCTGGTGATATGAAGGGAGCTGACGCGATCATGATCGAGCTCTTCCGCCAACTCCAGCGGGATCTGCCAGGTTGCCCGGTTGGAATTGCCCTTACTTCCGATGAAGAGATTGGCGGAGAAAATGGGGTGCGTTACCTCTTTGAGGAAGTGGGTTTGGAATGCGCGCGGGCGATCATTCCCGACGGAGGTTCGTTGAACGACGTGACCACCGATGAGAAGGGCATCATCCATCTCAGGGTGAGTATCGAAGGAAAGGCTGGCCACGCGGCTCGTCCTTGGTTGGCGGAAAACGCCGTGGAGAAACTCATCAGCCGGTTGGCACGGCTGAGAGATCACTTCGCTGACACCAGAGGCGATGGGAGCAACGGGAATTGGTTTCCAACCTGTGCCGTGACAAAGGTTTCGACCCCTAACGAGGCGATCAACCGTATCCCCGGCGAAGCAGAAGCACTGTTGGACCTTCGTTTTCCACCTCCCTACACCGTCGAGAGAATGCTGGCTGAGGTTCGCCAGGTATTGGGAATGGAAGTGGCGATGGACCCCATCATCTGCGCGGAACCAACCCACCTGGCGCCTGACCCTCTCTTCTGTCAGATCACCGAAGAGGTTACCGGTAAGAAGGTCAGTTTGACCAAAGCCTCTGGCGGCAGTGACGCCAGGTTTATCTGCCAGGAAGGAACCCCGGTGATGCTTTCACGCCCGGAGGTCGGACGCCTGCATGCAGCCGATGAATGGATCGATATCGCCTCGATGATCACGTATTACCAAATTTGTGAGAAGTATATTCGGACGATTACTTCACGATAACGACCGCTCCGGGACGAACGACCGAACTAAGCCGTATAGCGTCCCAATTCGCGAGCCGGATGCAACCCGCACTTCGAGACCGACCAATCGTCTCCGGACTGCTGGTTCCATGTAATCCGATACCCGATTTGGATAAGCCGGCCCAAATCACACCAACTGGACTATTCGGGCCGGGAGGGAGCTGAAAAAATTCATCGCCTCGCTCGCCTTCCTCCAGCATCCGCTTGTCCCATCGAAATTCCGGTGTGGTTACCATGGTGGTCATGGTCCACTCGCCATAGGGAACGAATTTCTTCACGCCTGGAGTGATCGGGAATGACGCAACAAGCTTCCCACCCTTCTTCTCGTAGATTAACGCGACCTTAATCTGCGTATCCACGATGACGTAGCGACTGCTCAACGTCTGGTTCTCTCCAAACCGCTGATGTTTCCGAATCGCCGAAATCTCGAACGGTGTGACATTGGGAACCGTTACCGATTCCCCAACTCGCAATCGGTCCAAATTGCGACCCGGATTAATCTTGCGAAGGAACCTTTCATCCGTGTGATAACGTTCTGCGACTAGCTCCAGCAGCGACCGATAGGATAAATACTCGAGTTTCTCCTGATCAGCCGGATCAGCCGGAACCGCACCGACGAACTGATGATCGCGATCACGAACCACATACGAGGTGAACGGCTGCTTTACGTTTTTCTGCGCGTCCTTCAGAATTCTGAACCAATTGTCTGCTGCCAGATTCCGCTGCTCATTGTAGTGCCGTGCGGCGATGACGGTAAATTCACCAAGCTTGCCATCGATTTTCCCTGGTCCCATTAGCCCCTCATCAAGCACGATTTGGGCAAGCACGATGTCTTCCAGACTCTCCGGGGGACCTGCCTTCCGCTGAAAAAGACCGCCAAACGCGTGCGCAGACGAAACGCAGAATAGCAGCGCCAGAGTCAGCAAAGAATGGTGGAGAGAACTCATCGACGGAAACTACGTTCACCGAACATGCAGCAGACTATAGCCGTCCCCGATTTCTCAGCAATCTTTTAGAGGCAGATCAGGAAAGTCTCCGCGGAATCAAGATGTTGGCGGAAGAACCACTTCGAAGCTTCCCGGATTGGTTCTCAATTACTAACCGAATTCGAATGGTTTTCGTGGCAGGATTGATCACTGCTGAAACAAACTCAATCTTCCCCCGAACCATGGTGTCTTTCCCGTCTTCGATTCGAACATCCAGACTATCCCCCACGTGAAGCGAGCGGGCGAGACTTTCTGGAACATGCCCCACACACCTGAGTTGGTCGACTTTTACGACCCTGACCAAAAAGTTGTCCTCCCGGATTTCAGAAGGAGTAACGGCCTCGGCGACATCCTTCGTAATCTCCGTGACGATCCCATCAATCGGACTAGTCAGAATCCGTCTTCTCAATTCCGCTTCAATTTGTTTCACCTGAAGCTTGTAACTTTCCCGTTCCTCCTGAGCGATGATCAGGTTTCCTTCGGCGATTTTCAACGTGGCACGCTCCTTGCGCTTTTCCGCGGCACTGGCTCCGCTCAGTCGCTCCACGCGATCCGTCCTGTCCTGCTGGAGTTCAAATTCAGCTTCCGCTGCTTGTACCCGGCCCTCACTGTCGGCCTGCATTTGTGCGATACCCAACCGGGCCTCGGTAATCTCCGTATCAAGTTTCAGCAGAACGTCGCCAACCGATACCTTGTCGCCTTCGTTGGCAACCACCTCACTGATCACTCCAATTTCAATCGGAGAAATTTCAATGGAACGGTAGGGCTCCAGATAGGTCAGAACTTCTTCAGTATCCTGAGCCGCCAAAGTTCCGCTCAACGTGATTAGGAATAGGGTTAGGTAGTTTCTCATGCCAGATTGGTTTTGATTTCATCGAGCCACTTGTCGCGATGGGCCATTGCCAAACGCTGTTCATAGCGTCGACGCTCAACTTCTGCTTGAAGCTCATCAAAGTCTTTGCTGAATTTTCCGGGTAGCTCTCCGTTGGAGTCCGCTCGCGCCTTGCGCATCTCGGTGGCCAGCTCCGGCGCATACATCTCAACCAGGTGATCGTCTGCGCTGACAAACATCTGCGCACCGCCCACCTCACCTTGCCGTGCACCGCGGCCAATGAGCTGACGGTCGATACGGATCGACTCATTGCGTTCGACGACGATCACGTGAAGACCTCCGGCAGCTTTCGCGTCGTCCGTGAGGCCAATGTGGGTTCCGCGACCTGCCATGTTGGTCGCGAGAAGCACGTGCCCTGGTTGTCCGGCTTTCGCCACAATTTCGCTCTCCTCCTCGTCTTGTTTGGCGGTAAGCAAGGTAAAAGGAACTCCCGATTGGGTCATCAACTCCGCCAGGGCTTCACTCGCTCGAATGGTACGGGTTCCAATCAAGATTGGCTGCCAGGTCTGGTACCGCTGAATGACATCCGCAACGACGGCGTGATACATCGCGTCCTGGGTTTGAAAGACACGTTCCGGAAGGATCTTTCGCTGACTCGGTTTGTGGAGAGGAACTGGTTCCACATCCATTTTGAAAAAGTGCCAGAATTCGCCCGCACTCTCGGCTGCGGTTCCCGTCAATCCACAGATGGTCTCGTAAAACCCGAAATAGCGTTGCCGGGTAATGCTCGCCGCAGAATCAGTCTCCGAGCGAATCTCCACCTCTTCTTTCGCTTCAACCGCCTGGTGAAGTCCATCGCGCCAAGTTCGCTCTTCAAATCTTCGGCCCGTAAACTCGTCAATGATCACGACTTTGTCTTCGTCATCGACCACATAGTGCACGTCTCGCTGGAAAAAGTGCAGCGCACGGAGAGCATTCAAGACGTAGGTGTGCCACGGTCTTCGCAGGAGATCCCATGGAATGTTTTCAAATTCGTGAACAAGGTCAAACCCCTCGTGGGTCAACTTCACGCCGCGATTGGCCAGCTTCAGCTCGAAATGCTGATCCGCGATCAGATCTTCAGCGACATCGCGCGCCAACCAATAAGCGGGTGACGCCTCGTTCTCACCGGGTGGAGATTCACTGATGACGAGAGGCGATCCCGCTTCATCAATCAGAACGCTGTCGACCTCGTCAATAATCGCGTAGGCCAGTTTTCGTTGAACGACCGGCGGTTCCGGCGTTTTGACGCCCATCAACGCGTTTCTCAATCGTTCGCGCGGACCGGATTTCGGCGCACGAATCAACGCGAGTTGATCGCGCAGATAGTCGAACCCAAACTCATAACCGACGCCGTAGGTCACATCCGCCAGGTAGGCGGTTTTTTTCTTCACGGGAGTCCCCTCCTGTCCCTCAAGCAATAGGGCTGAGGAAATCCCCAAATATTCCAGGATGGGGGCGGTAAACTCGTGGTCACGTTCCGCCAGGTAACTGTTGACCGTAATCACGTGAACTCCTTCTCCGAACAGGGCAAACACGAAGGCGGGCAAGGTCACCCCGAGGGTCTTTCCTTCTCCCGTCGCCATCTCCGCCACTCCTCCCCGAACGAGTGCCAACCCAGCCAGGATCTGTTCGGGGTAATGGAAAAGTCCCGTTGTTCGGCGAGACGCCTCTCTCACCATCGCAAAGGCAGGCTCAATGATTTCCTCCAGCTTTAGCTCCTTGTTTGCCGCCAATGCTCTCCACTCCTGCACTTTCCGGCGAAAATCCACCTGCTCCATCAGGCTCATCTCTTGAGCGAGACCTTCGATGCGCTTCAGTCGTTCCCGGTCGCTCTTGTGACGCTTGGGATCAATCGTCTGCTTCCAGCGTTTGTGCGCTTTTGCGCCCAGAAATGCGCGCTTATCATATTGTTTACCGAGGGAGACGGCCATTTGGAGGTGGAGCAACTTTGCCTCACCCTTGGGCGTCCGTCGAGAACGAGTTATTCGGATTCCCCAATTTGCTACAGAGTTCCGTAATCCTTCACCGCAACTTCGACTCCAAAGTACTCGTTCAGAGCGGATCTCCGCAGCTTGAACCAATCCAGAATCTCCCGGGAATATTCATCCACCGCGAATACCGGCCGCTCCCCGGCTTCCTCTCGTAGTCCGACTTCGAATCCAACGACCCCAGATTGCCCCTTGGCGGGATGAAGGATGGCAATATTGGCCCTCGCGATCATGGCGTGGCGCCAAGCCACCCTTCTGTCTCCGGCAAAAATGCCGACGACGTTGGTTTCGACATCGAGCCAGAGCATCAAGTCGCCTTTCCGACAATTCTGAGCGAAAAAAAGCGGAACCGAGAAGGGACACTCCAACTCCACTTCTCCGCTCTCTTCCTCGAGGGTCAGCGAAAACCCAGGATCCGGGCGAATGACTTCAAATCGAATCACGCATCGACTCGGGCTATGAGCTTTTGGGCGATTTCCGCAAATACCTTGCTGGTTGCGTTGTCCTTCTCATCACGAATCGCGATCGGTTCTCCATCATCGCAAGCCTGCCGGGTTTCGATATCAATTGGGATCTCCCCGAGAAGTGGAACTCCGAGAGTCTCGGCCTCCTTCTTTCCGCCGCCGGTTCCAAAGATGTCGTAGCGTTTCCCATCACTCGGGCAAAGGAAGTAGCTCATGTTCTCGACGATCCCCAAAATCTCCACGTTCACTTTCCCGAACATGGCCACGGCCTTGCGGGCGTCAATCAACGCAACTTCCTGAGGGGTCGTGACAATCACAGCCCCGGAAAGCGAGGCCGTTTGCACGATGGTAAGCTGAATATCGCCGGTTCCGGGCGGGAGATCGAGAATCAAGTAATCGAGCTGATCCCACGCAACATTCCGGAGAAACTGCTGGGTGTAGCGGGTCGCCATCGGCCCCCGGACAATGACTGGAGAATCATCGCCCAGCATAAAGCCCATCGACATCAGTTGAAGCCCGTGAGCGCGAATTGGGATGATCTGATCCGCCTCGTTCACCATCGGCTGATCATTGCTGCCGAACATCATCGCGACGCTCGGGCCATAAAGGTCGCAGTCGCAAAGCCCAACGCGGGCGCCGGTCTTCTGCAGCGCAACGGCCAGATTCGCCGCCACCGTGGACTTCCCTACCCCACCTTTGCCGCTGCCAACCGCAATGACGTGCTTCACTCCGGGAATTTTCGCATCAGCCATCACTCCACCTTCACCCCCGGCTGCTGGCGGCTGTTGTTGTGGCGGATCCTTGATATCAAACTCAAGATGAACCTCATCAACGCCATCCATCGCTTCGAGAGCCGCCCGGGCGTCCTTATAAATTTGCTCCGGAACTTTGGGATCCCGCGTCGCAAATGAGAAGACAACGTCGACTGCGCTTCCGTCAATTTTGATCTCCTTGACTAATCCAAAGGAAACGACATCACGGGAAAATCCCGGGTATTTTACTTGGGCTAGTGTTTCGCGAACCGCTGTTTCGTCAGGCATATCTGCAAAGATTTACCCGAGGGAAGGCTCGCTCTCAACCGCCTTTTTCGGAAGCTTCAATCCTCGATTCGGACGCCCGCCAAACTGATATCATCAGAAAACGGCATATCGAAGGATTGCTGGCAAATCGACTCCATCCACTCCTGCGTAAAACCGTTGGAATGAATCGTCGCAGCCAAGTCTTCGCCGTCGTAGGCCACCCCGTCGCTCACAGCCACGACGATGTGGCCAGGCTCCACCTTAAACCCGGCCTGCTTCACCCGAAATGGCGTGACCCCACTAAAGCAATCGGTCAGCGCTCCCGAATAAGGATCTTTGTCGGCGATTGTGAGGGTGCGGGCCTTCAACCGCTCCCCATTCGGGGTAATCAAATAGACTGGCGAATCACCAGCCCAGTAAGCAGCACCGGTGTCGCCGCTGACCAATGCCGCTGCAAACGTGCAACCGCTCTCCTGGATTTCAGGCCGGTCCTTAAACTCGACCATGAACTTGGCTCGGAGCGACTCGGCGTAATCGTGAAACTGATTGATGAGGGTTTTCTGGTGATTCTCTTCGAAAATCACATCGCGATCAATTTGCGTCAGCAACCATTCGGCCACCGCACCACCGTCCGCACATCGACTGACGCCATCAGCGACCGCGACCAGCATGGTCGGAGATTCGCTGAAGGTTTCCTCCTTGCTAAACTCTCGCACCAACACGCGATCCTCGTTTTCCTTGTGATCAACGACGTCTCGTTTTGCGCCGGGACGGGTCAGGCTTAAGCTGAAAAATTGATTGGTCGCAGCCATTGTAAAAGTTCGCCCCCATGAACCAAAGGACGGCGCTACGAGGGACCAGTCGCGCAGATTGAAGGGCAAATCCAACGTTTTTCCATGTCGTTAAACAGAATTTAGCATTCTACGAACCCAAAGTTGATTTGTCCTGAGACCGTATGAAGGGTTGGGAATCAATTCATTTTGATTTCTCAGGTGCGCAATTTTTCTCCATCAACGTTCCAAAAGAAAACGGCTTGGGCAGCCCTGACTGCCTTCTGCATCGTGGTTCTGGGTGCAATTTCGGTTGGAGCGGTCTTCCTCGTAAGCTGGGGCTTGGGATATCTTCAGCCGGTTCTTGTTCCCGTCGCCGTAGCCGCGATCCTGGCCTACCTTCTGGAACCCGTGATCATTCTTCTGGTCAAGCGGGGCGTTGAACGCAAACGGGCCGTCTATACCGTCTTTTTCTCCTTCCTCTCGTTCCTGCTTCTTTTGGCGTTCCTCGTCATTTATCCAACCGTACGACAAGCCAAGAAATTCTCGGCTGAATATCTCACGGAGATACCCAGCATCATCGTTGAGGACTCAACAGACCGTCCGGAAGGGGGAACGAAAACCGAAACGAAACTTGAGCAGAAGCTGAATGATATTCTGCAATCGATTGACGAACGGGTTGGAAACCTCACCTTTGTCCAACGTTTCAAGACGGAAGACAACACTTGGGATGTCGGGACGCTTTCAAGCTGGGTTTGGGATCACGTGAGCGGCTTTATGGACGAATTGGCCGTCTTTTTCGGTCGAGGTTTCTCCAGCGCCGCCTCGATATTGGGCTATCTCCTCGGGTTTTTCCTCGTTCCCATTTATCTGTTCTTCTTCCTTCGGGAAAGCACGAGCATCGCAAAGAATTGGAGTGACTATGTTCCGCTCCGGAAATCGAAGCTCAAAGACGAGCTGGTCGATGTCCTGAAAGAGATCAATCAATATCTCATCGCCTATTTTCGCGGACAAATGCTCGTCAGCATGATTGACGCGCTGCTTGTCACGATCGCCCTCAGTTTCATGGGACTGCCCTACGCTCTCCTGCTGGGGGTGTTTCTCGCAATTCTCGGCCTCATTCCCTACGTCGGCTCGCTCATCGTGCTGATTCCCACGATTATTATCACGCTGGTGCACTTTGGGTCAAAAACCCTGATTCCGGCAGCTGAGTTGGCCGGCCGTGATCATCGGATTCATGAGACGATTCTCGATGCCGCGGGAAACCCGCTCAGCTACGAGATCTACACGAACACCTGGAATTGGCTACCGACACAAGTGGGCACCTATGCCGTCATCGTGATTTTGCTTTTTGTGATTCTACAGCAGATCAACGGATTGGTGACGGCACCGAAAATTGTTGGCGACAGCGTTGGCCTCCATCCAATCACGGTCATTTTTTCAATGCTTTTCTGGGGTCTGCTTCTTGGTGGATTACTCGGAGCGCTTCTCGCGGTTCCCCTCACCGCAGCCGTCAAAGTGCTCTTCCGGCGATATATCTGGGAGCGGCGAATTCAGCCGGAAATGACTCAGCGACTGGCGAGAGAAGGAGCGAATCAAACCCCGGAAAGCGGCGTCGAAGACGGAGGAAATGCTGAATCACCGGATTCCTAGCTCTTAGCTTGAACTTTGCGAGGGTTTCGGCATCCTTTGCGATCTTCATTCATACTATTATCGGATCAACTTATGCCTAGCGCTCCCATCGAACCCGCGGTCCTCACTGAACAAATCGAGAAGCAATTTACCTGGGTTCAGGCAGTTAGGGACGAGATGTCCCGGGTCTTGATCGGCCAGCACGAGTTGGTGGATCGGCTGATGGTTGGCTTGCTCACCAATGGCCATGTCCTCCTCGAAGGGGTTCCCGGTCTCGCGAAAACCCTGACCATCAAAGCCCTCAGCGGGTGCTTGCATGTTGACTTTCAACGCTTCCAATTTACCCCGGACCTCCTTCCCGCCGACCTGATCGGCACCATGATTTACAATCAGCAATCTGCTGAATTTACCGCGAAGTTAGGCCCCATTTTCTCGAACCTGATTCTGGCTGACGAGATTAACCGGGCGCCAGCAAAGGTTCAAAGTGCTCTTCTCGAAGCGATGCAGGAGAGACAGGTCACGATTGGAGAAAACACCTACCTTCTTCCCGATCCGTTTCTGGTCCTGGCAACGCAGAACCCAATTGACCAGGAAGGAACCTACCAACTTCCAGAGGCTCAACTGGACCGTTTCCTCCTCAAAGTAAACGTCGACTACCCAACCCGGGCGGAAGAGCGCCAAATTCTCGACCTGATGGCCACCAGTTCGAAGCCCCCCGAGACTCGGCAGATTGTCGATCCGGAAACCATCATCAACAGCCGGTCATTGGTGAATCAGATCTATATCGACGATTCGATCAAGGACTACATTGTTGATTTGATTGATGCGACCCGGAATCCCGACCGAATCCACGAGAACCTCAAGCCTCTGATTCGGGCCGGTTCTTCGCCCCGAGGCACCATTAACCTTACGCTTGCCGCTCGAGCGCGCGCTTTCCTGAATGGCCGGGGCAGCGTTTGGCCTGAGGACATCAAAGATCTCGCGACCGACGTACTGAGGCATCGGATTTTGCTGACGTATGAGGCTGAGGCCGAGGGAATCACAACGGAACAGATCATTCAGGAGATCCTGAATCATCTTCCAGTGCCTTGATCGCGCTCTGAGGGTGATAACTCTGAAATACTGACAATCTCAATTGCCTTCTTTTCAATATTGCCTAGATTCTCAATCTCAAAATTGAGACGCAATGCTGAAATCTCAGAAATTCCCGAAGTCATTTTTTAGAGACGAAGACCGAATCGAGCTGGCAAGACGTGGGATTTTTCTGCCCTGCGAGAACCATGAGAGCGACGGCCCAACCCGGTTTCATGTTCGGAAACCAAGCGGGAGAAAAACTGTGGTTCACCGGTTTCCCAAAGATTCGGAGTCTTGTCACACCATCAACCGAGCTTGGGCATTCAGCCAAACCTGGCACCGGCCAATCACCCATCTGTCCGAGCGTTGGAGCACGAAGACCTCTCATTGGGTGATCGAGGATGTGGACGAGTTGAGCACCATTTCCCAAATCCTGAAATCAGGACCGCTCGAAACACCGAAAGCCATTCAGATCGGCTGGGCAATTCATCGTGCGCTAAAACGAAGCGAACGGCTGGAACTGACCATCGATTCCTTGCATCCAGATGACGTCTATTTAGGTGACTTCCAACCTAAAATTCGGCTGCGGGCACTCCCCTCTCCTCCAGCTGTGAAACCGATTGGCTTTGCAGGGCTGCTAAGCCTGCTGCTGAACCATCACCATTTCACCACTTCCGCCCACCATCGAAATTCATCCTCCGAATCGAGATCCTTGATGCTACAGAACTTCGAATCCGCCCTTCAATCGAAACTGAGGAGTCCAAGGATCATCCAAATGCCCTTTGAGCCAAGCATCAGGGCCGACTTCCTCGGCCCGAGCTAGGAAGAGACCTGGCCATCCCTTCAGCGATCGACGAGAAGGACGCGATGGACCTTCTGCCGCGCGAAGTCCCCTCCGCTTTCTCATTTGAATTTCATCAACACAACGGCAGGTTCGCGCATGTCCATTTGGGATTACGCCAAACCACAGCTACGCGATTTAATCGCCTACGAACCCGGAAAGCCCATCGAGGATGTGGCGCGCGAACTCGGCTTGGAGCCGGATGAGATCATCAAACTTGCCTCCAACGAAAATCCAATCGGCCCCTCGCCCAAAGCAGTCGAGGCCATGAAGGAAGCCGTCGAAAACGTTCACTTTTACCCGGACGGCGGTGGCTGGCGGTTGCGCAATGCGATCGCTGAAAAGTTTGGCCTGAACCGCGAAAACGTGATTCTCGGCAACGGCTCCAACGAAATTATCGAGTTGATTGGTCACGCATTCCTCAACCCCGGGGACAATGTGATTGTCGCCGATCACGCATTCGTCGTTTACAAGCTGATGGCCACGCTCTTTGGTGCGGACACCATCGAGATCCCGGATCCTGGATTTGTTCATGATCTCGATGCGATGGCGGCAGCGATTACCCCAAATACCAAACAAATTTTCGTCGCCAACCCGAATAACCCCACCGGGACAATGGTCGGGCAGGAAGACATTGAACGCTTCATGGACAAGGTCCCTGAGCACGTGGTGGTCATTTTTGACGAAGCCTATTATGAGTTTCTCAACGAGCCGCCCGACACGCTGAAATTTGTGCGAGAAGGCCGGAACGTGGTTATTTTGCGGACGTTTTCGAAAATTCAGGGGCTTGCCGGGCTCCGGATCGGCTATGGATTGGCGCCACAACCAATCGCCGATGTGCTCCAAAAATGTCGCCAGCCGTTCAATGCCAATGCAATTGCCCAGGTTGGAGCTCTGGCCGGTCTGCTGGATGAAGATCATCAGGAAAAGACCCGGCAACTCACCGATGAAGGCCGAACGTATTTCCAAACGGAGTTCGAGAAAATGGGTCTCGAGTTCGTTCCCAGCTTCGCCAATTTCGTTCTCGTGAAGGTAGGTGACGGAGATCGCATCTTTCGCGAGATGATGAAGCAAGGTGTCATTTTGCGGGCCATGAGAGGTTACAAGCTCCCGGATTGGGTTCGCATCAGCATTGGAAGACCCGATCAGAACGCTCGCTGCGTCGAGGTCTTGAAGCAGCTGTTGGAATGAGCCCGGATCAAGACACGATCGCAGCCATTGCGACTCCTCCCGGAAAAGGGGCCATCTCACTGATTCGCGTCAGTGGAGCTGGCGCCCGCCCCATCTGCGAAGGTCTTTTCCGACCAGCCTCCGGAGACTTTGCCTCCATCAAACCGCGCTACGCCACGTTTGGGACCATTGTCGATGCAGACGAACAGCCAGTCGATGAAGTCCTGCTCACCTGGTTCAAGGGACCTCGCAGTTACACGGGAGAAGACCTCATCGAGATCAGTTGTCATGGCGGCATGCTCGTGACCCGTGCGGTCTTGAGTCAACTTCTCCAGGCCGGCGCTCGAGCCGCCACCGGAGGCGAGTTCACTCAACGAGCGTTCTTCAACGGCAAGATGGATCTCACCCAGGCGGAGGCGGTCATGGACGTGATCTCTGCCCAAACGGAGCTGGCACTCCGATCGGCAAACGAGCAGCTTCAGGGCCAGTTGGGCACCGAAGTCGAACGCCTTCGAAAGGAGTTGATCGGAGTCATTGCGCACGTGGAGGCCTTTATCGACTTTCCTGACGAAGATATCGATCCTGATACCGGTGAGGGGTTGGCCGGGCGAATTCGGGAACTCGACGCGGCCATCTCCAAATTGACCGCCACTGCTCACCAGGGACGCATTCTGCGGGAAGGCGTTCGAACCGTGATCGCGGGAGCACCGAACGTGGGCAAAAGCAGCCTGCTCAATGTTTTGCTCGGCTTTGATCGCGCGATCGTCAGTGAGATCGCCGGAACCACCCGCGACACGATCGAAGAGGTGATCAACCTGGAAGGCATTCCCTTGCGGTTGATCGATACCGCAGGTGTGCGAACCGCGACGGATCAGATTGAGCAGGAGGGTATCGCCAGGGCGGAATCCCAGATTGCTGATGCAGAGTTGGTGCTCCAGGTGTTCGACGGCAGTTGCAGCCCGCAGCAAAATCAGCGCCCGCTCCCCATCTCAGAGAGTCAATCGGTCGTCACGATTCTCAACAAGTCCGATCTCGCCGAGCATCCCGATTGGAAAGAATCAGAAGCCATCCGAGTCTCCTGCGCAGATCGCCAAGGTTTTGAAAACCTCACCGCAGCGATCATCAACTCGCTAGGAGTCGACACGGAAGAAGGTGGGCATCATGCGGTTGCGATCAATGCAAGGCACCAGGCATGCCTACTGAAGGCTTCCGCAGTCTTGCAAGAGGCGAATACAAAGCTCATGACCGGCGAATCTCCCGAATTCATCGCCCTCGAACTGCGATCCGCATTATCTTCGATTGGTGAGGTCATTGGTCATACCGATATTGAGGAAATTCTTGGCGAAATATTCGGGGCCTTTTGCATTGGCAAATAGCTTGCCGAAAGGATGGTTCCATCCCAGAATTGAGAAACTTCTGAACCATTTTTGGAACTATGCTGTTAGCTCAAACCATTGGCGGGTTGGCTGAGGAGAACGTGCAATATGTTCTCATCCAACCAACGAGGCTCGACTTTCTCATCGTCCTGATCGGCGTCGTCGTCGGTCTTTCAATAGGCCGGTTGGTCACGTTTTCCGGGCAAATCATCATCAATCGTGATGTGGTGACCTGGCATCCGACTTTCCTCATCTACATGCTGGCCCTCTTCACCTACCAGATTTTCTACTGGTGGTCGGCCTGGGACCTCAAAGGTCAACCGCAGTTGGCCGAAGACTTCACCTTTTTGAGTTACGCCCGACTGCTGCTCATGCCCCTCTTCATTTATGGTGCGACGGCGGTTCTGTGCAAAGACCTCCGCGATGTCGAAGAGTTTTCGATGAAGGAACACTTCACGGACCAGGCGCGCGCTTTCTACCTGATTGTCGGTGCGCTGATCGTGACCGCGCTTCTTCAGGCGATTTTTCTGTGGGACAAGACCTGGGAGAACAATCAATCGGAATTGGCCCTGCGCGGCATCGCGTTTTTGATCGTGCTGACGGCGTTTTTCCTCCGTCCGAATCACAGCCAGATCTTTCACCTCTTTCTCTCGCTCGTGATCCTTGGCCTTCTGGTCTACTTCATCTACATCAGCGAATCTGGGGCTGAGAAAGACAACTCGGCAGCGTTGGAAACGGCCTCTCCCGCTCGAGTTTTGCTCTCCGATGGGAGCGCCCCCCAATGGCGATTCATGTAAGAATCCGCCGAAAAATCCCGTATTCTAGGTAAAGCCCCCATTTACCGCCATGATTCGAATCCCCGGTTCTGTAGCCCAAGACCTCTGCGACTCCCATTTGCGACCAACGCGACGTGACTTCCTTCGAGTCGGTGGAGCCGGCATGTTGGGGATGAGTTTGAACAACATTCTGGCGGTGCAAAGCGCGAGCGCAAACTCGGGTTTGGTGGGATCGCCGGGTTGGGGAAAGGCGAAGAGCGTCATCATGATCTATCTTCAAGGCGGCCCGAGCCATCTTGATCTTTGGGATCCAAAACCGGATGCACCGGACAACGTTCGATCGATCTTCAAGCCCATTCCGACCAAGGTCGATGGCATCCAATACACCGAGATTCTGCCCAGGCTGGCAAAGGTGAACGATCGTTTCACCACGATCCAGAGCATGAGCTATACGCCCAATGGTCTGTTTAATCATACCGCGGCGATTTACCAGATCATGACGGGTTACACGACGGATAAAGTGAGCCCTAGCGGCCAGCTGGAACCGCCCAGCCCGAAGGATTTCCCGAACTTCGGCTCGAACATCATTCGCCTGAGGCCGACCGATGAGCCGATGTTGCCATTTGTCGTGATGCCACGTCCGCTCCAAGAGTCAGGCGTCATCAACAAAGGCGGAACAGCCGGGTTTCTCGGCAAGGCCTACGATCCCTATTACCTGTTTCCGGACGGTGACGACATGGATATGAACAAGCTGGAGCGGATCAAGGTGGATGACCTTCAGCTGCGCCCGGAGGTTTTCTCCTTGAGATTGCAACGCCGCGCAAAGCTGCGTGAAGCCCTCACGGCCCAAATGCCCGTGATCGAGAAAGCAGTTGAGGACTACAATCTGGATGAATATTACGACAAAGCGTTGAGCCTGATCGTGTCCGGCCGAGCCCGGGATGCCTTCGACATCGAAGCAGAAGACGAAAGAACCCGTAATCTTTACGGGCGGAACACGTTTGGCCAAAGCTGCCTGCTCGCTCGCCGTCTGGTCGAGGCCGGAACCAAGGTCGTTGAAGTGATTTGGCCCAAAGTGGCGAACTCCAACAATCACAGTTGGGATCATCATTCCGGACTGCCCAAGCGGATGAAGGATCAGAGCGGTCCGATGCTTGATGCCGGGCTTTCCGCTCTGTTCGAAGATCTCGACGACCGCGGCCTTCTCGACGAAACACTCGTCGTCGCGATTGGTGAGTTTGGTCGCAGCCCGGAGAAGGGAGTTTCGACTTCAGGAAACGGGAACAGCGCCGATGGTCGCGACCACTGGCCCTATTGCTACACATCGATCATCGGTGGTGCCGGAATTAAGCGTGGATACGGTCACGGCAAATCGGACAAAACCGGATCAGCGCCAACCGAAGATCCCGTTCATCCGTGCGAAGTCCTGGCAACGATTTATCACTCCATGGGCATCGATCCCGAGACCATTGTCTACAACCACCTGAACCAGCCCAGGGAACTGGTGAAGGCGCAGGCAGCGTTAAAGCTTTTCGCTTAGGGGCGACTTATTGAGTCCACCAATCCCCTTTGACTTCGGCCAACGCATTGGCAACAGCCTCGGCAGCCTCCGGGGGCGACATTTGCGAAACGTGTCCGTGGTATTCGGCAAGGGTGTTTCGGTAGGCTTCCGTTAGCGCGGCTTCGCTGGTTCTTTTGGATTCGTCGATGCTTGCCGCCCCATCGTGATACCATTTGCGAAGATCGAAGAGAAGCTGCATCCCCGGATTGGCCTGGTCGCTCTCAGCCGGAGGACGGGGAACCGGTTGCCCGGCCTTGAGGCGCTTTCCTTCCTCTGCAATCTGCTGTGCCAGAACCGTCATGCCGCCAGCCTGGGCAGCGTCGTAGTTCTGCTTGAGCGTCTCCAGATACTTTGCCTGGAGATCAGTGCGATACTGGGTGACTGAAGATTGGATCTGTTCCGCGTATTGGGACGCATAGTGGGATTTGTATTCCACCAGCTTTGCTTTCACTTCGACGAGGAACTCCGCGTCACGAACCTTTGCCGCAGCCTCGATCCTTCGCTCGATCTCAGCCGCCTCTTCCTTCCGTTGCTCCATATTCTTCTCATGCGCGGCGCTGATTGGAGAAAACAAGGATGATTCCTCCGGCTTCGGAGTTTCGGGCGAAGCCGACTCTTCCGCTGGTTCGGGAACCGTGGTTGCCACGGATGAAGACTCGTCATCATTCGAGCAGGACATCACCGCCACGGCGACCAGAACCGGAAGGTACTTGAGGATTTTGCGACTCATTCCCGCAGCTTCACATCGTCTCATCGATCAATGCAAGGAAGTTCGCGTGGATTGCATCACTTCGGCAATTCGGGAATAAAGCAGCCGAGAGCCTCCACCTTCGGATGGGAAACCTCTTCCCCAGCGAGATATTGCTCAATGGCGACGCGCAAATCATGCTTGGTTACCGTCTTTCTCCGATCCCCATAGTCGGTAAACAGGTTGTTGATCCGCCCCTGATACAAAATTCGTCCGGTTTTGCTGAGAAGAAAGGCTTCCGGGGTCATGGTCGCCTTGGTCGAGCGAACGAGATCATGATTTCGATCAATGACGACCGGTGCTTGAATGCCAAACTCCGTTGCATGCTTGAGGGCGTCCACATCACTGAGTTCCCAATCGACTTGGACCAACGTGAGCTTTCCGCCACGGGATTGCACCTGTTCCGCCAGTCGATTCATTTCCGGAATGAGAGCATTCGCGATCGGGCAATCGGTGGTGATGAAGATGACCACTGAAAACGCCTCTCCAGTCACACACTCCAAAGGTCGGACGCTCTGTCCTTTCAGGTCTTTGAGCTCAATCCCAGCTCCCTGCTCATTTCCCAAACTTGGAAGCAGGAATCCGAGTAAAAAGACAACTGCCACTAGAAACGGTTTCATTCCTGACCTCCAGCATTGACCAACCCGTTGCGAATCGATTCCAGCAACGCGCCCAGTTCTTTGCGATCGATCGCATCATCCTTGTTTCCATCAAAATTCTGAAGCACCCGCGCCCGAAATCGTTCCGGAATCTCCGCTTTTTCGATCAACCCGTTGCGATTGGTATCCAACTGCCCAATGCGCTTGACCATTGCGGAACCGGATCCCTCCCTCATTTCCCGAGCGACCGCGCCCAGAACCTCGACCTGCTTCATTCGGGAAGCCCGAGCGAGCTTGGCTTCGTCCACATTTTCGCTAGGTGCCACCATCAGAGTGATGCTGCCCATCTCGTCCGTGCTTTCATGCCCCCACCGAATCCGCTGAGGGGGATCGAACGGGTTGTCCGGATTGTCTGCGCTATTGTCGTAAACCAAATCCGTGCGGATTTCCGTTCCTGCCACGAGGTGAATCGGTTGCTTGAAAAAGTAGCGGTCCTGCCAGTTCAGATCCCAATTATCGATCTGCAGCAGAATTGTCTCCTCGCCGTCAGGGCTAACCGCAGTCATTTTCATCTCTTTACAGATGTAATGCGCATGGCCACCAACCGCGAACGCATCAACTCCAACGGGGAGAACAAACGAATCGGACCGCCGGTAGTTGGATTCGCCGGCGGGAACATCAATTCCCAAGCCGCGACCAAACGCGGGTGGCACCTGAATGTTGGCCAAGGTCCGGCTCGGCGGTCCATCTGCGAAATAGAGTCCCACGGTGCTCATTTCCAATTCTTCCTTTCCTGTTGGATGAAAGTGCGTCGACAGAACCAGATCGCTCCCTTTGGGAAGCGCCATGGCAAGCCCTTCCGGCAGAAACTGGGTGGTCGATCCAGGCACATACCCACCGAGTCGTCCCGTTCTCCGAAAAGCCATCCCTCGAAAGCCCGGCTTTCCATCTTTTCCGTCCATTTCAAGAGCGGTTCCGGTATCATCGAGGAAAAACAGTGAATGATGAACCGCACTCCGCGCACTTGGGCGCAGCTCAATCGCGGTGACCCACTTGTCGTCGGGCAGATCGAGCTTCAGAGCGAAATTCCGGTAAATGTCAGGACCTTCCGCCGGAACAGGAAACGCTTCCTTCATCGAAACGACCAAATCCGGCTCGCCCAGCGACCAGCCATCCGCAAACGAAGGAGCTGCCGGCGCCGGGCCAGTTCCCTCCAGCTTCCCTCCTTCAATCCAAGCTCCGAACATCGCGACCTCTGCTGCTGATAAACTCCGATTGTGGGCAAACTCAACCCCGGCATCGACGGGATGCCACGGCGGCATGTATTGACTTTCGACCGCACGTCGGATCGTGCGCGCTTTCTTACTCACCTCACTGTAGGAGAGCAGTGAAAAAGGCCCCGCCGCGCCCGGGTGGTGACAAGTGGCGCATTTTTGATAAACGAGTGGCCCAATATGCTGATTGAAGGTGATTTCCTCGGCCAACAGCATCAACGGGCTAGAGAGAACGAAGACGAAAAAGAGGAACTTCATGATTGGGCGAGACGAAAGAAATCTTTGAACGGTTACACGCCTTGCAGTTTGGGTGAAACCTGAGAAGTTGGGGCATGTTTGTGGATCATCTTCGCATTTACGCCAAAGCAGGCGACGGCGGCAATGGAAGTGCCAGCTTTCACCGGGCTAAGTTTATTCCCAAAGGGGGACCCGATGGGGGGGACGGAGGAAAGGGCGCGGATATCGTCCTGCGCGTCGATGAGCACACCGACAACCTGAAGGCGTTCTTCTTTAAACCGAACCTGAAAGCTCCACGGGGCGACCACGGGCAAGGCCAGCAAAAGACCGGCAAAAGCGGCAAAACCATGGTCATCTCCGTGCCGCCGGGAACCCTGATCTATACGGCGAAAGGGCCGAAAACCGAGGAGCCGGAAAATGTTGAAGACGGGATGGCGTTTCTTTATGACCTGGACGCCCAGGCCGAAGACGTGTTGGCGCCTGCCGACAATCGGGTCGAGGGAGAGTTGGTCGCGGATTTGACCGAGATTGGCGAGAAGTTCGTGCTCTGCAAAGGAGGGAAAGGAGGAAGGGGCAACGTTCACTTCAAGAGTTCGACCAACCGTGCGCCGACCGAAGCAGAACCCGGTGAGCCTGGTGAAGAAGGGTATTTCTACATGGAGCTTCGCCGAATCGCAGACGCCGGTTTGGTAGGATTCCCCAACGCAGGAAAATCGACACTTCTGACGAAGCTCTCACACGCGAAGCCAAAAATCGCGGCTTACCCGTTTACCACGTTGACTCCCCAAGTCGGAGTTCTTGAATTTCCGGGTTTTTGCCGGACCACCATTGCCGATATTCCCGGCTTGATCGAGGGCGCACACGAAAACGTGGGCTTGGGCCACGAGTTTCTTCGGCATATCTGGCGCTGCAATCTGCTGGTCTTTGTCATCGACATGGCAGGAAGCGAAGGGCGGGATCCGATCGAGGATCTCGAAACACTCCGCAAAGAGATCAAACTCTACGATGAAGACCTGTCGAAGCGGCCTTGGATTATTGTCGCGAACAAAATGGATCTGGAAGACGCCGACGAAAAGTTGGCCCAGTTCCAGCAGCGCTTTCCAAAGATCGAAGTCTTCCCAATTTCCGCGCTTGAGGAAACCGGCCTGGATGAGCTCCGCAATCGTCTCCGCGACCTCATCGGTCACAAGCCGACTTAGAAGCCGGGCGCGCAACGTTATTGAGGGCCCTTCTTGGTCAGCTTCGCTTTGATGGCGGCCAGCAGATCGCTGACATCGAACCAGATTTCCCGACCTTCCTTCGTCTTTAGGACATCCATTCGACGCCCATCCACCTCCCTCAGGCTTTGGGACTCGAATTTCAGTCCTTCAAAATACAAAAGATCATACTCATCAGAGGTCCGTGTTACTTTGTATGGCTCTTCAGGCGTTCCCTTTCCGCTTTCCTGAATCCCCTTGATCAGGGCCCTTCCAATGGCTCGCTCCAGCTCACATTTCTCTTGATCACCGGTCCCCTCATAAGCTGCGGCCAACCTCAAATGAGTGGATGGGCTCAGCAGAAAATTGGGCGTCATGACCTGTTTGATGCGTGCAACCACCTCTTCGAACTTGGCCTCTTTGAGAAGTTGATCGATTCCCTCCAATTCACTGGAATAGGGATCATATCCGCTCTGCAAATGGGCGTTTCTAAGCTCCGCGAAGTTCTCCTGACTGGGGTCGTTGATAAATTGGCTAAAGTAGCTGTCGTCCATTAACTGCGGGTTTCGGGGTGAAAATTCAAAATGCTTAAACCGGGCTTAGGTTCGGGTTGAGAAAGGTCCGTGTCAAAAACCCGGAGTCTCGTATTCCCCGCCAAATCTTCAAGCCATTCACCAATCTCGAGAAAGTAATCCGCTTCGCGCCAAGGATCCGCCGGCACCAATTCAATTACGCCCGACTGCGGATTCACCACAACGGTTGTCCTGATCGGAGCATGATCCTCGCTCAACACGTTCAGTTGCCATTGCGCCATGGCGTGGTCCACCGGGCGATCCGTGCGAACGGACAGAGGTTCCGTGGTCCCGGTGCCCGGAACTACCAGCTCCCAAGTTGCGGGATCCAAAATTTGATAGATCTCGGGTCCGGTCGCGAATTCGTGGGTGACCAGTTTTCCCAGTTCGACTCCCCGTGCGCTTCTCAGGTCCGGATCAATGACCAGCCGATATTGAGAGCCGGGTTTAAGAACAGGACCCAATTCTTCACGGAGATTGACGCCTTGTTTGATCCTTCCCGGATGAATGAGAAGCGTCAGCCTCTTCACTTCATGGTCCCAAATTTCCTGTCGGCGCCAAGGCGCTTCAATCTCCATCCCGGCGTCGTCCACCAGATGGAAATGATCGAAGATGGCGCGACCTTCCCGCATCGGCTGGTCGAAGTAGACGTAAAACTTGAGAAGATTGGCCGGAACGACTCCGGAACCCGGCTCAATTCGAGTCACCTGGGGAACCGTTCCTTCCACCCGAGGGACCTTGTAGGCGGCTTCAATCCGCTTCCCGTTTGAGAGCTGCAGTACGGCACGATATTCGGCTCCCCCACTCAGGGAAATCCGGGGTTTAAGCCGAAGCCGATTGGCTTCACTTTTCACCTCCGCGAAAATGGGAGGGCCCAACTCCTCGGTTTTGGGTTCAACCCGATGAATTGAGAGATTTGCATCCCGATCGCCCGTTTCGGCGATGACCTCAACCTTCGCCGGAGCCGCCACCACGAAGCGGACCACCGCTTCTGCAAGGGTCGCCGCAAGCGCAACAGCAAGAATCATGGAAGCGCAATCGTCACCAAATCCAGGCCGCCCCCCTCTCCTTCACGAAGAGCCAGAGCGGTTTTCTGATTGAGGCGATCCATTTGCACAACGCCGTGAAAAGGTTCTGCGATTTCGATTCGTTCGCTCTCGGGAGTTGATGCATCCAACCTTCGGGTTGCCTGTTCGTTGACTTTTTCGGCATTCCCAAGCAGCCCCTCGTCAAAACGAAACGCCAGGTGGGCGCTGGGGCCAAACGGGCGCTTCTCATGATGAAACCGAAATGTGTTCGTCAGGATGCTTGATCCCGCTCCCTCTGCATCATAGGCAAACATATCGATCGGACGGTTGCCGGAACCCAGCTCAATCATGCTGATCCCCTTGATTTTCGCCCCTGGCTCAAGGTCATCGATCGGATATTTCACCACCGGAGTGCAGCTGAAAGCCCCAACGATGTAATTCTTTCCGTTTTCCTGATAGGGAATCATCACGCTCATCGGCGCCTTGGTCTCCCACCGGCGATGGGAAATATGATAGGTCTCCGCACTATAGACTTGTCCGGGCTTATCGTGATCGATTGGGCCATCAACCGCAAAGATCTTGCTGGCAAACGCGTCGGAAGCCCGGCCTGCCGCAACCAAACGGTCCCCCACCCAGACAACATCGGTAATTTTGCTGATTGGCGCTCCATCACCATTCAGCATCGGAATGGAAGCGTATTCCACATCCGAAAGCGATACCAATTCGATCTCCCGATTGGGCTGAATTCGCAGAATGACATACGTCTTGTCATCCTGCTTTCGAACCGCGAGATAGGGAATTCCGCTTTCCGGATTCACTGCCAGATCAAGGATTTCCGCATCTTCTGCCGGAACGCCCAATCTTCCGGCAATTTCCGAATTGAGGTTTTTGATTGGCTCAAACGCCTCCTCGGATCTGGGGGCATCGCTCACCTTGACCGCGATAATCCGCGCCTTTTGCCCGTCGCCGATCAGCAAAACATTCTCCGGCGCAAAGCTGACAACATCGATTCGGCCGATGTCGGGAGCTCCCTTGATGGTCTGTTCAAGAACTTTCCCTGCCGTTAAAGGGGAAATCGAAGCAATGAATAGCACCAAAGTGCCTAGCGTCTTCATGAGTCAGTATAGTGGGATTTGTGAATCAAAATTACCGAGGCCTTGACGGGCAGCAAATCGAATTTCTGGACTTTGGAACACCTCGCATTTTTCGAAATGTGAGGATTGCAACGTCGAGAAAGGGTCGCTAAGATGCGCCCCTAAATTCCGTACAACTTAAGGGTTCGACATTAACTGACTGACACAAACAAAAGTTGTGGCCACGACGCAGCTAACACATCTTTCCATGAGATTTTTCCTAGCTCTCGCCTTTTCGGCATTTCTCGGCTCTTTTGCCTTCGCGCAAGATCCTGCCGCCGCACCTCCTCCAGAGGAGCCAACCACTGAAGAAGCTGATCCAACGTTGGCCGCTGAGGTCCCTGGTGCTTCAACGACCGAGAAAGCGGTCGAATTCATTAAGGTTCTCAAGACGGGCGGCGTCGTCATGATCCCATTGGCGGCCCTGTCCTTTGTCGCGGTTCTCCTGATTTTCTATTACATGCTTACGATTCGGCAGGGAACGGTCGTCAGTGATAAGTTCATGAACGCAGCCGACGCCTTGATCCGGAAACAGGACTATCTCGGGTTGATCGCCGTTTGTAATCGCGAGAATGAGGCCATCGCCCGGGTAACTTACAAAACGCTCGATTTCGCGACCAAGAACCCGACTGCGAGTTTCGAAGAGGTTCGGGAAGTCACGGAAGCGGAAGGAAGTCGGCAGGCCAGTATTCTCAGCCAACGCATCACCTACCTCGCGGATGTTGGCTCGGTGGCACCAATGGTCGGTCTTTTGGGAACGGTTTTGGGGATGATCAAGTCTTTCAATGACCTCAGTGCAGCTTCCGGCGCCGTTCAGGTTCAGGTCAGCCAAGGGGTATCCCAAGCTCTGATCACCACGGCGAGCGGACTGACGATCGGGATTCCAGCCTTGATCTTCTATTCCATCTTCCGCGGGAAGGTTCAGAAAATGATCAGCGAGATGGAAGCGGCGATGACGCACTTGATGGCTCTGTTGGCCGCTCAATACAAGCGGGCAAACTACCGGGCCACGGCGCGGAGCGATGAGCGGCCGGCAGCTCGCCGTGACGCCAAGGGTGTTTAATTTTGAATTCCTAAAACTATGAAGTTTCGCGAGCACAGCACCCCGAAACAGGCCGAGATGCAACTCGCGCCGATGATCGACGTGGTGTTTCTCCTTCTAATCTTCTTCATCGTGTCGTGGAACTTCGCCCGTTTTGAAGCCGAAGTGAACATCTCGGTTCCTGAAGCCAAAACGGCGGAACAGACTCCCCGGACTCCTGGTGAAATCATTATCAACGTCACCAAGGACGGGGATATCAAGATCAACAGCCAGATCCTCGATCAATCGGAACTTCTCGAAAAGCTGACGCGAGTCGCGGAGCTTTTTAAGGATCAACCCGTCATCCTTCGAGGTGACCGCGACGCGAATTTTGCCGCGGTCATGGTGGTTCTGGATACCTGCCAGGAAGCGGGAATCTGGAACGTCGCCTTTGCGGCCGAAAAACCGGAGTAGATCACCAACCGGATTCGGCATCCCTTTCGCGAGGTCTCAACGTCCTGAGTTCACTTTGAATTTCAAGAACGGCAGACGCGACAAACCTGCACCGGTTTCTCCCACTCCCGAAATGTCTCATCCCGATAGTTCTCCGATTTTTGAGATGATCTTCCCCGTAGAAGCATGCAATAGTCCCCAAACCGCCACGCCCGCGTAATTTCCTACCTGATGAAGGTCTCGTTTTTCCCTCTCCTCCTGCTCTCTGGCCTATTATTGCTTGGGATGCCCTCTCTTTCTCACAGCCAGGACCAAATCCGGGCCGTGCCCATTCAGGCTCAGGAAGAGTTGTTCAAGTTTGCAAATCTGCTCTACGGGAATCAGAATTTTGAGGAGGCCGCTCCCAAATACATGCGGTTCCTGGCCGAACACCCCAAGAGCGTCAATGCGCCGACCGCCTGGTATCGGCTGGCCGACTGCCAGCGCCGTCTCAAAAACATTGAGGAAGCCAAGAAGGCGTTCAAGCAGGTGCTTGCGATCGATCCGAACGGCCCTTTCGCGGGCTTTGCCGCTTATGCGATGGCGGTTTACACGTTCAATGAGAACAAGTTCGACGCCTCGCTTCCTTATTTTCGGATCGCGACCAACAAACTGAAGGATCCGAAAATTAATCTCGAGTCCCTGTTTTTTTACGCCCAAGCGCTCCAGTTGGCAAAAAGCGATACCGAAGCAATCAAGACTTACCAGGCGGTTCTCGCATCCAAAGTTCCAAATGATTACCGGGAGCGTGCGGAACTGGAGCTGGCGAAGCTTCAGCTTGCCGCTGGTAAAAAGGCTGAAGCGACGCAGCATTTCGCCAATCTGGCTTCGAGCGCCAAAGATCCCTCAATTCGCGATGAAGCCACCTTTAAGGCCGGCATCCTGGGCTTGGATTCCGATAATCCTCAGAAAGCCGAAGCCTTTCTCCTCAACACCCTGAAAAGCCCTTCCAGCAATCCGGATTTCAAAGCGCAGGCTCAGTTGGCCCTGATTCTGCAAGCCAATGATCGGAAGGACTACGAGAAGGTTTCGGTCTACTACGGGGCCGGACCGCTTGGGAATGAGAAAACACAGTCGACCGCTCAAATGATGCTGATTGCTGCGGACGCGTATCGCAAACTCGGCAAGCTCGCGAAGGCGATTGAGATTTACGGCAAAATCGAATCGGACCAATCCTTCCGCAAACTGCCCGAAGGACGCGAAGCAGGTTTTCGCAAGTTGCATTGCTTTTTGGAAGCGGGGGATCCCGACATTGCACGTTGGGTGGATAAATATGTCGAGAACCAGAGCACCATTGATCCGGAAACTCCGTTTATCGATCTCGCGCTCCTGATCAAGGCTGAGCGGCTTTACGAGAACAAGGACTACAAGAATGCGGCGATCACCTACCGCAATGTCCGCCCCGGTAACATCGACCCCAAATATGTTCCCGTGAGGCATTACAAAATGGGCTGGGCACTCATCGAAAGTGGCAGCGAAGCACAAGGTCTCGATATCCTCGGGGAATTTGCCAACGACTGGCCCGAAGATCCGCGGGTTCCCTCGGCCCTCGTCAAGCGAGCGATGACTTTTCAGGCGATCGAAAACTATGAGCAATCACTCTCCAACTACGTGGCCCTGACAAAGAAGTTCCCAAGTGATCCCAACACTGAGTATGCCATGCAGCAGATTGCGTTGATTCATGCCCAACTGCGGCAAATTCGGCCGATGGTTGATGCTTATGCCCAGTTGCTGAAGCGATTTCCGAACACGGCCATCAAGGCTGAAGCGAACTACTGGATCGGAGGCGGCCTATTCGACCTCAAAGACTACAAATTGGCCATTCCCGCCCTTGATCAGGCCCGGAAACTCAAGCCTGAGGAATTTGGGCCAAAGGCCACCCTCCGAATTCTTCTGGCGCACTATCATTTGGATCAACTCGATGAACTGGAAACGGAGACCAAAGCCTTCCTTTCCATGAAAACCGGTGGTTTGAAGGTTCCGATTCAGGTCTTTGCTCACTTGGGGCGCAAACTCTTTGAGCGCGGTGAACTCTCGCGCGCGAGGACCTTTTTGGAGCGAGCCAGCAACCCGTCGAACCCGCAAAAGACGCCGCCAGACATCTGGGAGAAGCTGTTCACCATCTATCTCGAGCAGGAAAAGTGGGACGTAGCGATCAGCTCCATCGATCACTTCCTGATTCATGAACAACATCCCGTCAAGCGTTCGCAGGCGATGCTCAAGAAAGCCGGAGCCCAGCTCAAACTGAACCAAACCGAGGAGGCCAAGGCGGTTGGCGAGGAGGTTTTGAAGTTGGTTCGGACGGGACGGGCAAACGCCGAGGCACGGATCCTCCTTGGTGATATCGCAATGGCCGAAGACGACCCAAAAACTGCCGTCAATTTTTATGTCATTGTCGCCGAATTGGGTAGTGATCCGGTGACCGTTCCTGAGGCTCTCAGCAAACTGGTGACCGCTCTCCGCATGCTTGAGGAGACGGAGAAGGCCGATTCCTATGAGGGACAGCTGAAGTCGCGCTTTCCGAACTACAATTCGTAATCTCAGCTAATTTTCCGTACGAAATCTTTGTAAAGGATTGACGGGATCTCACCAGAGATGATTATGTTTCTTTTTCAATTTGGGGAGCCCTGTTTCTGGTATTCATCGTTCTGCCCTGCCCTGCCTCCTGTGGATGCCGAATGGGGCTCCCCTCTTCGTTTCAGGCCGCAACGCTGAAGCGTTCCCGTGATTGCATGATCGAGAATGGGGTTGGATACTGCGCGAACCGTTGAACATCGCATTTCCATCAGAACTCCCCGTCTCTCGTCAGCGAGCGTCCATTCGTGAGGCCATTGAGAATCATCAAGTCGTCGTGGTTTGCGGCGATACGGGATCCGGCAAAACCACTCAATTACCCAAGATCGCGTTCGATCTGGGACTTGGGGAAAAGGCCCGAATTGGCTGCACGCAGCCGCGGCGAATCGCGGCGACGTCGGTCGCGAAGCGGGTGGCTCAGGAGCTGAAAGTCGAATTGGGCCAGGAAGTCGGGTTTCAGATTCGGTTTCAGGACAGCACAAGTCCCCAAACCATCGTCAAATTCATGACGGATGGGATTCTGCTGGCAGAGACGCGGGGCGATCCAAGTCTAAAGCAATATGAGGTCATCATCGTGGATGAAGCCCATGAGCGGTCGCTGAATATCGACTTCATCCTCGGCTATCTGAAGCGGCTCCTGCCGCGCAGGCCGGACCTGAAAATCATCATATCCTCGGCCACACTCGACGCAGAACTCTTCTCCGACTTCTTTTCCGGGGCGCCGGTGATCCAGGTCGAGGGCCGAACCTTTCCGGTCGAAGACCATTTCCAGCCACCACTCCATTCCCGAGAGCGAATCGCAGACCAGATCGCAAGAGCCTGTGAATGGCTCGGGGAGATGGATTCCCTTGGCGACACCCTCGTCTTTCTGCCTGGCGAACGGGAAATCCGGGATGCAGAGGAACTTCTTGAAGGACGGCAGTATCCCTCCACCAGGGTCTTGTCACTCTACGGACGACAGGCCGGCGGCGATCAACAGCGGATCTTTCAACCGACACCGCGAGAACGCCGACTGATTTTGGCGACCAACGTGGCGGAGACTTCGCTGACGATTCCGGACATCCGGTTTGTGATCGATTCGGGATTGGCCCGGGTTAATCGCTATGACCCTTCTGCGGGGATTCAACGGCTCCAGATTGAGCGAATTTCACAGGCCAGCGCTCGACAGCGCCGGGGACGATGCGGGCGAGTTTCAGAGGGAGTTTGCGTGCGGCTCTATGAGGAAGAGGAGTTCGAAGAGTTGCGTCCCTACACCGATCCCGAGATCCTGCGTTCGAATCTCGCCGGAGTGGTTTTGCAGATGGAGCATCTCAATCTGGGAGATCCTCTCAAATTCCCGTTTGTCGATCCACCACACCCCAAACGGGTCAGTGAGGCGTACCGCGTTCTCGAAGAGATTGGCGCGATCCACCGCAAACGCGGGCTGACCGATGTCGGTCACACGTTGGCGCGACTCCCCCTCGACCCGCGGGTCGGGCGCATCCTGGTCGAGGCTGATCGGGAGGAATGCGTTCGAGAAGCGCTGATCGTGGCGAGTGCTCTGACGGTTCAAGACCCAAGAGAGCGCCCCAAGGACTGTCGAGAAACCGCGGATCAGGCTCACGCACGGTTCCGAGACCAAACCAGCGACTTCACCGGATGGCTCAAGATCTGGTTCGCGCTGCAAGAAAACCGCAAATCGAACAACACGCTTCGGCGCTTCTGCGGGAAGCATTTTCTCAATTACCGGAGAGTTCAGGAGTGGTTCAGTCTGCATCGGGAGTTATCAGAGACGCTCCGGAAACTCGGTTGGAAGCTGGATCGGAAACCGTTGACCGACCCGGACGGATCCTTCCACGAATCTCTGCACCGGGCCATTCTTGCGGCGATCCCCAGCAATATCGGGTTGAATCTCGGGAAGAAGCAGGGCTACAAAGGCGCTCGGGACCATAGTTTTGCAGTTCATCCCGCTTCCGGCGTTTTTCGGAAGGCGCCAACGTGGATCATGGCCTTCGAGATGGTCGAGACCGCAAAATTGTATGCGCGAAATGCGTCCAGCTTTGATCCGTCGTGGATGGAGAAGGTCGCCCCGCATGTTTGCCGTCACCGCTATACCAAACCGCATTGGGTTCCCGAACAGGGAGCGGTTTATGCGGAGGAGGCCGTCATCGCGTTTGGCCTGCCGATGGTAGAAAAGCGCCGGATTCATTTGGGGAAGATTGATCCCGCCAAGGCACGGGAGATATTCATTTGGGAGGCTTTGGTAAACGAGAATACCCGCTCACCGCTACCGGCGTTGGCCACGAACCGGGAACTCATTCAACGAGTGAAGGCCCTCGAGCACAAGCTTCGAAGGCGCGATGGCCTCCTTTTCCCTCAGGCGATTTTTGAGGCCTACCATGAGCGCCTTCCCCAAGAGGTCTGCACGCAGAAGGCGTTTGAAAAGTGGGCTTCACAGCAGCCTGAGGGCACCCTGGATTTGAGTCTCGAAGACTGCATGATCCCGCAACTTCAACGGATAGACGAAGCCGCTTTTCCGGACGAGCTCAACGAATACACAGTAACCTACCTCCATGATCCATCCTCAGCGGCGGATGGCCTTTCGATTTCGATTCCGCTCGCGGATTTGGCGGTGGTGCCGGATTGGTTCGGGGACTGGCTGGTCCCGGGTTTTCTGGAAGAGAAGGTTCAGTTTCTTCTGCGGTCGATCGACAAGAACATCCGCCAGTTGCTTCCACCAATGGCGGACGTATCGTCGGATTTTCTCGCAGAATGGGAGGGTTACGAGCCGGAATGTGGTCTGCTGGAGGCGATTCTGGCCCACCTGGAGTCTTTCTATGGTGTGACGGTGGCTGAAGACGCCTTCGCGACCGAGCGGGTTCCGGAATATCTAAAAGCGCATTTCGTGATTGTCGATGACGATCACAAGATTGCCCGGTCGGGACGAGACCTGCCCCAGCTGAGGGCTGAACTCGCGGAGAAGCTGGAGTCACGATTCACGTCCTTGGCTCAGAAGAAGCGAAAACCGCGGACTGTCCACAACCTCGATTTCGGCCCGATGTTGACGCCGGTTCCCCTCGATCAATCCACGACCGGATACACCACGCTCTTCCCCAAAAAGGGCGGCCCCGAGGAGCGAATCTTTGCGTCAGAATTTTGCGCCACGTGGTTCTATCCCTTTGGACTGGCAGAACTTGTCAAAAACCTGGAGCGCGAACGCCTCACCCAGCTTGAAAAGACCCTCTTTACTCCGTCGAGCGATCGATCCAAACCAAGCCTGAAGTCGATGCCGGCAGCTGACGGATTCAATTCCCTGGGAGCGGCCTTTGGCGGAACAACTCCAATGGTTGCTCCGCAGAAATCCGAGAAAAGTGAGTTCCTTACTACTGGAGCGATCCACCAGTTGAATCTCGTTGGTGATGCCCCCCTTCAGAACCGGGCGGACTTTCTGACTCTCGTGGTTTTGACGGCTTTAACATCGCCACTCCCCCAAGATGGCGCCCCCTTGGCTGAACAACTTCCCAGCATCGACTTTTTTGAGGTCGCGAAGCGTTTGAGCACTCCTTTAACCAAAATTCTGGATCTCACTCAATCCATTGCGGTCCAATTGCAACGAACCGATTCCGGCTACGAAGACTCGTTGATGGATGCCAGAGAACACTACCGATTTCTCTTGCGGCCAGGTTGGCTGGCAGAGGCCTATCGCGGCAACTTGCACCGGCTTGAGGTCCAATTTCGCGGACTCGAAACCCGGTTGACGCGATTATTTGGCGGTCCACCAGATCGCGATTTCCAAAAGATGGAGCGGTTTTTCTCGGACTATAACAACCTTGATATCTTGCATACTGCTCAGGATTCCACAAATTGTTGTCGCTACCCACATCCTTTAGAACAGGATTTGGAGCTTCGCGATTGCGAGGCACGGCTTCGCTTGAAGCACTTTGCCCCCGAATTTGCGCATGAGTTACGCTAGGAATCAGAAACGGCAGTTCCAAAGTTCAACCACTTCAAAATCGTCCAACGCGACGGCGCATCTTGTGCTCATGATGTTTTTTGTGGCTGGTCTGCTGACCTCCCTCATGTCAGCCCCCCAAAAAGAGGATCCACTGCGGGTTCTGTGTATTGGGGATTCGATCACTCAGGGCGGATCCAAACAGCGGAGGGAGAACACCTTCCGTCTTCCTCTTTATCGAATGATTTCCAGCCTTGGAGGTGAAGTGGATTTCATCGGCTCGCAGTCCACCGGCTCAGATCGCAATTTCGCCTGGCCTGAAGGCTTTGACCTCGACCACGAAGCTTATGGCGGAGCGGGAATGGCGATGGTTCGCACCAAATTGCGTCGTTCGCTCCTCGAACTCCCGCCTCCGGATATCGCCCTGATTCATCTTGGAACGAATGACTACGATCATCACCACGATTTTGCGCGATACCTCGGTCGTCCTCTCGACGAGATGATTGAATTGCTGAGGGCAAGGAATCCTGAGGTGGTGATCCTCATTGGGCATCTCAACTTCAATGGCGGAAATTCCATCAAATCCCGCCCCGTGTTCGACGCCATGGCTCACTCGAAATCCCTGGCAAAGTCTCCGGTCATCACCGTGGACCATTTTCGGGGTTGGGTTGAGAATCCTCATACCGATGGCCACGACTGCCATGACTGGGTTCACCCCAATCCACAGGGAGAACAGAAAATGGCTGAGAAATGGTTTGCGGCGATGCTCCCCTTTCTCGGAATCGACACCACGCGGTTTCAGAGATCGACGCGCTTGGTTTCAGTCTCAGACTAAACGGTTAGCCCTGAATACGCTCGTAGTGATCACGAACCCGATTCTGAAACCAACGCCAGGTTCCTCGTGGTTTACCATTTTGTAGGAGAAAATGCGGACAGTTCTTGTGCGCCGGTTTATAGCCTTCCCTTGGCCAGTGGTAGTGGGGCACCACCCGTTTGATCGGAATTCCCTGGGTATAGGCAAGCCATGCCGTCAATTTTGCCGTTCTCTCAATCGTTTGAGCAATGTCGTTACCCCGATGCTCCGCCATCTCGATGCCGATGGAATTGCGATTGCCGGGGCCGTCCAAATCAGCATGTTCGCCCGCTTCGTTCGTCGGCAAGTGCTGAATCGCAACATTGTCTTGAACGGTGTAATGCCAGAACAAATACCCACTGCGCCGCCCTCCGCGCAGCTTTCCTCGCTTTAACGCCTTCGCGTGAGCATAGGCATCCCCTGAATAGTTTTGGGTGCTGTGGATCGTGATGTATCGGGCTCGCAGTGGTCGTGGATTGTTCCGGCCATAGATTCCTTTGGGAATCAGATCGATGGCCACATTCGCCTCGCGATACAATGCTTCGGCCGTGATCGGCGTTTCCGGGACCGGCCCCAATTGAGCCTCCCAAACCATGGCCCGCTGGCTTACACTTGCGCACCCGTGCAATCCAATTGCACCAACTACAAGTGTGATGGGGAAAAAGAGTGCCGAAAGTTGCTTCATAACCTGAGTAAATTTCCGAGAGGCTAGCCTTAGTCCCTTTGAAATGCAATTCCGATTGTGTTTCCGTTAGAGCCGATTCCCAGGCGGATTCAGGCTTGGCTTCGGGCCGAATGCGTGACTACGCTGGCTTCATGAAACCCCGTCGTCACCTTTTTCTGCCCATTCTGGGTGCCTGCTGCTTTGTCGCCATTTCCGCCCCTGCCCAGGAGCTTCGCGTGTTTCCCGAAAACGAGCAGCCCCCGGATGCCCGTTTCGCCCCTCCTTTGACGCTCCATGATTACCATCCTTTCCGGTCGGTTGCTTCAAAATCCCAATGGGAAGCACGGAGAGAACACATCAAGCTTCGCATCCAGGTTGGATCCGGTCTTTGGCCAATGCCCACCAAAACTCCACTCAACCCAGTCATCCACGGGGAGTTGAACATGGGAGACTACATTGTTGAGAAAGTGTTCTTTGAGTCATTCCCCGGCCATTTTGTGACAGGCAATCTCTATCGGCCATCCGGGATTTCACTCACGCACGGGGAGAAGAACGGGGTCCGGCCCGCGATTCTTTGCCCCCACGGCCATTGGCAACATGCCCGATTCTATGACGCCGGGGAGGCTGCGGCGAAGAATCAAATCGCCATTGGAGCAGAGCGGTTCATGAACGCGGCCCGAAACCCAATTCAAGCCCGCTGTGTCCAGTTGGCCAGAATGGGTTGCTTTGTCTTTCACTATGACATGCTCGGGAACTCCGATTCGATCCAGTTCACCGAACACCGTCGCGGCCCAAGACCGCACCTCAATCGTCCAGAACTCGGGCGCTGGGGACTGGTGAGTCCGCAGGCGGCCAATCACCTGCAAACCAACTTCGGGATCCAAACCTGGAACAGTGTTCGCTCTTTGGACTTTCTCGCCAGCTTGCCGGGAGTCGATCCGGATCGACTCATGATTACCGGCGCGAGCGGCGGAGGAACGCAAACCCAGATGCTCGCCGCAATTGATGAGCGGATTGATGCGTCCTTCCCCTGCGTGATGCCATCCACCGCAATGCAGGGGGGATGCACTTGTGAGAACACCTACTACCTCCGAATTGGGCAGGGAAATATCGACATTGCAGCTGCGGTCGCCCCCCGGCCGCAGGGCATGACCGCGGCGGATGATTGGACGAGGGAGCTGAAAACCAAAGGCGCCCCGGAATTGTTTGGTCTTTATGAAATGCTTGGAGCCAAGAACAAGTTTCAGGCGCACTACGACGTGCACTTCAAGCACAACTACAATCACGTTTCCCGGACCCACATGTACAACTTTGTGAACGAGCATTTCCGTTTGGGGTTGAGCAGACCGGTTCTGGAGCGCGATTTCAAACGACTCACCAAGGAAGATCTGACCGTCTGGTCCAATGGTCACCCGGGTCCAAGCGAAGATCAGGTGGGAGATAAGCACGAAACCAGTCTCTTGAAATGGTGGGCAACAGATGCGGAGAAGCAGCTTCAGTCCCGCCCAGACGCCAACGATCTGGTGCGGTCCGGGTTGGAGATCCTCATCAATCGCAGCCTTCCATTGGCAGACGATCTCGACTTCGAGTTGGCGGCCAAGGAAGAGCGGGAAGGGTATCTTGCCATGTCCGGCAGCATCAAAAACCAGAAGCACGACGAGGTAATCCCGGCGATGTTCCTTTATCCAGCGGATTGGAAAGGGCGCACGGCAATCTGGGCGTTTCCGGACGGGAAAGCGAACCTTTACCCGAACGGGAAACTGCGCGCCGAGGCACAGCAACTTCTTGATGCCGGCGTTTCTATCATTGCTCCAGATCTCTGGATGCAGGGTGAGCTGCTTTTAAAAGACAGGGAATCTGACGAGAACGTCCGGACGCAATATCCTGGAGACACTTCAAAACCCGGTTCTACCTGGCGGCTTTCCAGCGTCTACTATTACGGCTACAACGATTCGGTGTTTTCCAAACGCGTTCACAACCTTCTAACCTGCGTGGCTTTCGCCCAAACTCATCCGAAGTGGAAGGTCGAAAACGTTTCGATGATCGGCTTGAAAGGGGCAGGTCATTGGGTTGCCGCGGCAAGAGCCGTCGCCGGAGATTCCATCGATCGAGCCGTCGTCGAAACTGGTGGGTTTCGCTTTGCGGAGTTAACCTCTGATTGGGACGCGGATTTTCTTCCGGGCGCCGCAAAATACGGAGATTTGCCGGCTTTTCTCGCTCTCGGCGCCCCGAATAGCCTCTGGGTGTCTACCCCGCGCCAAGACACCTCGAAAACCCTTCAAAAAGCCTACGCGGGATCGGAGGATGCCCTAAACCTTCAGGCTGACGACTTTGTCTCGTATCTGCTGAACTAGGAATTCACGAAATCCACGCTTCCAGAAGCTCGCCGCGACTACCATCGACGTAAGGCAGCCACGCCAGTCCACAAGTCTTGACGTTGATGTTCTTCTTCAGGGGCGTGATTCCAATCGGCTCAATTGGCGTGAGGTCGGCATCGTATTGCTCCTCAATTCGGACGATTTCGCGTTCCAACTCCTGTTCCAGCCGCTCCAGCTCTTGCTTGGCCCGGGTCACGTCGCGCCCTTCCTTCCAAGCCTTTGAGGCCCGGCTTGATGCCGAACGGGCTTTCGTTGCAGAAAACTTACTCCGCCCGCCAAGGAGCGCGCCAAAAATGGAACTCCCGATCGAAACGACTGCGGACATTCTCGCCGAGCCGGCCTGAGCAGCTTGTTCAGCGATCTTGTCCTCCAGTTTCACGATCTTGCTCTCATATTTGTCGCGCATTGCATCGACCGCTTCATCTCGCAATTCATGTGATCGATGCCGCAGTCGTCCCCGAAACTCGCCCTCGGCCTCTCCGGACTTCGAGTACATTTCAAAAGCCTCAGCCTTCAGAACCTCCATACTCTCATTGTGATAGATCCAATCCTCAAACTCGTCTTTGAAACGCGTATAGGAGGTGGAGTCGGTAAGTTCGTCGGCCAAAGCACCAAATGACTTCGCGTTGTGCGGCTTTTGCTGAAGATGGGAAACATTCATCCCCTCCGGCAGCGTTAGCGAATCATCCCAATCAATCTTGTCCTGCCGATCATCGACCTTGTTGATCAGGGTAATCGATTTGTCGCCATACACATCGTATTTTGCTTCGGCAAACCGGACGTCCGCCGCCCTGATGACGGCTGGCAGATACGTGATCTCGTCTTCCAGAAATTCTCCGGCTACGGGAACAAAATACTCATCGATTCGGGTCGAAACGGCTGGTTTTCCCGAACTTCCGCTACTCGGAGCTGCCCCGGCTTTTGCGTGGCTGGAACTGACACCCGTTTCATGGGTCATGATCTTGAATTGGTCCCGTTTCGGATCCATCAACTGCTTGATCTGTGCTCTCGCCAACGGACCTCGGAGGTAGGACATCACCCAACGAACGTGAAAGGTGACCGGCGCCTCTTCATGGACGTTGTTGAGGAGGAAGACCCGACTTCCCAATCCCGCGAGAATCTCCTCCATGCGCTGGTGATCAAATCCGGCATCTTGAGAGGCGGCCGCCCCCTCGAGTCCGGCCAAGACACGCGCCTTATCCCTCTCCGTCTGAAGTCGCCCCAGAAACCAGGTTCCGATGTTCGAGAGAGCCTTGTAGTCGAGATCCACCGGGTTCTGGGTTGCCAAAAGCACCCCAAGCCCGAAGGCACGAGCCTGCTTCAACATCGTCATCATCGGTTTCTTCGAGGGTGGATTCGCCGTTGGAGGCAAATACCCATAGATCTCGTCCATGTAGAGAAGAGCTCTCAGGGAACTCGTTCCGGACTGGGATCGCATCCATCCGAGCATCTGATTGAGAAGCAGGGAAACGAAAAACATCCGCTCTGAATCGCCTAGATGGGCGATCGAAAAAATCGAGACCCGTGCTCGACCATCCGGAGCGCTCATCATCTTGTTGATATCAAGCGGCACCCCCTTCAGCCAGGTACTGAATCCGGGTGATGCCAGCAGGTTGTTCATTTTCATGGCCAATGCCTGCCGCTTCTTCTCACTGTAAAAGTCCTCCACATCGACCACCCCAACCGTCGTGAAGGACGGTTCCATGATGTGCCGAATCATCGATTGAAGGGTGAGGCTTTCCCCACTCTGCCAACAATGATTGAAAATATTGGAAAGCAGAATGTGCTCCGAACTCTGAATCGGGTCCGCATCCACCCCCATCAGGGAAAGCAGGCTGGAAACCGTGCTTTCAATTCGTTCGGCCAAAAGCTCGCCATCCTCGAGAATCCCCGGCTCAGGAACATCCAACGAACTCAAAATCGAAACCGGGATGCCCGCACTGGATCCAGGCGTAAAGACGTTGATATCGACTTTACTCTGCATCGATTGCATTCTCTCGCCCGATTGCCCCCATTGAGAGAGACCGTTTTTCCAAAGATCCGCCTGTTTCTGCGCGAATTCATCGGGTGTAAGCCCCTTTTTCTTTGCATCCCCTTCGTTGACCCAAGGCCGAAAGCTCGATCCCTGGAAGTCGGGAAACTGGAGCATCATGTTGGCAATATCCCCTTTGGGATCGATGACAATCGAAGGAATTCCGTCCATCGCAGCCTCCTCCAGCAGGGCCATGCAAAGACCGGTCTTTCCGGAACCCGTCATTCCGAGTACGACACCATGAGTGACGAGATCCTTCGAGTCATACATGACAAGATCGTCGAGCATTTCTTTTTGCCCGATGTCATAGGTTCGGCCGAGATAAAACTTACCAAGCTTTTCGTAGTCGGCGACGTTGATGTCCATAATCGAATTGAGGTGGCTGAAGGTTGTGGGGTATCGGTTAGGGTTTCAAAATGCCGCGTCTGGACTCCCTGTCAACGCATCGAACGTCCCATTTCTAAACCGGAAACCTTCAGATCACGCAGCTGCCACGCCTTTCAATGACCGATGCGTCCCTCCCAAAACGAAACTACCGCATCCCAACCTAATGGGAATGCGGTAGTTGTGAAAACGTAGATCTGATACGAGTAAAGTACCCGTCAGGTCAATTAGCGCGAAGCATACGTCATCGAAGTGCCACTTTCAGGTGACCAGGATGAATGGATGCTGATCTGCGTGCCGTAGGCCGTGTGATCAAAGATGAGTTCCGCAGCCTGTCTTGGCAAACGAACGCAGCCAGCGGAAGCGGGGCGACCTGGGAGATATCCGGCATGGATACCGAATTCCGTGCTTCCCAAGCGCTGCCAATAAGGCATCAACACGTCGTAGAGGTTGGAAATTTTGCCGCTTCTGACGCGATCATGGACGGTGAAAGTCCCGGTTGGAGTATATTTTCCGGAACGAGCGCTCGAAATGGGAGTTTCCAAACCAATTTCGCCGTTGACCAAGAGATAAGCGCGCTGCCCGGCAAGATCGATCTCAACACGACTGTTCCTTCCAGTGCTCTTCGCCAAGACATTGCGGCGAACAAAGACTTTGAAATCTGGAGCCAATCGGGGATCGGATGCAACGGTCTCAGAGCGATTTCGTCGAGTCCGGTCGTTCCTCAGCATTGCAGAACTCAAGCTGCGGCGAACAGAATTTTCGCGATTCGCTCGCTCTTCCGCCTTGCGGCGCCCAAAGAACAGAAATCCGCGTGGTTTCGTGACACCGGCGTCTGCAGGAACGTCAACGACTTCCAAGCGAGTGCTGTAATCAGGGGGAGCAGCCAAAGATACTCCGCAGAACGTTCCGGCAAGCAGAACGGCCAACAATTGTCCAGGTTTCATGATAGTATAGGTATGTGTGCGTTTCGTATTGAGAACTAGCGGCCTGTTTCAGGGACCGCCAGCCCCTAAATTTCCCTTACTTTCAGGTACTTGTAAAACCTTTAACTAAGTTATTTGCTTATTGTTGCCATTGATCAGCAATTCTTAAAGTTTCAAAGGTTATGGTTTTTACAAACTCAACATGCGTATTGTCCCTAATCTGAGGACGGCAAGGGGCGGAACCTTGCAGGGTTTCCGGACTCTCCTCTCTAACGCCTCCACCAATCCGGCTCTCTCTCCCAAGGCACTTTCAGAGCCTCTTCAGAAACTTCCGGTCTGCAAGTGAACTCGTTTGATTCATCCGGGCTCAGGCCATCCAGCATTTCTTGATCTTCTTTGGATAATTCAGTCCTTGCCCGGCTTCGGAGATTTTGCCAGACCAAAAGAGCCCCCAAGCCAAAGATTCCGGTCAGCAATCCCAAGAGAAACACCACCAGATAAGCTTCCGAACCAACCAACTCGTTAGCTCCCTGGCCAAAAGTCTCGCGATAGATCGCAGCGAATACCAATCCCGTCATGACTACTCCAGATTGAGTCGCATCGGGATCATGTGCGAAAATTGGAAGTCAAATTTTTGGAAGAAACGCTGGGATTCAGCACTGATCCGGTCCGTGAGAAGCGTAATCCGCTTGAAATTCTTTTTCCGAGCGAAATCGATGATGAAATTCATCAACTGGGAACCATAACCGTGCCCTCGATGGTCGGGATGCACGATCACGTCTTCCATTTGCACGACAAATCCACCACACGCGGTGCTGATCGTAAACAAAAGGTTCGCCATCCCAATAATCCGATGATCCGTCCGCAAGACCATAATTCTTCCGCGGTTCGGGTTTTCGAGAATCAATCTGAGGCCATGTTCCTGTCGATCCCTGTCAGGTTCGAAATCTTCCTCCATTTGGAGGAGATCCATCACCAAATCAATCAACTCCGCAAGATCCTCGATAGTGGCGGGCTCCACACGGGCTAGTTCATTCGCTCCATCGACGGTCATAACCTAATCTTGGATGGAAATTTGCCCGAAAACTAGCACTTTCTTGGACGATTCTGGTAACGCCAGTCTGCGGATTCACCCACCCGTCGTAACGGCATCATCCTCCGCCCCTTCTTCGGAGACAATCAACTCCTGCCAACCGGCGAGTTCCAGACTCTCGACCAAACTCGCCACCGTTTCAGCAATCGTAAGTTGCTGAAGGTTCGCGGTATTGGTCCGCACGGCATCCAACGTTGCCGTCATCTCGCTTGCTCCGGCGGCTCCTGAGTTTGCGTCAAAGACTCCGGCACCACTCGGATCCGCCGTCAAAATGTAGCCTTCCAGCTTATTGGGAACTTTTTGGCTCACTTTCGTTGCTGTGGTGACATTGCTGGTTTCATCCGTGGTCGTCACGGTCGCTCGCACCGTGGTGTTCAGATCACCAATGGCCATGAAAAAGTTGATGGGCGTGTTCGATGTGGTGGCGTTGGCGACAACCCCTTCCCTCTCATCATCTTCCGTAGTGATGTAGTAGGTACCAAACTCAGAGGCCTCCACAAAGTATCGAGTCGAACCAACCTGGAACTGGAAAATGAAATCCACATCCCCTCCATCTAGAGGCATCACCAAAAAGCCGCGATCATAGGACCGATAATTTGCGCTGGGACCAACCTTATCGAAGTCGATGTTGTAGACGACGACTTGAGAGTAGGCAGAAGACAGACAAATGGAACTCATCAATCCAATCAAAAAGGCCAAGGGCACGAACGCAGTTTTCATAGTGATAATGGAATTTAGACACTAGCAGCTTGCCGTCGAGAAGATTCGACACCAGCATCCCATGTTGTCTAAACTTACGAAAGTTGGAAAAGTTTCCGAGATTCCGAAAGGAACGGTAAAAACCTTCGAAATCGAGGGCTACGCCGTTGCCGTCTTCAATGTTTCCGGCGAATTTTTCGCGATCGAGGACCAATGCACGCATGCTGAAGTTCAATTATCAGCCGGTTGGGTGGATGGAAAATGCGTTTCTTGCCCCTGGCATGGTGCGCAATTTGATCTTTGCACCGGAGAAGCCCTGAGTCTTCCTGCGATTGAGTCCGTGAAGTCATTTCCCGTTCACGTGGAGGAAGACGAGATCTCTATTGAAGTTGAATGAATCGGCAAACCTCGCGTAACGTGGGGAATGCAAGTCGCGAAAGACGGAGTCCGGTCGATCGTTCACGTTGGTTACGACGGTCGCGTCCATAAAACGTTCCGGGGCACCGATCGCGAAGAGCGCTACGCCAATGAGGTCGCAGTGCTGAAGGTTCTGGAAAATCGAGGTTGTGATTTCGTCCCCCGGCTTCTGGAACAGGATGATGAGACACTGACCATCGTAACCACCAACTGCGGACACCCGGTCGACTCGCAACTAAGCCAAGAGAAAACCGACAGCATCTTTTCTGAACTGGCCAATAAGTACGGAGTCGTTCACAAAGATGCGTTTCAGCGCAACATTACCTACCATCCCCAACTGGGTCGTTTTTGCGTGATTGACTTTGAGTTGGCCGACATCCTCCCGACTGGAGAGCCCTACCAGGATCGCCAACTCGTGATCAACTGGGCCGGCGAAAGTCGGGCTGGAACACGAAAACCGGGTAATGAGGACGCTCTCGCCATCTTTTCATCTGACATGGGCTGGGCCAGGGAACGGACCTTGGCCGGAAAGCTGAGCCTCAATGGAGAAGCTGTGGTTCTCGCCGTGAGCGACGGGATGGGCGGAGTCGAAGGTGGTGAAGTTGCAAGCCGGCTCGCGGTATCGGAGTTGAGACGTTTTCTTCCCGGGCGAATCGGTGATTTCCGGAAAGCGGCAGAGCCTCTCAACACCTTGACATTGGCCATTCAGGACCTTCATGATCACATCATTCGGTCAGGGAAGAAGCGGAATCTCGAAGGCATGGGCGCGACGCTTGTTTGTGGCCTGATTGTGGGAACGGAAATCCATTTTGCACACGTGGGGGATAGCCGGATTTACCTTTTTAGAAAGGGCCAGCTTCAACAACTGACCTACGACCATTCTCGAGTCGGTCGAATGCTCAGGGAAGGCCAAATCAACGAACGCCAAGCACGTTTTCACCCTAATCGCAATGTGCTGAACCAGGCCATTGGTGCCGACGTCCAGAAAGTGCAACCCCAGGTGGGAACGGTTCAGTTGTCCGTAGGAGACTGGCTTCTCTTCTGCTCCGATGGCGTGATTGACGGCTTGTGGGACAAGAATATCGCCGCGTTTTTTGAGAAAGCCTCCGAAGAAGGCTGGACCGCCAAAGAGACTGCGACCGCAATTCTGGATGAAGCCACCGAAGTCGCCGGCCACGACGACACCACCCTGTTCGTCGTAAAAGTTACCGCTGAGTCAGAAGAAGGCGCCTCCTGACTGGTCAACATTCAGTTTCCACAAGTCACTGAGCTTGAAGTCTGCTGGGGATGGTGCGTCAGATTGATTAGGACTTATTACTTAACCGTAATACGAAAATACTTGCGACCAGCGCTCACAAGCCTACCAATTCGCCCATTCATGACATCCCTTCCCGACCTTAAAATCACCGACGACGTCGTGATGAACGGAGTTCAGCCACTCTTTATCCTCGGCCCTTGTGTGATGGAGACGGAAAGCTTCGTCTGGCACATGGCCAAGGAACTGAAAGCTCTGACAGATGATCTAAAGGTTCCGTTCGTCTTCAAGGCTTCCTACGACAAAGCCAATCGAACCTCTCACTCCTCCTTCAGGGGAACAGATTGTCACGTTGGGTGTCAGATTCTCGGCGAAATCAGTCAACAACTCGGCGTCCCTGTCACAACCGACGTCCATTCGCCCAAGGAGGCTGAGATTGCGGCTGAGTTTATCGACATTATTCAGATCCCGGCATTTCTCTGCCGTCAGACCGATTTGATTGAAGCTGCGGCGAAGACGGGACGGGTGGTTAATGTCAAAAAAGGGCAATTTCTCGCTCCTTGGGACATCAAACCGATCGCCGACAAACTGGCACATTTCGGGAATGAACGATTTTTCTTTACGGAGCGAGGCTCGAGCCACGGGTACAACAATTTAGTCGCGGACATGCGCTCCCTTTACTGGATCCGCGAAGCTGGCCACCGCGTCGTTTTTGATGCAACACATTCCGTTCAACGTCCTGGAGGGCAAGGGACATCCTCAGGGGGAGACGGCATTTTGGCGCCCGTCCTGGCACGGGCTGCTGTCGCGGTGGGATGCGACGGTGTGTTTATTGAGACGCACGAGACTCCCAGCGAAGCCTTGTCCGACGGGCCAAACCAGATTCCTCTTTCCGAACTGGGCGGCGTGCTGAAAAAGCTCAAACAAATTCATGAACTCGTAACGCCTCCTAGATAGCCGCTCACATGTTTCAACGTTGCAATTTGGTTCAGTTTATTGCCCTTGTTTCCCTCCTGCAGGGGCCTTGGGCAATCGCTCAGGAAACTGCGAACGGCACCGCAAAAGCACCGCTTTCCGGCGGAGCGATTGCCGATGAAGCTTTCGATCTCTTTCCTGTCGGCAAGCCTTGGGAAAGTGTCAGAGTCCCGAGTTTTGACGAAAATGACATCCTCACATCGATTCTTCACACCAAGGTTCTAACCCGCGAGAGCAAGGAACTCCTTCATATGCTCGGTTTGACCGTGGTGATGTTTCAGAAGAACGGGGACATGAGTCTGCGTCTGATCACCGAACGAGGTGTTTACGACGTGAATGAAGAAAAACTAAAAAGTCGCGAGAAAACCTTCATTCAACACCCACAATTTGATATGCATGGTGATAAGATGATTTTCGATACGCGGCACCAGAATGGAAAGTTGAACGGAAACGTCGAGATGGTCATCTACGACATGGAACGCGCAGCCATGCCGATTCCCACGGTTCCCCTCCCTGAAATCAATACGGAGCCGTCCGAACCAGCTGCCACATCACCTTCTCTAACTTCGACCGCTACCCTGTCCTCCAAATGAAGATATTGCTCCTCACCATTGTGATAACCGTTTCTGCAAGCCTCATGGGTGAGGTTGTTGCGCAGTCCGATGGACAGAAATCCAAGAAAGGTTTCTTGAATCGTCTGTTCGAGGAGAAGGACATCGACCCTGAAACTCGACAGCAGGTAGAGTCGACCGCGAAGCAGATGCTCGAGAACAAGGAAACGCAGGATGCGGTGAAGGAAGCGGCCCAAGCCCTCGCTGGCCAAGAATCTGCAAAAGAGTTGCTGGAGGTTGGACAGGGTCTGCTCGGTGATCCCGATGCCGCCATGAAGAAGGGTAGCGAACTCTCTCAGGACTCTGATTTTCTCAACAACGCCGCAAAGACGGTCGAAGGGATGGATCCGGAGGCATTACGGAATGCAGCGGCAAAACTCGCTCCGCTGGCTTCCGACGAGCGCGTGGTCGCGAAAGCCATCGCAGCCACTTCCTCATCCAAGCCCGCAAGCCTGAGCCCTCTCGAAGTTCCCACTCCTACCGATCCCGTCATCAAACCGATCCCTCGCCCGAATCAGGACCCATCGCGGGTTACCAAGATCATTGCGGAGCAGGCAGAATTTGATGCGAACACCAATTTGGTGACATTTGAGGATAACGTGGAACTCGATCATCCGGAATTCGACCTGACCTGTGACATTCTGGAAGCGGAATTGAAGAAGCAGGAGGGCGCGGACGGGAACAATGCGGTTGCTCCCACCCAGGCAGCCGCGTCAGGCGGAATCGAACGGGCCATTGCTTCCGGCTACGTTGTCATTGAAAAGCTTACGCCGGATGGCGACACCCAGGTAGCCAAGGCAAGGCGCGCTGTTTACGAATCATCGACCGGAAACGTTGTCCTGATGATCTTCCCTCAAATGCAGGACGGCCAAAACCTAATCAAAGGCACCAGTGAGGCGACAAGAATTTTCCTGCGCCCCAATGGAAAATACACCGTGGAAGGTCCGGCTGAGATCACGTTGGTAACGCCTGGCGATTCCAATCCGCTCAAACTGAAGCCACGCAACTAGCAGCTTTAGGTTTCTCGAGAAGAACAGTTTCTTTATCTATCCATTTTTATGACAACACTGGCGAGCCAGCAACCGATTCAACCAACTCCGCAAACGGCCCAGGCACCTCAACCCAACCAAAACGAGTTCCTCCTTCACACTCACTCCCTCAAGAAAGTCTATGACGGGCGGGCCGTGGTCAACGGAGTGAATATCAACGTTCGTCCTGGGGAAATCGTCGGATTGCTGGGGCCAAACGGGGCAGGAAAAACGACGACATTCTACATGATCGTCGGCATCGTCCCTCCCCACAGCGGGAAAGTCGTTTTCAATCATGCGGAGGTCACCCACATGCCCATGTATCAGCGGGCACGCTTGGGAATGGGATATTTGCCTCAGGAAGAGTCGATTTTTCGGAAGTTGACGGTTCGCGAGAATATCATGGCCGTAATGGAAACCCTCGACCTGAAACGCAAAGAAAAGATCGAACGAACAGACGCCCTCATGAGGCGTTTCGGAATATCTCACCTTGAAAAGAGCGTCGCCCTAACCCTTTCGGGTGGTGAGAAGCGACGCCTGACCATCGCCCGGTCCCTGGTGACGGAGCCAAGCCTCTTGATGCTTGATGAACCCTTCAGTGGAGTGGATCCAATCGCGGTGAATGATGTGCAAGAGATTGTTCTGAGCCTGCGCGAAGCGGGGTTGGCAATTCTCATCACCGATCACAATGTGCGCGAAATGCTTTCGATTGTGGATCGAGCTTATCTGATTTCGGAAGGTAAGGTCGTCCGCGAAGGAACCAGTGATTTTCTCATCAATGACCCCGTCAGTCGCGAGCTCTACCTGGGCGAGCGATTCAGTATGTGAAACAACCCCCATCGATTTGATCCAAGTCGAAAGTTTTGGGTCGAATCTCCCTTTTTTTTAGTGTACGAAACTTATCATGCAGACAGCAAACGTTAATCTTCCAATCACCGTAACAGGACGTCACTCAAGCATCACAGAGCAGATGAGAGACTACGCCAGGAAGAAAGTCGAAACGCTTCACCTGGATTACCCGCGAATCATTGAGGCCAGAGTGGTTCTTGATGTCGAAAATGGATTCAGGCACTTTGCTGAAATTATTCTCCACTGCGCCAACCACATCACAATTGATGCAAGCACCGTGTCCGAGGACGTTTACGCCTCCATTGACGAGACGATCAGCAAGATTGCCCGTCGTATGCGTAAATACAAGACTCGTATGCTGAGCCGCTCCCACCGGCCGCGAAAAGGGAAGACAAGAGTCTTGCCTGAACAGGTTTTCGCCCCGGAACTGCCCGATACGGAGACTGATGAATCCACGCCTGACGTTGAGCCCCACATCATCCACAAGGAGAATTTCAAGGTGCGCCCGCTCTTTACCGACGAAGCGATAATGGAAATGGAGATGAACGAAAAGGCGTTCATGGTTTTCCAGAACCAGAAAAATGACAAGCTTGCCGTTCTCTTCAAGCGTCCGGACGGCGATTATGGTCTGATCGAACCGAATCTCGACGGTAAGGATTCACCCGGATAGATGGTTGGAATCTTCAAGACCAGATAGAGCCCCCAAAGGCAAGCGAGTCGAGAGTATCACCGTCCGGGAATACTTTGATCGGCACGGCAAAGAGCTTGGAATGCGCTTGATCGGTGATCAGAGCGGTTTCGATCGCAAGATTCGTGAACCGACCATCAATCGCCCCGGCTTAGCCCTTTCTGGCTACTACGATTACTTTGCCTACATGCGAATTCAGGTTCTTGGTAAGGCCGAGAGATCCTATCTGAAGCAACTCGATCCTGCCGAAGCAAAAAGCCGCTTCAAAGAGTTCTGCGAGCAAGACATCCCCTGCATCATTATCAGTCGCGGAGACACACTCTCCGACGAACTGCTGGATATTGCGAACAAGCGTGGTGTCTCCGTATTCCGTACGACGATGGTCACGATGAATTTCATCAATGCGGCGACCATTCAGCTTGAATGGGAGTTTGCTCCCACCGCGACGGTCCACGGGTGTATGGTAGACGTGATGGGAATCGGCGTTTTGATCCGCGGAAACAGTGGCACGGGTAAGAGCGAATGCGTTTTGTCGCTACTTCGGCGAGGGTCAAGCCTGGTAGCCGACGACATGGTCCTGTTTCGAAACCTCGAAAATCGAGAACTAGTTGGAGAATCTCCGGAACTCGGGCGTTCCCACATGGAAGTTCGCGGTCTGGGAATCATCAATGTGGGTGCGTTGTTTGGAGTCGGAAGCATTCGCCTCGAAAAACGCCTTAACTTGGTCTGCACTCTCAGAATCGCGACAGACATGGGCGAAGTCGATCGCCTTGGTATGGAACAGAAGAAATATCAGTTACTGGGATTGCGCGTTCCCGAAGTGGAAATCCCGGTAGCACCAGGGCGAGACCTTGCCCAATTGGTCGAAGTTGCGGCACTGGATCAGAAGCTACGAAGCTTTGGATACAATTCCGCAGTCGAATTTAATAAGAAACTGTTGAAAATCATGCGTGAACGCCGGATTAATTAGCCTGTTTGAGCGCGCAAAATCCCCATCACACTACGTTTTCACATTAATTCAGTCCGAGAACTTTCATGGCCCTCAACAAGACCTTCACGATTACCAACAAACAGGGGTTGCATGCTAGACCTGCTGCTTTGTTTGTGAAGGTCGCAAACCGGTATCAGTCGGAGATTTGGGTCACGAAAGATGGTGAAGAAGTGAATGGGAAGAGCATCATGGGCTTGATGATGCTGGCGGCGGGGCATGGGGAGGCGGTCGAAGTTTCGATTGATGGAGATGATGCGGCCGAGGCCATGGCCGAGATTGAGCGATTGGTTATTGGGGGTTTCACACCAAACTGATCAGGAGCAACTTCATCACCTCGATTGCGATCATTGTAACTTAATGTGATTAGATCACTCGCTAGCGAGCATATGGATCGAATAGACGACAGCCCCAAGGAGGAACAAAGGATTGAGGGAATCGCAGTTTCCGCCGGCATCGTGTCAGGCGTAGCGGTTGTTCGCGGACCATCATTCGATGAGCCGGAAGTCTACACCATTCAAGAATCGGACATCGAGAAGGAGCGGAACCGTTTCGAGCAAGCGCTGGTAGAGACAAGGCGCCAACTCACCTCTCTTCACAAGCAGGTCCGCTCAACCATCGGTGCCGACAATGCCAGCATCTTCGAAGCACATGTGATGGTTTTAGAGGATCACAGCATGTTAAAGCAGGTCTTCGACCGGGTGGAACAAGAAAAAATCAACATCGAAGCGGCATTCTTTGGCGTTCTTACCGAGTATAAGGAAAGCCTGCGCCAGGTGGGCGATCCCTACCTGAGCGAGCGAGCTGACGACCTGCAGGATGTGACCCGACGGGTTCTGCGAAATCTCAAACCCGGAGGCACAAAGGAATCGCCAACAGAATCGAAGACCGATCATCCGCATATCCTGCTGGCGCACGACCTTTCACCTTCAGAGACGGCATCAATCGACCGGGGACTCATCCTCGGATTTGCCACGGAAGCCGGGGCTCAAACTTCTCACACCGCCATCATTGCGCGGTCCATGAATCTCCCCGCCACCGTGGGACTTCATGATATTCACACTCTCGTCCATACCGGGGATGAAGTGCTTCTCGACGGTTATGAAGGAGTTCTGATCCTCCACCCGTCCCCAAAAACCATTGCTCATTATGATCGGGTTCAGGTCGAAAAGGAAAAGCTCCAAAAGACCTTGGAGGAGATTGTCGATCAACCTGCAGAAACGACCGACGGCTTTCGAGTAACACTCTCCTGCAACATCGAGTTTTCCTACGAGGTTGAACAAGTCATCAAAATGGGAGGAGAAGGTATCGGTTTATATCGAACGGAGTATTTGTACCTTAATCAGGGCAGTATGCCGAGCGAGGACACCCTCACTGAAGAGTATGGACGAACAGCAAGGGGCTCCGATCCACATGGCACCATCGTCAGAACTCTTGATCTTGGGGGTGACAAACTACCGGGTTCACTAATTCCGGAAGAACCCAACCCGTTTCTCGGATGGAGGGGGATTCGTGTCTGCCTGGAAGAACATGAAATGTTCATGTCCCAGTTGCGTGCGATCCTCAAGGCCAGTGCACAGGGTAAAGTTGCCATCATGTTCCCGATGGTCTCGTGCCTTCAGGAACTCCTCGACGCCAAAGCCGTTCTGGAAGAGGCAAAAGCATCGCTTCGTTCTGAAGGTCTTCCGTTCGACAACGAAATCAAGGTGGGAGTCATGATTGAAATCCCAAGCGCAGCCTTGATCGCCGACTCCCTGGCCAAAGAAGTCGATTTTTTTAGCATTGGAACGAATGACCTCGTTCAATACACCATCGCGGTTGACCGGGTAAACGAAAGGGTTGCCAACCTCTATGCCCCTCATCACCCGGCGGTGTTAAGGTTGATTCAGATGACGGCCGAAGCGGCGAATCGCCATGGGATTTGGGTTGGAGTCTGCGGAGAAATGGCTAGTGACATTCTCTCCACTCCCCTGTTGGTTGGCTTGGGAGTATCCGAATTGAGTGTCAGCGCAAGCCAGGTTCCTTTCGTCAAGAGGGCGATCCGGCGTCTCAATAAGAAGGATTGCGAAGAGCTGGTCTTACAGGTCCAATCCGCCAGTGCTCCTGAAATGGTCACAGAACGATGCAGGGAGGTTGCTTTGGCTCTCTATCCTGAGCTCCTGACCTGAGTCCCCTCCTACAAAAAGAAAAAACGGTTGGGTCCAACCGTTCTTCCTTTCCTCTATTCTTGAGGACCTAATGCTCAACCCGCTGCCAACTTGGCAGCGAGAAACTCGAGCGCCGTGCTATTTTCAACAAGCAGATCAAGAACGCTGCTTCTTTCGCTGTCGCTGCTCTCACCATTTGCAATTTTTTCGAGCACTAGCTGCTCTTCCTCGGATAGAGCTGCGGCATCCCGTGGCTCGATTTCCGGGCTCATAGCGCCGAGGAAATCGCACATCAGGTTAAATTCTTCGTGTAGGGTCATGATTTTATCTATTTCAGCTATTGGGAGTTCAATTAAGGATAAGCTGCAGACGCTTTCCCTGGTCCTCCTTGCGAACCTTGGGAATTTCTCCCTTAATCTTCCACGTCCTCCATATCCCCATGCAGCAGTCTTGGGTAGGTTTGAAACACTTTGAGGTAGTCCTCCCACTCCAAATCCAGAAATGGATCCACCGCCCTTACATACTCCTGGGCCGAACTTCGAATGATCTCAAGTGCCTTGGAGATTCTCCGTCCGGCTTGGGCGGGATCGCGATCCCATGCCTGAGCCAACCGCTGCTTCTGAATGCCATGCAAACTCGAAAGTCGCAGAAAAATGACGCCCAGCGGCTCTTCTTTCGCCGCTTTGCCAAAGGCAAACTGCAGGCCATCCTTTAGTACCTCCGCAATCGCTGGCTCGGTATGAATCGAGTCAGCCGCCGCAAATCGGGACTCAAGAGGCTGGCTGTCATCCTCGGTGGTCATCGTCGACTCGGTCTGTTCTGAGCGATATTCCAAACTTCGCCACCAACTGATGAGCCGGCAGCGCGATGAACGCCGCAACCATCCCTCGAGCGATCCGCGGCCAGCGAACTTTGTCAAAAGAGGGGGTTTCCCCTTCACCGGATCCCCCGCAACACACTCAGCAATCAGATTGTCCACAATGTCGACGGCTTTCTCCCGAGAACGCCCGTCATTGGCATCGCATTTGGAACAGAGCCACCCCACGAGGTCGTCTCTAAAACGGCTTGCAAACTCATTTCCAGCCTTCGTATCCCCCTTGAGAAGGGTTTGGACGAGGCTGAAATCCTCTTCAATTGCGCTAGCGCTCATATTTTCGATTCCACGAACTTTTTTTGAATAAAGCTGCAAATAGTCATCTGGCCACGGTCTTTTGATTGGAACTGTTAATCTTAAACGGCTCCCACACACAATAACTTAAGACTTGAAATTTAAACCGTTTTCTGATCCAATGTCTAACATGTCAACGATAAAGGTTCTTGTCAGCGGATCGCTGTTGGCTGCGTTTGCCATTGTGGTATTCGCTTCTTCCGGCTCGCCGGAAAACAGTGCCTCATACAAGGCTCAAAACCCGAACTCCGGGAATTCACACATCTCTGAACCTGGCTTCCTTGCCCTCCTGACGCATGGGGAGTGGATTTGCCCAAACGAGCAGTGTCAATACATTGCAATGTCTGATGGGCAACCATTTCGCTCCGCATCATCACAGGGGTGCTCGTTGTGCCAAAGTCAGCTGATTATGACTCACCCTGGAGAACCAGACCAACAGTCACAGTTTTGAGCGGCCAACGCCCGTAATACAAGAAAACACTCCGCTTTCCCGGTTCGTGCTGATTACCTATTTTCAGTGCAACCGGGAAAGCCTTTTTTGGGCCAGTCGGTTTTGGTAAGCTCCCCTTCTCAGTCAAGAGGCGTAATTTGTACATCATCAAATAAAATCGGACTTCCGGAATAGGGTGTGCCTATGATGGCGGCCTTTCCCTGAAACCGTTTCGCCTCCCCGATATACTCAATGTTGGCGTGTTCGGGCGGATTCGTCGCCTCGGCCCAAACCCAACCGGAAACCGACCACCTCTCGTCGTCCAATCGCTGAACTCTTAATCTGAGCACATGCCATTGGTCCGTGGACCAGACAAATGGAGAAGTCTGAATGACTTCGTCGTTCTTCACCAATTCGAGGATTTGTTTGGCGGGAACTACGCGGAGCTTGTAGCCCGACAACCCATGGAGTGAAACGCCAAAACGAGGAAAACTCCGGCGCTTCTGAGCCCCTTTTACTCGAGCTGTAATCTCGGCACCGGTCCTCAATGACTTCCCAATTTGAACGGTACCTTCAACCAAGGGAGATGGATCAAGGCTCAATACCTTGTTTCCGCCATCCAGCTCAACCGTGAAGGTTCCGTCAAGGATGAATAAATCCGGTTCTGTTCCCACCGCAAAACTCTCAAAGTTTTCCGTGGAATCCTTCGCCACCAAAGGCAAGGCAGTCTGAAGCAGAAGGACAAGAGCTGAAATGGACCGGAACATAGTGATTCAAACTAGTTTCAATTTCACCTTGGAGACAAGATTTTTGAACGCGGGATCATGGTTTGACGAAAATGGGATGAACTATTTCCGCACATTGTTGAGCAATTCACGCGAGGTCGCCTCAGCGAAGGGATTCTAAGATCGCTCAGATGGATTTCATCACCAATCTCGGTTCAATCCCTCGCTTCGGGATAGCCCGAATGTGGGCCAATAACGACTAGCCAACTTGGATTTCTCGCATTTTTCAGCTAAAGAGGTGTATATGGGACACACCAAAACACCGGATGCTCAGGACGTTTTTCAACGAGTCCTTGAAGCAGCCCCCAATGGGATTGTGGCCGCAGACTTCCGTGGCTCAATCGTCCTCGTTAATAAAACCGCAGAAGAGCTTTTCGGTTATTCGCGTATCGAGTTCCTGCAACTGAAGATCGAAGATTTGGTTCCAGAGAATCTTCGAAAGGGTCACCTTGGGCATCGACAACAGTATGCGAAAGCGGCCACGACCCGCGCGATGGGACAAGGCCGAGACCTCTACGCCGTTCGAAAAGATGGCAAGGAGTTTCCGGTCGAGATCGGCATTACCCCGGTGGATACCCCGGAAGGGAAGCTCATCGTCAGCTCGATTGTAGACATCACCGAGCGAAAGAACGCCGAAGACAAACTAACCGCTTATGCAACGGAATTGCAGCACAGCAACCAAGCGCTTCAGAAGCAGGCAGAGATCCTGGCCAATATTCACGATGCGGTTTTCATGGTTCGATCAGATGGCATTTTGCTAAGTTGGAATCGGGGCGCGGAGACGATTTATGGATATTCCTCCGAAGAAGTGATTGGGAAATCGGCAGAGATGCTCCTCCCAAAAGAAGATTCCGGGCGATGCGGGCGGATCATGAAAACCGTCGCTGAGCATCAAAAAACGGAAGAGACGGTCTGGTGTGTCACCAAGTCCGGAAAAAGAATCGCCGTTGCGGTACGTGCAACCCAAACCCAGGGCGAAGACCATTCAGGAGCAGTCATTTGTGCCCATGACATCACGGAACAGAAACGCCTTGAGGAACAGGTGCTTCACGCGAGCGAAAAGGAACAACGAAGAATCGGACAGGACATTCATGACGACCTGTGCCAACAGCTGGCCAGTATCGGGTGCCTCACCAAGGTTCTCGAGCAGAGACTCCGCAACGTTTACGAAGAGGGTGCTGAGCATCTTTCGCAGATTGGGGATATGGTTTCTCAAGCCAACGTCCGAGCCCGTGAAATCGCCAAAGGACTCGTTCCCGCAGTTCTCGAGACAGAGGGTTTGATTGGAGCGCTGGAGGACCTTGCGAGTTCCACCGAGCAAATTTATGCACCGGTCAAATGCCGCCTTCGAGCCAGCAAACGGATTAAACTCGGCAGTCTGGAGGAGATGGTTCAACTCTTTCGAATCGCACAGGAAGCCGTCAACAACGCCGTCAAACACGCCGCTCCAGCCCTGATCACCATCCATCTCTTTGAAGAAGGTTCCAATGTCCGACTCCGGATCCACGACGACGGGCACGGAATGCAGGACTCCACGAACATTCAATCCGGATTGGGTCTTCTCACCATGGCGCATCGCGCCCGCGCTCTTGGCGGCGAATTCGAAATCCGCACTACTGAAGAAAATGGAACAACCGTCGAATGCCTTGTCCACTTCCCTTAAGAAAGGCTCCCATTAATGAGTGAGATCTACATTATCGATGACCATCCGGTGATGAGGTTCGGCTTGGTAGCCCTCATCGACGCCGAGAAGGACCTGAAAGTGATTGGGCAAGCGGGAACTGCCGCAGAGGCATTCGCCGATTTACAAATCAAAGCCCCTGATCTCGTCCTGATCGACGTCACCCTTCCGGATAAAAACGGGCTGGAACTGGTCAAGGATCTTCGCGCAATTCATAGCAATCTCCTCGTCCTCATCGTCTCCATGCACGATGAGAATACGTATGCGGAACGCGCACTGAGAGCCGGGGCCCGGGGATACGTCATGAAGGAAGAGGCGCCCGATAAATTGGTTCAAGCTGTTCGACAAGTACTTACCGGTGGTGTCTTTGTCAGCGATGCAGTGTCAGCCCGGATCGTTCAAAATTTTGCCAATGGCCGATCCGCCCAAGGCTTTGGAATCGGCCGACTGACCGACCGCGAATTGGAGGTATTTCGGCTTCTCGGAGAAGGTAAGGCCAGCCGCGAGATCGCAGGCATGCTCCATATCAGCGTCCGAACCATCGATGCACATCGTACGCACATTAAGGAAAAGCTGGGGTTCAAAGATGCGACCGAACTGATGCATCAGGCCGTGAAATGGGTTGAAACGGGGGAATTGGACTAGGTCGTGTTTTAGAACCTAGAAATTACCTGATCCAGTCGAGAATGCAT